>NZ_CALMPA010000022.1 GCF_937871615.1 uncultured Sphingomonas sp. | reverse complement strand
CGCCGCCCTCCTGCCCGTAATCCGATCAGATCAGCGGGTAATTCGAGGTGCCCAGCTCTTCCCGAACGGGATCTGATCAAACTGCCACGTGGAGACGCGGTTCGAACTGGTCGAGAATATCAACGATCCGCGCTATCGATGCGCCATCAAAGACATCACCGATTCCGTTCAGGGCTGCATCGGTGAACGGGGGTTCATATAGAGCAGCCGGATCCATCTTACCGGACGCCGTCAGATATTCGACGATCTGCTCGACGAAATAGATTTGTCGAGGTGACAAAACGGTGCCGGCTAGCGCTGCATTGAACGCTTCCTGCGCCGCTCGCCGATCCAGCCCGACCAGCGAACGGATGAAGTCCGGCATGTCCGGCATCTGCCGGATAAGCTGGAAATCAGCACTTTCGGCGAGCCCCGCATCGAGGAACAATTTCTGCAGTTCATCGAGGTCGCTGGGCGTCAGCGGCCGCCCTTGCCGCAGCCGAACCAACGTCACATGATCGGCATGCTCGTCGACATAAGCGCGCGCCTTTCGCCGGAACTGAGCCAGCGACGATGCGCCGCCAAGGTCGACGAGGTCGATCTCACGCTTCTCGCCCATCACATCGGTGAAGTCGGTGCTGACGACCACCTGCTTCCCAGGCTCGATCAGGCTCATCAGCCCGCGCAGCCGGCGGCGCGCTATCTCCACTATCTCTGGCGTGGCGTCGGTCCACCATTCGGTGGTCTGCACCTCGAGGATCAGCTCCATCTGCCGTGCGACGTCAGGGACTGCCCCCTTTGATTCCAGCTGATGCACCTGTTCAACGAACGCCTTGCGCAGCGGATCGAAACTCGCTCGGCGGAGCATCGCGAGCTGAATGCGCAGGCACAGCAGATCGAAGCGCTTGGCGTCGACGTCGGGATCGCTCATCCCAGTAGGGAGGCCCGCTACGTGCTCGACCAGTTCGTGACGGTCCTCCTCGCCGAGATAGTCCCAGGCGCCGGTCTCCTGATATTTCTCTACCCAGCGGCGCTTGGCGCGGACGATGAAATTATCGATCGGCATTTCGGTGACCTCGCCGCGAAGCTGATCGCGGACGCCTTCATAAAGCCCAAGCTCGTCACCTTCGCCGCGATAGTCCGTGCGCTCCTCGCGCACCGTCTTCACGATTGCGTCGCGCGGCGGCTGCATAAGCCCGAGCAGCTCGACCCGCGCAGCGAACAACCGTTCGCCAAGCGGCGCCACCGCACGCGCTTCGGTGCCGTCGATCCGGGCGTTGAAGAAGTCGAGATTGCCGAGATAATCGAAGACGTAGAAAAACTCCTTGTCCGTGCGATTGCCATCGGCATCGACGAAGATCCCCTCGCGCAGGCGCGTACCGCGGCCGATCATCTGCCAGAATTTAGATTTCGACCGGACGATCTTGAAGAACACCAGGTTCAGGATGTCGGGAATGTCGATACCGGTATCGAGCATGTCGACCGACACCGCGATGTGCGGCGCCTTGTCCGGCACCTCGAAATCCTCGATCAGTGAGTGGGCATATTTTACCTGGTTGTCGATCAGCCTGCAGAACTGCCCTTTCAGCGCGGGATAGTTCGCGTCGAACCGCTCAACGATGAATTCGGCATGCTTGTGGTTCTTGGCGAAGATGATCGTCTTGCCCAGCCGATCGCCGCCAGCGACCTTCAGCCCGTCCTGCATCAACTGCTTCAACATCTGATCGATGGTGTCCTTGTTGAACAACCAGTCGTTGATCGCCGAGGCGCCGACCTCGTCAGGCGGGCCGTCCTCCCCCCAATCGGCCTCGTCCCACGCTTCCTTGTCGGCGTCGCTAAGGTCATCATAGCGAATGCCGTCGCGCGGAAATTTCAGCGGCACGTCGACTGCTTTCGGCGGCACCAGGAATTCGTCGCGCACTGCCTGCGGCAGGTCATAAGCGTCGGTGGGGACGCCGTCCTCGAGTTCGAACAACGTGTAGGTGTTCTTGTCGATCTCGTCCTTCGGCGTCGCGGTCAGGCCGACCAGTGCGGCGTCGAACCAGTCGAAGATCGCCTTGTACTTGCGATAGACCGAGCGATGCGCCTCATCAATGATGATCAGATCGAAATAGCCAGGACCGAAGCGCTGCTTGGCGTCCTGCCGCGCGCGTTCGATCAGGTTCATCATCGTCGGATAGGTGGCGACGAACACCCGCCCCTCCCCATTCGGCTGCAAACACAAATTGACCGGAGAACTATCCGGCAGGTGCTTGCGGAAATTGCCCGTCGCCTGCTTCACCAGCGGCACACGGTCCGCCAAAAACAGAATGCGCTTGGCCCAATTGGCGCGCATCAACACATCAGTCAGCGCGATTGAAACGCGGGTCTTGCCCGAACCGGTCGCCATCACCAGCAACGCCTTGCGCTGATTCTCGCCGCCACGCTCGCCATCCTCGAAACGGTGACAGACCGCGCGGATCGCCTTCTCCTGATAGGTACGGCGGCCGCCGCCAGCGATGGCGCGATTGGTCGGCACGGTGCCGAACGGCGCACGCGCGCCGCGCCGTTGGATCATCAGCTGCAGTTCGTCGCGGGTGCGAAAGCCGGAGACGGGGCGAGGCGGATAACGCAGGTCGTCCCAGATCCAGTGATCATAGCCGTTGGAATAGAAGATGACCGGGCGCTGGCCGAACTGCGCCTCCAGGCAATCGACGTAGAGCCGTGCCTGTTCCTTGCCCTCGCGCGGATCCTTGCGCGAGCGTTTGGCCTCGATCACCGCCAGCGGCTTGCCGTCCTCGCCCCACAGCACATAATCGACGAAGCCCGCGCCTTTGCCGTCGGCGCTGCGATCGTTGGGCATGCCATGGACCGGGAATTCGATGTCGCGCGCATCGGAAAGCGGCCAGCCAGCCTCGCGCAGCAGCACATCGATGAACTCGCGCCGGGTGGTCGCCTCGTCATAGTCATGACCGGCGTCGCGGCCCTCATTGGCGTGACGTAGCGCGGTCACCTCCGCGCGGATCGCCGCCAGCTCCGCCTCCAGCACGGTGCGGGCATCGGCATCGGCGAGCCGCGCCTTGCGCTCGGCCTCCAATTGGGCGCGGCTGTCTTCGGCCTGCTTCTCCAGCTTTTGCACTTCATCGGCGCTGGTCTGGGCGGGCGGCGCAGCGCCGGTCGGCAACAGATCGGCGGAGAAGGCGAGTTCGGCGGACGGTGGCGTGGTGGAATAGCGGGTCGCGAACCACAGGCCGATATGGAACAGCTCGCGCAGTGCGCTGACCGATTGCAACGAGGCGAAGGCGCCGGGATGCGCGGCGCGATTGCCGATCTTGCGGATCAGGTCGATCTTGGTGCGGATCATCGTCCCGGCGAGCTTGTGGAAGCTCGGCTCGGCGATCAGAGCGGCGAGATGATCGTTATAGGGCGCCTTTAGCTCGGCATCATTGTCGTAGAGCCAATGAACCAGCGCCTCGATCGCGAGGCGACAATGCACCGCCGCGCCACGCGGATCGGACAGCGCCTGCCGCTCGGCCATCGCGACGTGATCGGCGAGGAAGGGGAATGACGCGAGGAAGGCAAACTGCGTTGCCGGAACGGGCGGCATGGCGCGCGGCGTGATGCCGCCCCCGATCTTCAGGATCTTGCGACCGCCCGGTCCGGTGGTGGTCATGAGTTAGAGTTCTCCCCGGAAGGCGCGATGCTGGAGGGAGGTGAAGAGTGAATCCGCCCTCACCAGCGCCTCTTTACCGTCAGCTTGCAATAATCGCACCCCGGCGAGGCGCTTGGAGAAGCGGTCTTGGAGCGAGGTGTCGGCAACCTTTATCTCCAACTTCTCGAACTCCGACTTCTTAAGGATTGGCAGCGTTGTCGAAGCACCCTTCCCGCGAAAGACTATAATATCTCGCAGCGCTTTGATAGCATAGTAGCCAAAGTCATTGCGAACAGAGTCACCCCATTCGATCGCATTGATCTGTTGGTTGAACGCAGAGTCCCTGACTGCTTGATCCATCTTGCCAATGGTCGCGCCGATACAGCACACGAGCGTTGAGCCGGCCGATACCAACCGCGACTTCTTGGCTCCATCGGTCGTAACAAATCTTGCCGATTCTGCGCCAGAGCCAAGGTCTCCGGGAGTGACGAAGGGAATGTTGCCACCGAACATTCCACTGCTCGCGCTTGGCGGAGTAGAGCCTGTAACGACGCGGCCAAGGCTTTTGAGTGGCGCAGGGTGCACGTTGAGACTGCCGAACATATCGTCAAAGATTGATTGTCCGACCTCGGAAAGACGAGAGAGCGATTGACGGCGCAGGCGACGCAAATCGTCTGCCTGGTCAAGAATTGCCGAAATTCGACGCTGCTCCGACAGGGCGGGCAGGGGAACGTCGACGCGACGAATGTTCGCCTGAATGATCTGCGGTTGCGATGTGCCGGTCACCACATCGTCAAATCCACGACGTTGAAGCCAACGAAACAGGTAGCGTCGGTCAACCTGGGCTTCATCGAGCTCGTCGAGCGCCATCGCATTGCCGTTAATGTAACTCCCGGCTGGGACGAGATGGACTTGGCCGCAAGAGCCTCGACACCCTACGGCGATTGTCTCCCGATCGTGCGTCAAGCGGTTGGTGAAGCCAATCCTCCCATTGGCCCCAAAGACCGGATTGCCACTCTCCAGCATCTCTTTGCCGGAAATGACCGGCCACTGGCGGGGTCGACAAATAGAACCCAGTTCCACAGTCTTCACCCCAACATCTCCTCAAGCCGCGCCAGGCCCTGGGCGATCTCGTCCTCCAGTGCGCGCAGTTCGCGGATGATGTCCTTGGGCGCGACATGCTCGACCTCGGCGTGCACGACTTCCTTGTAGCGGTTGATCGACAGGTCATAGCCCGCCGCCGCGATGTCCTCGGGCGATACGCAGAAGCTCTGCGCGGTGCGGGGATTGTCGCGTTCGCCGCCCGCCCGATCGGCCCAGCGGGCGAGCGCGTCGGGTAGATTGTTCTTTGCGTGCTCCGCATCGGTCAGTGCGCGCGCCGGAGCGGGGCCGAGCAGGCTTTCTTGGAGTAGCTGGTTGCGCTTGTCGTCCAGGCTCATGCCGTCGGCTTGCATGTCATAAAACCACACGAAATCGGTGCCGCCGCGCCCGGTCTTGGTGAAAATCAGGATCGCGGTGGATACGCCGGCATAGGGGCGGAACACGCCGGAGGGCAACGAGATCACTGCCTCCAGCCGATGCTCGTCTACCAGCAGCTTGCGCATCGCCTTGTGGGCCTTAGACGAGCCGAACAGCACGCCATCAGGCACGATCACCGCCGCACGGCCGCCGGTCGACAGCAGCCGCAAGAACAAGGCGAGGAACAGCAGTTCGGTCTTCTTGGTGTTGACGACCTTGAGCAGATCCTTGGCGCAGCTTTCGTTGTCCAGGCTGCCCGCGAAGGGCGGGTTTGCCAGGATCATGCTGTAATGGCCGGCATCGTCGCCCCCACCTTCGGCTAGGCTGTCGCGATAGGTGATGCGCGGTTCCTCGATGCCGTGCAGCATCATGTTCATCGCGCCGATGCGCAGCATGGTCTCGTCGAAGTCGAAGCCGGTAAACGCCGCCGTCTCAAAATGCTTGCGCTTCTGCGGGTCCGAAAACAGATCAGGGGTCGTGCGGCGCACATGCTCGGCCGCCATCATCAGGAAACCCGCCGTGCCCGCCGCCGGATCGCATACCGTGTCCGCCGGGCCGGGGTTCATCAGCCGCACCATCAGGTCGATAATATGGCGCGGGGTGCGGAACTGGCCGTTCTCACCCGCGCTGGAAATCATCGACAAGAGATATTCGTAGACGTCGCCCTTGGTATCGCGATCGTCCATCGGGATTTCATCCAGCCCCTGCACCAGCTTGTCGAGCAGGGCCGGCTTGGTGAAGGCGAGGCGCGCGCCTTTCATGTGGCTTGCCATCACGCTCTCCGCACCGCCCAGCGTGCGCAGGAACGGCATCAGGTGCGCGTCGACGATCTCGAACATCCGCTCGGGCGGCTCGTTCTTGAACCGCGACCAGCGCATCAGTTCATAGGGGCAGCCGCCGTTGGCGAAGCCGGGCGTGTCAAGCCCGTCCTTGTCGTCGGGAAAGATTCGGCGCGCGACATAGCCCTGCTTGCGCAAGCCGATCGCCTTATTCTCCTCCAGCGTCTGGATCTCGTCGATCCGCTTGGCGAACAGCAGGTAGGTGATCTGCTCGACATTGGTGAGCGGATTGGCGACGCCCCCCTCCCACAGATTTTTGCGCAGTCGTTCGATCTGGCCGCGGATTTCGCCGGTCAGCATGATTCACTCGTCTCCACTATTGATCGGCATCTGCCAGAGGCGGGCCCAAAGGCGCTCCTGAAGCTTTGCCAAATTTCGCTGTTGCTCGTCTATCCGTTCCCGCACGGCTGCTATTTCGACCAGCTGATTCTCTGCCCGGCCGCATTCTTCCTCCGTTGGCAGGGGAAGAGACAGGCCGCGAAGCGCGCTGATCGGCAAGGTGCGGACGGTTGTGGCGCCGCTCATGCTCTCAAGTTTTTCCCGCACCCATGGCGCGGTGAGCAACGCGTTCAGCACGCCCGAGGACGAGATATGCGGGTTCGGCTTCAGCCTGATGATGGCCAGGCTCTGCGAGATGATCCAGGGATCGTTCATGCTCTCGGCGAGGGCGGCATCCACGCCGTCTACCATGCCGACGATGCCGACATTGCCCTTGATGCTGACGAGAATGTCGCCGGGACGGACCGTCGCGCCTTCGACTCGTGATTTCTCCTTCAGATCGAACGCCTGCTGCTTGCGGGGGGAGCGCACGATCCCGTCGATCAGATCGGACGGCGCGATCTCCATCGCGGTGAGCGGGGGATCTTCATCGGGCTCGCGCAGCGGCATTGGCGCCTTACCACGCTCGACGTTGGCAACATCGGCAAGGGCCACGACAGGATTCCGCGTTAGAGCCTCCTCCAAGGCCGCGAGGTTTGCCGATTTCAGGTAACGATCGGGCAGAAGGCTGAAGCTGTTCGCTGCCAGTTCCGCGACCGGCACATCTGCCGCACGATCGGTGTCTTCAGCGCGAAGCGATCGAAAGCGTTCGAGATGCTGGACGATCATATTCTCCTGGACGCGCCCGGTGCTGGTCTTGTCCATCGATCGACCATCGATCATCCTCACGCTCGATGACGAGCCGGGTTCGAGGCGGAGCAGCGATGTGGAGATCGCGGTGGCGGGCCAGAACATCCCGGCCGGGAGGCTCAGCACTGTCGCGCGATATTGCGTAACCCACTTCGAGCGAAACTCGGTTTCCCCCTTCGCTTCTCGAAACAACGTACCGTCCGGAACAAGGGCAGTGAACGACCGCCTCGCCAGCGGCGCCAAATGCTCGATATGATGGCCTTCGAACGTGCCGCCCTTCTGCATGCGCATGCCGAAGGGGGGAACAGAGACTATATGATCAAAGTGCCCCAAGGGGGACGGTTGCTCTCCGGGATTCTCCGTCAGAAACGCCGGCATGAATGATCCGTCGATCGGATTTTCACGTCGAACCCTCAACAAGCGGCAGGCCGCGCGAGCGATCAGCGCCATAACGATCGCAACATCCCGATCCGCGTAAAGCGTTACGTCTCGTTCGCTCGCGAGAACCCATGCAATCGATGCCGCCCCGGGAAAGAGACAAGCCACCGAATCGGACAACGGCAAGTCCAGCAAGCGCGCGATCGACCGCGCCAGCGGCAATGACGGACCTGCGCCAGCTTGACGCCGATCAGGATGAATACAATGCGCGACTTCAGCATTCCAATCGATCGGGCCGCCAGCTTCACGCCGCAAGAAGCTTAGGCCGTCCTCCACGAACTCCCAATCCTGCGAGGAAAACCCGGGGTCGGACAGCCAGTCGCGCGCAGCGATCAGTGCGTCTCCATGGCCATCACCGGTAAGCCGGCCCGCCAATGCTTGAAACATCGCACGGCCATCGGCCTGCTCTCGTTGCTCATTCCAGCCAACCAACACAGCGACCGACAACATCAACGCGTCGGCAGAGTTCACGCCACGCGCCCGGGCACTCTCGTCGAGCTGCTGGGTCAAACAGTTCGACATCAATGTTTGCCCTGGCGCCGCGAGGTCATCGGATAAGCGGTAATCTCACGGCCTCCGGCTTCAACGACCACCATCCCACCCTTGTCCATGGCGCGAACGGCAAGACGCCGCAATTCATCGCATTCCTTTAGGAGCGCCTGGATGACCTTCTTTCCGAGAACGCATCGATCCCCCTCCCACGTGCCGTGAGCAAGAGTTAGATCGAGCAGGTCGCGGGTAATGCCGCGCTGATTCATTCGTTGATCCAGATGCAGGGTCATAGCGATCTCCATGACTTCTAGTATCATCACATAATCCTCCAAGCCAGGGATTATGTGATGATATTTTTATCGCCAGATCCGTACCCCCGTGGTCGCCCATTTGATCCCTGAACGTCAGTAGTGGATGGTGGCGAGGCGCATTGCCAAGTATCTAATGCCGCGCGCGTCAGCGGCCACTCTCAGAGACGCGGCACTAAAATCGTCCAATGATTCGAGTGCCCATTTTCGCCAGCGGCTAGGCCATAGGTGAAGGCACCATGCTCGTCGAAGGCCGCAACCAGATTGTCGGCCCGAGCAATTTCGAAACACGGTTCAGCCTTCCCTACCACCGTGATGGTCTGCATCGCGGGTCGCTCATAGTCCGGCCAGCAGATCGCTTCGATCTCCATGTCCACGGTTGAGCGGAGCTCCGGAGGGAGCCGCCGGGATGCAACCAGTCGCGACGCTCGAGATTATGCCGCAGGCTCAGATTAGTTCAATGACAACTGATTTCGAAAGGCCTGCAGGCTCGATCGCGACGGTGCGTTGTTCCAGAACTTTCACGATCTCGCCGACGAAATAGTGCTTCATGTCGTCGGGAAGATCGCCAGAGACAATCTGTATGGTGATCCCGGCGGAGCTATCGCGATCCGTTGCTCGGCGGAGTATTCGCTCGGCGTCGACGGCCAGAATGAGGGAAACAGCCGAAACCATCTCCGGAAGAGTGGCAAGATCGATATATTTCCTGCTCCTGTGCAATTGCAGATCGCTAAAGCTAGCTTCCAGCACCGTCTTGCCCGATATGTCATAGATCGACCTGCGCAAGGTTATGCAGGTCCCCCAGAACTCCGTGGCGCTGATGACCGCGATGGCGGCACGGCCATCAATGCCCGGCCGCTTGATGGTTTTGGGCCGCCAAGGGAAATCCCTGAGATCGTCACCCGATGCGGCAATTCGGAGATCGCGAGGATATTCGGGAAACAACCGCCTGCATTCGTCGGTCCAGCCGCGAAAAATATCATAGGGCGAAACGCTTCCCCACCGATCATAGCCCGCCACCCATCTAGCATCCATTGGCTGGAGCGGCGCGGGGGTGAGATCGGGCGCCACAGGCAGGGGATCGATGGTATTCAGCCGCCCATTGGATTGTGGATGGCGAGGCACGATGGCATCGTCGACACGGCCGCCACGCGCGCGCTCATAGATGAGCCTGCAGGGCACCCCGAGCGAAGCCAGATCGTCCACTCCGTCCTTCGCACCGGCAAGCAGAGGATGCCGACGAGCGCCAAAGATCGCTCGGCGATATAGCCAGTCAATCCGATCCCAAGGCCATGCCCAATCACGCGGCGCGTCTGGGAAGTTCGCCAGAAGTGCCTTGGCCTGAAGGACTTGCGCGTCGAGGTTTTCAAAGCGGCCCGAACTTGACCTAGCTATGGCCAGATCGATGTCGCCAACGGTGGACTCATCTCTCATCAAGCTCCCGAACAACCAGACTTGGTCCACTCGGCTAATCGCTTCTGGATCGCGATTGAGTTCATCCACACGCTCTAGAAAGGCGTCAAGCACCCCCTTTGCCTTTTCCAGTGGCGTTCGCGGCACCACTTTAGATCTTACAAGGGTCAGGCCAGCCTCGGTGACCTTTCCCGTGGCACGGTCGATCAAATGACGGTCAAGGCATTCCTCATAAACGATCGCGCCATCTCTACGGTGAGGAAACACGCTTTTCAGGTCGATCAGGCTGGCGGGGCTTTTTGTGCGAAGATAGCCTATTAGGGCATTCTTGAATGTCGACGCCCGGTAGCCTGCGACCCGCAGGTCGCGATCAAATGAGATGCCCATTCAGTGCTCTTGATCAGCGATGTATCGTCTCTGATTGCCACAACGTCGAACCGCTGTCTGCTATCACTTGGCGCATCCCTAATGACGACCGACACAAATTCTCCAATAACTCGAGTGCCCATCTTCGTCACCTATGGGGCACCATTTTCTTATTCTCCGACATCTAGCATCATATATCTAAGCCTTGAGAATCCTAGGCTTTCCGCTCGTTGTCATCCTTTCTCATTCATCTTCATCCTCGTGATCCGCCCCCAAGGTGAGGGCGATCCGGGGGCTTGGCATCCAAGGGGACCGCAATCGGCTCCCAAATAGGAGGGACTCCTATGGCTCTTACCGATTCAACGATCCGCAGCGCCGAGCCGCGCGAGCGCGAACAAGCTCGCAGACAGCGGCGGGCTATACCTGCCGGTGACGCCAGCCGGTGAAAAAATTCCGGAAGCTCAAGTTCCGCGTGGCCGGCAAGGAAAAGAAACTCTCACTGGGCGCTTACCCCAGCGTGAAGCTCGCGGATGCACGCACGGGTCGCGATGAAGCCCGGGCGCAGTTGTCGACCGGCGGTGCTTCTGCCCACGAACGCAAGATGGAAAAAACTGCCGCCATGCTCGGCGTATCGCGCCGGGGCAACAGCCGCCGACGTTCAAGTGTCGCCCGCCCAAGCTCGCGCCACCCAATCCGCACGGTGGGTGCTGTCATGATTTCAGGCATCAGACACGGGGTGGGCTCGAAGCGCCGCCAAGACTTGCTGGAGAATCTGATTTGCCTGCCACAGGTCTGCCTCACTAAACTGGTCACCCATTCGATCCGCCCAAGCAGCCTGCCTATCGCGGACCTCGGCGAGCTTTTTTGCCCCAACAGGCGTCAGCGTCAGCAATTTGGCCTTCCGATGTGCCGGGTTGTCGTCAAAGCGAACGAGCTTCTCGGCAACTAACAGGTCGGCCAACCGCTGTACGCCTTGACGGGCAACACCCAAAAGCCGAGCCACTTGCGCCACAGTTGACGGCGCGCGCGCCGCAGCCGCGAGCACCTGCCACCGTGCGCTGGTCAGGCCGGAGGGCCCGGAAAGCGCGTCTCCAGCTTGGGTCAGATGTCCGGCAGCTTGAAGCACGCAGATCGCTAGTTCGGAAAAGGCGTCACCCTTTGCCGATCGAGCAGGTCGAGGGATGCGTTTGACAACATGTTGTCGTTGCCGTATCAAATTGCCCATGACAATATGTTGTCATAATTTTTGCGCCTGAACAAGCGCCGGAGAGCAACGCTCATCTTACCGGAGGATCAATCGATGAAGAAATCCCATCGCGGAAGCTGCCACTGTGGCAAGGTGACGTTTGAAGTAGACCTCGATCTCAGTGCGGGTACCGGCAAGTGCAATTGCTCGATCTGCGCCAAAACCCGCTCGTGGGGAACCGTGGTAAAGCCATCCGACTTTCGTTTGCTCACGGGGCAAGATGACCTCTCCGAATATCAGTTCGGCAGTTATTCCAACCACCACCTCTTTTGCCGCACGTGCGGCGTGCGCCCGTTTGGACGCGGCCATCTCGATGTGATGGGTGGCGACTACATATCAATCAACGTTGCCGCTCTAGACGATGTGTCGCCGGAAGAGCTTGGCAATCTTCCGATTCGATTTTCAGATGGTTTGCACGACAACTGGATGACCACCCCGAAGATAACTTCATATCTTTGAATGTGTTATACCAACGGTTATGTAGGCACCCATCACCGTGGACAGCAGCAAGCGGGGGCGGTCGGGTATCAAATTATTGATTGCGCGATGGCCCGCCCTTCCGAGTCCTGTAAGCCACCATTCCCGGTCAAAGATAAGCGCTGTCCCGATAGGCATCACTTCATCCTTGGCGAAGACGTGCTCCAGGGCAGCCTCCGAATCCGATCGTCAGCCATGCAGGAACCGGCGCAGCGCGGCGAGGCTCGCGTTTCTCGTCGCTTTGCTCACCCGCGCGTCGGGCATGACATCATAGCCATGGAAACCGCCGGGGAAGACATGAAATTCCGTCGGCACGCCCGCGCGTAGCAGGCGGCGCGCATATTCCATGTCCTCCTCCAGAAACAGATCAAGCGAGCCGGTCGAGATGAACGCGGGCGGCAGGCCGGTCAGGTCCGTCGCACGGGCGGCGGCGGCGTAATGCGACACGCCATTGATCCCCGGCTCATGCCCGAGCAGCGCCGACCAGCCGAAGCGATTGTTCGACACATTCCAGATGAATTCCCCGACATGCGGGTTGGGATCGGCGGCGGTGCAGGTGCGGTCGTCGATCATCGGATAGATCAGAAGCTGGAAGGCAAGCCCGAATTCGGCGCGATCGCGCGCAAGCAGCGCCAGTGCCGCGGCCAGCCCGCCGCCGGCACTCTCGCCCATCACGCCGATCCGCGTGGCGTCGATGCCGAGCGCCCCGGCCTCGCCGAACAGCCAGCCGAGCCCGGCGTAGCAATCTTCGATCGCGCCGGGAAAAACGGTCTCGGGCGCAAGGCGATAGTCGACCGACACGATCGCGCAGCCCAATTCCCTGACAAGCCCGCGATGCACGCCCTCCATATCCTTCGCCGCGCCAAGGACATAGCCGCCGCCGTGAATATGATAGATCGCCGGGAGCGGCCCGGCCGCGCTTTCCGGGCGATAGATGTGGAGCGTGATATCGGGCGCGCCCTCCGGCCCCGGCACGTCGCGCCGTTCCAGCGCCACTCCCGCTGTCTCGAACGGTGGCAGGGGAATCGCCCGCCCGCGCGCCAGCGGCAGGGTTTCCGCCGTAAGCGTGGTGGTCGGCCAGAGATCGAGCAGCGGCGCCACTTCGGGATCGACAAGGTGACGGCTCGACATGTTCTCTCTCCTTGTGCCTACTATGGCGCCCCATTCTTGCGAGGCAACCGCCTCGAACGCCGCCGCAACGGCTTCAGCGCGCGACTTCGGCGGTTTTCGCGCTACAGTCCGTCGGCTCACCTCCATGGAATCGGAAAAAAAGCCATGCTGCCCGCGCGCACTTTCAGCGTCTCGATCGACCACGAATGGCGCGCCTTGTATGAGCGAATCTGGCGCCCGGAATTCTTCCCGAACTGGGCATCCGGGCTCGCGCAATCAAACCTGCGTTTCGCGCAGGATGCGTGGCTTGCGGATGGCCCCGAAGGCCCGATCCGCATCCGCTTCACACCGCACAATGCGTTCGGCGTGATGGATCACTGGGTGGAAACGGGCACTGGATCGCAGGTTCATGTGCCGCTGCGCATCGTGCCCAACGATGACGGCGCGGAGGTGATGCTGACATTGTTTCGTCAGCCCGACATGGACGATGAACGGTTCGCGGCGGATGCCCGATGGGTCAACCGCGATCTCAAGCGATTGCAGTCACTGGTGAGGCGCCAGGCGACCGGCCCCAAATGAACCGGCCGCACGAGGGCGGCGATCAGGCTTCCTGGATCGCCGACAATTTCCAGACGCGATCCACGCCGCGCGCGAAGGTCCAATATTCCAGCGTCTCGCTGAGCGCATCGCGCGAGCCTTGGGCAAGCGCGCCGGTGGCCCGATCGCGCATCACGTCGCGGCTTTCGTAGCGCATCGCGATCGTCGCATAATCGGCGCCCGCCTCGCTCCACGCCTCAGACACCTCGGCGTCGATCAGGCGCGTATCGGTCACCTCGTTGCGCAGCCCGTGCGTCGCGTTCCGGCTCAGTTCCTCAGACAGATAAGACATGATCTCCGGCGTGGCGAGTTCGCGCAGCCGCGCATAATCCTCGCGCCCGAAAGCATCCTGCACATCGGTGAGCAGTTGCTCGAAATCGCGCTGATCGGCGGTCGTGATCGCAAGATCGGCGCCCTGATCCGCCACCGGCTGCGGCGCCTGTGGCGTCGCCACGCCACCCCAGGGGCCGGCTGACGACGGCGACGGGCTGAAGTCGCCGACGCTCCCGCCCATCACCGGCGCCGCCTGCGGCTGCCGCCGACGACGGAAGAAGCCGATGACCAGCCACAGCAAGCCGCCGATCACCGCGATCTGGATCAGTGCGGCAAACATGCCGCTGCCGCTCTGCCCCCATCCGCCGCCGAGGAAATGGCCGAGCAGGCCGCCCGCGATCAGGCCGCCGAGCAGGCCGCCGCCGAATCCGCCGAAGCGGCTGCCGCCGGGCCGGGCGGCCTGATTCTGGGCCGCAGCCGGATTGTAACCGGGGGCCGCCTGCGCTGGCGAACGTGGCGCCATGGAGCGTTCGACCGGCGGCACATAACGCGGCGAATTATCGGTCTGGCGCGGTGCGCTATAGGTCCGCGAGCCACGGCTGCCGAAGCTGCCGCCGCGCCGCGCGTCCGCCGCCGTCGCGATCGCGCCGGACAGGCTCAACACCACCATGGACAAGGCCAGAACGCGGGCCGGCTTCTTCTTCACGACATATCTCCTTGGAGCGCGGATATAGGCGCGTAAAGCACCGCTTCCAATCGCCTGCAAAGGCGGATTTGCTCCAGACACAATTCGACACTCAATGCGCGCTCCCCTGCCCCTCGGGCAGCCCCCGCAGGACCGGAAGCACGCAGAGCGCCACCGCCACGATCATGATGCCGGGCATCAGCGGCGAGCCGGTGCGCCCGATCAGCAGGTGCGCGAGATAAGGCGTCAGGCCACCGAACAGCACGGTGGCGGTCGTCGCGCCAAAGGCGAGGCCGCTCAGTCGCCCCTCGCCCGGAAACAGTTCCGCGGTCGCCACCGCGCCAACCGCGCTGACCGCGCCGCCAAGCGCGGCGAGCACGATCGCGCCAAGCAGCGCCATCCAGAATATTCCCTGTGCCATCAGGAAAAAGGTGAAGATCGGCACGACCACACCGGCAAAAGCGAGCATCAGCAGCACCCGCTTTCGCCCCAGCCGATCCGCGAGAATCCCGGCAAACGGCGTGACCAGGATCACCACCGCCGCCGCCAGCGTGGAAAGCCACAACGCCTGTGCTTCACCCATCCTGCTCACGCTGGTGATGAAACTCGGGACATAAGCGATCCCGACATAATAAGTGATCGAGCCGAGCGCCGATATCGCAAAGCCACGCGCGATCGCCGACCGATGCCGCCTGAGGCTGAGCAGCAATGGTCGCCGGGGTATCGTGGCGGTCAGCCGTTGCCTGACGAAATCCGGCGATTCCTCAAGCGTCGAGCGCGCCACGAGGATAAGCGCGGCCAGCCCCGCGCCGACGAGGAACGGGATGCGCCAGCCCCACAGATCGAGGCTCGCCTGATCCATTGCCGCGACGGTGAGCGCCGACAGGCCGACCGCGAGCAGCGCTCCCACCTCGCTCGCCGCCGACGCCAGCGAGGTGACGAGCGCGCGTCGCCCCGGCGGCGCGCCTTCGAGCAGATAGGCGACCACGCCGGTATATTCGCCACCCACGGAGAACGCCATGATGCAGCGTAGCAGAAGCAGCAGGCCACCGGCCCATGGGCCGATCCGCGCATAAGTGGGCAACAGGGCCGTGGCGAGCATCGCCGCCGTCATCATCGCCATCGACACCAGCATCGCCAGCCTGCGACCGTGACGATCGCCGATATGACCAAAGACGATCGCGCCCACCGGGCGCATCAGATAGGCGATGGCGAACCCCGCCAGCGTCTCGCCCAGCGCAGCACTTCCGCCGCCGAAGAAGGTCCGCGACAGAACCGTCGCGAGATAGAGATAGAGCGTGAAATCATACCATTCGATGATCGTCGAAAGCGCGGCGATCACGATCGAGCGATTGGTTATGCGCCCTGCGCCTGCTTCCTGTGAGCGCCCGCGCCGCGTTTCCCGGCCCATCCCCCCGGCAGACGGCCCCCTGGCGGTCATCATGCCACGCCCTTTTTCGCCTCGCTGCTCGCACGCGATAGCGCAGGCGGCGATCCGGCGCCAAACGGAAAACCGGCAGGCGCCGCGCCGTCTTGCCGCACCGCGTGATTGCCGCCATCATCGCGCGCATAAACCGTGGAGGCATGTTTGATCCGACCCCTTGGACTGGCGATAATGTTCGTCGCAACCCCGCTTGCCGCCGCCGCGCCAGCTCCAACCGCAACGACCGACGCCTTTCGCGGCAGCGAGGCGCGGGACGGGCTGCTCGCGGTACATATCGACAAAGCGGGCGGGCGCATCCTGCTGACGCTCCCCGCCCCCGCGACGGACGGCACCTCGGCTCGGATGCTCTATACTACCGCGCTGCGCACCGGGCTCGGCTCGGCGCCCACCTTCCTCGATCGCGGGCGGGTGAGCCCGGCACGCGTCCTCGCTTTCCGCCCGATCGGCAGGAAGGTTGCGCTTCAATTCGAAAATCCCCGCTTCCGCGCCGCCGGCACGCGCGCGGATCGTGGCGATTTCGGGATTTCGACCGTGTGGATGGGCGATATCGTCGAGCGGCTGCCCGGTGGCGCGCTGGTGATAGACATCGCCCCGTTCCTCGCGCAGGACACGCTTGGCATCGCCAAATCGCTCAATCAGGAAAGCGGCTCGTTCGTCGCGGGTGAAGCGCAGGGCGCGGGCAAGGCATTCCGGCTCGATGACAGGCGCAGCGCCGCCGATCCCGGCTCGATCAAGATATTCCCCGACAATATCGAGGTCGATGCGATCCAGACCTTCACGTCCGAAAAGCCGGGCGACGAGGTGGAGAATATCGTTCCCGATCCGCACAACGTAAGCTTCACCGTGCATCACAGCTTCGTGCGGCTGCCCGCTCCCGGCTTCGTGTCGCGCCCCTTCGATCCCCGGATCGGCGGCTTCTCCACCCAGGTGGTGGATTTCGCCGCGCCGCTCGGCACCGATGCGGTGCGCGATCTCGCCAATCGCTTCCGGCTCGAAAAGGTCGATCCCGGCGCGGCGCGCTCGCGCGTCAAAAAGCCGATCGTCTTCTATCTCGACCGTGATACGCCGGAGCCGATCCGCGGCGCATTGCTGAAGGGCATCAACTGGTGGGGCCGGGCGTTCGACGACGCCGGCTATATCGACGCTTTTCGTGGCGAGTTGCTGCCCGAAGGCGCGGACCCGATGGACGTGCGCTACAATATCGTGAACTGGGTCGATCGCGCGACGCGCGGCTGGTCCTACGGGCAGGAAATCGTCGATCCGCGCACCGGCGAGATCGTCAAGGGCATGGTCGTGCTCGGCTCGCTGCGCGCGCGGCAGGATATCCAGATATTCGAAGGGCTGGTCGGTGCCGCGTCGATGGGCAGCGGCGGCCCGAACGATCCGATCCGCGTGGCGCTGGCCCGGCTGAGCCAGCTTGGCGCGCATGAGGTCGGCCACTCGCTCGGCTTCGCGCACAATTTCGCCGCCAGCACGCAGGATCGCGCATCCGTGATGGACTATCCGGCGCCGCGCATCGGGCTGGTGGACGGCAAGCCCGATCTGTCCGACGCCTATGGCACCGGCGTGGGCCGGTGGGACATGGCCACCGTGCAATGGCTCTATGGTGACGACGCGCAGGCCGACGCGCACGCCGTCGCCGCAGTCTCGGCGGGGCTGCGCTACGTGCCCGATGAGAATGCCCGCGCCCCCGATACGGCGCAGCCATGGGGCGCATTGTGGGACGATGGCGACGATCCGATCGCCGAGCTGAACCGGCTGATGCAGGTGCGGCGCGTGGCGGTCGATCGCTTCGGGCTGGCGAACCTCAGCGCGGGCGAGCCGGTCGCCAATCTGCGCCGCCGGTTCGTGCCGGTGTGGCTGCTGCACCGCTATCAGGTCGCCGCGGCGGCCAAATCGGTCGGCGGGGTCGATTTCTCGTTCGCCGTTTCCGGCGGCGGGCATGAAGCGGCGCCGCCCGTCTCCGCCGAGCGGCAGCGCGCCGCGCTGTCGGCGCTGCTCGCGACGCTCGCATCCGATCAGTTGCGCGTGCCCGCGTCATTGCCGCCGCTGCTGTCGGCGGCGCGCAACGGCAGCGACAATCGCCAATATGATATCGAACTGTTCGCGACCGCCGGGGGGCCGGTGTTCGATCCACTGATCGCCGCCGATGTCGCAGCGGAGGTGACGCTCAACACGTTGCTCGCGCCGAGCCGGCTGCAGCGCGTCGCGATCCAGCACGCGGCCGATCCGGGCGCGCTCGGGCTGGATGAACTGCTCGACCGGCTGCTCGCCGCCACGCTTCCCGCGCAGACCGACGCGCTCCAGCGGCGCATCGCCTATCGCACCATCGTGACGCTGGCGCAGGTCGCGCATCGGCAACAGACCAGCCCGGATGTCGCGGGCACGATCAACGCGCGCCTCAACCGCGTCGCCGACCAACTCGCGCGCCGTCGGGGCGCGGACGCAGACTGGGCCGGCGATCTCGCGCGGCGCCTGGGCGATCCGCGCGCGCTTGAAAAGCTCGTCGCCGAACGACCGCGCACCAGCACGATCCCGCCCGGCGACCCGATCGGCGGCGGCGAGGATGATTGGATGGACGTGGCGACGCTGCGCTGAGCGTCGCCGCCCCGGCCTGCGCGCGTGTGGAAGCGCCGCCGGACCGACAGATCAAACGGGAGAGAATGATGCGCGCGCTTGCCCTGGTTCCGATTGCCGCCGCCCTGCTGCCTGTCGCCGCGCTCGCCGCGGAGCCGGCGCCGTCTCCGGCGTTGCGCGCCGCGGTGAACGCGCCGAGCCGCACGCCGGCGAACGTGGCGCGCGATCGTTACCGCCATCCGGTCGAAACGCTCGCCTTCTTCGGGGTCAGGCCGACCGATACCGTTGTGGAAATCTGGCCGTCTGGCGGCTGGTATACCGAGATTCTGGCGCCCTATCTGCTCAAGCGCGGCGTGCTTTACGCCGCCGCCGACAGCGACAAGGGGCTGAACGGGGTGCGCGCGCTCGCGGCGGCGCATCCGGCGGTGTACAAGGGGCTGCGCCACGCGATCTTTCCCGCCGCCGCGGGGCAGGCGCGCGTGCCCGACGGGACAGCGGATGTCGTCCTCACCTTCCGCAACGTCCATAACTGGCGCTTCGGCGCGACCGACCGCACACAGGCCGCGTTCGACCAGATGTTCGCGATGCTGAAGCCGGGCGGCGTGCTGGGCGTGGAGGAGCATCACCTGCCCGAGAATCAGCGCGGCGTGGAGGAAGGCAAAAGCGGCTATATGAAGCGATCGAGCGTGATCGCTTACGCCACAAAGGCCGGATTCCGGCTGGTGGGCGAAAGCAAGGTGAACGCCAACCCCAAGGATACGCATGATTATCCGGGCGGCGTGTGGACGCTGCCGCCGGGTTATGCCGAGAAGGACAAGGATCGCGCGCGTTACGCCGCGATCGGCGAAAGCGATCGCATGACGCTGAAATTCGTCAAGCCACGCTGAACCGCGCAGGCATGGGCGGATAGGGGACGGACATGATCGAACTATATCATTGCGCCGATGCGCGTTCGTTCCGCGCGCTCTGGGCGCTGGAGGAGATGGGGCTACCCTATCGCCTGCATATGTTGCCCTTCCCGCCCCGGCTGTTCCGCCCCGAATATCTCGAACAGAATCCGCTCGGCACGATCCCGCTGCTGATCGACGGCGATGTTCGGATGACCGAATCCGCCGCGATCCCGCAATATCTCGCCACCCGTTACGGCCCGTCGCCCCTGGCCGTCGGCGCTGATGAGACCGATTATGCGTTGTGGCTCGACTGGCTGCATCGCAGCGAGGCGACGCTCACTTTCCCGCAGACGATCATCCTGCGCTACACTCGGCTTGAGCCGAAGGAACGCCGGCTCGATCAGGCGGTGGCGGATTATACGCAATGGTTCCTGTCGCGCCTGCGCCACCTGACCCGCACGCTCGCGGAGCGGGAATGGCTGTGCGCGGGGCGCTTCACCATGGCCGATCTGTGCGTCGGCTATGCGCTGTTGCTGGCGCGAAATCTCGGCCTCGAACACAAATTCAGCCCCGAAATCGCGGCCTATTGGGAGCGATTGAACAGTCGACCGGCCTTTCTCGCCGCGAAGGCCGCGCAGGAATAGCCCGCGCGAGACTATTCCTCGGCGCGCCGGGCCACATGGTGTAAGGCGCGCGGATGGCCGAGACTCTCGACGATACGATCATCCAGACGCCCGATGGCCCGATGACCTGGGTGGAATGGAAGAAGAAGAACCCGGTGCAAACGCCGTCGCGCCGCACCAAGGGCAAGGATTTGCCTAACAAGGTCAAGCGCTTCACCAAAGAATAGCGGCAATGCCCACGATCATTCACATCGACGATATCGCCGATCCGCGGATCGAGCCCTATCGCGATATCCGCGAACGCGATCTGGTCGGGCGCGCCGGTTGCTTCGTCGCCGAGGGGCGCGTGGTGATCGAGAAGGCCGTCGCCTCCCCGCTCTTTCGGCTGGATTCGCTGCTGATCGCCGCGCGCCGCCTGGACGCGATGGCGGACGTGCTGTCGCAACTCGACGATACGACGCCCGTGTTCGTCGCAACACAGGATGTGGTGGACGGCATTGCCGGATTTCCGCTCCATCGCGGATTGCTCGCGATCGGGCGCCGCGTGGCGCCACCTGGCGCGGAGCAGCTTCTCGGCTCCCTCCCGGAATCCGCGAACGTCCTTGTGCTTTCGGCCATCGCCAACCACGACAATATGGGCGGCATATTCCGCAACGCGGCGGCCTTTGGCGTGAAGGCGGTGTTCCTGGACGCCGATTGCTGCGATCCGCTCTATCGCAAGGCGATCCGCGTCTCGGTCGGTGCGGCGCTGCTCGTGCCATTCGCGCGGTTTTCGCATGGCACGGATATCGTTGGCCTTCTCGAAGGCCGGGGCTTCCAGGTCGCAGCACTCAGCCCGCGCGGGCGCATCGAACTGACCGAGCTGATCGTGGCGAAGCGCAACGCGCTGATGCTCGGCGCCGAGGGAGCGGGCCTGTCTGCCGATATTCTGGCGCGCGCGCACAGCGTCCGCCTGTCGATGGCGGGGGACTTCGATTCGCTGAATGTCGCGACCACCAGCGGCATCGTGCTGCATCATCTCCGGGCGGCTGCCACCGGCTGAAGCCAGTCAGCGATCGTGCAACTTCGCCAGCGCGATGCCGGCAAGGTTCTGGGTGCGCTTCACATAGCGTATCCGGATGCGCCCCGGCGGTCGCGGGAGCAGGCGGAACGCCTCCATATGGCGGATGCAGGCGGCGGGGCAGCGCACCGCGCCATTCGCCTGCGCGATGACCGCCGCCGCGTCGCCAAGCAGCACCGGATCGGCCAGCCCGCGCGCATAAGCGAGGCGCATCGCCTCGATCAGCGCGAGCCATTCGGCGTCCATGCTGGTGCCGGGGCCAAGATCGCGCCTGATATGGCTCTGGCCGCCGATCACGACTGCCAGTTCCATACCGACCGGCAAGGGGCGACAGCCACCGTCGAAAAATATCTTCACCCCGCGCGCCATTCGCCCGGCGGCACATCCGCCACCGACCAGCCCCCGATACTCCAGCGCACCAGCCGCAACGTGGGATGGCCGATCGCCGCCGTCATCCGCCGCACCTGCCGGTTGCGTCCTTCGCGGATGACCAGCCTTAGCCAGCGATCGGGAATGTTCGCGCGGTAACGGATCGGGGGATCGCGCGGCCACAATGCGGGCGCCTCGATCCGCTCCACCTCGGCGGGGCGGGTCGGGCCATCTTTTAGCATAACGCCACTACGCAGCCGATCGAGCGCGGCGTCGTCAGGCTCGCCCTCGATCTGGACGAGATAGGTTTTGGGCAGCTTGAATTTCGGATCGGCGATCCGCGCCTGCAACCTGCCGTCATCGGTCAGCAGCAGCAGCCCTTCGCTGTCCCGATCGAGCCTGCCCGCCGGGTAAACGCCGGGCAGGTCGATGAACGCGGACAAGGTGGGGCGCGCCGTTTCGGCCTTGCGATCGGTGAACTGGCTCAACACGCCATATGGCTTGTTGAACAGGATCAGCCGCGTCACGCCGCGCCCGCATGGTGAAGCGAAAGGTTCGGCTCGGCACGGCGGATCATGGCGGGGCTTTATCCCGCAAAGACCCGCCTTGCCAATCATGCTCCGCTTGAGAAGACGCCCGCGCGCTTGCGAACGGATGCTCAGGCTATCAGCGCCCGCAGCCGGCCCGGATTGCCGGTGATGTCAACGCGGGCGCCGGCGACGCGGCGGCGATCCAGCCAGTCGCGCAGCAGCTCCGCGCTGGTATGATCGAGCGCGGAGAGGCGCGCGATATCGAGCTTCACCGCGCGGCCATGCGGCACCGCGTCAAGCGCGCGCGTCAGCTTGGGCAGGGTGACGAAGCTGGCGACACCGCTCAGCGCGATCTCGTTGCCCGCGTCGTCCTCCCGCTGCTCGACCGCCAACCCCAGCCGGCGGATATGCGGCACCAGTTCCAGCAGCGACAGCGCCAGCCCGACAAGCACCCCGGTCAGCAAATCCTTCGCCACCACCGTTATCAGCGTCGCCGCCCAGATCAGCGCCGGCAGCGCGCCATAATGGCTGAACAGGTGGCGGACATGGGCGAGGCTGACCAGCCGCCAGCCGGTGACGACAAGGATACCGGCCAGCGCCGCCATCGGTATCTCGCGCAGCAGCCACGGCAGCAGCGCGACGAAACCCAGGATCCAGGCGCCATGCAGGATCGCCGAGCGCCGCGTCACCGCGCCCGCCTGAACATTGGCGGAGGATCGCACGATCACCCCGGTCATCGGCAGCGCGCCCGCCACGCCGCACAGCAGGTTGCCCACGCCCTGCGCGCGCAGTTCCTTGTCATAATCGGTGCGGACGCCATCGTGCATCCGATCGACCGCGGCGGCGGAAAGCAGCGTTTCGGCGCTGGCGATGAACGCGATCGCCAGCGCGCTCGCGATCACCGCGGGATCGAGCAGCCGGGCGAGCGTGCCGCCATCGGGCACGTCGACCGCGGCGAGGATGTTTCCCGGCACCACGACGCGCGCCACTTCCAGGCCGGCGAAGAACGCGACCAGCGTTGCCGCCATGACCCCGACCAGCGCACCCGGCACGAGCCGCAGCGCGGTGGGGCGCAGCCGTTCCCAGCCGATCATCGCGACGATGGTGAGAAGGCCGATGGCAAAGGCCGTCTCAGCCCCGGCCATGTCACCGGGGCTGAGTTCGAAAAGGCGGCCCGGCATCGCCACGAGATTCTCCAGTCCGCTCGGCAGCGGCTTGGCATCGAACAGCACGTGATACTGGCCGATCACGATCAGCACGCCGATGCCCGCGAGCATCCCGTGCACCACCGCCGGCGATATCGCGCGGAACCAGCCGCCCAGCCGGAAAATCCCGGCGATCACCTGGATCAGCCCGGCCAGCATCAGGATCGGCCCCAGCGCGGACAGCCCCTGATCGCGCACCAGTTCATAGACGATCACCGCAAGGCCAGCCGCCGGCCCGCTCACCTGCAACGGCGATCCCGCCAGCGCGCCGACGACGATCCCGCCGATGATCCCGGTGACAAGCCCCTTTTCCGGCGGCACGCCGGAGGCGACCGCGATCCCCATGCACAATGGCATGGCGACCAGAAAAACGACGATCGACGCGGTGAAGTCACGCGTCGCATGGCCGCCACCGATGCGAGCGAGCAGATTGGCGAACATTATGCGGCCGCGCCCAACGCGGAGAGGCCGGTCGCGATGCGGCGCCCGGCGGCCAGCGCCACGGGCATCGGCCTGTCATCGCTGAGCGGCGCGAAATGGCCGGTATCGCCGTCTAGCGCGAGCACCTGCCCGGCGTGGATATCAATGAACCAGCCGTGCAGCGAAATCTCGCCGCGCGCGATGCCCGCTGCAACCGATGGGTGGGTGCGCAGGTGGACAAGCTGCGCCACGACGTTTTCGAGGCTGATCGCGCGTACCAGTTCGCCCTTGGTCATCGTGGGATAGGCATCGCGCGCGACATGATAGGCCGCGCTCGAATGGCGCAGCCATGCGGCGACGTTGGGCATGTCGCTGAGGCTGCCCGGCTCGGCCAGCGCCTTCATCGCGCCGCAATCCGAATGGCCGCAGACGATAATGTCACGCACGCCAAGCGCCGCCACGGCATATTCGACAGTCGACGAAACGCCGCCGTTCGCCTGCGCGAAGGGAGGCACGATATTGCCCGCGTTGCGGCAGACGAACAGGTCACCCGGCTCCGCCTGCATCACATGTTCGGGCACGACGCGCGAATCCGCGCAGGAGATCATCAACGCCTTGGGAGCCTGCCCATCGCTGGCGAGCCGCTCATAAAGTGCGCTTCGGGTTGAATAGACGTCCTTCTCGAACCGAAAGACGCGGCCGATCAGTTCGTTCATCGCAGTTACTCCTCGTAATCCGCGCCCGATGCGGGCGGCGATCGCGCGGAGATAACGGGCGGGTTTTGCTGCACCGCCGCACCTTTGTGAGAAAATATTTCAGCGGCGCGGGAGCCGCAATTCGGCGCGAAGCCCGCCTTCGGGCCGGTTGACGAGCCGCAGCGCGCCGCCTTCCATTTCAGCCGCGCGCGCGACGATCGCCAGCCCCAGGCCAAGCCCGGTGGTGTTGCGCCCGCGTGACGGATCGAGCCGGATGAACGGGCGCACCACATCCTCCAGCCGGCCATCGGGAATGCCCGGCCCGTCATCCTCCACACGAATGACGAGATCATCGCCCTCCGCCGTCACCGATACGCGCGCCTGCCCGGCATAATGGAGCGCATTTTCGACGAGATTGTCGATCGCCCGTTTCAGCCCGCCGGGGCGGACCTGCGCGCTCAGATGATCGTCGCCCTCGTAAATCGCGTCCGCGCCGCGATCGACGGCGGAATCTACGACCGTGGCGGCAAGCACGGCCACGTCGATCCGCGCCGCGGCTTCCGGATCGTGCTCGCCGCCAAGATAGGCGAGCAGGGACTGCACCATCGCTTCCATCTCCGCCACATCAGCCTCGAACGCGTGGCGCAGCGTGGGATCGGCGATCGCATCGGTGCGAAGCTGCATCCGCGCGAGCAAGGTGCGCAGATCGTGGCTGACCGCGGCGAGCGCCTGCGTGCGATCGGCGATCAACTGGCGGATGCGGATCTGCATCGTATTGAACGCGCGGATCAGCCGGCGCACCTCGGCGGGGCCGCTGACCGGCAGCGTCACGCCGCCACCGCGCCCGATCCGCTCGGCGGCGCGCGCCAGCGTCTCCATCGGGCGCAGCGTGCGGCGGAACATCAGCGCGCCGAACAGCAGCAGCACCGCCGCGGGCAGCAGTGCCAGCATGATGCGGTTGAGCGCGCGGTCGCCAAGGCTTGCCGGGGCAGCGGCGCGGAAATGCATCCAGGTGTTGTCCGGCAGCCGCAAATCGCCGATCAGCCATGGCTCGCGCCCCGCCGCCACCAGCCGCAGGCTGAGACTGGTGCCGGCGAGCGCCGGCTCCCAATCCACCACCTTGGCGCGCATCGCCTCAAGCGCGGGCGCGCTCGGCTGCGAGCGTTCGGTGGAGCCGGACCAATGGACATCGTAGCGATCGGTCGACAGCCGCCCGGCCATCGCGGGGCGCTCGGCCCATGGCTGTTCGGATATCAGCTTGCGCGCGATCACCAGATGTTCGGCCAGCCGCCGGGCCTCGTCATCGCGGATCAGCGCGTGGCTCGATCGCTCATAAAGCAGCGTGCTCGCCGCGAACTCGATCACCACCGTCAGCAGCAATATGCCCAGCAACCGGCCAAGCAACCCCACCGAGCGCCGCGAACCGCGGCTCACCGGCGCGTCACCTCGGTATTGAGCATATAGCCGATGCCGCGCACGGTGATGATCGGCGCCTCGCGCCCCGCGCTGGACAATTTGCGCCGCACCCGGCTGACCAGCACGTCCACCGAACGATCGGAGGCGTCACCCATGCGCGTGCGGGAAAGCTCGATCAGCCGCTCGCGCGCGATGATGCGCTGAGGGTGGTCGATCAGGCTGACGAGCAGATCGAATTCCGCGCCGGTCAGCGCGACGACGGCGCCATCCGGCGATGTCAGTTCGCGGCGGCGCAGGCTGACCTGCCAGCCATCGAACTCGGCGATGCCCTCCGCACGATCGGCCTGCTGGCGCTCCAGCCCGCCGCGCCGCAGCACCGCGCGCACCCGCGCGATCAGTTCCCGCGTGCCGAACGGCTTGGCGAGATAATCATCCGCGCCAAGCTCCAGCCCGACGACCCGATCGGTTTCGCTGTCGCGCGCGCTGATGAAGATGATCGGCACCTCGCTTTTCATCCGCAGCGATCGGCACAGGTCGATCCCGCTGGTGCCGGGCAACATGATATCGAGCAGCACGAGATCGACCGGCCCCGCCTCCAGCGCCAGCCACATTTCGGGGCCGGTCGCGCACGGGCGGACGACATAGCCGTTCTCCTGCAACGCCCGCGTGGTGAGCATTCGCAGCGCCGGATCGTCCTCGACCAGCAGGATCACCGGCGCGGTCATGCTGATCGGCTCATCGAAGGTCGAACGGTCATGGAATCTCTTATTTGCCCCGGCGATGTCTGGACTGTCCGTCCGAACGCTGAAGTTAGGCGGCTGGTTGCCACCATCCAACCGCACGCCCGCGCAGACATGCTTTTTTACAAACGCGCGCCTTGTCGCGGGCGCCGGCTTCGCGTCGCGTCGCTTGCGTGGCATGGAGCGCGCCATGACTCCAACGTTCCGCATCCTTGTCGACGCAGACGCCTGCCCGGTGAAGGAGGAAATCTATCGCGTCGCCTACCGCCTGGAGGTGCCCGTAACATTGGTCAGCAACGCCCATCTGCGCGTGCCGCAACATCCGCTGATCGCGCGCGTCGTGGTGAGCGACGGGTTCGACGCCGCCGATGACTGGATTGCGGCGCGCGCCGATGCCGCCGCGATTGTCGTCACCGCCGATATTCTGCTCGCCGATCGTTGCCTCAAGGCGGGGGCAGCCGTCGTCGCGCCGAACGGAAAGCCGTTCACCAGCAATTCGATCGGCAATGCGATCGCCGTCCGCGCGATCATGAACGACCTTCGCGCCGGCGGCGATCGCATCGGCGGGCCGCCGCCGTTCGGCAAGGAGGATCGCTCCCGCTTCCTCTCCGCGCTGGATGCCGCGCTGACCCGGCTCAAGCGACAGCACGGGGCATAGCCACGGCGCGAGCCTCGGATTACGAGAGCCGTCAGGGCCGCCCTTCGGTCAGCGCGACCACCTCGAAATCATAATGCGTCCAGCCGCGCTGTCTCGCGGCGTCGGCGGTGGCGGTCTTCTTCGCGGTCGCCTCGCGCAGCGACTTGGCGTGCCCCCAGAATACCTCGGTGCGCCCATTTTCGAGTTGAGCGACGATGCGCCAATAATGCGTATAGGCGATCGCGGTCGGCCCGATCGTCTTCACATATCCGTCCGCCAGCGTGGCCGTAAGGTAACGCTTCTTCTTCGCCATGCGGGGAGCGATAGCCGAATTTCGCCGACCGTGCATGATCGGCGTTTCGGCAGCCATATCGAGTGTCCGCATCGCAGCGTGCCGATCCGATCCCCATGCTGCCGGAGGAATCCGGGCAAAATCGCGCGCCTTGCCTCGCCACACTTCCGTTTTTGAACGCAAGAGCCGGAGTGCGGGAAGCGAGCATTCGCGCGATGTTCGCCGCTCAAACGAAAGGATCTGCCCTATGCCCTCTCAAACAAGCCAGCCGTCGCACCACCGCCTCGGCGCGCCGAAGAACGGCATCGCGTGCAAAAGTCGCCCGCCTCGGATCGAGGCGGTCTCATGAGCATCACAGCATTCGACTGGGCCGATGTCGCAACCGATCTGGACCATCAGGGCTGGGCGATCCTGCCACGCCTGATCGCGGACGCGGATTGCGACGCGATCGCGGCGCTCTACGATCGGGATGAAGGCTTTCGCAGCCGCGTCGTGATGGCGCGGCACGGCTTCGGGCGCGGCGAATATCGCTATTTTTCCTATCCGCTGCCCAGGATCATCCAGAACCTGCGGAGCGCGCTCTATCCCCATCTCATGCCGATCGCGAACCGCTGGCATGAGCGGATGGGCATCGCCCCGCGCTTTCCGAATACGCATCAGGCGTTCCTCGATCGCTGCCATGCGGCGGGGCAAACACGACCGACCCCGCTGCTGCTGCGATATGATGCGCAGGACTATAACTGCCTGCATCAGGATCTCTATGGCGAGCACGTCTTCCCGCTGCAGGTCGCGATATTGCTGTCGGAACCGCGCCAGGACTTCACCGGCGGGGAATTCGTGCTGACCGAACAACGCCCGCGGATGCAATCACGCGTGGCCGTCGTGCCGCTGGCCAAGGGCGACGCGGTGGTGTTCGCGGTCAACGTCCGCCCGCATCACGGCACACGCGGCGATTATCGCGTCACGATGCGCCACGGCGTCAGCACGGTCCTTACCGGGCGCCGCCACACGCTCGGGATCATCTTTCACGACGCGGCATAACGCAGGCGCCGGACGCCCGCTTGCCGGGCGATCGCCGAATGATTGTGATTGCTGCGAGAAATGGCGGAGAGGGTGGGATTCGAACCCACGGTACCCGTAAAGGCACAACGGTTTTCGAGACCGTCCCAATCGACCACTCTGGCACCTCTCCGCGAGGTCGTCCGCTTGAAGGGCGCCTGGGGAGGCGCCAGCGGGGCGATCGAGGGCGCGCCTCTAACCGCATTGTTCGGTATGTGCAAGCCGCCCATTGCTCCTGCCGTAAGACGCATTAGATAGCCGCACATGACGAACAACGCCGCCACCCCCGCTTCCGCTGCTTCCGCCGCGGCCACCGTGGCGCCGCCGGTCTCCCACGCGCGCTTCGCGATCGGGGAGATCGTGCGTCACCGCATGTTCGATTTCCGCGGCGTGATCTTCGATGTCGATCCGGTCTTCAACAACAGCGACGAATGGTACGAGGCCATTCCCGAGAAGATTCGCCCGCGCAAGGATCAGCCCTTCTATCATCTGCTCGCGGAAAATGCCGAATCGACCTATGTGGCCTATGTCAGCCAGCAGAATCTGGTGACGGACGAAAGCGACGAGCCGATCGACCATCCGGCGATCGACGGGCTGTTCACGGGCTTCGCCGACGGCCGCTACAACCTGCGCCGCGAGCACCGGCATTGAGCGGCGCGACGGTTGACAGAATCGCTCAGCCGGCTTAACCGCGCCGCTTCTCCCGACGGGCGTGCCTGCTCGGGTCATAGCATTTGGAAAGTGATAAGGGCCATGTTCGCAGTCGTGCGCACAGGCGGCAAGCAGTACCGCGTCGCCGCCGGAGACAAGATCGTCGTCGAAAAGATCGAGGGCGATGCCGGATCGTCGGTGACGCTGGGCGACGTGCTGCTCGCCGGCGAAGGCGCTGAACTGACGCCGACCGCCGGCCTCACCGTCGCCGCCGAAATCGTCGCGCAGGCGAAGGGCGAGAAGGTCATCGTCTTCAAGAAGCGTCGCCGCCACAATTATCGTCGCCGCAACGGCCATCGCCAGCAGCACACGATCCTGAAGATCGTGTCGATCGGCGCTGCCGAGAAGAAGGCCGCGAAGAAGGCCGCCACCAAGACCGAGGGCGCCGCCGCCCCGGCCGCCGAAGCGTAAGGAGTAATTCGCAATGGCACATAAGAAGGCAGGCGGTTCGTCGCGTAACGGTCGTGATTCGGCTGGTCGTCGTCTTGGCGTGAAGAAGTTCGGTGGCCAGGAAGCAGTCGCCGGCAACATTCTCGTCCGTCAGCGCGGGACCAAATTCTATCCGGGCCGCAACGTGGGCATCGGCAAGGATCACACCTTGTTCGCGCTCGTCGACGGCCGAGTCGTGTTCCACGACGGCAAACTTGGCCGCAAATTCTGTTCGGTCGAGATTATGCAGGCCGCGGCCGAATAACATCGGGTAACCAGACGGGTTGCCCACCAGGGTGACCCGGGTTCCGATCACAGGAACCAGCCAGACAGAGGGAGACGGGTCCGCCCCGGCTCCCTTTTTTCTTGCTCCCTGAACCACTTGTGTCGCCAGACCGTCATTCGGATGGGCTAGCGGCGCGAGCAGGCGAGGAGAGCGAGGATGTTCGCGCGGACAAAGAGATTGACGTTGCGGCCATGGTGGCCGGAAGATGCCGAGACGCTGACGCGCACGATCGCGCATGAAGCGATCGCGATGAAGCTCGCCCGTATGCCGTGGCCCTATGCGAGAACGGACGCGGAAGCGTTCCTGTCGCTGCCGCGCGGCGCGGCGGAACCGCGCTTCGCGATCCTGGCGCATGACGGCGATTATCCGCGGCTGATCGGCAGCATCGGGCTGCGCCGCGAAGGTGGCGTGCATGAACTGGGCTATTGGCTCACGCCCGGCGCCTGGGGCCACGGCTATGCCACGGAAGCCGGGCGGATGATCGTGGAGATCGCGCGCCACGCGCTGGCGGTGAAGCGGATCGAGGCGAGCCATCACCTCGACAATGCCGCATCGCGCAAGGTGCTGACCAAGCTCGGCTTTCGCGAAGTGCGCCGCGAGCCGCATTATTCGCTCGCGCGCGGCGGCGATGTCGATTGCGCGGTGCTCGCGCTCGATCTCGACGATGGCGAGGATATGGCATCGTTCCCGATCGCCGCCTGAGCATTCCTCCCGGCACCGCTTTGCGCGCCGGGAGGATTGTATTTCCGCGATAAAGCGCCGACAGCCGAGGAATGTCCGTTACCCCCCTTCCCACCCGCCGGCGGCTCAGCCCGGAAGAATCGCGTGAGGCGGCGCTGGAGGCCGCGCGCGCGTTGCTGGTAGAGGTAGGCCCGCAGGCGGTGACCCTGAAGGCGGTGGCGGCGCGGATCGGGCGCACCCATGCCAATCTGCTCCACCATTTCGGCTCCGCCGACGGCCTGCAAAAGGCGCTGATCGGGCGGATGGCGGGTTATATCACCAGCACGATCCGCGAAGCCGTGCTGCGCCAGCGCGAAACCGATCAGGAGCCGGCGGAGGTGGTCGATCTCGCGTTCGATTCGTTCGACACCGGCGGCGCGGGCGCATTGGCAAGCTGGATGATCCTCAACGGCAACGAGGATGCGCTCGATCCGATCTTCGAGGCGATCCACGATCTCGTCGACGATCTCGCCGCCGGTCATTCGAAAGGCGAACGCCCGCTTCAGGACGAAACGCTGCAACTCGTGCTGATGGCATTGGGCGATGCCCTGTTCGGCGCCCCACTCACCCGCGCGCTGGGATTGCCCCGCAATCGCGCGCGGCATCTCGCCCGCGAGATGCTTATCCACGACCGGAATATTTGACGTGCATTTCCTCGATCAGGCCAAGATTTTCGTCCGCTCGGGCGCCGGCGGCCCCGGCGCGGTCAGCTTCCGGCGCGAGAAGTTCATCGAATTCGGCGGGCCGGACGGCGGCAACGGCGGCAAGGGCGGCGACATCATCTTCGAGGCGGTCGCCGGCCTCAACACGCTGATCGACTTCCGCTACACGCAACATTTCCGGGCGCCGCGCGGGCAAGGCGGATCGGGCTCGAACCGCACCGGCGCGGGCGGCGACGATCTCGTCATCAAGGTGCCCGTCGGCACGCAGATCCTCGCCGATGATGAGGATCGCACGCTGCTGCTCGATATGGTGAAGATCGGCCAGCGCGAGGTATTCCTGCGCGGCGGCGATGGCGGGCGCGGCAATGCCAGCTACAAGACCTCCACCAATCGCGCGCCACGCCAGCACGGCACCGGCTGGCCGCACGAGGAATCATGGGTGTGGCTGCGGCTGAAGCTGCTCGCCGATGCCGGGCTGGTCGGGCTGCCCAATGCGGGCAAATCCACCTTCATCAACGCGGTCACCAACGCACAGGCGAAGGTCGGCGCTTATGCCTTCACCACCACGCGCCCGCAGCTTGGCGTGGTGCGGCACAAGGGCAGCGAATTCGTCGTCGCCGACATTCCCGGCCTGATCGAGGGCGCGGCGGATGGCGCGGGGATCGGCGATCGCTTCCTCGGCCATATCGAGCGCTGCCGCGTGCTGCTGCATCTGGTCGACGCGAACGATCCGGATGTGGCGGAAAGCTACCGCATCGTGCGCGACGAGCTTTGCGCTTATGGCGCCGGGCTGGACGACAAGCCGGTGGTGATCGCGCTCAACAAGATCGACACGCTCGACGACGAGTTGATCGCCGCGCTTTCGGCGGAGCTTGAGGAAGCGAGCGGCGCGCCGGTGATCCCGATTTCGGGCGCGAGCGGCGTCGGCGTCGATTGGGCGCTCGATCGGCTGCTGGAGGCGATCGGCCCCGGACCGGGCGCCGCCGTAAGCGCGGACGACGAGGGCGAAGACACGCTCGAATGGTCCCCGCTCTGACGCGCGCTACGGCGCCGTTTCGTTATCGCTCGCGCTGAGCGGTCAGCCTTTCGCCGCGCATCATTTCAGCAATTCAGGCGCGGGCGGCGAAATTGCCGCCCCGCCCGATATGAGCACACCGCGCGGCGATCCACGGCGCGCGCCTCCTTCCCCGTCAGCGCCGGCGCGGCGTGCGCGCCAGTGGCGCTTTCGCCGCCGCGAACAGCCGGTCGAGGAATGCCAGCCGCTGCCGCGACAGTTCCTGATCGGTCGCCTTCGGCCAGGCGCTGACGATCGCGACGACCGTTTTGGTCGCCGGATCGACGGTGACGCTCTGCCCGAACACGCCCACCGCGCCGAAGCGGTGCTGCGGATAGGTCCACCATTGATAGCCATAGCCATAGCCCGCACCGCGCCCCGTGTCGGCATGGGTGCGGGTGGCCTGCGCAAACCAGCCCGGCGCGACGATGCCCGGCCCGCCTTCCATCGCCATCATCCCCATCCGCGCATAATCGCGCAGCGATATCGACAGGCAGCACCCGCCCACTTCCAGCCCCGCCGGATCGGTCATCCAGAAAGCGTCGCGCTCCATCCCGAACGGCTTCCACACGCGTTCGCTGAGATAGGTGGCGAGCGGCATCTTCACCGCCTTGTTCACCAGCACGCCGATCAGGTTGGTCTCACCCGTCTTGTAAACCCATTTGGTGCCGGGCGCCGCCTCTCGCGGCAGCGTGCGCATATAGGCGACGGTAACGTCCATCCCCGGCGGCGCGGGATAGGAGATGATCCGCGCCACATCGGAATTGGGATCGGTATAATCCTCATTCCATTTCACGCCCGAGGTCATGGTCAGGAGTTGCGCGATCGTCACCCCGTCATAGGCGCTGCCCGCCAGTTCGGGGATATATTTGGTCACCGGCTCATCGACCGACTTGATGAAGCCATCGCGAATCGCCGCGCCGACGAGGGTGGAGGTGAAGGATTTGGCGACCGAGAAGCTCGTCCATCGGCCCTCGCGGGTCAGGCCGCGCGCATAACGCTCCAGCCGGATCGCGCCTTGCTGGACGACGATCAGCCCGGCGACGTTCTGCGCGCGCATGAACGCATCGACATCCGCCGCCGGGATCGGCAGCGCCGGGCCAGGCGGCAATGCCAGCACCTTCTTCCCCGCCGCCACGACATGGCCGGGGAAAATATCCTCCATATGCGGGAAATTCCGGTCGCGCTGCTCCTGCGTCCAGAACAGCACCTCGGCGCCGGCCTGTTGCAGCTTCGCGCGATTCTGCTCGGTAAGGGTGACGCCGCCGTTCGCCGCGGCGGTCGGCGCGGGCAGGGGCGCGGATTGCGCCATCGCGGTGCCACCGAGCAACATCGCGGCAATCAATCCCGTCACGCGCATAGTTCGTGCTCCCTCACCAAGGTTATCTGGGCAACGTCGATTCCGCCACCGCGGAAACCCCCTTCGCAATACATCAGATAATAACGCCACAAGTCGATGAATTTCTGATCGAAGCGCGCGGGCAATCGCGCTTCGGCGACCGCCGCGTCAAACGCCGCACGCCACAGCCGCAGGGTTTCGGCATAATCCGCGCCGAAGCCCGTGCGATCGCGCCACGCCAGCCCGCTCGCCTCGGCCAGCGCACGAAAGCGGCTTTCGGAAATCAGCATCCCGCCGGGGAAGATATAGCGCTGGATGAAATCCAGATTGCGGGCATAGGCATCCCACACATCGTCCGCGATCGAGATAAGCTGGATCGCGGCGCGCCCGCCCGGCTTCAGCACGCGCGCGATCGTGGCGAGATAGTCGCGCCAGTATCGCTCGCCCACCGCCTCGACCATCTCGATGCTCGCTACACCGTCGTAGATTCCGGTCACATCGCGATAATCGGTGAGCGAAACGGTGACGGTAAGCCCGGCCGTGCGCTGCTCGACCACCGCCTTCTGCTCCGCCGACAGCGTGATCGCATCGACGGCGACGCCCGCGCGCGCGGCGGCAAGCGCAAACGAGCCCCAGCCGCAGCCGATCTCCAATATCCGGTCCCCCGGCCCCGCGCCGGTGCGCTCAAGGATCGCACCGAGCTTGCGGCGCTGCGCCTGCTCCAGCGTGTCGCCGGGGGCGAAGATCGCGCTGGAATAGGTCAGCGTGGGATCGAGCCATTGCGCGTAGAAATCGTTCCCCAGATCGTAATGCGCGGCGATATTGCGCTTCGCCCCCGCGCGATCGTTGCGGCGGAGCGCATGGAAGATTTGCCCCGCGAACCGCGCCCCGCTCTTGGCCCGCGCCACCCTGCCCAATGTCGCGCGATTGCGCATGAACAGATCGAAGATCGGAACCGGATCGGGGCTGGACCAGTCGCCCGCCGCCCAGCCTTCATACCAGCCGACCGAGCCAGACACGATCAGCCGCGTAAGCGCGCGCCAGCGATGGATGTCGACGATCGCGACCGGGCCATCGCCGCGCCCGCCGAGCAATCGGCGGGTGCCGTCCGGCAGCCCGGCCTCGATCGCGCCCTCGGCAAGCCCGGCGTCGATCCGATCGAGGATGCGATGAAACAGCGGCGCGACGGCACGTGCCAGGCGGTCGCCGGCGCGCCGCGTTTCGCTTGCTATCGCGCGATTCACGTCAGCGCATTTGCACGTGCGGCGGCGCGAACGAAAGCGGGAAAACGTGTCCGGCGCGGCCAGGGCGCGCTACACCGGATGCCGCGATCCGCCGCGCGGTCGCGCACGCATACCCGCCGGATCACACCGCCGCCACGCACCGCTTCGCGCTGCCCGGCGCCGCCGGCGGACGGCGGACGGCGGAATATTGCGTCGGTTGACACGACTGACCGACCCCAACCTCGCGTGCCGCCTGGGGCCGACGCGACATTCAGGTGAGATCGAGCCGGAATTGGTGGTTTCTCATGACCCGCAAGTGCAGCGCGCCAAAGGTGCGTAAACACCGGAAAGCGCGGGAAACCACCATTTCCAAGCCGGCATAGGCTGAACGTCGATCGACCCTCAGCGTTTCGGCTTGGCGGCGGGCGTGCGCGGCGGCGGGGCCGGTTGCGGCTGCGTTACCGCGAGTTGCGCCAGCACGATCCGATCCGCCGGCGACAGCGCGCGCATCTGGTCATTCGCCACCGCCACCGCCTCGCGCTGGAGCGCGCTGGCGGCCTCGGCCCGCGCATTATTGGCCGCGACGAAGCCCTCGACATCGACCGGGCGCTTCTCCAGCGCCGCGCGAATGTTGACCTGCGCGGCCTGCCCGCGCTGCGCGATATCCCGCAACGTCGTGGCGCGCTTCTTCTCCGCCGCCATCATCGTGTCGATGCCGGCCTGAGACATGCCGCGCGAGGCCAGCGCGAGGCGCGTGCGCTGCTCGGGCGTCGCCTGCGTGGCGGCGGGCACGGCGGGAGCCGCGGCCTGAAGCGCGGCGGCGACAATGAACGTCAGCATCATGCGGGTTTCGGCTCCTTTTCGACCATCCAGGTCTGGCCCTTGGAAAGCAGCTTCTGGAGGTCGGGCGCCTTGCCCTCGCTCGCCTTCGCGTTCTGCGCGACGACCGCGCTTTCGAACGTCGGCGCCGGATCGTCGAAGATCACGCCGAGCGCAACCGGGAAAGCGCCGCCCGGCATCTCGACCAGCATGTGCGCCAGCCCACGGTTGGTCTGATCGTGGACGATGACGCCCGCGCCCTGCCAGTCTCCGTCAGTCACATCGACCACCTTGAGCACAAGCCGGTCGGTGTCCATCGCCAGCCCTTTCGTGCCGTTTTCGAACAACAGCGGCTTGCCATGCTCCACCCAGAGCTGGTTTGCGGCGGCGTTCGGCTTGGCGGTGAAGGGCGCGAACACATCGTCGTTATAGACGATGCAGTTCTGGAAGATTTCGACAAAGCCGGTGCCCTTGTGCGCATAAGCCGCCTTGAGCACTGAGGGCAGGTTCTTGTGCACGTCGATCCCGCGCGCGACGAACCGCGCGCCCGAGCCGAGCGCGAAGGCGCACGGATTGGCCGGGCGATCGACCGAGCCGAACGGGGTGGAGGGCGATTGCGTCCCCACCCGGCTGGTGGGCGAATATTGCCCCTTGGTGAGGCCGTAGATCTCGTTGTTGAACAACAGCACCTGGCAATCGAGATTGCGGCGAATGAGGTGCATCGTATGGTTGCCGCCGATCGACAGCGCGTCGCCATCGCCGGTGATGATCCATACGTCGAGCGCCGGATTGGCGAGCTTCACCCCCGTCGCGATCGCCGGCGCGCGGCCATGGATCGTGTGGAAGCCATAGGTTTCCATGTAATAGGGAAAGCGCGAGGAACAGCCGATGCCGCTGACGAACACGGTGTTTTCGGGCCGCGCGCCGATTTCGGGCATGGTGCGCTGCACCGCCTTCAGGATCGCATAATCGCCGCACCCGGGGCACCAGCGGACTTCCTGATCGGACTCCCAGTCCTTGGGGGTCGATTTGGCGATGGTGGTCATCTCGTTCATTGTCTTGATCCCTTGATCCCGCCCGCGCTCAGGCCAGCGCCCGTTCGATCGCCGCCTCGATCTCGGCGATGCGGAAGGGTTGGCCGGAAACCTTGTTGAGCGGCTGCGCATCGACAAGGAACTGATCGCGCAGCACCGTCTTCAATTGCCCGGTGTTCATTTCCGGCACGAGCACCTTGTCAAAGCCCTTGAGCAGCGGCCCAAGGTTCGCCGGCATCGGCCAGATGTGGCGCAGGTGGATATGGCTCACGTCCAGCCCGCGCGCGTGGGCGCGGCGCACCGCCTGGAGGATCGGGCCATAGGTGGAGCCCCAGCCGACCACCGCGAGCCTGCCGCTCGTCCCGCCCACTTCGACCTGCTGATCGGGCACCTTGATCCCCGCCACCTTGTCGCGGCGCGCGTCGGTCATCAACTGGTGGTTGGCCGGCGAATATTCGATGTTGCCGGTGCCGGCCTGTTTCTCGATCCCGCCGATGCGGTGGAGCAGGCCGGGCGTGCCGGGCTTCACCCATGGCCGCGCGCCCTTTTCGTCGCGCGCATAGGCAAGAAAGCCGCCCGCGGGCGCTTCTTCGAGGAAGGTCACCGGGAACGGCTCGATCGCGCTGGTGTCGGGCACCTTCCACGGCTCTGCGGCATTGGCGATATAGCCGTCGGTCAGCAGCATCACCGGGGTCATATATTGCGTGGCGATGCGCACCGCCTCGATCGCGGCATCGAAGCAATCGGCGGCGGAGCGCGCGGCGATCACAGGCATCGGCGCATCGCCGTTGCGGCCATAGACCGCCTGATAGAGATCGGATTGCTCGGTCTTGGTCGGCAGGCCCGTCGATGGGCCGCCGCGCTGCGAATTGACGATGACGAGCGGCAGCTCGGTCATGATCGCCAGCCCGATCGCCTCGGTCTTGAGCGCGATGCCGGGGCCGGAGGAGGAGGTGACGCCCAACTGCCCGGCGTAAGAAGCGCCGATCGCGCTGGCGATCGCGGCGATCTCATCCTCCGCCTGGAAGGTGGTGACGCCGAATTCCTTCAGCCGGCTCAGGTGATGCAGGATCGCCGAGGCCGGGGTGATCGGATAGCCGCCGAAGAACATCGGCAGGCGGGCAAGCCGCGTCCCCGCGACCAGCCCGAGCGAGATCGCCTCGGCGCCGGTGATCGTGCGGTACAGCCCCGGCTCCACCGCCGCCGCCGCCACATGATGCTGCTTCATCGGCCCGGCGAGTTCCGCCGTTTCGCCATAGGCATGGCCGGCGTTCAGCGCGGCGATATTGGCATCCGCCAGCGTCGGCGCCTTGGCGAATTTCACCTTCAGCCAGTCGATCAGCGGTGCGCGATCGCGATCGAACATCCAGAGCGCCAGCCCCAGCGTCCACATGTTCTTGCAGCGCAGCGCCTCCTTGTTGCCAAGGCCGAACGGCTTCACCGCGTCGAGCGTCAACTGGGATATGTTGAGCTTCATCAACTGCCAGGGCGCGAGGCTGCCGTCCTCCAACGGGTTGGCATCATATTTCGCCTTGGCGAGATTGCGGTCGTTGAACTCGCCCTCGTCCGCGATAATCAGCCCGCCGCGCTTGAGCGACGACACGTTGGTCTTGAGCGCGGCCGGGTTCATCGCCACCAGCACGTCCGGCTCGTCCCCGGCGGTTTCGATCTCGGTCGAGCCGAAATTGATCTGGAAGGCGGAAACGCCGAACAACGTGCCCTGCGGCGCGCGGATTTCCGCGGGGAAATCGGGGAAGGTCGCCAGATCGTTCCCGGCAAGCGCGGTGGACAGGGTGAACTGCCCCCCGGTGAGCTGCATACCATCGCCCGAGTCGCCCGCGAAACGGACGACGACGGATTCGGCTGGCGGGGTGGCGGATGCTTCCGTGGGGGGCACTTGGTGGGCGGCGGTCGCCATGCGGCAGTTTCCTGTGGCACTCGGTTATCGTGTTAGGGCCTTACGCCCTCAATTCTGCGTGTTCCAACGTAGAATGATATGGCCGCGTGGCAAGCGGGGCTATCGTCAGCGGTGGACGCGGCCAATCTAATACGGCAAGCTTAGTTGCAAAAGAGAACCTGACGAGGAGAGTTGACGCGATGACCGACACGCTGATGGACCGCCCCGCCGCCACCGCAGACGCGGCGCCCTATGTCCGCCCCGACGTTCGCGCTTTCCTCGATTATATCAACAACATCCCTGGCCCGAAGATGCAGGATCAGCAGCCGGCGGAGGCACGCGCCGTCTATCGCGCGATGAAGGATATCGCCGATCCGCCGGTGGGCGACCTTGCGGCAATCAGGGATATCGCGATCCCCGGCCCGGCGGGCACGATTCCGGCCCGGCTGTACGATGCCCGCGCCACGCGCGCGCCGGGGCCGGTGGTGATCTTCTTTCACGGCGGCGGATTCGTCATCGGCGATGTCGAAACGCATGGCAGCTTCACCGCGGAGATGGCGCGCCAGCTCGATCTCCCGGTCGTCTCGATCGACTATCGCCTCGCCCCGGAAGCTCCCTGGCCGGCGGCGCCCGACGATTGCGAGGCCGCCGCGCGCTGGATCGCGGGCAACCCGGCGGAGCTTGGCCGCGTCGCGACCAGCCTCGTTCTCTCAGGCGACAGCGCGGGCGGCAATCTGACGATCGTGGTGGCGATGCAACTGCGCGACAATCCCGCCGCGCTGCCGGTGATCGCGCAAGGGCCGATCTATCCCGCCGCCGACATGACGAAGGATTATCCCTCGTTCAACCAGTTCGCCGAAGGCTTCCTGCTCACCCGCGACGGGATGATCTGGTTCGCGGATCATTATGCGGCGGAGCCGACGCATGTGAAGGGCTCGCCGATGGTCGGCGATCTCGCCGGGCTGCCGCCGGCGGTGATAATCACCGCCAGCCTCGATCCGATCCGCGATCAGGGCCGCGCCTATGCCGCCGCGCTGGCGCAGGCCGGGGTGCCGGTTTCATTCCGCGAGGCGAAGGGCAATATCCACGGCTTCGTCAATCTGCGCCAGGCCGTCCCGTCGAGCGCGGTCGATGTCGCCGGTTATCTCGCGGCGCTAAAGGCGGTGATCGCGGAAGCCGAAGGCGCACGCGCAGGGGCCGCGGCGGGCTGACGCCCGGCTCGCTTTGCGGGCTTGTCATCGCCCGCCCGGCGGGTGCAGTGCTGGGCGATCCCGCAACACGATCGGACGGACATGATCGACCCCGCCTCCCTCCCCTATCGCCCCTGCGCCGGCGCGATGATGATTAATCATGCCCGGCAGGTGTTCGTCGGGCAGCGGCTCGATACCACGCTTGAGGCGTGGCAGATGCCGCAGGGCGGGATCGACCCCGGCGAGGACGCGCGCGCCGCCGCGATCCGCGAGCTGGGCGAGGAAACCGGCGTCGCGCCCGGCTTTCTCGAATTCATCGCCGAGGCGCCGGAGGAACTGACCTACGATCTGCCGCCCGAACTGATCGGCAAGGTGTGGCAGGGCCGGTATCGCGGCCAGCGCCAGCGCTGGTTCCTGTTCCGCTTCACCGGGGCGGATCGCGATATCGACATCCAGACCACGCACCCGGAGTTCCGCGCATGGCGCTGGGCCGATCCGCGCGATCTGCCGGAGATCATCGTGCCGTTCAAACGCCCGCTCTATGAGCAGGTGCTGACGGCTTTCTCCGATCATCTCGGCTGAGCCACACCCCGTCGAGCCCCGCCACCACGATGCTCCAAAATCGCCACAAACGCCGTTAATGGTCAGCGGGATGCGCGCGCTTCTTCTCACTTTTCCGCTGCTGCTAGCCAACGCCACCGTCGCGAGCGGCGAGCATCCGGGCGAGGATGCACGCCATCAGGCGGAGGAAGTGGCGATCCCCGCGCCGATCCGCGCGATGCTGGAGGCCGCGATCGCCGCCGGCAACGACGCGGAGGTGACCACGATCGTCAAATATGCCCGCACCGCCGATCCGGCGAGCGGCGACGCGGTGGCGAAGTTCGCGGCGGACTGGCGCGACGAACGCAAGCGCGCGCATGATTCGCGCGTCCGCGAGGCGGGCGTGTTCGATCTGTGGCGGGGCCGTGCCGAACTGGGCGGCTATCTCACCACCGGCAACAGCGAGACGATGGGCGCGGCGGGCGTGCTCGATCTGACGCGCGAGGGGCTGCAATGGCGCCACAAGGTGCGGTTGCAGGCCGATTACCAGCGCAGCCTGGGGATCACCACGCGCGAACATTATCTCGCCAGCTACGAACCCAATTTCAAGATCGACTCGCGCCGCTACATCTATGGCGCAAGCCAGTTCGAATCCGATCGCTTCCTCGGCTATACTCAGCGTTATTCCAGCTCGGTCGGCGCGGGCTATAGCGCGATCCAGACCCCGTCGATGAAGCTCGATCTGGAACTGGGGCCAGCCTATCGCTACACCGCCTTCACCGATGCCACCACGCAGAGCAGCATCGCGGCGCGCGGCAGCGTGGATTTCGGGTGGAAACTCGCGCCGGGGCTGACGCTCACCCAGGTCGCCTCGGCCTATCTCCAGCATTACAATTCAACCGTGAGCGGCACGACCGCGATCGCCGCGAAGGTGCTGGGGCCGCTATCGGCGCAGGTTTCCTATGTCGTGCAATATGAAAGCCTGCCCCCGGTGGGGCGGCGCACGACCGACACGACAAGCCGGGCGTCGCTGGTCTATACCTTCTGAACGGAAGCGCGCCGCGCCACGCCACCCTTCCACGAAAAGGCGCGCAAAGGGCATTTCCCAAACCGGCCTCCCCGCGCTACCACTGGCGGATGGCGGGGATATCGGCCGATGAGAGGATGGCGATCGAGCGGGCGGCTGGCTCGCCGATGCTGGCACGGGTGCGACAATGGTCCGCCGTCAACAGCGGAACGGGAAATCTCGCCGGGCTGGCGACGGTCGCCGGAATGCTCGCGGATGCCTTTGCCGCGCTGCCCGGCGAAATACGACTGATCGACGCGGGCGCGGCTGAACGCGTAACCCCCACCGGCATGGTCGAGCCGATCGCGCATGGCCGCCATCTGCATCTTTCGGTACGGCCCGACGCGGCGGCGCGGTTGCTGCTCACCGGGCATATGGATACCGTTTATCCCGCCGATCACCCGTTCCAGACGCTCACTGACCGGGCGGACGGCACGATCAACGGCCCCGGCGTGGCGGACATGAAGGGCGGGCTGGCGGTGATGCTCGCCGCGCTCGAAGCGGTCGAGGCGGCGGGCAGCGCGATCGGCTATGACGTGCTGATAAATTCGGATGAGGAAACCGGCTCCTTCTCCTCCGCCGCGCTGATCGCCGAACTGGCGCGCGGGAAAACCGCGGCGCTCACTTATGAGCCGGCGTTGCCCGATGGCACGCTCGCCGGCGCGCGCGGCGGCACGGGCAATTTTTCGATCGTCGTGCGTGGCCGCGCCGCCCATGCCGGGCGCAACCCGGACGAAGGGCGCAACGCGATTGTCGCGGCGGCGGATATCGCGCTGCGCCTCGCCGCCGCGCGCGGGCCGCGCCTTGCGGTCAATCCGGCGCGGATCGAGGGCGGCGGGCCGAACAATGTCGTCCCCGATCTCGCGGTGCTGCGCGTCAACTTCCGCCCCGCCGACGCGGAGGAGATCACCCGCGCCCGCGCGCATATCGACGCGACCGTCGCCGAGGTGGCGGCGGCGCATGACGTGCATGTCGAGGTGCATGGCGGGTTCAATCGCCCGCCCAAGCCGATCGACGCGGGCGCGGCGCGATTGTTCGATCTGGTGCGCGATGCCGGCGGCGATCTTGGCCTGGCAATCGGCTGGCGCGCCACCGGGGGCGTGTGCGACGGCAACAATATCGCGGCATGTGGGGTGCCGGTGGTGGATACGATGGGCGTGCGCGGTGGCGCGATCCATTCGGGGGAGGAGTTTCTGATCGTGGACAGCCTGGCCGAGCGCGCGGCGCTCTCCGCCGTCACCATCCTGCGCATCGCGGCGGGGCGCCTGTGACCTTCGTGGTCCGCGCCGCGCGTGAGGCGGATCTCGCGCATCTATATGAAATGGCGAAGCTGACCGGCGGAGGCTTCACCAATCTGCCCGCCGATCGCCCCGCGCTGAAGGCCAAGCTCGATCGCAGCCACGCCGCCTTCGCACGCGAGGGTGGAGAGCTGGGCGACGAATTGTTCGTGCTGATCCTCGAAAACCTCGAAACCGGGGAGGTGCGCGGCACCTGCCAATTGTTCACCCAGGTCGGGCAGCGCCATCCGTTCTACAGCTATCGCCTGAGCACGCTCACCCAGCACAGCGAGAAACTCGGTCGCACCTTCCGCGCCGAAATGCTGTCGCTCACCACCGATCTCGAAGGATCGAGCGAGGTCGGCGGGCTGTTCCTCCACCCCGGCGAGCGCGCCGGCGGCCTCGGGATGCTGCTCGCGCGCAGCCGTTATCTGTTCATCCGTATGCACCGCGCGCGGTTCGCCGACCGCATCCTCGCGGAATTGCGCGGGATCATCGACGAGGCGGGCGGATCGCCCTTCTGGGACGGGCTGGCCGGGCGCTTCTTCGGCATGAATTTCCAGGATGCGGATCAGTATAACGCCACCCATGGCAACCAGTTCATCGCCGATCTGATGCCCAAGCATCCGATCTACACTGCGATGCTTTCCGAAACCGCGCGCGCCGCGATCGGGCTGCCCCATCCGTCGGGGCGCGCCGCGATGCGGATGCTGGAGAATGAAGGCTTCGCGTTCGAGAATTATGTCGACATCTTCGATGGCGGCCCGACGATGACCGCGCGCACCGACAATGTCCGCTCGGTCCGCGATGCGCGCACCGCGCCGATCGTCGCGATCGACAATGAAGGCGGCGCGCAGGCGCTGGTCGCGCACGGTTCGCTGGCCGATTTCCGCTGCGCGCTCGGCACCGCGCGCGATGTGGCCGATGCGGTGGTGATTGATCCGCTCAGCGCCAGGGCGATCGGCGTGCAGGAAGATGGCGTCATCACCTACACGACGAGGGCGTGATGCGGGAAATCAATTTCGACGGGATCGTCGGGCCGAGCCATAATTATGCCGGGCTCAGCCCCGGCAATCTCGCCGCGACGCGCAACGCCGGCAATGTCGCCCGCCCGCGCGCCGCCGCGTTGCAGGGTATCGCCAAGATGCGCGCGAACCTCGCGCTCGGGCTGGCGCAGGGCATCCTCCTGCCGCATCCGCGCCCCGATCACCGCTGGCTCGCGGCGCTCGCCACCGATTTCGCCGATGCCGCGCCGCATCTTCAGGCGCGCGCGCTTTCCGCTTCGGCGATGTGGGCGGCCAATGCCGCGACGGTCTCCCCCGCCGCGGACACGCGCGACGGGCGCTGCCATCTCACGGTCGCCAATCTGATGACGATGCCGCATCGCAGCCACGAATGGCCCGCGACGCTGGCGCAACTGCGCACCGCCTTCGCCCATCCCGCCTTCGTCGTCCACGGCCCCGTTCCCGCGCCGTTCGGCGATGAGGGCGCGGCGAACCATATGCGGCTGTGCGCCGGCCATGGCGCGCCGGGCATAGAGATTTTCGTCTATGGCGAGCCGGGCGGCCGCTTCCCCGCGCGCCAGCACCGCGAGGCGAGCGAGGCGATCGCGCGCGCGCACGGGCTCGATCCGGCGCGCACCCTGTTCGTCGAGCAATCGCCGGCGGCGATCGCGGCGGGCGCGTTCCACAATGATGTGGTCGCGGTCGCCAATGAACGCACCCTGTTCGCGCATGAACAGGCCTTCGCCGACAAGGCCGGCTTTTACGCGCAATTGCGCGCGCTGATGCCCGAGGTAGAAATCGTAGAGGTGCCCGCCGATCGCGTCAGCCTGGAGGATGCGATCCAATCCTATCTGTTCAACGCGCAGCTCGTCTCGCCGCAATCCGGGCAGCAGACGCTGATCGTCCCCGGCGAGGCACAGGGCAATCCGCGCGTGTGGGAATGGTTGCAGGAGCATATCGCCGGCAATGGCCCGATCCGCGCGGTGAAGGTGGTCGATGTGCGCGAATCCATGGCGAATGGCGGCGGCCCGGCCTGCCTGCGGCTGCGCGTCGTCGCCGATCCCACGACGATCGACCCGCGCTTTCTGGTCGACGACGCGAAGCTCACCGCGATCGCCACGACGATCGAGGCATATTGGCCGGAGACGATCGCAGTGGAAGCGATCGGCGATCCGGCGCTGATCGCGCGGATCGAAAACGCCCGGCGCGCGCTGCTGGAAACACTCGATCTTGTCGGATTAATTGACAGTTAACCATAACCCGCCCGCCGGAAACCGCGGAAATCCGCCACTGGCGCGATGTTTGCTGGGAAGACTGGCATGTGGTCCCGCATCGCCCGCCTGTTCGTCATCAAGACCAAGTTCGAAGCGTTCCTGATTATCTATACGCTCGGCACCGGCGCGATCGAGCGCGGCACCCATTATCTGCACGATTTTCCCGGCTATGGCGGCTGGCTGCTGTTCGCCGCCTCGCCGGTGGCGGTGTTCATGGCCGGCGCGCGCATCCTGGAATCGGTCGAACGCAATCGCTGAACGGGGTTGCGCGACGAACCGATCCGGCACAGCGACGAATCGCTGTTGATATGATGTAACATTCCGTCTAGCCGACGCTCATGATCCACTCATGCAGCATTCACGCCCGCTCGGTCGCCGGCATTCTCGCCATCCTGATCGCCTCCCCCGCTTTCGCCGACGAGGCGCCCGCCAAGGACGTTGCGCCGGAGGACGTGATCGTCTCCGCGCCCGTCGCGCGCAACGAGATGGATGTATTGCAGGGCACGTCGGTCCTTTCGGGCGACACTCTCAACCGCGAACTCCGCCCGACGATCGGCGAGACGCTGGCGCGCCTGCCGGGCGTATCGGCGACCTCGTTCGGCCCCAGCGCCTCGCGCCCGATCCTGCGCGGCTTCCAGGGCGATCGCATCCGCGTGCTGACCGACGGGATCGGCTCGGTCGACGTATCGAACACCTCGGTCGATCACGCGGTGGTGATAGATCCACTGCTTGCCGAGCGGGTAGAGGTACTGCGCGGCCCCTCCGCGTTGCTCTATGGCTCGTCGGCGGTCGGCGGCGTGGTCAACGTGATTGATTCGCGTATCCCGCGCGTGATGCCCGAGAACGGCTATCGCCTGAACGCGATCGGCAGCTATGCGAGCGCGGCGAGCGAACGCTCGCTGGGCGCGGCGGGCGATGTGGCTGTGACGAAGAACCTCGTGCTCCACGCCGATGGCTCGTATCTGAAGGCAGACGATCTGCGCATCGGCGGCCATGTCCTGTCCCCGCCCGCGCGCGCGGCGGCGCTGGCGGCGGCCGAGGCCGATCCCACCGATCCGGTCGATTTCGCCGCCTCCGCCCGGCTCAAGGGCCGGTTGCCGAACACCGCGGCGGAAACCTGGACGGCAGGCGTGGGCGCCGCGCTGATTACCGATACCGGCTCGCTCGGCGTGTCTTACAGCCATTACGACAGCCTTTATGGCGTGCCGATCCGCTATGCGACCGAGCCGGGGCAGGAACAGGAGGCGCCGCGCCTCTCCGTCGTCCAGAACCGTTTCGATCTGCGCGGCGAGGTGCAGACCGGCGGCGGCTTCCTCGATTCCATCCGCACGCGCGTCGCTTATGCCAATTATCGCCACTACGAACTGAGCGAGGATGGCGCGATCGGCACCGCTTTCTACAACAAGGGGCTCGAAGGGCGGATCGAATTTCTCCAGGCCAATCGCGGCGGCTGGAGCGGCGCGAGCGGCGCGCAATATTTCAGCCGCCAGTTCAACGTCGTCGGCGACGAGGCGTTTTTGCCGCGCAACAATACCGAACAGGTCGGGCTTTTCACGCTCCAGCAATATGAAAGCGGCCCGTTCAAGGCCGAAGGCGGCCTGCGCTTCGAGCATACCGGGCTTGCCGCGCAAAACCCGCTGGACGATCCGCGCTTCTTCCATGGCACGCGCAGCTTCAACACCCTCTCCGGCTCGATCGGCGCATCTTATGGCATCGCGAGCGGCGTGCGCATCGGGCTGAACGGCTCCCGCACGGAGCGCGCGCCATCGGATGAGGAATTGTTCTCGAACGGCGCCCATGCCGGCACCCAGGCCTATGAATTCGGCAACCCGAATTTCCGCACCGAGAAATCATGGGGGCTGGAGGCGACGCTCCACGCGCACGGCGAGGGCTTCAGCCTTGATGCCTCCGCTTATTACAATTGGTTCGACGACTACATCTACGAGAACCAGACGGCGCAGGCGGTGTGCGCCGCCGCCGCAGCGCCATCGGGGCGGAGCGTTGATTTCCCGTGCTTCCAATATGCCCAGGCCAAGGCGCGCTATTACGGCTTCGAGATCGACGCATCGAAACGGCTGGCGACGATCGGCGAGCACGCGATCAACGCCGATATCCTCGGCGATTACGTCCGCGCGACGGTGGTGGACGTAAGCCCGGTGCCGCGCATTCCTCCGCTGCGCGTGCTCGGCGGGCTTGAGGCGCAAAGCGATCGCTCAAGCGCGCGCGTCGAGGTGGAGCATGTGTTCCGGCAGAACCGGATCGCCGCTTTCGAAACGCCCACCGCCGCTTATACGATGGTCAACGCCTCACTCTCGTTCAAGCCGTTCGCGGATAGCAAGCGGACGAGCATCACCATCGCGGCGAACAATATCTTCGATGTCGATGCGCGCCGCGCGGCAAGCGTGCTCAAGGATTTCGCCCCGCTCGCTGGGCGCGATATCCGCGCCACGCTGCGCGTCGGGCTCTGATCGGACGGCCCGGCTCCTCCCCCATTCGCCGGGAGGAGCCGGTTGCCTTCAGCGCGGGCCGCGCCAGATCTTCAGCCGCGCATCGGGCTCAAGCCCGCCCTGATGCGCCGGGCAGGTGGCGTAGGCGAACTTCTTGTCGAGGCACAGCCACACTTCGTCCAGCCAGCCCTCGCGGTTGGCGGTCACGCGCATCATGTCGGCGCGGATGCCCGGATTGGCGCGCGCCATCGCCGCGGCGAACTGCCCCGCGGTGAGCGGGCGGCGCGACAGCGCGTTCATATCGGGATAGCGCAATTTGGCGTACATGCCGGTCGAGCGGCGGAAATAGCTCGCGGGCGTCTCGCCCGGCATACAGGTGCCGTGCTTGGCCCATTCGTGCTGAAGCAATTGCGCGGACGGGGTGGAGCAGAGGTTGGCGGCGAGCACCGCGCGGGGCACGATATTGGTGACGGTGCAATATTGCGGCCAGTCCTTGCCCTCGCCATCGGGCCACAGGCCGTGCAACACGAAGCCGAAGCGGTTCGCGCCGCATTGCATCCGCGCCTTGGGATCATGCATCCGCGTGCGGCAATATTGCGGGGACCAGCTTATCGCCAGCGTATAGCTGCCGATCGGCAGCACGCGTTGCGGCTCGCGCTCGCTCGGCAGGTCCGGCAGCGGCGGCGCGATATCGCCCGGCACGACGCACCGATTGGCCTGCGCCCCCGCCATGCCCGGCAGCGCGACGGCGGCGGCCGCAACCAGCAGCACGCGATTACGGATCATGCTACGTCTTCTCCATCAATCTTTTCGCCGAACCACCGCCTGGCGTCAGGCCTGAACAACAGCACCGCCGCAGCGACGTAAAGCGCGGGCGCCACGATCGCGAGCAACACCGGCAGCGCGAACGCCCCCTTCATCAGCATGACGAGGTTGCCGGCGATTCTCAGCACCGAAAATGCGGCCAATACGACAACCACCCATTTCGCCGCCGTGCTGGGCCTACGCGCGGTGAAATACCACAGCGTCACCGCGATCACGATGCCGGTCACCATGGCCGCCGGCACCAGCCATTGCGCGCCCGCCGCCAGCGGATTGGCGCTCAGCGCCGCGCGCTGCACCTGCCACGTCAGCGCCGAGACGATAAGGCCGAGGATGAACGACGCGATGTAAAGCTGTTCGTAGCGAACGATCGACGGTGGACGCTGCATGTGATTCCCCCTTTTATCTTCGCAAGATATCGTCGCGCCACGCCCGCGCAAGGCCGTCACGCGGGCGCGAAATCCAGCCCGATATCGGCGGCGGGCGCGGATTGGGTGATCCGCCCCACGCTGACATAGGTGACCCCGGTTTCGGCGATCGCGCGGATCGTTTCCAACGTCACGCCGCCCGATGCCTCCACCGGCACGCGCCCGCCGATCAGCGTCACCGCGCCGCGCAGCGTCGCCCCGGTCATATTGTCGAGCAGCAGATAGGTCGCGCCCGCCACCAGCGCCGGTTCGATCTGATCGATCCGATCGACCTCGACGATGATCTCGGGGATCGCCGCCGCCTTCGCGCGCCGCACCGCCTCGCCCACGCCGCCCGCGATCGCGACGTGATTGTCCTTTATCATCGCCGCATCCCACAACCCCATGCGATGGTTCTTCGCGCCGCCCATCCGCGTGGCGTATTTCTCCAGCCGCCTCAGGCCGGGAATAGTCTTGCGCGTATCGAGCAGGGTCGCGCCGGTGCCGGCGATGCGATCGACATAAGCGCGCGTCAGCGTCGCGATGCCCGACAGATGCTGCGCGGTGTTGAGCGCGGATCGCTCCGCCGTCAGCATCGCCCGCGCGCTGCCCTCCAGCCGCATCAATTCGGTGCCGCGCGGCACGGTCGCGCCGTCCGCCACCAGCAATTCGATCGCCACATCGGGATCGAGCGCGCGAAAGAAGGCGGCGGCGATTTCCAGCCCAGCCACCGTGATCGCATCGCGCGTGCCCATCACCGCGCGGAATCGCGCCTCCACCGGGATCACCGCGTTCGAGGTGACATCCCCCTTGTCCCCCAGATCCTCGGCAAGCGTGGTACGGACGAAGGCGTCGGTATCGAACCCATCAAGCACGAACATTACGGCAATGTCTCCTCGGGCGCGACGCCCCACAAATGATCGGTCTCGACGAAGCCGGCGCGCCCGTTGACATCGAACCGGCACCAGCCGCCACCGCATTGGCTCACCCGCCCGACCACGCCCGGCTCGGCTCGCCACGTCACCTTGCCGCCCGCCGACGGCTTCTCACGCAGTTCCACGATCTCTCCCAGCACCAGCGCGGTGCGGCGCTGGCTGACCATCTTGCCCTGCATCCAGCCCTGCACGCCCGCCGGGTCTTCAACCTTGCGCCAATCCTTGAAAGCATCGACCACGCGCACCGGCAGATCGGCGCGGACATACAGCCAGGTCGCCGGATAGCTCCGCCCCGGCCCGCTGCGCATCCGCGCGCGCGACGGCGCGATCGAGGCGAAATACGGCGCCTTCTTCGGCTGATCGGCAGCGATCGCGCTGTGCACGGTCAGCCCGCCCACCATCGCATCGCCCGCGATCAGCGCGCCCGCCGCCGCCATGGCCATCAACACCGGCACCCGTCGCATCTTATTCCCCTGTTGGCAGACGATATCGACCTTTCACGCTTCGCCCGACAGATCAATGCCGTTGACGCCGGCCAAGCCGTTCGCCAAGCCCCATTCATGGTCGAAACGCGTCGCTGCGCCAATCCGAAGGTGATCGTCACCCGCGAACTTCCCGACGCGGTGATGGATCGGCTGGAGGCGCTGTTCGACGCCACCAACAACCGCACCGATCGCGCGATGACCCGCGACGAGCTGGCGGCGGCGATGCAGTCATGCGACGTTTTCGTGCCGACGATGACCGATACGATCGACGCCGCGCTGATCGAAGGCGCGGGCGAACGGCTGCGGCTGATCGCCAATTTCGGCGCGGGGGTGAACCATATTGATCTGAAGGCGGCGCGCGCGCGCGGCATCATCGTCACCAACACGCCCGGCGTGCTGACCGAAGACACCGCCGATATGACGCTGGCGCTGATCCTTTCCGTCCCCCGGCGGCTGGCCGAGGGCGAGAAGCTGGTGCGATCGGGCCAGTGGACCGGCTGGAGCCCCGGCGGGATGCTCGGCCATCGCATCGGCGGCAAGGCGCTGGGCATCATCGGCATGGGGCGCATCGGGCAGGCGGTGGCACGGCGCGCGCGCGCCTTCGGCCTGTCGATCCATTATCACAACCGCCATCGCCTGCCCAAGGTGGTGGAGGCCGAGTGCGGCGCGCAATGGCACCCCAATCTCGATGAGATGCTGGGCGCGATCGACATCCTGACGATCCACACGCCGCTGAACGACGACAGCCGCGACCTGCTCGACGCGCGGCGCATCGCGCTGATGCGTGCCCACGTCTATCTCATCAACACCAGCCGTGGCGGCGTGGTGGATGAGGATGCGATGGTGGCGGCCCTTGCGGAAGGGCGGCTGGCCGGCGCTGGGCTGGACGTGTGGCGGCACGAGCCGGAGATCGACCCGCGCCTGCTCGCGCTTTCAAATGTCGTGATGACCCCGCACATGGGCTCAGCGACCTATGAGGGGCGTTTCGCCACCGGCGAGAAGGTAATCACCAACATCCGCATGTGGGCGGATGGTCACCGCCCGCCGGATCAGGTGCTCGAAGGCTGGGCATAAGGCGGATCGGCGAATACCCGCCCTTGGCGCCCGGCGGCGCCGGCGCGCATGTTCAGGCGGCCACCGGCTCCCTGCCCCCCGCCCCCATCGCGGCCACGAAGCGGCGGCAGTGGAGCAGGCAAAGCTCGTCATGGCTGGCGGCGGCATCGTCACTCAGCGTGCGAATCGCGCGAACCGCCTCCTGATAGGCGCGGCGGGTGTGATAGAGGCGGTCTCGGGCCAGGCTCATCGCACGTCTCCTTTCGGGCGGTGCTCAGGCATATAGGCCGCGAATGCGTCACCGCCATGTCAGCGCGGTTACGCCACGGAAATATTGTCGCGCGGCTCAGCGCAGCCGATCGAGCCAGTCGGCCAGCATCCGCCGCCCGGCGTTCACCGCGAGCGGGCCGAGCGTCGCATGATCGCCGCGCAATCCGGCCGCGGTCAGCCCCGCCGCAGCGATCATCGTCCCGCCCTCATCCACCCAAGTCTCGAAGCGCGGGTCTTCGCCCATCTCGGCGTGGAATTGCAGCGCGAGCACGTGATCGCCAAGCGCGAAGGCCTGATTGGCGTAGCGCGCCGTGGAGGCCAGCCGCCGCGCGCCCGCCGGCAGATCAAACGTATCACCATGCCAGTGCAGCATCGCCACCCCGGCAAGATGCGCGAGCGGCGACTCCATGTCGAGATCGGCCAGCGGCGCGAATCCCAGTTCCGGCCCGCTTCCCGGATAGACGCGCGCGCCCAGCGCGGCGGCGATCATCTGGCTGCCGAGGCACACCCCCAACGTCGGTCGCCCCGCCTCGATCCGCGCGGCGATCCCCGCAATCTCCGGCGCGATCCACGGATGCTCGGGCGTGTCATACACCCCCATCGGGCCGCCCATCACCACCAGCAGATCGGGCGCGATCATGTCCAGCGCCGCGAAATCGGCGGTGCAGGCGGGCACCCGCTCGATCACATAGCCCGCCGCCTCGATCGGCGCGCGATAGCCGGCAAGCCCCTCATAGGCGACGTGACGGACGACGAGTGCGCGTTTCAGCGGCTCAATCCCCGGTCAGGATGCGGTCGACGAGCTGCTTCACCGTGGGCACGAAGCCGTTCGAATAGAATGGATCGCGCTTGAAGTTGAACGCGGCGTGCCCGGCGAACATCAGATTCTGATCGGTATCGCCGCCATGCGCGATTTCCTGCAACGTCTTCTGGATGCAGAAGCTGCGCGGATCGGCGAGCCGCCCGGTCGAATTGGTTTCGGTATCCGCCCAGCTTGAGAACAGACACTGGCTGAGGCAGCCCATGCAATCGGCCTGATCCTTGCGGATTTCGGTCTTTTCGGTCGGCGTCACGAAGACGAGCGTATTGTCAGGCGTCTTCAGCGCATCGGTGAAGCCAGCGCCGAACCATTCGCGCGCGCGCAGCAAATCATTGCGCGTCACCCAGAAATTCTTGCCCTTCACCCCCACGTCGAGCTGGAAGACGTGATCGCCGGCCTCCTGCGTCGAAAAAGCGATCTGCCGGTCCGAGCGCGCCTCAAGGCTGCGCAGGAACGGGTTGCGCACGGCGGAGGAATAGAAGCCGGTCGGCGAGAATTTGTGGAGGAGGACATCGCCCTCCTCGATCGTCATCAGCCGCTCTTTCCAGCCTTCAGGGATCGGGCTTTCCCTGGTCAGCAGCGGGCGCGTGCCATATTGGAAGGCGATCTGGCCGAGTTCGGGATTGTCGATCCAGTCATTCCAGTCCCGCAGATACCAGACGCCGCCGGCCATCACGATCGGGGTGGAATCCGGGATGCCGCCCTCGCGCATCGTTTCGCGCAGCGCCTTGACGCGGGGATAGGGGTCTTCCGGCTTCAGCGGGTCTTCGGCGTTCGACAGGCCGTTGTGCCCACCGGCGAGCCACGGGTCTTCATACACCACCGCACCGAGCAGATGCGCCACCTTGGAATAGGCCCGCTTCCACAATGCGCGGAAGGCGCGCGCCGACGAAACGATCGGCAGATAATGAACATCGTAGGACGCCGCGATTTCAGAGAGCTTGTACGGCATCCCCGCGCCGCAGGTGACGCCCGCCACCATGCCGCGCGTCCGTTCCAGCACGCCGTTCAGCACGCGCTGCGCGCCGCCCATTTCCCACAGCACGTTGATGTTGATCGCGCCCTTACCGCCGGCGATCTCGAACGCGCGGCGAACCTGCTGCACCGCGCCCTCGATCGCATAGGCGATCAGTTCCTCGTGCCGCTCCCGCCGCGTCAGCGCCTTGTAGATCTGGGGAATGATCTTGCCCTCGGGATCATAGCTGTCGGCGTTCACCGCCGAAACCGTGCCGATACCGCCAGCCGCCGCCCAGGCGCCCGCCGACGCATGATTGGTCGCCGCCACGCCTTTCCCGCCCTCGACGAGCGGCCACACTTCGCGGCCGTTATAGACGATCGGCTTCAGACCCTTGAACACGGTAGTTGGTCACCTTTCGGACGTAATTTCGCCCGCTATAGCGAATGGCCGGGCGGAAGCGAGCAAATTGAATCGTGCTTCAGGCACTCAATGCGCCCGGCCTTCCCATCGCGCCTTCATATAATGCCGCGTAGCGCGCGATCATCACCGCTTCGTCGAATTCCGCGCGCGCCTTCGCCTGATTGGCGGCGCCGACCCGCGCGCGGAGCGCCGCGTCATCCATCAGCGGCTGGATCGCATCGCGCAGCATCACCTCGTTCGCCTGCCCGGCGATGAAGGGGAAGTTCTCCGGCGCGATCATGCGCGGCACGTCGCCCACCGGCGGCGCGACGATCGGCAGCCCGGCGGCCATCGCCTCCACCACCGAGATCGGGAATTGCTCCGAGCGCGAAGACAAAGCGAGCAGATCGAAATGCCGCATGTAGCGATAGGGGCGATCGAGGAAGCCCGGCATCACCAGCCTGTCGTCGATCCCCATCGCCATCGCCGCGCGCTCGATCGCCGCGCGTTCCGGCCCTTCGCCGACGATAACCAGCCGGTATTTGCCCGCCAGCCCGCCGACCGCGCGCACCAGCGCGGGCAGATCCTTCACCGCGCGCAGGCCGGCGACGGTGCCGATCACCACCTCCTTCGGCTTGCGGACGAAGCCGGGGATCGCCTTCGGCTCGGGATCGCCGGCATAAGCCATGGTGGCGATGCCGTTGACGATGCGATGGACCTTGCCGCGCGGCTGCTTCCATGTCTCCAGCGCGATCCGCTCGAGCGTTTCCGAGGGCACCGCCAGCGCATATGCCGCGCCCAGCGCGAGCCGGCGATAGAGGTTGCGCTCGCGCTTCAGCCCGCCGGCTTCATCCTCGTTGAAGCCATCCTCATGGTGGACGAGCGGCGGCACCTGCCTTCCGAACGCGCGCCGCGCCATCGCCCCGTCGATCGCGCCCCAATTATACGTCAGCACCAGATCGAACCCGCGCATGTAGCGCGCGATCGCCTCATAGCGCGCCACCGAAGGCCGCCCCGCGAGCGGCGGCGGATTCTGCGCGATCTCGTAGCGAACGCCTTTTTCGATCCGCGCCTGCGCGCCGTAGCGCCCCTCCATCGACGACACGATCACATGCCGCGCGCGATCGCCGAACGCGTTCATCAGCCGCACCGCGCGCGCCTCCTTCCCGCCGAGATCGAAGGTCGAGTGGAGGTGGAGGATGCGGATGGGCTGGGCCATGAGACAGCCGTAAGTGGCGGACGCCATTTCGCCAAGCCCGCCGCGCGCGCGAATGCCAACGCCGTCATTCCCGCGAAGGCGGGAATCCATTCGCACAGATCGGGGAAAGAGGCGTGAGGTAAGCACGAATGGATTTCCGCCGTCGCGGGAAACGGACGGGGTGCTGCTAACCAACCGCCCCCTTCGGCACATGCGTGATCCGGCACGCGAGGTCCGCCTCGCCGCTCGCCACGATCCAGTGATCGCCGGCATCGACCATGCCCGTCGTGAAGACGATATTGTCGAGATACATCCGATCGCGATGCGGCTCGGTCAGCGCCGGGTTCGGCTCGATCAGCGGCCCCTCCCCGCTCGCGATGACGCGCCACGGCTCGTCCCGATCGAGCAGCGTCCAGTAAGTGCGATAGATGCCGACCATGCCGTGCGGCTCCACCCCATGCCACAGGCTGAGCCACCCCGCGTCAGTCCGCACCGGCGGCGCGCCGCCGCCCATCCGCGCGCTCGCGATGGTCGCGGCGTGCGGGCGGATGCCGGGATGGTCGCACGGCTTCCAGTGCAGCGCATCGGGCGAACTGGCGAGGTTGATCGACGGCCCCGCGCGCCATTCGCTGCCGGGGGGATAGGCGAAGTAAAGCTCGCCCAGCGGCCGGGTCTGCGCCCAGTAATGCCCGCCGATCAGCCCTTCGAAAATCAGCATGTCCTTGTTCTGATGATCGAGGACGATGCCCTCCAGCTTCCAGTCCAGCGCGTCCGCGCTGGTATAAAGCGCGGTCGCCAGCCGTTCGGGGCTGACCGAACAGGCGGTCATCAGGAAACGATCGCCGACACGGCTGATCCGCGCATCCTCCACGCCATAGCATTGCCACGATGCGCGCGGGCCGATCGCGCGATCATAATGCACCGCCTCCACCCGCCGCCCGTCCGCATCCAGCTCGACCGGCAGCAGCCATGAGAGCGAGGTGAGCGCGATCACCCGCCACCCGCCGCCGCGCATCGCAAAGGCGCGGGGATCGGCGGTATCGACGAGTTGCAACGGCCACGGATCGAGCCGGCATCGTTCGCCGTCCCACCGCATCGAGCGGACATGGCCGTCGACGATCGGCTCGGTCAGCGCCTCCGCCACGCGCACCATCAGCAGGAGGTTGCCGTTGGCGAGCCGCGTCATCCCCGGATTGAACGCGCCGAGCACATGAGTTGCCGCCTCCACCTTCCCGGCAAGCGGCGATCGCGCGAGATCGACATCGTCGGGAGTGAAAATCAGATGGTCGATCGGGAAGGTCATGGCGGCTTTCGGGGTTCACCCCGAACGACGCCTCACACGCCCGCGGGTTCCCGCTCGGCGCGCGCCAGCAGCCGGACGATCGCTTCATCCACCCCCGGCTCGTCCAGCGTCGGGGCATGGCCGATCCCCGCCACCGTCAGCAGTTCCGCATCGGGCAGCGCCGCCACCATGCGATCCGCGATCGTGGCGGAAAGAATGTCGGAATTGCCGCCGCGCACGATCAGCACCGGTGCATTGCCGAGCGCCGCGAGCGCACGCCACATGTCCGGCCCGGCCTCCGCTGGCGGCACATGAAATGGCTCGGCGATCTTGAGATCGTAATCGAGCACGATGCGGCCCGCGCTGTTCAAGCGATAGAGGCGCTTGGCCATCGCCAGCCAGTCCTCGATCCGCCACGCGGGATAAACATCGGCATTGCTTTCCGCCAGCGCGTGCGCGGCGTGCACCCAGGTCGGCCACACGCTCGACTTGCCGACATAGCCCGCGATCCGCGCCGCGCCGGCGGGGTCTATCTCCGGCCCGACATCGTTGAGCAGCGCGCCGGCGATCCGCCCCGGCACCAGCGCCGCGAGCAGCATCGTCACGATCCCGCCCAGCGAAGTGCCGATCGACACGAAACGATCAATCCCCGCCGCGTCGAGCAGCGCGATCACATCCTGCGCGTAAGTGAGCGGGCCATAGCTCATCGGGTCTTTGGCATAGGCGCTCTCGCCGCGCCCGCGAAAATCAATCGCGATCACCCGCCGCGCGCCCGAAAGCCGCCCGGCCAGCACCTCGTAATCGCGCGCGTTGCGGGTCAGCCCCGGCAGGCACAGCACCGGCAGCGCGCCCGCGTCGCCCGGATAATCGCGCGCATGGAGCTTCAGCTCGTCCTTCGACCACCAAAAGAGATCCTGATAGGCGGCCATGCTTGAACCTTCGTTGCGATCCGCCCCATATCGCCGGATGCCCTTCGACCCGCAAGCGTATCGACCGGAACAAACGCTCCTTTCGCTGGGGGAGCCATTCTACGATCCGGTCACGGCGGCGGATTTCCCCGAAACCCGGCTGCGTTTCCGCAACGATCGCGCCGCGCGCGAAGTGGGGCTGGATAGGCTGAGCGACAGCGAATGGATCGCGCATTTCGGGCGGTTCACGCCGCTTCCCGGCACGCTGCCGCAGCCGCTGGCGCTGCGTTATCACGGCCATCAGTTCCGCGTGTACAATCCCGATATCGGCGACGGGCGCGGCTTCACCTTCGCGCAGCTCCGCAACCGCGACGGTCGGCTGATGGATCTTGGCACCAAGGGATCGGGGCAGACGCCGTGGAGCCGCTTCGGCGACGGGCGGCTGACGCTGAAGGGCGGCGTGCGCGAGATACTGGCAAGCGAGATGCTGGAGGCGCTGGGCGTCCCCACCTCGCGCAGCTTCTCTCTGATCGAAACCGGCGAGGCCCTGCAACGCAACGACGAGCCATCGCCCACACGCGCGGCGGTGTTGGTGCGATTGAGCCACGGCCATATCCGCATCGGCACGTTCCAGCGGCTCGCCTATCTGCGCGACGCGGAGGCGATGCGCCGGCTGGTCGGCTATGTGCTGCGCGAACTCTATGGCGAGGATGGCGACGATCCCTTGCGGCTGCTCGATCATGTCATCGCGCGCACCGCCACGCTCGCCGCGCGCTATATGGCGGCGGGGTTCGTCCATGGCGTGCTCAATTCGGACAATATCAACATCACCGGCGAGAGCTTCGATTACGGCCCGTGGCGGTTCGCGCCGACGTGGGAGCCGGGGTTCACCGCCGCCTATTTCGACCATGCCGGGCTCTACGCCTTCGGCCGTCAGCCGGAGGCGATCCACTGGGATGCGATGCAACTCGCGGTATCGCTGCGCGTGCTGGCGGAGGCGGAGCCGATGATCGCGCTGCTCGATACGTTCGGCGATCGTTATCAGCCCGCGATCACCGACGCATTGCTGTGGCGGCTGGGGCGCAAGCCGATCGACCCGGCGAGCGATCGCGCGCTGGTGCAGGCGATCGAGCGTGCCTTGCGGGCGAGCGGCACGGGCATCGACCGTTTCTTCTTCGATGCCTTCGCGCAGCCGCTGCCGGCGGAATATGGCCCGGAATGGGACGAAGCCCGCGCTTTGCTCGATCGCCATGCCCCCCGCGCGGCGCGCGATCATGCTTATTGGCACGGCGCCCCGTGCGCGATGCTGATCGACGAGGTGGAGGCGATCTGGTCGCGCATCGCCGATGCGGATGACTGGTCCGCGCTTGACGCCAAGGTGGCACACATCCGGGAAATGGGCGACGCGCTGGGCCAGCTTGTCGAACCCCGGTGATCTTCTCTACACATGGCGGGCGGATCGCGTGCGATCACGCGGGGGGATGTTTAGCCGATGACCACCGAACTCGTCTCCTTCGAGCCAGCGACCGGCGCGGAACTGTGGCGCGGCGCGCTCAGCGATGTCGATGCCGAAGTCGCCGCGGCGCGCGGCGGCTGGGCGAGCTGGGCGGCGCGCGCGCTCACCTATCGCATCGAAACGCTGCGCCGTTTCGCCAATGTCGTGCGCGCGCGCAGCGATGCCTTCGCCGATCTGATCGCGCGCGAAACCGGCAAGCCCTTGTGGGAAGCGCGGACCGAGGTGGATTCGGTGATCGCCAAGGTCGATATCTCGGTCAGCGCCTATGCCGAGCGCACCGCGCAGCGGCGGCTCGATTCGCCGATGGGCAGCCGCATGGCGCTGCGCCACAAGCCGCATGGCGTGCTGGCGGTGCTGGGTCCGTATAATTTCCCCGCGCATCTGCCCAACGGGCATATCGTCCCGGCGCTGCTCGCGGGCAATGCGGTGGTGTTCAAGCCATCGGAGAAAACGCCCGCCACCGGCCTGTTCCTCGCCGAATGCCTGCGCGAGGCGGGGGTGCCCGAAGCGTGCATCCGCGTCGTGATCGGCGGGCCTGAGGAGGGCAAGGCGCTGGCGATGCACGACGGGATCGACGGCCTGTTGTTCACCGGCTCCGCCCGCACCGGCCTCGCGCTCAATCGCGCCTATGCCGAGAAGCCGGAGAAGATCCTCGCGCTCGAAATGGGCGGCAACAACCCGATCGTGGTGTGGGATACGCCCGATCTGTGGCAGGCGGCGGTGCTCATCGTCCAGTCCGCCTTCACCACCGCCGGCCAGCGTTGCACCGCGGCGCGGCGGCTGATCGTCGACGAAAAACTGTATGAGCCGCTGATCGCGGAGCTGAACACGCTGATCGCGCGGCTGATCGTCGATGAGCCGTTCGCCAGCCCCGCGCCGTTCATGGGGCCGGTGATCGACAATGATGCCGCCGATCAGTTGAGCGAAAGCTTCCTCGCGCTGCTGATGAAGGGCGGTCGCCCGATCCGCCACCTCGAACGCCCGGTGGAGGGGCGCCCGTTCCTGCTGCCGGGCCTGATCGACGTGACCGGCGTGCAGGGCCGCCCGGACACGGAATTGTTCGGCCCGGTCCTTCAGGTATCGCGCTGCGCCGATTTCGACGCGGCGATCAACGAGGCGAATGACACGCGCTACGGCCTGTCCGCCGCGCTGATTAGCCAGACGCCGCAATTGTTCGATCGTTTCTGGGCACGCGCGCGCGCTGGGATAGTCAACTGGAACAAGCCGACCAACGGCGCCTCCTCCTCCGCGCCGTTCGGCGGCATCGGCTGGTCGGGCAATCACCGCCCGAGCGCCTTCTACGCGGCGGATTATTGCGCCTATCCGGTGGTGAGCAACGAGGCAGACGCCGCGCGCGCAGCGATCGGGATCGGCCTGCGCGACGGCTGAGCACAAACAAGCCCCCCTTGAAGGGAAGGGGTTGGGGTGAGGCAATCACGAGCGCCGGTCTCGGTGAGACAACCCCCACCCCCTGCCCCTCCCCTGAAGGGGAGGGGAAAGGTTTGAACGCGGCGTTTACCTGCCGCCCGCCTTCACCCAGGCGTCGATCTTCTGCTCAAGCACCGGCATCGTCAGCGCGCCGGTATCCAGCACCTGCGCATGGAAGGCGCGCGGATCGAATTTGTCGCCCAGCGCGGCTCTCGCCTTGGCCTTCGCCCCTGAAATGGTGAGCTGGCCGATCTTGTATGCCAGCGCCTGCCCCGGAATCGCGATATAGCGCTCCACCTCGGCGGTCGCGTCGATCTTCGCCATCGGGGAATTGTCGAGCATATAGCGGATTGACTGATCGCGCGTCCAACCCTTGGCGTGGATGCCGGTATCCACCACCAGCCGCATCGCGCGCAGCATCTCGTCGTTCAGCCCGCCCATCCGCTGATAGGGATCGGTTTCCATGCCCAGATCGTGCCACAGGCTTTCGGCATAAAGCCCCCAGCCTTCCGCATAAGCCGTATTCCCGCCAAACCGCATGAAGGCGGGCAGCGCGGTATTTTCCTGCGCGATGCTGATCTGGAAATGGTGCCCCGGCACCGCCTCGTGCAGATATAGCGTCTCCATCTCCCACATGTAGCGCGAGGGGAGATCATAGGTGTTGTAATAGAAGATGCCGGGCCGCGATCCGTCCGGCGTGCCGGGATTGTACGAGCCGCCCGCCTCGGTCTTCTCCTTGTACGCGGGCACGGGGCGGATTTCGAGCGGGGTTTTCGGGATCAGCGAGAATTGCTCGCGCACGCGCTGATCGACGCGCTTGCCGATCGCCTCATAACCGTCGCGAAGCTGCGCGGCGGAGGTCGGCTGGAATTGCTTGTCGGTGCGTAGAAAGGTGAAGAAGTCGGCCAGCGTGCCCTTGAAGCCCACCTTGTCCTTCTGCGCCTCCATCTCGGCGCGAATCCGCGCGACTTCCCTCAGGCCGAGATTGTGAACATCCTCCGCCTTCAGCGGCAGCGTGGTATTCGCTTCGATCAGATAGCTGTAGAGCTTCGCGCCGCCGGGCATCGCCGACAGGCCAACGCTGTCGCGCGCATGGGCAAGATATTCGTTGGCGAGGAAATCGCGCATCCTTTTGTGCGCCGGGATCAGCACGTCGCGGATTTGTGCCGCATAGGCTGTGCGCAGCCGCGCCTGATCGGCGGCGGGGATCGTATCGGGGAATTTCTTTACCGGCGCGTAGAACACCGATCCCTCGACCCCCTGATTGATGAGATTGTCGAACTGCTCGATCATGTTGCGCACGACCAGCTTGGGCTGAACGATATTCGCCTTCTCGCCTTCCCTGAACAGCCCGATCGCGCGATCGAGCACCTGGGCATATTCGCGGTTGCGCGTCAGGTTGTTCTCGTAATCGGCCAGCGTCTTGAACGGGGCGGCGCCCTGCCCGGAAGCGAAATCGGGATAGAAGGTCTGAAAGCCGTAGAAATGATCGAGCGGGCGCAGCTTCTGCAATCGCAGGATATCGGGCGCATAGCCGCGCAAGACCACGTCGGTCTGGTTCTCGAACACGTCATAGGCGATCTGGTCGACATGCGTTAGCTTCGCCCGGTCGATCCGCTTCAGCGCGGCAAGATCGTCTTCATCCGCCTTCTTCTCGGCATCGTAATAGGCATCGGTCAGATAATTGCCGAGATGCGCGGCATAGCGCAGGTCGCCACGAAAGATGCCGTTGACCGGATTGCGCCTGAGGCTCGCCTCGTCGCTGTCGTGGAACAGCTTCTTGAGCGCGGCGTCCTCCGGCCCGTCCCCCGGCAGCGGCGCGGGCGGCGGGACGGTCTGGGCGGCGGCGATCGCCGGAACGGAGCCCGCGAGAAGCAGGGCGGCAAGCAATAGGCGCAAAAGCGTGATCCTCATCCTCGAAGTGTGCCAGCCGAATATAACACTTCTTCGGTAGAGAAAAGCTGGTCTAGGCCGGGGCCAAGCATCGCTGCTTTGCGGTGGCCGCCGCCGCGCGCCATCTGCCGTGCCATCATGGCAAGCCTTCTCGATCCGGACGCGCGCGGTCGCGTCATCCTTGTCGGCGCCGGCCCCGGCGATCCGGGGCTGTTGACGCTGCGCGCCGCCGATGCGTTGCGGCAGGCGGACGTTGTGGTCCACGACGGCCTGATTGACCCGCGCGTGCTCGATCTCGCGCCGCCGAGTGCGCAGCGCATCTCGGTCGCCAAGCGCCGCGCGCGCCACACCGTGCCGCAGGAGGGGATCAATGCGCTGATCGTCGCGCATGTGAAGGCGGGCAGCGTCGTCGTGCGGCTGAAGGGCGGCGATCCCTTCATCTTCGGCCGCGGCGGCGAAGAAGTCGAGGCGGTGCGCGCCGCGGGCCTGCCGGTGGAGGTGATTCCCGGCGTGTCGGCGGCGCTCGGCTGCGCGGCGGAAGCGATGCTGCCGCTCACCCATCGCGATCATTCCAGCGCGGTCAGCTTCGTCGCGGGCCAGTGCAAGGGGCTGACCAAACAGGACTGGTCCGGCCTTGCCGGCCAGGGCCGCACACTCGTCATCTACATGGGCGTCGCCACCGCCGAGCAGATCGCGGACAAATTGATGGCCGATGGCGTCGCGCCGGACATGCCAGTCGCGGTGCTGGTGAAGGGCACGCTCCCCGGCAGTCGCGCGCTCAAGACGTTGCTCGCCGATCTCGGCCCGATGATGGCGCGCGAGGAGGTCGAAAGCCCCGCGATCATCGTCGTCGGCGAGGTGGTCGAGCTGAGCGACGCCCAAGACAAGCTCGCCCGCTGGGCGCGGTTTTCGTTTGCCGACGCGCCGGAAGGCGCATCGGACGGCGCCGGCCCGCTCCCCCACCCGGCCACCCACGAAAGTATCCTTGATGGGCGGTCGGGTGGGGGAGCGGGCCGGCGCCGCGATCAGAAAAGTGCGGAGACATTTGCGTGAAGTTACTGACCGGAAACGACCTGCCCACCGGCGATGTGATCTGGTGGACCGGCAGCGAATGGTCGCGCCACGTCGAGGACGCCGCCGATGTCGGCGATCAGGGCGAAGCGATCCTCCAGGCGGAGGAAGGCGCGCGCCACGTCAACGGCCCCTATCTGATCGACGCCACCGCAACGCCGGAAGGCCCGCGCCCGGCGCATATCAAGGATCGCATCCGCGCGCTCGGCCCCACGGTGCGCCCCGATCTCACGCTCAAACCCGCCGATCCCGATGTCGGCAACTGGGTGATCTGATGTACAAGTACGATCAATATGACCAGGCGATCGTCGATGCCCGCGTCGATGAGTTTCGCGATCAGGTCCGCCGCCGCCTCGCGGGGCAGATCACCGAGGATCAGTTCAAGCCGCTCCGGCTGAAGAACGGCCTCTATCTCCAGCTCCACGCCTATATGCTGCGCGTCGCCATTCCCTATGGCACGCTCAACAGCCGGCAGATGCGGATGCTGGGGCATATCGCGCGCAAATACGATCGCGGCTACGGGCATTTCACCACGCGCCAGAACATCCAGTATAACTGGATCAAGCTGGAGGACGCGCCCGACATCCTCGCCGAACTGGCGACGGTGGAGATGCACGCGATCCAGACCTCGGGCGAGAGCATCCGCAACCTCTCATCGGATCAATATGCCGGTGCGGCGGCGGACGAGATCGCCGATCCGCGCCCCTGGGCCGAGTTGCTGCGGCAGGCGACCACCTTCCACCCCGAATTCAGCTATCTGCCGCGCAAGTTCAAGATCGCGGTGACGGCGGCGGACGAGGATCGCGCCGCGATCCGGCTGCACGATATCGGGCTGAAGCTGGTGCGGAACGAGGCCGGCGAGCTTGGCTTCGAGGTCTATATCGGCGGCGGCATGGGGCGCACGCCGTTCGTCGCCCCGCTGGTCCGCCCGTTCCTCCCCGCCCGCCACCTGTTCTCCTATCTGGAGGCGGCGCTGCGCGTGTGGAACAGCGGCGGGCGCCGCGACAATATCCACAAGCAGCGGATCAAGATCCTCGTCCACGATCTCGGCCATGAGGAATTCACCCGCCGCGTCGAGGCGGAGTGGCAGCATATCCTGAACAACGGATCGGATGTGCCGCTGGCCGAATTCGATCGCATCGCGGCCCATTTCACCCCGCCGCCGTTCGAAACCGGGCTTTCGGACGAACTGGATCGCAGCGATCCCGATTTCGCGCTGTGGGTCGATCAGAATGTGAAGCCGCACAAGGCGCCGGGCTATGCCATCGTCAACATCAGCCTGAAGCCGGTTGGCGGCATCCCTGGCGATGCCTCGGCGGAGCAGATCGACCTGATGGCCGATCTCGCCGAGCTTTATTCGTTCGACGAGTTGCGCGTCACCCACGGGCAGAACATCGTCCTGCCGCACGTCCGCAAGGCCGATCTCCATGCTTTGTGGCGGACGCTCGACGCCGCCGGGCTGGCAACCGCCAACCTCGATCTCATCAGCGACATTATCGCCTGCCCCGGCCTTGATTATTGCAGCCTCGCCAACGCCCGCTCGATTCCCGTGGCGCAGAAGATCGCGACGCGTTTCGCCGATCTGGGTCGCCAGCGCGAACTGGGCGAGCTGAAGCTCAAGATATCGGGCTGCATCAACGCCTGCGGCCATCATCACGCCGGGCACATCGGCATCCTCGGCGTCGATCGCAAAGGCACGGAGAATTACCAGCTCCTGCTCGGCGGATCGGGCGCGGAGGACGCCAGCCTCGGCAAGATCACCGGCCCTGGCTTCAACGAGGACGGGATCGTCGACGCGGTCGAGCGCGTCACCGACAAATATCTCGCCATGCGCGAGGAAGGCGAACGCTTCCTCGACACCTATCGCCGCGTCGGCTTCGAACCGTTCAAGGAAGCAATCTATGGCTGATCCCTTCCCCGCCGATCTGCGCTTCCGCGACGACGAGCCGACCGAGGAACCGGCGGTGACGCTCGACGCGTTCCTCGATCAGGCCGATTCCTCGGCTGTCCGGCTGGAGGCGGGGGAGGATGCGCGCGCGCTGCTGCCGCATCTCCACCACATCTCGCTGATCGAGGTGGATTTCCCGCGCTTCCGCGACGGGCGTGGCTATTCCTCGGCGCGCATCCTGCGCGAGGCGGGCTATAAGGGCGAGCTGCGCGCGGCGGGCGACGTGCTGGTCGATCAGATGGATCACATGCGCCGCTGCGGGTTCGACAGCTTCGCCCCCAACGCGCCGATCGACCCGGAGGTGTTGCAGGCGACGCTCGATCGTTATGCCTTCCGCTACCAGTCCGCCGCCGATGCCGCGGTGCCGGTGTGGAAGCTGCGCCATGGGTGAAGCCGCCCGCGTGCTCGACACGATCGACGTAACGCCCCCCTTCGCCGCCGCCGACGCGACGGCCTATGAGGCGCGGTTCGCGGGCGTGTCGACGCAGGACATGCTGGCGGAGCTGCTGGCGGGCGAACTGAAGGGGCGGATCGCGGCGGTATCCTCGTTCGGCACCGAATCCGCGGTGCTGCTGCACATGATCGCGCAGGTCGATCGCGATGTGCCGGTGATCTTCACCAATACGCAGAAGATGTTCGGCGAAACGCTGGAGTATCGCGACGAGCTTTCCGAGCGGCTCGGCCTCACCGATCTGCGCGTCTATCGTCCCGATCCGCGCCTGCTCGCGGCGAAGGATGCCAACGGTCTGCGCTGGTCCTATGATCCCGATGGCTGCTGCGAGATCCGCAAGGTGGAGCCGCTGCGCCGCGCGCTCGTGCCGTTCGACGCGTGGATTTCGGGGCGCAAGGGCTTCCAGTCGAAAACGCGCGCCGGAATCCCCCGGTTCGAGATCGACGAAGGGCGGCTCAAGCTCAATCCGCTCGCGGATTGGGATCGCGCGCGGATCGAGGCCTATTTCGAACAATATGATCTGCCGCATCATCCGCTGGAGGCGGACGGCTATCCCTCGATCGGGTGCAAGCCATGCACCTCGAAAGTGCTGCCCGGCGAAGACCCGCGCGCGGGCCGCTGGCGCGGTTGGGACAAGGTGGAATGCGGCATCCATCTGCCGACCAAGCCCGGCGAGGAGCCGGTGTTCTGACGAACGCGGGTTGCGGCCCAATTTCAGGGGAAGGCACAATGCCACGCGAAAGCATCACGGGCCTGGGATGGGCGCTTACCGCCACGATCTGGCTGCTCGCCGGGCTGATGGTGCTGAGCACGTTCGTCGGCGGCTGCCTCCCGGCGTCGGGCGACGCCTGCCCCACCGGGGACGAGCGCATGACGACATTGCTGTGGATCATCGCCGCCGCGCTGGCCCTGAACCTCAGCGTCGCGACGCTGGTGGCATATCTGCGGCAGCGCGACGCGCGCGACCGGAAACGGCGCTGATTCCCACCCTTCCCGCTCGATAACCGTTGCCGGTGTCTCGCCGCCATCAACCCGGAATATGCGTGCGACACTCGCGGCGCTGATCGACCCGGTCGGGCAAGCCCGGCGCGCGCGTGAGGATCGACAGATCGCGGCAGGCCCGCGCGCCGACGCGATCGGATGGCCCCGCAACCACGAAACCGCCCTCGCCCGACGTTCCGGCGCTCCATTCCTGCATCTCGCCCGAACGCAGCGCCGCCTCGATCGCGGTCGCGCGGCTGAGCCTTGCCGCGCCCTGATCGGGCGTGGCGGCGATCTCGGCCTTATCCGCGATCGCGGTTGCCGCCGGTTCGGGCGCGGGCGCTGCGCGATGCGCATGTCGGGCGGGCGCCTTGTTCGCGCGATGAATCGTCGTCATCGGCGCGCGATCGGGCACGGGGAGGCTGACGACATAATCGCCCTTCACCGGCACCCCGGTCGCGGCAAGCGCGATCCCGCCCGCCCCCACGCAGAGCAGTGCGGCCAGGCCAGTCGGATACCAGTTCCCGAAGCGACGGCGACGCGCGAGCGGCTTGCCGCCCCCTTGCCCGCCATAGCGATGCTCCTCGCGGACGATATGGAATGCGCCGAAACTGATCGTGGTTCGGCGGAGGACATGCACGACCGGCACGTCATGGGGCAATTGCGACCGCCGATCATAACTGACGCTCACCAGACACCTCCCACGCTCGACACAAACCGGCGACGCGACTCGTTGTATGCCTTTGCCTGACCCGCCGTAAGATCACCCGCCGCCGCCCATGTGGCAAGGGCAAAGCCCCGCGCGTGCGCGATCAATACGCCGTCCCGTCCTTGCGCATATATCGCCCGCTGGCGCCATCGAGCACGAGATCAATATCCGGATAATGACATGTCGTGGTTTCGGGCCGGCTCCACACCACGAAAACGCAGCCGCCGGCGCCGCCGATCAGATGATGGCCATTGCCGTCGCCCTTGGGAAAGGCAACGCAATCGCCCGCCGCGAGCGCGGTTTCACCGGCATCGTCGATCAGTGTCGCCGCGCCGCTCAGCATGACGAGGAACTCATCCTCCCCCTCATGCCAGTGGCGCTGGCTGGACCATGCCCCCTCCGCCAGCTCGACATGGCTGACGTGGAAATCGGTGATCCCGCCCGCGCCATCCAGCCGGCGATAGACGCGCCCGTCGGCGGCCCGATCGAAGGGTGCCGGATAGCCGCTGCCGGTCTCCCTTGGAATCGCTGCGAGATTGATCCGTGGCATCCAGCCCCTCCCTTCAATAGCCGGCATAGTCGCTGAAGCGGGTGATCGTCGGATCGAAACGCAACACCACCTTGCCAGTGGAGCCGTGGCGCTGCTTGGCGACGATCAGTTCGGCAAGACCGAACACGCGCTCCATGTCGCTTGCCCATTTGGCGTGATCCTCGAACACGCGGGTGTCGTCGCCCTCCATCGGGCGCTTCGGCTCCTTCTGCCCGACGTAATAATCCTCGCGGAACACGAACCACACCATATCGGCATCCTGCTCGATCGAGCCGGATTCGCGAAGATCGGAAAGCTGCGGGCGCTTGTCCTCGCGCTGCTCGACCGCGCGGCTGAGCTGGGAAAGCGCCAGCACCGGCACGTTCATTTCCTTCGCCAGCGTCTTCAGCCCGCGCGAAATCTCCGAGATTTCCTGCACGCGATTGCCGTCGCCGGTCTTGCCGCTTCCGGTCAGCAACTGGAGGTAATCGACCACCACCAGCCCCAGCTCATTATTGTGCCGCCGCTGGAGCCGGCGCACGCGGGTGTGCAGGGCACTGATCGAAAGCCCGCCGGTATCGTCGATGAACAAGGGCAGGTTTTCGAGTTCCGCCGCCGCCGTCGCGAGCTTTTCAAACTCCGCGCGGCTGATCTTGCCCATGCGCAGCGCTTCCGAACTGATCCCCGATTGTTCGGCGAGAATGCGCGTCGCAAGCTGATCGGCGGACATTTCGAGGCTGAAGAAAGCGACCTTCGCGCCAACCGACTGCGATGGCGGAATGCCGTCCTCCATGTCGCGCATCCAGCGACGCGCCGCATTGAAGGCGATATTGGTGGCGAGCGAGGTCTTGCCCATGCCGGGGCGCCCGGCGAGGATCATCAGATCCGAATGGTGCATACCGCCGATCTTGGAATTGACCGAATCGAGACCCGTGGTGACGCCCGACAGGTTGCCGCCCGAATTGAGCGCGCGCTCCGCCATCTTCACCGCCATGGTGGTGGCCTGAACGAACGTCTTGACGCTGTTTTCCGCCCCGCCATCGCCGGCGACCTTGAATAATTCCTCCTCCGCCGCCTCGATCTGCGCGCGCGGATTGACCTCCTCCGACGTGTCCATCGCACGATCGACCAATGTACGCCCGACCGACACCAGCGCGCGGAGCATCGCAAGATCGTAGATCTGCTGCGCGAACTGCCGCGCGCCGATCAGGCCCGCGCCCGATCCGGTGAGGCTGGCGAGATAGGCCGGGCCGCCCAGTTCCTTCATCCCCTCGTCCGCCTCGAACATCGGGCGCAACGTCACCGGGGTGGCGAGCATGTCGTTGCCACGCAGCGTCTTGATCGCGGCGAAGATGCGACCGTGCAGCGGCTCGTAGAAATGGGCGGGATCGAGCCGGTCGGCGATGTCGTCCGCCAGGCGATTGTCGATCATCATCGCGCCAAGCAACGCCGCCTCCGCCTCCACGTTGCGCGGCAAATGGATCGGCTCGGCGGGGTTCGCCGCCGGGTTCTGAAACGCGAGAGTGGCCATCGGGCAGCTTCTACCTTCCCGCCGCACCGCGCTCAAACCGGATTGCGACGAATGATGTGGATAGATTGTCGCGCGGCCCGTTCGCCTCTATCGCAACGACAATGGCCGATCCGCGGATCATTGATGTCGAGCTGGACGAGCGCACGATCCTGTGGCGCTCCGCCGATATCGAGCAGGAACGGCGGATCGCGATCTTCGATCTGATCGAGGGCAATCATTTCGCGCCGCAACGCGCTCACCCCGATGGTTATGCCGGCCCCTATCGCCTCGCGCTGTCGGTGGAAGAAGGCCGACTGGCGATGGCGATCCGGCGCGAGAACGGCACACCGCTGGAAACGCATATCATCGCGATGGGGCGTTTCCGCCGCCCGATCCGTGATTATTTCGCGATCTGCGACAGCTATTTTCAGGCGATCCGCCAATCGACCCCGCAACAGATCGAGACGGTCGATATGGCCCGCCGGGCGATTCATAATGACGCGGCGGAGCTGCTGAAAGAGCGGCTGACGGACAAGATCGAGGTCGATTTCGATACGGCGCGTCGCCTGTTCACGCTCATCTGCGTGCTGCACATCAAGGGTTGATATAATGTGGGGGTTGGGGCGTTTCGTGCTGATCGTGGCGGCGCTTGCGCTGGCGGGGGCCGCCGCGTGGCAATATGCGACGCACTGGCATCCGTCGACGGAACGCTATCCGGTGCAGGGCGTCGATGTCAGCGCCAGCGACGGGGAGATCGAGTGGAACGCGGTATCCGCGGCGGGTGCCGATTTCGCCTATCTGGTGGCGACGCGCGGCGCGAATGAGCGCGATCAGGCATTCGAAACGAACTGGCGCAGCGTGGAGGCGGCAGGGATGCGGCGCGGCGCGATCCACGTCTATTCGTTCTGCCAGCCGGCGCGCGAACAGGCCAATGCGTTCAACACCTTCGTGCCCGCCGATGCGGGCGCGCTGCCGGTGGCGATCGACATCGGCTACGATCCCGGCTGCGCGATCCGCCCCGAGCGCGACGCTCTGCTCGCGGATTTGCGGCTGCTCGCCGCCACGATCGAAGCGCATATGCGCAAGCCCGTGCTGCTGCGCATCGCGCGCGCGGTGGAATCGGATTATGATATCAGCGCCGCTTTGCCCCGCAATCTGTGGGCGAGCGGCAATTTCATCGCGCCCTCCTATACGGCCAGGCCGTGGCGGATGTGGCGCGCCAACGACATGCGCCGGGTCGACGGGATCGACGGCCCCGCCAATTGGGACGTCGCCGCTCCATGACTGACCGCAACGCGCTGATCGCCGCCGCCCGCGCCGCAGCACTTCACGCCCACGCCCCCTATTCGCGCTTCGCGGTCGGCGCCGCGCTGCTGATGCGCGACGGATCGTTGGTGACCGGCGCGAACTTCGAGAATGCGAGCTACGGCCTGTCGCTCTGCGCCGAGACGGTCGCGGTGGCGAGCGCCAGCGCTGCGGGCCGGCTGAACGATATCGTCGAAGTCGCGGTGATCGGCGGGATGATGGACGCGCATGGCACGCCAACCGGCACCGGCACGGTCAATCCGTGCGGCCGCTGTCGTCAGGTGCTCAACGAGGCCGCGCAAATGGGCGGCCGTGACCTGATGGTCCATTGCGGCGCGGCGGAGGGCGATGCGGTGGTCACCTACCGCCTCTCCGAACTGCTCCCCGATGCGTTCGGCCCGGCCGATCTCGGCATCGCGCCGCGACCGGCCGGCTAAGCCGTCATTCCGGCAGAGCGTTGGCGCTGGCGTCACCCAGATCGGAGCCGCCATCGACGTTCAGGATCGTGCCGGTGATATATTTCGCCTCCGCGCTGGCGAGGAAGATCGCCGCATCGGCGATATCCTTCTTCGCGCCATAATCGCGCAGCGCCAGCCGCCCCTTGATCTGCTGCTCGCGCGCCGGATCGGCGAGCCGGCGCATCCCCTCGGTATCGCCGATCGGCCCCGGCGAGATCGCGTTGACCCGCACGCCCGCCGGCCCCCATTCGAGCGCGAGGCATTTGGTCACCATGTTGACGCCCGCCTTGGCCGCGCAGGCATGGATCTGGAAGCTCATCGGATGAATCGCCTGCCCGGCGGTGATCGCGATCAGCGACGCGCCCGGCTTCACGATATGGTCCCAACTCGCGCGGAACACGTTGAACGTGCCGAGCAGGTCGATATCAACCACCGTTTTGAAGGCATTGGCGCTCAGCTTCGTCGCGGGCGCGAGGAAATTGCCCGCCGCGCCGGAGATCAGCACGTCGATCGGCCCGTGCGCCGCCACCGCCTGCGCATAGGCGGCCTCCAGCCCCGGATAATCGCGCACGTCGCACGCGATCCCCAGCGCCTCGGCGCCCGCATCGCGCAACTCCTGCGCCGCTGCCTGAATTTTCTCCTCGCTGCGGCTCAGCACGGTGAGCTTCGCGCCTTCCGCCGCGAACCCGTGCGCGATCCCGAGATTGATCCCGCTGGAGGCACCCGCCACGAATACGTGCTTGCCCGCGAACCGCTTTGTCATGCCTAATCCTCTCTACGATCTTTTCGCGATCGCCGATGGACAAAGGAGAGCGGGATTTCAAGCCGGCGGCGTCGCGCCTGTTGGTACGGGTGGTCGGACTCGAACCGACAATCTGTTGCCAGAGGCGGATTTTGAGTCCGCTGCGTCTACCAGTTCCGCCACACCCGCATGTCGATCAGCGTTCAGCCGCCTGCAATCGAACGAGGCGAGCCTATAAGAGAGCTTTTCCGGTATTTCCAGACAAGAAGTGATGCCCGGCCATGGCGCGATCAACGATAATTTCGCGCCGGGCGGGAACGCGGCTCGTCCCCGCGCCGTCGCCGCGACTGGCATTCCGCCCCCAAGAAAATCGCGTTTCCCCTGTTCGCCGGTCAGCGGAACAAACCGTCGATATATTGGGCGCCGATCCCCACGCGATCGTAATGCGCGCGGGCATCGGCGATATAATCGTGAACGTCATAATGGCCGACGCTCTCGCCATTTTCATCGAGCCAGATCAGCGGCCCGGTAACGATGAACATGATCTTGGTCGGCACGCCGGTGTCATATGCGACGAGCGTGTGGCCCTCGCCGGGGCTCTCGTAAACGAAATCCCCGGCGCTGGCGGTCCAGTCATGCTCCAGATAGCCCCATTGGCCCTGGATCGTATAAGCGAACACCTGATGCGGATGATAATGCCGGTTCACGAGGCCGGCCTCCTTCGCCATCAATATGTCGGCCCACATGTTCCGCTGCGGCGATATCCACAGCGGACGGGAAAAGACCGTCGGGCTGAGTGGAAAATAGTAACGCTCGTCATCCGTGGCCGCGTCAGGAATATAGGTTTCCGGCATCGCATCCGTGCGGAATACCCTCGCGATCGGCGGGATATCCTTCCAGAATTCGCTGGTCGCGGCCCTGGACATGACGCGTTACTTTATCTTCGCCAGTTCGGCCTGAACCTGCTTGAGCAGATCATCGGTGATGCTGCCCTGGCTCATCGGCGCGAGCTGGCTCAGCGTCATCGTCTTGAACTGGTCATAGGCCGGATGGCCGAGCAATTGCGGCATCAGCTTGTCGATCACCGCCTTGCTACGCGGATCGCCCGCGAGTGTCTCGATCGAGCTGCCGTCAACCGTGAAGCCGGCCTGTGCCGCCGGCGCGGCGGCGGGAGCGGTCTGGGCAACCGCCGGCGCGGCGAACGCCATCATCAACGCCAGTGCAACAATCTTCTTCATCTACCCTCTCCTCCTCTGAAAATCAGCGATGCGCGGCAACAGCCGTCACCTCGAATTGCAGCGACGGCCCGGCAAGTCCTTCGACCACCACCAGCGTCTCGGCGGCGCGAGGCTGCTTGCCGCCGGCGAGCTTAGCCAGCGCCTTGCGGAAGTGCGCGCGCACCGCATTGGCATCGTTGCCCTTCTTCACGTACATCTTGTATTTGACGAGATCGGCGGTGGAAAGGCCCGCTGCGCGCAACGAAGCGTCGATCTTGCGCGCGGAGGCGTCCACCTGTTCCATCACGTCGGGCGAAACCTTGCCGCCCTTGTCGAAATCCACGCCCTCCATGCCGGCGACGAACACCAGCGAGCCGGCCTGCACCGTCTTGGCGATATCCATCGGCATTTCGGTGAACGGCACGCGCTTCAGCGTGGCGGGATCATCCTTGCTGGCGATGGCGTCGATTTCCAGCAGGAAGCCCGGCACCGCCATGCCATCAACCACCACCAGCGTGCCGACGCTCGGCTGCTCCTTCAGCCCCGGCGAATATTTGCGCGTGGCGGCGTGAAACTTCTCGATCACGTTGATCGGATCGGTGCCGCGCGTGACGTAGAGATTGTGTGAAATCATGTTGCCGACCGAAAGGCCGGCCTTCTTCATCGCGCCATCCAGCTTGGCGACGATCACGTCGATCTGCTCGTCGATGCCGGGAACAAGCTTGCCGTTCTGGAAATCCATCGCTTCCAGCCCGGCGGTGAATACCACCGGCCCGGTGCCGATCGTCTCGACAATTTCCTTCGGCCCGAAGGTGAAGGGGATACGCTTGAAATCGGCGGTCTTGCCCGGCCCGGCGAACAGATCGACCGCGACCAGCGTGTTCTTGTCAGCGAATTCGGGCACGCGGACGATCGTGCCCACGCTGGGCAGCCCGACCAGGCTTGGCGCGAGCTTGCGCGCATCGGCATGGAAACGGCCAAGCACGTCCATCGGCGAGGCCGCGCCATCCTTCAAATAGATGGTGTGCTGCATCATATTGCCGATGCCGCCGGCCCCCGCCTTGCGTAGCCGGGCGTCCATCGTCTTCACGATCTCATCGACCTGATCGAGCGCGCTGCCGTGCGTGCCGACCGCCGCCGACGGGAAGACGAGCCCCCCGGCAGCGACCACATCGGGGGCCGCAACGGCGGCGGGCGCCTTGGCCGGCTTGGGGGCGGCGAGCGCGGGGGCGGCGACACAGGCCAGCAGCATACCGAACGCGAAAGTCTTGCGCATTGTCCTTCGTTCCCTTGCAGATATTGTTCCAGGTCAAATAATTTCCGGCGCCATCGTCAGCGTGGAATGATCGGCAGCAGCACATGGCTTGGGTAGCGCGCGGAATGGAGCACCTGCTGGTGCGCGATCGCCATCCGCGTTCCGGTCGCCGGGTCTTCCCCGGTGTTGAGATTGCGATCGAAGCGCGGGAAATTGCTGCTCGTCACCTCGATGCGGATGCGGTGTCCCGGCAGGAAGGCGTTGCTCGACGCCCACATGTCGATATCATATTCATAAACCTTGCCCGCCTCGATCGGCGACGCGGGGGTTTCCCTGCCCTTGCGATAACGCGCGCGGATGATGCCATCCTGGATGTTGCGCGCGTAGCCGCCGGGATCGACATCAATCAGCCGCACCACCCAATCGGTGTCCGGCGCGGAGCTTGCCGCGTAAAGCTTCGCGCGGATCGGCCCGCTGACCTCCACGGTCTTGTCCAGCACCGGCCCGGTGAACACCAGCACGTCTCCCCGCTTCTCGATCGAGCGATGATCGTGCGCGCCCGACGGCACCGACGAGCAACAGATGTTGCCCCCCAGCGTTGGCACCGGATTGGCGGGATCATAGTCATAACGATCATCATCGGCGCCGGTCGGCTTGACGGTGGAGAGCGTTCCGTCGCCGTCCGCCGTATTCGCCTTGCCGCCGCTCGCCAGATAATATGGCGTGTAGCGGGTGCGCTTGAGCGGCCATTCGTTTTCGGCGCGCCACTTGTTCTCGCCCATCACGAAGATGCGCACCGGCGGATCCTTGTCGGCGCCGTTATCCACGCCTTTCAGCCAGTGATCGTGCCAGCGCAGATAAAGCAGATTGCCGTTGAGATCGGCATCGGCGCCATAATCCACGTCATCGGCTGTCGCCATGCCGCCGAAGCCGCCCTTGCGCGGCGCGACCGTCTTGAAATGCGTCCACGGGCCGATCACGATCCGCTTCTGCGTGCGGGCGAGCGCGGTGCTGCCGCCATTCTTGATCGCGGCATGATCGCCAAGCGCACCGCGCAGGAAGATGTCGTACCAGCCGCTGACCACCAGCGTCGGGATGCCGATCTTCGCGGCATCCTTTTCGAAGCTGATGCCGTTCCAGTATGAATCCGAGCGCAACGGATGCGCCAGCCAGTCGCGATAGGGCTGATCGACCTTGTACGCCGCCGAATCCGCCGTGGCGAGCGGCAGGTGCGCATAGGCTTCGGGCTTCGTGAAAGCCCCGCCGCCGTCAGTCGTGCGGTCGTGCACCGTGCCCGCGCCCCATGGCAGCGAGAAACCGAGGATGAACGCCCCGTCGCTATAGACCCATTGGTTGTAGATATCGGTGGTGGTCACATCGGTCGCCACCGCTTTCAGCGCGGGATGGCCGCCGATCGCCTGCGTCAGCCCGGTATAGCCGAGGTAGGAGCCGCCCAGCGTGCCCAGCCTGCCGCTGCTCCACGGCTGCGTCGCGGCCCAGGCATCGGTATCGTAACCATCGCGCGCTTCATGCCGATAGGTGTAATAATCGCCGCCGGAGGCGAAACGCCCGCGCACATCCTCGTTCACCACGACATAGCCGCGCTCGGCATACCAGGTGGAGTTCTGGATCTCGTCGGGCGACGCCTTGTTATAGGGCGTCCGCAGCACGATCACCGGAAACTTGCCCGGCGCGTCGGGCCGATAGACATCGGCGGCGAGCTTCACCCCGTCGCGCATCGGCACGGGAACATTCTTCTCGATCACCACCTTGTAGCGCGCGTCGGACAGGCCGGGCTCGCCCTTCTTCGCCCAGTCCGGGCCCTTGAGCGGCTCCGCCACGCCCATCGACGCCGTGCCGAGCAACGCGACGAGAACCAGATTACGGACCTTCATCGACATCCCCTCCCCCAACAATTTCGCGCGCCGTTCACCCGGCGCGATTCATCATCCTGACAAGCCGCGTGAGCGTATCGAGCACCGGCACCGGCACGCCGTGCGCCGCGCCACGTTCGGCGAGTTGGCCCGCGATCGAGTCGATCTCCGTCGCGCGCCCGGCGAGCACGTCCTGCAACATCGACGGCTGGTGTGGCCCGTGCTCGCGCCAGGCATGGTCGATAATCGCGCGCACTCGCGCCTGATCCACCGCCACGCCGCACGCCGCCGCCACCGCGAAGGCTTCACCCAGAATCGCCTCGGCGAGCGGTCGTCCGTCCGGGTGGCCCGCCATCCCGCCCACCGTTTGCCGGGTGAGCGCGGCGACCGGATTCATCACCGTGTTGAAGATCACCTTTTCCCAGATCGCGGTGGCGACCTCGGGATCGGCGTGCGCTTCGATGCCGGCCTCGCCCAGCGCGGCGGCGATCCGATCCAGCGCCGGGTCCACCGCGCCGGACTGGCTCCACAACCGGACATGGCCCTTGCCGTGCGAGCCGACATGCCCCGCCCCCTTCAGGTCCGCCGGCACGTCGGTCATGCCGATCGCGACGGGCACGCCGGGCAAGGCGGCGGCGATCCGTTCGCCGGTGCCCAGCCCGTTCTGGAGCGTGAGCGCCCATGTTCCGGGGCCGACGAGATGCGCCGCGGCGGCAAGCGCGGCGGCGGTGTGATAGCCCTTGGTGAAGACGAGCAGCAAATCGACCGGCCCGGCGAACGCATCCGCCGTCCCCGCCGTGATGGCGCGGACGACAGACACGCCCTGGTCCAGATCGAGCCGCAGCCCATCGCGATTGATCGCGGCGATGTGCGGCGCGTTCACGTCGACGAGCCGCACATCATGCCCCGCGAGCGCGAGCCTGCCGCCGAACAGGCTGCCCATCGCCCCGGCGCCGATCACCGCGATCTTCATGGCTCCTCCCCGCTCGAACCGATCAGCGCGGCGGCTGCGTCGGCGCGGGCTGCGGCTGGCGCTGATTTTCGAGCGACAGCGGCGAACCCGCGGATGAGGAATTGGCGGCCGCGCTCGGATCCATCCCCTTCGTCGAGTAGCGATCGGTATCCGCCTGCGTCCATGGCCGCCCGGTCACCGGATTGGGATAGGGGAATGGCGGCACATAATGGCCCGGATAGGCGTCATAAGGCACCGATTGCGGCGCATCAGGCGGGAAATCCTTGCTCGGCCCGTTGTTGCCGAACGACGATTGCGCCCAGCCCTTGTCATATGGCGTGAAATAGGTGCCGTACCAGCGCATCATGCTGAACTTCCACACGCCGTTTTCCTTGACGTAGCCGATGTCATAGGTGCCCTCGGCCCACAGCCCCATCTTCTGCCACATGCCGATCTGGATGAAGGCGCGCCAGCGGCCCGTCGCGGTCTTGCCGTCGGGCGCGACGTTGGTGACGCCCTGAAGCACCATATGGTTTGACAGCTCACCATCCGCGAGCCCCATATGGTTGCGCCCGATCACCTTGGTGAACAGCGTGTCGACGCCCTTCGCGCCCTTGTAAACGCCGCGCCCCGATATCTCGACGACCGCATTCTTCGAGAACAGCGGGACGACCTCGCCCCACACCTTCTTGTCGATATAATAGCCGTAGGCGCGGGTGAGGTTCTCGATCGCGGCGCGATCTTCCAGCAGCGTGACGCGCTTCTCCAGCGCGGCGATGCGGGCGTCGACCCCCTTGGCCGATTGCGCCGACGCCGGAAGGGCTGCCACCGCACTTGCCACGATCGCGCCGGCAACCCCCGCGCGCATCCAGGTCTTGATGTTCATCATCGTCTCTCCGATCACTGTACGGGCTTGGGGGCTGGCGCGGGCGGCATCGCCGATCCCGGCTGGATCGGCGGCCCGGCGGGGGCCGGCGACATGCCCGTCGTCGAATATTTCCGGCTTTCCTCTATCGTCCACGGCTTGCCCGTCACCGGGTTGGGATAGTGGAACGGCGGTACGTAATGCCCCGGATAGACATCGTACTGAACCGATTGCGGCTCGTCCGGCGGCGCATCCTTGCTCGGCCCGTTGTTGGGCCGCGCGCCCTGCGCCCAGCCCTGTTCATAGGGCGCGTAGAACGTCGCGTAGAAGTGCATGTCGCTGAACTTCCAGACGCCGTTTTCCTTCACATATTGATTCTCGTAAGTCCCCTCGGACCAGATGCCGAACATCTTGTGCTGGCCGATCTGAACGAAGGCGCGCCAGCGGCCTTTCGCCGTCTTGCCGTCGGGCGCGATATCGGTGACGCCCTGCAGGATCATGTGATTGAACAATCCGCCGGGGCGCAGGCCGATCTGCCCGCCGCCCATGGATTGCAGGAACAGGCGCCGCACGCCTTCCTTGCCGCGATAGACGCCGCGCCCGGCGATCTCGACCCGCGCGTTATCGGAGAACAGATCGGCGATCTCGTTCCAGATCTGCTTGTCGACATAATAACCGTAAGCGCGCGTGAGATTTTCGATCGCCGCGCGATCCTCCAGCCGCTCGACTCGCGTTTCCAGCGCGGCGAGCTTGCGCTCCGCGGCGGTCTGCGCGGTTGCGGCTGGCGCACCCGTTACGGCCACCATCGCGGCGGCGATGAGCGCGCTCCTGCCGGCGTTGCGCAACGAAAGCGGCGATTCGGCCATCAGTTCCTCCCTCATGAATTCCGGCTTCGGGCCGGCGGTCGTTACGCGATCGCTACCAGCAACGAACGCAACAAACAAGTTTGATCTCACACTAGTTTCTGTTAGGCTCGTTCCAACGAGAATAGCGACGGCGGGATTTCCGCCAGGCAGAATAAGGTTCGGGGGAGGCGAATCGTGATTCAACGCGATGCTTTGAAATCACATCGCCTGCCAGGCGAACAGACGGGCAACGATCGTGGTCGCGCCCGGTGCAGGATCATCAAGGGAGGGATGCCGATGAACAATATGCTGAAATTCGCAGGCGCCACGTTGTTGGCCGTCTCCGCGCTGCAACCGCTCGCCGCCGCCGAGCCGAAACAGGGGCCGAAACCGACCAGCGCGCCGGTGCAGAATCTGCCGGTGCTGAGTTCGGCGGGTGTGCAGGCGGTGATGAACGCCGCAATCACCAAGGCGGCGTCGAACGGCTGGGGATCGTCGATCGCGGTGGTCGACAATGCCGGCAAGCTGCTCGCCTTCCATCGCACCGACGGCGCGCCGATGGGCACGATCGACACCGCGCTCGGCAAGGCCAACACCGCGATCATGTTCAAGGCGCCCACCTCCATGATTAGCCAGATGGTGGCGCAAAGCGCGGCGATGGCGACGATTCCCGGCGTCGTCGCGGTGCCGGGCGGCTATCCGATCATGTATAACGGCCAAGTGATCGGCGCGATCGGCGTCAGCGGCGGCATGGCGGGCGAGGATGATATCATCGCCAAGGCCGGAATGGACGCGCTGCCGGGCGGGGCGGGCGCCGCGAAATGAGCAAGTTCGCCGCCGGGCACCGCGCCGATCCCGATATCGGCCCGGATTTCGATATCGGACGGGCGATAGATGCAGGGCGGTGGAGCGGCTATCAGAAGCTGGTCCTCCTCCTTGTGGGATGCGCGGTGATCTTCGACGGGTTCGATAACCAGTCGCTCGGTTTCGCTGCGCCCGCGATCATCCGGGATTGGGGCATTTCCAAGGAAATGCTGTCGCCGGTGATGGCGATCGGCCAGTTCGGCATGATGTTCGGCGCCGCGCTCGGCGGCATGATCGGCGATCGCTTCGGTCGCAAGGCGGCATTGGTCGGCAGCGTGCTGACGTTCGGCGTGCTGACCGGCTGCATCGCCTTTTCGAACAGCCTGTTCGTGATCGGCGCGTTGCGACTTGTCGCGAATATCGGGCTTGGCGCGGCCTTCCCCAATGCCGCCGCGCTCGTTTCGGAATATACCCCCGCGCGCAACCGCAGCCTCGGCGTGACGGCGAGCATCGTCTGCGTGCCGCTCGGCGGCGTGGTGGGCGGGCTGATCGCGGCGCAGGTGCTGCCGATCTTCGGCTGGCGCATGTTGTTCGCCGCGGCGGGCGGCGCGACGCTCACGGTCGCGCTGCTCCTTTTCCTGTGCCTGCCCGAATCGACCCGCTTCCTGCTGCGCCGCCACGGCGACACCCCAAAACTGCGCAGGTTGCTCGCGCGGGTCGGCCTGGACGTTCCCGCCAATGCCCGGCTGGTGGATATCGCCGAGCAGGATGAAGGACAGCACGGCAAGTCTCCCCTCGCCGCGCTGTTCTCCGGCGCGTGGCGGCGCGACACGATCGCGCTGTGGGCGGCGTTCGGGGCCTGCCTGTTCGCGGTATATACCGCGTTCAGCTGGTTGCCGACGATGTTGTCCGATGCGGGCTTCGATCTCGCCTTTTCCAGCCAGGGCCTCACCGCCTTCAACATCGGCGGGGTTATCGCCGCGCTGACCGGCGCGTGGCTGATCGGGCACAAAGGCTCGAAGGCGCCGATGGTGGTGATGGCGATCGGCGGCGTGCTGGGGGCAGGCGTGTTGCTCACCAACCCGCTCGATCCCGCCGGATCGCGCCTCGTGCTTATCCTGATCCTCGGCATCGAGGGCGCGTTCATCAACGGCGTGCAGACCACGCTCTATGCGCTCGCGGCGAATGTCTATCCCACCGCGATCCGCGCCACCGGCGTCGGCAGCGCGACCAGCGTTGGGCGGATCGGCGCGATCGCAAGCTCGTTCGGTGGCGCGCTTGCGCTCCACGCGCTCGGCGCGAGCGGGCTGAGCCTGATGCTGCTCGTCGCGATGGGCGCCACCGCGATCGCGCTGATGAGCGTCCGCCGCCATTTCCAGCCTGCACATTCCAACGGAGTTTGATGATGACCGTCCAATTGCTGATCGACGGCGAAAGCGTCGCCGCCACCGGCAATGCCACGTTCGACCGGCTCGATCCCGCCGGCGAAGGCGTGGCGACCACTGCCGCCGCCGCGACACTGGAAGACGCGCGCCGCGCCTGCGACGCCGCCGGGCGCGCCTTTCCCGCATGGTCGAAGATGGGGCCGAACGCCCGGCGTGACCTGCTGTTGCGCGCCGCCGACGCGCTCGCCGCGCGGGCGGATGAATTCGCCGCGCTGATGCGGGCCGAAATCGGCGCGACGCGCGGCTGGGCCGCGTTCAACGTCAAGCTCGCCGCCGGGATTTTGCGCGAGGCCGCCGCGATGACGACGCAGATTTCCGGCGAGGTGCTCCCGTCCGACAAACCCGGCACGATCGCGCTCGCGGTGCGGCAGGCGGCGGGCGTCAGCCTCGGCATCGCGCCGTGGAACGCCCCCGTGATCCTCGCGGTGCGCGCGATCGCGATGCCGCTGGCGTGCGGCAATACGGTGATCCTCAAGGCCTCCGAAATCTGCCCGGCCACGCATCGGCTGATCGGGCAGGTGCTGCATGACGCCGGGCTGCCCAAAGGCGTCGTCAACGTGCTGACCAACGCGCCCGCCGATGCCGGGGCGCTGGTCGAGGCGCTGATCGCCCACCCGGCGGTGCGCCGCGTGAACTTCACCGGATCGACCAAGGTGGGCCGGATCATCGCCGAAGTCTCCGCACGCCACCTGAAGCCCGCGCTGCTCGAACTGGGCGGCAAGGCGCCGTTCGTCGTGCTCGACGATGCCGATCTGGATGCTGCGGTCGATGGTGCGGCGTTTGGCGCGTTCATGAATCAGGGCCAGATTTGCATGTCGACCGAGCGGATCGTCGTCGACGCCAGGATCGCCGACGATTTCGCCGCGCGGATGAAGCGCAAGACCGAAAGCCTGCGCGCGAGCGGCGCGGATGATGGCGCCGCGCAGCTCGGCACATTGGTGAGCTGCGCCGCCGTCGCGAAGGTGAACGAGCTGATCGCGGACGCCGTGAAGCATGGCGCGACATTGCTTGCCGGCGGCGCCAGCGACGGCCCGGTGATGCAGCCGGCGGTGCTCGATCACGTCACCCCGGCGATGCGCATCTATGCCGAGGAATCGTTCGGCCCCGTCGTCACCATCGTCCGCGCGAGCGGCGACGACGCGCTGGTGGAGATCGCCAACGACACTGAATTCGGCCTCTCCTCCGCCGTGTTCGGTCGCGACATCCGCCGCGCGCTTAACGCCGCGCGGCGCATCCAGTCCGGCATCTGCCACATCAACGGGCCGACGGTGCATGACGAAGCCCAGATGCCGTTCGGCGGCGTCAAGGACAGCGGCTACGGGCGCTTCGGCGGCAAGGCGGCGATCGCCGAATTCACCGATCTGCGCTGGATCACCATCGAGGACGAGCAGCATTACCCGTTCTGACCAGCCCGACGGCCACGCACTTCCGCACAATTTCACACCAGGAAATAAACAAATGTACACAGCGAGCACTGCCTTCCTCGAAGCCCTGACGGAAGCAGGCGTCTCTTATATCTTCGCCAATTTCGGCAGCGACCATCCCGCGCTGGTGGAGGCGATCGCGGAAGCGCGGGCGAACGGGCGCAAGATCCCGCGGGTAATCACCGCGCCGTTCGAGATGGTCGGCCTGTCCGCCGCGCAAGGGTTCGCGCAGGTCAGCGGTGCGCCGCAGGCGGTGGTGGTGCATGTCGAATGCGGCACGCAATCGCTCGCCGGCGCGGTGCACAATGCCGCCAAGGGGCGCGCGCCGGTGCTGATCTTCGCCGGCCTCTCGCCCTTCACGCAGGAAGGCGAGCTGAAGGGCAGCCGCAACGAATTCATCCAGTGGATTCAGGACGTGTACGACCAGCGCGGGATCGTGCGCGAATATATGAAATACGACAATGAGTTCCGCACCGGAACCAACGTCAAGCAGATCGTCCATCGCGCGATGCAATTCGCCAACAGCGATCCCAAGGGGCCGGTCTATCTGGTCGGCGCACGCGAGGTGATGGAAGAGGTCGTCGAGCCGGTGACGATCGACATGGCGCATTGGCAGCCGGTGCAGCCGGGCGCGCTGCCGGGGGAAAGCATCGCGACGATCCTTTCGGCGATCGCGGGCGCGCGGCGGCCGATCGTCGTCACCTCTTTTGCCGGGCGCAATCCCGAAGCGGTGGGCGAACTGGTGCGCTTCTGCGAGGCGCTGGGCGTCGGCGTGCTCGAATCGGTGCCAAGCGCGCTCAATTTCCCGCACAGCAATCCGCTCTATCAGGGCAGTCACTGGAACCATCCGTTCCAGAATCCGGTGCTGGCGGAGGCCGATGTGGTGCTGGTGCTCGACAGCGACGTGCCGTGGATTCCCACGGTCAGCCGCCCGCGCGACGATGCGCGGATCTTCCACATCGATGTCGATCCGCTCAAACAGTCGATGCCCTTGTGGTATATCCCCGCCGTCCAGTCGTTCCGCGCCGACGCGGCGACGGCATTGCGCCAGCTCAATCAGGGCATCGCGGCGCTGACGATCGACGCGGCGCGGGTTGCCGAGCGGCGCGATCATTTCGCCGGCCTCCACCAGCAGCGCGCCGCCTGGCTCGCCGAGCGCGAGAAGCCGGCGGAGCATCTGACGACCGAATATGTCATGGCCCGGCTGCGCGCGATGCTGGGCGAAGACAGCATCGTCCTCAACGAGGGTATCACCAACTATCCCGAGATTCTGAACCACATCGCCCCCGACACGCCCGGCACGTTCTTCGCCAGCGGCGGCGGGTCGCTTGGCTGGAATGGTGGTGCTGCGATCGGCGCAAAGCTCGCCGCGCCCGACAAAACGGTCGTCGCGGTGACGGGCGATGGCTCCTATATGTTTTCGGTGCCATCGTCGGTTCACTGGATGGCGAGCCATTACAAGGCGCCGTTCCTGCATATCGTGCTCAACAATCGCGGGTGGAAGGCGCCGCGCTATTCCGCCCTCGCGGTGCACCCGAGCGGCTATGCCGCGAACACCGCCGATCTCGACGTCAATTTCGATCCGCCGCCGGATTATGCCGGCATCGCCGCCGCCGCCGGGGGCGCCCATGCCCGCGCGGTGAAGGAGGTCGCCGAGGTGGACGATGCGCTGAGCGAGGCGCTCCGCGTGGTCCGCGAGGAAGGGCGTTGCGCGGTGCTCGACATCTGGCTCCCGCGAGACTGAGCCGCCTCCCTGCGCGTTGAAACCTGCCCCGCGTGCCGCCCCCCGGCACGCGGTTTTTTTTGCTCTCCCGCTTGCGTACACCGGCGACAGGTGAGCGAATGGTCCGCATGGACGAAAAGCCGGGCAACGCGCTTGTCATCGGCGGCACCGGGATGCTGGCGGGCGCGACTGGCTGGCTGGCGGAACGGTCCGGGCGCACGGTGCTTGTCGCGCGCCACGCATCGAGCGTCGCGGCTGGCGACCATCGCTTCGTGCCGCTGGACGCCGATTGGCACAGCCCATCGTTCGAACGCGATCTCACCGGCGTCGTGGCGCCACTCCTGCCGCTGCGCCACGCATTGCTGTGGCTGCATGATCCGGGGCCGGCGCTGATGTGGCTCGCGCCGCTGCTCGATCAGGCGCGAACCGTGATCGTGCTCGGCGATATGGATCGGCCCCCGCCGCTTTTGCCGTGTAACGGCGCGCTGGTGCGCCTGGGCAGCAAGCCGACGGACCATGGCCGGCGCTGGCTGAGCTATCGGGAAATCAGTGACGCCGCGATCGCCGCGCTGATCGACGGCACATCCCGCATGGTGGGCGATCTGACGCCCGCCAACGAAAAAGGGGCCGGTCAGCCCGAAAGCTGACGCGGCCCCAGTCTCGGAGAACCTCGTTACTTGGCCGAGAAGGCCAGAATGACGTTGCCGGCGGAGCCGTTCTGCATACCGACATAGCCCGACGCGACATAGAGGCGGCCATTCGCCACCACCGCGCCGGACTGGCCGAGCGAGCCGCCCTTGCCAGGAATGCCGTTGATCGTCTGGAAATCGCGCTTCGTATCGAACGTCCACACCACCTTGCCGGTCGGATCGACCGCGCGCAGCGTGCCGTCCCAGCCGCCGGTGAAGACCATGCCCGGCATCACGCTCGCCGGCCCGATCTGGCCGCGGCCATCGGCGCGCATCGGCGCGGTCCACGCCGGCTTGCCGGTCGCCAGATCGAGCGCGGTCAGCCCGCCGCCGGCGCGTTGCAGCGGATAATAGACGTAGCGATTATCCGCGCCGCCACCGAAGATGACCAGCCCGTCCGCCGTCGGCGGCTTGTCGGCATAGAGTTTGGTGCGCCACACCACCTTGCCCTGCTGATCGGGATCGACCGCGACCGCGATACCGGCCTTGCCAGCGCCGATCAGCACATCCTTGCCGTTGGGCAGCGTCTTCAGGATCACGGACGAGCCGCCGAAATCCCAGTCCGGCCCGATCTTGGTCGGGCAATGATTGCCGGCCGGGGCGGTATCCGGGCAACCGAGGACGAAGGCGTCGCCCGCGATTTCCTGGTGGTGCCAGCGAATCTTGCCGGTTTCCATGTCGATCGCGACGATCGAATCCGATGTCGATGCGGCTGGCTCGTTATAGCTGTTGCCCGTGCCGAAATAGATCAGCTTGCGCTTCGGGTCGATCGTCGGCGTGTTCCACACGCTCGCGCCGGACGGCCCCCACATCGGCACGCCGATCTCGTTCTTGCCACGCGAGACGATCGGTTCCTGAATCGACGAGGCATACCAGATGAGCTTGCCCGTGCTCGCGTCGATCGAGGCGACGCCGCCGCTCGATTTGCAGCATTCATATTTGGGATTGGCGCCCGCCAGCGTCTCGGTGCCGGTGAAGGGCACATAAACGCGCCCGCCCCACGCGCCGATCGAGCCGGTCAGCCCATGCGGCTCGTTCGACGGGCGCGTCTTCCACAACAATTCCCCGGTGCGCGCGCCGACCGCGAACACCGTGCCCGACTGGCTGGCGAAGATGACGGCGAATTTCTCTTTCTGCCCGGTCACCGGCTGCACCACCGGCGCGGTGCGGATGCCGCCATCGGCGTGGAACGACCAGTAAGCGCAGCCGGTGTTCCCATCTATGCCATAGACGGTGCCGTTGTCGCTGCCGAAGAACAGGCGACCGCCTGCCGCCGCGGGTTGCGAGAACATGCTTGCCGCCTGTGGCACGCCGAACGCCCATTTCAGCTTCAGCTTCGGCACATCGCCCGCAGCCAGGCCACCGGCATTCTGGAACCGCGCGCTATTCGCCTGCGGGCTCCAGCCGTTCCAGTCATTCGCGCCGAGCGCGAATTCCGGGTTCGCCTTGCAAAGGTTGCTCATCGCCTTCACGTCGGTGCCCGCCGCGTCCATCATCGGGCGCCCGCCGAGGAACTCCGCGACCTGCTTCTTCTGCGCGCGATCCAGCCCGGCTGCCTGTTCCTTCATCTTGCCGTTCAGCATCACGTCGAAGATGCGTTCCGGCGACATCGAATGCAGCGTCGCGAGGTTCGGCACCGCGCGGCCGCCCATCTCCATCCCCTTTTCGGTGTGGCAGGCGGCGCAATTTTCCTGAAACAGCTTCATGCCCGCGGGTGGGCCGAACTTGGGCCGCCCGCCGCTCAGTTCGCCGCCGGGCGCGACCTCCGCGGCCTGGCTCGCATTATCCTGCTGCGCGGCTGAATTGCCGCAACCAAGCAGCATCAGCGGCACCGCGAGCACCGCCAGCCCGGTCGTCGAAGCCAACAACAGCCGAGGGCTGAAACCACGCCCGACTGCCCCGTTACCTGCGCCGATCATGCGCCCCTCCCTTTCGAATTTCGTTGCCGTATATAGTTGGATGACAAACCATGTTGTCAAGCCCGTTGTTGGGCGATATGCCTGCGAAAATGGCCGATGGCAGCGACATTCCGTGTGATTTCGAAGCGATGCGTCGCATGGCGCGGCGGCGGTTGCCGCGGTTCGCGTTCGATTTCATCGACGGCGGCGCGCTTAGCGAAAGCGCGCTTTCGCGCAACGCCGCCGCACTCGATGCGGTGCGCCTGCTCCCGCGCGTTCTGACCGGGGCGACCGCACGTGACCAGCGGACCGAATTGCTCGGCCAGCAATTCGCGGCGCCATTCGGCATCGCGCCGATCGGCATGGCGAATCTCGTCAGGCCCGGCACCGATCTCGCGCTTGCCCATGCCGCGGCGCGCGCCGAAATCGGCTATACGCTGTCGACCGCGGGCACCACCGCGCTGGAGCCGATCGCCGAGGCGGCACCGCGAAGCTGGTTCCAGCTTTATGTCGGGCGCGATCCGGCGATCACCGACGATCTGCGGCGCCGGGCGGATATCGCGGGCTATCCGGTGCTGATCGTCACCGCCGATGTGCCAGCCCCCGGCAAACGGCTGCGCGATCTGCGCAATCGCTTCACCCTGCCGCTCAAGCCGGGGCTAGGCATGGCGCTCGATCTGATGCGTCATCCGGGCTGGGCGCTGGCGATCGCCACCGGCGGCGCGCCGCGCTTCGCCAATCTGGAGGCTTATTCACCGCCCGGCAGCTCTACCCAGTCGCTCGCCGAACTGATGGCGGGGCAAAGCTCCGCCCGGCTCGACTGGGATCTGCTTGCGAAAATCCGCGAACGCTGGCCGCGCAAGCTGGTGCTGAAGGGCGTGCTGCGGCCCGACGATGCGCGACGCGCGATCGCGATCGGCGTGGACGCGATCGGCATATCCAATCATGGCGGGCGCCAATTGGACGCGAGCGTCGCGCCGATCGAGATGATCGCGCCGATCCGCGATGCGATCGGCGGGAACGTGCCGCTGATCGTCGATGGCGGGGTGCGGAACGGCGAGGATATCGCGCGCTGTCTCGCGCTGGGCGCGGATTTCGTGCTGCTTGGCCGCCCCTTCCTCTATTCCGTCGCGGCGATGGGCGGCGCGCGCGGCCCGGCGGCGCTCATCGACATGCTGCGCGACGAACTGGATCGCGCGATGGCGCAACTCGGCTGCGCGCGCATCGCCGATATCGACGCCACGTTGCTGTACGAACGCCCCGGTGCCGCCCCCGATTCTTGTGGAGGGCCGCTCAAGTGACCCTTATACTCGCGCCAGCACAACCACGCCGCGCAAGCGATAGGCTCTTGCGGGCGATTGTCGCGCGCGGGGGGCGTGAATGGCACAACAAAGCCGGCCAGGAGCCGCAGGCAAGGAGGGCAATGTCACCTTGGGACCGCTAAAAGATTATATCGGTTTTCAGCTTCGGCGGGCGCAGGATGTCTCCTTCCAGGCATTCGCAAAGCGCGTCGGCGAGGCCGATCTCAGCCCCGGCCATTTCGCGATCCTTTCGGTCATCAAGGAAAACCCCGGCCTCAATCAGACCGCGCTGAGCCATGCCACCGGGCGCGACAAATCAACGCTGACGCCCGCGCTCAAGAGCCTTGAAAAACACGGCTTCATCTCGCGCGAGCGATCGAACGTCGACCGGCGCGTCTATCATCTGAACCTGACCGCGCCGGGCAAGAATTATCTCCAGAAGCTCGCCGTTCATGCCGAGGCGCACGATCGCATCCTCGACGAGATCGTCGGCGATTTCCACAAGCCGCTGCTGATCCACCTGCTCGAACGAATCATCGAGGAACTGGGCCGCGATCCGAACGAGGATCATTCTTCCTCCAGCGCCTCCACCCGCTGATCGCGCACATCGGGCGGCGGCACGATCCGCCCGCGCAGGCCGGATGCCGCGTCAGCGCGGCGTGGCGGCCCCATATGGTGCGATCAGTTCGGCCACGGTGAAATAGCGCCCCGCCTTCATCACGCCGCGCACCTTCATCAGATCGCGCACATCCGCATCGGGGCGGCCATCGACAAACACGAGATCGGCGAGCTTGCCGGCCTCGATGCTGCCGAGATCGCGCTCCACGCCCTGCGCCTGTGCGGGCACGATCGTCGCGGTGCGCAGCGCCTCGAACGGGGTGAGGCCGAATTTCTGCAACGTGTAGAGATTCTGGAACGTGCTGATCGTGAAGCTGTCGAGCGGCGCGTCGGAACCGATCATCACCTTGCCACCGCCACGGATCACGCGGATCAGATCCTGCGCGGTCAGCCGCGATTGCTCCTCATTGGGGGTGAGGAAGAAATTGCATGGCCCGGTCTTCGCCGCGCAGCCCATGAATTCCTTGAGCGACACCTGTTCCCATACCGGGTAGAGCGCGGCGATGCGCGGATCGTCCGGCAGCCCCGGCAGTTCCAACAACTCCTGCCGCCCGGCGAAATTGGTGGTGGTGATTTCGACCCCGGATTTCTCCAGCGCCTGGAAGATATCGTCATAAACGCCGCCGCGAAACAGGTGCGGAAAGCCGTTGGTCCAGCGCGTCGGGCCGACGAAATGCTCCTCCCCGTCCACGCCATGCGCGATGCCGGGATAAGCGAAATGCGAAGTGACCGACACGCCCATGCGCCGGTGCGCGCGTTCGGCGATCTGCGCCTGCCAGTCCGAACGGAAGCGCATATAGGTCTTGATAACGTCATAGCCGAGCGCCTCCGCGCGCGACAATTCCAGATCGAGTTGCGCCTGATCCTCGATCGGGCGCGAGAAGGACCACATCGGTCGCGATCCTTCCAGCATCTCTCCGGTCATGAAATGGCGCGGGCCGATCCGCGCGCCGGCGGCCAGCGCCTCGCGATCCTCCAGCGCGCGATAGACGGGATCGCCGGTCGAGCGGGTCGAGGTGATGCCATAGGCAAGCCACATCCGCCCCTGCCGATCACCGAGATATTTCGAGCGAAGCTGCTGGTGGTTGTGCATTTCTAACAGGCCGGGCGTAACCGTCAGGTTCGATGCGTCGATCACCCGCGCCGCATCGTCATGCGATCCGTGCGGCACGATTCCGGCGATGCGGTTTCCTTCGATCAGGATATCGACATTCTGCCGTACCTCAGGGTGCACGCCATCCCACAGGCGCCCGGCGTGGACGAGGACGCGGCCCTTTGCCTGCTCCGGCCGCCAGTCGAGCTTCAGCGGCACCGCTCGGGCGCGGCCCGTCTCACGATCGACCAGCTTGAGCACGCCGTTCGCCAGATACAGGATCGTGCGCGAATCCGCGGCCCAGCTTGGCGCGTCGCTCGCCTCGCTGGTCAGCGGCGTGGCCGCGCCGGTGGGCGTGCCATCGGGCGCGACCGGAAGCGCCCAGATACGACTCATCATGCTGAAGGCGAGCCATTTTCCATCGGGGGACCAGACCGGCCCGTCATCCCCGCGAGTCGAGATCGAGCGGTTCGGCACAGCGTCGATCCAGCGCTGCCCGCCGCTCGCCACATCGACCAGCAGGATACGGTTGCGGCTGTCGTTCGCGGCGGTGAAGGCGATCGTCCGCCCGTCGGCGGACCAGGTGGGGCGGCTGGGGAAATCGAGCGCGGGCACCAGCGCGCGATCGGCGCCGCTCGCCACATCGACGATGCGGGTTTCGCCCGTTTCGGTCTGATAGGCGATCCGCGTACCATCCCGCGACCAGGCGGGCGCGACATTGGCATGGGCGGATTGCGCGATGCGCCGCCTGTCCCCGCTGGCCACGTCCATCGTCCATAGCTGCGCGATACCGGAAGCGTCGGTCACATAAGCGATCGCGCGGCCATCGGGCGACCAGACCGGATCGTTCTCGTAAAACGCATCGTCGGTCAGCCGCCGCGCCTTGCCATCGAGATCGGCGAGCCACAGATCGTTGAGCGCCTTGAACACGATCCATTTGCCGTCGGGCGACAGCGCGGGCGCGACGATGCCCTTCACCGGGCGCGCGGCGGTATCGTCGAAATCATAATGTTTGCGCTGATAGCCCGCCCGCTCGAGCCGGAATTCGGCGCTGAACGGCACCACCGCATCCGCGCCGCTCGCCACGTTCAGCGCATGAATCCTGCCGCTGCCGCTGTAGAGCAGACGATCCTCGGCGCGCCATGCCGGGGCCAGCGGGAAGACATCGCTCGCCGCGCCCACCACGCGCGCATTCCCCGCCTCGTCGCGCAGCATCAGCCGCCCATAATCCGGGCCAGCGCAGACATAGGCGAGGCGCTTGCCGGAGGGGGACAGCGCCGGCGCGGTCGCCGCGCCATGTTCGCACGTTGCGCCGGGAACCGCCGCCACCGCCCCATCGAGCGACACGCGTTTCAGCCGGCCCATGTCCGCGAGCAGCAGGCCCTTGCCATCGGGCGCCCAGTTCAGCGCCTGCGGCATCACCAGCCCGCCCACCGGGACGCGGCTGAGCGCGCCGCTGCGCGGATCGGCCAGCCAGATGCCCGCCTTGCCATCGCGCGCGGAGAGGAAGGCGATCGCCTTTCCATCGGGGGACCAGCGCGGGAAAGTATCGTCGAACGCGCCGGAGGTGAGCTGGCGGCGCTGCTTCCCGTCGGCGGACAGGATCCAGATATGCCACATGCCATCGGCATAGGATTGAACCGCGATCTCCCGCCCGTCGGGAGACCAGCTCGGGTGCATCGCCTCGAACAGATCGGGGGTCAGGCGGTGCGCCTCGCCGCCCGTCGCGGCGATGCGCCACAGGCTGCCCTGCAGGTCGATCAGCAGCGCGCCATCGGCCGGCGACGGGTTGATCGAGAAATCGGTTCCTTCGTGCGTGACATAGGAAACCGTCCTCGCCTCCCGCATGGGCGCCGCAAGGCTGCTCGATCCCAGCAACACCGCCGCCAGCAGCCATGCACGCATCATCCATCCTCCCCGAAAGCAGGCCGGGGCCGCGCGAACAGCACGGCCCCGCCATCATCACATCATGCGTCAGTAACGATACACGCCCGTCACGCCGAAGGTGACCGGCCGCACCGTGACGGCGCGATAGTTCTTGGTGATGAGCGAATCCCGATAGATGCCATATTCGGGATGCTGGTTGAGGATATTCTGCCCGAAGATCGACAGATCGAGCCGGTCGAACTTCATGCCGATGCGGAAATTGACGTTGTTCGATTCCGGTGCGCGCGGGATCGTCAGGTCAACGCTCGGTATATTGGGCAACGGCGTATTGTTGTGCGAGAGATACTGATAATCGGCGTGAATATAGGCATCGCGATCGAACGCCTGGAAATCATACTGGCCGGTCAGCGACACCTGCCACGGCGCGATCGGCAGCGGCTCGCCCTTGGGGCGGACGACGATCCCGCCCGCACCCACCGTCGCGGTGGTGTAATGCGCGTCGGCATAGCCGACCGACACGCCCAGCGTGAAGCCCGCGCCCACCTTGGCGCTGACCTGCAGATCGAAGCCCTGGCTGCGCGCATTGCCGAAATTGGCGCCGAACGGCGTGTTGCAGTTCGGCAGCGTCAGGCCGGACTGGATGTCGGTCCAGTCGATCCGGTAAATGCTGCCGTCCATCACCAGCCGGCCACCGAACATCTTGGTCTTCGCGCCCGCCTCATAGCTCCACACCGAATCCGGCTTGATCTGGCGCGGGGCGGAGGTGAAGCCCAATGCGGCGAGATCGGGGCCGCACTGGCTGGAAACCTGGCTGGTGGAGGAGCCGGGGCGGAAGCCCTTAGAGGCGGAGGCGTAAACCATCGTGTCCGGCGTCGCCTGCCATGACACGCCGAATTTCGGCGTCACCGGCTTGGCCGAGGCGTGGGACGTATTGTTGGTGCCCGCGCCGCCCGCCACCGGGCCGGCGGAGAAACCGGCACTGTTATAGGTCAGCTTCGAGGCGCGTGCGCCCGCCGTCACCGTCAGCGTGTCGGTCAACTTGAAATTGACCTGCCCGAACGCCGCCAGTTCCTCGTCGACCAGCGACCCCTGCGAATAGAGCAGGAAGCGGCCCTGATAGAGATCGGTGCCGAAAATCTGGCCGATCGTGATTGGGAAGCCGATCGCATAGCTCAGGATCTGGTTGATGAACGTGCTCTGCACGTCATACGAACTGATCTGCTTGGCGTGCTGGTAATAGGCGCCGAGCACCCAGGTGATCCGCGCCGACGGATCGCTGCTCTGCAAGCGCAATTCCTGCGTGAAGGTGCGCTGCCCCGCGGTCAGATAGGCCGGAGAATATACGTTGCGCAGTGCAGCGGGCGGCGGAATCGTATCGACCGGATGGCCGAAGATCGACGTGAACGACGAAATATCCAGCGTCGTCGAATCATAGATATTGTTGTTGTTGCGATGAAGATACGACGTATCCGATACGATCGTGATCGGGCCGGTATCAATGTTCACCTTCAGCGACGGCAGCCAGAACGTATCGTCATTGGGCGCGCGCACCTGATTGGCGGTGACGAATTTGTTCTGGCCCGGATCGGAATATGCTTTCCAGAACACCGATGAATCGTTGGCGTGCGATTTCTGGTAGAAGAACGCGGGCGTGATGGTCACGTTGGGCGCGGGCTGCCATTTCAGCGCGGCGCGGGCGACCAGCGCGTTGTTCCAGTCGACGTTCTTGGCAACGTCACGCTGATCGTACCAATCGACCTTGTCGATAAAACCACCGTCGTGACGCGCCCAGACGCTCACGCGGAAACCCAGCTTGTCCTCGATGATCGGGCCGCCGACCGCGACGCCGGCTTCATAGCTGGGATCGCCGCCCTTGGTCATCGCCATTTCGCTGCGCCCATAGACGCTATATTTACTGAGGCTCGGCTCCGGCGTGATGAAGCGGATCGTGCCGCCTTCCGATCCGGCGCCGAACAGGGTGCCCTGCGGCCCGCGCAGGATTTCCACGCGATCAAGGTCGAAGATGCGCGGATAGGGATTGCTCGAATCGTAATTGCCGCTGGGGCGCACCTGCACCGGCGTTTCGTCGATATAGACGCCGACGGTCGCGGTGCCCGCGCCCGAGGAGATGCCGCGAATCGAAACGTCGCTCGACGCGCCATTGCCATGCGTGCCCGGCGTGAAGGTGACGCCCGGCGTCAGCGTCGCGATATCGCGGAAGGTGCGGACCGATTGCTGGTCCAACTGATCCTGCGTGAGCGCCGTGATGCTGATCGGCACCTTGCTCAGCGCCTCGGCCTGCTTCGTCGCGGTGACGATGATGTCAGCGATGCCACCATTCTGCCCGGCGGCCGGCGCTGAGCCATCGGCTGACGACGCGGCAACATTCGTCTGCGCGAGCGCCGGAACGGCAACCCCGAGCGCCAGCAGCGACACGGTGATCCTGAGCGCGGAATCGATACGCAACATTAAGTCGATCCTCCCCTTGCCGCCCCCTTATCATCAGGGAGGCAGCGTCTTCTCCCGCCGCAAAATTATGATTCGGACATCCGAAGGTCAACAAATTTTGTTTGTGTTCCAACTTATTTCTCTGAAAACCGTCGCGCCGGATTCGTCGTCAAATCTCAAATGTTTGCGGCGGACGCTTCTTCCTGCAGCGCGATTCCGCCGGGTGAAAGGCGGTCGATTTTTTCGGGAGTGTTATAATTTGACAACAAACAATATCCGTGCTGTCTCAGTGATACACCTCTTGCGCCCGCGGGCGCGGAGGCAACAGACAAAAGCGATTGCAAGAGAGGCGTGTTGATGAAGGGGTATCGGATGATCGGGGCGAGCCTGCTCGCGCTCGCGCAATTGACGGCGCCGGCCATGGCGGCGCAACCGAAGCCGGCGCCGCCGATCTCGATCAAGGTTTCCGAAGGAACCCACCTCGCCTTCGCGCTTTCGCCCGATGCCCGGCGCATCGTTTTCGATCTTCAGGGCGTGCTCTATGTGATGCCCGCAACCGGCGGCGCGGCGACGCCGATCACCGATGCGCTCTACGACGGACGCCAGCCGAGCTGGTCGCCGGATGGCAAGTGGATCGCCTTCCAGTCGAACCGTGACGGCCATTATCGCATCTGGCTGATCGCGCCCGATGGCACGCGGGCGCATCCCGTGTCGGACGAGCCATATGAGGCGCGCGAGCCAGGCTGGTCGCCCGACGGCAAATGGCTCGCCTTCACCTCGAACCGCGACGGCAAGTTCGACGTGTGGGCGCGCAACATGGCGGACGGCAGCGTGAGGAAGCTGAGCAACGGGCCAGGCGGCAACAGCCGCGCGAGCTGGTCCCCCGATGGCACGCGCATCGCTTATGTTTCCGATCGTATGGGCGCGACGGGAATATATGTCGTCGATATGCAGGGGCGCGAGACGCTCGCCGCCAAAGCCAATGTCATGGCGTTCGGCATGAACGTGCCGATCGGCACGCCGACCTGGACGACGGACGGCAAGGACGTGCTGTGGGCGCGCATCGCCGAGGGCAAGGCCGTGCTGATGAAGGGCGACAAGCCGCTGATCGAGGGGGAGGATATCCACCCGTTCCGCGCGGCATGGCTGCCGGACGGCGACCTGCTCTATGCCGCGAACGGCAAGCTCAACCGGCGCAGGCTCGATGGCGGCGAGGAACGGGTCGTCCCCTTCACCGCCGAGTTGAAGGTTCGCAAGCCCGATTACGCCAAGCGCCATGTCGTGCTCGATTCCCCCGCAGCGCGCCCGGTGATCGGGGTGCAGCGGGCGATGCTGTCGCCCGATGGCAAGCAGGTGGCGTTCACCGCGCTCGGCGATCTGTGGGTGATGCCGGTCGGCGGCAAGCCCCGCAAGCTGACCGACGGCGGCCCGAGCGCCGTGCTCGATCCGGCCTGGTCCCCGAAAGGCGACAGGATCGTCTATTCCAGCGATCGCGAAGGCTCGCTCGATCTGTGGATCGTCGACCTCGCGTCCGGTCGGCACGAGCGCGTGACCAGCGCGCCCGGCGCGGAGATGCGCCCGTCCTGGTCGCCGGACGGCAACAGCATCGTCTATGTCGACGCATCGGGCGCCTATACCGAGCTGGTTCGCGTGCTCGATCTCGCGACGAAGCAAAGCCGCGAGATCAAGGAAGCCGGCGCCAGCCCCGGCTATCCGGCATTCTCCCCGGATGGCAAATCGCTGATCGTCTCCACCTTGCGCAACGCATCGGATTCGCAATCCTATGTCGTCGGCGGCTATAACGAGCTGTCGATCGTCCCCGCCGATGGCACGGGCAAGGCGCGCGCGGTGTCGCTGGTGCCGGGCAAGTCGGTCGGCAACCGCTCGGGCGACGGGCCGGTGCTGTCCCCTGATGGCAAACTTTACGCCTATCAGATGGATAGCGCGCTCTACGTCCAGCCCGCCGCCGCTGACGGCAGCCCGACGGGCGCGCCGCGCAAGCTATCCGACACGATCCCGACCGGGCTGAGCTGGAGCGCGGATTCGTCCACCCTGCTCGTCAATACCGGCGGCTATATGCAACTTGTGCCAGCAGCCGGCGGCGCGGCGCGCAAGGTGGCGCTCCCGCTGCAATGGACCGCGGCGCGCGGCACGGGCGTGACGACGATCCGCGCCGGTATGCTCGTCGATGGCGTGAAGGATCAAGCGCGGCGCGACATGGATATCGTGATCGACGGCAGCCGCATCCGCTCGATCTCGCCGCACGGCAGCAAGCCTGTGCAGGGGCGCTTCATCGACGCATCGAACCTCACGGTCATGCCCGGCCTGATGGACATGCACGTTCACCTCATCAAGGAATATGGATCGAGCTTCGGGCGGCTCTACCTTGCCTATGGCATCACCACGATCCGCAGCCCAGGCAATGTTCCCGGCGACGTCATCGAAGAAAAGGAGGCGCTCGCCGCGGGCCGCAGGCCCGGCCCGAACATGTTCGTAACCGGCTATATCCTCGATGGCGAACGCACCGTCTGGGAAATGGGCACGCCGGTCGCCAGCCCCGCTGAGGTGAACCGGCAGATCGGGCTGGCGAAGCTGCTCGATTACGACATGATAAAATCCTATGTGCACACCGCCGAGCCGGTGCGCCAGCAGATCGTCGCCGCCGCGCACGCCGCGGGCATCCCGGTGAGCAGCCACGAAATCTATCCCGCCGCGCTGTTCGGCAGCGACAGCGTGGAGCATCTCGACGGCAATGGTGCGGGCCGCGGCTATTCGGAAAAAGCCAGCCAGCTCAACATCTCATATGAGGATTCGGTGAAGATCATCGCCACGTCGGGAATGACGGTCACGCCGACGATCTCGCTGTTCACGCCCACCGCCGAACTGGTCGATAACGATCCCACGATCGCCAAGGCGCGCTGGGCGCTCCAGCCGGTATGGGTGCGCGAGGGCTCCATCATGAGCTTCGCCAACGGCCCCGGCGCGGAGGTGCTGGCGAACAATATCCGCCAGTCGATCGCCAAGATCTTCCACGCCGGCGGCAAGATCGTGGTGGGGACGGATTCACCCTTCACCCCGATCGGCATCAACACCCACAACGAACTGGTGCAGGAAGTGAAAGCCGGCCTCACCCCGTTCGAGGCGCTGCGCAGCGCGACCGCCGTGCCAGCCGAACTGCTGGGCGTAGGCAAGGATCTCGGCACGGTCGAGGTGGGCAAGATCGCCGATCTGGTGTTCGTCGAGGGCAACCCGCTGGAAGATATCCGCAACACCGGCAAGGTGCGCAAGGTGATGAAGACGGGGCAACTCTATACGATCGAGCAATTGCTGCGGCAAAGCACCCCCGCCAACTGAACCATATCGCGAAAATCAAAGGGGCGGCCCGCAATCGCGCGGCCGCCCCTTTTCTTTGATCGCCGCCATAGCGATGATCGCACCGTGTTGGGTGTGCGATCGAGGACCGCCTGTCCCGGCAATCGGCGCTGAACGGGGACCACCATCCGGGTCATCCATGTTCTTCGGCGTTGTTGGCTGGTGACGGGATGGAGGATGACGACGGTGGAGACGATAGACGGATCGGGCGGGCGCATTTCGTACAGAAGCTAGCGGTGTGTAAGATCGCGCGTCCGCTGCACGTTTCGCGCAAGATGATACGCAAGGCGATCGGCGCGGATGACGCGGAGTTCACCTGGACGCGGGTTACTGCTCGTTCGGGGGCGTCTCGCCTCCCGGCTATGCCCTCCACCGACATACCCCCGAACGACAGCCTATCCCATCATGGCGGGCCTCGTACCTTCAGATCGAACAGGCGGCCCTCATTGCCGCGCCGATCCCGGCCCCCGTTCCAGAGCCGATTGATAGATCGTACTTCCCGAAACGCTGAGCGCCAGGCCGAGAAGGCGGCAACGGCCCTCCCCTTCGCGCTTCCCTGCACGGTGGATTTTCACACCGGCGCTGCGCGGCACGGCTGCGCTGCGACCTCATCGGAAAGGCTAGGCAAGCATTTGCGCCACCCAGAGAAGTGCCAATCAAATATCTGACGCAAAACAAATACGTGGTCGCCAAAGAAAAAGGGCCGCGCCGGAGCGCGACCCTTTCCCCCCAGTTGTTCGGGCAGAGCGATCAGTGACGATAGGTCAGCGTCACGCCATAAGTGCGCGGACGGTTGTAGAGATAGGCCCCGTCGAGCGCGCTGCCAAAGCCGAGCGCGCCGGTGTTGAGCAGGTGGTTTTCGTTGAACACATTGTTCGCGAATACCGATACGTCCATCCCGTTGAACCGCGCGCCTACCCGCAGGTTGACCAGGTTGTTGGCATAGCCCGGATTGTTCGGGGCGGTCGGATCATAACCTGCGTTGTTCGGGTTGAGGCCGGCGGTGCGGTGATTGCGGCCCATGTAGCTGTAATCGCCGCGTGCGTAGAAATTGGTGTCGTTCCCGACGATGAACTCATATTCCGCCGCGATGTTGAAGGTCGTGCGCGAGCCATCAATCGCATCGCCCGCCGAAACGGTCGGCTTGGTTTGCGTCTTGGTGGGGAAATAATCCTTGTCATAGGTGGCGTTCGCGTCGCCGACGTTCGCGGTGAGCGTCAGGCCGTCGGTCGGCTTCACCCGAACCGCGAGATCGAAGCCGAAGCTCGTGACATCGCCGAGGTTCGCGGTGAACGACAGCGGGCACGAGCCCGGCGGGATCGCCACATTGCCGATGCGGTTCTTCCACTTGATGAGGAAGACGCTGCCATCGAGCGTCACCTTGTCCCCAAGGAGATTGAGCTTCGCGCCCGCTTCATAGTTGCGCACGCGATCCGATTTGTAGGTCTTCGGCACGCCGCCCACGTCCTGCGGCCGGCAACCCATGTTGTAGATCGGCACGTTGGCGCCGCCGATGCGGAAGCCATCCGAGATCGTGGCGTAATAGAGATTGCCGTTATCCGCCTTGTAGCTGATGCCCACCTTCGGCGTGAACGGCGTCTCGCTCGAATTGCCGACATCGGTGCGCGGCGCCGGCGGGCCGTTGACCGGGCCATCGGCGAGATTTTCGAACTTGAAGGTCGTGTGCGAGACACGCCCGCCCGCCGACACGGTAAGCTTGTCAGTCACCTTGAAGTCGAGCTGGCCGAAGCCGGCGAGTTGCTCGTCCCAGGTGGTCGTGTTGCCGACGAAGACATAGCGGCCATTGGCAAGCCCGACACCGAACGCGCTCTGGAGGCAGCCGTTGGGCGTGGTGCAGCCAAGCATCATGCCCGCGTTATCGAGCAGCAACTGCCCGAGGAAGGTGTTCTCCACCGAGCGGAAGGTCTGCACCTTGCTCTTTGAATAGAAGGCGCCAAAGGTCCAGTTCAGCCGCGCATCGCTGTTGCTGTTCTGGACGCGCAGTTCCTGGGTGAAGAAATTGTTGCGCTGCTGATCAGTGGCGGGCGCGACATCGCGCGGGTTTTTCGGCAGCGTAACGGCGGGCGGCGCGAAGAACGATGTCCACATCGGCACTTCGAACGGCGTGAAATCGGTGAGGCCGTTTTCGTGCCGGCGATAATAAGACGTGTCCGAGATCACATCGAAGCCGGGGCCGTTATATTCGATCTTGAGCGCCGGCAGGATGAAATTCTGGTGGAACGGCTGGCGCAGCGGATAGGCTTGGCCGTAAATGTCCTTGGATGCATCGGTATAGGCGAGATAATTGTACTTCGGGTCGCGCGATGTCGGCTCCCACACCGTGCTGGTGTCGTCGAGATTGATCCGCTGATAGAAAACCGACGGCGTGATCGTCAGATCCTCGACCGGCTTGAAAGCAAGCGCGAAGCGCGCCGCGATCGTGCGCTGCTCATTGGCGTTGGCGCGTTCCAGCCGGCCGGTCTGCGTGTTGAGATGATCTATATAGCCGCCGTCGGTGCGCTGCCAGAAGCTCGCGCGGAAGCCCAATTTGTCCTGCACGATCGGGCCGCCGACCGCGACACCCGCCTCATAGCTGTTGGCCCCGCCCCGCGTCGTCGCTAGTTCGCCGCGCGCGTAAACGGAATAATCGGTAAGGCTGGGCGCGGGCGTGATGAAGCGAACCGTGCCGCCTTCCGAACTCGCGCCGAACAGCGTACCCTGCGGCCCGCGCAGCACCTCCACGCGCTCCAGATCGAAAATCTGCGGATAGGCGTTTGAGGAGAAATTGCCCGAGGAGATCGTCGCGCGCTGGTTGATCGGCATGTCGTCGATATAAACGCCGACCGTCGCCGCGCCCGCGCCGGACGAGATGCCGCGGATCGAGATCGCCGAACCGAGGCCATTGAGCTTGCTGAAGCTGAGGCCCGGTGTGAGACGCGCGATATCGCCCACGTCACGCACGCCCTGCTTGTCCATCAGATCCTGCGAAAAGGCCGCGATGCTCATCGGCGTTTCGCTGAGCGTGGTTTCGCGGCGCGTCGCGGTGACGATGATATCGTCGCTCGAACTGGTGGCGGCGGCGGCCTGCTTATCGGCCCGATCCCCAGCACTCTCCTGCGCCCAGGCCGGGCTTGCAATGGCGAGAGCCCCAAGGCCGACCCCCAATGCCAGACGCATACGACAATGATTTTTCATAATCCCCCTCCCGTTTCCCCTTCGGCGCCGCGCCTCATGGCGTTCGGCGGTCAACCGGCCCCTGCCAGCCTCACATTCGAATCATAATCACAAAATAGTTTTGTCTCAATCTATATTTTGAATCAAGACAAACCGTCTGCGAAACGAGTAAGCGCCCCGCCGCGCGGCTCGCATCCATGCGCTATTTCAGCGATTTCAGGTAAGCGACCAGCTTGCCGCGCTGCGCCTTGTCCGCCATCCCGGCGTAGATCATCCGCGTTCCCGGCACCGCCGTCCGCGGGTTGGCGATGAACATATCGAGCGCCGCCTCTGTCCACACGCCTTTTTGACTTTTCATCGCAGTGGAATAGGAAAATCCCGCGACGGAGCCTTTTGGTCGCCCGACGATCCCGCGCAGAGTCGGCCCAACACGATTTTCGCCCGCCTTGGTGGAATGGCAGGCCGCGCAAGGCGCGAACACCGCATCGGATTGCGCCAACGCCACCCCCGGCGCGCACGCCAGCACAGCACCAAAAAGCATCACTTTACGCACGGTACGCCTCCAACAAATCACACAAATCGCATTGCAGATATAGTTTTATATCAATCTTGTTGACGCAAAGCTCGCCTCGGACTCAGCCCGCGCAGCAACCGCCATCCCCACCATGACGCTTGCTCGCGGCGTCGCGATCGGCAGGCACGTCGATGCCGGCATTGGCCGCGAAGAAGCCGTTCGGCTTCAGCATGAAACCAGCATATTCCACCGGCATCACCGGAAAATCCTCCGGCTTGCAGACGTGCGTGTGACCGAAACTGTGCCATAGCACGACATCGGCATTGTCGATGCCGCGATTGGCCGCAACGAAGCGCGGTAGCCCATCCCCGCCCTGATGCTGGTTGGGATATTCACCGCTGGCATAGCGTTCCGCCGGATCATAGGGCGTGACCCAGATGTGTTTGCTGGCGAAGCCGCCGCGCGCGTGGACATAGCTGCCCGGCTGCGCCAACATGACCGGGGTTGGCTGCACGATCACCTTATAGCCCGGCGCGTTCCCGACAGAGTTGACGCGATTGGGATTGGACACTTTCCAATAGCGCCCGGTGCGCCCATCCGCCTCGCGCGCGGCATCCAGTTCGCGCAGCAGCGGGCGGCTGACCAGATCGAACACATTGCCATGCGGATTGTCGCGCCCCCAGGGCCGCGGATGAAATTCATGCTCGGAGACGCTGTTCCCCTCATCCCCGTCGACCATCATGTGCAGCCGCACGTTGAAGAAATGCTGGTGCGTCGGCCCGCCCAGCCCCTCATCGACCATCCCGCCCCATGGATAGGGCTGGCCGGGCGCCACCGCCGCCGTCTGGATGATCCCGGTGAGCTTCGCCTCCAACTGGATCGTCCCATCCTGATAGAGATACCAGTAGAAGCCGTAATCATAATTGCCGACCGTCGCGAAGAAGCTGATGACCAGCCGCCGCGAGCGCCGCGTTTCATGAACCCCGGTGCGGAATTCATTGTGCTTCCAGAGGATGCCGTAATCCTCCTCGTGCATACAGATGGCGTTCTTCATCACCATCGGGCGCCCGAGATCGTCCGCCGCCGGCACATCGAAATAATGGATATGGCCGAGGCAGTCGCAGCCCAGTTCCAGCGCATTGGCGAGCCGCCCAAGGCCATATTCGCCCGCGTCGAACGCGCTTTTCCAATAATGGTTCGCGGTGGGATCGGCATAAGGCACGACCATTTCCGTCACGCTCGCGCGATAGATGATCGGGCGCACCCGCCCGCCATCCTCATAGCCGAGCTGGTGGATCACCAGCCCCTCGCGCGGGGTGAAGCCGACGCGAAACGACCATTTCTGCCATTCGACCTTCCACCCGTCGACGGTGAAGCTCGGCCCCTCGGGCTGAACGATATGGAGCGGCTTCAGATCGGTGCGCGGCGGCGGCAGATCCTTCGCCTCGTAATTGCGCTTCTTCTTCGGGATCGGCACCAGTTCCGGCTCGTCGACCAGCGTGACGATCTCCTCGCGATTGAGATCGACCACCGCCACCAGCCCCTCGATCGGATGGGCATAGCCATTGTCCTTGAGCGACTCGCGATAATAACAGACCGCGCGGACGCAGCGCCGCCCGGCCTCCTCCACATAACCGAAGTGACCGGCGGAGAAGGGATCGACCTGAACCAGATCAATCTCCGCCTCGCTCAGCCCGCGCCGCGCCACCGCCGCGCGCCACGCCGGATCCTTCTTCACCGCGCGTTCGACCGCCTGGAATTCCTCCACCATCACCGCCGGCTGGCCGAACGGCGACTTGTCCTGCGCGAGCGCGCGCCATTCGGTCACCGTGCCGCTCGCCAGATCGACCCGCGCCTCGAACGCCGCGCCCGTATCCCGGCGGAGCGCGACGACAAAGGCCGCGCGCGGGACCGGCTGGCCGGCACGCCACGCCATCACCCGATCCTTGTGCGGCTCATCCATCTCGACATTGACGAAGCGCAATTGCGCCGCGGCGCCGCTCCGCGCGCTTACCGCGGCACAGGCGATCGCGATCTCGTCCGCGTCGAGCGGATCGAGCGGGTGGCGAGGCACCAGGGGATTGGGCATTGGCTCAGTCATCAATCTCTCCCGCATCGCACGGCTCCGGCCCGGCAATATAGATTGATTCAAAACTATTATCGCTTGAGCTTTCGCGCAAGCCCGAACCTTGCATCCGCCATAGCCGAATGCATCGGCCATTCGCCGATCCACTAGAGAAATTCGGCGGTTTCCTCGGGCATCGCCGGCAGCCGAGCGCGCCAGAAAATGCACGAGCCAATAATGCCCGCTTGCGAATCATTCGATTTGTCGTCAAACTTTTTTGCGGCAAAAGAGCGGGAGAGGGAACGATGTTGCTGAACAGCGTGGGCGCAAGGCTGGGCGCAGCCGCGATACTGGCGCTAGGCGTGGCGGGAATCGCCGCCGAATCGGGCTGGGCGCAGCGGGACGAACCGCGCGCGACCACCAACCCCGGCAGGCCGCACGGCTATTATTTCTCGCTGAACGGAAAACGCCGCACCTTCGAGGAAGACGGCGTGAAGAATGTCGAAGTGGTCGTGCCCAATAATGTGAGCGAGGGCCGCTACAATGTCATCACGTCGGACTGGAACGCCGATTTCCGCGTGCCCCCGCATTATCATCGCCACCATTCGGAAGCCTTCTACGTGCTGGGCGGCGAAGTGGAATGGACGGTCGAGGGCGAAACCCATGTGCTCCACGCCGGCGAGGCGATCTTCATTCCGCCCAATACGGTGCACAGCGTGCGCGTCGTCGGCGGGAAATCGATGAAGAACCTGCTGATCTATGAGCCGGGCGGCTATGAGGATCAGGCCGATTTCAAGATGAACTACAGCGAGCAGGAATTGAAGGATCCCAAGATCATCGCCCGCATCCGCGCGGCGGGGGATTTCAATCTCGCGGTGGACAAGAAGTAACCGCCCCCGCCCGCCCCCGGCCAGCAGGGGCGGGCGAGGCTTCGCACGATCAATTTCCGAAACCAGCATATCGCAGAGGCGCGCGATGACCGAATTCGGCCACTTTATCGACGGCACGACGATCGCGGGAACGCGCCATTTCCCGGTGCGCAATCCGGCCAATAGCGCGATCCTGGGCCACGCCCCGCTTGCCGATGCGGCCACACTGGACGCCGCCGTCGCCGCCGCTGCCCGCGCCTTTGCGGGCTGGAGCGCCACCCCGGATGCGGATCGCGCCGCCGCCGTGTCGCGCATCGCCGACGCGATCGAGCGCCACGCCGAAGAACTGGCGCAATTGCTCACCGCCGAACAGGGCAAGCCGCTCAACGGCACCGGATCGCGTTTCGAGGTGCAGGGGGCGATCGGCTGGACGCGCTACACCGCCTCGCTCGCGCTGGCGCCCGAGGTGATCCAGGACAATGCCGCCGGGCGGATCGAGCTTCACCGCCGCCCGATCGGGGTGGTGGGATCAATCACGCCGTGGAACTGGCCGCTGATGATCGCGGTGTGGCATTTCGTGCCCGCGATCCGCGCGGGCAATACGGTGGTGCTCAAGCCATCCCCGCTCACCCCGCTCAGCACCTTGCGCATGATCGAGATCGCCGGCGCGGTGCTGCCGCCGGGGGTGCTCAATGTGGTGACGGGCGACGACACGCTCGGGCCGCTGATGACCGCGCACCCCGGCATCGCCAAGATCGCTTTCACCGGATCGAGCGCGACCGGGCGCAAGGTGATGGAAAGCGCCAGCGCGACGCTCAAACGGCTGACGCTGGAACTGGGCGGCAACGATGCGGGGATCGTGCTGCCCGATGCCGATCCGGCGGCGATCGCGGAAGGGCTGTTCTGGGGCGCCTTCATCAACAGCGGGCAGACCTGCGCCGCGCTCAAGCGGCTCTATGTCCATGACGATATCTATGATGCGGTGTGCGACGCGCTGGTGGACTATGCCGCATCGGTGCCGCTCGGCGATGGCGCGGGCGAGGACAATCTGCTCGGCCCGCTCCAGAACGAGGCGCAGTTCGCCAAGGTGGCGCGCTTCGTCGATGAGGCGCGCGCGGCGGGCGCGCGCGTGCTGACCGGCGGCGCGCCATCGGGCGGCGCGGGCTATTTCTATCCCGTCACGCTCGTCGCCGATGCGCGCGAGGGGATGCGGCTGGTCGATGAGGAGCAATTCGGCACCGCGCTGCCGATCATCCGCTACAGCGATGTCGAAGACGCGATCGCGCGCGCCAATGCTTCCGAAAACGGGCTGGGCGGATCGGTGTGGTCATCGGATCGCGCGCGGGCGAAGGCGGTGGCGGCGCGGCTCGAATGCGGCACCGCCTGGATCAACAAGCACGGCGCGATCCAGCCCGACGTGCCGTTCGGCGGGGTGAAGCATTCGGGGATCGGCACCTCCTTCGGCCGGCAGGGGCTGGAGGAATTCACCACGATCCAGATCGTCAACGATTGATCGGTGCGCACGCGATGACGACAGGCTTTTTCCACGACGAACGCACCTTGTGGCATTTCGGCGCGATCCACACCGGCAATCTCCCGGCGGGCGGCTGGGTGCAGCCGTCGAACGGCAATTTCATGGCCGAGGCGCCCGATCCGAAGCGGCGCATCGTCTCGCTGCTCGACGTATCGGGCATGATGGCCCGGCTCGACCGGCGGAGCGCCGATCCGGCATCGGAGGAGGCGCTGCGCCGGGTGCATCCGCGCGACTATCTCGAAAGCTTCGCGCAAATGAGCGCCAATGGCGGCGGCAGCGTGGGGCAGGACGGCAGCTTCGGCCCCGGCGGCTATGATATCGCGCGGCTCTCCGCCGGGCTGGCGATCGACGCGGTCGACGCGGTGTTGAGCGGGGCGCTCGACAACGCTTATGCGCTCACCCGCCCGCCAGGGCATCATTGCCTGCCCGATCGGGGCTATGGCTTCTGCCTGCTCGCCAATGGCGCGGTGGCGGTGGAAGCGGCGATCGCGCGGCACGGCCTGTCGCGCGTCGCGATCCTCGATTGGGATGTGCATCACGGCAACGGGACCGAGGCGATCTTCCGCGATCGGCCCGACGTGCTGACGATCTCGATCCATCAGGACAATTGCTATCCGATCAATTCCGGCGCCGCATCCGAACGCGGCGAAGGGCGGGGCGAGGGATATAATCTCAATATCCCGCTGCTGCCGGGCGGCGGCGATCAGGCGTATCGCGACGCGCTCGATCTGGTCGCAGCACCGGCGCTGCGCCGTTACCGCCCCGAACTGATCGTGATCGCAAGTGGCGTGGATGCCAACGCGCTCGATCCGCTCGCGCGGATGCTGGCGCACAGCGAGACGTTCCGCTGGATGATGGCGCAGGCCAGGGCATTGGCGGACGAATTGTGCGGCGGGCGGCTCGTCGCGATCCATGAGGGCGGCTATTCCGAGGTCTATGCCCCGTTCTGCGCCCATGCGCTGATCGAGGAACTGACCGGCGAGCGTTCCGCCGTGGCCGATCCGGTCCTCGATTTCGTCCGCGCGCAACAGCCCGGTGACGCGATGCGCGCGCTCCAGCGCCGGCTGCTCGCCGAGCAGGCCGAAGCGCTGGGCTTCGCGGCACAGGCATAGGGAGAGCGGTTCATGTCGACCACGATCGGATCAGTGCTGGCTTCCGCCCCCGACGCGCCCGCGCCCGAAGCCTGGGGCAAGGTGGCGCGGATCGTCATCTTCAGCGCGATCGTGCCGCTGGCGCTGCTCGTCGCGCCGATCCTCACCACCCAGCTTATCGCCGAACGCGGGCTGACGGCGGCCAATGTCGGCAATTATTTCCTGTTCGAACTGGGCGGGATCAGCCTCGCCTCGCTGCCCGCCTTATGGTGGATGCGACGGTTCAACTCGCGCCAGATCGCGCCCGTCGCGGCGGTGACATTCATCGCCGGCAACCTCATGTCGACCATCGTTCCGGGGATCGAACTGCTCTATCTCACGCGGCTGGTGACGGCGATGGCGGGCGGCGCGCTGATGCTGCTGTGCCTCAACGCCGCCGGCGCCGCCGCCAACCGCGACCGGCTGTTCGGCTGGTGGATCGCGGGGCAACTCGTGCTCGGCGCGCTCGGCCTGTCGCTACTGCCGCGCCTGTTCGCGAGCTTCGGGCTCAACGCTTTCTACATTCTGCTGGCGGCGATGATGGCCGCCGCGCTCCCGCTCGCCTTTCGCTTCGACGCGCCGACGATCGACCCCGCGCCACGAGAGCCACGCGGCGCATCGACCGGCGGCCTGCTGCTTTCCGCGGTGGCGATGATCGCGGTGTTCGCTTTCTATATCGGGCTGGGGGGAAGCTGGGCGTTCATGTCCGTCATCGCCGAACGCGCCGGGCTGAAGCCGCTGCCGGTGGCCGATACGATCGCGATCGCCTCGCTGCTCGGCATCGCCGGCGCCCTGCTCGCCACCTTTCTCGGCGGGCGGGCGACCCGCACCTACGCGCTTTTCGCCGGCTATGCGCTGCTGCTCGGCGCGGTGCTGATGCTGCTCGGGCGGCTGAACATGACCGCCTTCGCGGGCGCCGCCTATGCGTTCAAATTCTCCTGGACCTTTACCCTGCCCTTCATCCTCGCCGCGATCGCCAGCCGCGATACGAGCGGCGGCATCATGGCGTGGGTCAACATGGTGATCGGGTTCGGCACATCGATCGGGCCGGTCATCACCGGGCGGATATTGGGCGGCGCGGGCGCGCCGGTGATGCTGATCTTCTGCGCGACGATGATCGCGGCGTCCTTCGCGCTTCTTCTACTGATCGAAACGGGCGTGGTCTCAGGCCGCGCCCGCACAAGGTGACCGATACGATGACCACGCAAACCACGCCCGCCACCCGCCGCGCCCGCGCGCTGGAGATCGTTCGCGGCTTCGGCGCCGAACTCGGCCACCATATCGGCGGTGCGGCGATGGAAAGCGCGGGCGACGCGCATGACGTGCTGGAGCCGGCGACCGGCGAGACGCTGGGCCGCGTCCGCGATGCGACGCGCGAGGAACTGGACAAAGCGGTCGCCGCGGCGAAACGCGCCTTCCCCGCATGGGCCGCCCTGCCGGGCGAGCGGCGCAAGGAATTGCTCCACCGCGTCGCCGATCTGATCGAGGCGCGCGCGGAGGAAATCGCGGCGGTAGAATGCCTCGACGCGGGGCAATGCTGGCGCTTCATGGCGAAGGCGGCGGTGCGCGGCGCGGAGAATTTCCGCTTCTTCGCCGATCAGGCGCCCGCCGCACGCGACGGCAAGGCGCTGCCTTCGCCTGAACATCTCAATTTCACGACACGCCAGCCGATCGGCCCCGTCGGGGTAATCACCCCGTGGAACACGCCGTTCATGCTTTCGACGTGGAAGATCGCCCCCGCGCTCGCCGCCGGCTGCACCGTTGTCCACAAGCCCGCCGAATGGTCCCCCTATTCCGCGCGGCTGCTGGTGGAGATCGCGAACGAGGCAGAGCTGCCGGCGGGCGTGTTCAATTCGGTCAACGGCCTCGGCGAGACGACCGGCAGGCGGCTGACCGAACATCCCGATATCAAGGCGATCGCCTTTGTCGGCGATACCAGCACCGGCACCGCGATCATGCGACAGGGTGCCGAAACGCTGAAGCGCGTGCATTTCGAACTGGGCGGCAAGAATCCGGTGATCGTGTTCGACGATGCCGATCTGGAACGCGCGCTCGATGCGGCGATCTTCATGATCTATTCGCTCAACGGCCAGCGCTGCACCTCCTCGTCGCGCCTGCTGGTGCAACGCTCGATCTACGACCGCTTCGTCGAACAGGTGGCGGCGCGCGCGAAGGCGCTGAAGGTCGGCGATCCGTTCGATCCCGCCACCGAGGTCGGCCCGCTGATCCATCCGCATCATCGTGACAAGGTGCGATCCTATATGGGCGTGGCCGAGGCGGAAGGTGCGCGGATCGCCGCCGGCGGCGCGGCGATCGACGGGCCGGGGCATTTCTTCCGCCCGACGCTGATCGCCGATGCGCACGGCGCGATGCGGATCGCCCAGGAGGAGATTTTCGGCCCGGTCCTCACCGCGATCCCGTTCGATGACGAGGCGGACGCGATCCGCATCGCCAATGACGTGCGCTATGGGCTGGCGGCCTATCTGTGGACATCGGATATCGGTCGCGCCTTGCGCGTCTCCAACGCACTGGAGGCCGGGATGGTGTGGATCAACAGCGAGAACGTCCGCCATCTGCCGACCCCGTTCGGGGGCGTGAAGGCCAGCGGGATCGGGCGCGACGGCGGCGACTGGAGCTTCGATTTCTACATGGAGACGAAGAACGTCGCGCTGGCGCATGGATCGCACAAGATCAGCAGGATGGGCGTGTGATCGCGGGGGCCGTTTTTGGCGTGGTGCTCAACGACAGGGCCGAGCGCGCGTTGCTGGCCGATGCGTTCGCGCAGCCGCCGTATCGCGCGCCGCCTGTCGCGCCGGTGCTTTATATCAAGCCGCGCAACTGCATCGTGCCGGGAGGCGGCATGGTCGCGCTGGACGGCCTCGCGGAGGTGAGCGTGGCGGCGACGATCGGGCTGGTGATGGGCCGCGATGCCGCGCGCGTATCGCCGGAACGCGCGCTCGATCATGTCGCGGCGGCGGCGCTGGTGCTCGACCTGTCGGAGCCGGTCGCGAGCTATTATCGACCGACGGTGCGCCAGCGGTGTCGCGACGGATTCCTGCCCGTCGGCCCGATCGGGGCGTTCCATGCCGGGCTGCTCGCCGGCGATATCGTAACACGGATCGCGGGCGCGGAGGCGCATCGCTGGTCCCCGGCGCGCGCGGTGCGCGATGCGGCGGGCCTGATCGCGGAGGCAAGCGCGTTCATGACGCTTGCCGCCGGGGATATGCTGATGATCGGATTGCCGCATGACGCGCCGCGCGCGCGCGCCGGGCAACGGATCGAGGCGAGCATGGCGGGGCTGTCGCCCGTCTCGGTTACATTGGGAGGGCAAGGCTGATGCGCCGCGCGCGTATCTTCCACCAGGGCCGCGATCTGTGGGCGGAGGTTTCCACCGACGGCGAAACGCTGCTGTTGCCAAGTGGCGCGCGGATCGCGGCAAGCGGCGCGCACTGGCTGCCGCCGGTAACGCCGGGCGCCACGATCTTCGCGCTCGGGCTGAACTATGCCGATCACAATGCGGAACTCGGCTTCAAGGCGAAGGAGCCGCCGCTCGTCTTCCTCAAGGGGCCGAACACGTTGGTCGGGCATCAGGGCATCACGCCGCGCCCGGCGGATGCCGATCAGATGCACCCGGAATGCGAGCTGGTCGCGGTGATCGGTCGCCCCGGCAAGCGCATCCCGCGTGCGCGCGCACTCGAACACGTCGCGGGCTATACCGTGGCCTGCGATTACGCGATCCGCGAATATCTGGAGAATTACTATCGCCCCAATCTGCGGGTGAAGAACCGCGACGCGACCACCCCGCTCGGCCCGTGGATCGTCGATGCCGCCGATATTCCCGATCCGCAGGCGCTGGCGATCACCACCAGCGTTGACGGCAGGATCGTCCAGTCCGGCTCGACGCGCGATATGGTGCTCGATGTCGCGGGGCTGATCGAATATCTCTCCGAAACCATGACGCTGCTGCCCGGCGACATGATCCTGACGGGCACGCCGCAAGGGCTGCACTTCGTTTCCCCCGGCGAGCGGGTGGTGTGCGAGATCGAAGGGGTCGGCGCGCTCGTCAACCATGTCGAGGCGGCGGCGCGATGAGCCTCTATACGCTTTCCAAGCTGATGTTCGCGCTCAATCGCGAGCCGGAATTGCAGGCGCGGTTCAGCGCCGATCCCGCCGCCGCGATCGAGCCGTTCCGGCTGACCGGCGAGGAGCGCGGCGCGGTGCTCGCGCACGATATCGGGCTGCTCTATGTGCTGGGCGTCAACGGCCAGTTGCTGATGCATTTCGCCGCGCTCGTCGGCATCGAATGGTCCGACTATCTCGATCGGATGCGCCGGGGGATCGTCGAGCACGGCCCGGTCCGCGCGGGCATTTACGCGATGCACAGCGCGCCCCACGAAAGGATCGCCGGATGAGCCTGGTCTTCGCCGGAATATGCAGCCACGCGCCGGGCATCACCGGGCGCGCCGAGCGCGCCGATCCGGATATGCGCGCGCAATTCCATGCCGCGTTCGATCGGCTGCGCATCGCGCTGGAGGCCACGCGCCCCGATGCGGTGATCGTCGTCGCGGCGGAGCATTTCGCCAATTTCTTCATGAACAACATGCCCGCTTATGCGATCGGCATGGCGGAGAGCTATGACGGGCCGATCGAGGATCCCGCGTGGCTCGCCATCCCGCCGCGCACGATCCGCGGCGATCCGGAACTGTCGCTCCGGCTCATCACGCAGGTGATGCAGACGAGCGATGTCGCCTTCGCCGAGGAATGGCGCTTCGATCACGGCATCATGGTGCCGCTGCACTTCCTCGATCCCGGCAACCGCTTCACGATCATTCCGGCGAACATCAATTGCCAGGGGCCACCGCTCACCCCGCTTGCCCGCGCATGGGCGTTCGGCGAGGCATTGCGCCGCGCCGCCGACGCGCTGCCCGAGCGGATCGCGCTGATCTGCACCGGCGGCATCTCGCACTGGCCGTGCACGCCCGATAGCGGGACGGTGAACGAGGCATGGGATCGCGATTTCCTCGATCGCTGGGCGCGCAACGACCGCGCCGCGCTGACCGCTTATACCGACGCGGAAACCTATGCCGATGCCGGACAGGGCGGGTTCGAGATCCGCACGCTCATCGCCTGCGCCGCCGCCGCGCGCGGCAAGGGCGAGATCTGGCATTATCGCTCGATCCCGATCTTCGCGGTCGGCTGCACGATCGGCGTGATGGAGATCGCGTGATGGCCCATGCGATCGTCGAATGGACCGACAATCTGGCGGGCGAGACCGACATTCGCGCGCTGCTCGAACTGATCGCCGCCGCGATGCGCGATGCCGACGGCGTGTTCCCATGGGGCGGCATCCGCGTCCGCGCGATCAGGCTCAGCGACTATGTGATCGCCGACGGCAAGGAGGATGACGCTTTCGTGAACATCACGGTGAAGATGGGAGCCGGTCGCCCGGCAGAGTTCAAGCAGGCGTTCTTCACGCGGCTGTTCGATCAGGTGAAGGCGCATTTCGCCGATCTGTTCGAGCGCCGCTATCTCGCGCTGTCGCTCTATGTCGAGGAAGCCGATGAGGCGGGCAGCTTCAAGCACAATAACATCCATCGCCGTTTCCGGAGCGCGCCATGACCCTACCGGCGGACGTGATCGCCGATTGCGCCGCGCGGCTCGATGCCGCCGAGCGCGCGCGCGAACAGATCGGGCAATTCTCGCTCGCGTGGCCGGACATGACGATCGCGGACGGCTATGCGATCCAGCGCGCATGGGTTGAGACGAAGCTGGCGCGCGGGCGCTCGCTGATCGGGCACAAGATCGGCCTCACCAGCCGCGCGATGCAGCGTTCGTCGAACGTGGAGGAGCCGGATTATGGCGCGCTGCTCGATGACATGCGGTTCGAGGAGGGGCGCGATATCCCGATCGACCGCTTCATCGAGCCGCGCGTGGAGGTGGAACTGGCCTTCATCCTGAAATCGCCGCTCGAAGGGCCGGATTGCACCTTGTTCGACGCGCTGGAGGCCACCGCCTGGGTGACCCCCGCGATCGAGATCATCGACGCGCGGATCGAGCGCACCGATCGCGCCAGCGGCGTGACCCGCAAGGTATTCGATACGATCGCCGACAATGCCGCCAACGCCGGGATCGTGCTGGGCGGTCGCCCGGTGCGGCCCGAGGCGATCGACCTGCGCTGGGTTTCGGCGCTGATGTATCGCAACGGCGTGATCGAGGAATCGGGCGTGGCGGCGGCGGTGCTCAATCATCCCGCGCGCGGCGTCGCCTGGCTGGCGAACAAGCTCGCGCCGTACGGCCAGCGGCTGGAAGCGGGCGAGATCGTGCTCGGCGGCAGCTTCACCGCGCCGATCCCCGCGCGCGCGGGGGATCATTTCCACGTCGATTACGGCGCGCTCGGCGCGATTGCATTGGGCTTCGCATGAACCGCTTCAAACACGCCATCGCCGCCGGTCGCCCGCAACTCGGGCTGTGGCAGGCGCTCGCCAACGCCTATACCGCCGAAATCTGCGCCGGTGCGGGCTATGACTGGCTGCTGTTCGATGCCGAACACGCGCCGAACACTTTGCCCACACTGCTTGCGCAATTGCAGGCGGTGGCGCCTTATCCGATCGAGCCGATCGTGCGCCCGCCGCTGTGCGATCCGGCGATCATCAAGCAATATCTCGATATCGGCTTTCGCACGCTGATGATCCCGATGGTGGAAAGCGCAGATCAGGCGCGGCTCGCGGTTTCCGCGATGCGCTTCCCGCCGCACGGCATCCGCGGCGTGGCGAGCGCCACCAGCCGCGCCTCCGGCTTCGGGCGGCAAAGCGATTATCTGATGCGCACGCACGAGGAGCATTGCCTGATCGTGCAGATCGAAAGCCGCGCCGGGCTGGATGCGATCGAGGAAATCGCGGCGGTGGACGGGGTGGACGCGATCTTCATCGGGCCGGGCGATCTTTCGGCGGCGCTCGGCCATCTCGGCGCGCCGCGCCATCCGGCGGTGCAGGCGGCGATCAGTGACGCGATCGCGCGCATCGCACGGACGGGCAAGGCCGCCGGCATCTTCGCGCTCGATGCCGAAGACGCCGCCGCCCGGCTGGGCGCAGGGCTATGCTTCGTGTCGATCGGCACCGATGTCGGGCTGCTCGCGCGCGGCAGCGAGGCGCTGCGCGCCCAGGTTCTTTCCCTCGGCACTTCACGATGAGCGCCGCCCCTCCATCTGAGAAGGAAACCCCATGAGCTTCTCCACCCCGCGCGACGTGCTCGATGCTTATGCCGAGGGCTGCAAAAGGCTCGATCGCGATCTGCTCACGCGCTGCTTTCATCCGCAGGCCGTGATGGCGGGCGATCTCGACGGCAAATTGCTGGTCGGTGGGCCGGCGCCGTTTCTCGACGATGTGGCCGGGATCGCGGCGGCGGGCATCGACCACACCGACTTTTCGGCGAATGTGATCGAACTGACGGTCAACGGGCGGGTCGCCGCCGGGGCGGTCCATTCGTTCAATTTCGCCGGGCGTTTCGAATTTCTCGATCGCTTTCACCTGATCGAGGATGAAAGCGGCTGGCGGATCACCAGCAAGAGCTTCACGACGCTCTGATCCTGCTGCGCGGGGGACGTGCGCGGCAATATCGCCGGCGGATCAACGGGCGCCCCGAACATTCGAGGCGCCCGCTGCGATCAACTGATAAACGTCAGAATTTGAAACCGAAATTCACGCGGAAATATCGGCCCATGATCGCATCGTAGAAACGTGCCTGTCCGGTATCGCCCAGCCTATAGGGGAACGGAACCGATCTGTTGGCGACGTTGTTCACGATGAATCGCACGTTGAACTTGTTCGTGAAATCATATCCGATCGAGCTATTGAACGTCACATAGCTGCCGAAGCGCGGATATTGATAGGTGGTCGAAGGCACATTCACGTCCACGCGGGCAGGGCCGTTATAAATCGTCTGCCACATGAAGTTGAAGCCGCCGTTATCATAATTCAGATTGGCGGTGAAATTATCCTTAGGCTCCGCGATCGTGCCAACGGTATATTGTATATCCCCGCTGCCGACCTTGTAATAATGCTGGATCGTGTGGAGATAGTTCACGCCGAGCGAAATCGCGCCCGCATTGGGAGACATGCCGAGCCGTTCGAGCGGCAGCCGATAACTCAGCGAAGACTGGATGCCTTTGAAACGCTCGATACCGATATTGTAGCTGCTCGTTGCAAATGAGGTCACCTGCCCCGCCGCATTGCGGACGAACGTGCTGCAATACGGGCTGTTGGGATAATTGGTCGAATCGTAGCAGGCGTCCATCACGTCGGTCAGCGACAGGGACGCGATCTCGTTCTTGATATCAATATGGACATAATCCGCCGACAGCCGCAGGCCGGGAATGAACGTCGGCTGGAAAACGCCGCCCGCCGTCCAGCTGTTGCCGATCTCATTTTGCAGCGCGGGGTTTCCGCCGCTCAGGCCCTTGGCGGTGTAGTTCACGACATTTGATGTAAAGCCCGCGGGGATTCCGGCGGCGGCGCAATTGGCGGCGCGGCGGCTGGGATCGGGGCCGCCGGTGATATAACGCTGATCGCACGGATCATTGGCGAGGCTGAACACCTGCCCGGTCGGCGCGAACAATTCCGTGATCGCCGGCGCGCGGAACGATCTGGTATAATTGCCACGCAACGTAAGCCCGTTGACGGGCGAATATTTTCCGCCGCCGGTGTAGGACCAGAATCCGCCAGTCATGCTGTTCTTGACGTAGCGCGCGGCACCTTGCAGCTCCATGCTGTAGATCAGCGGCACGTTCATTGATGGCGATACCAGCGGAATGTTCAGCTCGCCGAAACCTTCATTGGTATAATATGAGCCGGCCACGGGATCTATCGGTATGATATTGCCATATTGGCTCCGCGTGCCATCGCCATTGTCATGCCCGAAGTAAAATGCGCCGGGCTTGAAATTGGTCGATTCGTAACGATGCTCGTAACCCAGCACGAATTTCACGTCACCGGCGGGCAATTTTACGATCGAGCCCTTGATGTCGGCGATAAAGTCGAACTGCTTGTTCACCTGGCGCGGCGTGGCGATCGCGGTGATGTAATTCAGCGCCGCCTTGCTCGCCTGATTGACGCCAAAGACATCCAGCGGCGCGCAGGTGGAACTGAGCGTCGGGATCGCCGCGTTCGTATAGCCGGGCGTGCAGATGATATTGCCGCTCGCATCAGTCGTCGCATTGAGCGCGTTATAGAAATTCTGGGTGACGACTTCGCGCGCGGTGGTCTTTGAATTGGATTGGCCGTAATTCGCCTTCACTTCCCAGGTGAAATTGCGATCGCCGAGATTGAAATCGCCATCGAACCCGCCGACGAAGCGATACAGATTCGATTCCGTCCTGAAGCTGCCGGTCGAAAGATCGGTATTGGCGCGCGCCAGATAGAAGGTGCTTGGATCGGCGCCATTCGCGACAAGACTGTTGATGATCGTGGTGCGATCGGCGGCGCTGAGATACGGATTCGCCGTGCTCATGATGAGGTTGCCGTTCGTCTCTCCGGCGTTCGCGAACAAGGCGGTGTTGTAGAACGGCTGGGCGCGCAAATTGGTCGCGACCGTGCGGCCATACCACGCCTCTCCCGAAAAGCGGACGTGATCGGTGAAATCGTAATGGAACAGCGCCGTCACCGACAAGCGATTGCTGTCGGTAAGGAAATTATCGTAATCGCGGATGCGGAAGCCATCGCCCCCGGCCTGGATCAGCCCGTTTCCGGTCAGCGCCCCGTTGACGAACGGCCTCAGCCGCCCATCGCCGCCAAACACCAGCGGGCGCCCCTGCGCATCGGTTACCGAGGCAATAGCCTGCCCGGCATAGATCGGCACATCATCACCCACCAGCGGCATACCAGTATTGGTGAAGACGTTGTAACGCTGCCCGCCGTAATAAAGCTGCTGGCGATAGGCGAGCTTCGGCGGCGCGGTCGTATAGAACGGCCCGTCAGCACTGGTGAAGAAGCGATCGGACGTGGGGATGCCGTTCTGCTTGTCATATTGAACGCTCAACGTGATGTTGCCGCGCCCTTCCGAGAAATTCTTGCCCGCCAGAAGCGAGACATTGTAATCACCGCCATCGCCCTTTTGCGATATGCCGTTCTGGCCATTCAGTTCCAGCCCGTCATAATTCTTCTTGAGGATGACGTTGACGGTGCCGGCAATCGCATCGGAGCCGTAAATCGGCGCGCCGCCCACCGAAACCGTTTCGATCCGCTCGACAAGATTGGTCGGCAGCGTGGCGAAATCGACCGGGCTGCCCGCCACCACGCCGAAAAGCGAGGAACTCGCCGTCGTCACGAAACGATTGCCGTTGACGAGCGTGAGCGTGCGCTGCGGCCCGAGATTGTACATGTTGACGAAGGTTTGCCCCGCACCAAACGTACCCTGGCTGCCAACCGGGCTGTTCGCGGGAACGCTGAACACCGGCAATTCCTGCAACGCCGAACCAAGATTGGTATAGCCGCGCTTGGTGATCTCGATCGCGCTGAGCGATTCCGCCGGCTGCGCCGTGATCGCCGACTGGGAAATGCGCGACGCGGTTACCACCACATCGTTTTGCGTGGTGCTATCGGTCGGCGGCGGGGCGGCGTTCGCCGTTTGCGGGGCGCCCGCCGGCTGGTTTGTTTGAGCAAATACGGTTTGGGATGAAAGTATCGCGCTGACCGCGATACCGGCAAGCAACATGGGACGCACACACGGATGGCGCCCGGAAAAGAGGGTGTTACCCATCATTTCACGAATCCTTCCAGAACTTTGGCGTCGCGTCCTATCCGCCTGCAAATGCCGCCTGGTCAATGCCGCGAACCGTGCGCGGCGAAATTCGCAACGACTACGTGTCATCCGCGCAACATCGGGAGCAATGACTACGAGAGCCGATGGCATAATCGGGCTTTAACAGCCGCTGGGAAAACAGATTCTGTCGAATACTTGCGCTCAACCGCGCACAGTTCGTTCAATTTCTAAGCAATTCGCCGCTTGCCAACGATTTTGCTTGCGCCGCGACGCGCAACGAGTCGCCGACGCAAAGGCGCGCCGCCCGATCATAGGGCGCGCGCCGCCAACCGGCGCGGCGACGCGGGGATGCCGCCGCCGCGCCCGTCAACTCGGCGCGTCAGGGAAGCCGATATCCCGGCGCCTTGAACTGATGCCCCTGCGACATGACGTACACCACGCGGGTGGCGGCTTCGATCTCGTCGATCGGATTGCCGTCGAACGCGACGATATCGGCCGATTTGCCCGGCTCGATCGTCCCGGTGGTGGTGGAGATGCCGAGCAATTCGGCGTTGGTGAGCGTCACCGCGCGCAACGCCGCGAGCGGCGTCATCCCGCCCTGCCGCACGAGCAGCACCATCTCGTCGCCGGGCGTGCCGCCGAAATCGGTGCCGACCGCGATCTTCACGCCGTTGCGCAGCGCGACCTTCACCTGCCGCCCGATGCCGCCGGGCTGCGCCTCGGGCATACCGAGCACCTTGCGGCGCGTATTGTCGCTGATCGGGCGATCGCCGGGCTTGGGATGCTCGACCCGGCGCAGCACGTCGGTCGGCGCTTCGAGCGTCGGGACGAGATAGGTGCCGCGCTCCTTCATCAGTTTCGCGCCTTCATCGTCGAGGTAATTGCCATGCTCGACCGAATCGACGCCCGCGCGCACCGCCGCCTTGATGCCGTCCGCGCCGATCGCGTGCGCCATCACCTTGCGCTTCATCAGATGCGATGCATCGACGATCGCGTGCAATTCGGCATCGGTGAATTGCTGATCGAGGCCGGTATAGCTGTCATCCACCACGCCGGCTGTGTCGATGATCTTGATCTGATCGGCGCCAAGCTGGATCTGCCGGCGCGTGATCTTTTCGCATTCGCCGACACCATCGCACACGCCGCTGGAAAAGGCGGGCGGCGCGAGCGAGGCCTGGAAGTTGCCGTTGCGGAAATCGCCATGCCCCCCGGTGGTGGTGAGCGGCGCGCCCGATGCGAGGATGCGCGGGCCGACAGCCAGCCCCTTGTTGATCGCATCGCGCAGCGGGAAGATCACCTCGGGCAGGCTACCCGCATCGCGCACCGTGGTGGCGCCGCCGAACACCTTCTCGCGCGCATTCTGGAGCGCCGCGCTCCAATTGCCGAAGCCGATATGAACATGCGCGTCGATCAGCCCGGCCATGACGAACTTGTCGCGCAGTTCCACGATCGCCACGCTGCCCGGCGCGACACCGCCACCGATCGCCTCCGCGCCGACGAATCCGGGTCGCACCGCGTCGATCACGCCGTTCTTCACGATGATGCTGGCATCGCGCGCCAGCGGCTTGCCGGCCTCCGTCATCAGGGTGCCGGCGTGAATGATCGTCCAGCGATCCGCCGCCTGTTCCGCCTTGGGCGCAAGCACGCTATCCGCCTGCGCCATCGCCGTGCCGGACACCCCCAGCAGCACGGCGGCCCCCGCCAGCGCGATCCAATTGGCCTTCATTCTTTTCCTCCCCCTTATTCGGATAGGTCATGGCCCCGCCGCGGCGGGCGGGGCCGATCGCTCAGTTCGGCGTCCCGGTATCTTCCGAGCCGACAAGCCCGGTCGGCTTCGAACCATCATCGACGCGCGGCGCCTTGTTCAGCGACGCGCCCTCATCAGGCTTGACCGGCGCGAGATTGTTCGGCCCGCCGAGTGCCTGCCAGTTGAGCATCGCGTTGTAGAGCATCCGGAATTCGCCGAGATTCTGCCAGCGCCAGATCGGATTGGTCGCGAACATCACCACGCGCCCAGCACCCGCCGGCATGTTGATTACAGCGGGACGATCCTTCACCTCCTCGGCGCTTTTCATGAAGCCGCTCATCACGGATTTCTTGCCGCCGGGGAATTGCATCAGCACATATTGCCGCGCCGTCTTCGGCATGTTGAGCAGCACGTTGGTCGCCCAGCGCACCGGCATCGTCTTTTCGGTATAGCCATAGAAGATCGGGCTGGCGGGCTGGAGCAGGTTCGCCTTCACGATCGGGCCGGGCGCGTAGAAGTTCTTGCTTACGTCGCTGGCCGATACGTCGTTCACCAGCCCGAAGCTGGCGGGGACGCCGCTTGCCTTGCCGGTGGTGATGAGAACGCCACCCGCCTCGACGAACTTGCGCAATTCCTCAAGCCCGGCCAGCCCCATGCCGCCACGAATATCCGGCGACGAACCGTATTTGCCGAGCGTCGGCTGATCGCTGGACTCGGTATAGGACAGCGGCTTGCCCTTCATCGGCAGGTCGAACACGATGTCCCTTGGCGCGCGCCCCTGATCGGGGAGGATGATGACATCATATTTCGCGCGCAGACCGCCCGCGCGAACCTGTTCCTTGAAGATCAGATCATAAGGCGTCTTGTACTGATCGAACGCATAGCGCACCCAGCCGACGCTCTGCGTCGAGCCCCAGGTGCTGAACAGCGCGACGCGCGGCACCGGCATGTCGTGCGTCGGCACGCCGGGATTCGCGGGCGCCGCGATCGCCGTCAGCCCCAGTTCCTCGATCAGCGGCTTCAACTCGCCGCCCGCGCTCGCCGGGATCAGCAGCGAGCCCGCCGGCACATCGCGCCCGCCCGCCTTGAACGGCTTCTCCGCGACCTTCACCGCCACGTCCTTCAATCGGAAGCGAAGCTGCGCGAGGTTGACCGATCCGGTATCGAGCACCGCATAGCCGCCCGCGCCCGCATTGCCCATCGCGCCGGGAACGACGAAGCGATCGAGCGGGGTCGTCGCCACGTCGAGCACCGCCTTGTCGGCGATCTGGACGATATTGGTATGGGTCATCAGCCCCATCGTCCATGCCGCGTCGTCATAGGTGGTCATGTCGTCGTTGGGGTAATTATCCTGCACCTTGAGCAGGGTCTTGGCGAGCCGGCCATAGGGCTGGTCGAGCTTGATGACGAGCGAACCCGCCGGATAGCTCTTGTCCCCCAGCCTGATCGCGGCATTGGCCTTGCCGATCTCGATCCCCTGAAGCTGGAGCACGTCCGCCACGAACTTCACCCGCGTCGGATCGCTCTGGTTCGCCGGGATGATAAAGGCATAGGGCGCCTTGGCGGCCCCCGCCTCCACCCCGTTCAGGCTTTTCTTATAGAAGTTTTCGAGGATGATGTTCGGGAAGGTCGAGGCGAGTTGCAGCGCGGTGAGCACGCCCGTCTGCATATAATTGGTGTTGTTGCGCATCGACCATTCCACCTCCTTATAGGCAGGGGATGGCCGGAACCAATCTCGCTCGGTCTGGTTGCCGCCGCGCACGCCGGGGCCGCCTTCGCCGGTATCGACATGGCGCAGCATCGTGGTTGCGCCGCCGTTGCCGAACGTTTCGTACATGCGCAACATGCCGTTGTGGTTCGACGCCATGAAGCCGACATAGCCCGGCGACCAGGCATCGACGAAGCCATGCGTCCACACGCCCGGCAGCCCGTATTTGGTGAGCTGCGACATCTCGAAATTCGAGAAGAACGGCAGCTCGCCATAAAGGATCGGATCGAGATCGGGGTTCTGCGGCGCCTGCCCGCTATAGGTGTAGAGGAACGGCACCGATTCATGCAGTTCGTGCATGATCGGCGGGTGCCATTCCAGATAATATTTCATCATCGCCCGCGCGCTGACATCGGAAAAATTGATGTCGCGATTATTGTCGTGATAAATGTACTTGCCCCAATAGGGCGGGCCGGCGGGCTTGTTGAGATCGTCCTTCTCGTCGATCAGATGGCGGTAATACCAGTCGCGATAACGATCGCGACCGTCCGCCTCCAGCACCGGGCTGATCGCGACGACGAGATTCTTGCCGATCTGCCGGATGAGCGGCGTATCCTCGGTCAACAGGCGATAGGCCAGTTCCATCACCATTTCGGGCGGCCCGGTTTCGGCGGAGTGCAGCCCGGCGGTGAGGTGATAGATCGGCTTGGTCTCGGCGATGATGCGCTTCGCATCGTCGGCGCTGATGTGGCGCGGATCGGCGAGCTTGCCGAGATTCGCCTTATACTGATCGAGCCTGGCGATATTCTCCGCATCGGAAATCATCACGACGATATTGTCGCGGCCCTCGTTGGTCTTGCCGATCTCGATGATCCGCACGCGATCGGGCGCGGCGGCGGCGAGCTTGCGGAAATAGCCGGTGATCTCCGGCTGGCTGTGCAGCACGTTGGGCGCGCCGATATGCTGGCCGAACACCTGCTTGGGCGAAGGGATCGTGGACGAAAGCGGCAGATGATCGACCAGCGGCGTGGAAAATTCCGGCCGCGTCGTCCACTCCTTCACTGATTTCGCGAAATCCGGATCGGCGCCCTGCTGCTGCGCGATGCCCGCGCTGGCGAGCAACATCGCCGCGGTGACGACAGGCGCCCCTTTTAGAATTCGCTTCATCAATGCCCTCCCTTGAAACGTGCATGACAGGCTTCGCCCGGTCGCCGCGACCTGCGCCGCCCGATTCCCTATGCTCGCCTGTCTGAAAAATGGGCGATCGCCCGCACAGACCCTGCTATTTTTGCGCGTGAACGGGCCGATCCGAACCGCCCCTATGGCGCGCGAATAATCCGTTCACGTACTAATGGTGCGATATCAACCCTTCTCGCGCAAGCACGGATCGGAAAATCGCGCCTGACGGCACACTTTGGTTGACGCGCGCGGATATCCTGCCCAATCGGGATATGGGAACCGGGCTGCGACCTGACCCGACCGGGTAAACGAGCGCCAGGCCGGCGCAGTCGCCATCGCGCCTGAGGGAAGGCGGATGGCGAGCAAGAGGGGGTTCAATGATCGACAATTTGCATCTGCGGCGGATGGCTGGCCGCGCCTTGCTTGCCGCGACCGCGCTGTGCGGCGTTGCCGCGCCGGTTCTCGCCCAGAATGTCGCATCGAATAGCGACGCATCCGCAAGCAGCGAGGCCGATATCATCGTCACCGCGCTGAAGCGCGGCACGCGGCTGCAGGAAACCCCGATCGCCATTTCGGCGGTGTCGGCGCAGACGATCGCCAATGCCGGCGTGCAGAACATCGCCGATCTGCACAGCCAGGTGCCGAGCCTCAACTTCGTCGATGGCGGCCCCTCCAACCGCCGCGTCGTCATTCGCGGCATCCAGGCGACCGGCGAACCGACCGTCGGCGTCTATTATGACGAAACCCCGGTCACCGGCACGGTGGGCGCCAGCAACGACGCCGGCGGCTCCACCCCCGAACTGCGCCTGTTCGACGTTGACCGCGTGGAGGCGCTGCGCGGGCCGCAGGGCACGCTCTACGGCTCCGGCTCGATGGGCGGCACACTGCGCATCATCTACAAGAAGCCGAGCTATGAGCTGGGCGCGGATTTCGACGGCACCATGTCCGCCACCAAACACGGCGGCGCCAATCAGGAAATGAACGGGATGATAAACGTCCCGCTGGTCGACCAGAAGGTCGCGTTCCGCGCGGTCGGCTTCTACAAGCGCAACTCGGGCTATATCGACAACACCTGGCTGCGCGTGAACGACATCAACGCGGAGGAAAGCTACGGCGGGCGCGCCATGCTGCGCATCCAGCCGGTCGCGCCATGGACGATCGACGCGGCGGTCTATTACAACAATTCCGCCACCGACACGCCAAGCTGGCTCTTGGAGAGCGGCCGCTACAAGACCGATTCGCGCACCCGCCAGATCGTGCGCGACAAGGTGGCGCTCTACAGCCTGACGAGCACCTATGATTTCGGCGGCGTCACCGCGACGGGCGTGGTTTCGTACATGGATCGCCATCTGGTGAGCCAGAGCGACACCTCGCGCTTCATCCAGGGGATGAACAATCTCGCGACCTACAATCGCCTGTGCGCCACCAGTTGCGCCGACCAGTTCGGCACGCCGATCACCTCGTTCGCGCAATATCAGGCGTTCGCCGCGGGCCAGTCGACCAGCTCGCTCTATCCGCAACAGGATCTGGACGCGCTGACGGCGGAACTGCGGCTCAGCTCCTCCTCGCACGGGCCGATCAACTGGACGGTGGGCGGCTTCTATTCGAAGCGCAACACCGATGTCGCCAACCCGCAGCTCAACGCCAATGCGCTGAACGGCTATGTCATCCCGAGCCAGATCGACACGATCCGCTTCATCCATGACGAGCTGAAGCAGCTTGCCGCGTTCGGCGAATTGTCGGTGGATATCACCTCGAAGCTGAACGTCACCGGCGGCATCCGCTACTTCAAGTATGACAAGGACGTGGTCGGCCATACCGACGTGCCCTCGATCCTCGTCGGCGCGCGGATCACGCCGCCGACCGCGCTCTCCTCGACCGAGGACGGCACCGTGATGAAGGCGAACGTGTCGTACAAGATCACGCCGGATATCATGTTCTACGCAGAGGCGGCGCAGGGCTTCCGCCCCGGCGGCGTCAATCAGGTGCTCGGCCTCGCCACGTCGCTGACGCCATATCGCTCGGATTCGCTGTGGAATTATGAGGCTGGCTTCAAGACCGCGTGGCTGGGCCGCGCGCTGATCCTCAACCTCGATGTATTCCGCATCGACTGGTCGAACATGCAGATCACGCAGCGCACGCCCAACGGGGCGTTCTCCTATATCGGCAATGCCGCCGCCGCGCGGGTGCAGGGCATCGAGTTCGAAGGATCGCTCCAGCCGGTGCAGGGGCTGAACATCAACGCCAACGCGACGTACATGTCCGCGAAGCTGACCGCGGACGTGCCGAGGAGCACCGCCGATCAGAACAATCCGCTGTCGAGCGCCGGGCTGGCGGGCGATCGCATCCCTTATGTGCCGAAGTTCACGGTCGGCGGCAGCGCGCAATATAACTGGGCGGTGACCGATCACTTCGACGGGATGATCCGTGCGGACTTCAGCCATTCCGCCGGCTATTATTCCGATTTCCGCCCGGCCTATCCCTATACGCGCTACATCGACGGCTATGAGCTGGTGAACGCGCGGATCGGGATCGAGCGCCAGAACGACTGGGGCGCCTATATCTTCGTCAACAACCTGTTCGACGCGACCGCGATCACCCGTGCATCATCGAGCGCGATCGGCGTGGGGCTGACCAGCGTTACCTCGGCCCGCCCGCGCACGATCGGCCTCAATCTGCGCAAATCCTTCTGACGCGCGCATATCGCCGCCCGGCCTGTCGCGAGCCGGGCGGCGATATTCGTCAGTGCGCGGGGGTCAGCGAGAATGGCGAGGCCAGTCTCTCCGCCGGATCCTGCGCATCGGCCCATTCCGTCCGCCGCCGCAGCCGGGGATGAAGGAACAGCAGCGGCAGCTTCAGGAACAGCAATTCCGAATGGATGAAGCTGTCAATCGCATGTTCCCACCAGTTCGGATCGCGTTTGCCATGCGCGCGCAGCCAGCCCTCGTAGGGCGCCCAATGGCTCGGTTCATCGCGCTCGATGATCGCGAAGATCCGCATCAGCACCGGATCGCCGCGCACCAGCGGATGGCGCAGCAGGATTTCCACCTGGCGATAGCCGCGTTGCTCGGTCAGCGTGATTACCCGGCACAGCCGCTCGAACAATTCGTCGCGCGCGACGATCTGATCGGTATCCAGATCGTCGATCGTCGAGCGGAACATGATCTCCACGAAGCGATCAATATGCCCGCAGGTGCGATCAATGTGATAGGGCATCTCCCCGCGCAACTCGAACCAGCGGCGGAACATCACATAATGTTTGCGTTCGTCCGCGCGATGCTTCTCGATCGCGGCGATCAGCGCATGATCGCCCGGTGCGCGCCGCCGCACCGCCTCCAGCACGCGGTCGATCGAGCGATAACCGCGATGCTCGTTATAGATATAGATCGACCCGAGCAGATCGAGATAGCGCCGGCGGAACCAGGTTTTCATGAAACCGTGCAAGCTCCCGTAGTCGCGCGAACAACGAAGCCGTCTCAGCGCCGGTATCAGCGAGCGCGATCGTCAAACGGGCGCAAGGGCCGGGACGTGTGCTATCATATCAAATCCGCCCGCGTGCCTCAATGAAGGATCGGCGCGCGCCAGAACTCCACCTGGAAACGCACCGCGCCGATCGGCTCCACATGATGCAGGATCGTCGGCTCGACGATGCCGGGGGCGGTTTCACGGGTGAGGATCGTCTCCAGCGCTTCGCGGCGCGGATCGGTGACGCAATAACGCAACTGCCCTTCGGACACGCGGATCAGCCCCCAGCTTCCCGCCTTGGTATTGTGATCGGCGAGCAATGCCGCCGGCACCGTCGCTTCGGTGAAGCTGTCCGTGCTGCGATAGGATTCGAGCCCGTCGGGCAGCGCCACCGGATTGGCCGCCGCCTTCTTGACGCGGGTGGCGTCGGTTACGGTCTGATCGTAGCCGCTGTTCGCGCTGAAAAACGCCGCCGCGAAAAGGCCGCAGCCTAGGACGACGGAGAACAGAACGCCGACCGTCGTGAAGACGATCATGTGCACGGTGAGCGGGCCGGACAGCGAGAGATACCATAGCGAGCCGCCCGCCATCGCGATCGCCGCCGCCGCGATCCATTTGAGCGCACGGCGGAATTCGTTCGCCGCCTCGTTATTCTCGCCCCGCATCGCGGGCAGGGATTGTGGATTGATCTTCATCTTATCCCACCTTCGGACAGAAAGCCGCCCCCCTTTTTCGAGGATCAGGCGACGGCGCGGCCAGGCGCGGACGCCGGATCGAGGCGAAAGAACAGCGCGAGTTGCAGGCTTTCCGAAATTCGCCCCGCCTTGGCCTGAAGTGCTGCGGCGGCATCGGGCGACATCATCTCGTCCGTCGTCTCCTTCCACAGCGCGAGCCAGCGATCGAACAGCGCCGGGGTGATACGCAGCTTGTGCTTGAGATGCGCGAACATCGGATTGCCCTTGTAGCGCCCGCTGGTCAGCATCACGGACGACCAGAAGGCGACGAGCTTGTCGAGATGCTCGGGCCAGTCGGCGATCGCATCGTTGAACACCGGCCCAAGCTCGGCATCGTCACGAACCCGAGCGTAGAAAGCTGGAATAAGCCGCTCCAGCGCGGCTTCTTCGATTTGTGCGGCCTTGTTCACGACTCGCTCCAATCATGTATATGAGACGCATCTATTCTTTTGCCGCAAAAGATGCAATAATAATATATGTTTTTTCTCCGGGATCGAGGCGGAGCCGTTTATGCACCTGACCCGCTATACCGATTATGCGATGCGCGTGCTGCTCTATCTGGGGGCGCACCCTGAACGTCTGTGTTCGATCGGGGAGGTTTCACGCGCCTATGGCGTATCGCAAAATCACCTGATGAAGGTGGTGAACGATCTCGCCAATGCCGGTTATGTCGCGAGCGTGCGGGGCCGTGGCGGCGGCATCAGGCTGGGGCGGGCGCCCGATCAGATCAACGTGGGCGCGCTGGTGCGGCATACCGAGGACGGCTTCGACCTCGTTGATTGCGGCGGCTGCATCATCGCCCCGGCGTGCGGGCTGACGGTCGCGCTGGCGGAGGCGCTCAGCGCGTTCATGGCGGTGCTCGATCGCTATACGTTGCAGGATCTGATCGCGAAGCGGCCCGATATCCTGGCGCTCTTTGCCGCGCGGGATCGTGAAATGACCGCCGACGCCCCCGCCTGAGCCATCCCCGGCGGCGGCGCGTTATTTCCCCTCCAGCGTGGCGCGCGCCTGATCGAGCCGCGCGGCATAGTCGCGCAGCACCTTTGCGGTGCGCGCCGCATATTCATTCGCATCATCGAAGCGGCGTTCCTCGATCGCCTCGCGCACGCCGGGCAGCGTCTTGGCGCCATAGCCGGTGAACCGGCCCGGCGCGTAGATCAGATGCTTGTACCATGGCCGCCCCGGCAGCCCGCGCTCGTCAAGCAGAAGCTGATCGACATCGCGCAACTGCGCGGTCAGCCGATCGCGTTGCGACTGGGTCAGCCCCGCGCCGCGCGCCGCGAGCGCCGCGTCGAAGCTCGTCGCGGATTGTTTGAGCGCGGCCACCGCCCCTTCGAGCGCGGTGAAATCGAACTGCGGCGTCATCGGCTCGGGCGCCACCGCGCCCACCGGCTTCAGCGGATCGCTCGCCAGCGCGAACGCGCCATCGTGGAGGAGCTTCTCGCGCTTCACATCCTCCGCGCGGCGATCGGCGGCGAGCTTCTTCACCTCGCCCAGATAGACCCCCACCGTATCGGCGAAATCGCCGTAACGCTGCACCGGCACATCGGCATCCGCGATGCGCAACACCAGCCGCCCGACCAGCTTCGACAATGCCGCGCCATATTTCAGGCCGGGATCGTCAAACGTCGTCATGTGATGGAAGCTGTCGTAGATCGAATGATAGACTCCGCCCGATTCATCCTCGCCGCCAAAACCGATGTTGAGCGCGGGCAGGCCGAGATGCTGGATATAGGCGGAATAATCCGATCCCGATCCAAGCGGGCCGATCGGCATGTCGCCCCCCTTCTCCGCCGCCGCCAGCGCGGCATCGCTGACATGACCGGTGCGATCGAACGCGGCCACGCGCGCCTCCGCCCGCCGCCGCGCCGCCACCGTCGCCCCGGTTTCGGGATCGGTCACGTCCGCCGCCACGGCGTTCACCAGATGCTGGAACGAATGGCTTCCCTCGGCACCGAGCACGCCGCGCCCGTTGCCATCGGTATTGATGTAGATGACGCCTTTCTTCTTCAGCTCATCGGCGTACTGCTCCGCCCATTCGGTCGAGCCGAGCAGCATCGGTTCTTCCGCGTCCCAACTGGCGTAAACGATCGTTCGCGCTGGCCGCCAGCCGCTGCGGTACAACTCGCCCAGCGCCTTCGCCTCCGAAAGCATCGCGACATTGCCCGATAGCGGATCCGCCGCGCCGAACACCCAGGCATCGTGGTGATTGCCGCGGATCACCCATTGATCGGGATAGCGCGCGCCCTTCAGCTTCGCGATCACATCGTAAACGGGGGTGAGCTTCCAATCCGATTTCACCGCGAGATGGACGGAAACGCCACCATTGCCACCCATATGATAGGTGACCGGCAATGCCCCCCGCCACGGCGCCGGCGCGACCGGCCCGCCAAGCCGGCCGATCAGCTTCACCGCATCGCCATAAGACATCGGCAGCACCGGGATCTTCAGGATCGCCTTCGCATCCTCGCGCTTCAGTCGCTTGGCATTGAGCGTCGCGCCGATGCCAGGCGTCAGCGGATCGCCGGGATAGAGCGGCATATCGGCCACCGATCCGCGCTGCACGCTGCCCGCCGGACGCGCGCCGCCGACCGGATAGGCATCGTTCTTCGCATAGCCATCGTCCGCCGGATCGGAATAGATGATGCAGCCGATCGCGCCATGATCCTGCGCCAGCTTCGGCTTCAGCCCGCGCCAGCCGGTGCCGTAGCGCGCGATGACGATCTTGCCCTTCACATCAATCCCGCGCCGGGCGAGATCCTTGTAATCCTCCGGCATCCCGTAATTGACGTAAACCAGATCGCCGGTGACATCGCCGTCGCCCTGAAAGGTGACATAGGGCGGCAGCGCGTGCGCGGTGTTGGCGGAAGTGTCATCGCCCGCGATCGGCGGCTCCTGCCCGCCCAGCACGATCTTTTGCGGCGCCACCATCTCCACCGTGGTGGAAATCGGGGTGGGATAGAGAACGTAGAACGTCTCGATATGCGCGTCCCAGCCCCATCGTTTGAACTTGGCGAGGATCGACTCGGCATTGGCCTTGTCGTGCGGCGAGCCGACATGGTTCGGCTCGGACGACATGTCCTTCAGCCACGCAAGCTGGTCGGCCGAGCTGATATGCTGATCGAAGCGGGCCTCGATTGCCGTGCGATCCGCGGGCGCGGTCTGCGCCACGCCCGCCGCCGCCATCGCCGCGAGCGCGGCCCCCGCCAGAATCCGTCCAGCCGTGCGCATCGCATCCCCCCCTTGCATTCCTCGTTTCGCCGAACATGGAGCGATTTGCGCGGCGAAGGCAAGGGATTGTCCGCGCTATCCGCGATCCGCGCGCAACCATATCGTCACCGCCGCCCCGGCGGCGTCCGTGGCGATTTCCATCCGCCCGCCGAGCAATCCGGCGGTTTTCTCCACGATGCGCAGCCCCATGCCGGCGCCGTCGCTGCGCCTGCGATCGGCGCGCAGATAGCGCGCCGCCCGCGCCTCCCCCGCGACGCGCAGGATGCCCGGCCCGTCATCCGCCACCATCACGCTCCCGTCACGCCCGACGCGGATCGCGATATGCGTGCCCACCGGCGTATGCCGCACCGCATTGCCGATCAGGTTGGAGAGGATGGAGAACAGGCAATCGGCGTTGCCGCGCACCCACACCGGAAAGTCCGGGCCGGAAAACTCGATCGTGCGCCGCGAGGCGATGACCTGCCCCGACAGATCCGTCGCCATCTCGCGGATCGTTTCGACCAGATCGAGCCGCGTCATCGCCGGGCGCATCCCATCGAGCGAGGCGAGCGCGGTCAATTGCCGCAGGATGTGGGACTGGCGATCCACCGCCTTCAGCAAATCCTCGCGCTCGGGCGAAGCGGGCAAACATTCGCATTTCACGCGCAGCAACGCGATCGGGGTGCGCAGTTCATGCGCCACCGCGCCCGCGAACTGCGCCTGCATCCGATGCCCGTCCTCCACCCGATCGAGCGCCGCATTGGCGGCATCCACCAGTTGCAGCACCTCATCGGGCAGGTCTTGCCGGTTGATCCGACACCCAGGCGCATCCGGCCCGATCGAGGCCGCCTCGCGCGCCGCGCGCCGCAGCCCCGCCATGGAGACGATGATCGTCGCGAGGTTGATCGCCAGCATCAGCGCCAGCGCCGCAATGGTCAGCGCGCCGAACTGCACCATGATATCGCGCGCCGCCTGATCGACCGCGGCATTCGCGGTCCAGCGATCGCGATAGACCATGACGAGCGCCCGTTGCCGCCCCGATCGGACGACGCGGGTGGAATAGGCGACCGGCCCCGATCCGACGCTCCCGTCAGCGAACGGCAGGCCGCCGATCCGTGCGATCGCTTCCCGCCCGCCGCGCGATGCCGCGACGACATGGCGCGCCTCGTCGATCACGACGAAGCCGTCGCCCGGATCGCTGGCGACGAGCGTGGTGACGAGATAGGGATCGACCACCAGCTCCCAACGCCCGCCGATGTAGCGCAAGCCGCTGGCGATACCGTCCATGTCCGCTTCGATCTGTGCCGCCACGGTGCGATCGGCCAGCCCCAGGATCGAATGCGACGCGAGCAGCGGCAATATCAGCCCCAGCACCAGCATTGTCAGCAGCGACCCCAGCGTCAGCCGCCCGAGCAGCGATGACGGCAATATTGATCGCCGGTCAATCGGATCAGGCGGCAAAGCGGGAGGAAGTCGCGTAATGCTTTCCTTCGGCCAGAGCAGGGTTTATATTTCAATAGCGAGGTTTTTCCTTGTGGGGAATCGCCCGTATCGGAAAGTTTACGCGGTGACCCGGCGGTTTTCCGAACGCCGGCGCGCCCGACTGGACGGGAACATATGCGGCTGCTGCTCGTCGATGACGATGACGAATTCGCGGGCGCGCTTCACGCCGCGCTGGCGGATCGGGATATCGCCGTCGAGATCGCGGGCAATGCGGCTGATGCGGACTATCTTCTTTCCACGACATTGTTCGCCGCGATCATCCTCGATCTGGGATTGCCCGATGAGGAGGGAACGATGCTCGTCCGCCGCTGGCGCGCCGCCGGGCATAGCGAGCCGATCCTCGTGGTGAGCGGGCATGACGACGTGGCGAAGCGCGTATCCGCATTGCGCGCGGGGGTGGACGATTATCTCGTCAAACCGTTCTTCGTCGACGAACTCCACGCGCGGATCGACGCGATCGTGCGCCGCCGGGATGGCTTTCCCGATCCGTCGATCCGGGCCGGCGCGCTCGTCTTCGACACGATGTCCCGCCAGTTGTCGATCGACGGCGCGTCGGTCGAACTTTCCGCGCGCGAGGCCGATCTCGCCGAAATCCTGATCCGTCGCAGCAACCGGGCGACCCCGCGCCGGCTGCTGGAGGATCAGTTGTTCGGATCGGGCGACGGCGTCACCTCCAACGCGCTCGAAGTGTATATCTATCGCCTGCGGCGCAAGATCGAGGCGCCGGGCGGCGTATCAATCCGCACGTTGCGCGGGATCGGATACATGCTGGTCGCCGGTTGACGGTCAAAGAAGCAGGATCGCCTCAGCGCCGGTATGTTGCCCGCGCAGAAGCACGGGCGGGAATACTTGTGCCTCCTCCTCGCGTTCCGGCGGATCGAGCAGGCCGCTGGCGATCGCCCGCGTGACGAGATGCGTGCGATTGCGCGCGCGCATCTTCAGCCGGGCATTGTCGATATGACGCTCCACCGTTCGCGGCGCGATCGCGATGCGCAACGCGATCTCCTTTGCTGACAGACCGCCGGCGACAAGCGCCAGAACCTCAAGCTCGCGCGCCGTAAGGCATACGCCAAGCGCCTGATCGCTAAGCAAGGACATCGGGCACCTCCTGTTCGATACTCAAACCGCGGGTCGAGGCGCGTGCGCCCTGATATCCTTCGCATCCCGACTCACCAAAAGGTGATACCACCCCAAGCTGACAGCAAGATTACCACAGGCGCGCGATGCGCAATTTTACTTAGAATTTCCGCGAATGGCGTTTCCGCCCGCGCCGCGCCACCCTGCGCGCGGCTGCTGAAGGTGGGGCCACGCACATGGCGACGACGCATCCATCCGGCCGCCGCAGGATCATCCCGAAAGACGCGGTGCTCTACGCACCCGGCGACCCGACCCATAATCTGCACCGGATCGAGGAAGGCGTGGTTCGCCTGTGCCTGTATCTCGCCGACGGCCAGCGCGTGATCGTCGGCTTCGCCTTTCCCGGCGACGTGATCGGGCTGAGCGAAGATCAGCAGATGCTGACGGCGGAGGCCGCGACATCGGTGATGATCTTCGAATGGCCGATCGAGCCGCACGAGGCGATCGAGCAGCGGATCAGGCTGCTCTCGCGCGCGCTGCATCAGGCATATATCGTGCTGGCGGTCCGCTCGCGCCGCCATGCGCGCGCGCGGGTCGCCGCGTTTTTCCTCGAACTCGCCGGGCGCGGGCTGGGCAGCGAATTCCGCCTGCCGCTGCCGCTTTCCGATCTCGCCGATCACCTCGGGCTGACGCTCCACACGATCAGCCGCACGCTCACCGAATTCCGGCGGCGCGGCCTGCTGCGCCAGGCGCGCGGGCGCATCTTCACCATCATCCAGTCAGACCGGCTGCGCGAAATCGCCAACGAAGGCCAGCTATTCCCTTCCGAAGCCCACCTGCCCGCTTTCTCTCCAGGGATGATCCACTGATGCGAAACGCTGCGACCCGCTGGCTCTGCGCCGGCAGCCTGATTGCCCTCCCCACCACCGCATGGGCCGCTGACGACCCGGCGCCGCCCGCGGCGGCAGCGCCAGCGGCGGCGACGGTAACGCCGGTCTCCGCACCGACACCGGCACCGATCCCGGCAGCAACACCGGCACCCGCCGCGACGCCATCGGTGGAGCAGCAACTCGCCGATCTCGCCGCCAGAATCGCGGCGCAGCAGGCGCAGATCGACGCGCAACAAAAGCAGATCGCCGCTTACCGCGAGGAGATTACCGCGCTCAGGACCGAGACTGCCGCCGACCTCGCCGCCGCGCGCGGCGCCGGCGTGGGCGCAGGCGCGCAAGCCGGCCCGCCCGCGACGCAAACCGTTCCCGCGCCACAGACCACCGTGGGGGACGCGCAGGCGGCAAAGCCCGACATCGCCGAGAAGACCCAGGCCGTGCCGCAAGGCCAGGGCGTGCTGACGCCTGCGGGCAAGACCACGGTGCAATCGTCGCTCACATACATTCGTTCGGCCAACAATCGGCTGGTCTTTGCCGGGATCGAGCTGGTGCCGGGGCTTCAGATCGGCTCGATCCAGGCTTCCACCGCCGATCGCAACACGACGGTGGACGCACTGACGATATGGCACGGCTTCACCGACCGGCTCGAAGCCGAACTGATGATCCCGGCGATGATCCGCACCGACAGCATCCATCTGACGCAGGTGCGCGAGGGCACCGTGACGGAAGGATATGATCTCCACCGAAGCGCGATCGGCGATATCGAAGGGGCGCTGCGCTGGCAGCTAAACGCGCCCGTCAATCCCGAGGCGCCGATCTTCATCGCCGGGCTGCGCGTGAAAAGCGATACCGGGGTGAGCCCGTTCTCGATTTCCTATGACGAATTCGGCATTGCCCATGGGCTGGCGACAGGATCGGGTTTCTGGGGAATCCAGCCGGGAATCACGATGCTGCTGCCAACCGATCCGGCGGTGATATACGGCGGGATATCATATCTTTATCAATTCCCCCGCAACATCAATCGCACCGTCAACGATATCCTGATCGGGCATGTCCACCCCGGCGGCGCCATTTCGGCCAACATCGGCTTCGGCTTCGCGATCAATCCGCGCTTCTCGTTCTCGCTCGGCTATAGCCACACCTATATCCTGCCGACGCGGACCGAGTTGAACGGCAGCTTCCAGGATTCATCGACCTTACAGGTGGGGACGCTCGATCTCGGCATGTCCTACCGCGTCAACCCGCGCCAGTCGGTGACGCTCGCCTTCCAGTTCGGGGTGACGCAGGACGCGCCGGGCGTCGCGATGACGTTGCGCCTGCCGTTCACCTTCTAGCGGTTCGGCGGGGGGCACACCGGGAGGGGGGGGCCGGTCAGTGCGAGAAGTTGCCGATCTCGTGCCCCAGCCCCATGTTCAGCGCGCCGGCATGAAGCGCGGCGGCGAAGGCGGTATAATTGCCCAGCGTCACCGTGGCGTTGGTTTGCTGCACCGCGTTCAGATTGGCCATCGCGTTGACGAGCACATTTTGCAGCGCGCCATTGGTGTTCTGGATCAGCGCGGTTTGCCCGGCGTTGGCGAAATAGACCTGACTGCCCGAAATGGTCGACGGCAGCGTGATGCCACCACCACCGCCCGACGCCGATGTCATATCGGCGAGCACGAGCTGGCTTCCGACGATCGTTTGCGTCGTCGCGCCGCTCGCGGTCCAGTTCACCACGGTCTGCAATGCGAGCTGACCGTTGAGATAGGTCTGCACGTCCGCGCCGAACGTGATGTTCATCCCGCCCCAATCGAACCCGCCATGCGCCTCGGCCATCTCGCTGTCGCTCAGCGCGGTCATGTGCGCGAAGGGGGACGCGGCATCAGACTGCCCGGAAACCCCGACAGCGGGCGCGATCCCCTCCGGATCAAGCGCAACGGCGCCGGCTGGCGCGATCGTGTCAGCCGCCATCGCCGCCACGATCAGCACGCGAAGCGCGGCGCGGCTCACGGCATTACGGGTCATGGGATGCCTCCTACGCGGATATTTGGCAAAATCTGCTGCTGGATCTGATAGATCGGCGGCAGATTGTCGGTTGTCGCGGTGATCGTGCGTTCACCCTGGAAGATTCGCGTGGGCGAGGTCGACCAGGGATCCCAATCGCGCGCGAGGTTGAACGCGCCGTCCACGCCCTTCGGCGGATCGGTGACGATCAGCGCGATGCCGCTCCACATCTTCGCGAATTCGGCATCGGAAACCTTGAGCAGCCCACGCGCCGGATCGCCGATCAGCACGCGCCCGTCGCGCGCGCCCTTGATGACCACGAAATGGGTGTAGCCGCGGACGTTGATGAGCGCGATCATCGGCTTGCCGAGCGCGCGCATGTCGTTGATCCCCAGCCGGTAACCCTGCGCCGCGAAGCCGCGCGCGATGAGATAATTCTTCATGTCGAGCAGCGAAAAGCCCTTTTGGCGGATTTTGGCCTGATCGCCCTTGTCGTACATCGCCTTGAACGGGGCGGCTTCGTCCGTGGGCACGCCATATTGATAGGTCAGGAGCGTCGCGACGGCGGCGGAGCCGCAGCTATAATCAAACCGCTGGCGCACGATCGTGCGGAAGGGGATTTCAGCCCAGCTCCGCACCCGCACCGTATACCCCGGCTCGCGTCCCGGAGCATCGACCGGCATCTGCGCCAGCGGCCGCGTCTGCGCCACACAGGGCGACGCGACGAGGCTGAAAAGCACTATCGCGGAGGCCGCCATTTCGCGTTGCCGCGCGGCAGGCCACCGCGCCATGGCTAATTCCCCAGATTGACGGTGAGGTTCATCGCGCTCTGCAAATTCGCCTGCGCGCCGGAATTGATGACGACATTGCCCATGCCGTTGAAATTGGCGAAGGCATTGTCCGAAAGGGTGATGGCGCCCGCGATATAATTGCCCGCGATCGAATTGCCCGAGATGCTGCTTTGCAGCGCCTGGTTGCCGATCACGATCGCCTGTCCGCCGCGTTCCTCGCCGAGCACCGCGTCATCGAGCGCGGCGGCGTGTATCGCGGGGGGCGTTGTTGTCACGGGTGCGGCGGTTTGCGCCAGAGCGACCGGAGCGGTGAACGACGCGAGCGCGGCGGCGATGCCGACCGCGATGCGGCGCCTGATAAAAGAGATCGACATCGTGCGTCTCCTTGCGTCCGCGCTTGCAACAAAAAAGACGCCGGGCGGGCGGCGCCCGCCCGGCAGGCGGGGGGTATCAATGGGTCGTGAAGCTGGTCGTGCCCTGTGCGGCAATGTTGGTCGCGGCCTGAGACGCGCTGTTGTTGCCGGTGTTCCAGCCCTGGTTCAGGATGCCGGAATAGGCCGCGAAAGCGCTGCCCGCGATGCTGTTTCCGCCGCTGCTGTAGTTCGAGCTGTTGCCACTGAAATTATATTTCCCATGGCTGCTCACGGTGGCATTCAGATCCTGATCCGCAACGAGATGGATGTTGCCATTGTGCTGCGAACTATTCGTGTTGTAGCTATCCTCAACCTTGGAACGATTGTGTTGAGAATTGTCAACATTGTAACTATCCTCAACCTTCAGCCTGTTGTGTTGAGAATTGTCGGTGCTGGTATTGTAGCTATCCTCAACCTTCATCTTGTTGTGCTGAGAACTGTTGCTGTTGTAGCTGTTCTCAGTCTCGTTCTTCGTGCGCGGGGAATTGTTGCCCTTGCTGACGTTGATATTCTTGGTCACCGTCGTGCTCTCGGTGCTGACCGAAGTGTCGCTGTCAGCGCCCGATGCGCCGGTGACGTTCGATCCGCCCGCACTGGTTTGCGCAAATGCCGGAACGGCGACGCCCATCGCGACTGCCGCGGCGGCGCTGATGAGGAGCGTGGATTTGCCCATTTTCAAGGTTCCTTTCCTGTTATCCGCGCGATCGCGGCACCGGCAAAAATATCCGATGGCCCGCGCCGCCGCTTTGCGCCGCCGCACATTCGCGCCCAGATAACCAGTACGTAAGAACCGACAGGCCGCGCCGCGCCGCCCGCAGCGCCCGCCGCGTGGTGGATTACGCGCGGCGCGCCAGCCCGGCCCGCTCCATCCGCCAGACCATCTGATCGAAGCGATCCTGCCCGAAAAACGGCTCTCCGCCGAACGCCATCAGCGGCACGCCATAATGGCCCGCCGCGCGCTGCGCCGCCTCATTGGCCTCGATCACGGCGGCGAGGCGCGCGCCATCGTTTTCCAACACCGCGTCCATCTCGGCCAGATCGCACCCGGCGCTGGCAACGGCGCGGGCAAGGTGATCGCCCTCGTGCCAGCCATCGACCGCCCCGCTCCAGATCAGGTGGCTAACCGCCGCAATGAACGGCAATCCGCGCCCACGCTCGGCGGCGAGCTGACCGAGCCGGCTCAGGCGATGGATATAGGGCTGCGCCTGCGGATAGGTTCGCGTCGCGACATCCATCACCACCGGATCGGGGCGCGGCCAGCGATAGGGCAGGCCGAGAAATTCCGCCGTCCGCACCGTATCGCGCATCAGATAGCTCACCCACAACGGATCGCCGTTGCTGAAGAATTCCGGCTGCCGCACCGCGATCGGCCGCACGATGCGGACAGCGCAGCGCACATCGAAATCGCGCTCCAGCGCCATCAGCCGCGGGGTGACGAGATAGGAATAGGGCGATCGGAACGACCAGAAGCAATCATAGGCCAGCGTCATCGCAATCACTCCTCGGGCTGCAACAGTCGCGCGACCCCGCTCGACACCACATCGCGGGCAAGCGCGGGCGGCAATTGCTGGTCGATCCGCAGCCGCTGCCAGGTCTCGAAACTCAGCAGCAGGTCGATCGTCTCCAGCCGGATCGCATCCGCCACGATCGCGGCGGGCAACAGCCCGACCAGACGCCCGCGCATCGCCGCCAGCACGCCGGCATGGCGCTGCTGGATCGCCGCCGACGCATGGCGATGCACATCGGCGGCGCGCTTGTAGGGCATCAGCCGTTCATAGGTTTCCAGCCGCCGGTCGAGCATCTCGCCAAGTTGCCCGCGCCAGTCGGGCGCGGTGAACGGATCGAGCCAGTTGTGATATTCGCGCGCCATCCGCTGCGCCATCCCGGCATAGATCGCCTCCATATCGGCGAACTGGCGAAAGACGGTGCGCAGCCCCACCCCGGCCCGCGCGGCGATCTGCTCCGCGGCCGGGGTGACATGCCCCTCGCCGACCAACGCCACCAGCGCCTCGATGATCTTGCGCCGGCTTTCCTCCGATCGTTTGCGTCGCCCGTCTTCCCCCGCCATCAGTTCGACCAATAGCTATACGCTTCGCCCGCGCGCGGCGGCGTGCCGAGCGGACGGTCGATCGCGACGGGGGAGCGGAACAGCGCGGCCCATGAGGGCCTCGCCTGCTGCGCATCATGGGCGCGGATCAGCGCGGTCAACCGCTGAACCTCCGCCGGATTGCCGCCCGCGATATCGCGCCGCTCGGTCGGATCGCCGCCAAGATCGTAGAGCAGCGACCGGCGCGGGATATCCAGGATCTGCAACTTCGCATCGCCATCGCGCACCGCCTGATAAGCGCCGCTTTTCCAGAACAAGGTGCGTCTGGGCATCGGCGCGCGCCGCGCATCGACATAGGGCGCAAGATCGATCCCGTCGATCACGCGATCGGCAGGCGGCTTGACCCCGGCGGCGCCGGCGGCGGTGGCGAAGATATCGAAATGACTGACCGTGCCGTTCACCCGCGTGCCCGCCGCGATCCGCGCGGGCCAGCGCATGAGCAGCGGCACCCTGATGCCGCCTTCGAAGAAGGTCGCCTTCCAGCCGCGATACGGGCGGTTGATCTCCGGCAGCCCGATATAATGCGCGCCGCCATTGTCACTGGTGAAGATGATGAGCGTATTGTCGTCCAGCCCGCGCTCCTTCAGCGCCTGCATCACCTGCCCCACGCCGCGATCGAGCGCGCGGATCATCGCGGCATAAACGCGCGTGCGATGATCGGGGATCGCGGACAAGGCGTCGTAATCGCTTTTCAGTGCCTGAAGCGGCGTATGCGGCGCGTTATAGGCGAGATAGAGGAAGAACGGCCGGTTGCGGTTGGCGTCGATCGCGCGCACCGCCTGATGCGTCAGATAATCGGTCATATAGCGATCGGGGTGAAACCGTTCACCGCCGTTATACTGGACGCTGAACGGCAGGTTCGCCCACAGATATTTGTCGATCGGATCGAAATCCTGCTTCGAATTGACGACGTTGCGGTCGTTCTGCGGCAGGAACATCTGCGCGCCGATGATGAAGCCAAGACTCTCATCGAAGCCGCGCTGCTCGGGGCGCATCCCCGGTTCCCCGCCAAGATGCCATTTGCCGAGATGGACATTGTGATACCCGCCGGCGCGCAGCACGTCCGCGATCGTCCGCTCGCTGGTGGGAATGCCCTTCGCATCGGGCGGGGGATCATTGTCCACCGCCGCCTTGTCGAGGATCGTCTTATATCGCCAGTTGCTCGGGAAACTCGCCACCGTCCTGGCGAAGCGCGTATCGGTCGGCGTGAATTCGAAGCCGAAACGCGTCGGATAGCGCCCGGTAAGCAGCGCCGCGCGCGAGGGCGCGCAGGTGGCGTTGCCGGCATAAGCCTGCGCGAAGATCACCCCCTGTCGCCCGATCGCGTCGATATTGGGCGTCTTGAGCAGCCCGCGCGCCACCCCGCCGCCGTTGAGGCTGATATCGTTGAAGCCAAGATCGTCCGCCACGATCAGCACGATATTGGGCGGGCGCTTCTCCGGCGGCAATGCAGGCGTGGCGGGGCCGGGCCGCCACGCGATCTCGTGGAAGGGCGCGACATGCGGGGAGAGCCAGCCCGGCAGGTGCAGCAGCACATAATCCTTCGCCGCGAACCCCGCGACCGCCGCCGCGCCGACGGTGCCGAGCGCGATCTTCTTCCAGCGCTTCACCCGCGCGCATCCGCGAATATCCGCCGCGCGAGCAGCAGGATCGCGACCATCACCGCCTCCACCACCATCGGCGGAAAGGCGGTGGCGGGCGCGCCATCGGCGACGAGGCTAACCGCGCGCCCCGCGATCGCGATCGACAGCAACGCGATCGGCACGATCAGCGGCGCGCGATCGTTGCGCGTCGCCCCGAGCAGCGCCGCCACCCCGCCGACGACGAAGAAGGCGGTGAAATCCGCCCGCAGCGTCGCCATCCCCTGCGTGCCCAGCGGCTCCAGGAAGAAGCGCTGCGCCGATCCCGCCGGATCAATCAGAAAGCCCAGCCCCAGCGCGATATTGAGCAGCGCCACCAGCGCAACGAGCACGCGCGATATCTGCGTCACAGCCGCATCCTCCCCCTTGCCTCATCACGCGATCCTATCATGCGTTTCCGCGCGCGCAAGATATCGGCATTGATAATGCCATAATATCGCTTATCCTCCACGCAGACGGGCCTGGGGGAGAGTTCAGATGCGGCACGCGATCGGATGGACGGCGGGCGGGGCGGCGGTGCTCGCGGCGGCGGCGTTTCCCGGCGCGATCGGGCGCGAGGTGGCGCGCGCCGCGATCGAGCGCCGCGCCGGCGTCGATGCGACACGCGCGCTTCCCGACGGCCTGCATGTCGCGCTATGCGGCACCGGCTCGCCGATGCCCGATCCGACGCGCGCCGGGCCGTGCAGCGTGGTGATCGCCGGGCGGCACATGTTCGCGCTCGACGCGGGCGAGGGCGGCGCGCGCAACATCATGCTGATGGGCATCCCCAATGGCCGCATCGAGGGCGTGTTCCTGACGCATCTTCATTCGGATCATATCGACGGGCTGGGGCCGCTGCTGCTGCTCGCCTGGACGGGCGCGGGGCGCACCCGCCCGCTGCCGGTTTACGGGCCGGCGGGCACCGATCGCGTGGTCGCGGGGTTCAATCAGGCCTATGCGATCGACGCCGGCTTCCGCACCGCGCATCATGGCGCGTCGGTGGCGCCGCCATCGGGCACCGGCGGCGAGGCCATGCCCTTCGCGCTGCCGCCCAGGGGCGACTGGTCCCCCGTCTCGGTGTTCGAGGGGGATGGGCTGACCGTCACCGCCTTCCGCGTCGATCATGGGCCAGTCGAGCCGGCGGTGGGTTATCGTTTCAGCTACAAGGGGCGTTCGATCGTGTTCAGCGGCGATACCAGCCCGACGCCCGCGATCGCGCGCAATGCGCGTGGCGCGGATCTGCTGATCCATGAAGGGCTACAACCCCGGCTCGTCGGGCTGATGACCGAGGCGCTGGACCAGCGCCGCCAGCCCGCGTTCACGCGGATCACCCGCGATATCCTGAACTATCACACCTCACCGGAGGACGCCGCCGCCGAAGCGCAGGCGGCGGGGGTGAAGCACCTCGTCTTCAGCCACAATATCCCGCCGCTGCCCTCGCGGCTGATGTATCCCGCGTTCCTCGGCGACGCGCGCCAGCGTTTCGGCGGCACGATCACCGTGGGAGAGGACGGGATGGTGTTCAGCCTGCCCGCCGCGAGCAAGGGGATGGAATTGCGGCGCTGGTCCGTGCGTTAACCGCGCCACTCGGCATAAAGCGCGGGCGGGGCGACATCGTCCACCGGCACATGGCGAATGCGCATCCGTTGCTGCGCCAAGGGCAACGCCAGTTCGGCGTAGATCGCGGCGGTCGAAAGGCCGAACGGCGCGGCATCCTCGTTCGAATAAGCGAAGCTCACCGCCGTTATGCCCGCCATCCGCATCGCGGCCATGCACATCGGGCACGGATGACCGCTGGCATAAACCGCGCACCCCGAAAGATCGGGCGAGCCCAGCGCCCGGCTCGCCGCGCGGATCGCGCCCATCTCGGCATGGGCGGTGGGATCGCCGGTCGCGAGTATCTCGTTGACGCCGGTGGCGATCACCGCGCCATCCTTCACCACCAGCGCGCCGAACGGGCGCCCGCCGCCCGCGACATTCCCGCGCGCCAGCTCGATCGCGGCGCGCAGGAAATCCCGCTCCGCCTCCGCCGTCATTTCGCCGCTTCGGCGTTCCAGCGCGCCACCTTCGCCTTTGCATCGGCCAGCAATTTGTCGAGCGCGGCGCGATCCTCCACCCTGCCCCGCAGCACGACCGTGTTGACCGTGCGGGTGGCGGCGATGTCCTCCAGCGGATTGCGATCGAGCAGCACGAGATCGGCCTGCTTGCCCACCTCCACCGAGCCGTAACGATCGAGCATACCGAACCATTTCGGCCCGGCACGCGTCGCGGCGGAAAGCGCCTCCGCCGGGGTCAGCCCGTTTTCGACATAGAGCGCCAGTTCCTGATGCAGCCCGAGTGCTGGATAATCGAACGAATTGAGGAAGCCCGCATCGGTGCCGGCCATGATCGTGACGCCAGCTTTTTGCAGCAGCGGCATCACCGCCGCCGTCTGCCGATAGCGGCGATGCCGCGCCTCGATCTGCTCTGGCGTGGCCTGGGCGGCGCGATCAATCCGCCACTGATAGGTCTTGCGCAGCCCCGGCCCGATATAGGCGAGGAACGCGTCCTTCGAATGATCGTCGCTGTCGAGAAAGGCGAGCAGCCGCTCGATGTTGAGCGTCGGCGTAACGAACACGCCGCGATCCCTGAGCTTGGCATAAGACGCCATCGCCGTCGCCTGATCGAAACCCGCGTCGAGCCGCGCCTGCGCGCCCGCGCGATCAATGCGACCGGCGGCGAAATCGGCGGCGATTCCCGCCTCATCCTTCACGCCCGCCTTATAGGCATAGCTCAGGTGCTCGATCGAACTGATCCCGGCATCGACCGCCTGCCCCACGGTGAGCGCCATCGGGATATGCCCGGATGCGCGCAGGCCCGCGGCGCGCACATGGCTGACGGCATAGAGGAACAGCTCCGGCTTCAACGTGCTGTCGGTGATCTTGACGAAATCGACCTTGAGCGCGCCAAGCTTCGCGATCGCCTGATCGACATCGGCTTCGGAGCCGGTTTCGAGCGTGCCCTTCCACACCGGCTTGAGCCCCTCGATCTTCGGGCCGGAACTGAGCAGCCGCGGGCCGAACAGCTTGCCGTCCGCGATCTCCCCGCGCCACTTGAGCACATCATAGGGCAGATCGCCCGAAGCATCGCGCACCGTGGTGATGCCATAAGCGACGTAGAGCGGCAGCAGCGCCTTGTTCTCGTCGATGAGTTCGGGGCCGCCGCCGAAATGGACGTGCATGTCCCAGAGACCAGGGATCAGATAGCGCCCCTTGCCCTCGACCTGGCGACGCGCGCCCCACGCCTTCGCCACATCGGCATCCTTGCCGACCGCGACGATCCGTTCGCCCACCGTCGCCACCGCCTGATCGGGGATGGCGCGGGCGTGTTCGACATCCACCAATGTCGCGTGGCGGATCAGCACATCCGCCATCTCGCGCGCCGCCGCCGCCATCGGCAACAACGATACCGCCGCCGCCAATGCGACAAGAGCCTTCTTCACCGCCATGCCATTCCCGTCCAGCCGAACCACATGCCCCGGCTGTGCCGCATCGCGCGCGCGGCGTCCAACGTGAAGCGGCCGCCGGTGGAAAAACCCCGCCGGCGGCCGCCCAAGCTTCCCGCGTTATGCGGCCTGCGCCCGCTTAGTAGCGGATACGCGCCTCGATCGAGATGGTGCGCGGCGGCGCGACCATCACGACGTGGCTGTTATTCCCCAGCAGCGGCGTGTTGAACGCCTGGCTGATGATAACCTCGTTCGACAGGTTGCGCCCGACGAGCGCGACCTCCCACTTGTCGTTGCTGGCGCGCACGCCCAGCCGCGCATCGTAGCGCGTATAGGCGGGCTGGCTGTTCAGCGGATTGAGATCGCCCTGCATGTAAGACCGGCTGGTGTAATCCGCCGATCCGCGCGCGGAGACGATCACGCTGTCACCCGCCGGCACATCGACCTGCATATAGCCCGATCCCTTCCATTCCGGCGCGCGCACCAGGGGCGAGCCCGCCAGATTGTTGGTCGCCGGGGTGCAGCCCGCCGGTGCGTTATAGACACACGGGCCGCCGGGATAATTGTCGTACTTCGCGTCGAGATAGGCGCCCGCGAAGCCCATGCTGAGCACGCGGTTCGGGCGGAAGCGCGTGTCGACCTCGACGCCCTGCGCGGTCGCCTCGGCGGCGTTGCCGGTGATGAACGCGGTGCCGTTGAACGACGAGACCTGGAGATTTTCGAACCGCGTGCGGAACAGCGCGAGATCAATATCGAGGCGGCGGTTGAGCAGCCGCATCTTGGTGCCCAGTTCCCAGGCGCGCGCGCGCTCGGAATCGAAATCGAACCGGCCCTTGTTGTTGTTGATATTGTACAGCAGCAGGCCGTCGTTCGAGATGAACCCGCCGCCCTTGGTGCCGGTCGCATAGCTCAGATAGGCCGAAACCTGCTTGCTGAACTCATAGCGCATCCGCAGCGAGTAATCCCACAGCTTTTCCTTGCGCTGGCCGGAGATGTCGTAATCGAGGTTGTTCGCCGGGCGCCGCACGCCGTTGAACACGCTCTGCGCGCGCGCGCTCTTGTCCTCATAGCTGTAACGCAGGCTGCCGTTGAACTTCAGATGGCTCGAAAGATCGGCATCGAGGATGGCATAAGGCGAGAGCGACCAGGTCTTCTGATCGAACGGGCGGTGCGCCATCCCGTCCGGCACGGTCGCCACCCCGGCGGCGATGCCGGTATAGGTCACGTCCTGCACGATGCTGGTGTCGGCGTGCGTATAGGTCAGGCCGGCGGTGACGCGCAGCCCGTCGACGATGCTCTTTGCCGCGCGCACTTCCTGCGAGAATTGCGTGGTATTCTCCGCCTGCAGCGTGTTGAGCAGCGGCAGCCCGCCCGGAATGGTGTTGAACGTCCGCCCCGCGTTGATCTTCTGGAAGGCGGTGATCGAGGTGATATTCCAGTCCGCCGGGTTCCAGTTGAGCGTCAGCGACTGGGTGTTCGAGCGGGTGATATCGGTTTCGGGCGGATTGCCGCGGCTGGTGCGCCAGAAGCCGGGATATTGCTGCGCGTTGGCGCCGCCGCTCGCATTGCGCACGAGATCGCACAGCGAGCACCCCGCGTTGCCGATGTTGTTGAACACCGCGTTCGAGCCGTCGATCTCGTTACGGAACGCCTCGACCTTCAGCAGCGCCTCGAAATTGCCGGTCGGCTGCCACAGCACCTGCGCGCGACCGGAGATATATTTCCCGCCGTTTTCCTTCTGGCCGGTCATGCGATTGTCGATATAGCCGTCGGTGCGGCCGGCCTGCCCGCTCAGGCGGATGGCGAGCGTATCGCTCACCGGCGTCGAAACATAGGTGCTGGCGTTGAACCCGCCCTGCGCAAGCTCGCCGCCGATCCGCGCTTCCGCCTGAAAATCGCGCGTCGGGCGCCGCGTGATGATGCTGATCGCGCCGGCGTTGGTGTTCTTGCCGAACAGCGCGCCCTGCGGCCCGCGCACCACTTCGACACGCTCGACATCGAGGAACGGCACCTGCAGCGAACGCGCGCGGCTGGAATAGACGCCATCGACGAACAGGCCAACCGATTGCTCGAACGCGAGATTGCTCGAACCCGAGCCAAGGCCGCGGATGGTGATCGCGTAATTGCCGTTGGTATTGTCGATCTGGAGGTTGGGCACCGTCGACTGGAGATCGGTGAACTGGCGGACCCCCTGGTCCTCCATCCCCTTGCCGCTGACGACACCGACCGAGATCGGCACTTCCTGCAACGTCAGCTTCTGCTTGGTGGCGGTGACGACGATATCGGGCAGCCCGCCGTTATCGGTTGCTTCGCCAGCCTGGGCATTAGCAGCCGGCGCGAGCGCGATCAGCGCGCTTCCAGCAGCCAGCATGGTGAAATATCGTGTACGCATAATCCCCTCCGGATTCACTGGTTCGATCCCCTCCTTTCGATTTTCCGGCGCTACACGCGCTCTTACGGGGCTGATAGCGCCCCGCCCAAAACGCTTCAAGTCCTAAGGGAAATTTCAAAATATTGCTGTATTACATGGCGATAATCCGCCACGCTGGCAGCAGCACGCCGACGGACGTTTCCCGGCGCCTCCCTATCCAGCGATAGCCGGCCCGAGCCGGGGCAAGCGCACGCCCCGGCTCGCCACGCGCACTCTTATCCGCCGCTTCGGCTTGCCGGGCGCCCGGCGCGACCCCGTGGCTGCCCCCCCCCGGCCTCCACCCGCCGCGACACGACACGATCCCGGCCCGCGCGCTTGGCATCGTAAAGCGCCTCGTCCGCGCGCCTGAACAGTCGCTGGAATTCGGTTGCCCGCACCGCCTCGGCAACGCCGATACTGGCGGTGACCGACTGCGCCCCGATCGCCTCGCCATGATCGCAGGCGGCTATCCCCAGCCGCACGCTTTCGGCAAAACGCCGAAGAACGACGCCTTCGAGTCCGATGGTGAGCAGGCCGAATTCCTCGCCCCCGATGCGACCGACGGTGCACATGGTGCCTTCCCACGCCGCGATCCTTCGCCCCACCTGCCGCAGCACCGCATCGCCGGCATCGTGCCCATGCACGTCGTTGATCGCCTTGAACCGATCAATATCGACGAGCAGGAATGCCGCGGGCAACTGGTTCGCCCGCGCATGTTCCAGCAACCGCGCCGCGCTTTCGATCAGGCCGCGACGATTCCGCAGCCCCGTCAGCGCATCGCGCCGCGCGAGTTCGCGGGCCTGAATCTCGGCGGCGCGCGCACGATCGCGCTCGATGCGCAGGCGCCCCAGCCGCCGCGTCGCCGCGCCGGACAGCCACAAGGTCTGCCATGTCGTCGCCAAGAGGATCAGCAGCTTCGATCCGCCGTTCCAGAAACCGTCATCGACATCGACGAGCTGGATGAACGCCAGCGTCGCCATCGGCACGAACCATGCCCCGGCGAAATCGCGCGCCTTCGCCTCCCCGCGCCGCCACGCGCAGGCGAGGCAGAGCGCGACCGCGAGCAGATCGGCCAGAATGAGGAACCCGAGTATCGCGTCGAGTTCCATCAGCCCCGCGCCGCGCATGAACGTCAGCGGTATGCCCAGCAGCAGGATGGTCACGCCCAGCGCCAGCGTACCAACCTTCGCCCAGCGCGGCACCGCGCCGGGCCGGGGCGCTGTTAGCGCGCTTGCGGTTCCAAGCGTGATGGCGAGGCAGGACAGGAACGTGCCCGTCTGCGCCGAAGCGCGCCCCGCCATGGCCGGTATGACGAGAAGGTGCAGTTGCGACCAGATCAGGCCCCACAGAAACATGCAGGCGGCCCAGGCGCCGTGCCACGCGAGATACTGGCGGCGAACCGCCAGCGCGAGCGAGAAGGTATAGATGCTGCCGATCAGCAACAGCGTGAGCGCCGCCGCCGCCACGGCGGCCAGCGCGGTGGATTGCGCGGTGCTGGCCGCTTTCGACATCAGGCGCGCGTGCAACAGGCCGTAACCGGCGAAATGATCGAACCGCATCGTCACGCCGGTAAGCGGCGCATCGCGATCGGGCGCCTCGAACACGATCTGCCCGGCCGCGCGCCAGTGCGCGCCGAACTGGCCGCCGCGCACCTCCTGCCACTTCACCGCGCCATCGGCATAGGAAAAGGCAACCGCCAGCCGGTCGAAACGCGACTGGTGCACCATCAGCGCCAGATCCCTGCGGTCAGCGGGCAGGCGCGCGGTCGGGATGGTCAGCCACAGGCTGCGTTGCTGATAATCCTGCGGCGTTCCCGTGCAGGAAAATCGCAGCGACGAAAGCGTATCGTCGCGTTGCTCACGATCCGTCACCGCATGGCAAAGCGCGGGTTTCACATTGATCGTCTCGGCGCGCGCCGGAATGCCCCAGCAGGTCGCGAGAACGATCAGGGCCAGCCCGATCCAGCGCCAGGCCGCTCCAGACAATTTCCCCGCCGGCTTCATACGCCCGTGTCGCATGGAAAGAGTTGGCAAAACTTTATCATTCGCGCGCGGCACTTCCCGTTCGGACATTTTTATTCGCCCGTGGCACGGCGGATGCACAGGCGCGCACCGCGAGCGGAAACAGACAAGGGCCGGGCGATGATGAACGGCGCTGACCGGCGGCAAGGCTGGTCAGATCGCCACGACCCGCGTGCGCCGCTTTATCCCGCGCCCGCCGCGCCAGTGCCGTTGCTCATATGCGCGAGTTCGCGCGGCAGGCTGCCGGCCGCGCGCAGGAAGTTGAACCCCGCGACCGCGAACACCGCGCACACCGTCACCAGCGCGGCGCGCAGGCCGGAGGCGGACGCGGTGATGCACGCCTGCGCCGTGCCGCCATCGGCGCAGGCCAGCGCATAATCGCCCGCAAAGGCGCGCGCGGCATAGATATCGCTCAGCCAGCCGGTGACCAGCGGCCCCAGCGTCATCCCGATCATCCCGGTCGTCAGCGTCAGGATCGCGGTGGCCGATGCCCGCATCCGCGGCTCGACCAGATTGTGCAGGATCGAGAAAGTCGGGCCGAAATAGACGCCCGCGAACAACCCCGGCGGGATCAGCAACACGATCGTCCAGAACCAGGTCGATTGCGAAAAACCGATCACATAGGTGATCGCGGTGAGGATCATGCAGATCCCCGGCATCCAGCCATACCAGCGCACGTCGCGCCGCCCGAGCCGATCGGTCACGAACCCGCCCAGCAGATAGCCGCCCGCGAGCGAAACGCTGTTCATCAGCGCGAAGGCGATCGCCGCCTCGGTATAGCCGACGGGGAAGCTGCGCACGAAGAACGGATGGGTGAAGGTCATGCCGGACGAGCCGACGAAGCTCACCACGATCCCGGCCATGAGCAGGTTGCGGAACGCGCGGCTTCCCGCCAGCCGGCGCACGACCGCGCTCAGCGGCGGGGTTTCGCCGCCTGCCAGATGGCCGTCCGCCAATCCGCGCGGCGCCTCGCGCAGCAGGAACCAGACGATCGCGGAGAGCAGCAGGCCCGGTAAGCCGACGATCAGGAATGCCGCGCGCCAGCCGAAATGCTGCGCCACCACCGCGCCGCCGATCGCGCCGACGATGATGCCGATCGGCGTCGCCAGCCCGAGGACGCCGAAGGCCGAGGCGCGCCGATCGGGTGGGAAATAATCCGCGATCAACGATTGCGACGGCGGCCCCGCGCCCGCTTCGCCGATGCCGACCCCGATCCGCGCCAGCAGCAGCCCGGTGAATCCGCTCGCCATGCCGCACAATGCGGTCATCGCCGACCATGCCGCCATCGCGATCGCGATGATGCGAACGCGGTTATAGCGTTCCGCCAGCCGCGCCACCGGGATGCCCAGCACGCCATAGAGCAACGCGAATGCCGTTCCGCCGAGCAGCCCGAGTTGAAGATCGCTCAGCTTCAGATCGGTCTTGATCGCCTGGCCGGTGGTATTGAGGATCGTGCGGTCGATGAACGCGACGGTCGACACCGCGAGCAGCAGCCCGAGCGCCCAGCGCCGCTCGCGCGGGGTTGCCGGCTGGGGCGCGACATCCGTTGTTGCGGGGGCGATCGTCTCTTTCACCGGCGCGTGCATCAGAATGTGAATCCCCAATCGACGCCGAAGGTGCGCGGTGTGAAACAGATGCGCGGATCGCCGAACCACGAACGCCCATCATCGCACCCTCCCGCATCGTCCCCGGTCTTCGCCAGAATATTAGAAAGCTAAGGCATCGGGTGTTTTTGTCAAATATTCAGACATTAATTTCCGCCACGTACGTCGACTTACTTGACATTCATTGCCGCGCCGGAGCAGCGTCAGCGGATAAACAACGAGCGGTGGCAAGGCGTTACGGCGCGCAGCCGGCGGGCCGGCTGATGCGCTTCGGGACGAATGGCGGGCCACTGCCGCCACGGCGCTACGTGACCGGCATCGCGAAGGGAGAGAGAAGTGATTGACCTGCATTATGTCCCCACCCCCAATGGGCAGAAGGTATCCATCCTGCTGGAGGAAGCCGGGATCGAGCATCGCCTGATCCGTTACGACATGCTGGCCGGCGATCACCTTGCCCCCGAGTTTCGCCGCATCTCGCCCAATGGACGGCTGCCGGCGATCGTCGATCACGCGCCGGTCGATGGCGGCGCGCCACTCACCATGATGGAATCGGGCGCCATCCTGATCTATCTCGCGGACAAGCATGGGCAATTCATCCCGCCGGTCTCCGCGCCGCGCGCGCGCGGTGAGGTGATCGAATGGCTGATGTGGCAAATGGCGGGGCTCGGCCCGATGCACGGCCAGGCGCATCATTTCTATCGCTATGCGCCCGAGGATATCGACTATGCCCTCGCGCGCTACGGCAAGGAAGCGCGGCGGCTGCTGACGGTGCTCGATACGCGGCTGGCCGAGGCGCCCTGGGTCGGCGGGGCGGAATATTCGATCGCGGATATGGCGTGCTGGCCATGGGTGCGCGCGATCTCGGTGATCGACATCGCGCTTTCGGACTATCCCGCGCTTGCATCATGGTTCGCCAAAGTGGGCGAGCGCGAAGGGGTGAAGGCCGGCACGGCGATCCAGAACCCATCGCTGCTCCGGGGGCAGAAGATCACGCTCACGCCCGAACAATGGTCGAACCTGTTCGGCGATGCGATGCACACCGCGTCCGGGCTCCGCGCGGGATAACCGGCGGCGGCGAGGGGCGTCGCGCGACGCCCCAACGCTCAGACGACGGATTCCGGTGCTGCGAGCATCGTCCGCAACATTTTCACGAAGCGCACGGCGATGCGCGACAGCGGCGCATCGGCAAGGTGGACGGCGAAAATCCGGTAATCAATCGGCGGCTCGAACGGCGTGGAGATCAGCCCCTCGCCCAGAAGCGCGGGCGCGGAGAGATCGTCGCTCACCGCCAGCCCCGCGCCGAGCCGGGCAAGCACCGCGCCGATATACATGGTGTCGACCGTCAGATCGCCATCCAGATCAATGCCGCGTCGCGCCACTTCCTGGTGGAAGATCCGCGCGAGCGGGCCACTCTGGGCCGACATGCCGATCAACTTATGGCGCCGAAGCCTCTCGCGATCCATCACCGCGCCAGCCGATCCGAGCGCGCCCGGCCTGTGCAGCACGACGATCTGCCCCGATCCGATTTCCTGGCAGGCCAGTTGCGGATGCATCGGCGCTTCGCAGCCGATCATGATGTCGCAATCGCGGCTTTGCAGGCGGCGCAGGATATCCGCCGAGTGCAGTGTCCCCAGTTCGAACCGGGCATGTGGCTCTACAGCGCGGAAACAGGCCACCGCGCGCGGCAGGAAATCCAGGCCGAAGCCGGGCAGCGCGGAAACCTTCAGCGTCTCGCCACGCACGCCCAGATTTCGCGCCGATCGCTGGAGCGAGATTAGCTTTTCGTGAATCTCGTCGATCTCAGAAAACAGGATATGCGCCTTTTCGGTGGGCGAGAGCCGCCCCTTCACGCGGTGGAACAGGGCGAACCCCAGCCGATCCTCGGCGTGGCGCAACGTCTTGCTGATCGACGGCTGCGACACGTTGAGCACCACCGCCGCCGCGCTGGCCGAGCCGTTCGCATAGATTGCGTGAAACACCTCGATATGGCGCAGGCTGAGCAATTGCGTCGTGCGGGCGGGGTCGTTCTGGCTCATGGGACGGCGGGGAACCTAGCCGCTCCCGCGCCGGAATTCCATCACGCGCGCTCAGGCCCCTGGCGGTGTCGCGCGCGTTGTTCCCCAGAAACCCGCCACAGGCGGGGTCACCCTGCCGTCCGCGGCGAAGGCTAGGCCGCCCGGTCGATCTTCCCGCATCAGCCACGGCCCGTCGAGGTCCGCGAAATCGGCCTGCTGGGCGACGTGGAATGCCGGGGCCATCGACAATGACGTACCGACCATGCACCCCACCATCACGCCCAGCCCCATGGTCCGCGCACCCGCCAGCAGATCGAGCGCCTCGGTCAGGCCGCCCGTCTTGTCGAGCTTGATATTGACCATCGAATAACGCGTGCGCAGCCGATCGAGATCGGCGGTGACATGGCAGGATTCATCGGCGCAGATCGGCACCAGCGCGGCGAAGCCGTGCAAGGCATCGTCCGCGCCGGCCGGCAGCGGCTGCTCCAGCATCGCGATCCGCAATTCGGCCAGCACCGGCTGGAGGCGTTCGACCTGCGCCATTGTCCAGCTTTCGTTCGCATCGACGATCAGCGTGGCGTTCGGCACTTCCGCCCGCACCGCGCGCAGGCACGCCTCCGGCTGCTCGCCATTGACCTTCACCTTGACGAGCGCGGCATCCCCCAGCTTGCGCGCGGCGGCGGCCATGCCCTCGGGCGTGTCGATGCTAACGGTCAGCGCGGTGGTAATCGGATGAAGCGGATCGAGCGTCGCCCGGCCCAGCCTGATCTCCATATCCCACAAGGCGCAATCGAGCGCGCAGCGCGCCGAACCGGCGGGCAGCAGCGCGCGCAGCTCGTCGCGCGTCGCGCCTTCGCCGATCGCGCCCGCCACCGCCTCGATCTGCGCGGTGACCGACGCGACATCCTCGCCATAGCGGGCGGAGGGCACGCCCTCGCCCCGGCCAATCACGCCGCCCTCGCCCACCTCCACGGTGACGAGCGCCGAGGCGGTTCGCACACCGCGCGCGATGCGGAACGGCGCCTTCAGCGGCCAGTTCTCTATGCTGGAACGGACGGTGCGAAGCATTCGATCAACCTTTCCGCCACGCGGCCCAGCCCATGCGCCACCGCATCCTGACACGGCAGGCCGAGCCGATCCTCCACCTCCGCGCAGGCACGAAGCGCAGCCCCGGCATCAAGCGCCGAGGTGTTGAGCGAGACGCCCACCGCGATCACATTGGGGTTGGTAAGCCGCGCCGCCTCAAGATTACGGGCAAGGCATTCCTCCAGCGTGGGCACGGCGTGCCCCGGCAGATGGCGCATCCGGGTGCGCCCGGCCTCGTGGCACAGCAACAGCGCATCGGGCTGCGCGCCGTGCAGCAGGCCGAGCGACACCCCGGCGAACGCGGGGTGGAACAGCGATCCCTGCCCCTCGATCAGATCCCAGCCGCCGTCATGCCGCGCCGGCGACAATTCCTCGACCGAGCCGGAAATGAAATCCGCCACCACCGCGTCGATCGGCATACCGCCGCCAGCGATGAAGATGCCGGTCTGCCCGGTGGCGCGGAAATCGGCGAGCACATCGCGCGCGCGCAATTCCTTCTCCAGCGCCAGCGACGAATACATCTTGCCCACCGCGCAATCGGTGCCGACCGCCAGAAGGCGCTTGCCCGCGCGCCGGATGCCGGTGCCGGTATTCAGCCGGGCGGGCGGCTCGCGCACGTCGGAAAGCTGGACATTGCGGCGCGCCGCCGCCTCGACGATCTTGGGGTGGGCTGAAAGCCGCTCGTGCAGGCCGGACGCGACATTCATGCCCGCTTCGATCGCGGCGAGCGCCGCCTCGACCGTTTCCGCGGACATGACGCCGCCCGCATTGGCCATGCCGATCAAGAACGTCTTCGCGCCCCGCGCCACCGCCTGATCGAACGTCAGCTCATCGAGGCCGATACTGACCGTGCACCCCGCGCCGCTCATCTGGCCCACGGACAGTTCGGGCCGCCAATGGGCCACCCCGCGCGCCGTCTTCACCGCGAGCGGATCGGTCGCACTGCCGAGATAGAGGAGATAGGGGGTTTCAATCTGCACGGGTAATCTCCGAATGGAGCCGCATTGTCGCTCGTCGCGGGCGCGCGGCCAAAGTCAGATACGCGCTATTGCCATGCCCTGAGGTTATGGGATCGACCCCGGCAACATCGCCGGCAGGGCGGAGGCGCGTTCAGCGCGATCGGCCGCGCGCACTTACCGGCCAGATATCGACGAGCGTGCCATCGCTCACCACATGATAGAAATCGTATAGGTTGACGGTCGGGTCGCAATGCGGCGCGCCCAGCGTCACCGTTTCGCCAAGCGCGGGCAGCGTGCCCGCCGGGTTCACCAGCGCGCCCTGCTCGTCCCCCATGAAGAAATAGACGGTGCCTGCCGCCGCGCCACCGGCGAGCAACGGAGGTTTGGCATCGGTCGCCATCGCCTTTAACCCGGCGTCAACCGTCACCAGCCCCGGCGAATTGGCGCTGATGACGCGCGTGTCGATCAGCAGCGCCGTCTCGAACGGAATCTCCCCTTCCTCCGGTGTCAGCGCGCAGACGCGATATTGGTCGTCCATGAAAATGTATGACCCCACCTGAAGCTCGGTGAACAGATCGAGCGTCGCATCAATCCGGTGGGTGCCGGTGCCGCCGCCGGACACGATCGGCGGCTTGCCCCCCGCTGCCTCAAGCGCGGCGAGCACCGTGCGCAGATAATCGGCGCGGTCATGAATCGCCGCCTCGCGCTCGGCGAAGCTCTCGATATGCTGTTGCGAGCCGCAATAATATTGCACGCCGCCGTAAACGAGCGCGGGCTCGGCGGCGATCGCGCGATACAGTTCGACCGCGCATTCCGGGCTGGCGACGCCGGTGCGGTGGATGCCGGGGTCGATATCTATCAGCAAGGTGAGTGGCCGACCGCCTTTCGCGGTGACCGCCGCCGCGGTGGCGCGCGCGACATGCGGGTTGTCCGCCACGCACATCAGCCCGGCGGAACGCTCGTTGAGCGCCACGAGCCGCTCGATTCCGGCTGCGGCAACCACCGGCGATGTAATCAGCAGCCCCGCGATCCCGGCGTCCGCCAATGCCTCCGCCTCGCCCAGCTTGGCGCAGCATTGCCCGATCGCGCCCGCCGCGATCTGGCGGCGCGCGACATCGCCGCTCTTGTGCGTCTTGGCATGAGGCCGCAATTTCAGCCCGTGCGCGGCGGCGAAGTCCGCCATCCGCGCGATGTTGCGATCGAGCGCGTCGCGATCAATCACCAGCACCGGGGTGTTGAGATCGCGCCGCGATCCCTGTCGACCGATCAGATGGCGGTGGAGTTCCTCGTCGGTCATGCGATTCACCTCGATTAGCCGCGCGCGATGCAGAACAGCCGCGCGAGATCGGCGTTGACGAATTTGCCCGCCGGATCGGCTTCGGCGCGCATCTTCAGGAAATCGCCGGTGCGGGGATAGAGCGCGTGGACATCCTCCGCGCGCAAGGTGTGGCGCTTGGCCCAATGCGGGCGCCCGCCGGCGCCGCGCAGCACCGGCTCGATCTCCGCGAACAGGCTGCGCCACGGCATCCGCGCATACTGGTGAAACGACACCGACGCGCCCGCACCGCGATTGAACGGGCTCATCCAGATATCGTCGCCCGCCACCAGCCGGAATTCGAACGGGAAGGCGACCGGCAGCCGCTTGCGCCGGATATAGCCGATCGCCTCCAGCAAGGTCGGCATCCCATCCGCGCGGGGCAGCTCATATTCCATCTCCTCGAACCGGATCGTCCGATCGGCGGGAAAGATGCGCCACGCCGGCCCGACACGGCGCGTCGATTTGCCGCTCAGCCGCATCATCAGCCGTTGCAGCGACGGAATCGCGAACGGCATCGCGCGCGCGATCTCGCACGCGATGCGGAACGGGCGTTCGTCGATATCGGTGCCGCGATGCGGGTCGCCCGGCCCCTCGACCGGGTGGAGCGTCTTGAAGATCACGCGATCGGCATAAGGGAAGACGAAGAATTCGAAATGCCGGGTGGCGTTGCCCAGTTCCTGCCAGCGTTCGGCGACTTCGCCGAGCGGGCGGCTTTCGATCCGCTCCTCCAGATAATAAGCCGGCAGCACATTGATGCGGATGCGCGTCGCCACCCCGAACATCCCGAGCGACAGACGCTGCGCCTGATACAGATCGGGATGCGTCGCTTCATCGCACTGGATGAGCGAGCCATCCGCCAGCATCAACTCGCACCCGATCACCTGCGTCGACAGGCTGCCGAGTTCGGCGCCGGTGCCATGCGTGCCGGTCGCGGTCGCCCCGGCGAGCGATTGCGGGTTGATGTCGCCCTGATTGATGAGCGACAAGCCTTCCGCCCACAAGGCTTCGGTCAGCCGCGCCAGGCTCCACCCGGCGGGCGCCCAGACGCTGCGGCGATCGGGCGCGATCTCGACCGTGGCGCGATAATCGCTCATGTCGAGCAAGGTGCCATCGGTCGCGCATAACGGCATGAACGAATGGCCCGCGCCGCGCACCCGCACCTGGTCCGCCGAAAGAATCGCTGCGCGCAATTCGCCCTCGTCGCGCGGGGCCGTGATCGCCTGCGGCCGTGCATTGACGCTTCCTGACCAGTTGCTCCACTCCATCCGCCCGCCTCTCCGTTCCGGTGCCCAGGATTCAAACTCAATCAACACGGTGTCGCGATCGGGTTCCTCGTCCACCATCCCGGTCGCGGCGTAGCTTAGTGCGACCGTCATCCACGTGACGACCTCCAGCCGGCGCGGATCGGTCGCGGGATGCATCTTGCGCATGTGTTCCGGAAAATGCGCCGCCGCCATATCGCGCGAGCGGAAGCGCAAAACGGGCCATGGCGGGCATCACGCCCATCGCGGCTGGCCCTTCGCAACGCCCGCTGCATCGCGAACGGTCCTCCCCACGGTTATTGCATAAATGATAGCAACGAATGGCGTTTGAGCAACTTGGACAACACATTGATATAACAAATGATAACGCGTCAATCTTGCGGCGCGCCACTGAGTATCGGCAGCTCGAAGCATCGACATGCCAGCGCGCGAGTCGCGAATGCACCCGCACCGAACCGGGCAAAACCCTTCCGGGAATGAACCATCTTGCGACACGGATCGAAGAAGTTTACTTTGCTTCCTAATTAAAAAGAGAATCCCGGCCCGGCACCTGCCGATGCCGCCGGGACAACGGAGAGGAGCCAGATCGACATGATTCGCCCCAATGCGCTTAGGCATATCGCCCTTTCCGGGCTGATTCTCCCCGCCATGCTGCTGCCGGCGATCGCCGTCGCGCAGACCGCCACCACAGGCGACATCGCCGCGCCGGACACCGCCGCCGAAGCGGCCAGCGGCGACATCATCGTCACCGCGCAGCGCCGCGAGCAGAAGCTGCAGGACGTTCCCGTCGCGGTCACCGCGTTCGGCGCCGATCAGCTCAAGGGCAACAACGTGGAATCGATGCAGGACATCGCGACACGCACCCCTGGCCTCAGCGTCAGCCAGGTCGATCCGATCAACCAGAATTTCGCGATGCGCGGCATCGGCACCGCCGCCGGGATCAGCCAGAATGCGGGCGGCGATCCTTCCGTCGTCGTATTCGTCGATGGCGTTTATGCCGGGCGCGGCGGCACCCCGGATATCGACTCGCTCGATCTCGAACGGGTCGAAGTGCTGCGCGGCCCGCAGGGCACGTTGTTCGGCAAGAACGCGATCGGCGGGCTCGTCCAGTTCATCAGCCGCAAGCCCTCTGCCGATCCCTCGTTCCACATCGAGGGGACATACGGCAATTACAATCGCTACAGCATGGTCACTTATGGCAACACGCCGATCACCGACAAGATTTTCCTCTCGGTCGGCTTCTCGCATAAGCAGCGCGATGGCTTCGAATATAACGAAACCACCGGCAACCGCGTAAACAACGAAAATCTGACGACCGGGCGCGCCGCGCTGCGCTTCGTGCCCACCGACAATCTCGATATCATCCTGCGCGGTGATTATTCGGATCAGAACCAGCTCGGCAATCCGCGCCACAATATCTGCGACGCCTCCTTCGCCGGCGGCGTCCATTGCGCCGGGATCAATCCCGATCCGCGCGTGGTGAACGCCTATACCGACGGCTATATCAAGCGCTTCACCCAGAGCTACAGCGCGGAGATAAACTGGACCGTGCCGATCGGGACGATCACGTCGCTGACGGCGGTGCGCAAGGTTGATTTCAAATTCCTCACGCCGTTCTTCAGCAATCCGATCAATCCGCCGAACCAGATCGAATCCACCGATTTCGGCCATGAATGGGATACGCAGTTCAGCCAGGAATTGCGGCTGGCCTTCACCGGCTTCGGCGATCGCCTGCACGGCCAGACCGGCATCTATTACCTTCACGAAAACAACAATCGCATCGAAGGGCAGATCCAGGATTTCGCGACCCCCGCGCTCACCGGCACCGCGATCTATCCGCAATATGTGAAGGCGCGCAGCTTCGCCGTTTTCGGCCAGCTCGATTACGAGATCGCGCCCAATTTCACCGCCACCGCCGGCGCCCGGATGACATGGGAGCATAAGGAGGGCGAATTCGCCGGCTTCAAGGTCAGCGGCCCCGGCCTGCCGCCGCCGCTCGGCTCGCTTGCCGGATATGACGTGACCGGCGCCAAGAGCTGGAGCGCCTTCACGCCGCGCTTCGCGCTGAACTGGAAGGTCGCGCCCGATGTGATGTTCTACGGATCGGTCGCGCGCGGCTATAAGAGCGGGGGCTTTCAGGGCCTGTCCGGCACCGCCGCCGGCGCCGCCACGCCTTACGACCCCGAACTGGCGTGGGGCTATGAAGCCGGCGCGAAGACGCAATGGTTCGATCGGCGCCTGACGTTCAACCTCGCTTTGTTCAGAACCGACTACAAGAATCTGCAGGTTTCACAGCTTGTCCCGCTTTGCTGCGTCGTGGTCAGCAATGCCGCGAAGGCGAAAATCCAGGGCGTTGAAGTTGAAGCGATCGCCCGCCCCTTCCCCGGCTTCGAGATCGACGGCAGCTATTCGTATCTCGACGCGAAATTCATTTCGTACAATATTCCGGGGCAGAATTACACCGGGAACGAACTGCCGCGTTCGCCGAAGAACAAATTCAACATCGGCGCGCAATATGATCTGATGGCAAGCGATTGGCGCATCCGCACCCGCGCCGATTATTCCTGGGTCAGCAACGCCTATTTCGATGCATCCAATATCCCGCAGCAACTCTGGCCCAGCCACGAAAATCTCGATGCGCGCATTTCGGTGCGGGCGCCGGGCAAGGCATGGGAGCTTTCGGTATGGGGCAAGAATCTCACCAATACGCTCGTGCCGAATTACGTCACCTATTTCGGGCCTTACCGGCAGACATTGGTGCCTTATGCCCCGCCGCGCACTTATGGCATGAGCCTGTCGTTCGATATCAATTAGCGGCAACTTCCCCGCGCAGCGCGGTCATCGCCACGTCGCGCGGGATTTCGGGCGGGCACGCCCGCGCAGCTATGCCCGCGCCGCCGCCTGCGCCGCAAACCATGGCGCGAGGCGGCGCAGCGCCTCCTCGATCCGGTCGGTCGATACCGCGAAGCTCAGCCGCATGAAGCGATGGCCGTCAACCGGATCGAAATCTATCCCCGGCGCGGTCGCCACCCCGGTATCGAGCAGCATCCTCATGCAGAAATCCATGCTGTCGCCGGTCAGATGCCCGACATCGGCATAGATATAGAAGGCGCCGTCGGGCGGCGCGATACGGCGGAGGCCAAGCGCGGGCAGCGCCTCCAGCAGCAATTCGCGATTGCGCGCATAGGTGCGGATATTGCCTTCCAGTTCGTCACGCTCGTCGAACGCGACCAGCCCGGCATGTTGGGCGAGCGACGGCGGGGTGAGGAACAGATTGCCCATCCGCGCGCGCGCCGCGTCGATCAGATCGGGCGGCACCACCAGCCAGCCGAGCCGCCAGCCGGCCATGCTGAAATATTTGGAGAAACTGTTGACGATCAGCGCGCCCGCATCGTCGCACAGCACCGATCGCGCCGCGCCGACATAGCTCAGCCCGTGATAGATTTCGTCCGAAACGATGCGGATGCCGCGCCGCCTGCACACCGCGACGATCGCCGCCATCTCATCGGGCGCGATGATCGTGCCGGTCGGATTCGCCGGGCTGGCGAGGATCAGGCCGTGCGGCGCGGGATCGAGCCGCTCGATCGCGGCGGCGGTGATCTGGAATCGCTCCGCCTCGCCGCACCCGATCTCGACTGGCGCGAGGTGCAGCGCCTTCACCGTGTTGCGATAGGCGACATAGCCCGGCCGGGCGAACGCCACCCGCTCCCCCGGCGCGAACAGGCATGACAGCGCGAGCACCAGCGCGGGCGATGCGCCACAGGTCAGGATCACCTGTTCGGGATCGACCGAAACGCCGTGGGCGTCCGCATAATGGCGCGCGATCCGCGCCTTGAGCGCGCCACTTTCCCAATAGCCCATCCCATCGCTGTCGAGCACGCGATGCGCCGCCGCGATCGCCGCCGCCGGCGCGCCGGTCGAAGGCTGGCCGAATTCCATATGGATCACCGAACGCCCCTCGGCGGAAAGGCGGTGCGCGGCGCGGCTGATGGCGATGGCGTGAAACGGATCTATGCTTGCGGACATAAGCGCCGGCTTAGCCGCGTTGGCGGCGGAAGCAAATCGCGCGCCCGGTTGCGCCGGTGCCTGCTTCCCGGCCCCATCGCCGTCAGACCGGCGGGATCATCCGCCGCCGCCCCGATCGCCGCCGCTGATCGGCACGCGCGCGCCTTCTTCACCGGCCCCTGCCCACCCCCCGGTCGCGAATCGTGTGCGGAGCGCCTCCAGATCGGATCGCGACAGCGGCTCAAGCGCGCCCGCCGGCTTGCCCGCGCGCAGACGCTCGCGATCTTTCTCAGAAGGCTCGACGCGCCGCACCCGGACTGCGGCCTCCCCGCGATCCTTGATGCCAAGCCGCTCGGCCGCTCCGCGTGACAAATCTATGATCCGCCCTTTTCGAAGGAACGGGCCGCGATCGTTGATCCGCACCACGATCCGCCGCCCGGTATCGAGCGCCGTCACCTCGACATAGGTTGGCAGCGGCAGCGTGGTGTGGGCGGCGGTGATCCATCCGGGGCGGAAACGCTCGCCATTGGCGGTGCGGTTGCCGGATTCGTTGCCATACCAGCTCGCATAGCCAAGCATGTCATATCCCGGTGCCGCCGCCGGAACATAGGTCGTCCCGCGCACCGCATAGGGCGGCCCGATCCGCACCGGCGCATCGCGCACCGGGCGATAATTGCCGCCCGCGCACCCCGACAGGAGCAGCATCATGGCCGAGATGCCGGCGGTTCGGATAGTCGCATGTGATGGCATATGGCGTGCCGCACCCCTTTGGGCGCAGCCGATTGAAGCCGCCGCCCCTCTCTTTCTCATGCCACATAGACAGCACAACGCGAATCCCCCGAAAAACAAGGGGCGATCCCGATTATCACGCCGGCGAACGCGCTTGAACGGCGGCGCAGCCCGATCGCCACTCGGGTCGATCGGGCCGGCACGGATTGCGTGGCGTTCCGCCCTCGTTTTCCGGAAGATCAGAACGCGGACCGGCGCCTTCATCACCGCCCCTTGCAAATGGATGAAACAGCGCGATGGAATCCGCGCTTTCGTCAAACGCTTGCGTCAAAAAAATGTAACAATCTTCGGATTCCGGCGACTTGAGGCGCACCGCAAGATGGCACAATGCCGCAACATAAAGGCAAGGGAGACGTTCCTATCGCGCGGATGACACCGATCTTTGGCGCCAGGCGATTGAATCGCCCCGGCCATGAAGCGATCAAGATACGGTTATCATGACATTTTATTCCTCTTTACTCCCGCTTGCGATCCAATAAAGCTGCAAGAATACCGGGGAGTTGGGGGCTGGACTGTGCCATTGCTTCGTGTCCGTGCGATCTCTTTGGGTGCGCTCGCGGCGGATTGGGATGATTTTGCCGCGCGCTGTAATGGCTCGTGGCGCTCGACGGGCGCGCAGGTCCGCTTCCTGCGCTGGCGTCATATTCACAAGTCGCGTTTCGTCGCGCTGGTGGTGGAAGACGTCGAAGGCTCACCGAGGCGCGTCGCGCAATGTATGGTCGAGACCACCGGCGGCGTGCGCATGTTGTACGACGGGCTGCTCATCGCGCCGGAAGATGAAGCGATGCGCGGCGAGGCGATGCTGGCGGTGCTGCGCTTTCTCGGCCCTGGCACCTATAGCTATGGCTGGACCTGGTCGATCGCACCGAAGCAAGAGGCGCTGCTGGCGCGGCTCCCAGGGGTCAGGATCGAATCCGTTCGACCACTGATTTTCCATGCGATCGATTTCAGCCGGTGGAATAGCTGGCCGGAATATCTTTCCTCGATCAGCACCAATGTGCGGCGAAACGTGAAAAAGGCACGGGAAAATTACGCCGATCTGGAGATCCAGGAACATCGCGGTCGCGCCGTGCTGCGCGACGTGCCGGCGTTGACGCGGATGCTGAAGAAAACCGCCGAACGGCTGGGCGTCAACGATTTCGGGCCGCGCATCCTGCTCCGCCAGATTCTCGCCGTGACACCACGCTCGAACCTCGCTGTGGCGATGTCGGCACGCGGCGGCGGCGCGGTGCTGGCCGCGCTGTTCGGCTACGAATTCGGCGAACAATTCTATTATTGGCAAGGCGGCTCGATCAGCGACAATGGCGGCGGGAGCTGGACATTGCTGCTCCACGCGGTCGAGCGATGGTACAAGCGCCATCCCAAGGGCAAATTCCTCATGGGCTTCTTCGACGAGACGATGTCGGCGGTCCGGCGCGAAGGCTTGCTTCGGCAGCGATCATCGCTTCGGCCTGACGAGATCGCCACATCTATCGTTCGATTTCAATGGTCGGAAAGTGACAATTAACGGATTAATATAACGAATTTCCGATTCGGGTGACTAGCGCCCGATGTCGCCAAGGCAGATGCCGAAGCGATCGCCGCGGCGCCATAGTGGACGCAAGCCAGACACATGACCCAAGCCGTCCTCCCGCCCGAAACCGCGCCCGCGCAACGCGACGGCCAATCCGCCCCGCTTTCCACCGCCGCGCGGCTGCGCGCGATCGTCGCGGGATCAATGGGCAATCTGATCGAATGGTATGACTTCTACGTCTATGCCTTCACCGCGCTTTATTTCTCGGCGGAATTCTTCCCCAGCGGCGATCGTACCGCGCAATTGCTCGGCACGTCAGGCATCTTCGCGGTCGGCTTTCTGCTGCGCCCGCTTGGTGGCTGGTATTTCGGGCGCTTCGCCGATCGGCATGGCCGGCGCCGGGCGATGATCGTGTCGATCGTCATGATGGGCGCCGGATCGGCGCTGATCGCGGCGCTGCCCAATCATGCCGCGATCGGCGCGGCGGCGCCCGTGCTGCTGCTGATCGGGCGCATGATCCAGGGCTTCTCGACCGGCGGACAATATGGCACCGCCGCGACCTATCTCAGCGAAATATCCTTCAGCGGGCGCCGGGGATTCTTCGCCTCGTTCCAATATGTCACGCTGATCGGGGGGCAGTTGCTCGCGCTCATGGTGATCCTGCTTCTCCAGCAGATGCTGAGCGCGGAGGCGATGCGCGACTGGGGCTGGCGCGTGCCGTTCGCGCTCGGCGCGGTGGCCGCGCTCACCATATTGCTACTCCGCGATGCGCTGCACGAAACCGCGAACCGCCCCGACGATCATCCCGATGCGGGCACGCTTCGCGGGTTGCTCCCGCATTGGCGCCCCTTCGCCACCGTGCTCGGGCTGACCGCCGGCGGATCGCTGATGTTCTACGTTTTCTCCACCTACATGCAGAAATACCTCGTCAACACCGCGCATATGGACCCCGGCACGGTCAATTGGGTGATGACATCGGTGTTGATCCCGTTCGCGCTGCTGCAGCCCGTGTTCGGCGCGCTTTCCGATCGGATCGGGCGCCGCACCAACATGCTGCTGTTCGGCGCGTTGTCGACATTGTTGACGATGCCGATCCTCAGCCTGCTCGCCGGCGTAAACAGCGCGATCGCCGCGTTCGGGCTGATCCTGGCGGGGCTGACGATCAACAGCATCTACACCTCGATCAGCGGCCTGTTCAAAGCCGAACTATTCCCGATCCACATCCGCGCGCTGGGCGTCAGCCTGGCATATGGGATCGGCAATGCGCTGTTCGGCGGCACGGCGGAATATGTCGCGCTGCGCTTCAAGCAGGCGGGCAATGAAAGCGGCTTCTATTGGTATGTCACCGCGATCTGCGCGGTCGCGTTCGTCACCGCGATCCTGATGCGCGACACCAGCAGGAACGATCCGCTGAGCGACGCGGCGGGCTGAGCCGGGGGCTGCGCGGCGCGGCGGAATCTATCCCGCCAGCGCCGGATAATCGGTATAGCCGGCGGCCTCTCCGGTGTAGAGTTTAGCGTAATCCGGCTTCGCCAGCGGCGCATCCGCGCCAATGCGCGCGACGAGATCGGGATTGGCGATGAACGCGCGCCCGAATGATGCAAGCTCGGCCCGCCCTTCCGCGATCAACGCCTGCGCGCTCTGGGGCTTCAGCATATTATTCGCGATCACCGCCCCACGCCAGTGCGCGCGGACCATCGCCAGCGTGTCCAGATCGGGCAGGTTCATATCGACGACATGGACGTAGGCCAGGCCAAGCTCGTCCGCCCCCTGAAGCAGCGGCACAAAAGTCGCCGCCGGATCGCTTGCGTCCATCCCGTTATACGGATTGCCCGGCGAGATGCGGAAACCCACCCGATCCCCGCCGATCGCGCGCGCCAGCGCCGCAAGCACCGCGATCGCGAAGCGCGCGCGATTCCGCGCGCTGCCGCCCCATTCGTCGTTGCGCGTGTTGCTCGCGGGGTTGAGGAACTGATTGACGAGATAGCCGCTCGCGCAGTGCAGCTCGACCCCATCTAGCCCCGCCGCGCGGGCATTGCGCGCTGCCTGGGCGAATTCCTCGACGATGAACGGAATTTCCGCCGCGTCGAGCGCGCGGGGCATTTCGGTCGGCACCGGCTTGCCATCCGGGCCGGGCACGGGATCGGGGCAGGAAAGCGCCGACGGCGCGATCACATCGGCGTCAAATCCACGGTTGGCGGCCACCACGACGCGGCCGCAATGCATGAGCTGCATCACGATCCGCCCGCCTTCCGCGTGAACCGCATCGGCCACGCGCCGCCAGCCCGCGATCTGCGCCGCGCTGTGGATGCCCGGCGTCCGCCAATATCCCTTGCCCGCCGGCGTCGGCTGCACGCCCTCGGTCACGATCATCCCGGCGGTTGCGCGCTGCCGGTAATATTCCACCATGATATCGCCCGGCACGTCATCCGCGCCAGCGCGATCGCGGGTCATCGGCGCCATGACGATACGGTTGCGAAGCTCCATGCCCCCCAATATCACCGGATCGAGCAACACATTCGCCATTCGAAACGCCTCATTCTGATGTGTTGTTGCCGATATTTGCGTTATACATTATGCCACATTTTACGCAAATCAAGCGAGGTGAGGATGGTCAGCTACGATTTCAACGGCAAGGTCGCGCTGGTAACCGGCGCGAGCGGCGGCATCGGCCGCGCAACCGCGATCGCCTTCGCCAGGGCCGGCGCCAGGGTGCTGGTCGCCGATGTGAACGAGGCCGGCGGCACGGAAACCGCCGCGATGATCGCAGGCGCGGGCGGCACGGCCATCTTCCAACGCTGCGACGTATCGGACACCGCCGACGTGCAGGCGATGGTGAACCGCGCCACCAGCGAATGGGGCCGGCTCGATTTCGCGCACAACAATGCGGGCATCAACAGCCCGCAAGCCGATGAATGGGAAGAAGCGGTGTGGGAACGCGCCATCGGCATCAACCTTACCGGCGTGATGAAATGTATGCGCGCCGAGGCTGAGGTGATGCTAGCGCAAGGCGGCGGCGCGATCGTCAACACCGCCTCGATCAACGGGCTGGTCGGCAATGGCGCGCAGCCGGCCTATGTCGCGAGCAAGCACGGCGTGGTCGGGCTGACCCGCCATGGCGCGCTGCGCTGGGCACGCGCCGGCGTGCGCGTCAACTGCGTCTGCCCCGGCGTGATCGAAACCCCGATGACCGAGGCGGTCGCCGCCAATCCGGCGATCCGCAAGGTCATGGAGAGCATGACCCCGATGGGCCGCATGGGCCAGCCGGAGGAAATCGCCGGCGCGGTGCTGTGGCTATGCTCCGACGCGGCGAGCTTCGTCACCGGCCATCCGCTGGTGATTGACGGCGGCGCCACCGCCGTGTGACGCGCCAGCGCCGCTTCGTGGCGGACGGAAACGCCCGCCAACGCGGTGAGCAAGATAAAGTCGAGCGGCGATCCGATGCAACGCGCGCGAGATCGCCGACCGGCATGGGCCGCGATCCGTCGTCACCGCGCCTTCAAGGCCGATATGAGTTACGCCTGATCCGGCGAACGCGAATTGCGGAGCAGCGGCGGGCGAGACCCGATGGCCGCCTTGCCTCGCTGCCAGCGAACCGGCCAGCACGCCACGGCGGCGCGGCGGGCTTTTGCTCCCGCTCCCGACTTGTCATGGCGGGGCGGAAACGACGAAGCGTCTGGGTCGTCCCACCCAATCGCTTCCGCACAAAACAGACGGCGCCGACAAACGCCGGCGCCGCGCATGGCATTCCGCGAGAAAAGCCGGCCGGATCACCCCGGCCGGCGCTCGGTCACGCCGCCTCGATCCAGGGATCCTGCATCGTCCCCTTGGTGACGATGCGGCCGTTGACACGCTCCTGGAACTCGCCCGCGCGGGCGCGCGGATTGAAGAACTGCTTGTACCAGATGCGCACTTTATGAAACGGTCCATCGCCCTGCACCATCATCGGGTGGATGCAGGGGCGCTTGTTGCCCCAGATTTCGAAATCCTGCGCGAAGGCATCGACGCCTGCCTGCTCATAGCCGCCCGCGAGCGCGATATCCGCCTCCGCCGGCACTTCGTTCGGCACCTTCACCATCAGGCCGTACCACACTTTCACCACGCCATCGTCGACCGGCGTGTGCGCGATCAGCATGTGCGACGGATATTCGCCGATCATGATCGACTGGAGGATGCCGGGGCCGGTGTACCAGGTATCGTTGGTCATCGGCTCATTGCCGTCGCCGGCCAGGGTCTTGTGGCCCGCGGTGAGCACCTGACGGCAGGTGACACCATCGAACACATTCTCGAACAGTACCATGTCGATCGAGCCATGGACCGGGCCGAGATGGGCCTTGTCCGCCATATTGTCGATGATTTCCTGCGGGTGGGATGCCAGTTCGCCCAACGGGCGGATGTTCCAGCTCACCCAATTGGGGGCGCCATATTGATCGAAGGCGGGCAGATCGTAATCCGGCTCCTGCCCTTCGGGATCATGCCAGGTCCAGATGCAGCCGGCGCGTTCCACCACCTTCCACGATTTGAGACAGGCCGCCTTCGGGATCGGCGCGGGGGAATAGGGGATTTCGTTGCACTTGCCATCGGGGCCGAAACGCCAGCCGTGATACGGGCAGCGGATCGACTCGCCTTCGACGTGCTCGTTATCCTTGACGATGTAGCTGGTGTGATTGTTCGCCAGATGCGTGCCCATGTGCGGGCAATAGGCCTCCACCATATAGACTTGGCCGGAACGCCCGCGATACAGCACCCTGTCTTCGCCGAAATAGCGCACGCCGATCGGCGTGCCGGTTACTTCGGCTGACGCCGCGACCATGAACCAACCACGCGGATACGTGAACTCGCCGAGCCGGTATTCGGCTGTCGTGGCCATCTGCCCTCTCCTGTCGATCTATTCCCTTACGCTTACTACAGGGCGTAGCGCGAAGGCAAGGGCGACAGCGTTCTTATCGAACAAACGCGGACAAATTGGCCGATTTGCGTAACATGCGTCATACGATACTACGCATGAAAGCGGCAACGCGCGTCACTTGGCCTCGTCGCTCTTGGTGATGCGGACGATGCGGGGATCGTATTTTATCGTGCGCACCGCGATCGAGGTTTCCACGTGATGGACGCCGGGGAGGCTCAGAATCTGATCCGAGGCGACCTCATAAAGCCGATCGAGTTCGCTAAAGAGGCAGATGGCGAGGATGTTGAACCGCCCCATCGTAATCATCACGCCGCTGACCATTGGAAGATCGGCGATGTTGCGCGCGATCTCGCGCACATTAATCACCTCGGCCTGGATCGCGATGAACGCCAGCCTGGTCGTATCGGCAAGATCGAAGCTGGTGATCGCGGTGAAGGCGATCAGCTTCTCCTGCTGAAGCCGCTTGATCCGGCCACGCACCGTTCCCTCGGTAACCCCCAGGTCCGCCGCGATCTTGCGGTTGCTGACGCGCGCATCGTGCGACAGCACCTCGATCAGCTTGCGATCGAGTTCATCAAGCTGCGGCATGGTCATCGCGGTGTTCTCGTTTCAATCGGGGCCACGTCGAACTGATATTTCACCACATCGACAGCGATCGCGGGCACCATCGCCCTGATCCCGCGCACGCGCGAAATCTTTTCCAGCAACAGATGGGGGAGATCCTCGAAATCGCGCAGCGCGACAAGGATATCAATATCATAGCGCCCTGAAACCAGATGCGCCGCGAACACCTCGGGGAATTGCGCGAGTTCCATCGCGACATCGGAGGCGGGCCGCCCATCGACCTCGATCGCAACCTCCATCAGCAGGTGATAGCCATGCGCCGAAAAATCCGAAACCGCGACAACGCGCAGCAGATCGGCATCCTCCATCCGCCTGATACGCGACGATACGGTGGCCGCCGTCAGCCCGAGGCTATCGGCGATCTGCTGGTTGGTGCATCGTCCATTCTCCCGCAGCAGTTCGACGATGTTACGATCAACATCGTCGATCGCGATCGAATCCCCCATCTGGCCCCTTTCCAATGCATTGCCTCGGCCAGCGACGTTATGCGGCCGCCCGTCAAACATCGCACCGGCCTAAATCCCGGATCATCGCCCGTCCATGCAATTCATGGCCCCTTGCCCCGCAAGCCTCACCCCGCCGCGCCGCGGCGGCGATTTGCGTACCAGTCATCGCAACATCCAACGCCATTGCGGATCATATCTGGATGAATGACGGCGTATGCGCAATATGATTGCCAAAATTCCGCAATTTCACTTAAAGTAAGCGGCAACAGTCGCGCCCGGCGGCAAGCGCTGCGCGGGCCGACAGGCCGATGGAGAGCGACCGGGGAACGCGCCGCATGAGCAATCAGGATCAGGACATCCGCAACATCGAAGCCGGCATGGCGCTCTATGCCGACTCGATCGACAGCCGCGACTGGACGGCACTCGACGGCGTGTTCGACGAAGAAATCGAAACCGGGGCCTCATCCGCCGCGGTGCGCGGGCGCAACGCCTTTGTCGCGATGATCCGGCGGTATCTCGATTCGTGCGGCCCGACCCAGCATCTGCTCGGCCAGACGCGCATCGAAAGCCTTGCGGACGATCGCGCCACAAGCGTCACCGCGTTCCGCGCATTCCATTGCGACCGGCCCGAGGCGATCCGCACGTTCGAGGTGCTCGGCCGCTATCGCGTCACCTGGCGCCGGACGGCGGCGGGGTGGCGCGCGACGCAATGGCGTTATGAGATGATCGCCCAGATCGGCGATCCGGGCGTGCTTGGCGCGCCGGTGAGGGCGCCCAAGCAAGCGCCCGGTTCGCCGGGCGGCTGAGGCGGCGAGCGCACCGCCCCGACCCTGGCTCAGCCGTCGAGCGTCGCCAACACCGCGCGATCTCTGACCAGATCGCCGCGCGCGCGCCAGATCAGCCACGCGCCGATGAAGCCGAGCGGAATAACCACGCTGAGCCCGATCCTGAGGCTGTGAGTCGCATCGCCGCCGACCGCGCCGCTGAGCGCGCCCGCCAGCCACGGCCCGCCAACCGCGCCGAGCAGATTGACGACAAGCATACCAAGCGCGGTGCCAGTCGCGCGGATGCGATCCGGCAGCAGATTCTGGAGCGCGACGACCACGCCAACCGACCAGCCGCCGCCAAACAGGCCGCACGGCACCGCGAGCCAGCGCGCGACTTCCAATGAGGGCGTCCAGGTGACAACCATGATGAGCGCGGTCGCCGCGCCAAGCGCGAGCGCCGCCAGCCGCAACGGCGCGGCCGGCTCGCGCTTCGACGCGCGATCGGCCAGCACGCCGAAGAACAACATGCCCACCAGCCCCGCCAGGCCGAACGCCAGCCCGAACAGCGTGCTCGCCTGCTTGATCGGCAGTGCATAGGCGCGCGCGAACAGCGCCGGTCCCCACAGGCCGAACGAAATTCCCGAAAGCACGCCCAGCGCCATGCCAAGCATCATGTTGCGGTAACTTGCGATGCCGACGAGCTGGCGCGCCAACACCGAAAGGCGGGGCGCTTTCACCTCGGCGTGGAGGACGACGCGCGCGGGCTCACGGATCAGCAGCAGCGCGAGCACGCCGATCGCGAAGCCGCTGCCGCCCATCACCATAAAGGGATAGCGCCAGGTCGCGTCCGCCGCGAGCGCGGGGCCGACGACATAGCCCAGCGTCTGGCCGATATAGGTGTTGAGCCCCATGATTGCGAAGGCGCGGCCACGCTGCTCCGGCACGAAGTAAGCGGCGATCAATGCGTAGGCCGGCGCCTGAAAAGCGGCCTCACCGATGCCCACGCCGACGCGCGCGCCCGCCAGCGTCCACGGCCCCTGCGCCAGCCCGGAGGCAGCGGTGAACCCGCTCCACACCAGACAGCCGACGACGATGATGAAAATCCGCGACATGCGATCCGCCGCGCGCGCGATCGGGATCGCCAGCAGCGAATAGAGCAACGCGAACGCCGGCCCCATGAGCAGCCCCATGAAGCCGTCCGACACGCCGAATTCGGCCTTGATCGGCTCGACCAGCCCGGCAAGCAGGAAACGATCGCCCTGATTGAACAGCCCGACGCCAAGCAACAGGAACAGCACGAGCCATTTGTTGCTGAGGCGGCGCCCGCCACCAGCGCGCGTCAATCCCGCATCTGCATCCCCCCATTCACGTGCCACACCTGCCCGTTCACCCATTCGCCATCCTCCGATGCGAGAAACGCCACGGCCGCCGCGATATCATCCGGCTTGCCGAGCCGGGGATGGGGAACGCGGCGATGGCTCTGCTCCACCTGTTGCTCGGTCATATGCTCTTTCACCGCTTCGGTCAGCACCACGCCGGGGCAGATCACATTGGCACGAATGCCCTGCTTGCCCCAGCGCGATGCGACATGCCGCGCAAGCGCATGAATAGAATTCTTCGTCATCGGATAGGCCACCTGCCAGGCGCTGCCGCCGGAGGCCGCGCCCGATGATGTGTAAATCATCGCCCCGCCGCCGCGCTCCAGCAGGGCCGGCAGCGCCGCCTGCGTCGCGATCAGGTGGCTCCTGGAATTGATCGCCACCGATTTGTCGAACACCTCCAGCGGGCAATCAAGCGCATCGACATCGCCCTGCGTTCCGCCGGCGAGATTGGAATGATAGAAATCGAGCCCGCCGAATTCGGCCCTGGCGGCCTCCACGATCGCGGCCTGCGATTCCGGCGCGGTGCCATCGAGCCGGATGCCGAGCGCGCGGCCACCCCCCGCGCGGATATCGGCGGCGACTTCCTCCGCCCATTCTGCGGCGATATCGCCGACCACCACGGCGGCGCCCTCCGCCGCGAGCCGGCGTGCGGTCGCCGAGCCGATGCCGCGACCACCGCCGGCAACGATGCCGACCTTGCCTGCCAATCCGCGCATGATCTCAAACCTTCATTGAAAACTGGAGCGCGGCCCCCAGAGGGAGGGAGGGGCCGCGCTCGATACGCCTTAGAATTTGAACCCGATCGTCGCGCCATAGGTGCGCGGTTCGCCATAATAGCCCCCCGCAAGCCCCAGCGGGCCAAAGTCGATCGCGCGCAGCATGTTGTGCTGGTTCGTGAGGTTCTTGCCCCAGAATTTGAGCTGGGCCTTGATCCCGCCGAGCGAAATCTTGTCGAAGATGATCTGCGCATCGACGAGATTCTGCGTATCGCTCTTGATCGAATTGAGGAACGGCGCGGAGAGCACGTTGTTGAACGGATATTGCGCCGCCAGATAGGTGTAGCCCACGCGCGCGATCAGCTTCGCTCCGTCATCCCCGATCGGGAATTGCGCGTTGAACGCGATGTTCCCGGTGTAGGGCGATGTGTAGGTCGAATGCGCGATCGACGCCGCGTTGATCGCGGGCGCCCCCGGCAGCGTCGTGGCGAAGATATTGAGCTGCTTATAGTCGACGTTGACGTAGCCGAAATTGCCGTCGATCGAGAAATTGTCGGTGAGGATCGCCTGGCCCTCGACCTCGACACCGGCATAATCGACGCTGCCCGCGTTGATGATCTTGGTGTTGAACGCGCCGCCCGTCGCCGGGATCGGGATGACGACCGCCATATCTTTGTATTTATTGTAATAACCGGCGACATTGAGCCGCAGGTGGCGGTTGAACAACTCGCTCTTGAGGCCGATCTCATACGAGGTAACCGTCTCGGGCTTGAAAGCCGCCAGCGGCGGCGTATCCGCCGGATTGAAGCCACCCGAACGATAACCGCTCGCCGCGCGCGCATAGATGCTGATATCGCGATCGAAGGCATAGCGCGCCATCGCGTTCCACGTCAGCCGCTGGAAACTGGCGTGTTCGCTATCCGGGGTCGCCAGCGGCGCGGCGCCGTTCTGGAACAGGATGATATTCTTGCTGTCCCAGGTGTAGCGCAGGCCGCCGGTCAGGCTGAGCGGCGCATCGCGACCGCCGACATAATAGGTCGCCTGACCATAAACGGCGGTCGATTCCGCGTTGGTCACATAATTGACCAGCCCCTTGGTGACGACCATGCGGTAACGCGCGGGGTTCGCCGCGGCGAGCAATGGGCCGAGCGCGCCGAACGGGCCAGCCGGATTCCCGAAGATCGTGTTGGTATCGAGCACGAAGCCGGAGGTCTGCGGATTATATTCCGAGCCCTTCTCGTAGAAATAGAAGCCGCCGACGACCCAATCGAGATTGTCGGTATCACCCGAAACTTCGACTTCCTCGCTGAACTGCTTGTGCCGGCGATAATTGACGGTCTGGAATATGTCCGCCGTCGTCGTCGGCACGGGCGAGCCGGCAAGAAACGCCGCGGTTCCCGCCGGATAGATATTCTGCAGCAGCGCCTGCGGCATACCGTTCAGCAACGTGGTGTTGGTGAACAGCGGCCCCTTGATCGTGCCCAACCCGTCGAGATCGGCGCCATAGGCGTCGCTGTGCCAGATGCGATAGCCGGTGGTTGACTTCACCTTGAAGCCGCCGAAATCGTTCTGGATCTGCAGGTTGTGGCCCCAGATCTGGTCACGCGCGCCGAGATCGCTGTTGAGGCAGGTCTTGTCGCGATAGACGCGGCTGGGGGTGGATAGCGCGGCGCAGCCCGGCTCCAGGAAGGTCACCTCGTTGAGATAGCCCGCCACGGGCGCCTGCGCCGGCATCGGCACCGAAAGGCCGCCGACCATCACGTTCGGCATCTTCGTCCCGTTCGCCACATCGAGCAACTGGAACGAGGCGTTGTTGCCGCGAACATTCGAATAGTCGAAGATGTATTTGATGCTGCCGGTGCCGCCCAGATTGGCCTTGAGCGCGGCGCGGAACGAATCCATCTGGCGCGAGCCGGGATCCTTCAGGCGGCTGGGCTGAAGGATATTGTCGACATAGCCGAAATGCTGGCTGTGCGCATAAGTGAAGGTCGAACTGATGCCCATGATCTCGCCGGGATCAATCGACGCACGCGCGGTCCACAGGCCGTAATTGCCGATGCCGGCGTTGACGCTGCCCTGGAATTTTTCCGACGGATCGCGCGAGATGAACGAGATCGCGCCGCCCGTGGTGTTGCGACCGAACAGCGTGCCCTGCGGACCACGCAGCACCTCGACCCGCTCGATATCGGTGACATCGAGCGCCGCCGCGCCCGAACGCGCGATGTAAACGCCATCGACATACAGGCCGTTGGCCTGATCGAGGCTCAGCGATTCCTGCGCGCCGCTCGCGATGCCGCGGATCGAGATCACCGCCGAGGTCATGCTGGTCGTCGGCGGGTCGATCGTGACGTTGGGCGCGAGGCCGCTCACGTCGCGCGCATCCTTGATGCCGAGCTGCTGGACCTTCGCCTCGGAAATCGCGCTGACGGCGAGCGGGACGGCCTGGAGATTCTGTTCACGCTTCTGCGCGGTGACAACGATGTCCGCGAGACCGGAGCCAGTGCTCGCGGCGGACGCGTCGTTCGCGGCAGGCTGCGGCGCCCGATCTTGAGTCTGCGCGAATGCCGGTGTGGCAATGGCGAGCACACTGGCCCCACCGACAAGCCACAACCCGTAATTCCTCCCCTTCAGCATCTGATCTCTCCTAGGCGAAGCCCTGCTTGTCGCAGGATTTGTTCTGCGCACTTTCGTTATTTGCGTAACATATGTCAAGTGGCATTACGAGAAGACGCATCATGCGCCGTATTTTTACATCGGTTGCGTTTCACATCGGACCCAGGTTGTGCATTTTGCCGAAGCGCGGACGCGGCCCGCACGGACGCCACCCGATTCCCGCGGCTGACAGGCGCGCACCGCCCCTGACGCCGGCGGCATCAACGTGACTGGGAATGTCCGGCGATTATCCCGCCCGCGCCGGCGCGCGGCGGCACGCCCATGGCGCGGCGGTCTCCAGTTGCGCCGCGAGCCGGAATAGCAGCGCCTCCTCGGCATAACGCGCGGTGAACATCACCCCGATCGGCAGCCCGCTTTCAGACATGCCGAGCGGCACGGACATGCTCGGCTGCCCGGTGCCGTTATAGACGCCGGTGAACGACGCGAAGGTGCTCGCCAGCCTGCCCCAGGTTTCGAAATCGCTCGGCGGCGTGAGGCCGATCACCCCGATTTCGAGCGGCAACGTGCCCAGCGTCGGCGACAGGATCACGTCATAATCGGCCATGAACCGCGCGACTGTCACCGCGATTTCCTGCACCGTCGCATTGGCGCGTGCGAAATCCATGCCGGTGGTGTGGCGGCCATAGTCGACGAACCCGAGCGTGATCGGCTCCAGCACATCCGGCCCCACCGCCCTGCCGATCGCGGCTGCACGCTGCTCGACATCGGCGGCCACCGATGCGCCGATCAGCACGAACGAAGCCTGCCCGAAGGCGGCGGCATCAATCGCGGGCGCCGCTTCCTCGACGATATGCCCCAGGCTCTCACACAGCCGCGCGGCGGCGCGCGTCGCCGCGACGCATTCGGGATCGACCGGGCTGCCCGATGGCGGCGCGGTCATCAACGCGATGCGCAACCGCCCCGGATCGCGCCCGACCTGCGCGAGGAATCCCTCTGCCGGCGCGGGCGCCCCATAACGCGAGCCCGGCTCGATCCCGTGCGTCGCATCGAGGATCGCGGCGGAATCACGCACGCTATGCGTCACCGCATGGTGCGCCGAAAGCCCGCCCCACCCTTCGGTGCGCGCCGGCCCCATCGGCACGCGGCCACGGCTGGGCTTCAGCCCGAACAACCCGCAGCACGACGCGGGGATGCGGATCGAGCCACCACCGTCGGTGGCGTGCGCGGCAGGCAACACCCCCGCCGCCACCGCCACCGCCGCCCCGCCGGACGAGCCGCCCGCGATATGCGCCGGGTTCCACGGATTGCGCGTCGCCCCGCACAGCGCGGATTCGGTGGTGCCGGTCAGCCCGAATTCGGGCGTCGTGGTCTTGCCGAAGATCACCATCCCGACACGCTCGATCCGGCGCACCAGTTCGGAGGATTGCGTGGCGCGATTGCCGCGATAGAGCCGGCTGCCGTTCTCGGTCAGCTCGCCTTCGATATAGGTGTTCAAATCCTTGAGCAGCCACGGCACGCCGGCAAGCGGCCCATCGGGCAGCCCTCGCGCGATCGCGGCGCGCGCGCGATCGTAATGCCGCTGCGCCATGAAATTGAATTGCGGATCGAGCGCCTCGGCGCGCGCGATCGCCGCCTCCAGCAGTTCGGCCGGGGAAACCTCCCCGGCCTTCACCAGCGCGGCCAGCCCGAGCGCATCGCGCTCGCCCAGCAGGCGCTCGACACCCCTTTCGGCCATGCCCGTCGCCTAGCTCGCGGCCTTCAGCGGCTCGACCTTGCCCTCGGCGGGATCGCCCTCGGGCTTGACATAATAGCGACCGAAGAACCGGCGGAATTGCGGGATCGGGCCGTCGCCGTCGCAGATGATCGGGTTCGGCTCGAACTTCTGCCTGTCCCACACCACCTTGTCCTGGTCGAACTGCTTGCAGATGTCCCGGATCATCGCGCGCGCCAGCCCGCCCATCGGGCCTTCGGCTTGCGTTTTCGGCTGAGTGAAACAGAAGCGCGCGTGGACGTGATCCTCCTCCACCGGGGTGAGGCACGCGATCAGCAGCGTTTCAGAGATGCCGGTGAAGCGCGTCCAGCTCTGCCCCGGCCCCATCGTGTCATAGGAAATGCACCCGTCGACCTCGCCCATCGGCGTGCCCATCTTGGCTCGCACATCGGCGCCGCGCCCCCATTCGCCCCAGCGCAATTCGCCCTTGGGCAGGTTCGCGGTGCCGTGGATGAATTGGAAATGCGCGAAATCCACGCCGTTTTCCGCCATGTTCTGCAGGCTGCCCCACACATTCCATTCGTGGATTTCGAAATCGGTCCATTCGGGATCGGTCGCTTCGGGCTGCTCCACCACCTCCCACATCGGGGCGACATCCTGCGGGTGATACCACATCCAGATCCAGCGATTGGCCTCGGTGACGTGCCAGGTGCGGGTGCATTTACGCTTCACCTGCGGCGGGATCGCGCGGGCATAGGGGATTTCCTTCACCACGCCTTCCTCGCCATCGTAGCGCCAGGCGTGGAACGGGCATTCGAGCAGATTGCCGCTCACCTTGCCGCCGTGCCCCAGATGCGCGCCGAGGTGCTTGCAATAAGCATCGAGCATACGAACCTTGCCGTCCATGCCACGCCAAATTGCAAGATCGGTCGAGAAATAGCGCAGCGGCTTTACCACGCCCGCCTCAAGATCGCGCGACAGCATCACCGGATACCAGCCAAAGGCGAAGCCGGTATCGAGATTGCGTTCCTTCACCGACGGGCGATTCTTGACCTCGGCGAGGCGCCAGTCGAGCAAAGCCTGCCCTTTCAGCTTTTCGAGCACCTGCCAGACGGCGACGGGTGGAACACGCGCATCGACGGGCGCGCCCTTTTCATGCTCGGACATCGTCATTCTCCCAAACCAAAGACCTTGATGGCGTTTTCGCGCAGGAATTTCGGCCAGACCTCATCCTTGAAGGGCACGTTCTGCATATCGGAAAAAATGCGATCGAGGCTCAGCCCCATCGGGAAATAGCCGGCGTAGATGATCTTGTCCGCGCCGCGCGTATTGGCGTAATTGATGATCGCTTTTGGATAATGTTTCGGCGCGAAGGCGCTGGTGGAATAATACAGGTTCGGCCATTTCAGCATCAGCTTGACCGCAAGGTCTTCCCATGGTTCCGCGCCGTGGCGCATCACCACCTTCAGATCGGGGAAGAACCAGCACACCTCATCAAGATGCTCTACCTTTTGCGTCTCCATCGGGATGCGCGGGCCGGGGATGCCCGCGTTGAGCAGGATCGGAATGCCAAGCTCCGCCGCGCAGGTGTAGAGCGGAAACATATATTTATGGTTGATCGCCACCTGTGGCAGCGTGCCTGCGGGGAACACGCTGATCGCAGAGATTCCCACTTCCTGATGCAGCCGCTTGATCCGCCGCACCTCGTCCACCCCGTTATTGGGATTGCTCGGCACATCGAAGAAGAAGCGATCGGGATAACGCTCCTTCGCGCGGCGCGAGGTGGCGTTGTCGTTCCAGCCGACCAGCGCCTTCTGGATGTTGAACCGATCCATCTGATCGACCGTCCAGGAAACGAAATCGTCGACCTTGCCCGTTTCCGGGATATCCTTGAACATATATTGCGCGGGCATCGCGAACTGATCGAGCGACTGCGCATCCTTCAGCAGCGGGCGGAAGAACTGGAACCAGTCATCACGATTTTCCGCCTCGGGGATGCCGAGCATACAATCAATGATCCTGATGTCTTTGGGCATGGGCACGATTACTGGTCTCCAGCTAGGTGCGGCCACAATGCGCGCAACCTGTTCTTGTCGATCTTGCCAATGGGATTGCGCGGCAGCGGCTCCTTCGACACGCCGACGCGCACCGGCGCCTTGTAGCGCGCGAGATGCTCGCCGACATGGTGCCGGATGCAATCCTCATCGAGCCCGCTGGCGACGACGACCGCGACGAGCCGCTCGCCAAGCCGTTCATCCGGCATACCGAAGGCGGCGCACTCGCCAACCTCGGGAAGCAGGCTCATCACGCGCTCCACCTCCGCGCAATAGATGTTCTCCCCGCCGGAGATCACCATGTCCTTCTTGCGATCGACGATGAAGATGTAATTCTCGTCGTCGACATAACCGATGTCGCCGGTGTGCAGCCAGCCGTCGGCGCTGAGCACCTCGGCGGTTTCCTCGGGCCGGTTCCAGTAACCCTGCATCACCGTCGGCCCGCGCACGACGATCTCGCCCGCCTCGCCGGGCGGCAATTGCTCGCCACCCGGCCCTTCGATCCGCAACTCGTACAGATCGAGCACGCGCCCGGCGGAGGCACGGCGGCGCATGAAATCGTCGCCCACAGCCATCGCCACGGTGCCGGCGGTTTCCGTCATGCCATAGCCGGTGCCCATTGCCGCGCCGGGGCAGAATTCGCGCATCGCATCGAGCAGGTTGATCGGCAGCGCCTGCCCGCCCGAGGCGATATTGGTGAGCGAGGACAGATCGGCCTCGCTCAGTTTCGCGCGATGGAGCACGTCCCACAGCATCGTCGGCACGCCGGTGAACATCGAGATGCGCTCCACCGCGATCAGCCGCAGCGCCTCGTCCGCATCCCAGCGGCGCATCACCACCACCTTGCTGCCCGCGAGCAGCGGCGACAGGAACGCGGATACCAGCCCTGAGATGTGGAACAGCGGATAGACCAGCAACACCCCGGCCTGCGGCGCCCCGGCCAGCAATTGCTCCGGCGCCAGCCCCAGCCGCCGCGCGACATCGTGGAGCACCATCAGGCCGGAAAGCTGGACGCTCATCAGCGCGGTGACCATATTGCCATGGGTCAGCACCGCGCCCTTCACCCGCCCCGTCGTGCCCGAGGTGAACAGGATCGCCGCCGGATCGTCCGCCCCTCGCGAAGGAGGCACGAAACCAGCGCCGCCCTCCAGCGGGAAATCCTTCGCCCGCAGGATCGCGCCGCCGAACCCGGATTGATCGAGCAGCGCCGCGCGCTCGCGATCGGCAAGCACCAGCGCGGGCGAGCATTCCTCGACCGCCGCGCGCAATTCCTCCGGCGCGCCACGGCTGTTGACCAGCACCGCGACGCCGCCCGCGCGCATCACCGCCAGGAAACCGATCATCCATGCCGCGCGATTGCGCATACAGATCACCACGCGATCGCCCGACGCGATCGGCAGCGCGGCGGCCAGCGCGTCGCGCCGCGCGAACACCTCGTCAAAGGTCAGCCGCGCCCCGCCCTCCACCAGGAAGGTCGCGCTGCCGTGCCGCCGCGCGCTTTCGATCAGCGCGTCGAGCGTCGGCGGCGCATTCGTGAAGCGGCGCATCCCGCGACGCTCACCAATGGCGAACGGCATGTCCGGCGCGGTCAACTCGGTCAGAAAGGGATCGGTTTTCGTCATGCGCGCCCTGCAAGCTCCATGGCCCAGCGATAATCCTGTTTGCCGGCGGGCGAGCGCTTGACCGCATCGACCCACACCAGCGCCTTCGGCACCTTGTAACCGGCGAGTTGCCGCTTGAGATGCGCCGCGACATCCTCGAACGACGGCTCCGCCGCGCCATCGCGGCGCGAAACGATCCCGATCACCCGCTCGCCCCAGCGCGAATCCTTCTGGCCTGCGACAACCGCGTCGAGGATCGCCGGGTGAGTGCGCAGCGCGGTTTCGACCTCCTCGGGAAACACCTTCTCGCCGCCCGTATTGATGCAGGTGGCGCCGCGCCCGAACATCGTGATCCGGCCATCGGGATCAAGGCGCCCGCTATCGCCGCTCACCGCCCACAGCCTGCCTTCGATCATGCGGAAGGTTTCGGCGGTCTTCACCGGATCACCGAAATAACCGATCGGCGTATGGCCGCTTCGCGCGATCAGCCCGATCTCGCCCGCCACGGCGAAGCGATCGCCGACCACGACCTGCTGATCCGCATTGGCGGGCAGCCGCATCACGCCATCCGCGCTTGCCTCCGCCATCCCGGAGATGCCGGTTTCGGTGGAGCCCATGCCATCGGTGACCATGGCGTGTGGCGGCAGCTTGGCCTTGATCGCTTCCTTGACATGCCCGGAGAAAACCGCGCCGCCCGAGCCAAAATTGACCACCGAGCGGAGGCTCCAGCGATCGGGATTGGCATGAAGCGCATCGCACAGCGGCACCGCCATCGCATCGCCGACGATCGCGATGATGTTGACCTGTTCGCGCTCCACCCTGTCCCAGATCGCGACGGGATCGAAGCGGCGGATCGGATCGAGCACCACGGTCAACCCGCCAAGCAGCGCGGACCATGCCCCCCAGGTCGCCGCGCCGTGCATCAGCGGCGCGATCGGGAACATGCGCAGCGGATGCCCTTCGCGCGCGCGGTTCGCGATTTCCTCCGGCGCGGCGATCGGGCCGTCGGGGTGAAAATGGCCCCCGCCACCCAGGCAGGCGAACAGGAGCGCCTTGTGCGGCCACATCACGCCCTTGGGCATCCCGGTGGTGCCGCCGGTGTAGATCAGGATGATATCGTCTTCGCCGCGATCGAAGCCGGCGCGCGGCGCGGTGGCGAGCAGATCCTCGTAACGCTCCGATCCCGCGATATCCGCGCCCGAACCATCCTCCACCGCGATCGCGGCCTTGAGCGCGGGCAGGTCCGCGCGAATCTCCCGCAACACGGGGGTGAATTCCGCGCCATGGATCACCGCCGCCGCGCCGGCATTGTCCAGCACATGGCGCAACTCCCCGGCGCGATAGCGATAGTTGATGTTGAACGGCGCGGCCCCGCATTTCATCGCCGCGAGAAAACCTTCGAGATATTCCGGGCCGTTCATCAGATACAGGCCAACAGTCGCCCCCCGAGCGATGCCGCGATCCGCCAGCGCCGCCGCGAGCCGATCGGCGCGGGCGTTGAGTTCGGCATAGCTGATCGCGCCGCCATCATGGCTGATCGCGATTCGCTCCCCCACCGCGCCGGCGACGATCTCGAACAAATCGGCAAGGTTAAACTGCGCCGCCATCATCCTCTCTCACTTCGTGAGCGCGATGGTTTTTTCCATCGACATTCTGTTTTGCGTAACTTTACCTATTACACACTACGCATTCACGCAATCCCCTGCGCACGCGCGGCGCATTCAATAAACCGCCGCCGGATTGGGCAGTGGCGGATTGCCCAGCATCTCGCGATAGGACGGGCGATCGTTGCCGCGATCGGTGATGCCAAGCTCGCGCGCGATCTCCGCCGCGATCAGCGTCCGCCCCGAATAATCCGCGCCGCGCGGCTCCGCCGCCAGCGCATAAAGGATATGCGCGGTGAACTCGGGATTTTCGGCCGTGGCGATGAAATCCTTATATTGCTCCGGATTGGTCTTGCTCGCGATCGCCGATCGCTCGGTGAGCAGCGGCCCCATCCAGATCGAGGCGGTGCGCACGCCGGTGCCGCGCAGATCATGCTCCATATCGTGCGCGAGCTTGTCGATCCCCGCCTTTTGCGCGCCATAGGCCGGGCCGTGCATGTAGCAGCTCGCGCCGAACGAGGAGCCGAAGCCGATCAGCCCGCTGCCCTGCCTCACCATCATCCGCGCCGCATACCAGCTCGCCACATAGGCCGAACGCAGCCCGACATCGAGGATGCGCACTGCATCCAGCTCCTTCTCCCAGAAAGGCTTCTTCTCGATCAACTGATGGTGGATATAGGCGGCGTTATTGACCAGAATGTCGAGCCGGCCCTGTTCGCGCCCGATCCGCTCGAACAGCGCGGCGACCTGCGCATCATCGCCGTGATCGCACACCACCGGGATGCCGACGCCACCCGCCTTCGTCACTTCCGCTGCGGTTTCGGCGACCGTGCCCGGCAGCACCGTGCCGTCCCAGCCGCGCGCATCGCCCGGCGTAACGGTGCGGCCCGTGACATAAACGGTCATGCCCTTTTCGCCCAACCCGCGCGCGATGCCGCGCCCCGCGCCGCGACTCGCGCCCGTCACCAGCGCGATCTTCGGTTCCGTCATCTGATCCACTCCTTGTTCCCGTTATTACCCGGCTCAACCGAAATGCGCCTGCCCACCGTCGAGCGGCACGATCGCCCCGGTGAGATAGGCCATATCCGGCGAACACAACGCCACCACCGCGCGCCCGATATCCTCCTCCAGCCGCCCCACCCGGCCAAGCGGGATGGTGCGGAAGAAGGCTTCGGCTTCTTCCGGGTTGTTCTTCATCCACCATTTCAGGCCCGGCGATTCGGCGTGCGGCGCGATCGACAGCACCCGGATGCCTTCGCGGCCCCATTCGGCAGCCGCCGCGCGGGTCAGCGCGTGGATCGCCTTCTTCACCGCCGCATAAGCACCATAGCCCGTCATGTCCCAGCGCACCGACACGGAGGAGATGAGGTTGATGATGACGCCCCCGCCGCGCGCGACGAGATGCGGATGGACCAGCTTCATCAGCCGGTGCGTCGCCAGCGGGCCGGATTCGAACCCGGCGAGAAACGCCGCGTCGCTGACCTCCATCAGCTTGCCGTTCGGCACCTCCTGCGCGTTGTTGACCAGCACGTCGATGCCGCCGAGTCGCGCCACCGTTTCGTCGACCATCCGCGCGAGATCGCCGGCTTCCTTCACGTTGCAGGCAAGCGGGATCGCGGTGCCGCCACGTTCGGCGATCAGGCTGCAGGTGTGCTCCAGCTTCTCGATGGTGCGCCCGCTGACCGCCACCGCGGCGCCCTCGCTCGCCAGCGCAAGCGCGATTCCCTGGCCGACGCCCTGCCCGCCCCCGGTGACCAGCGCGACCTTTCCGGCCATCAGCCCCATCCACACCTCCTAATATTCGTATGTTTATTCGCTATCACTTACGCATTACGTTGACAAATTGCCACTCATACCAGCAGAATGCGTGAAAATTTTGGAGAGGACACCCCAATGAGTCAGGATTTCGCAGGGCGCGTCGCCATCATCACCGGCGGCAGCGACGGCATCGGGCGGGCGACCGCGCGGCTGCTCGCGAAACGTGGCGCCACTGTCGTAATCTGCGCGCGCCGCCCCGAAAAGCTGGAAGAAGCCCGCGCCGAGATCGCAGCAGAGGGCAAGGTGGAGGCGGTGCAGCTCGACGTTTCCGACGAAGCCGCCTTCACGAAGCTGATCGAGGATGTCGCCGCGCGCCATGGCCGGCTCGATATGCTCGTCAACAATGCCATGTCGGTGCATTATGCTCCGATCAGCAAGCTGTCGCTGGAGCATTGGCGCAAGGATTTCGCGGTCAATGCAGATGCGGTGTTCGTGGGTACCAAGGCGGCAATGAAGATCATGATGGCGGCCAAGCGCGGCTCGATCGTCAACATCTCCTCCTCCTGCGGCATCCGCGCGGCGCCATATATGTCGAGCTATTCGGCATCCAAGGCGGCGCTGATCCAGTTCACCGCCGTCGCCGCGATGGAGGCGGCGCGCGTGGGCGTGCGCGTCAATGCGATCGTCCCCGGACAGGTGCAGACGCCCAGCACCGAGGATTTCGCGACCAAGGCCCCCGATACCGCCGCCAAGACAGCCGAGGCGATCCCGATGGGGCGCGGCGGCCAGCCGGACGAACTGGCCGAGGCGATCATCTTCATGCTCTCCGATGCGTCGAGCTACATCACCGGCACCGCGCTTCCGGTTGACGGCGGCAAGGCCGCGCAACTCTATCTGCCGTCCTGACCGGCGGCGGCACCGGCGGCGGACAATGATAAAAGGTGAACGCGATGGGGTGGGATAAGGAAGTCGACGTGATCGTCGTCGGATCGGGCGCGGGAGGGCTGCTATCCGCGCTGGTCGCCGCGCAAAACCATGCCGATGTCCTGGTGATCGAGAAGGAAAAGCTGTGGGGCGGCACATCCGCCACCTCCGGCGCGGGGATATGGATTCCCGCGAGCGATCAGGCCGCGGCGGCGGGCTTCCACGACAATGTCGATGATGCCTTCGCCTATGTTCGCGGGCTTTCGGCGGATAATGTGCCCGATGCCAATATCCGCGCCTATGTTTCCAATGCCGCCTCGATGCTGCGCTGGATGGGCGAGCATACGCCGATCGACTATCAGGCATTCCCCTATCCCGATTACCATGCCGAAAACCCCGGCGGCAGCCCGACCGGCTATCGCACGCACATGCCGCTGCCGATCGACGGGCGGCAGCTCGGACGCGACGTGGAAACGTTGCGCTTCGCTTCCCCGGCGGCGAGCCTGTTCGGCTATCTCAACTGGCATTTCGACGAAACCTATGTGCTGCTGTTCCGCGCGCCGGGCTGGCAGATGCATCTTGCGAAATCGCTGGCGCGTTACTGGCTCGATCTCCCCTTTCGGCTGCGCTCGCGCAAGGATCGGCGGCTGACGCTCGGCAACGCGCTGGTCGGCGGCCTCAGGATCGCGCTCAACGCGCGCAATGTGCCGGTGTGGCTCGAAACCCCGATGATCGAACTGATCGAGGAGGGCGGTCGCGTCGCGGGCCTCGTGGCGCGGCACAAGGGCCGCACGATGCGTATCCGCGCGCGGCGCGGCGTGGTGCTCGCGGCGGGCGGCTTCGACAAGAATCAGGCGATGCGCGATGCCTATGCGCCAAGCTATCCGCGCGCATTGTTCAGCGGCGGCATCGCCGGCAACACCGGCGATTCGATCCGCGCCGGCATGGCGGCGGGCGCGGCGACGCTGAACATGCAATCGGCATGGGCGGCGCCGGTCTTCTACGTGCCGGGCGAGGATCGCGGGCGGCTGTGCACGATCGAGCGCGCCTTGCCGGGCTGCATCATGGTCAACCAGTCGGGCGAACGCTATCTCAACGAGGCGGCGTCCTACCATATCGTCGGGCAGCAGATGGCGGCGCGCCAGCGCGAACATGGCGATGCCGAGCCGAGCTGGATGATCTTCGATCACGGCTTCCGCCACAAATATCCGATGGGGCCGCTGCTCCCGCTCGTCCCCGATCGGCTGCAATCGAAGGGCGTGCGCAAGATCATGCGCAAGGGCCGCACGATCGCGGAACTCGCCGGAAAGATCGGTGTCGATCCGGCGAAGCTCGCCGCCACGGTCGCGCGCTTCAACGACAATGCCGCGAAGGGAACGGACCCCGATTTCCATCGCGGCGACGCTGCCTATGACAAGATGTATGGCGATCCGCGCGTCACGCCCAATCCCTCGCTGGCGCCGATCACCAAAGGCCCGTTCTACGCCTTCCCGATCCACCCCGGCGACATCGGAACCAACGGCGGCCTGCTGACCGACGAGCGCGCGCGCGTGATGGATCGCGAGGGCAAGCCGATCGCGGGCCTATACGCGGTGGGCAACAACGCGGCCTCGGCGATGGGCGAGAGCTATCCCGGCGCGGGCGTCACGATCGGGCCGGCACTGACTTTCGGCTATATCGCGGCGCGCGACATGACCGGCGCCAACAACTGACCATAAGGACCAGCATCATGGCAGGACGGCTTCACGGGCGCGGCGCGATCGTCACCGGCGCGGGGCGCGGCATCGGGCGCGCGATCGTCGAGCGATTGACGGCGGAGGGCGCACAGGTCGCCGCGCTCGATCTCAATCTCGATGACGCGCGTGGCAGCGGCGGCGCGCTGGCAATCCGTTGCGACGTGAGCGACAGCGCATCGGTCGCAGCCGCGGTGCGTGAGGCGCGCACCGCATTCGGGCGGCTCGATATCGCGGTGAACAACGCCGGGATCGGCGCGGCGCCGGGCGATGGCAGCGAGCCGTTCTACGCCGGCATGGCGGAACGCAACGCGCAGATCGCGGCGGGCACGAAGCCCACCGCTTTCGCCGATCAGTTGATCCATATGGAGGATGCCGGCTGGCGCGGGGTGATGGCGGTCAACCTCGACGGCGCCTTCTTCCTCGCGCGCGAATTCGTGCGGGTGCTGGCGGCGGACGAAGCGGGCGGCACGATCGTCAACATCAGCTCGACCAGCGCGCAATCGGGTGAAGGCTCGCCGCATTATTGCGCCTCCAAGGCGGCGGTGATCGGGCTGACCCGGCAACTCGCGCGCGAACTGGCGCCGCGCGGCATCCGCGTCAACGCGGTCGCGCCGGGGCCGACCGACACCCCGATCATGCAGAGCATTCCGGCGGAATGGATCACCTCGATGGAGGCCGCCGTGCCGCTCGGTCGCCTCGCCCGCCCCGCCGAGATCGCTGCCGCCGTCGCCTATCTCGCCAGCGACGACGCCAGCTTCGTCACAGGTTCGGTGCTGGTGGCGAACGGGGGCAGTTGCTTCTTCTGATGTGAGCCGGGCGCGCGGCCTATTCAGGCCGCCGTCAGGATCGCTTCCACCGCGTCAGCCGCGCCGCGCATCGCGCCTTCAATGTAGGTGACGCCGGTGCAATCGCCGATCGCATGCACGTCGAACCCTTCCGCGCGCAACGCATCGGCCAGCGCCTCGTCCCCGGCCGCGCCCTTGGCGACGATCACATGATCGGCGCGCGGACGCTGCACTTCGCCATTCGCATCGGTGAAGGTGACCGCGCCCGGCTCGACGCGGATGTCGGCGGCCTTGGGGAACATCGCGACGCCATGTTCCCTCAACTCCTCAAGCAGCCGCATCCGCCGCACCACTGTCAGCCCCGCGCCGAAGCGCGGTGCCTCGTCCACCACGGTCACCGTCCGCCCGCGTTCGAGCAGGAATTCGGCCAGTTCCAATCCCACCAGCTCGCCACCGACGATCACGACATGATCGCCCAGCGGCATCCATTGATGTGTCGCCTTGCGCACGAAATCGAGATTGGCCGTCAGCCCCGTCGCCGCGCCCACCCTGGTCGCGATGCGCGTGGCGAAGCTCGTCTTGCGTTTCAGTTCGTCGGAGCTTTCGCCGAGCATCAGCTTGCGCATATCGTCCCCAGACAGGACGTTGGGCAGATCGCAGCCGGGGATCGGCGGCATCTCGCGCAACGCGCCGGTCGCGACGATCACCGCATCGGGGCGCAGTTCGCGCAGCAACGCCGGCGTGGCGCGCGTATTGAGCCGGACATCGGCGCCCGACGCCGCCACCTGCCGCTGAAGCCAATCGAGCAACCGCTCGTTCGCGGGATAAGCGAGCGCGGCGAAACGCAACGTGCCGCCCAGCCGCGCGCTCGATTCGAGCAGGATCACCTCCTGCCCCTTCTCCCGCAGGCGCCGCGCCGCTTCCATCCCCGCCGGGCCGCCGCCGATCACCACGACGCGCTTCGGCGGCATCGCCTTCCCCTCGCGGCGCAGGTGCTCGAACCCCGTCTCCGGGTTCACCGCGCAGCGCAGCGGATCGCCGAGATAGATCGCGCTGATGCAGGTGTAGCAATAGATGCACGGCAGCACGTCTTCCGCTCGCCCCGCCGCCAGTTTGTTGGGCAGGTGCGGATCGGCGAGAAGCTTGCGCCCCATCGAAACGAAATCGAGCGACGCGTCGGCGATCGCTGCATCCCCCACCTCCGGCTCGATCCGGCCGGACGCGATGATCGGCACGCCCACCGCCGCCTTGATCCGCCGGGCGAACGGAATGTTCAGCCCCGGCTCGTGCGGCGTATGCGATCCCGAATGGAGCTTCGGCTGACCGCTATCGTGATAGGCGGATACGGTGATCGCATCGACCCCGGCGGCTTCCGCCATCCGCGCCGTCTCGATCGCGTCCTCGATCGTGATGCCGCCCTTCTTGCCGATCTCTCGCGAATCGAGCTTGCACCATATCGGGAAATCCGGCCCGACCGCCTCGCGCACCGCGCGAATCACCTCAAGGAGGAAACGCGCACGATTCTCCAGCGGGCCGCCATATTCGTCGGCGCGCTTGTTCGATTTGGGCGAGATGAACGATGACAGCAGGTAGCCGTGCCCGGCATGGATCTCCACGCCATCGAAACCGGCGCGCTTCGCGCGATCCGCCGCAGCCGCGAATTGGCTGACGACGAGCCTGATATCCTCAAGCGTCATCACCTTCAGCTCGACGCTCTTGATGCGTCCGAACGGCGCCGCCTTGAGTTCCTCGATCAGGAACGTCGCGGTGAAATCGCCGGTTGGCGCTTCGGGTGGCGAGGGGCACAAGCGGGGGCGGCCAGCGATCATGTCCCCCATCGCGGCCAGGCCGCCGTGATGAAGCTGCGGCACGATTTTGGCGCCATGGGCATGGGCCGCATCGGCCAGCGCCTTCAGCCCCGGTATGAAGCGATCGTCGGAAATCGCGATCTGCGCCTCCTCGCTGGCGCCGATCGGCCAGGCGACGCCGGCGACGCCGGTGATGATGAGGCCAGCGCCGCCCTTCGCCTGCTCCGCGTGATAGGCGATGAGCCGTTCGCCGCACTGGCCATCATCCTCGCCAAGGCTCACGCCCATCGCGGTTACCGCGATGCGATTGCGCAATTCCATCCGGCCGATGCGGCCGGGCGAAAGCAGGTGCCGGAAGCTCTTGGCGGTCATCGTGATCCTATCCCATCCTCTCGTGCCGGCCATTACGTGCGACCGGCGTTATTCAATCCGCCCGCACTTTCACGCGCGGCGCGGCATTGCCCCGGCGCATCGCGCTGATGAAGCCGTCGAGCGGCGCGGGCGCGGCGACCGGCGCGGCGCTGTCGCCGGCACGCGCCCAGAATTCTTCGTAACTCGGAAACAATTTGTGGAAATTGCCCTTCGCCCAATCGGTCCCCGGCCAGCGCATCTTGTTCGCGCCGATCGGCGGCTTGTTGAGATCGGTGGCATACCAATAGAGCGGCAGCCGTCGCGCGAAATGCCAGCGCCCGTCGACACGAACATAATCGTCGACATACATCATCTGCATGATGACCCATTCGTCGCCGGTCTCATGCTCGTTCTTGGAATAGACCACGCCATGCGCGCGATCGGGATCGTCGAACTCGATGATATGGCCGCCGATATGGTGCGACGTGCCGGTGAACGGCGAGCGCAGCGTTCGATCCATATAGGCGCGCAGCGCGGCGCGCCCGCTCGCATCCTTGCCGACGCGCACGTCCGCCGGAAACAGGGAGACCATCGCATCCATGTCGCGCATGTCGAGCGCCAGGGCATATTTGGCCGGAAGCTGCCGGATCTGATCCAGAGACTCCAGGCGGTCGATACGGGCTTCCAAGTCCAGCAACGCTATTCTCCCGCCATATATATTACGCTTCTTGCGCCATTATTCCGCCGCACCGAACGCCCCCGCCGTCTTCCCCATGATGCTCACCGCCGGCTTTCCGTCGGCATCGACCGTCTGGACCAGCGCGAACGTCTGGCGCGAACGCGTTTCCGCGATCCACCAGCGGCCATCCTGCTTCACGTAGATATCGTCATATTCCACGCCCATCTGCGTCAGCGTGCGCGCGGCGAGATTGATGTTGAAGAACAGCAGCGACCACGATCCGCGCGCGCGGCCCTCATCCTCGAAACTGATTATCCCATTGGCCGCGTGGTGGATATCGAACACCCCTGGCGCGCACCCCAATTGCGCATAAACCGCGACGAACGGCTCGCGATCCTCGAACCGCGGGAACCCCTCGAACGCGATCACCGCGCCGTGCGGCAACAGCGTGTCGCGCACGCCATCGGGGTCTTTGGCATCGCAGGCGCGCAGATAGCGCGCTTTCAGATCGCGAATCGCGCGATCCTCCTCCATGCGCGCGACCCGGGCCTCTATGGTATTTTCTAATGCCATTGCGTAGATTTCTGGCTAAATATGCTACGCAAATCAAGAGCAGAGAGAGCCCATGCGTTTCGCTGACAAGAATGTGCTGGTCACCGGCGCGGCATCGGGCATCGGGCGGGCCACCGCGCTGCGCTTCGCCGCCGAAGGCGCGAAGCTGACGATCGGCGATATCAACCAGGAGGGGCTGGAGGAAACCGCCGCCGCGATCGAGCGCCCGGTGCGGGTGCAGCGTTACGACGCCAGCAACACTCCCTCCTGCCAGGCGCTGGTCGCCGCCGCCGCGCAGGATGGGCTGGACGTGCTGTGCAACATCGGGGGGATGCTCGATTGGGGGCCGACGGTCGATTTCGACGAGGCCCGGTTCGAGCGGGTGTTGCGCGTCAACCTGTTCAGCGTCTTCGCGCTGTGTCGCGCCGCCCTTCCGCACCTTGTTCGATCGCGTGGGTCCATCGTCAATATGGCGTCCACCGCCGGGCTGTCGGGCATCCCCTACAGCCTCGCTTATTCCGCGTCGAAACATGGCGTGGTGGCGATCACCAAGTCGCTCGCGGTGGAGTTCGCGGCACGCGGCGTGCGCGTCAACGCGGTCTGTCCGGGGCAGGTCAACACCAATATGGGCAACGCCGCACCGCCCGCCGGCGACATCGACTGGTCGCTGATGATGCGCCACGCGCCAAAGCTGGCGGGCGGCGCGGCGGAGCCGGAGGATATCGCCTCAACCGTCGCCTTCCTCGCGTCGGACGACGCGCGCAAGATCAGCGGCGCGACGCTGGCGGTGGATGGAGCACAACTCGCCGGGTAAGCGCCCCACCGCCACATGCCGGCCCCGTCAGTTCGCCGCCTCCCGTTCCTTGAGCATATCGAGTGCGACATCGACGATCATGTCTTCCTGGCCGCC
>NZ_CALMPA010000021.1 GCF_937871615.1 uncultured Sphingomonas sp. | reverse complement strand
TCGTAGATGGCTGCGTCGCCCGCTTTCGATGAGCGGCGGCGACCCTTGGAGCGGCAATAGGTGGGGCGCAACCCGTCGCCCCAGCCACCGCCCCACATCTCATCCCAGCGCGGCGAGCTTCTCCTCCGCCAGCCGATCCAGTTCTGCCCGCGTCTTCTTCTCCGCCGCCGTCTTTAGCTGGCCGCACGCCGCGTCGATATCGCGCCCGCGCGGGGTGCGGGTGGGGGCGGAGATGCCGGCTTCGAAGATGATGTTCGAAAATGCCTTGATCCGTTCCGGCGTGGAGCATTCGTAAGGCGCACCGGGCCATGGGTTGAACGGGATCAGGTTCACCTTCGCCGGCAGGCGATAGTGCTTGATTAGCCGCACCAGCTCGCGCGCGTCATCATCCGAATCGTTCTTGTCCTTCAGCATCACATATTCGAACGTGATGCGCCGGGCGTTATTCGCGCCGGGATAATCGGCGCACGCCTGAAGCAGTTCCTCGATGCCGTATTTGCGGTTCAGCGGCACGATCTCGTCGCGGATTTCCTTGGTGACGGCATGGAGCGAAACGGCGAGGTTGACCCCGATCTCCTCGCCCGCGCGCGCCATCATCGGCACCACGCCCGAGGTGGAGAGCGTGATCCGCCGCTTGCTGAGCGCAAGCCCGTCGCCATCCATGACGAGCTTCAGCGCATCGCGGACGTTATCGAAATTATAGAGCGGCTCGCCCATGCCCATCATCACGATATTGGTGAGCATCCGCCCTTCGGGCTGACTCGGCCATTCGCCAAGCCCGTCGCGCGCCAGCATCACCTGCCCGACGATCTCGCCGGCGGTGAGATTGCGGACGAGGCGCATCGTGCCGGTGTGGCAGAAGCGGCAGTTGAGCGTGCAGCCGACCTGGCTTGATACGCACAAGGTTCCCCGATCGGCATCGGGGATGAACACCATTTCGTAATCCTGCCCATCATCCGAACGGAGCAGCCATTTGCGCGTGCCATCGGTGGAAACCTGCGCTTCGATCACTTCCGGGCGGCTGATGACGAAGCGCTGCGCCAGCCACGGGCGCAAGGTTTTCGAGATGTCTGTCATCAGCTCGAAATCGGTGACGCCGCGATTGTAGATCCAGTGCCACAATTGCTTGGCGCGCAGCTTGGCCTGTTTCGGTTCAAGCTGCGAGGTTTCCAGCGCCATGCGCAGATCGAGCTTCGACAGCCCGAGCAGGTCGATACGCCCGTCGCTGCGCGGCGCGAGAATGCGCTCCACGGGCACGGGATCAATATGCCCCGGAATGGGCATGGGGGCTGCCGACGCTGTTTGCATGAGCGCGCACATAGGCGAAGTCGCGCCGTTTTTCCAGCCAGGGCGATTCAGTCGTGCGCGCAGCCAAGCGCGGCGGCGTCGATCGCGGTGGCGGCGCCGGTCAGCGCATAACTGTCCGCGAAGGGGCGGCCCGTCGGCGCGACGGCGGATATGCTCATGCTGCGCGCGCCCCGCATCGCCGCGACGATCGCGCGATCGGTGGCGGCATCGGGCGACCAGGCGGCGCTCTCGCGCGCGGAAAGCGTGAAGCGGCGATCGCCGATCGCAAGCGTCACGGGCGCGCCGATCCGGGCGGCGGCGCTCAGGCGCACGAATATGGCGCTGCGCCGCTCCCGCCCGAATCGGCTGATGACGCTGGCGAACGGTCGCCAGCGGGAGGCCGCGCCGGCGCGGATCGGCGCGGCGATCGCGAAGCAGCGCGCGGGCGCCGCGTCGCGGAATGCGCCCCAACTCTGCCACACGCCGAGCGTCGCGCGCCCTTCGGCGGCGGTGGCGAGCAGCAGGAGCGCGGCGGCGATCACGCCGGGGCGTAGCCCAGCCCGAGGTGGACGACCGATTCGCGCCCGCCCTCGATCATCGTGACGGTGCCCTGTGGATGGCCCGGCAGCACGGGCGCGCCATAATTGCCCACGGACGCGCCGGTCATCACCCCGCGCATCACGCGGCTGGAGATGCCGTGCATGATGACGAGCCTGTCCCCGGCATCCCGCGCGGTATCGGCGAGCCATCCCGAAACGCGGCGCGCGATGGCGGGATAATCCTCACCGTCGGGCGCGGGGCGCAACAGCCCCTGCGCGTCGATCACCGGCCCGACCGCGCCCACCACATCGGCATAATAGCGCCCGCCCCAGCTACCCATGCCGATCTCGGTCAGGCGCGGATCGACACGGGCGGCGTGCCAGTCGAGTTCCAGATGCTCGGCGACGATCGCCAGCGTCTGCAGCGCGCGGCCCGCATTCGATGCCCAGAGCGTCAGCGCGGGGCTCGGCCCGAGCAATTCGCGTAGCGCGCGGCCCATCTCCTCGGCCTGCGCGAAGCCCGCGCGGGTGAGCGGGGTGTGCGCCGCGTCGCCCTGCAGGCGATGGGCGGCGTTGAACACCGTTTCGCCGTGGCGCGCTATGAAATCACGGCCAAGGCGGCGGGGGAAGGATGCGTCCATGGCCCGGTCTTTGGACCAGCGGGCGGGCGTGGCGCAACGCCTTATCGCAGGGCGGGCGGGCGCGTGCGCGTTGTGGAACTTAGCTGGGCGATTTCAACCCCCTGTGTCCCAAAAGCAACGGATTTTCGTGTTTATCTGAGGTTCATGCAAAGTGCCGCGAGAAGGCCCAGATAGCCGGCGCGCCCCCAAGTTTCAGGGGACGGTTATCGAATGGAGTTTTTTATGCGTAAGCTCGTTATCGCCACCGCGGCAGCCGCGTTCGGCGCCGCCCTCGCCACCCCGGCGCTGGCGCAGAGCCAGGAGCCGTTCTCGGGTCCGCGTGTCGAAGTGCTGGCCGGCTGGGATCATCTCAACGCCGATGGCGGCAATAGCGATGGCCGCGACGGCTTCACCTATGGCGGCGCGGTCGGTTACGACGCGCGTATCGGCGGCGGTGCCGTGGTAGGCATCGAAGGCGAGATCGACGGCGCCACCACCCGCGCGCGCGCCTCGGGCATCCTCAACGCGACCGATTCGTTCCGCCTGAAGGCGGGCCGCGATCTCTATGTCGGTGGCCGCCTAGGTTACGTCGTGTCGCCCAAGGCGATGATCTACGCCAAGGCCGGCTACACCAACGCCCGCTTCAACGCGCGCTATTTTGATGGCACGTCGACCTATTATCAGAACAGCAGCAACCTTGGCGGCTATCGCCTGGGTGCGGGTGTCGAATATAATCTGACGCCGATGGCCTATGTGAAGGGCGAATATCGCTATTCGCATTACGGCCATGTCGACGGGCTCAGCAACTTCGATCCGAACGTGGATCGTCACCAGATCGTGGCGGGCGTTGGCCTGCGCTTCTAAGCGTGGACACAGCCTTCCAGCGAAAAGAAGGGTCGGGGCGCTTGCTCCGGCCCTTTTTCATTGGCTAGGGTGGATTGAACTGCCATCGAACTGCCCCGGCCGCTGCCGGAGGGCTGGGGGACGATAGAATGAAGGCGACGATCGAACGCGCGACGCTCCTCAAGGGGCTGAGCCATGTGCAATCGGTGGTGGAACGCAGGAACACGATTCCGATTCTCTCCAATGTGCTGATCGAGGCGACGGCGGAGGGCGCGCTGAAGCTGATGGCGACCGATCTCGATCTCCAGATCAACGAAAGCGTGCCCGCCGCGGTGGACCAGCCCGGCGCGACGACCGTTTCCGCACACACCCTGTTCGATATCGCGCGCAAGCTGCCCGAAGGCGCGCAGGTGTCGCTCTCCGCCGCCGACGGGCGGATGGCGATCGTGGCGGGGCGCGCGCGCTTCTCGCTCGGCACGCTGCCGCGCGATGATTTCCCGGTGATCGCGGAAGGGGAATTGCCGACACAGTTCGAAATCCCCGCCGAGGCGCTGAAGCAGATCATCGACAAGACGCGCTTCGCGATCTCCACCGAGGAAACGCGCTATTATCTGAACGGCATCTTCCTCCACGTTTCCGACAGCGATGGTGCGCAGCCGGTGCTGAAGGCGGCGGCGACCGACGGCCACCGCCTCGCCCGCGTGACGATCCCGCGCCCGGAAGGCGCCGATGGGATGCCCGACGTGATCGTGCCGCGCAAATGCGTCGGCGAGCTGCGCAAGCTGCTCGACGAGGTTGATGGTTCGATCGGCGTGTCCTTGTCCGCGACCAAGATCCGCTTCGATCTCGGGCAGGCGATCCTCACCTCCAAGCTGATCGACGGCACCTTCCCGGATTATTCGCGCGTCATCCCGACCGGCAATGACAAGATCCTCAAGATCGACCCCAAGAGCTTCATGGAGGGCGTCGACCGCGTTTCGACCATCGCGACCGAAAAGACCCGCGCGGTGAAGGTGGGGCTCGATCGCGACAAGGTGACACTATCGGTCACCAGCCCCGAAAACGGCACGGCGGCGGAAGAAGTGCCGGGCGAATATGTCTCGGCACCGTTCGAAATCGGCTTCAACAGCCGCTATCTGCTCGACATTCTCGGCCAGATCGACGGCGATCTGGTGGAAGTCCACCTTGCCGACGCCGCCTCGCCAACGCTGATCCGCGAGACTGACAAGTCTCCCGCGCTCTACGTGCTGATGCCGATGCGGGTGTAAGGCCGGGCGCGGCGAATCACCCGCCGCCGTGCAGGTTGATCTTCTGCCCGTTGGCATATTCGCCGTCGGTCGAAACGAAATAGGCCACCGCCGCCGCGACATCCTCCGGCGTGGAGACGCGACCGAAGGGCGATTGCGCATCGAGATCGTGGATGCTCGCCACCCCGCGCGTCGCCTTTGCCAGCCGCTCGCCCATGTCGGTCACGGTCAGGCCTGGTGCGACGATATTGGTGCGGATGCCGTGCTTGCGCTCCTCCTTCGCCAGCGTTTGCGCCAGCGCCTCGACCGCCGCCTTGCCCATATTGTACGGCGCGCCATTGGCGGCGTTGTAGAGCGTGGCGACGCTGGAAATCATGATGATGTCGCCGCGCGGGCGCGCGCGCATCGTGGGCAGCACCAGCTTCGCCATGTAATGCGGCGCGAAGGCATGGGTGCGCAGTACGCGCTCCAGCTCGCCCGGATCGGTATCCGCGACCGGCTGGCCCCGGCTGGCGATTCCGGCATTGTTGACTAGGATGTCGATCGCCGGGAAATCGGCCAGCACGGCGGCGACCAGCGTGGCGCATTCCTCGAACCGATCGACCGACGCGGCATAGGCTTTCGCCGTGCGCCCCATCGCTTCGATTTCACGCACCACTTCCGCCGCCGCATCGGCATCGCGGCGATAATTGACCGCGACATCGGCGCCATCGCGCGCCAGCCGCAGGGCGATCGCGCGCCCGATTCCGCGCCCGCCGCCGGTGACGAGCGCGACCCGCCCCGCAAGGCTGCTCATGTCTGTGCTCCCTTCTTGCTGTAATCCGGGCGCCGCTTCTCGAAGAAGGCGGCGATCGCTTCGTTGAAATCGGGGCCGGAGGCGCAAAGGATCTGGTTGCGATCCTCCATCGCCACCGCCGCCTCCAGGCTGGGTGCGTCGATCGACATGCGCAGGCATTCCTTGGTGAGCCTGAGGCCGAGCGGCGCGGTGGTGAGCATCGCGTCGATCAGCGGGGCGGCGGCCTCCTCCATCGCGTCATCGGCGACGACGCGGCTGACCAGCCCGGTCGCCAGCGCGCGATCGGCGAGGATGAAATCGCCGGTCAGCATCAATTCCGCAGCGACACTCGTGCCGACCAGCCGGGGCAGGAAATAGCTGACGCCGATATCGCAGGCCGAAAGCCCGATGCGGATGAAGGCGGCGTTCATCCGCGCCGATTCGCCCGCGATGCGGATATCGCTCGCCAGCGCCATCGCGAATCCGCCGCCGCACGCCGGGCCGTGGATCAGGCTGATGACCGGCTGTGGGCAATAACGCATCTTCATCACGATTTCCGCGATGCCGCGCTGATGGGCGAGCCGGTCGATCGTGTCGCGCTCACCGCTGCCACGCATCGCGGCGAGATCCAGCCCCGCGCAAAACGCGCGGCCAGCACCCTTGAGCACGATGACGCGGCACGCGCGATCCTTCGCGATGGCGTCGAAATAATCCGAAAGATCGGCGATCATCGCATCGTCGAGCGCGTTGAGCCGGTCGGGCCGGTTCATCGTCACCCAATCGACCTCGCCGCGCCGTTCGACCAGCAACGTCGCGTAGCCCATGCGCCCTCTCCCACAGTCCTGTTGACGCATCTTTCTACATAACTAATGTTATCCCGCAACCGTGGACGCCGGGCGATAGCCGGCGCCATGAGCGACAGGAGAGCGATGCGTGAAGCTGGGACCGGATATCGCGGCGATCGTCACCGGCGGGGCATCGGGCCTCGGCCATGCCACCGCCAGCGCGTTGCGCGCGGCGGGCGTGAAGGTGGCGCTGTTCGACAAGAATGCGGAAATCGGGCCGGATGCGGCGGCGGCGATCGGCGCGACTTATTGCGCGGTCGATGTGATGGATCAGGCATCGGTCGATGCCGGGTTCGCTGAGGCGCGCGCGGCGAACGGGCAGGAACGCATCCTCGTCAATTGCGCCGGCGGCGGGTTCGGCGCGCACAAAACGGTCGCGCGGTCGAAGCAAACCGGCGAGATCGAACCCTATCCGCTCGATAAATATATCAAGACGATCGAGCTTAACCTGATCGGCAGTTTCCGCTGCATCGTGGCCGCCGCCGCCGGGATGATGACGCTGGACGCGTTGCCCGACGGCGATCGCGGCGCGATCGTCAACACCGCGAGCGTGGCCGGCGAGGAGGGGCAGATGGGGCAGGTGGCCTATGCCTCGGCCAAGGCCGGGGTGATCGGCATGACGCTGCCGATCGCGCGGGATCTGATGAGCGAGGGCATCCGCGTCAACACGATCCTGCCGGGCATTTTCGATACGCCGCTGCTCGCGCGCGCCAAGCCGCAGGTGAAGGCGGCGTTGGCGGCGATGGTGCCCTTCCCGAAGCGGCTCGGCGCGGCGGAGGAATATGCGATGCTGGCGCTGGAGATGATCCGCAACGGCTATTTCAACGGCGAGGACGTGCGGCTTGACGGCGCGATCCGGATGCAGCCGCGATAGGGAGGGGCGCATGAACTTCGATTATTCCGACGATCAGAAGATGCTGAAGGATGAGGCGCGCCGCTTCCTCGCCGCGAAATGCGATGCGAAGGTGGTGCGTGGCGTGCTCGATGACGATACGCGCGCCTATGACGCGGCGCTGTGGCGCGCGGTGGCGGAGCAGGGCTGGCTCGGCGCGGCGATCCCGGAAAGCTATGGCGGGTTGGGCCTCGGCCATGTCGAATTGTGCGGGCTGGCGGAGGAACTGGGCCGCGCCTGCGCACCGATCCCGTTCGCCTCCACCGTCTATTTCGTCGCCGAGGCGCTGATGCTGTTCGGTTCGGAGGCGCAAAAGACGAAATGGCTGCCGAAGATCGCCGCCGGAGAGGTGATCGGCGCGTTCGCGACCAGCGAGGGCAAGGGGCCGGTGACCGCCCGCTCGATCCGCACAACCGTGAGCGGCGGTACGCTTTCGGGCGAGAAGATTCCGGTGACCGACGGCGATGTCGCGGATCTGATCGTCGTGCTGGCGAAGGATGGCCTGTATCTGGTCGAAAAGGGCGCGGGCGTGTCGGCGACGGTGCTGACGACGCTGGACCCGACCCGATCGGCGGCGCGCGTCACCTTCGCCAATGCCCCGGCGGAGCGCCTGGGTGACGAGGACGGCATCGCGGCGATGCAGGCGGTGTTCGATCGCGCGGCGGTGCTGCTTTCGTTCGAGCAACTCGGCGGGGCGGATCGCAGCCTTGAGATGGCGAAGGATTACGCGCTCGCCCGTTTCGCCTTCGGGCGGCAGATCGCGGGCTATCAGGCGATCAAGCACAAGCTCGCCGATATCTATGTGAAGAACGAGATCGCGCGCTCGAACGCTTATTATGGCGCCTGGGCGCTCAACACCTCGGCGGCTGAACTGCCGCTCGCCGCAGCCACCGCGCGCGTCGCGGCGAGCGAGGCGTTCTGGTTCGCGTCGAAGGAGAATATTCAGACGCACGGCGGCATCGGCTTCACCTGGGAGGCGGACCCGCAGCTTTATTACCGGCGATCACGGCAGTTGAGCCTCGTGGCGGGCGCGCCCGCGACATGGCGCGAGCGGCTGGTGAGCCAGCTCGAAACGCGCAACGCGGCTTAAGGGGGAGAGGCGAAAATGGATTTCAACGACACCCCGGAAGAAGCCGGCTATCGCGCCGCCGCGCGCGCCTGGCTGGAAAAGAACGTCGCCGAGCACAAGGCGCTTCCCCATGTCGACGATATGGCCGCCGCGCGAAGCTGGCAGGCGCGCAAGGCCGGTGCCGGCTATGCGCAGATCACCTGGCCGAAGGAATGGGGCGGGGGCGGGGGCACCCCGATCCACAGCGTGATCTTCGGGCAGGAGGAAGCGAAATTCCCCGTTCAATACGGCTATTTCACGATTGGCCTCGGCATGTGCGTGCCGACCGTGATGGCGTTTGCGGATGATACGACCAAGCGGCGCTTCGTCGGCCCGGCGCTGCGCGGCGAGGAAATCTGGTCGCAGCTTTTCTCCGAGCCGGCGGGCGGATCGGATGTGGCGGCGATCCGCACCCGCGCTGTGCGTGATGGCGATGACTGGCTGGTCAACGGGCAGAAGGTGTGGACCTCCGGCGCGCATTATTCGGATTACGGGATCGTCCTTGTCCGCACCAACACCGATGTGCCCAAGCACAAGGGGCTGACGATGTTCTGGCTTGATCTGCGCTCGCCGGGGGTCGAGATTCGCCCGATCCACCAGATGTCCGGCGGATCGAACTTCAACGAGGTCTATTTCACGGATGTCCGCATCCCGGACGCGCAGCGGCTCGGGGCGGTCGATGCCGGCTGGAAGGTGGCGCTGGTCACGCTGATGAACGAGCGGCTCGCGGTGGGCGGCGGCACCGGCGCGGGGCCGAAGGAAATCCTCGCGCTGGCGAAGGAACTGGATGCGGCGGATGGCCCGCTGATCCGCGACGCGGCATTCCGCCAGCGGCTCGCCGACTGGTATGTGCAGGCCGAAGGGCTGCGCAACACGCGGATGCGCACGATCACCGCGCTCAGCCGCGGGCAGACGCCGGGGCCGGAAAGCTCGATCGGGAAGATCATCGCCGCCAACCAGTTGCAGGAACTGGGCAATGCGGCGGTGGAGGCGGAGGATCAATACGGGATCATCAACGATCCGGCGCTGGTGCCATTGAAGGGCCTGTTCCAGACGGCGGTGATGAACGCGCCGGGCCTGCGCATCGCGGGGGGAACGGATGAAATCCTGAAGAACATCATCGCCGAGCGTGTGCTCGGCCTGCCCGGCGAGATCCGTGTCGACAAGGATGCCGCGTTCAAGGATCTCCCGGTCGGGCGGTGATCGCCGCGGCGCTGCTGTCAGGCGATGGCGCTGACGGCGTTGACGTAGATCAGCAGCGCGGCGGTGGCGAAGGAGGCGAGGCCGAGGGCAAAGGGGCGGAACATCTGTCTCTCCGTGGATGGGTGGTTGCGATCAGGCGATCGGCATGACGGGGACGGCGGCGCTGACCATCAATGCGGCGACGAACAGCGCGCCGACGAGGCTCAGCGCGTAATGGCGGGCGGTGGTGAAACGGGCGGTCATGCTGTGGTCCTTCCTGTTGCGGGCCGCCGGATTGGCGGCCGATGCCGAAGGAACTGCACGAGCCGTGCCAGTTTTTTTGGTTACGCCAAATCAGTGGCTTAACCGCCAGTGGCGGGCAGTTTGGCAAAAAACGCCGCTTAAATTTGGTGTTTAGCGCCAGTTTCAGGCGCAATTTCCACGCGGTTTCGCCCGCCGCGCTTGGCGGCATAGAGCGCGGCATCGGCGCGCGCCATCCCGGCTTCCTGCCGCTCGGCGGCGAAGACCCGCGCGAGGCCGGCGGATATGGTGACCGCGCCGATGAACGCATCGGTCGAGCGCAGCCTCAATCGCCGGCTCGCGATCGAACTGCGCGCGCGCTCGACCAGTAGGTGCGCCTGATCCAGTTCCACGCCGACGAACAGAACGCCGAATTCCTCGCCGCCGAGCCGGGCGACCAGATGGCCTTCGCATTCGCTGGCGAGCCGCTGGCCGATCGTCTTGAGCACGCGATCGCCCACCGCATGGCCGAAATCATCGTTGACGCGCTTGAAATGATCGACATCGCACAGCGCGATCATCGCCGATGTGCCGGGGGTAAGCGCGGCATAGGCTTCATCGAAGGCGCGGCGATTGGCGAGATCGGTCAGCGGATCGCGCCGCGCATTGCCGCGCGCGACATCGAGCGCGAGGCGCAATTCCTCGGTCTCGCGGGTTGCCGCCTCCAGCCGCGCCTCGACCTGGCGGACGCGCTCGAGCATCGCGCCGGTCAGCCGCGCGATCTCGTCTATCCCTTCGCCGAGCGTATCATGGCGCATCGCCGCCGCGCTGGCCGCGATATCCCGGCCAAAGCCGCTCGTCTCGACATGGATCGCGCGCACCGTATCGGCGAAGCCATCGACCTGCTCCTGCGTCTTGGCGATCAGCGCGACCGGATCGGGCTGATCGACCGGTGGCGCGACTCGCGGAAGATCAGGCCCCCATTCCACCGCCGGGCCGGTGATCGCCTCCCCGCCCAGCGATACGATATCGGCGCGTGATAGCCGCACGCCGCCTTCCGTCAACGCCGTCACGGCCCGCGCCAGATCGCCGTCTGGATCGCTAAGCACGTGATATGAAAATGAATAATGCGCAGGCTCGGGGCTTAGATGGTGTTCGGCCAGGAACAGGCCGATCCGCTCGAACAGACCAAGCGGCGTGCTGCCGTCCTGTACCTGTCGCGCAGCAATGAACTCCACAATATGATCCCCTTGAACGCGCCTTGGCCCCGCTTCCTGCCGGGACACGCCTTGATCGCGGGGCGATATCGGAAAAGCGCTAAGAACTGGTGACCAGAAATTAGCGCTCGTTAAGTTTCCGCACCGCCTCCAGCGTGGAGGAGATATGGCCCGCCGGGCTCATGTCGCTGTGAACGAAGACGATCTTTCCGTCGCGGTCGATCACATAACTCGTCCGGTTGGTAATCTGGCGACCATTGATTGCGCGCGGCAGCGACACATCATAGGCTTTGATGACGCCCGGCCCCGCGCTCGCCACCGCGAACTTGCCGGCGCATTCGCTCGACGAGAATTTCTGCAAATCCTCCACCGTGTCGGCGGACATGCCGAGCACCGTCGCGCCCGCCTTGCGGAAGGCGTCGATATTCTCGGCGAAGGCGCGCGCCTCCGCATTGCAGCCCGGCGTGAAGGCGGCGGGGAAGAAATAGAGCACCACCGGCCCGTGGCGCAGCTTTTCCGCCAGGCTGATCGGCACGACCTTGCCCGCGATCGCGCCGCGCGTGGTGAAATCGGGGGCGGTGGCGCCGGGGGCGAGCGTGGCGGCGGCGGGGGCGGCGATCGCGACGGCGGCGACGGTGGCGATCAGGGGGAGCAGGCGCATGGGAAATCTCCTGGCGAACCGCGTGATCCTAGCGCGATCGCGCCGGTTGCGATAGGCGCGCCGGATGCCGATCCGCCAAGCCGATATCGACCTTGCGCTCCGCCTCGCTGATGCGGCGGGCGCCGCGATCCGCCCCTATTTCCGCGCCGAGCATGGCGCCCAGATCAAGGAGGATCATTCCCCCGTCACGCTCGCCGATCGCGCGGCGGAGGCCGCGATGCGCCGCATCCTCGATGCCGAACGCTCCGGCGACGGGATCGTCGGCGAGGAATATGGCGTGAAGCAAGGCGTGACGGGGCGCCAATGGGTGCTCGATCCGATCGACGGCACCCGCAGCTTCACCGTGGGGCGTGCGATCTTCGGCACGCTGATCGCGCTGGTCGAGGATGGCTGGCCGATCCTCGGCATCATCGACCAGCCGGTGCAGCGCGAACGCTGGCTCGGCGCGGCGGGGCGGCCGACCACGCTCAACGGGCGCGGGATTCGCACGCGGGCCTGCGCGCAACTGGAGGGCGCATTGCTCGCCACCACCAGCCCGCATTGCTTCGCCGGGGAGGAGGCGGACGGCTTCCTCGCGCTCGTCGCCAAGGTATCGGGCGGCCACACGCGGCAGGGGCCGGTCTATGGCGGCGATTGCTACAATTACGGGCTGGTCGCGGCGGGGCAACTCGATCTGGTGTGCGAGGCGGGGCTGGCGCTCTACGACTTCGCCGCGCTGGTGCCGGTGGTGGAGGGCGCTGGCGGGCGGATGTGCGACTGGCACGGCGATCCGCTGAGCGCCGCGAGCATCGGGCAGGTGCTGGCGATCGGCGATCCGGCGCGCACGGATGATGTGCTGGAGGCGCTGCATGGGGCGGCGCATGGGGATGGGCACGAGCATCATTGAGGCGCGGGATCGGGCGGTTTGCGGTGATCGGGCAGGTACGGGCGCTCAAGCTCGATTAGCGACCGTTCGGGTGAAGCCAGCTAGGTTTTGTTCGTTTCACGTGAGTGATCCGCCCAAGTTGAACACTCGGCCTACCAAGTACTACGCCGATCACTTTTCCAGAAACCTCCGCCTGGAAGAAACGCCGCTCTGGTGGCTCGCTGAGCGGCTTTCCTTCGGTCGCAGGCAAGATGAAATCTGCTGGCAGATCGGCACCAACGCCACCATCGCATGAAACGGGGAACATGCTAGGGCGGGCGTCGTAGCCAGCGAAGACGAGGACCGTCCCGTGAAACCTTGAACCTTGTTTCAGGTCACTTGCTTGCCAACACGACGGAAGGCGCAGGGACGTCGAGTTGCATGACCCGAGCGTTGTTGCTGCGACCAAGGCTAATCCGATGCAGCGGTGGGCAACTACGCTCGACGGGCTGTTCATATCGGAAAAGTGCACTACTGAACAGTCGTCTGCAATCGGGAAGCGCGGGCTCGGCTCCGAACGACAACAGGCGCGGCGGTAGCTGTCGGGCTCCTCATTCGGCGCTGCGTCGCTCTCGATAGTTCTCTAGCCAGCGGATGCAGTTCTCAAACTTTTTGCGCTGCCGAGAGTTGGCGGCAATTCCGAAGCGCATACGGCATCACGAGATTTCCCGATCTAGATCTGCCAAACTCAGTTTGGCCAATCCTTCTTCATGATCCATGATGCCGCTGCGCTTACCCATGGGCGCAAATTACCGCCGTCGGCGAGCGGCAACAGTTGGGCTGTGGTCGGGTCAGACACAAGGTCGCCAGCTGCGCCGCAATCCGCCCAATAGCGAGGTCAGCTCGGAGCGCACCACCGCGACACTCAACCCTCCCGCTCACTCACTCCGCGTCAGCGGCTGCCCCGGTATCGGAATCCATTCCTTTTCGTCGCCGATCACGCGCGGGAATTCGCCCGCCATCCAGGCGCGTTTCGCTTCCTCGATCCGATCGCGCGAGGAGCTGACGAAATTCCACCACACATGGCGCGGGGTGGCGAAGGCCGCGCCGCCGGCGAGCATCGCGCGTGCGCCGCCGGTCGAGCGCAGCGTCGCCGCCACGCCGGGGCGCAGCACGTAGAGGCGCTGCTGCTCCAGCGGCGTGCCCTCCAGCGTCGCATCGCCCGCGACGAGGTAGATCGCGCGCTCGTCCGCACCGGCGTCGATCGGGATCGCGCCGCCTGCGTCGAGCGCGATATCGGCGTAGATCGTGCCGCTATAGGTGGTGGTCGGCGCGGCGGCCCCCCATAATTCGCCCATCACGATGCGCGCGCGGGCGCCGCGCGCATCAAGCTGCGGCAGCGCGCGCGCCTCGATATGCTCGAACGCGGGGGCGATCTCCTCGCGGCCATCGGGGAGCGCGAGCCACGTCTGGATACCGGACAGCGCCGGGCCGCCGGCGCGCACATCGGCGGGGGAGCGTTCCGAATGGACGATGCCGTGCCCGGCGGTCATCAGATTGACCGCGCCCGGCTCGATCCGAACGTCATTGCCCAGCGAATCGCGATGCTCGATCGCGCCTTCGAACAGATAGGTGACGGTGGAAAGCCCGATATGCGGATGCGGGCGCACGTCGATCCCGCCGCCCGGCGGCAGGTGCGCCGGCCCCATCTGATCGAAGAACAGGAACGGCCCCACCATCGTCCGCGCGCGCTGCGGCAATGTGCGATGCACCCTGAAGCCACCGAGATCATGGCTTGTCGGCAGCAATGTCTGTTCGATCAGATCGTCAGGACTGAACACGATCGGTCGCCTCCAGCATCGCGGCAAGGTCCGCAGGATAGATGGTTTCGGGCCAGCCGGCGATCTCGTCACGCGCGAACCAGCGCCATTCGGTCATCACCCGTCGCTCAAGCGCGGTGTGGCGCGACGAATCGACATCCCCGCCCGCGATATCGACGCGGAACCAGCGTTCGTCGGCGATCACCGCGACACGCTCGATGGTGAGGAATTCCACCGTGCGCTGCGCCACTTCCGGCCCCGGATCGGCATGGATTCCGGTTTCCTCCAGCAACTCGCGCCGCGCGGCGGCGGCGTAGCTCTCGCCCGCGTCGAGCGCGCCGCCGGGTGTGCACCAGAAGGGCGCGCGTTCATCGCCGGTGTCGAAACGGAACAGCAGCACGCGCGCCTGCCCATCGACGAGCAGGATGCGCGCGGCGGGGCGCTTCGCCTTCACACGGCCTCGCCCGGCGCGATCGCGCGGATCGCCAGCGCATGGACATGATCGCGCAGCAGATCGGCGAGCGCCTGATTGACCAGCCGCTGGCGCTGCACGCGCGACTGGCCGGTGAAGGCGGCGCTTTCAACGACGACGCGAAAGTGGCTTTCGCCCGATCCGTCGTCACCCATATGGCCGCGATGCTGCGCGCTTTCGTTGAGCACGTCGAGGCGAATGGGGGCGAGCGCGGCGGTGAGCCGGGCGGCGATTTCCGTGGCAATTGGGCCGGTGGCGATATCGGTCATCGTGCCTATATAACGGGCTTTTGCGGGAAAGGCGTGCAATAGGGTGAGCGACAGGAAAGAGCGGCCGAATACGCGCTTTCACGGTCGGATCGCGGGGGATCGCCCCTGCGCCGCATCGGGATGCGCGGCACCGGGCGAATTCCGTGCGCCGCCGCTCGAAGGCGCGCGCGGGGACGGCCCGCCCGCCTTCCGCTGGTTCTGCCTCGATCACGTCCGCGCGTTCAACGCCGGCTATAATTATTTCGAGGGCATGACCGCCGACGAGATTCACGCCGCGCAAAGCCCGATGGCGGGGTGGGAGCGCGAGACCCGCGCCTTCGCGCGCGCGGGCACCGATCCCGGCCCGCGCTGGGCCGATTTCGCCGATCCGCTCGACGCGATCAGCGCGCGTTTCCGGCGCGAGGTTGCGCCCGAGCGCAAGGATGGCAAGCCGCTCTCGGGGCAGGATCGTGCCAGCCTGAAGGTGTTGGGGCTGGAGCCGGACGCCGATCGCCACGCGCTGCGCCGCCGTTATTCGGAGCTGGTGCGGCGTTATCACCCCGATCGCAACGGCGGGGATCGCGCGCACGAAGCTACGCTGGCGAAGGTGATCGCCGCCTATCAGCAATTGCGGCAGGCGCCCGCCTTCGCGTGACGGCGGGGCTTCACCCCTCGCGCTTCATCCGTTCCTGCCGCGCCTGTTCGCGCTCGCTTGGGCGGGCGAGCTGGAAATCGCCGATCGGCACCGCGCCCGCCGGTTCGTAGGTCGCGAATGTCACGCCGGTGGCCGCGGCGCGATGCTCGACCAGCCGGAGCGCGAATGGCGGCGTGCCCGCGCCGAACAGCCGCTTGCCCGAGCCGAGCACGACCGGGAAGGTCATCACCAGCAACCGATCGACCAGCCCGGCGGCGAACAGCGCGGGATAGAGCGTGCTGCTGCCCTGAATCAGCAGATCGGGGCCGTCGCCCGCCTTGATCCGCGCGATCTCCGCGATCGAGCCGACACGATGACTGTTCTGCCAGTCGAGCGGATCGCGCCCATGCGTGACGACATATTTCGCGACGCGGTTGAACAGGGCGCCGATCGGATCGTCCGCGCCGACATAGGGCCAGTGCGCGGCGAAAATCTCCCACGTCTTGCGCCCGAGCAGCAGATCGAACGGCGCGCCGAACAGCCCGCCCATCGCCTCCTCCGTCGCCGGATCCCAGAACGTCGCGGTCCATCCGCCGAGCGTGAAGCCGCCGGTCCAGTCCTCGCGCGGCCCGCCCGGCGCCTGCATCACGCCGTCGAGCGACTGGAACACCCCGCCGATGATCCTACGCATCGGCGGTTTCCGCCACGCGCCGCGCGACTTCGCCAAGCTGCTCGGCGCACACGCCCCAGCCCGCCGCGAAGCCCATCGCGTCATGCGCATTCATGTCGGCGGCGCTCCAGTGGCGCGCGCTGGCACGATAGGCGGTTCGACCGTCCGGTGCGTCGGCCAGCGTGAACATCCCGACGATGGCGACCGGCTGCGCGGCCTGCGGCACCCAGCCTTCGCCCAGCGCGTTGGTGAAGACGATCCGCTCGCCGGGCACCACCTCCAGCAACATGCCGTCGCCGCCGTGCACTTCGCCATCAGGCCCGTGCATCGCGAGCGAAAATCGCCCGCCGGAGCGCCAGTCCAGGGCGACGATCCTGGTCGACCACGGGCGCGGGCACCACCATTCGATGATATGGTCGGTCATCGCGCGCCACACCGCCGCGCGCGGGGCATCAATGATGCGCTCGATCGCCAGTTCCTCGTTCACGGCGCTCATGCCGATATTTCCTCGCCGCGGCGCGCGCGCTCGATCGTGGCGATGTCGATCCTGCCCATCGTCATCATCGCCTCGAACACGCGCTTCGCCACCGCCGGATCGGGATCGCTGATCCCGTCCATCAGCACGCGCGGGGTGATCTGCCACGAATAGCCCCAGCGATCCCTGCACCAGCCGCACTGGCTCTCCGCGCCGCCGTTGCCGACGATCGCATCCCAGTAACGATCGGTTTCCGCCTGCGTGTCGGTATAGACCTGGAAGCTGACCGCTTCATTGGGGGTGAAGTTCGGGCCGCCGTTCAGCCCCATGAACGGCTGGCCGAGCAAGGTGAACAACACGGTGATTTCGTTGCCCGCCGCGCCGCCGGGATAATCGGACGGCGCCTTGTTCGTGGTTTCGACATGGCTGTCGGGGAAGGTGCGGGCGTAGAATTCCGCCGCCTTGCGCGCTTCGCCATGATCGAACCACAGGCAGGTGCGCATCTTCAGCATCGTCGCTCTCCCGGTTATTTGCGCGGGCCGACCAGCCCGACCACGAAGCCCTCTGGATCGGTGATGGTGGCGGCATGATCGCCGCCGGGAATCTCGCTCGGGCCGTTGAGCAACGCGCCGCCACGCGCCTGCGCCCTGGCGATCGCGGCGTCGATATCGGGCACGTTGATATACCAGTTCCACCGCGCGGGCGCGCCGCCCCCGCCGCCGGGCATAACCGCGCCGGGGCGGAAATCCGCGCCTTTGCCGATAAAGGCATAGTCGCCCATCTCGCCCATCGGCATCGCCCCGGCCTTCTCCCAGCCGAACAGCTTGCCGTAGAAAGCGAAGGCGCCATCCGGATCGGGGGTGGCGAGTTCGATCCATACCGCATGGCCGGGTGCGCCGGGCGCGGGCGCGAACGCCAGCGACGGTTCGGGGCTGCTCCCGGTCATCAGCATGAAGCCCACGCCCTGCGGATCGGCGACCGCAGCGAAGCGCCCGATATGCGGGATATCCATCGGCCCGAAATGCACCGCGCCGCCCAGTTCCCGCACCCGCGCCGCAGCGGAATCGACATCGCCGGTGGCGAAATAGATCGCCCAGCCGCTGGCCGATCCCATCCCCGGCGGCGGCTTCATCAGCCCGCCGACGCCGGCCCCGTCTCCGGCGTTGGCGATGCGATAACCGCCATGTTCCGGCATCGGCGAGGTGGTGACGTTCCAGCCCGCGACGCCCGCGTAGAATTGCTGTGCCTTGTCCGGATCGGCGGTGCTCAGCTCGAACCAGATCGGGGTGCCTTCGTCGTTGCGCATAGAAAGTGCCTTTCAGCCTGCGGTGTCGAGGATCGGCGCGAACCCGCCGAAGATCGCGAGTTGCCCGTTCCACGGCGCGGGATTGGCGCGCATCCGTTCATCCTGCATCAGCGCCGCCATGCCTGCGTCGCGGGTCTGCTTGTCGGGCCATTCGATCCAGCCGAAGATCACCGTTTCGCCGGGTTTGGCCTGCACCGCGCGCTGGAAATCGGTGACCTTGCCCGGCGGCACATCCGCACCCCAGCCATCGACCACGCGGGTCGCGCCCTGTTCGAGGAACAGCGCCGCCATCCACCGCCCGTGATCGACGAAGCCGGCGCGCGCGCCATCGGGCACGGCGGCGACGATGCCATCGACATAGCCGACCGGCCCGTTCGGCCCGGCGGCGAATTCGAGATCATAACCAGCGTAGATCATCCGCTGCATGTCGAACGGCACCGGGTCGCCCGGCTTCATGCGGTCGTCCTGCATCATTGCGGCGGCGGCTTTGTCGCAGGTCGCGCGATCGGGCCATTCGATCCAGGAGAAGACGATATTCTCCTCCTCCGCGGCATTCACCGCTTTGCGGAAATCGGTGCGCGTGCCGTCCATCACATTGTCGCCCCAGCATTCCACGATGCGCGTCGCGCCATATTCGGCGAAGATTGGCGCGGCCTTGGTGGCGATGTCGCGATAGGCGTCCTGCCCGGTGCGTTTCACCGGGATCACGAACCCCTGGAAATAGCGCATTGTTCCTCTCCCCGGCTCAGGCCGCGACCGGCTGATCAAAGGTTGCGAGGTGATCGGCCATCGCTTTGCGGTGCGCGGGCCGCGCCTCGCCGCGCGCGACATAAGCGGCAAGGTGCGTGAAACGATCGAGCGCGTCCGTTCCGCGCAAGCCGCCCAGCACGGACACCATCATCAGATCGCCGACGGTGAATTCATCGCCGTCGAGCCACTGCCTGTCGCCCAATGCGTTATCGAGATCGGCGAGCCGCGCGTTGAGATCGGCCACCACCTTGTCATGCCGCATCGCGGACCATGGCCGGTCGGCCTCGAAAACATCGTTGACCGCGAGCGCCATCACGAACGGCTCGACCGAGTTGAGCGCGGCGGCGAGCCACTGGATCGCATGGGCGCGCTTCACCGGATCGGCGGGCACGAGCTTCCCCGCCTTTTCGCAGATATGGAGCACCATCGCGCCGGATTCGAACATCTCAAGCGCGCCATCGCGATAGACGGGCACCTGGCCGAACGGCTGGAGCCGGCGATGCTCGGGCGTTTTGGCGTCCGCGATCAGCACGGCTTCATAGGGCTGGCCGACCTCCTCGCACGCCCAGCGCGGGCGGATATCGCGGACGAAGCCGCGCGCGAACTCCGGCACCCAGCCGAAGGTGATGATCTGTGGGATGTCAGGCATCGCTCTCGTCCTTGTTATGATTGTCGTTGTTTTCAGGCCTGTGCCGGCGCGAGCGCCTGTTCGGCTGCCGCCATGTCCATCCACAGCGGCTCGAACACATGGCCGTCCAGATCCTCGAACGCGCGGGAATACATGAAGCCCAGGTCCTGCTTGTCGCGCGCTTCCCGGCCACCAGCGGCGATCGCGGCTTCGGTGATCGAATCCACCTCCGCCCGGCTGTCGCGCGACAGCGCGAGCAGCGCGCCGCTCACCGTCTTGGCGTCGATGATCTTCTTGGTGGTGAAAGTGGCGTAGAATGCGTGATCGAGCAGCATGAACATGATCGTGTCCGACCATTCCATCGCCGATGCCTGCTCGTTCGAGAACATCGGGTTCTTCTTCATGCCGATCGCTTCGTAGAAGGCGGTGGCCCTGGCGACGTTGGTAACGGGCAGATTCACAAAGATCATTTTCGTCATCTTTTGCCTCTTTATGGTCGCGAATCGTTGCTTGCGGTTTGTGCGCGTCGAAGTTACAAAAAACAACCATGAAGTTAGAAAAAGTGACCAAACGAGATCGGGCGACGACGAAACGGTGGTATGACGATGCCTGCGGCACCGCGCTGGCGATGGAATTGGTCGGTGAACGCTGGGCGCTGTTGATCGTGCGCGAGTTGATGTTCGGCCCGCGCCGGTTCGGTGAACTCAGGGCCTCGCTCAAGGGGATCAGCGCCAATGTGCTCACCCAGCGGCTTGAAGGGCTGGAGCGCGCGCATATTCTGAAACGCCGCAGGCTGCCCCCGCCCGCCAGCGCGCAGGTCTATGAACTGACCGCCTGGGGCTATGCCGCGGAGGAGCCGATCAAGATCCTTGGCGCCTGGGCGGCGCGCTCGCCTGACCATGATCCGACCTTGCCGCTTTCATCGGCGTCGATGATGCTCTCGTTGCGGACGATGATGGATGCGGCGCGCGCGCGCGCGCTGCCGCCGATGACGCTGGGCTTCGCGTTCGGCGCCGAGGCGTTCACCGCGCGACTCGCGGATGGCGATCTGGTGATCCGGCGCAGCGAGGGGGATGCCGAGGTGCATTTCTCGACCGACGCCCGGACGATGGCGAACATCGTCTATGGCAAGCAGCCGATCGAACAGGCGGAGGCGGCAGGCGCGCTGGTGTTCACCGGAAACCGCGCCGCCGCGCGTGCGTTCATCAATCTCTTCGCGCTTCCGCCCAAGGCGAAGGTTGAATAACCGGCCTCCCCGCGCTTAAGGCAGTGGTGTTACTTCGCGAGGCGCGCATGACTGATATTCCAAACACCCAGCCCGACAGCCGCGAGACGACGATTCTCGACGCGCCGGACAAGATGGTCAGCGTCCGCGACCTGTTCGGTATCGACAGCGACATGAAATGCCCGGCGTTCAGCGAGGCGGACGAGCGCGTGCCCGATCTCGATCCCGCCTATGTGTTCGATCCCGATACCACGCTGGCGATCGTCGCGGGGTTCGCGCATAACCGCCGCGTGATGGTGCAGGGCTATCACGGCACCGGCAAGTCGAGCCATATCGAGCAGGTGGCCGCGCGCCTGAAATGGCCGTGCATCCGCATCAACCTTGATGCGCATATCAGCCGCATCGACCTTGTCGGCCGCGACGCGATCGTGCTGCGCGACGGCCAGCAGGTCACCGAATTCCGCGAGGGCCTGTTGCCATGGGCGCTCCAGACGCCCACCGCTCTGGTGTTCGACGAATATGATGCGGGCCGCCCGGACGTGATGTTCGTGATCCAGCGCGTGCTGGAGACGGAGGGCAAGCTGACGCTGCTCGACCAGAATCGCGTGATCCGCCCGAACCCGTGGTTCCGCCTGTTCTCCACCGCCAACACGGTTGGCCTCGGCGACACCAGCGGCCTCTATCACGGCACCCAGCAGATCAACCAGGGCCAGATGGACCGCTGGAACATCGTCGTCACATTGAATTATCTGCCGGCGGCGACCGAGGCGCAGATCGTGCTCGCCAAATCGGGCGAATATGACAAGCCCGAGGGCAAGAAGCTGGTCGACGACATGGTCCGCGTGGCGGACCTGACGCGCAAGGGCTTCATCAACGGCGATATTTCCACGGTGATGAGCCCGCGTACCGTGATTACCTGGGCACAGAACGCGCTTATCTTCGGCGATGTCGGCTTCGCTTTCCGCCTGTCGTTCCTCAACAAATGCGACGAGGCGGAACGGCCGCTGGTGGCGGAATATTACCAGCGCGTGTTCGGCAAGGACTTGCCCGAAAGCGTGGTGAGCCGGGCATAAGCGGTGGCTGAACGCACCCCGCTCGATCGGTTCAAGGATGTGCTTGGCGGCACGGCGCGTGCGCTCGCCGACGAGCCGGAGGTCGAACTCGCCTTCACCGCCGATGCGCCGAGCCAGTCGGGCAAGCATCTGAAGGTGCCGATGCCCGCCCGCGCGCTGCCGGCGGATCAGGTGGCGGAGGCGCGGGGGTTCGCGGACGGTTTCGCGCTGCGGCTGAAGCATCACGATCCCGCGCTCCACCTGCGCGGTGCGCCGCATGAGGCGGTGGCGCGCGCGGTGTTCGACGCGGTGGAAACCGCGCGGATCGAGGCGCTGGGCAGCCGCGGCTATACCGGAATCGCGGACAATCTGGCGACCGCGCTCGATGTGAAATTGCGCGCCGATCCGATCACCCGCGCCCGCACCCGTGAGGAAGTGCCGCTGTCCACCGCGCTCGGGCTGATCGTGCGCGAGCGGCTGACCGGGCGCGAATCGCCGGCGCTGGCCGCGCCCGGCCTCGCGCTGGTGCGCGACTGGATCGACGAGAAAGCCGGCGACGATCTCGATTCGCTTGCGCTCGCGCTCGATGACCAGCGCGCGTTCCAGAGCCTTGCACGGAAATTGCTCGAGGATCTCGAACTGGTGCAGGGCGAGGAACTGCCCGAGGATACCGACGACGGTGACAGCGACGATCAGAGCGCCGACGACGAGCAGAGCGACGACGGCGAGCAGGACGACAGCGAAGGCGGGCAGGGCGAGGCGCAGATCGAGGCGCGCGGCGAACAGCGCGACGCCGAGAACGAAGACGGCGAAGGCCAGGAAATGGGCGACGACGTCCAGGATATGGACGGCGAGCCGGGTGACGATGGCGAGGAGGGGATGCAGCCGGTGCGCCCCAATCGCCCGTTCGCCGATCTCTCCCCGCAATTCGATTATCGCGTGTGGACGAACGAGTTCGACGAAGTGATCGCCGCGACCGACCTGTGCGACGCGGACGAACTGGTGCGGCTGCGCGCCTATCTCGATCAGCAGCTCGTCCATCTGCAATCGGTGGTGTCGAAGCTCGCCAACCGGCTCCAGCGGCGGCTGATGGCGCAGCAGAGCCGCTCATGGGATTTCGATCAGGAGGAAGGGTTGCTCGATGCGGCGCGGCTGGCGCGCGTGGTGGTCAGCCCGGATATGTCGCTGTCATACAAGATCGAGCGCGACACCGAATTCCGCGATACCGTCGTCACGCTGCTGATCGACAATTCCGGCTCGATGCGCGGGCGCCCGATCTCGATCGCGGCGATTTCCGCCGATATCCTCGCGCGCACGCTGGAGCGGTGCGGCGTGAAGACCGAGATTCTGGGCTTCACCACCCGCGCGTGGAAGGGCGGGCAGAGCCGTGAGGCGTGGCTTGCCGCCGGTCGCCCGCCGCAGCCGGGGCGGCTCAACGACATCCGCCATATCATTTACAAGAAGGCCGATGAGCCGTGGCGGCGCGCGCGCGCCTCGCTCGGGCTGATGATGCGCGAAGGGCTGCTCAAGGAGAATATCGACGGCGAGGCGCTGATGTGGGCGCACGCGCGGCTTGTCGCGCGGCCGGAGGAGCGGCGCATCCTGATGGTGATCTCGGATGGCGCGCCGGTCGACGATTCCACGCTCAGCGTCAATTCCGGCTCGTATCTGGAACGGCATCTGCGGCAGGTGATCGACTGGATCGAGCGGCGTTCGCCGGTCGAACTGGCCGCGATCGGCATCGGGCATGACGTGACGCGTTATTACAGCCGCGCGGTGACGATCATGGATGTCGATCAGCTTGGCGGCACGATCATCGAGCAACTCGCCGCATTGTTCGATACGCCGTGATCGCGGCGCCCGCCGACGGGTTTGCCGGGCCGGTCAAACGCTCCATCACGATCGCGGGGCATCAAACCTCCGTCAGCCTTGAGCCGCTGTTCTGGCGCGCGCTGGAGGCGGCGGCGGCGGCGCGCCAATTGCCATTGAGCGCGCTGGTGGCGGAGATCGACGCATTGCGCATCGCGGCGCCCGCCCCGCCCAATCTGGCGAGCGCGTTGCGTAGCTGGCTGTTCGACACGTGCTGCGGCGCCGATGAGAATCTTTCTCAATAGCATTGACTGTGAGAACGACTCGCAATAGCGAGGCTCCCGAAGGGGAATCTCGTGTCGAACAAGTCCGTATCGTTTCTGGCGCTGTCGTGCGTCGGGTTCATTGCCAGCGCTCCCGCCGGTGCGAACACTCCCGCGAATGTTGAGGCTCCGGATGCGGATGGCGATGTCATTCAGCATTCCGACGTGATCGTCAGCGGTGAGCGCGATCGCCGCGACGCCAATCCCAAATTCATCGCCCCGCCCGTCAACACCCCGCGCTCGATCGTGGTGCTTCCCGCCGAAACGATCGAGCAGACCGGCTCCGCGACGCTCGCGGACGCGCTGCGCACTGTGCCTGGCATCACCTTCGGCGCGGCTGAGGGCGGCAACCCGGTCGGCGATCGCCCGTTCATCCGCGGCTTCGACAGCCAGGGCTCAACCTATGTCGATGGCGTGCGCGATTTCGCGGCGCAGAGCCGCGAAGTGTTCGCGGTCGAATCGATCCAGATCATCCGTGGTTCGGACACCACGCTCGGCGGGCGCGGCAATGCCGGCGGCACGATCAACATCATCTCCAAGACGCCGCAGAAGGACAGTTTCGTCCGCGCGACCGGGAGCTATGGCACCGCCGATTACAAGCGCGTTACGGCGGACGTGAACCAGCGCCTTTCCGATCAGATCGCGGTGCGCGTCGAGGGCATGTATCACGATCAGGATGTGGCGGGGCGCGACGCGATCTGGCAGCGCCGCTGGGGTGTCGCGCCGTCGATCACGATCGGCGTGGATGCGCCGACGCGGCTGACCATCGGCTATTATCATATGGAAAGCCACGAACTGCCGGATGCGGGCATTCCCTATCTCTACACGATCAACAATTCGCCCAAGCCCGGCTATGTCCTGTCGGACCCTGCGATCGGGCGCATCATCACCGCCAACGGCCAGGCCGGCAATGTCGATCGCGCGACCTTCTACGGGCTGAAGGATCGCGATTTCCGCGATACCGCGATCGACCAGGCGACGATCCGCGCCGAGCATGATTTCGGTGGCGTCACGCTACGCAACACCTCGCGCTTCACGCACAATTATCAGGCGTATATCCTCTCCCAGCCGGATGATTCGCAGGGCAATGTCTACAATAGCGGGCAGGTGTGGCGGCGCGCCAACACGCGCTATGGCTATGCCGACTCGGTCGTCAATCAGACCGATCTGTTCGGCAAGTTCGAGACCGGCGGGATCAAGCACAGTTTCGCGGTGGGCGCCGAACTGGCGTGGGAAAAGGCGCGGCGCGGGGCGTTCGTGACGCGTGGGCTGGTCAATGCGGCAGGGAACGAGATTCTCTCGACGGGTTCGACGGTCTCGCCGCGTTGCACCCCGGCGGCGGTGTCGCGCTATAATTGCACCAGCCTGTTCAGCCCCAATCCGAACGATCCATGGGTCAATTACGCTTCCGACACTTCGACCACGCCGGCGGCGATCGTTCGCAACTTGCCGATCGCGGAAACGCAGAATGATGCCAACACGATCGGCATCTACGGCTTCGATTCGATCCAGCTTGCGGAGCCGCTGATCCTGAACGTCGGGCTGCGTTACGATCGCTTCCATTCGCGGGTCCGCCCCGGCCAGCCGATCACCGCGACGCGGGTGATCGAGTTCGAACGCACCGATGAATTGTTCAACTGGCAGGCAGGCCTCGTGCTCAAGCCCACCCGGAACACCAGCATCTATGCGAGCTACGCCACCGCCGCGACCCCGCCGAACAGCCTGTTGGGCGAAGGATCGGAGGGCAATGCGCTGCCGACGACGGGGGCGACGGCAAATATCTTGAACGCGCTGAAGCCCGAGAAGACCAGATCCTATGAGATCGGCGCGAAGGCCGATGTGCTCGGCGGGCGGCTCAGCCTCGCAGTCGCCGCGTTCCAGACCGACACGGACAATGCCCGCGTCACCGGCGAGGACAATAATGTCCAGTTCATCGGCAAGCGCCGCATTCGCGGTGTCGAACTGAGCGCGACCGGCACGATCCTGCCCGGCTGGACGATCTTTGGCGGCTATACGCATCTCGATCCGAAGATCGTCGATGGCGGCTTCACGGCGCTCGCCGTCGCGGCGAATGGCGCGGCAAAGGCGACGACGTTGCTGGTGCCGTCGGTCAACAACGGGCGGCAGGCGCCGCAGACGGCGCGCGACAGCGTGTCTTTGTGGACCAACCTCACGCTGTTCAGGCGATTGCAGATTGGCGGCGGCGCCTTCTACGTCAGCCGCGTGTTCGGCGGCTATAGCGACAACCGCAAGGCAGTGCAGGACGCGAACGGGGTAATCACGCTGATCCCCGCCACCACGGTGATCTCGCGCTCCGTGCCGGGCTATACCCGCTTCGACGCGCGGATCGGCTTCGACGTTACCGAGAAGGTCAATCTCAGCGTCAACGTGCAGAATCTGACCGACAAGACCTATTTCACCCAGGCCTATGCCTCGCATTATGCGACGATCGCGCCGGGCCGCGCGGCCTTTGCCACGCTGTCGGTGCGTTACTGAGCGATGGGTGACGCGACCGATCTGTCGCGTGACGAAATCGCCGCGCGCCTTTCCGGTTCGCCGAAGGAGCGCGCGGCGTTTCTGCGTGAACTGGCCGATGCCGGCGTGGCGGAGGCGCAGGCGCTGCTCGGGCAATTGCTGCTCGACGGCAACGGCGTGGCGCGGGATGCGCGCGCGGCGTTTCAACGGTTCGAGCAGGCGGCGCGGCAGCATCATGTGATGGCGCTCAACATGGTCGGGCGCTGTTACGATCTCGGCTGGGGCGTCGGCATCGACAAGGCGCGCGCGGCGGCGTGCTTCCGTGTCGCCGCCGCGCGCGGGCTGCCCGAGGCGCAATATAATTATGCCACGGCGCTGGCGCTGGGCGAAGGCGTGGCGGAGGACAAGGCGGCGGCGCTCGCGCTGTTCGAGCAGGCCGCGGCGAGCGGTTATGCCAAGGCGATCAATCATGTCGGCAGCTTCGCCGAGGATGGCTGGGCCGGGCCGCGCGACATGGCGAAGGCGGCGGATTGCTATGCCCGTGCTGCGGCGGGCGGCGATTTTCGCGGCTGCTTCAACCATGCGCGGATGCTGGGCGCTGCTGGCGCGGTGGATGAGGCCTTGCCATGGCTGCGCCGCGCGGGCGAGCTTGGCAATGCGCGGTTCGTGGCGCAGGCGCTGGCGTGGCTCGATGCGAGTGACGTGCCGGGTTTCGCCGATCGTGGCGCAATGGCGCTGAAGGAAGGTGCAGGATGCTGATCGCGATTCCGGACGTGCTCGATGCGGGCGAGGTGGCGCGGCTGCGCGCGCTGATCGACGCGGCGGAGTGGATCGACGGCAATGCGACATCCGGTCCGCAATCCGCGCTCGCCAAGCGCAACCAGCAATTGCCGGAGGATAGCGCCGCCGCGCGCGAGGCGGGCAATATGGTGCTCGACGCGCTGGGCCGATCGGCGCTGTTCGTTGCGGCCGCGTTGCCGCTCAAGGTGTTTCCGCCTTTGTTCAACCGCTATCAGGGCGGCGAGGCGTTCGGGCTTCATGTCGATAACGCGGTGCGCATCAGGCGCGGCAGCGATTTCCGTATCCGCAGCGACCTGTCCGCCACCCTGTTCCTGGCCGATCCGGACAGTTATGACGGCGGGGAATTGGTGATCGAAGGCGAGTTCGGCACGCAGGACGTGAAGCTTCCCGCCGGCCATATGGTGCTCTATCCGGCATCCAGCCTGCATCGCGTGACGCCGGTGACGCGCGGCGCGCGGATCGCGTCTTTCTTCTGGATCCAGTCGATGGTGCGTGATGAAGGCGCGCGGCGCATCCTGTTCGATCTGGATCAGTCGGTGCAGGCGATGGGGCAGGATCGCGGGCAGGACGATGCCGCCGTCATCCGGCTGACCGGCGTTTATCACAATCTGTTGCGGCGCTGGGCGGACGCGTAGCGGGCTCACGCCTGCTGGATATATTCCCGCATCGCCGCCGCATCGGCCTCGATCATCTCTATCCGGTATTTCACCAGATCGCCGATCGAAACGATGCCGATGACACGGCCCGCCTCGACCACCGGCAGATGGCGGACGCGCCGCCGCGTCATCAGCGAGAGCGCGGCGAGCACGGGCTCGGCCAGCGTAACCGTCATCGCCGGCGCGGTCATGGTTTCGGATACCGGGCGCTGGAGCATCGCGGTGTCGCCGCCCGCCAGCCCCAGGATCACGTCGCGTTCGGAAAACACGCCGATCACCGCCCCGCCGTCGATCACCGGGACAGCGCCGATCCGGTGCCGGGCGAGCAATGCGATCGCCTCCGCAACCGTCTGCGTCGGGCTGACGCAGATCACGTCCCGCCCCTTGTTGCCGAGGATCGCCGCGATCGTCATGGTCCGTCTCCTGCCATGTGGGGTAGTAGCGTCTCACTTTTCCGCGCTAATGGCAAAGGATGAACGATCAACGATCCGCTCTGGACGATCCCGATTATGCGCGCTTCGCGTGGAGCCGCTTTCGTCGCATTCTGGCATGGGTGGGATTGATCGGGGTGATCGCGGCAATCGTCTCGGTATGGGCGCTGGGCCGCATTTACGGGCCGCTCGGCTGGGTCGCCACGCTGGCGACGATCGGCGGGGTGATCGCAACGGTGCTGATGGCCGGCGCGCTGATGGGGCTGGCGTTTCTCAGTTCGGGCACCGGCTATGACGAGAGCGTGGACGATCTGGGCGGCGATCCGAAATAGCCGCGCGTCGGACGCGTCCGATCGCATCGTCGCATAGCCGCGCATGAAAAAGGGGCCGGCCTCCCATCGGAAGCCGGCCCCTTTTTCATTTGGCCGCGGCAATGCGCCGGATCAGCCCGCGCTCGCTTCCACATCGGTGGTGCGGCGGCGGCGGGTGCGCGGCTTGGGCGCCTCGACCGGCTCGCCCTCACTCGCGATCACGCCCTCGATCGGCACGATGCCGAGCGACGGGGGCAGACGCTCCGCGTCCATTACCTCGATCGCCTCGGTTTCAGCCGCGACGCGACGCGGGCGTCCACGCCGCGGGCGCGGCGCTTCGTCGGCGATCGTCTCGGTGGTGGGCTCGCCGGCCATTTCAGCCGCCGCTACCGGGGCGGGCGCGCCATCGTCCGAGCGATCGGCTTCGGCGTAGCGCGGCGCTTCGTCGCGACGGTTGAAATTGCGCTCACGCGGGTTGCGCTCGCCGCGTTCCTCGCGACGGCCATCATCACGGCGAGGCTGCTGTTGCCGCTGATCCTCGGCGCGGGCCATCTCGCCCTCGTCACCGAAATCCTCGTCATTGTCGAAATCGTCGCGGGGGCGGCGATCGCGGCCCTGTTCCTCGAAGCGACCGCGCTGATCGGCGAGGACGCGGAAATAATGATCCGCGAATTGCAGATAATATTCGGTGTTGACCCGATCGCCCGAAAGCTGCGCGTCGCGCGCCATGTTCCGGTATTTTTCAAGCAACTGGGCGGCATTGCCACGCGCGCGGCTGTCGATCCGATTGCCGCTGTCGCGCTGCCCCTGTCCACCGCCGCCACCAGGCGAACGCTGCCCACCACCGCGACCGCGACGACGGCCACTTTGACGATTGTTGATCAAATTACTGTCCTCGTCCTCGAACCCAAATCGGCCCTATCCCCGAACGCATCCATCCTGGACTTCACGGTGCAGCTTCCCCCGGCCCACCGCTGCGCGAATCACTCGCGGGCTTGGGCCTGCCACGGCCACCGGACTACAGCGGCTTATGACGAAAGGTAGGCAACTTGCCTGATTTCAACCGCTTAAGCTGATCTGGCGTGCCCCTACCGGCTTCTTAGCCGCTGAGCCGGCGTTCTCAAAGCGAAATGTTGGTCTTTCGCGCGCGGGTTTCAAGGCGTGATAACAAGGCAACGCTGATGCCCGGCCAGATCGCGGCGCAGCGTTACCGCGAATCCCGATGCCCGGAACAAGGCGGCGGCGCTGTCACCCTGATCGAAGCCGATCTCGATACAGGCGATGCCCCCCGGCGCGAGCTGGCGGCGAAGCAGCGGGGCGAGGCGCCGATAATCGTCCAGCCCGTCGATGCCGGCGAACAGGGCGGAGGCCGGCTCATATTCCGCCACCTCGGGCGGCAGCGTCGCGCCGTTCGCGATATAGGGCGGGTTGCACAGGATCAGATCGAACGCTTCGCCGGTGCCTTCCCAGCCGCCTTCCGCGATCGTGGCGCGGCCAGGGGCGAGGCGCGCGGCATTGCCGCGTGCAACGGCGAGCGCATCCGGGGAGGCATCCAGCCCGATGCCGGTCGCCTCCGGCCATTGATCGAGCGCGGCGAGCAGCAACGCGCCCGATCCGGTGCCGAGATCGAGCACGCGCTTCGGCCCGGCGGTGCCCGCGAAATGATCGACCGCCGCCTCGATCAACGTCTCGCTATCGGCGCGCGGGATCAGCACGCCGGGCGCGACCGCAAGGTCTATCGTCCAGAAGGCGCGGGTGCCGGTGATATAGGCGATCGGCTCATGCGCGGCGCGGCGATCCACCAGCATGGCGAAGGTGGGCGGGGCGCGGTGATCGCCGAGCGTCAGCAGCAGCCGTTCGCGCGTGATGCCAAGCGCATGGGCGAGCAGCAGCTCCGCGTCGAGCCGCGGCGTGGCGGAGAAGGCGAAGCGCGCCGCCGCTTCGGAAAGGGCGGCGCGGGCGGCGCGCCGCGGCGAAGCCGCGTCGTCGGACGGGATCATAGACCCCGCCGGCCGGGCTTGGCCGAGTCTTGTCGCGACGCGCGACAAGCCGGCCTACGCGGCATTCAACGCCGCCAGCCGCTCCGCCTCGTCCTCGGCGATCAGCGCCCCGATCAGTTCGTCCATCTCGCCTGCCAGGATTTCCGGGAGCCGGTGGAGCGTCAGGTTGATGCGGTGATCGGTGACGCGGCCTTGCGGGAAATTATAGGTGCGGATGCGTTCCGATCGGTCGCCCGATCCCACCATGGACTTGCGCGCGCCGGCACGCTCGGCATGGAGCCGCTCGCGTTCCAGTTCGTAAAGCCGCGTGCGCAGCACCTTCAGCGCCTTGGCCTTGTTTTTGTGCTGTGATTTCTCGTCCTGCTGGATCACGGTGAGCCCGGTCGGGATATGGACGATGCGCACCGCCGAATCGGTGGTGTTGACCGATTGGCCGCCGGGGCCGGACGAGCGATAGATGTCGATCCGCAAATCCTTGTCGTCGATCTGCACGTCCACTTCCTCCGCCTCGGGCAGCACCGCGACGGTCGCGGCGGAGGTGTGGATGCGCCCGCCGCTTTCGGTGACGGGTACGCGCTGGACGCGGTGGACCCCGCTTTCGAACTTGAGCCTGGCGAACACGCCCTGCCCGGTAACGGAGGCGACCACTTCCTTGAACCCGCCGACCTCGCTTTCGGAAGCCGAGATCAGTTCCACCCGCCAGCCCTGGGTTTCGGCATAGCGTTGATACATTCGGAACAGATCACCCGCGAACAGCGCCGCCTCATCGCCGCCGGTGCCGGCGCGCACCTCCAGCATCGCGGAACGCTCGTCCGCGGCGTCGCGCGGGAGCAGCGCCAGCGCGAGCCTGCGATCGGCGGCTTCCAGCGCGGCCTTGTTCTCGCGCAATTCCTCCTCGGCCATCGCGCGCAATTCCGCGTCGGCATCCTCGGTCATATGCGCGAGGCTTTCCGCCTCTTGCCGTAGCCGCCGCACCTGCGCCGCCGCGACCGCGACCGGCTCAAGCTCCGCATATTCCTTCGACACCGCCACGAAGCGTTCGCCCGACAGATCGCCGGTCGCCATCAGCGCGGCGAGTTCATCCCGCCGCGCCTCGATCTGGCGGATACGGTCGAGCGAGATGGCGATCATTGGCCGAAGCGTTGCTCGAAGATCGCGCGGGCTTTGGCGGCGCCCGCGAACGCCTCGTCGAGCAGCCTGAAGCTGTGCGACTGCGCGCCATCGCGCACGTCGAGCGAGACGATTGCCGCCGGCTTGCGCTCCATCGCCTTGCTGAAACGCTTGCGCGGGCTGCCGGTGACGAACAGCTCCGCCGAAAGGCCGCCCTGCCGCAGCGCGCCGGTGAGCGCCATCGCATCGGATTCGCGATCGCGGTTCTCGGCGACCACCGCCACGTCTGGCCGTTCCGCCGCCGGCTCCTCGATCAGCATCGCCAGCCGTTCGACGCCCGCCGCCCAGCCGACGCCCGCTGTCGCGGGGCCGCCGAGGCTTTCGACGAGGCCGTCATAGCGCCCCCCCGCGAGCACGGTGCCCTGCGCGCCCAAACGGTCCGTCACGAACTCGAACGCGGTGTGGCGATAGTAATCCAGCCCGCGCACGAGCCGCGAATTGCGCGTCCACGCCACGCCCGCCGCGTCGAGACCCCTCGTCACGCTTTCAAAGAACGCGCCGGCTTCGGCGGTCATGAAATCGTCGATGCCGGGTGCTGCCTCCGCGATCGGGCGATCCCGCGCGTCCTTGCTGTCGAGGATGCGCAGCGGGTTCTTGTCGAGCCGCGTCACGCTGTCTTCGGAAAGCTCGCCGCGATGCCGCTCGAAATGCGCCACCAGCGCATCGCGCCACGCATCGCGCGTCGCGGCGTCTCCCAGCGTGTTGAGTTGCAGCGTCACCCCGTCGGCGATGCCGAGTTCGTGGAGCAACTGATCGGCGAGACACAGCAGTTCCACATCGGCCGAAGGCTCCGGCGCGCCGAGAATCTCGGCGTCGATCTGGTGGAACTGGCGATAGCGGCCCTTTTGCGGGCGCTCATAACGGAACACCGCGCCCGATGTGGCGAGCTTCAATGGCGCGAATTGCTGCCACCCTTCGGTGATATAGGCGCGCGCGATGCCGGCGGTGAATTCCGGGCGCAGCGTCAGCGAATCCCCGCCCTTGTCCGGGAAAGTGTACATCTCCTTCGAGACGACATCGGTGGTTTCGCCGATCGAGCGCGCGAACACCTGCGTATCCTCGAACACGGGGATATCGACCCGCCCGAAGCAATAGAGCCGGCGGACGCGATCGAACGTGTCGAGCACATGCGCGAAGCGGCGCTGTTCGGCGCCGAAGATGTCCTGCGTGCCGCGGACGCGATTTGGGGTTTGAATACGAGCCATGATGAAGCGCGGCTATCTATGCGAGGACGCGCGCTGACGCTAGGGTTTGCCGACCGATCGGGGCAGGTGCTTGATGACGCGGCGGAATCACGGATGGCAGATCGGCCAGCGTATCGCGCCGCCGCGTTTCCTGGCGTTCATGGCGATCATGGCGGCGGTGTGGATCGCGGTCGGGCTGGCGAAGGGCTTCGTCTGGGGCCGGGCGATGATGATCGGGTTCGATGCCGGCGCATTGTTCTTCCTCCTCTCGCTATGGCCGCTGCTTGGTGACGACGCGGGCGACGTGCGCGCGCGGGCCAAGGCGAACGACACCAATCGCGCCGGGCTGCTGGCGATCACCGCGCTGGTGACGATCGTTATTCTGGTGGTGGTGGCGAACGAACTGATGACCCGCCCTTCCGGCCATTCGATCGCGCTGGTCGTCGTCACATTGATGCTGGCGTGGCTGTTTTCCAATATCGTCTATGCGCTGCATTACGCGCATCTGTTCTACAGCGAACTGGGCGGGAAAGATGCGCGCGGGATCGACTTTCCCGGCGAGGATGAGCCGCATTACTGGGACTTCATCTATTTCAGCTTCACGCTGGGGATGACGTTCCAGACATCGGATGTGAACGTCACGTCACGGCGGATCAGGCGCGTGGTGATCGGCCAGTGCCTTGCCGCATTCGTGTTCAACATCGGCGTGCTCGCGTTCACCATCAACGTGCTGGGCAGCGCGGGCGGGCATTGAGCGGCTGGACGCGGGGCATCGCGCGCGGCTAGCGTGGGCGTTTCATGCGTCTTGCAGAGTTTACCTGATGATCCGTGCCATTGCCGCCCTGTTGCTTCTCTCCACCGCCCCGATCGCCGCCACCGCGCAGGTTCCCGCGGGCAATTCCGCGCCCCAGCCGGTTCCCTTCGTGGATACGATCCCGCAGCCGCGCGACGAAGCCTATCCCGCGGGCGCGATGGTGGTGAACGTCGACGCGACCGATACCGTGCGCGGCATCCTGCGCGTGAAACAGACCATCCCGGTGACCAGGGCCGGGTCGATGGCGCTGCTGTTTCCGAAATGGCTGCCGGGCGCGCACTCGCCGCGCGGCGAGATCGAGAAGGTCGCGGGGCTCGTCATCCGCGCCAATGGCAAGGCGGTGCCGTGGACGCGCGATCCGGTGGATGTCTTCGCATTTCATATCGACGTGCCGGCGGGGGCGAAGCAGCTCGATGTGGAATTCCAGTTCCTCTCCGCCACCAAGGCCGATCAGGGGCGGATCGTCGTGACGCCGACGATGATAAGCCTCCAGCCGAACCAGGTCAGCCTCTATCCGGCGGGCTGGTTCACGCGGCGCATCCCGGTGCGGATGAACGTCACCTGGCCCGCCGGCTGGACGGCGGCGGGCGCATTGCGCGGCAAGCCGACCGGCGTGGGCAACACCTGGGCCTATGAGCAGACCAATTATGAAATCCTCGTCGATTCGCCGATGCTCGCGGGGCGCTATGGTCGGGTGATCCCGCTCAGCGATCGCGTCGCGCTCAACGTCTTCGCCGACGATCCGACCGAACTGGTCGCGACGCCTGCGCAGATCGACGCGCACAAGAAGCTGGTCGAGCAGGCGGTGAAAACCTTCGGCGCGCAGCATTACGATCATTATGATTTCCTGCTGTCGATCACCGACCGGCTCGGCGGGATCGGGCTGGAGCATCACCGCAGCTCAGAAAACGGCGTGACGCCGGGCTATTTTTCGCGCTGGAACGACGGGCCGGGCCGCCGCAACCTGCTACCGCACGAATTCACCCATAGCTGGAACGGCAAATTCCGCCGTGGCGCTGACCTGTGGACCCCCGATTTCCGCACGCCGATGCGCGGCTCGCTGCTGTGGGTTTACGAGGGGCAGACGCAATTCTGGGGCTATGTGTTGCAGGCGCGCTCGGGGCTGGTGTCGAAGCAGGATACGCTCGATCAATATGCCGCGATCATGGCGAGTTACGATTCGCAGCCGGCGCGCCACTGGCGCGATCTTCTCGACACCACCAACGATCCGGTCATCGCGAATCGCAAGCCCAAGGGCTGGCTGAGCTGGGAGCGCAGCGAGGATTATTACAACGAGGGTCTGCTCATCTGGATGGATGTCGATTCGCTGCTGCGCGAGAAATCGGGCGGTGCGAAGTCGATCGACGATTTCGCCCGCGCCTTCTTCGGGATGCGTGATGGCGACTGGGGCGAGCTGACCTATACGATCGACGATGTTGCCGCCGCGCTCAACGCGATCCAGCCGTGGGAGTGGAAGGCCTATCTGGTGAAGCGGCTGACCGAACATGCCGCCGGCGCGCCGATCGAGGGGTTTGCGCGCAACGGCTATCGCCTGATCTACACCGATCAGGCGCCGCCCTCGTTCCGCAATGGCGAGCGGGTGCGCAAGGTGGTCGACCTCACCTATTCCGGCGGGCTGATCGTTGGCGATGACGGCGCCAATCGCGGCGTGGTGACGGGCGTGACATGGGACAGCGCGGGCTTCACCGCCGGGCTCACCGTCGGCACCGCGATCGCGGCGGTCAACGGCGAGAATTATTCGCCCGAGCGGCTGAAGGCGGCGATCGCGGAGGCGGCGGGCGAGAAGCCGCCGGTTACGCTGCTGGTGCGCAATGGTGAGGAATATCGCACGGTGACGCTCGACTGGCACGGCGGGCTGCGCTACCCGCGCCTCGAAAAGATCGGCACCGGAGAGGGTGGCCTCGACAGGCTGTTGGCGCCGCGCTGAACCGCGCCGCCGGCGACGTTTGCGCGCTTCCCGCGAGGGAGGCGGGCGGGCGCCGTCTCCTTGAGCGAAGTGAAGGAAAAGATGCGCATCGACCTCATCCCCGTGGGCAAGAATCCGCCCGAGGAACTCAACGTCATCATCGAGGTGCCGACCGGCGGCGAACCCGTGAAATACGAGTTCGACAAGGAATCCGGCGCGCTGTTCGTCGATCGCATCCTGCATACGCCGATGCGCTATCCGGCGAATTACGGCTTCGTGCCGCATACGCTCTCGCCCGATGGCGATCCGCTCGACGCGCTGGTCATCGCGCGCTCGCCGTTCATTCCCGGCTGCGTGGTGCGGGTGCGCCCGATCGGCGTGCTCAACCTGGAAGACGAGCATGGCGGCGACGAGAAGCTGATCTGCGTGCCGGTCGATACGACCTTCCCTTATTATTCGGATGTCGGCGAGCGGCAGGATCTGCCCTCGATCGTGCTCCAGCAGATCGAGCATTTCTTCAAACACTATAAGGATCTCGAATCCGAAAAGTGGGTGCGCGTCGGCAATTGGGGCGATGCGGCCGAAGCGCGCCAGATCGTGATCGAGGCGATCGAGCGCGCCGAGCAGGCCAAGAAGGCCTGACGCGTACGGGGCGGAGGCGCGGGGGGTTACCCGCGCTCCGTCCGTTTGCGCCGCCGCACGGGCCTGGGCGGTGCGCGCCGGGCCGCCCCCAGCGCCAGCATCGCCCATTCGCGCAGCGCGTCCGCGTCGTCGTACACCTCATCCGGCGCGCGGCGATAAGGCAGCGATTGCACGCGGCCATTGTCCCGCGTGACGGTGAACAGCGCCGCGCCGATCGCGTCCCACGCGTCGGCGCTCTCGGCATCCGCCTTGAACCACAATGCGTCGAACGCGATGATCGCGAAGGTCAGCCCGTCACAATAGAGCGCCGCGCCGCCGAACAGGCGCTTGCGCGTGACCGTGCCGATCGGCGCCATGGCCTCCGCCACCCAATCGGCGAGGCCGGTGTCGATCGTCACGCGGTGGCCTTCAGCCCGGCGATGCACGCGACGACGCCGAGGATCAGCAGCCCGCGGATCGCGGTCAGCGGCTCGCCATAGAGCATCACGCCAACGAGCACGGTGCCGAGAGCGCCGATCCCGGTCCATACCGCATAGGCCGTGCCCATCGGGATCGAGCGGGCGGCAAGCTCAAGCAACCCCATCGACAGCGTGACCGAGACGAGAAAGGCAAGCGTCCACGGCAGGTTGCGAAAGCCATCGGCGTTGCGCAGGCAGGTGGTGAAGCCCACCTCGAACAATCCGCCGAGGATCAGCCACGCCCAGGCCATCAGCCGCGCCCCGCGAGGCGGGCGAGCGCGTCGCCGGAGATGCGCTGCACGGTCCATTCGTCCATCCCCGTCGCGCCCATCGCGCGGTAGAAGGCGATCGCCGGTGCGTTCCAGTCGAGCACCGCCCATTCGAACCGCGCGCAATCGCGATCGAGCGCAAGCCCGGCGAGATGGACGAGGAGCGCCTTGCCCGCGCCCGATCCGCGCGCGGCGGGGGTGATATAGAGATCCTCCAGATACAGCCCGCGCTTGCCCTTCCAGGTGGAGAAATTGTGGAAGAACAGGGCGAAGCCGATCGCCTCTCCATCACGTTCGGCGATCAGCGCCTCGGCCGCCGGCGACTGGCCGAACAGGGATGCCGCCAGCGTCTGTTCGGTCGCCTCCACCGCGTCCGGCTCGCGTTCATATTCGGCAAGCTCGCGGATGAAACGAAGGATCGTGCCGCAATCCTGCGGCGTGGCGGGGCGTATCGTAACGGTCATGCGGCGCTCTGTAGCGCGGCCTGCGCGATATCGCGACGCCGCGCGGCATAAAGGCAGGCGGAGACGATGATCACCGCGCCGGCCAGCGTGTAGGGCGAAAGCCGCTCGTCGAAGATGAAATAGCCGAGCGTCGCGGCATAGACGAACGAGGTATATTCGGTCGTCGCGAGATAACCCGCTTCGCCATGCGCATAAGCCCAGCCGAGCAGGAACAGCGAGACGCTGGCGAGCAGCCCGCCGACCACGATCTTCCACCATTGCGCCGCCTCGGGCGTCGCGAGCAGCCACGGCGCGGCGAGCGCGAGCAGCGCGGTGACGATCATCGACTGGAAGAAGGCGATCTCACCGGGCGTCGCGGCCTGGCTCTGCATCCGCGCGACGACGAGATTGACCGCATAGAGCAGCGCCGACGCCAGCACAGCGATCGCGCCTTCCAGCGCCTGCGGCCCGAGCGTGGCGTTCTTCGATTGGCCCGCGATCACCACCAGCACTCCGGCGAACGCCGCGAAGGAGGCGCCCGCCACGCGCCGCCCGACGCGCTCATGCAGGAAGATCGCGCCGAGCAGCAGCGCCAGCAGGGGCGCGATATATGACAGCGTGATCGCCTGCGCCATCGGCACACGCGCGAGGCCCCAGAAGAACAAAAGCGCCATCGCCGCGGTGATCGCGCCGCGGATCGTGTGCAGCCACATGCCGCGCCGGCTTGGCCGCTGCCGCCCGCCCGCGATCCACGCGCCGAAGCTGAAGATCGTCGAAACGCCGGTGCGCCAGATCAATGCGTTGTAAACGCCAAGCGCAAGCGTCAGCGATTTCATGAACGCGTCCATGATCGAAAACAGCCCGATCCCTGCCGCCGCGACGGCGAAGGCCAGCACGGGGGAGAGCGCGCGGTTCATGCCCCCTCGCTTAACCCGCCACGTAACCGCGCGCTACCTCAGCCGCATCTCATCATTGCTGATCGAAACGCTGCCGATCTGCCGCAGCCACGATTGGCCGAGCAGCGAGACGGGCAAATCCGCCAGCACCAGCGCGCGCAACGGCCCGACGCGCCTGCCGTCCAGTTCGATCCGGTCGATCGTCACGATCTGGCCACCGACATTGCCGCCCGCACCGCGCGCCACTGGTGCGAAGCGGGCCGGATCGAAATCTATATGCGCGCGGCGCGCATCGTCCTCGGTCAGCGCCACCTCGGTCGCGCCGGTGTCGACGACGAAGCGGATCGGCTCGCTGTTGACGCTGGCGGTGGCAAGGAAATGGCCGCTGGCGTCGCGCCGGATTACCGTTTCGCCGGACGAAGCGCTGGTGGTGGCGATCGGCGCGGCAATCGCGGCGGCGGACGTGGTGGCGCGGTGCGTTGGCTGGTGGCGCGCGCCCGGCAGCGCGAGGCCGATCACCAGGCCGCCGGCGATCATCAGGAGCAGCGCGATCCGCATCGCGCCATCCATTAGCAGCGCGCGGTTAACGCCCCGCTACGCCGCCGCTTTCTCGCTCGCCGCCTCGATCTCCGCCGCCTTGGCCTCGACCAGCCGGACGATATGCTCGATCATGTCGGCGTCCTGCACATGGTGGTCGGTGACGCCCGACAGATAGACCATATGCTTGCCGTTGCCGCCGCCGGTGATGCCGATATCCGTCTCGCGCGCCTCGCCGGGGCCGTTGACGACGCAGCCGAGCACCGAAAGCGACATCGGCGTGCGGATATGCTGGAGCCGTTCCTCCAGCGCCTGCACGGTGCGGATCACGTCGAAGCCCTGCCGCGCGCAGCTTGGGCAACTCACCACGCGCACGCCACGATTGCGGATGCCGAGGCTTTTCAGGATCTCGAAGCCGACGCGCACCTCATCCTCAGGCTCGGCGGAGAGCGAGACGCGGATCGTGTCGCCGATCCCGTACCATAAAAGCGATCCGATCCCGATCGCGGATTTCACCGTGCCGCCGACGAACCCGCCCGCTTCGGTGATGCCCAGATGCAGCGGGCAATCCACCGCCTCGGCAAGCTGCTGATAGGCGGCGACCGCGAGGAATACATCGGATGCCTTCACCGCGACCTTGAAATCGTGGAAATCGCGATCCTGGAGCAGCTTGATATGATCGAGCGCGCTTTCGACCAGCGCCTCCGGGCAAGGCTCGCCATATTTTTCGAGCAGGTCGCGCTCCAGGCTGCCGGCGTTCACGCCGATGCGGATCGCGCAGCCATTGGCCTTGGCGGCGTTGACTACTTCGTTGACGCGTTCGGCCGAGCCGATGTTGCCGGGGTTGATCCTGAGGCACGCCGCCCCCGCGTCCGCCGCCTCCAGCGCGCGCTTATAGTGGAAATGGATATCGGCCACGATCGGCACGCGCGCGGCGCGGACGATCTGCCGGAACGCCGCCGTGCTCTCCACATCGGGGCAGCTCACGCGGATGATATCGACGCCGGCTTCCTCGCAGCGGCGAATCTGGTCGATCGTGGCGCGCGCATCGGAAGTAGGGGTGTTGGTCATCGTCTGCACGGTGACCGGGGCATCGCCGCCGACGGGGACGTTGCCCACCATGATCTGGCGGCTCTTGCGACGCTGAATATCGCGCCAGGGACGGACGGACATGGACAGGCTTCCTATTGGGATCGCCGACGATATAGCGGTTCATGACGCGGAACGGAACGCCGCGTGCCAACAGGAGCAGGAACTGATGACGCTTTCCCTCTATGACGCGACGATTCCCTCGAACATTCAGATACTCGGCGCGGTGGACGGGCTGATCGGCAAGGCGGAGGCCTATTGCGCGGAGCAGGGCATCGCCCCCGCCGATCTGATCGAGGCGCGGCTCGCGCCCGATATGCTGCCGTTCGGCTATCAGGTGAAGGCGACGGTCGAACATGCCGTGGGCGCGATCAATGGTGCGCGCTCGGGCAGCTATTCGCCGAATCTCGATCCGTGGCCGAGCGATTTCGCCGGGCTGCGCGCGAAGGTGCGCGAAGGGATCGAGGCGCTGAAGGCGCTCGATCCGGCCGAAGTCAACGCGCTGGCCGATCGCGATACCGAATTCCGCTTCGGCGAAACCGCGATGCCGTTCGAAGGCGCCGATTTCCTGCTCAGCTTCTCGCAGCCGAACTTCTATTTCCACGCGTCGACCGCTTATGCGATCCTGCGCGCCAAGGGCGTGCAGATCGGCAAGCGCGATTTCATGGGGATGCCGCGCATCAAGCGCTGAGTATTCGTTCGCGAAAAGCGTCTTTCAGCGCATTGCGAACGGCGCCGGGCCGCTTCTCTCCTACGCCGCCTTTGGGGCACGATGGCGACAGGAGCGGGGCGGGCCGGCGCCTGTCATACGCCTCATAAACGAGCCGCCCGCGATTGTTCTGCCGGGCGTTGCGCCCTACAGCCGCCGCGATGACACGGCATTACGGGATGGATTGGCTGCGCATCGCGGCGTTCGCGCTGCTGATCCTCTATCACATCGGCATGGTGTTCGTGCCGTGGAACTTCCATGTGAAATCTCCCAATGGCGAGGATTGGACGCGGCTGCCGATGATGGCGACGAACGCGTGGCGGCTGCCGCTGCTGTTCGTCGTATCGGGCTATGCCACGCGCGCGCTGATCCGCCGCTCGGACGGGCTGGGGGCGTTCCTCGCCAACCGTAGCTGGCGGCTGCTCGTGCCGCTGGCGTTCGGCATCGCGGTGATCGTGCCGCCGCAGCCGTGGGTCGAACTGGTGACCAAGCGCGGCTATGCGCACGATTTCCTGTATTTCTGGGCATATGACTATTTCCGCTTCGGCAAGCTCGGCGGGATCGTGCTGCCGACGTGGAACCATCTGTGGTTCATCGGCTATCTGTGGGTATATACGCTCGGGCTGGCGTTGCTTGTCGCGATCGTGCGGGGCGAATGGTTGCAGCGCTGGTTCGATCGCGCGTTCGGCGGCTGGGGGGTGATTGTCATCCCGATGGCATGGGCGCTCGCGGTTCATGCCTGGTGGTTTCCGATGGCTGGCGAAACCCATATGCTGATCGACGATACGATGGCGCACTTCATGTACGTGCCCTATTTCCTGTTCGGCTTCGGGCTGGCGCGCTCGGCCCCGGCGATGGCAGCGCTGCGGCGGCTGTGGCCCGTGGCCGCGGCGATCGCGCTGGCGGGGTTCGCCACGGTGCTGCTGATCGAATATAGCTGGCCGCCCGACGTGCCGACGCCGCGCTGGGTGCTGCGGCCATACGGCGCGGCCCATGCGTTGCAGCAATGGGGCGCAATCGCGGCGCTGCTCGGGGTGGCGGATCGCTGGCTCAATCGCGACGGACCCGCGCGCACGATGCTGACCGAGGCGGTGTTTCCCTTCTATATCATCCACCAGACGATCATTGTGCTGGTGATGTTCTGGCTCCTGCCGCGCGGCCTTTCCGGCCCGGCGCAATTCGCGATCCTCGTCGTGGCGACGGTGGCGGGGTGCTGGGCCTTCTATCTCGGCGGTCGCGCAATGCCGTTCGCCCGCCCGCTGATCGGGCTGCGGCCCCGCAGCGAAATGAAAGGACAGATGCGATGAGTGCTACGGACGATGAATATGTATTCGACGAGGAAAGCGGCGAATGGCTCCCCGCCGCCGAACTGGCGGCGAAGCGCGCCGCCACCGACGCGGTCGAGGTGCGCGATTCGGTCGGCAATCTGCTCGCGGACGGCGATCAGGTGACGCTCATCAAGGATCTGGACGTGAAGGGCGCGGGGCAGACGCTGAAGCGCGGCACGCTGATAAAGTCGATCCGGCTGACCGGCGATGCGCAGGAGATCGACTGCAAGTTCGACGGCATCAAGGGCCTCGTGCTGCGCGCCGAATTCGTCCGCAAACGCTGAGCCTCGGTGAGCGCGGGCATGACCGATCCGAAGATGGACCCCACCTGGCTGGAGCCGCTGCGCGATGAATTCGCGCGCGACTATATGGCCGCGCTGCGCCGGTTCCTCGTCGCGGAAAAGGCGGCGGGAAAGCAGGTCTTCCCGCATTCGGCGGATTGGTTTCGCGCGCTGGAACTGACCGCGCTGCCGGATGTGCGCGTCGTGATCCTCGGGCAGGATCCCTATCACGGGCCGGGGCAGGCCCACGGCCTGTGCTTCTCCGTCCGCCCCGGCATCCGCCCCCCGCCGAGCCTGGTCAACATCTACAAGGAACTCGAAAGCGATTGCGGCATCGCGCGGCCCGCGCACGGCTTCCTGGAAAGCTGGGCGCGGCAGGGCGTGCTGCTGCTCAACAGCGTGCTGACCGTGGTGAGCGGGCAGGCCGCCGCGCACCGCGATCGCGGATGGGAGAAGTTCACCGACGCGATCATCCGCCTGCTCGCCGCACGGCCCGAGCCGATCGTGTTCATGCTATGGGGTAGCTATGCGCAGAAGAAGGTGGCGTTCGTGCGCAGCATCGAACAAGGCGGCCACCATCTCGTGCTGAAAGCGCCGCATCCATCACCGCTGTCGGCGCATACCGGCTGGTTCGGCAGCGGGCATTTCAGCAAGGCGAATGCGTTTCTTGAGGGCCGGGGGCGGGGGACGATCGACTGGGCGTTGCCAGCAATGGTCTAAGGGATTCTTGATCGTATGATGCTCAAGGGCATTTTTAATATTCGTAGGATGAGTCGTGGAACGTAGTTTCACGACTCAGAATTGTAGTTGACGTGAAATGAATTTGTGCCCACTTTCTCACCAGTCCTGCTCAGATGTTAAACTGGGCTGGCGGATCGAAACGTAGGCTGAGGCGGGGAAACGTATGTTTCTCGAAGATGCGCCCCCGCCCGCATGAGTGGGGGCGTATTTCCCGAAATCAGGCGGCAATCCTGATGCCGCGTAAATTCGAATTAGGGCCGCCGCCTGGCCGCGACGGCCCTAATCGGAGGCGGGCACACCACACCTCGTGCTTGTGTAAGCGTGCGAGATTTTAGTGGTCCTCCGTATTTCGGTCAACTGGCGCGCGTGCCCGCGGCGCCAAGACTTTTGGAGCGAGCTATGTCGCAGGTATTGCAAATTCAATGCATTAATAAAACCAGCCGATTCAGCGCGCATGAGCGAATATCGCATGTCGGCGGCGCTCGTCCGGAGCGGTGGAAACTCACGCAGCCACAGGCGATCCAAGCGATTGAATCGGGCGCGGCGCAGTTTTTCGTTTCCGTTGGCGGGTGGAGTGTTTGGGTGATCGTTTCGGTTTCGGCGTCAGGAAATAAATATCTCAAGACCCAGAACGATGGCGACCAACCAAATAATCTGCTCAGCCTGCCTGAATGTCCTTGAGAGAGGCTTGCGGGGCGGTCGATCGTGATCTGTCGCCCCGCTTTTTTCCCTCAATCATGCTCCCTGCTGCCAGCGCCCATGTAAAGCTCGCGCCCGGTGTCGTTATAAACCTCGCTCATCTCCTTCATCCCCGCTTCGGCATCCGCCGCGACGAAGGCGTCGGCGGGCTGGTTCTGTAGCCGGGCGAACTCCCGCACTTCTTGCGTGATCTTCATCGAGCAGAATTTGGGGCCGCACATCGAGCAGAAATGCGCGGTCTTGGCGCCTTCCGCCGGGAGGGTCTGGTCGTGGTACGACTCCGCCGTATCGGGATCGAGCGACAGGTTGAACTGATCGCGCCAGCGGAACTCGAACCTTGCGCGGCTCAGCGCGTCGTCGCGCAGCTTCGCGGCAGGGTGGCCCTTCGCCAGATCGGCGGCGTGGGCGGCGAGCTTGTAGGTGACGACGCCGACCTTCACGTCATCGCGATCGGGCAGCCCCAGATGCTCCTTGGGCGTGACGTAGCAGAGCATCGCCGTGCCATACCAGCCGATCATCGCCGCGCCGATGCCGCTGGTGATATGGTCATAGCCCGGCGCGATATCGGTGGTGAGCGGCCCGAGCGTGTAGAACGGCGCCTCGCCGCACGCCTCAAGCTGCTTGTCCATATTCTCCTTGATCTTGTGCATCGGCACATGGCCGGGGCCTTCGATCATCACCTGCACGTCCTGCGCCCAGGCGCGCTTGGTGAGTTCGCCGAGCGTATAGAGTTCGGCGAATTGCGCCTCGTCATTGGCGTCCGCGATCGATCCGGGGCGCAGGCCGTCGCCGAGGCTATAGGCGATGTCATACGCCTTCATGATCTCGGTGATCTCGTCGAACCGCTCGTAGAGGAAACTCTCCTTGTGATGCGCGAGGCACCATTTCGCCATGATCGAGCCGCCGCGTGAGACGATGCCTGTCACGCGCTTGGCGGTGAGCGGCACATAGGGCAGGCGCACCCCGGCGTGGATCGTGAAATAATCGACGCCCTGTTCGGCCTGCTCGATCAGCGTGTCGCGGAAAATCTCCCACGTCAGGTCTTCGGCGACGCCGCCGACCTTCTCCAGCGCCTGATAGATCGGGACGGTGCCGATCGGCACCGGCGAGTTGCGGATGATCCATTCGCGTGTGTCGTGGATGTTGCGCCCGGTGGACAGGTCCATCACCGTATCCGCGCCCCAGCGGATCGACCACACCATCTTGTCCACTTCACTCGCCACGTCCGACGCGACGGCGGAATTGCCGATATTGGCGTTGATCTTGACGAGGAAGTTGCGGCCGATCGCCATCGGCTCGGATTCGGGGTGGTTGATGTTGCTGGGGATGATCGCACGACCGCGCGCTACTTCGTCTCGGACGAATTCGGGCGTCACATAGTCGGGGATCGCCGCGCCGAAGCTCTGGCCGTCGCGGATATATTCGCTGAGCATCTCGCGCCCGAGATTCTCGCGGACGGCGACATATTCCATTTCCGGCGTGATGATGCCGCGCCGGGCGTAATGCATCTGGCTGACGTTCATGCCGGGTTTCGCGCGCAGCGGACGGCGGACGACATTGGGGAATTGCGCGACCCCGGCGGAGCGATCCGGCCCTTTTAGCCCGTTATCCTCGGGCTTCACGTCGCGCGCGTCATAGCTTTCCACATCGCCGCGCGCGACGATCCACTCGCGACGCAGCGCCGGGAGCCCGGCCAGGATGTCGATCCGGGCATCGGGATCGGTATAGGGGCCGGAGGTGTCATAGACGTTGAGCGGCGGCTCGCCGGACGAGGGCTCCAGGTCGATCGCGCGCATCGCGACCTTGAGCGGGCCGACGTGGATTTTGCGGCTGCCGCGAATCGGGCCGGTGGTAACGCCGATCTCGGTACGGGCGGGTGCGTCTGCCATGTTACTCGTTCCTCGCGTTGTCGCGGGGAAGGAGACGGACGGGGTGGTGCGCCGCTCCCTCCCTACGCCGGTGTGAGCCGGATCAGGTTCAGCGGGTCGAGGGCTGCGGCCCTCCTCTCAACCGCGACGAATAGCGGTCCCCCGGGGATATATATGCGGGCTTAGGCTGGTTGGCGGGCGGCGTCCAGCGCCGCGCCGCTTTCTCAGCCGCTCGCCGCGCTGGAGTTGATCGTGCCGTTGACGCCGGCGGGGAAGAAGCCCCCCTTGGTTACCGCCGCCTTGCTCTGGAAGAAGATGTTGAGCGCCTGCCCGGTCGTGCGGCTGAAGACGATGCCGTTGCCGTCCGCCGGCGCGATGTTCGAGATCGTCGCATCCGCCCCGGCGAGGCCGCGATCGAGCGTGCTCGCGCCATCGAGGCTGTCGCGCGCCGCGCTGAACAGGCCGGGATTGGCGGTGAAGCCCTTCGAATAAAGCAACGTGCGGATCAGGCCCGCATGATAGGATTCCGCCCCCAAAATCCCCGATGCGGCGGTGACATAGCCGGGCGTGCCGATCAGCGGGGTCAGCCCCTTGTAGAGCGTGACGATCACGTCCTTCAGGATGAAGGCCCCGTAGAGGAAATTCTCGTCGGAGGCATAAGGGTTGAAGGGCACGCCCGCGCCGACCACGCCGGCAAGCTGCGCGAACGTGGTGAAGGCGCCGGTCGTGCCGCCGTCGATGTTGATCGCGGGCATCGCAACGGCAGTCGCGCCGATCTGCGAGCGGAGGAATTCGACATGCGCGCGCTCGTCGCGGGCGATCTCGCGCGCGCAGGCCGCGACGATCGGGTCCGCGAAGGGCACCTGCGCGCCGCCGGTGACCGTGCCGGGCGCGGTGGGGCCGGTCAGGTCGCTCGCCGGCAGCCCGGTGCCGAACGCGGCATAGGAGAAATATTGCGCCGAGAGATATTCGATGTTGAGCGCAAGATTGAGGATCGAGATGTCCGCCGCCTCTACGCTCGCCGTGGAAGTCGGGCTTGGCGTCGGCGTCGGCGTCGGGTTTGACGAACTGCTGCCGCCGCACGCGGACAGCAGCGCGAGCCCGCCCGCCGCGGCGCCGGTGCGCCCGGCAAGGCTGAGAAAGCGGCGGCGCTCGGCGCTTCGCAGCGCGGCGGCATCGAGGACGGTGGCGATCTTTTCCTGGTCGATCATGACGATATTCCTGTGAATCCTGTGGGGCGGGAGCGGGCGCGCACGCCTCAGCTCGCGGCGCTCGTCGTGATGTTGCCGTTGACGCCGCCGGGGAAGAACCCGCCCGTCTTCACCGACGCGCGGTTCAGGAACAGGATGTTGAGCACCGGGCCGCTTGCGCGCGGGAAGGTGTTGGCGTTGCCGTCAACCGGCGCGATATTCGCCACCGGGCCGGCGCCGGAGGCGACCGGGGTGATGCCCTGATCGTCGTCCGACCCGCCGTCGATGCTGTCGCGATAGTCGGAGATCGCCTGCGCCTGCGTGATGAGGTTCTTCTGGTACAGTGTCGTGCGCACCAGTGCCGCGTGATAGGCCTCGGTCGCCATCAGGCCGCCGGCGGCTTCCTGATAGTTTTTGGACGAGATCAACTGGATCACGCCCTGATAGGCGCTGACCGCGACATCCTGGAGGAAGAAGGCGCCAAGCAGGAAGTTCGCATCCGACGCATAAGGATCGAACACCGCGCCCGCGCCGACCAGGCCCGCATTCTGTGCCATCACGCTGAACGCGCTGGTCGCGGCAAAGCCGAGGTCGATCACCGGCTGTGCCACCGCTGCTACGCCGAGCTGGGTGCGCAGGAAGCGGACCTGCGCGAGCTGGTCTGCGGCCATTTCCTTGGCATAAGCCGCGACCAGCGGATCGGTGAAGGTCGCCTGATGCCCGGCGATGATCGCGCCGCCCGGCGTGGGCGTGGCGGCGCCGCTCTGCGTGTCGGCGGTGCCGAGGCCCGCGCCGGCGGAAGCATAGGCGTAATAATTCGCCTGGAGATATTCGAGGTTGAGCGCGAGGTTCAGCACATCCGCTTCGGTGATCGTCTGCGCCGCGACGGGATCGGAGAAGACGAACGCGCCCGCGCCGATCGCCACCGCGCCTGCCGCAGCGGCGAAGAACGCGCGCCGGTCATCGCGCCGTTTCTCGGGCGCCTCCGGCGCGCCGGCAAGTCGCTCGTCCTGCGTCATCATTGCCTTCCTTCCTGAACCCGCCGGCTATGCTGCCGGGCAAAAAACGTCGCCTATATCGTTTCGCTGTCGCCAAGCTGAACGAATCGACAGAAATCGCGTCCGCGCGGCCATAAGCGCGAAGTGAGTGCGCACCCTAGTCAAAAGGTATAAGCGACGCCAAGCGCGCCTAGCCACTGGTTCGGGGAACCGGCCATGGTGACGAGCGGGCTGGCGGCGGCATCCCCGGTCAACCTGAGATAGGTGACGCCGCCGATCATCTTCCACCCGTGGAGCAGATCGCCCGAAACCGAAACCGTGCCGATCGCGCCCACCGACCAGCTTTTCCATCCGCCACGCCCGCTGAACGCGGGAAGGCCGCTCGCAAGGCTGTCCGCCGGCGTCACGTCGAAATAGGCGGTGAGATATGGCTTGCTGACATGTTCGGCGGTGGCGAACAGCGCGAACGCGGCCTTGCGGCTGAGCGGGGTGATATAATTGATCGTCGGCGATACGATCGCGCTGCCGTTCACCCCGGTGATATCGTGGCGATAGCTGAGCGACAGCGACAGTTTGTCATAGTCGCTGGTGATAACCCCGGTCTTGCCGATCCCGACATAGCCGCCAAGCTCCACCGCCAGCCCGCGCGCCGGCAGCGCGCGCACGCGCGGATCGCTGATCGAGCCATGGGTGTTGCGGTTGAAGTCGATCACGCCGATCGGCCCCGCCTCGAAATCCCAGCGCTGGCCCGGTCGATCGCGGATCAGATCAACGCTCGCGCGATTGCCGAGGATGGTGAAGCTGTATCCGTCAATCGAACCGATCGCGCCGGGCAGCGGGAAAATGGAATAATGATCCGATCCCTCGTAATCGCTCAGATAGCTGGCGCCGATGCCCACCGTCACCGTGTCTCGCGAAAGGTCTTCCGGGGATGGCGCGGCGGCCCGTTGCGCCACCGCGGGCGTGGCGGCGGCAACGCCGGCGAAAGCGATCAGATGAAAGATACGCAACTGAAATCCCCGTCTATTATCTCTGGATTCGACCCGTTGGCGCGCGTTCGGGTCCGTGGCGCGAGCGTCACAACAGGTAGCGCAACCTGATCTCCTGCGCCGCGCCCGTGGCATCGAGCGTGAAACGCGCGGCGGCGAAACCGGGCGGCCCGAAGCCGATAGCGGGATTGCGCGAGAAGCCGAACCCCTCGCGCGGGATGCCGGCGAACGTATCGAGCCTGCTGTTGCCGTTCTCGTCGTGAATCACCGCGACGGCGTAATCGCCGATCGGCAGACCCTCGATCCGCAGATGGCGCGTGGCGGCGGGGATTGAGCGCGTGACGGCCTGCCCCGCATCGCGGCAGGCCGGGAAATTCTTCGGCGCGGTGGTGATGCAGATGCGCACCAGCCCCTTGTCCGAACGCAGATTGGTGAAGCTCAGGTCAAGCGGCGCGACCGGGGCGGCGCCGATCAGCATCATCCCCGCCAGCATCAGCGCCAGTCGCGGCGCGAGGCTGCCCGCGGGCGAAGTCTCCGATCCCGCCGTCGGTGCCGCAGAGCCGGTCCCAGAATCGGAAATAGAGGCCATAATTGCACCCGTAACGCGCGTGGTGGCGCTGGTGGTGGCTTGCCGTTATCAGCCAGCCGCCGAGTTTCCCGCGCCACATGAAACGCGGGAAAATCTCCCACCCCATATGGTTGGTCACCCCCATAACCGTCATGATCGCGAGCACCAGCCCGAGCCCGGCGACATGGATCGGAATGACGAACACCAGTAGCGGAATTGCCACAGCGCCGATGATCGCCTCGATCGGGTGGAATGCCATCGCCGCCCAGGCGGTGGGCGGGCGGCTGGCGTGGTGGACGGCGTGCGCCACCCGGAACGGGCCGGGGCGGTGCATCCAGCGATGCGTCCAGTAAAACCATGTGTCATGCGCGGCGAGATAGAGCAGCACCGACAGCGGCAGATACCACAACGGAAAGGCGTGGAGGCCGGTGTAGATCCGCGTCCAGCCGCGATTCTGCCAGCCCCACGCGACCACGCCGGCGGGCGCGCCGTAAATGGCGGCGGAGGCAAGGCTCCACGCGATCTCGCGCCGCATCTGCCGATCGAGTCCGCGATACAGGCCGGGATGCCGCAGCCGCGTCGCCAGCGCGAAGGCGCCGCTCGACAACAGGTAGCGCACGCCGACGATCGCGGCCATGGCGAGCGCGGACAGGGTGATGGCGAGCGGCATCGTGGGGCGCTTGTAACGCGGATTGCGGGGGAGAAGAACCGCGCCGCGCCCTGTCCCGATCCGGGGCTGTGGGCGGTTTTCCCGCTCTATCGCGGGGCGGGCCGATCCGCTACGCCGCGCGGATGGCTGAAATCCACAGCTGCGACCTGGCGATCGTCGGCGGTGGTCTCGCAGGATCGCTGATCGCACTGGCGCTCGCGGAGAAGCGGCCCGAACTTTCCGTGCTGCTGATCGAGGCGGGCGAAACGATCGGCGGCAATCATCTCTGGTCGTTCTTCGATGGCGATGTGGCGCGGGAGGATCGCTGGCTGCTCGCCCCGCTCGTCTGCCATGCGTGGCCGGGCTATGACGTGGCCTTTCCGGCGCACGGCCGCACCTTGCTTCACCCATATTATTCCATTCGATCCGCGCGGCTCGATCAGGTGGTGCGCGCGCGCCTGCCCACCGCTGCGGTGATGACCGGGTGCAAGGTGCTCGGCTGCACCGCGACGGGCGTGTCGCTCGCCGATGGCGGGCGGTTCGAGGCGAAGGGCGTGATCGACGCGCGCGGCGCGGGCGATCTTTCCGCGCTGGAGCTTGGCTGGCAGAAATTCGTCGGGCGCGAGCTGGAGATCGCGGGCGGGCACGGGCTGGAACGCCCGATCGTGATGGACGCGACCGTCACGCAGCATGACGGCTATCGCTTCGTCTATTGCCTGCCCTTCTCGGCCACGCGGCTGTTCGTTGAGGATACCTATTACAGCGACACCGCGACGCTGAACGCCGGGGCGCTCAACCGGCGGATCGAGGTTTATGCCGAAAATCGCGGCTGGCAGGTCAGCGAGATCGGGCATGAGGAGCGCGGCGCGCTGCCCGTGGTGATCGGCGGCGATTTCGAAGGCTATTGGCGCGCAGGCGGGCTCAGGGTGGCGAAGGCGGGGATGCGCGCCGGGCTGTTCCATCCGATGACCGGCTATTCGCTGCCCGACGCGGTGCGACTCGCGGTGTTGATCGCGGACGCGGCGGATCTGTCGGGCGAGGCGCTCCACACGCTGACGCACGATCACGCCCGTGCCTTGTGGGACGAGCGGCGCTTTTACCGGCTGCTCGCCGCGATGCTGTTTCGCGCCGCCGATCCGGATGCGCGCTATCGCGTGCTCGAACGCTTCTATCGCCTGCCCGCCGGGCTTATTTCGCGCTTCTATGCCGCACGTTCCACCTTTTCGGATAAGGCGCGGGTGCTTAGTGGCAGGCCACCCGTGCCGTTCTGGCGCGCGGTGAAGGTGGCGAGACGGATGGCGTGACGACGGCGGTGGTGATCGGGGCCGGATTCGGCGGCTTGGCGCTCGCCATCCGGCTGCAATCGGCGGGCGTGGCGACCACCATCGTAGAGGCGCGCGACAAACCCGGCGGCCGCGCCTATTTCTGGCGGAAGGACGGTTATACCTTCGATGCCGGCCCCACGGTCATCACCGATCCGGCCTGCCTGAAGGAGCTATGGGCGCTTTCCGGGCAGGACATGGCGGCGGACGTGACGCTTCAGCCGGTCAATCCCTTCTATCGGCTCAACTGGCCGGACGGGACGAATTTCGACTATACCAACGACGATACATTGCTGCGCGCGGAGATCGGCAAGCTCGATCCGGCGGATATCGCGGGATATCAGAAATTCCTCGAATATTCAGCGGGCGTCTATCGCGAGGGCTATGAGAATCTGGGGCATACGGCCTTTCTCGATTTCGCATCGATGGTGAAGGCGGCACCGGCGCTCGCGAAATATCAGGCGTGGCGATCGGTCTATTCCACCGTCTCGCGCTTCGTCCGCAACGAGAAATTGCGCCAGGCGCTGTCGTTTCACACCTTGCTCGTCGGCGGCAATCCGATGACGACCAGCGCGATCTATGCGCTGATCCACAAGCTGGAGCGCGATGGCGGCGTGTGGTTCGCGCAAGGCGGTACCAACCGGCTGGTGGCGGGGATGGTCGCCTTGTTCGAGCGGCTAGGCGGCACGATCCGGCTGGGCGACTCGGTGACGCGGATCGCGACGATGGGCGATCGCGTGACGGCGGTGGAAACCGAAAGCGGCTGGCGCAGCGATTGCGCGATGGTGGCCGCGAACAGCGATATCGTCCACACCTATCGCGCGTTGCTCGCCGATTCCGCCGCCGCGCGGCGCAGCGCGGACCGGCTGGAGCGCAAACGCTATTCGCCGTCGCTGTTCCTCGTCCATTTCGGGATCAGGGGAACCTGGCCGGGCATCTCGCACCACATGATCCTGTTCGGCCCGCGCTATCGCGAATTGCTCGCCGACATCTACGATCATGGGATATTGTCGCCCGATTTCTCGCTTTATCTGCATCACCCCACTGTCACCGATCCGTCGCTCGCGCCGGAAGGATGCTCGACCTTCTATGCGCTCGCGCCCGTGCCGCATCTCGGCAAGTTCCCGGAGGACTGGAGCCGCATCGCCCCGATCATGGAAAAGCGCATCCTCGATGAGATCGGGCGGCGGCTGATCCCCGATATCCACGATCGCATCGTGACGAAATTCAGCTACACCCCAGCGGATTTCGCGCACGATCTGAATGCGCATCTCGGCAGCGCGTTCAGCCTGGAGCCGACGCTGACGCAGAGCGCCTGGTTCCGCGTCCACAACCGTGACGATGCGATATCGAACCTCTATTTCGTCGGCGCGGGCACGCATCCGGGCGCGGGCATCCCCGGCGTGATCGGCAGCGCGAAGGCGACCGCCGCGCTGATGCTCGGGCGCGGGTGAAAGCGCGCGGCTTGCCCGGAACGGCGCCTTTCGATAGCGCGGCGCGCCACTCCAGCAGGTTGATGATATGAAGCGTCTCGCCGTTTATTGCGGCTCGGCCACCCCGGCCGATCCGATCTATCTCGAAATCGCGCGTGCGGTCGGGCGCGGGCTGGCCGAGCGCGGGATCGGCGTCGTCTATGGCGGCGGTCGGCTCGGGCTGATGGGCGCGGTGGCCGATGCCGCGCTCGCGGCGGGCGGCGAGGTGATCGGGGTGATCCCGCAGGCGCTGGTCGATGCCGAAGTCGCGCATCGCGGGCTGACCGAACTCCATGTCGTCCCCGGAATGCATGAGCGCAAGAAGGCGTTCACCGATATCGCCGACGGTTTCGTCACCATCCCCGGCGGCACCGGCACGATGGACGAATTGTGGGAGGCGCTGTCATGGGCGCAGATCGGCTATCACAGCGATCCGGTCGGGCTACTCAATTCGGCGGGCTATTATGACGATCTCATCGCCTTCTGGGGCAAGATGGCGAGCGTCGGCTTCCTGCGCCCGCAGCATCGCGACCTGCTGATCGTCGCGGATACGCTCGATGTGCTGCTCGATCGCATGGTGGCGCATGTGCCGACCCAGCCGATCGTGCGGATGAAGGCGGAGGATCTCTGAGCGGCTGCCCGAAAAACGCGCTGAGAGCGCCTTTACGCGGCACCGGCCCGCGCGCCGGCGCCGCTCGGGCGCAAATTTCCTGATGGCGGGCCGTGCCGCGATCGTCGCGACGGCGCGGCATTCCATCGCGCGCGGATCGAGGAGCTTCGCGCTCGCCAGCCGCCTGTTCGATTCCGTCACGCGGGAGCGCGCGTGGCTGCTCTATTCGTGGTGCCGGCGCTGCGACGATCTGATCGACGGGCAGGATCACGGGCACGACATGCGCGCGGTCGCTGATCCGCTGGCGCGGGTGGCGATGGTGGAGCGGCTGACGGCGGCGGCGCTGGCGGGCGAAGCGGGCGGGGAGGCGGCGTTCGAGGCATTGCGAATCGTCGCCGCCGAAACCGCGCTGCCGCCGCGTTTCGCGCACGATCTCGTCGCCGGGTTCCGGCTCGACGCGGAGGACTGGCGGCCGCGCAGCGAGGATGATCTCTATCGTTATTGCTATCATGTCGCCGGCGCGGTCGGCTGCATGATGGCGGTGGTGATGGGGGTTGCGCCCGAGGATCGGGATACGCTCGATCGCGCGTGCGATCTCGGCATGGCGTTTCAACTCGCCAATATCGCGCGCGATGTGGCGGAGGATGATCGGGTGGGGCGGTGCTATCTCCCGCTCGAATGGCTGGCGGAAATGGATATCCCGCCGGGTGAGCATATGAAGCCGCCGTTTCGCGCGCGGCTGACGGTGCTGGTCCGCCGGTTGACCGATCGCGCCGCGCTGCACGAGGCGAGCGCGCGGGTCGGCGCGGCGCGATTGCCGCCGCGATCGCGCTGGGCGGTGCTCGCGGCGGCGGGGATTTACGGCGACATCGCGCGCAAGGTGGCGCAGCGCGGCGGCCATGCGTGGAATGGGCGCGTCTCGATCGGCATGGCGGCGAAGCTGGCGCGGGTGGCGCGCGCCGGGATCGACGCATTGGGCGCGCGCGCCGATGCGCCGCGCGCGCCAGCGCTCTGGACGCGACCCGGATAAATCCGTTGCTAACCAATGGCGTTATCCATCGCGCAAGCCGGTGATGCGTAAATCACGTACATGTCGAAGCTTTCGCTCACCCTCGCCCGCGCGCTCGAAAAGGGCCGCGCCGTGCAACAGCCGGCGACCCGCGCGACCGTGTTGAGCGCATTGCTCCGCAAACGCGCCACCGCCCACGGCCATGGCGCGGCGGATCTGGAGGCGATGCTGCGCGATCAGATCCGCTGGTCGCTGCCGATCGAGCGCGGGGAATAAAGCGGACGGGCTGGTCAGCGCGCTTCGTTTCGATACCATCACGCGATGCCGATCCTGATCCGACGCGCCAATCCCGACGATGCCGCCGCGCTGACCGCGCTGATGCACGCATCGGCGGCCTATTCGGGCCACTACGCCAGCATCCTCGATGGCTATGCGCTCACCCCCGATCAGGTGGCGCGCGATGAAATCTTCCTGGTCGAATCCGATGCTGGCATCGCCGGCTTCTTCAGCCTGACGCTGGGCGGCGAACCCGAACTCGATCTGATGTTCGTTGCGGACGGCGCGCAGGGAAGCGGGCTTGGGGCGTTGCTGTTCGATCATATGAAGGCCGTGGCCCGGCGGATGGGCGTCGGGACCGTCAGGATCGTCTCTCACCCGCCCGCGCTTGGTTTCTATGAGCGGATGGGGGCGAAGCGCGCCGGCACCTTGCCGCCCACCGCAAAGGCGCCGTGGGAGCGGCCGATCCTTCATCTGTCGGTGTGAAGCGCGGGGGTGCAGCGCGCGTGACAGGCCGCGCGGCGCGGGATAAAGCGCGGCGGATGGCCTCCTCCCCCCGCGCCGCGCATCCGTCACCCATTGCCCGGATCGCGGCGCTGCCCGGCTGGGTGATCGTGATGATCGCCGCGATCCTCGCCCGCATCGCGGTGTTCGGCGATCCGGTGGTGCATGTCGATGAGGAATTCTATTACGTCACCGCGCATGAGATGTGGCGTGGCGCGCTGCCTTTCGTCGACATCTGGGACAGGAAACCGATCGGGCTGTTCCTGCTGTTCCTGCCCGCTGCATGGCTGCCGTTGCCATGGGGGACGTTCGCCTATCAGGTGCTGGCGACCGCAGCGCTGATCCTCACCGCGCTGATCGTCGCGCGGCTCGCGCGGCGCGCCGGATGGGGCGCGGGGGCGCTGTTCGCCGCGCTCGCTTATGTGTGGTGGCCCGATCTGCTCAACGGCGTCGGCGGGCAATCGCCGATCTTCTACAATCTCCCGATGGCGGCGGCGGGCGCGCTGATCGTGGCGGGCGAGGGCAGCCGCTCCCCGCGCGCGTTGGGCTGCGCGGCGATGGCGCTGGTGGGCATCGCGCTGCAGATCAAATATTCGGCGGTGTTCGAGGGCGTATTCTTCGGGCTGTGGCTAATGTGGCGCGAATGGCGGCGGCATGGCGCCGTGCCCGGCACATTGATCTATGGCGCGGTGCTGGCCGCGCTCGCGCTCGTGCCCACCGCGCTTGCCTGGGGCTATTACGCCGCGATCGGCCAGTCCGATGCCTTTCTGTTCGCCAACTTTCTTTCCATCCAGCATCGCAATGACAATCCCCTGCCCGAGATGCTCGGCAATATCGGGACGCTCGTGCTGATCCTTTCCCCGCTGGTGGCGATGGCGTTCGGCGCGCGCGGGCAGGCGGTGGGCGGCGATGCTGCCGCGCGGCGGTTCCTGTTCTGCTGGTTCGGCGCCGCGCTGGCGGGGCTGGCTGTGTTCGGCACATGGTTCGACCATTACGGCCTGCCTGTGCTTGTTCCCGGCTGCGCCTGTGCGGCGGGCTTCTTCGGTGCGCCCCGCTTCCGCGCGCGGGCGGCGCCGGTGATTCTGGCGATCGTGGCGCTCGGCGGGCTGATTACCGTGCTGGTGAACCGGCACAATCGCGGCGATGCGGCGCAGTTCGCCGCGCTGAACCGGGCGGTGGGGCACGGGCCGGGCTGCCTTTACGTCTATTCGGGCACGACGATGCTCTACGCGGAGACGGGGCGCTGCCGGCTGTCGCGTTACGTGGTGCCCGCGCACCTCAATCGCGCGCGGGAGAATGGCGCGACCGGCGTGGATCAGGCGAGCGAGGTGCGCCGTATCCTTGCGGCGCGTCCGGCGGTGGTGGTGATGCGCCCGCCATTTGGTGGTGAGCGCCCCGAAATCCGCGCGATCGTGTCCGCCGAGATGGCGCGCGATTATCGCCTCGCCCATGCGCTGCCGATGGGCACCGAGACGATTTCGATCTATGAACTGAAGCGATGAAGCGCCTTCTCGCCTCGATCCACGATGTCGGCCCGCGTTTCGAGCGCGAGGTGGATATGCTGCTGGAGCGGCTTTCGGGCCATCTCGGCGGCCCGCGCCTCGCGATGCTGGTGGTGCCCGATCATTGGGGCGAGGCGCCGCTGAAGAACGGAACGCCGTTCGCGACGCGGCTGCGCGGCTGGGCGGACGCGGGCGTCGAGATGTTCGTCCACGGCTGGTTTCACCGTGATACCACCGCGCATCACGGGCTGGCCGCGCTGAAGGCGAAGCATATGACCGCGAGCGAGGGCGAGTTCCTGGGGCTCGATCACGCCACCGCGCTCGATCGCATGACGCGCGGCAAGGCGCTGGTGGAAGGGATCATCGGGCGCCCGGCGGCGGGGTTCGTCGCGCCGGCATGGCTCTATTCCGATGGCGCGATGCGCGCGCTGGGCGAGGCGGGCTTCGCGCTGGCGGAAAACCACGGGCGGGTGTGGGCGCCCAACGCGGGCGACAAGGTTCTGGCGCGCGGCCCGGTAATCACCTGGGCGAGCCGGACGAACGGGCGTCAGCTAAGCTCGCTCGCGGCGTCCGCGGTGCTGCGGCATCTGCTCCAGCCAGCGAAGGTGGTGCGTGTCGCGGTGCATCCCGGCGACGCGCATGTGCCGCGCCTGCTCGACAGCATCGACCGCACGTTCCGCGCCTTCACGCGCGGGCGCACGCCTTCACGTTACGCTGATATCGCGCGCTGAACGCCGTCGCGGCGCTCGATCTGCGCGGCATAATAATCGACCAGCGCCTGCGCGTGCTGGCGATCGTCGACCACATGCCCGGCGGCGACGCCCGCGGCGCGGCGCAGCAATCGCCGGTCCCGCGCGGCGAGGCGGCGGATCGCGGCGGCGCAGGATTTCGCGTCTCCCGCGGTATAGGTTTCGGCGAATTCAGGCCGCGCGACTTCGCCCGCGCCGCCCTCATCCGGCACGATCAGCGGCGCGCCCGAGGCGAGCGCCTCCGATACGACCAGCCCGAACGTCTCGATCTCGCAACCGTGGATGCACGCATCGGCACTCGCCATGATGCTGGCGAGCCGCTCACGATCATAGACCGGCTTGAACAACCGGATGTGCGGGCTGGCGCCGGCGCGGCGCTCCAGCGCCGGGGTCTGGTTGCCGTGGCCGATCAGGATCAGCCCGACCGGGAGATGCGCGCCGGCGCGCTCCACCGCGTCGATAATCATGTCCCAGCGCTTTTCGCGGTGATGGCGCCCGATGCCGAACAGCAGCAGGCCGTCTTCCGGCAATTCGCATTGCGCGAGCAGCGCGCGACGTAGCTTCTCGTCGCGGAACGCCGGCGAGAAATGCTGGCGCTCGATGCCGAGCGGGAAGGCGGCGTCGATGCGCAAGCCGCGCGCGGTCAGCCGCTTCTGCAGCGCCGGCCCGTTGGTGACGACGCAATCATATTTTTCAAGGAAGCGCGCCATATAGCGCGTGTACCAGGCGAAGGCGCGTTCCACCCGCTCCGCGCTCGCCACCCCCTCGAACCAGCGCTGGGCGTAAGCGGCCATATTGTCATTGTGCATGAAATACGACTTGAGCGCGCGGCCGTGCCAATCGCCGACGAACCACGCCGGCTTCCACGGGCTGCAATTCTCCACCACGTCGGGATCGTAATGATCGAGCAGCCGGGTGATCGCGTCACGATCCCAGAACAGCCCGTAATTCTTGTCGAACGGCAGGCCCGGCGACTTCACATAATGGACCCGCCCGCCGCCGGGGCGATCCTCGATCCGCTCCTCCTTGCCGCACGCCAGCACGATCAGTTCGTGCCCCAGATCGGCCATGATGCCGATCTTGCGATCAATATAGGTGCGCACCCCGCCGCCGGTGGGCGAATACAGCTCGTTGACGTCGACGATGCGCATCTCAGCGCCCCACCGGGCCGAAGGCGGGGGGGAAGCCGTGGAGATATTGCGTCCGGATCTCGACGCTGGTGACGCCGTTGCCGACCGCGATCAGCGCATTGGCGAGCTTGGGCTGCGACCGGCCGAGCTTCTGATTGCCCGGCACGCCCGCGCCGTCGCTCCAGAAGTTGAACTTGTTCTTCCCGTCGCGATCATGGGTGAACAGGATCGCATAGGTGCCCGGACGCGGCACGCGCATACAGATCACCACCGGGCCGCTTTTCGGGGTGGGCACCCAGACGCGGTGGAATACCTTGCCCTCCGCCAGAAGATCGCGATCGTCGCGCAGGAAATCGTGCTGGTTGGCGGGAAACAGTTCCAGCTTCAGCGAGCCCGAACGATCCTTCATGCCGACGATTTCGGCGCGGATGCCGGGGCCGTTGACGCAGGCCTCCGTCTCACCGACCGGCTGCGCGGCGGCGGCAATCGGGGTGAGGGCGGAGGGGAGCATCGCCAATGTGGCGAGGGAAATCAGGCGGCGGCTTGCCATTCGCGGGCCTTTGCAATGGCGCTCCCGGCGCTGATGACAGCGATCAGGACGACATGGACGAGAAGGGTGAGGGCGGCGGTAAACGCGATCATCTCGGAAAGCGCGCGATCCTGCCCGACGATCAGGATCGCGAAATTGGCGAACAACAGATCCTTGTTGGGCAGGAACGGCAGCCGTGAGACGAGCAGCCGCCCGGCGGAAAGAAACAGCCACATGCCAACCGAAACGCCCGGCATCGCGAAATGCCAGCACAAGGCGAGCAGCACCGATGTGAGCGCGATCCGCGCGACATGGATATCGAAGATCACCCACAATTGCCGGCGCGGCAGCGAGAAGACGCGCTTCGAAAACGCCATGATCCCGCCTGAAATGGCGAGCGTGAGCGCGGCCGACCAGATCACCGTTTTCAGGATGTGCGGTGGAATCAGCTGATAGCCGAGCGGCAGCGCGATCATGCACAGCAGGATCGTCGCGCCGTTGCCCGCGATGCCCGACAGGATGCTGACATCCTTCACCGCGCCGAACGGAGCCGCGACCATATGCGATCGCGCGCGCGCCCAGGCATAGAAATATGCCTCGCCCGAATAGCCGAGCACCACATCGTTCGCGATCCGCTTCTGATTGAGCGCGACGAACCCGCCAAGCCACGGAATCCGCCACAGATAGCGGAAGATCAGCAGATCGCCGATCGGATAGGTGATATAAAGCAGCGCGAAGCAGACGTAGAACAACGGGTTGGCCGGCACGGTGCGGTGCAGCCCGGCCAGCCCGGCGCTAAGCAGTTCGTTGCCCAGGCCGACGATCATCGCCACCGTCACCAGCCCGCCGAGGATCATCGGCCAGCGCCGTTTGATCGTCTCCACCGGCTCAAGGCCAGCGAGTTCCACAACCGGGTCTGGCGCGAGCGTGGTGGCGGGCATTTCGGGTGGGGCTCCGGCGGGCAAAACGATCTTTCTCGGGTCGCCCGATTGTGGGCCGTTAACCCATTCGCGGCTAATTGTGGATTCTTGTGGGCGAATCTGGGCTGTTGCATGGCAGTGTTCAAGATGGATCGCGCGAAACACATCTTCACTTATGCCGAGTCGCTGGAAGGCGGCGGGGTGGAGCGGGCGCAACTGCGCCTGGCGCGCGGCTGGATCGAGGCCGGGCGCCGCGTGACGCTTGCGATCGGCTGCCCCGAAGGGCCGCTCGCCGCCGAGATACCGCCGGGGCTGGAGGTGATCCGCCTGGGCGGCCCGACTTATCGCTCGCTGTTCGCCGTTCCCCGTATCGTGCGGAAATTAAAGCCGGATATCATTTTCTGTCCGGGTTCTTATTATACCAGCATGGCGCTGTGGACGCGGCTGAGGCTCGCCGGTTCGTGCCCGCCGATCGTCAGCAAGGTATCGAATGCGATGCGGCGCGACGATCATCCGCCGCTGATCGCCGCCGGCCATTCGGCCTGGCTTCGCACCCATCCATGGTTCCTCGATCGCATCGTCGCGATGACCGACTCGAGTATGTGGGACGTGCTGGAGACGACGCGAATCGATGCGTCGCGCGTTGCGATCATCGCGAATCCGCCGGCCTTGCCGCTGCCCGGCTCGATAATCGCGGGATTGCCGCCTCGGTACATCCTGGGAGTGGGGCGGCTCGTCCGACAAAAAAGATGGGATCGGCTACTCGATGCGATGCCCCGGCTCGCCGAACGATTGCCGCTCGTCATCCTCGGCGAAGGCGAGGAACGCGCGGCGATCGCGGCGCGGGCGCAGGCGCTCGGCATCGACCTGCGCCTGCTTGGACATGCCCCCGATCCGCTGCTGGCGATGCGCGCCGCCAAGGTGCTGGCGCTTACCTCGGATTATGAGGGCGTGCCTGGCGTGCTGCGCGAGGCGCTGTCGGTCGGCACGCCGGTCGTCACCACCGATTCGTCACCGGCGGTGGCGGAGATCGTGACCTCACCGGAACTGGGCACGATCGTGCCGACGCACGATGCCGACGGGCTGGTCCACGCGCTCGATCGCTGGCTGAGGGCAGACGCGCGCCGCCCCGCGCCGGTGGCGCCGCCGGGGGCGGATTCGGCGCTGCGCTATCTCGATCTGTTCGACGCGCTCATGCCGGGCGCACCCGCTCCGGCACCGCGGCCTGGAATGCGGGCAGCGCCTGGCATGCCGCTTCCGCAGCCAGAAGCCGCGGCCACGGGTCCAGCGGCACCTTGAAACGCCGCGCATTCGCAAGTTGGGGCACGAGGCAGATATCGGAAACGTCAGGGGCCTCGCCGCCCAGGAACGGCCCTTCTCCGGCCATCAGCTCCAGCGCGTTCAGCCCCTCGACGATCCAGTGCCTGTACCAAGCATCCTTCGCCGCCTGATCCGCGCCGAATTGCGATTCTAGCCGCTTCAGCACGCGCAGATTGTCGATCGGGTGGATATCCGCGACGATCGCCAGCGCGCGGGCGAGTTGCGCGGCGCGGGTGAACGGATCGGGCGATATCAACGCGGGATCGGGGAATTGCGCATCGAGCCAGTCGATGATTGCAAGGCTCTGCGCGATCGGGCGGCCATCCACCACCAATGTCGGCACCAGCCCCTGCGGGTTGATCGCGCGATTCGCGGCGGTGCCCTGCGCGCCTTCCAGCAGGTTGACGGCCACGGTTTCGTAAACGACGCCCTTCAGGTTGAGCGCGATGCGCACGCGATATGCCGCCGAGGAGCGCCAGTAATCATGGAGAACGATCTTCATAATGCCTCCGTCGCAGCGGCGTCCTCGTCATCGACCTGTTCGGAGCGGCGCTCCATCGCGGTCTTGATTAGCGCGGTCATCGGATCGGCCAGCGCCAGCCCGAGGATGCCGAACAGGGCGCTGGCGAGAATCTGCGTGCCGAGCGTCAGCGCGGGCGGCAGATCCACCGCGCGCTTGGCGACCATCGGGATCACGACATAGCCATCGAACAATTGCACCGCGACATAGATGCCGATCGCCGCGAATCCGGTGTGAACCCCGGCGGAAAAGCCCACCGCGATGGTCAGCGCGCCGGCGATGAACGCGCCCACATTGGGGATGAAGGCGAGCAGCCCGGTGAGGATGCCGAGGATCAGCGCCATCGGCACGCCGGCCAGCGCCAGCGCCACACCGACCAGCACCCCCTCCGCCGCCATGCCGACCAGCCGCCCGGCGAGCAGCCGGCGCAGCGTCTTGCCCATGGCGCGGATGGTGAGCGCGAATTCGCGGCGATTATCCTCGGGCACCATCCATTGCAGCCCGCGATCATAGACATTGGGGTCGATGGCCACGAACAGGCCGATCACCATTATCATGAACATCGTGGTCAGCGCGCCGAACGCGGTGCCGACCCAAGAGGTGAGCCGGCCCACGGACGACAGCGCCTCGCGCGCAAGGCTGGTGAGATCGTTCGCGCCGGGGATCAGCCCTTGCTGGACGAGCCAGCCGGCGATCCGCGCGCCCTGCACCTCCACGGTGGAGCGTAGCTGATTGACCTGCTCGGTGATCTGCACCCCGGCGATGTAAAAAGTGGCGGCGAGGAACGCGACCGTCAGCAGGCAGACGATCAGCAGCCGCCAGCCGCGCCCGATCGGCAGCGCGCGGCCAAGCAGCCGGACGCCGCCATCGAGCAGCGCGGCGAAGACCAGCCCGGCGAAGATGATGAGCAGCGGCTGGATTAGCAGCACGACCATCGCGATCGCGGAGGCCATGCCGAGCCATACGGCGGCGCGGCGGATCTCGCGCCGCGTTTCGGGATTGCGAATCTCGTGCGGGCTGGCGCCGGTGACGACCTCCACCCGCTCGCCGCTCACCGTGCCTGCTCCGGCGCGACCTGCGCGGGGTGGAGCGACGTGCCCGCACGACCGGGGCGCAGCGAACTCCACCAGGTCAGCGGATTGAGTGTCGCATTGCCATCGACCGAGAAGGTGATGAACTCCGCGCGCCCGCCCAGATTTTCCCACGGCACCGGGCCGCCCAGCCCGCGATCCAGCCCGCCCAGCGGGAAGCGGCTGTCGGCCGAACGATCGCGATTGTCGCCCATCAGAAAGATATGGCCGGCGGGAATCCGGATCGGATTGCCGACGTGATAGAAATCGCCGGGGCTGTCCGGCTCCAGATCGACCGTGTCGTAACGGCGGCCATTGGGCAGCGTCTCGGTCACGATCGGCAGGCGACAGACGGTGGCGCCGCTGGGCAGCGTCACGCGGGCGCCCGGATATTGCGCCGGATCGCAGGTCGCGTTGGCGTCCACCGGCAGGTCGCGATAGTGCATCGGCCCGCGCGCGACGGGCTTTCCGTTCAGGATCACCACGCCGCCGCGCACCTCCAGCGTGTCGCCGGGAAGCCCGATCACGCGCTTGATATAGTCGCTCGACTGGCCCGGCGGCGTGACGATCACCACATCGCCGCGTTCGGGCATCTTGCCCCACAGCCGCCCCTTGATGAAGGGAAGCTGGACCGACCAGCTATCCTCGGGCTTGCGCAATACCACGCCCTCGAAGATCGCGATCGGATTGGGGATGGTCGGCGAGACGAACGACCAGCCATAGGCATATTTGGAAACGACCAGCCGATCGCCCACTTCCAGCCCCGGCAGCATCGATTCGCTGGGGATGTAAAATGGCTTGGCGATGAAGCTGTGAAAGCCCAGCACCGCGAGAATCAGCCAGAACATGCCGCGCAACTCGCCCCGCCAGTCGACGCCGCGACGTGGGGTGCCTTCCTGCGCGGCCGGCGGTTCGCTCGTCAATGCCAGCTCCTCGGCCATATTCTTACTCTTGCACGATTGCTTCGATAATCACGAACGCCTGTGCCCAGGGGTGATCGTCGGTAAGCGTCAGATGGATGCGCGCGACGTGGCCTTCGGGAATCATTGCGTCAAGCCTTGCCTTCGCCCCGCCTTCAAGGGCCAGCGTCGGCGCGCCCGAGGCTGCATTGACGACCCCGATGTCGCGCATGAACACGCCGCGCCTGAATCCGGTTCCCACCGCCTTGGAGAAAGCCTCCTTCGCGGCGAATCGCTTGGCGTAGGTGCCCGCGCGGGTGAACGGGCGCTTCGCGGCCTTGGCGCGCTCGATCTCGGTGAACACGCGTTGCTCGAATCGCTCGCCGAAGCGATCGAGCGATGCCTGGATGCGCTCGATATTGCACAGATCGGAGCCGAGGCCGACGATCATCGCGCCGCGTCCATCAACTCGCGCATTCGCTGCACCGACGCTTCCAGACCGACGAAGATCGCCTCGCCGATCAGGAAATGGCCGATGTTGAGTTCGCGGACCTGCGGGATCGCGGCCACGGGCACGACATTATCATAGGTGAGGCCGTGCCCGGCATGGACCTCGATGCCGTTCTTCGCCGCGAGCGCCGCCGCGTCGGCGAGCCGGCGCAGTTCGATCGCGCGCGCCTCGCCGGTCAGCTCGGCGTAGCGCCCGGTGTGCAGCTCCACCACCGGCGCGCCGAGCCGCAGCGCCGCCTCGATCTGGCGCGGGTCCGGCTCGATGAACAGGGAGACGCGGATGTTCGCGGCGCCGAGCGCGCTGACCATCGGCGCGAGGTGATTATGGTGCCTCGCTGCGTCGAGTCCGCCCTCGGTCGTCCGCTCTTCGCGCTTTTCGGGGACGATGCAGGCGGCGTGGGGGCGATGGCGGAGCGCGATCGCCAGCATCTCGTCGGTCGCCGCCATTTCGAGGTTGAGCGGGATGGACAGTTCGGCGGAGAGCCGCGCGATATCCGCGTCGGTGATGTGGCGGCGATCCTCGCGCAGATGCGCGGTGATGCCGTTCGCGCCCGCCGCCGCCGCCATCAGCGCGGCGCGCACCGGATCGGGCGTCGCGCCGCCGCGCGCGTTGCGCACGGTCGCGACATGGTCGATGTTTACGCCCAGGCGCAGCGCGTCGCTCACGCCGCCGCCCTGCTGCCCGGCTTGATCGCGGGAATCGCGGCCAGTTCGGGCGGCAAGGCGTCCGCCGCATAGGTCGGCACGTCGAGCCGGATCAGCGGAAAGAAGGGGACGCCGAGATCGGCCACGCCGTTCGAACGATCGACCAGCGCCGCGCCCGCGATCACCCTGCCGCCCGCCGCCTCGATCGCCTTTATCGCCTCGCGGCTGGAAAGCCCGGTGGTGACGACATCCTCCATCATCAGCACCTCTTGCCCCGGTGACAGGCGGAAGCCGCGCCGCAACTCGAACGTGCCTTCCGGGCGCTCGACGAACATCGCCTCCACGCCGAGCGCGCGCGCCATTTCATGGCCCGCGATCACCCCGCCCATCGCCGGCGAGACGACCGCGCTGATCCGCGCGCGGAACTCCGCGGGGATGCGCGCGGCGAGCGCCTCCGCCAGCCGCGCGCCGCGCCGCGGATCCATCAGCACGCGCGCGCATTGCAGATAACGTGAACTGCGCAGCCCCGATGAAAGGATGAAATGCCCTTCGAGCAGCGCGTGCGCCGCGCGAAACTCGGCCAGCACTTCGTCGTCGTTCATGGATATCCTTTCGCGTTTCGCTGCGCCTTGCAGATACGGTCGGCGAAGGGCGCGCGCAACGCCGTTGCCCAAAAATGCCCTTAGGCGCTTGAGGCATGGGGGGGGCTTGCGTATAGCGCAGGCCGAATGGACGGAATCTGCGCCGCGCAGGCGGGGGGCCGGGACAGGCAGGGGTGACAACAAGACGATGAGAATCGCGTTCAAAGGATTGGCTCTCGCGGCCAGCCTCGCGCTGGCGGGGCTAGCGCCCGCCGTCGCGCAGGCACCCGCGCAAAACGAGGCACCAGCCGCCACCGCGGCGGCGCCGACCACCGCAACACCAGCCGTCGCGACGACGCCGGCCTCGCCGGAACTGGCGATGGATGGCGCGCCGGCGATGACGGTCAAGCCGTTGATCGGCCAGCCGACCGACGGGCTGATGCACCTTCAGCCGCAGGTGACGAAGGTTGGCCAGCGCGCGCATGATTTTCACAATTACATCCTGATGCCGCTGATCTCCGCGATCTGCCTGCTGGTGCTCGCGCTGCTGATCTGGGTCGGCATCCGCTATCGCCGCGCGAAGAACCCGGTGCCGTCGAAGACCAGCCACAACACCACGATCGAAATCATCTGGACGCTGCTGCCGGTGCTGATCCTGGTGGCGGTCGCCGTGCCGTCGATCGGGCTGCTTTCCGCGCAGTACAAGCCGGCGCCCGCCAATGCGATCACGCTGAAGGCGATCGGCAACCAATGGTATTGGACCTATCAATATCCGGACAATGGCGGGATCGAGATCACCGCCAACATGCTGAAGGAAAAGGATCAGGTCGGCGCGGGCGAGCGTTATCGCACCGATGCGGACGGCCCGCGCCTGCTCGCCACCGATAATCGCATCGTGCTGCCGGTCGGCGTGCCGATCCGCCTCATCACCACCGCGAACGACGTGATCCATAGCTGGGCGGTGCCCGCTTTCTGGATCAAGCTCGATGCGGTGCCGGGTCGTTTGAACGAGACGAGCTTCACGATCGACAAGCCGGGGCTCTATTTCGGGCAATGTTCGGAATTGTGCGGCGCGCGCCACGCCTTCATGCCGATCGCGGTCGAGGCGGTGTCGCCCGCCGAGTTCGCCGCATGGGTGAAGGCCAAGGGCGGCTCGATGCCGGGCGCCGCGAAGCCGGCCGAGGCAGCGGCACCCGCCGCCGCGCCGGCCGATGCCGCCGTCGCGCCAGCCGCGAACGCCGCTGCCCCCACCACCACCGCCGAGGCAGCGACCGCGAACGCGACCGCCGCCGGCGCGACGGGACGCTGAAAACATGACCGATACCGCGATTCAACCTTCGGCGTTCGAGGCGCATCACGCGCACGATCACCATCATGATGCCGATCACAAGCCGGGCTTTTTCGCCCGCTGGTTCATGTCGACGAACCACAAGGACATCGGCACTCTCTATCTGATCTTCGCGATCTGCGCCGGCATCATCGGCGGCGCGATCTCCGGCCTGATGCGCGCGGAACTGATGCATCCGGGCATCCAGTATCTTCAGGGCTGGGCGAGCTTGCTGCATGGCGGCGAGGCGAGCCTCGACGAATCGCTCCACCTGTGGAACGTGATGGTCACCGCGCACGGCCTTATCATGGTGTTCTTCATGGTGATGCCGGCCATGGTCGGCGCGTTCGGCAACTGGTTCGTGCCGCTGATGATCGGCGCGCCGGACATGGCGTTCCCGCGCATGAACAACATCTCGTTCTGGCTGCTGATCCCGGCGTTCACGCTGCTGCTCGCCTCCCCGTTCTTCGGCGGCGCGGGCAATGGCTGGACGCTCTACGCGCCGCTTTCCACTTATGGGGAACCGGGGCCGTCGACCGACATGGCGATCCTCTCGCTCCATCTCGCGGGCGCGTCGTCGATCCTGGGCGCGATCAACTTCATCACCACCATCTTCAACATGCGCGCGCCGGGCATGACCCTGCACAAGATGCCGCTGTTCGTATGGTCGGTGCTGGTCACCGCGTTCCTGCTGCTGCTCGCGCTCCCGGTGCTCGCCGCCGCGATCACGATGCTGCTGACCGATCGTAACTTCGGCACCACCTTCTTCGATCCGGCCGGTGGCGGCGATCCGATCCTGTACCAGCATCTGTTCTGGTTCTTCGGACACCCCGAAGTGTATATCATGATCCTGCCGGGCTTCGGCATCGTCAGCCAGATCATCTCCACCTTCAGCCGCAAGCCGGTGTTCGGCTATCTCGGCATGGCCTATGCCATGGTCGCGATCGGCGTGGTCGGGTTCGTCGTGTGGGCGCACCACATGTTCACCACCGGCCTTTCCGTGAACACCAAGATGTATTTCACCGCCGCCACGATGGTGATCGCGGTGCCGACCGGCATCAAGATCTTCTCGTGGATCGCCACGATGTGGGGCGGCAGCCTCACTTTCCGCACCCCGATGGTGTGGGCGATCGGCTTCATCTTCATGTTCACCGTCGGCGGCGTGACCGGCGTGGTGCTCGCCAACGGCGGCGTCGACGATTACATGCAGGACACTTATTACGTGGTGGCGCACTTCCACTACGTGCTGAGCCTTGGCGCGGTGTTCTCGCTGTTCGCCGGCTTCTATTACTGGTTCCCGAAGATGTCGGGGAAGATGCTCAACGAGTTCCTCGGCCACCTGCATTTCTGGGTGTTCTTCGCGGGCGTGAACATCATGTTCTTCCCGATGCACTTCCTCGGGCTTCAGGGTATGCCGCGCCGCTATCCCGATTACCCGGATGGCTTCGCGCACTGGAACACGATCGCCACGGTCGGCTATATGATTATGGCCGCGGGCATGGCGATCTTCTTCGTCAACGTCATCATCTCGCTGATCGCGGGCCGGAAGGCGGGCGACAATCCGTGGGGCGAAGGCGCGACGACGCTGGAGTGGACGCTGTCTTCCCCGCCGCCGTATCACCAGTTCGAGACGCTGCCGATCATCGACGACGATCAGCATCATTGATCGCGCGCCCGATGGGCAAGGAAAGCGCCTCGCGGGAAACCGCGGGGCGTTTTGCTGTTGGAGGCGTGGGGCTTGGCAGCGCGCTGCGTTGTGGCAAGATCGGCGCCTTGCCGACTGAAGGGAGCGCGCCATGACCGATTTTCGCATGATCGACACGGGCGAGTTGCGGTTGCGCGTGGCCGTGGAGGGGCAGGGGCCATTGGTGCTGATGGTCCATGGCTTCCCGGAAAGCTGGTATTCGTGGCGGCATCAGATCGGGCCGGTGGCGCGCGCGGGGTTCACGGCGGCGGCGATTGACGTGCGCGGCTATGGCGGCTCGGACAGGCCGGATGCGGTCGAGGCCTATGCGATGGAGCATATGGTGGCGGATATCGTCGCGGTGGCGCGCGCGCTGCAGCCGGACGCGCCGGCGATCCTCGTCGGGCATGACTGGGGCGCGCCGATGGTGTGGAACAGCGCGCTCGCGCATCCCGATCGCTTCCGCGCGGTCACGGCGCTGTCGGTGCCCTATGCCGGCGTGCCGACCCGCCCGTTCACCGATGTGTTCCGCGCCGCCTTCACCGCGAAAGGGCGCTTCTTCTATCAGGAATGGTTTCAGGCGGAGGGGCCGCCGGAGGCCGAGGCGGAGCGCGACGTGCGCGATTTCCTGCGCAAATTCTATTACGCCATCTCCGGTGATGCGCCGCCCGGCACCTGGCCGGAGAAGGCCGCCGGGGCGACCCTGCTTGAGGGGATGGTCGATCCCGATCGCTTCCCGGCCTGGCTGACGCCCGATGATCTCGATTATTATGTCGCCGCGTTCGAGGCGTCGGGGTTTCGCGGGCCGATCAACCGCTATCGCAATCACGAGCGCGATTTCGCGTGGCTGCAGCGTTACCGGGACCGGCGGATCGAGCAGCCCGCGCTGTTCATCGGCGGCGGCAAGGATCCAGCGACGACGCTGTTCGGCGCGGTGGCCGATCCGGTCGCGCTGATGCGCCCGCTCGTCCCCCGGCTCGAAGGGCATGTGCTGGCGGGCTGCGGGCACTGGACCCAGCAGGAGCGACCCGAGGAGGTCAATCACCTGCTGCTCGACTGGCTGGCGCGTCTTTAGTGGCGCGCTGGGCGGGCAAAGCCGGAATTCGCCCCTGACAGGCGGCGGCGCGCGCGCTACGAGGCGCTCAATCGCCCGATCTGAGGAAGTGCACATGCCCGTTCGTGACTATTCCGCCTTCGCCTCACGGACGCTGGACGATGCGACCATTCCGGAACTGCCCAGCCATTATCGCGGCAAGGTCCGCGACAATTACGATCTGCCCGATGGCCGGCGCATCATCATCGCCTCCGACCGGCTGAGCGCGTTCGATCGGATTCTGTGCGTCGTGCCGTTCAAGGGGCAACTCCTGACACAGACGGCGCGCTTCTGGTTTGAGGAAACGGCGGATATCTGCGCCAATCATGTGCTGGATTATCCCGATCCCAATGTTCTGGTGTGCCGGCGGCTGGATATCCTGCCGGTCGAGATCGTGGTCCGCGCCTATCTGGCGGGGACGACGGACACCTCGATCCTGAAACGCTACAAGGCCGGGCAGCGCACGATGTATGGCATGACGCTGCCGGACGGTATGCGTGACCATCAGCGGCTGGCCGCGCCGGTCCTCACGCCGACGAGCAAGGAATTCGACGGCGGGCATGACGAGCCGCTCACCCCGGCGGAGATTCTCGAACGCGGCCTGCTCACCGCGGCGCAATGGGACGAACTGAGCGCAACCGCGCTCGCGCTGTTCGCGCGCGGCCAGAAGCTCGCCGAGGAGCGCGGCCTGATCCTTGCCGATACCAAATATGAATTCGGCGTCGATCGCGACGGCAGGATCGTGCTCGCGGATGAAATCCATACGCCGGACAGCAGCCGTTACTGGCGGCAGGCCAGCTATGAGGCGCGCTTCGAGGCGGGCGAGCGCCCCGACAGTTTCGACAAGGATTTCATCCGTTCCTGGGTGGCCGCGCGCTGCGATCCATATAAGGATGCGATTCCCGCGATCCCGCAAGACCTGATCCTCGGCACTACGGCGACCTATGTGGAGGCATTCGAGACGATCACCGGGCGCACGTTCGTGCCCGATCTCGACGGCGCGACCGTGCTCGAACGAATCCGCGCGCGATTGGCGCCGATGTTTCAGGCGGGGTGAGCCTGGGGCCGATCGACGGATCGGCGGCGCCTGCGCGTGATCGCTATCCGGTCGCGCCCTGCTTCAGCCCGTTGTCGCCCGGCATCGCGAGCGAATCGATCTGCTCGTCCAACGCGGCGAGGACGAGCGCCGCGTAATCGCCCTTGCCCGCCGTGCGCGCGATAACCGGCAGGCCGGAGAGAAACCCCGTCAGGCTCGATATCATCAGCACCGCGCGCACCTGGGCCTCGGTTTCGCAGAGCCGCCCGCCGGTGGTGCGCACGATCAGATCGGTGGCGAGTTCGATGCCCGGTCGCCACAATTCGGCGTAGAGGATTTCAAAGGCCGGGCCGGGGCTGGCGATTTCGCGCTGGACGAAAAGCGAATGATTGCGGGTGCTCCGCGCGGAAAGCAGGAAATCCGCCAGCGCGGCGAACACGCGCTTGAGTAGCGCGCGGGCGTCGCCGGGCGCCAGCGGCCCGTGCAGCGCCACGAAAGACGTTTCCGCCACCGCGCCCATCCCCTCGCGATAACGGGCGACGATTTCGTGGGCGCAGGCAAGATAAAGTCCGCGCTTGTTCCCGAAATAATAAGTGAGCGCGGGCAGGTTCACCCCGGCTTCGCGCGCGATCTGCCGCGTCGTCACCGTCGCGAAGCCGCTGCCGCCGAACGCGCCGAGCGCCACATCGAGGATGCGCGTGCGCGTCTCCTCGCCCTTGCGATAGCCGCTGACGGCGCCGCGGAGCGGGGCGACGGGGGGTGAGGCGCGGGGCATTCGTTCGTCCAGCTTGAAAATATATCAAGCGATATATATGATCGCGGACAACAGGTCGAGAGAGGATGATCCCGATGACGCGTGCGGCGCTCGACGAGCTTTGGCGCAAGGTGGAGGCGCAGCGCGATCGTGCGCCGGCCATCTATGGCAAGATCGACTTCCATGCCCTACCCGAGCGTTTCGCTGCGACGGCGGGTGACGTGACCGCGCTCTCGGGCAAATACGCGCCGGCACGCGAGGCGCTGCTGGCCGATGCCGAACGGGTGGAGTTCATCCGCGCCTATACGATGATGGGCGACGCGGTGGCGGATGCCTATGCCGGGTTGATGCGCGAATACGGCTTCCGCAAGTTGATCGACATGCTGACGCGCGCCTGCGATCATGGCGTGCACAGTGTGGAGGATGCGCCGCGCGAATTGATCGACTTCATCGCCGATATGGAGCGGATACCCGATTGGCTCGATATGGAGCTGGTTGAGGAAGGTGCGCGGAACGATCGCAATTCCGCCGCCAATTTCGGCCCGTTCATCATCCGCGGCGCCTTCATCGCCACCTTCATGAACAAATATGCCGCACTGCCGATGGCGATCACCAATACGCTGTCGAGCGAGACGGCGGCAAGGCGCGTCAAGGATACCGCGACCTTCTTCACCACCTCGCTGCTGCCGGGCGCGCTCGAACGCTATGGCCCCGGCTTCAAATCGGCGGCAATGGTGCGGCTGATGCATTCGATGGTGCGCGCGAACGTGCTGCGGCGACCGGGGGATTGGGATCTCGGCGTTTACGGCGTGCCCATCCCTCAGGTGGATCAGATGCCCGCCGGGCTGATCTCGGTATTCCTGCTATCGTACAAGATGATCGAGCAGGGGCGCGATCAGTTCACGCGCAAGGAGCGCGCGATGGTCGAACTGGCGCGTTATCGCTGTTTCCTGCTCGGGCTGCCTGAAGAATTGCTGGCGGATACGCCGCAGGGGATCGTCGATCTGATGAACGCGCGCAGCGGCACGCTGCGCAGCGGCTACGACGACAACACGTGCGGCGTATTGCTGCGCGCGACGATGGCGGCGGACCTGCGACCGGATGACTCGCTGCGCGCGCGGACCCATGAAGTGTTCGAACGCGCCTTCGCAAAATTGTTCTTCGTCAAAAGCTTCATGGGCGGCGACAAGGCGAAAGCGGCGTCGATCGGCGTGGACCTCACCGCCGGCGACGTGGCGCTGGCGGCGATCGCGGGCGTGTTCATTTATGCGCGGATGCGGCTTTATGCGCTGGCGGCGCATATCCCCGGCGTGCGCGAGATCGCGGACCGCCGGTTGGTCGGGAAGCTGAAGGCGCAACTCGCCAGCTACGGCCACGCCGAATTCACGACCAATTCGGCGCATTACCGGCCCGCGAACACGCCGGTGCCGGCGGAGTAAGGCGCCCCGCCGTCACGCCATCTGCATCAACGCTTCCATCGTCCGCACCGCATCGCTGTCGATCGGCTGAATCCCGAGATCGCGGCGGATCCGGCTGATCGGATCGGCGATGCGCTTGTGCCACGGCACCGCGATCAACTCCTGCGTGGCGCGCCCGTGGCGCCAGCCGTCGAAGGCCACGTTGAGCAGCAGTTCCGCCAGCGTCGGCGTGTGCACCACCGCCTTGGTGGCGACTGTGGCGAGGAAGCGTGCGGAATAATTCTGGCCGAATTGCGCGAGCTGGAAGCCGGAAATCGCAACCTCGCCCGCCCCGGTGAAGCCATATCCGGCGACGAGATGCCAGACATCGTGCAACTGGAGAATGCGGCGGTTGGTGCGGTTCTGCGCGGGATAATCGCCGGGCAGCACCACCGTATCGGCGTCTATCACCTCAAGATCATAGCCGTTTTCGGTGAGCATCGACAGCAGATCGCTGGCCAGGCTGTCACGCGCATGGCCTTCCAGATCGGTGGTCTTCAGCCGCACCTCGCTCTGGGCGATGAGATCGTGGACGCTGGCGAATTCGAGCAATGCCGCCTCGCACGCGTCGATGAGCCGCGTGTCATAATGATGCCCCAGCGCGACGACGGCGGTGGTCAGATCAAGCTCGCCTTCGTCACGCGATGGCGGCTTGGCCACGATCGTCCAGAACGCGTCCCACAAGGCCGGGGGGAGCGCCACCCGCGCCTTGCCTTGCGTCACCCATGGCAGCGCGGTGGCGATGCTCGCCGCGCGCTCCTCGTCATCGCTGCTGCCGGCCATCGCGGCGGCGATGGCGTCGAAAATCGGCACCTGCGCGATCGGATCGACAAAGGCGGCGATCGTCATCAGCGCGGCGATGCCGAGCGCGGGCTGCTCGCGAAGCGGGGGGCGGCGCTCCTCCACCCAGCGTTCGAATTCGTGCCGTATGGACAGGTCAGTCATCGCCATTCGCCTTCAAAATCTCTCGCTCGATGGTTACACTATGTTTATAGAATAATCAAGTTTCATAGCTAGTACTGGCGGCGCCATCGGCTATAAGCGGCGCATGGGCGAAACGAGCAAAGTCAGCTTCCCGCGCCGGACAGCGGCGAAAGCGCGCACGCGGCAACGTATCGAGGATGCCGCGCGGCATCTGTTCGTGACGCTCGGCTATGCCGATGCGACGATGGCGGCGATCGCGGATGCGGCGGATATCCACATCACAACGCTGTTCACCCATTTCGCGTCCAAGCGCGATCTGATCGCGGCAATCGCGGAACGTGCGCGGACGCGGTTCGAGAATGTGGTGGCGACCCAGCGCGAACAGGGCGTGCCGGTGCTGATCTTCTGGCGAAACCAGGTCACCCGGATCGCCCATGCTTATGAGCGTGACGGCGATGGGCAGATCAATCTGGCGCGCGCGCTGGCGGGTGAGCCCGAGTTGCTGCCGGTGTGGTTCGCGCACCAGCGGCTCCAGATCGACTTGATGACCGATTATATCGCGGACGAACTGGGGATAGATCCCGCCACCGATCACCGCGCGCAAATGGCCGCGGCGATGCTGGTCGCCGGCGGGCGGATGGCGTTCGATAGCTGGATCGAAAGCGGCCGGGTGCATGATCTCGTCGCCGAGAATGAGCGATTGCTCGACGCGGCGGAGGCGCTGCTGGCGAACGGGTTGCCGCTTTCGCGCGGGTGATCGGCACTCAGGCGGCGTTTTCCCCCAATCGCCGGATATTCTCGTCATGGTGCGAGCGGCTGATCGGATAGAAGGCCAGGCAGACGATCGCCATCGCGGTCGCCAGCGCGGTCAGCACGATATAGATCACCGCGAGCGACTGGAGCACATCGCCGCCGACATGGCCGGGCTGGGCGTGCTCGGGGAATTTCACGAAGGCGAGCACCAGCCCCGACAGCAGGATGCCCATTCCCGATATCGCCTTGTTGACCATCGTTGCGGCGGAGAACAGCAGCCCTTCGGAGCGTCGCCCGGTTTCGAGCTGAATCTGATCGGTCACGTCGGCCACCATCGACACAGCGAGGATCGCGCCCGCGATCGTCGACATGATGAAAAGCGCGAATTGCCCCATCAGCAGCCATAACAGCAGCGGATCGCCATTGGCCGGAAACAGGCCGAGCAGCCGCAGCACCAGCGGCGTCCCGCTCACCACCAGCGACAGCGCGAACATCAGCATCGCCGATTGTTTCTTTCCGTATCGCGCGGAGATCGGCAGGACGACGACGAAGGCGAGGAAGATGCCGACGGTGCTGGCGGAGGCGACGGTTGCGATCTGGCTTGCGCTCAACTCCCAGAAATAGGTGGAGAAATAGACCGCGAGCGCGGTGTAGAGCCCCGATGTCACCGCGAAGAACAGGCTGGCGAGCAGGATCGACACATAGGCCGGATGCGCCATGATGCCGATCATCTCGCGCAGCATTTGCCCGATCGACGCCCGCTCCGGCGGCGGCGGGGGCGGGCGCTTCAATATCTCTTTCTGCGTGCCGAGCGCCGATGCCAGCACCGATACCATCATGATTCCCGCCGAGGCCCAGGCATAAGTGATATAGCCGGCGGCGTTCAGATGGCCGACCGGCTGCGCGGCGGTAGGGCGCAGGAAATAGCCGAAGGTGATGACCGCCATGAGGATCGCGCCGCACACGCCGAAGAAATAGCGCATGGCGACCAGCTTGGTGCGCTCATCATAATCGCTGGTGAATTCCGCCAGCAGCGCGGTGGACGGTATCTCATACACGCTGATCGAGAAACGCACCGCGATCGCGCTCGCTACCAGCCAGATGAACTGCACGCCGTGCGAGGCCGAGGGCGGCATCCACAGCAGCAGATAGGCGATCGCGATCGGCACGGCGGCGGCATACATGAACGGGTGCCGCCGCCCCCAGCGCGAGCGGAAATTGTCCGACATCTGCCCAAGCAGCGGATCGAGCAGCGCATCGGCGATCATCGCGATCATGATCGCCGAGCCAACCCATGCCGCCGGCAGCCCGATCACCTGATTGTAGAACAGCATCAGCAACGCGCTGAAGCCGTGATCCTTGACCCCGAACGCGATCATGCCGGAGCCGTAGAGCAGCCGTGTCCTGAGCGGCAGCGCGTCGGGCGCGCGCAAGGTGGTACGCAACACGCCCCGCCCTATCGGAACCGGAATTCCAGTTGCACGCCATAGGTTCGCGGTGGCGTGAACGAATAGGTCTGCGCGACGGCCTTGGGAACCGCGTTCGACGATGCGAGCAGGCTGCCGGTCGCGCTGTCATAACCCACGGTATCGAACAGGTTCTTCACGAAGCCGATGATCCGATAGCTGTCGTTTCGCCCCGTCCAGATCGCGCGAAGGTCGACCTGATCGTAAGACGGCATCCGATTGTAATAACGGTTGAAGATGTTGCTATAGGCCGGCCCGCGCCAGACGTAATTGCCCGATAGCGTGAAGGTGCCGGGATCGAAATCCAAGCTGTACATCGCGTTGAGCGCCACCTTGTGACGCGGCGTATCGGACAATTGCGCGCCAGCGACGCTTTGCGGCTGCTGGCCCGCGACGATCGGCCCGGATGGCTGCGCGCCCGGCTGGAGCGCGAGCGGATCCTGCCCGTCGACGAAGCAGCATCCCCGGCTGATCCGCGTATGGCCATAACCATAATTGATCGACAGTTGCAGCGCGCGCACCGGCTGCCACACCATTTCCGCCTCCGCGCCATAGCTTTGCGAACTGGCGAGGTTGAAGAACTGGGTAAGCTGCGCGCCGCCCGGCTGGGTGACGGTGAGCGGCACCTGAAGCCCCTGATAATCGTAATAGAAGCCGGCCAGATTGATGCGCAGTTGCGCGCCAAGCGTCCGCTTGTAGCCCGCCTCGAACGCGTCGACATGCTCCGCCCCGGTCTGCGGCAGCGCGGAGACGCCGCCGGCATTGAACCCGCCGGATTTGTAGCCACGGCTATAGCGCACGAACGCCAGTTCGTCCCGCGTGGGCTGCCATTCGATCGCCGCGGTGCCGGTGACGGCGTCCCAGCTATTGGACAGGCCGCGCCGCGCGATGCCCGTCGCCGGGTCGATCGCGACGGGCGAGGATATGCCCGGCGCGGGCGCGTATGAAATCTGAACCGGCGTCAAATCCAGCGCGGGCGTCAACGAGCCCAGAAGATTGGGCGAAACGCTGGGATCACAGCCGAGGCAGACGATCCTGAACGCCTCCGCCCCGCTTTTCGTATCGTGCGTGTAACGCAGGCCGCCGGTGATGCGTAGCGTATCGGAGACCTGATAATCCACCTGGCCAAACGCCGCGATCGACTTGGTGGTCAGCGTCGATGCCGCATATACGAAGTCTCCGACCGGGTTCGCCGGCGCGGGCAGGCCGGTCAGCGCGATGGGCGCGCGCAATTGCGGTTGATTGGGCGCGTTGAAGTGCGATTCCTGCGCCAGCGTCTCCTGATAATAATAGACGCCGGCGACCCATTGGAACGGCCCCTTGGTGTTCGACGTGAGGTTGAGTTCGCCGCTGCCGAACGATTTCTTGTTGCGCAGATTGAGTTGCGACGCGGGATAGACGGTGAGCGGCGTGCATCCCGGCACGAACCCGCACACCGCGCCCGGCGACAGCGGGAAGGAATAGGAAACCACCCCGGTATCATCGAGCGCGTAGGAATTCTCGATGAGATAATGCTGATAGCCGCCCAGCAGGTGAACGTCGAAGGCGGGCAATGTCCATTTGATGTCGCCCGCGACGCCGAAATTGTCGCGCATCCGCTCACGCTGGGTGGTGGTGGTGCTGAAATTGCGGATATCGGTCGCGCCCGGCGGCTGCGGCACGGGATAGGCGGTTACCGCGCCCGGAATGAGGTAGCCGAACGCCGATCCCGGCGTGATCGCGCCGGTGGGATAGGGGGCGAAATCATATGGCCCGACGCGATTGTTGGAGCGCGGGTGCAGATCGGTGTTGCCGGAAAAGACCTTTACCCATGCCCCCGCATCGGGGCCGAGATCGGCCTCGAGTTGCAATTCGTAATAGCGGCGCTTGCCGCGCCCGCCTTCGCTGATCCCGCCAGCGAGATTTTTGTAATAGCCCTGATCCTGATTGTAGAGCCCGGCGGCGGCGCGCGCGCGCAGCCCCTTCACCAACTGCCCGGAAATCGACGCTTCGAGATTGTAAACGTCGTAATTGCCAAGCGTGCCGCGAAGATCGGCGTTCAGATCCTCGGTCGGGCGTTTGGAGATCGCGTTGATCGCGCCGCCGATCGAATTGCGCCCGTAAAGCGTGCCCTGCGGCCCGCGCAGCACCTCCACCCGCTGGATGAAGAAATCAGATGCGGAAATCGTGTTGGTCGCCGCATCATAGATGCCGTCGGTATAGGTGGAAACGCCGGGATCGCTGCCATTGGTGTTCGTCTGGCGCCCGATGCCGCGGATGAAGACGCGATCGTTGCTCGCCGAATAGCTCAGCCCCGGCGTGAAATTCGCGAAATCGCCGAGCGTGTTGATGCCCGCGAGTTGGCGCGCGTCGGACGTATATGCCGAAATCGCGAGCGGCGTATCCTGCAGGTTTACGCTGCGCTTCTCCGCAGTGACGATGACATCGGCCAGCCCCGTGCCGGGGTCCGCCTGATTTGCCGCTGGCGCGGCATCCTGCGTCTGCGCCGCAACCGGCACCGCCACGAACACGGCGCTCGCAAGCATCCAAGAAATGTGTCGCAAATCACGCTCCTCCCCCGCCAGCAATTCGCTGGTCGATTTTTTTGGCGCGATGGCCCCGCTGATACGGATCCCATAATTTGTCGCAGAAACGCCAACGCGGCGTTCCATGGGCAAGGATTACAGGTGTTTTATACATAAGTCTATAATGATATATCTACCACCCGGTTTCGAGGCACGCGGGGTTCGTGGCTGCGGCGCGCGAGATCGCGGGCAATCGCCATTGTTATCGCGACCTTTACCGTTGGGTCGCTAACCAGCCCTCGCGGAACCGGGGGGGGCGAATATGATGGCGCTGGGCAGAAACGCGCGATCGGCGCTGGGGTTGGCGGCGCTATTCGTCGCGGTGCGGCTGATCGTGTTGGCGCTCGGCCAGCGGTTTGACGCGGACAATCTCGCAAGCTGGATGCAGATCGCCGATCTTGCGCTGTTGCGCGAGCATCTGTGGCGCACGCTCTGGTATCTCCACAGCCAGCCGCCGTTGTTCAACCTGATCGTGGGGCTGGCGCTGCGCGCCGGGCCGGCGGGTTTTCCCTGGGTGATGGGGGCGATCTACGCCATCGTCACGCTTGGCGGCATCCTCGCGGTCCATGCGTTGCTGCGCGAGCTGACCGGGCGGCCACGGCTCGCGCTCGTCGTGGCGGCGTGGCTGTGCGTGTCGCCGGCGGTGCTGCTGTTTTCGCAAAAGCTCTATTATGACGGGCTGGTGCCGTGGCTGTTGTGCATGGCGCTGTGGGGCGTCCACGCCGGGCTGACGCGGCGATCGCCCGGCTGGCTGCTGTTCGGGTTCGCGATGCTCGCGGCGACGATCCTGCTGCGCTCGATGATCCACCCGGTGCTGTTCGTGGCGATGCTGGTGATCGCGCTGCTCGCGGGCGCGGGGCAACGCCGCCGGGTGCTGCTTGCCGCCGCGCTGCCGGGCGCGATGATCGGGGCGGTGATGCTCAAGAACCTCGTGATCTTCGGCTCGACCGCGCTCAGTAGCTGGGCGCCGCTCAACGTCGATCACACCACGGTCGATCGCCTGCCGCTGGCGACGCGCGTGGCGATGATCCGCGAGGGGAAGCTGTCGCGCTTCGCGGTGGTGGATGGTTTCTCCCCGCCGCCGGTCTATCTCGCGATGCTCCCGCCGATCGCGCCAACCGGCGAGCCGAGCCTCGACAATCTGCGCAAGTCGACCGGCCAGGATAATTGGAACCACATCCTCTACACGAAGATCGGCGGGGCGCGGGCGCGCGATGCGATCGTCGGGCTGATGGCCGATCCGGCGGGGTTCGCCGGCGTGCTCGCCACCTCGCTCTATCACTTCAACAGGCCGCCGAGCGAGTTCAAGGGGCTGGAGCGCAATCGCGCGGTGATCGCGCCATGGGAGCGGCTGGGCAATGCGATTGTCGGCCTTCAGCCGGCGGCGTGGCTCGGGCGGATCGACGATCCCGCACGAAACACCGCTCCGTTGCTTCAGGTTTCGCTGACCGAGCTGGTCGCGCTGCTGCTCTATACCGGGTTCGCGCTGTCGGTGGGCGCGCGGCTCATCGCTTTGCTGCGCGCGCGCGCGTTGTCGGCAATGCCCGTGACGCTTGCGAGCGAGGCGGCGCTTCTGCTGTTCGGCGGCTGGGTTGTGGTGATCTCCAGTTCGTTCGACGTGTGGGAGAATAATCGCGCGCGCTTCGATATCGGGCCGGTGTTGCTGATCGGCGCGCTGATCTGCGCGGTGCGGCTGCTCGATCGGTGGCGTGCGCGCGATCGGTTGGCGGACGCGGTGGCCATGGCGCCGGTAAATGCGCCAGGTGCTTGCTAACAGGCGCGGTTTCTCTATTCCTCAAGGCCCGTGCCGATGATTTTCGGCGGCAAATGTCGAGAGGCGAATGAATACAGCCCCCGTGCGCTCGGCCCTGGCTCGAAAAACCGGATTGGACGCGCGCACCGTTGCGGGGCTGGCCGCGATGATTTTGTTCTTCATCATCAGCGGCTCGATCACCTATTTCAACGTGCGCGTTCTGGTGGAGGATTCGGCGCGCATCCAGCATTCGCACACGGTCATCCGCTCGATCGACGATCTGCTGTCGAGGGTGCAGGATGCCGAGACCGGCCAGCGCGGCTATCTGCTGACCGGCCACGATCGCTATCTTGAGCCGTATCGCGCGGCGGTGGCCGGCCTGCCCGCGCAACTTGACGAGGTGGCGTCGCTCATCGCGGGCAATCCGGCGGAGGTGGCGCGGATGATCGTGTTGCGCCGCCATATCCGCGACAAGTTCGCCGAACTGGCCGAAACGATCGAGCTTCGCCGCACCAGCGGCGTGGCGCCGGCGTTGACGGTGCTCAATAGCGATCGCGGCAAGATCGAGATGGATGCGATCCGCGAGCAACTAGGCCTGATGCTGCAGGAGGAATCGCGGCTGCGCGGCGAGGGGATCGCGGCGATGGCCGGCGCCTATCGCGTGGTGTGGCTGACGATCGCGGTGACCGGGCTGGTGGGCATCGCGCTGGCGATCGCGATCGGCGCGCTCGTCCGCCGCGTGGCGCTGGAGCGCGATCGGCGCGATTGGCTGCTGTCCGGTCGGATCGAACTGGGTGGCGCGGTGCTCGGCGATCTGGGGGTGGGGCAGCTTGGCGACAATATCCTCGCCTTTCTCGCGCGGTTCCTGGGTGCGGAAGCGGGGGCGATCTTTATCGGTGACGGCAGCAATTATCGCCGCATCGCGACCTATGGCGTGCCGTCCGACGCCGGGATCGTCCAGAATTTCGCGCGCGGCGAGGGGGTGCTCGGGCAGGTCGTCACCGATGATGCGCCGACGGTGCTGAGCGATGTGCCGGAGGGCTATCTCACGATCGGCTCGGCGCTGGGGCGCGATCGCCCGCGCCATCTGGCGATCGCGCCGGCGCACGCGGACGGGGTGGTGCAGGGCGTGGTCGAGCTTGGCTTCCTGCACAGGATCGACGATCGCGCGCTCGAACTGCTCACCGAATCCGCGGGCGCGATCGGCATCGCGCTCCGTTCCGCGCGCTATCGCGGCGAATTGCAGAATCTGCTGGAGGAAACCCAGCGCCAGTCGGAGGAATTGCAGGTCCAGAGCGAGGAACTGCGCGTTTCGAACGAGGAGCTGGAGGAGCAGAGCCGCGCGCTGCGGGATTCGCAAGGCCGGCTGGAGCAGCAGCAGGCGGAACTGGAACAGACCAATGTTCAGCTTGAGGAACAGGCGCAGCAGCTTGAGGCGCAGCGTGACGACCTCGCCCGTTCCAATGCGGCGGTGGAGCTGAAGGCGCGCGAACTGGAACAGGCCAGCCGCTACAAATCCGATTTTCTCGCCAATATGTCGCACGAACTGCGCACGCCGCTCAATTCGCTGCTGATCCTCTCCAAGCTGCTCGGCGACAATGCGGAGGACAATCTTTCCGAGGAGCAGGTGAATTATGCCCGGACGATCCATTCGTCGGGCAATGATCTGCTCGGGCTCATCAACGATATCCTCGATCTGTCGAAGATCGAGGCCGGGCATGTGCAGATCCGCCCCGAAACGGTGGCGCTGGAGCGGCTGGCGACTGATCTGCGCCCGCTGTTCCAGCCGGTGGCGGATGAGCGGCACCTGCAATTCGAGATCGGCATCGCCCCGGATTGCCCCCCGACGATGGATACCGACCGGCAGCGGCTGGAACAGATCCTCAAGAATCTGCTGTCCAACGCGTTCAAGTTCACCGCCGAGGGCAGCGTTCGGCTGACGATCGCGCGCGCGGGCGACGATCGCCTTGCCTTTGCCGTCACCGATACCGGGATCGGCATCCCCGCCGAGCAGCAGCGCGGCATCTTCGAAGCCTTCCACCAGGCCGATGGCACGATCAGCCGGCGCTATGGCGGCACGGGGCTGGGGCTGTCGATCTCGCGTGAGCTGGCGCGGCTGCTCGGCGCGACGATCGCGCTGGAGAGCACCGAAGGGCAGGGCAGCAGCTTCACCGTCACCCTGCCGCTCGGTTACGATCCCGCGCTGGTCGCCCCGCGCGATGCGTCGCAGGCGGCGAGCCCCGCCGATCCGGTCGCCGCGATCCGGCAATCGCCGCCGGCCCGCCCGCCGCGCCCCGCCACGTTGCCACGTCGCGTGGACGATGATCGCGATGGATTGAGCGACGCGCGGCGCATCTTGCTCGTCGTAGAGGATGACGCGGCCTTCGCCGGCATCGTTCGCGATCTGGCGCGTGAAATGGGCTTTCAATGCCTTGTCGCGGGCACCGCGGAGGAGGCGCTCGACCTTGCCCGCAAGTATCGCCCGAACGCGGTGGTGCTCGATGTCGGGCTGCCCGATCAATCGGGGCTCGCGGTGCTCGATCGGCTGAAACGCGATGTCGCGACGCGGCATATCCCGGTCCATGTCATCTCGGGCGCCGATCATACGCAGACTGCGCTGTCGCTTGGCGCGATCGGCTATCTGATGAAGCCGGTGAAGCACGAGGAACTGGCGACCGTGCTGGATTCGCTATCCTCCACGCTTACCCGCACGATGCGCCGCGTGCTGATCGTTGAGGATGATCCGCGCCAGCGCGAGGCGGTCGGTAAGCTGCTCGCTTCCGGCGAGGTCGAAACGGTCGGCGCGGGCACGGCGGCCGAATGCCTGGAGCGGCTGAAGGAGCAGACGTTCGATTGCATGGTGCTGGATCTCAACCTGCCCGATGCGACCGGCTTCTCGCTGCTCGAAACATTGCGCGCGGATGGCGATCATGCCTTCCCGCCGGTGATCGTCTATACCGGGCATGATCTTTCGCCCGAACAGGAACAGCGCCTGCGCCGTTATTCGGATTCGATCATCATCAAGGGCGCCCGCTCGCCCGAACGGCTGCTCGACGAGGTTTCGCTGTTCCTCCATCAGGTGGTGAACGAACTGCCGCCCGAACAGCAGAAGATGATCCAGAAGGCGCGCAGCCGCGATGCGATCCTCGAAGGGCGGCGCATCCTCATCGTCGAGGATGACGTGCGCAACGTCTATTCGCTCACCAACATCCTTGAGCCGCGCGGTGCGATCGTGGAGATCGCGCGCAACGGGCGCGAGGCGATCGACGCGCTGGACAAGGCGGCGGAGGGGGCTGCGCCGGTGATTGATCTCGTGCTGATGGACGTGATGATGCCGGTGATGGACGGGCTGACCGCGACGCGCACGATCCGCGAGGACGGGCGCTGGCGCAGGCTGCCGATCATCATGCTTACCGCCAAGGCGATGCCCGACGATCACGAACGCTGCATCGAGGCGGGCGCGAACGATTACATGGCCAAGCCGCTGGATGTGGACAAGCTGCTCTCGCTCGTCCGCGTCTGGATGCCGCGATAAGGCGCGCGGGCGTTGCGCGACGAGATCGAGGATATCGAGATCGAGCTGCTGCTCGATGCGCTTTACCGGCGCTATCATTATGATTTCCGCAATTATGCGCGTGCCTCGATCAAGCGCCGGCTGCGGCAGGCGCGTGAGCAGATGGGCCTGCCCAATTTCTCGGCGATGCAGGAAAGGCTGCTGCATGATCCGGCGATGCTGAGCGCGCTGCTCGGCTATCTCACGGTGCAGGTGAGCGAGATGTTTCGCGATCCGCAGTATTTCCGCACGATCCGCGAAAAGGTCGTGCCGCATCTGCGCACCTATCCGTCGCTGCGCATCTGGATCGCGGGATGCAGCAACGGCGAGGAGCTATATTCCTTCGCCATCCTGTTTCGCGAGGAAGGGCTTGAGGAACGCACGATATTCTATGCCACCGATATCAATCCCGATGCGCTGACGGCGGCATCGAACGGCATCTATTCGCTCGATCGCATCAAGACCTTCACCGAAAATCACCAGCGCGCCGGGGGCAAATCATCGCTCTCCGATTATTACAGCACGGCTTATGGCGGGGCTGCGTTCGACAAGAGCCTGTGCAGCCGCGTGGTGTTTTCCGATCACAGCCTGGTCACCGACGCGGTGTTCGCGGAGATGCACCTGATATCGTGCCGCAATGTGCTGATCTATTTCGATCGCCCGTTGCAGGATCGCGCGATCGGGCTGTTTCGCGATTCGCTCACGCGCAACGGTTTCCTGGGGCTCGGCGCCAAGGAAAGCCTTCGCTTTTCCGATCATGCGCGCGCTTTCGCCGATTTCGACCGGGACGAGAAAATCTACCAGAGGCGCGAGGCATGAGCGCGGCGCGGATCGAGGCGATCGTGATCGGCGCATCGGCGGGCGCGGTGGAGGCATTGTCGGCGATCTTGCCGCGCCTGCCGGCGGATTATCAATTGCCCGTGATCGTCGTCGTCCATGTGCCCGCAGACCGGCGCAATGTGATGGCGCCGCTGTTCCAGTCCAAATGCCGTGTCGCGGTGCGCGAGGCGGAGGATAAGGAGCTGGTCGTCGGCGGCACGGTCTATTTCGCGCCGCCCGATTATCATCTGCTGGTGGAAGTCGATCGCACGCTGTCGCTGTCTGCGGACGAGCCCGTGCTCTATTCGCGACCGTCGATCGACGTGTTGTTCGAAAGCGCGGCGGAGGCTTATGGCCCTGCGCTTGCCGGGGTGGTGCTGACCGGCGCCAATCAGGATGGCGCGCGCGGGCTTGCCGCGGTGGAGGCGGCGGGCGGGATCGCGCTGGTGGAAGACCCGGCAAGCGCCTGTTCATCGGCGATGCCGCTTGCGGCGCTCAACGAATGTCGCGCGGCGCGCGCGCTGTCGATCGACGCGATCGCGCACTGTCTGCTTGATCTGGGAGGTGTATGAAGGAGGCGATGGAGCAGGTCCACGTTCTGCTGGTCGATGATCTGGAGGGCAATCTCCTTTCCCTCGAAGGCTTGCTGCGGCGTGACGATCTCGTCGTGCTCAAGGCGCGTTCGGGCGAGGAGGCGCTGGAGCTGTTGCTCCACCATGATGTCGCGCTTGCACTGCTCGACGTGCAGATGCCGGGGATGGACGGGTTCGAACTGGCCGAATTCATGCGCGGCAGCGAGCGGACGCGCCATATCCCGATCATCTTCGTGACCGCGGGCAGCGCCGACAGCCAGCGGCGCTTTCGTGGCTATGGCGCGGGCGCGGTGGATTTCATCCAGAAGCCGATCGAGCCGGATATCCTGCGCAGCAAGGCCAACGTCTTCTTCGATCTTCACCGCCAGCGCCAGCAGATCGCCGCGCAACGTGACGAACTGGAAGCCGCCGCTCGCGCCTTGCGCGATGCCGATCGGCACAAGGACGAGTTTCTCGCCGTGCTCGCGCACGAATTGCGCAATCCGGTTGCGGCACTGGGCGGGGGGCTCCACCTGCTCAAGCGGCGCGGCGATTCCGAACAGGGTGCTGCGATCCGCGAACAGATGGAGCGGCAATTGTTCCATCTCTCGCGGCTGGTGGAGGATCTGCTCGATATCTCGCGGATCAGCGAGGGAAAGATCTCGCTCAAGCGGGAGAGGGTGGCGCTGAACGAGGTTCTGCGCTCGGCGATCGAGGTAAGCCGCCCCAATCTCGAAGCCGGCGGCCATGTGTTCACGCAACAATTGCCGGACGAGCCGGTGTGGCTCGATGCGGATCATACGCGGCTGGCGCAGGTCATCGGCAACCTGCTCAACAACGCCGCCAAATACACGCCGGCGGGCGGCGAGATATCGCTGACGGCGCGGCGTGTGGGCGGCGACGTGGAAATCGTGATCGCCGATACGGGCATCGGCATCCCGCTCGAAATGCAATCGCGCATCTTCCAGATTTTCGCGCAGGTCGAGGATCATCGCGCGCGCGCGCAAGGTGGGTTGGGCATCGGGCTGGCGCTCGTCAAACAGCTCGTCGCGCTGCATGGCGGCACCATCACGGTGGCGAGCGGCGGGCCGGGCAAGGGCAGCGTCTTCACCGTGCGGATGCCGCTGGTCGATGGCCCCGCCGATCATTCCCCATCGGTCGCGGTCGAACGGGTCCGGTAAGGATCGCCGCCGGATGCGCGCCAGTTCGCAACGTGCTAAAATGGCGGGATGACGGCGGCGGGCATCCTTGGGCTGGCGGCAAGCGTCAGCCTGTTGAGCGGATGGCGGCTGTACCTTTGCGTGTTCGTCACCGGCCTTGCGATGCATTTCGGCTGGATCGCGATGCCCGCGCATCTCCATATGCTCGATGTGCTCGCCAGTCCGTGGGTGATCGCGGTGGCGGGCATCGGCGCGCTGGCGGAATTTTTCGCGGACAAGGTGATGTGGGTCGATAGCGGGTGGGATATGGTTCACACGCTGATCCGCCCGGTGGGGGGCGCGCTGCTCGCGCTGGCGATCGTCGATCCCGGCGACCCCAAATGGCAGGTCGTGGCCCTGCTGCTCGGTGGCGGCGCGGCGATGCTTACCCATGGCGCGAAGGCGGGTACGCGCGCGCTGGTCAACGCCAGCCCGGAGCCGGTGTCGAACGCGGTTCTGTCGGCCGGCGGCGATATCGCGACGGTCAGCCTGCTGCTCGCCGCCTTCGCCAGCCCGTGGGTGGCGGCGATGGTCGCGCTTCTGGTGCTCGCGGTGGCGCTTATCGTGCTGATGCTGTTGCGCGGCCTCTATCGCCGGGCCACCCGCAAGGGCGCGTGATCCTCAGCGATCGGCGCGTGCCTGCATCACGCGGCGCCCGTCCGCGGCGAACGCGCCCAGCTCGATCGCCTCGCCGTCGCTGCGCATCGCGAGGTGCAGCGTCTCACCGGCGATCGCGGGCGAAACGCCGCGGAAGGAGAAGGTCTTGAGCGCCTGCTCGCCCAGTTCGCGCCGCGCGAGTTCGAGCAGCAGCGTCGCGGTGAGCGGGGCGTGGACCACCAGCCCGCGATACCCCTCCTTCGCGGTGGCATAGGCCAGATCGTAATGAATCCGGTGGCTGTTGAAGGTCAGCGCCGAATAGCGGAACAGCAGGGGTGCCGCGGGCGCGATCGTCCGTATCGCGTCCCAGCCGGCGGGATCGAAACTGCCGATGCCGGGCAGCGGCGGCGATGGCGGCGCGTTCTTCGGCGCAGCCTCGCGATAGACGATCGACTGCACCTCGCGCAGCGCAAGCTCCCCGGCGGCAAGCACGTCATGCGCCAGATCGACGAAGATCAGTTCGCCCGACGCGCCATGTTTGTGCGTGACGGATATGATGCGCGATCGCCGCTCAATCGCGTCGCCGGTGCGGATCGGCTGGAGGAATTCCATCCGGCTCGACGCCCACATGCGGCGTGGGAGCGTGATTGGCGGCAGGAAGCTGCGCGGGCCGAGATCGCGGCGGGGGTGCCCGTCGGGGCTGAGCATCGCGGTCGGCGCGTCGGGCAGGCACAGGCACCAGTGGAAGCCGAGTGGGGCAGTGCCGTCGAGCGGCGCGGCGCGGTCGAGCGTGGCGCACCAGCGCGCCAGCACGCCGGGATCAGCCCGGTCGGTCTGCGTCTCGGTCCGCCCGGCCCATTCGCTCCAATCGTCCATCGCGTCCCCCAAATCCCTATGCGGCGCGCTCGAAGATCGCCGCGATCCCCTGCCCGCCGCCGATGCACATGGTTTCGAGGCCATAGCGCCCGCCACGTCGTTGCAGTTCGCGGGTGAGATTGGCAAGGATGCGCCCGCCGGTCGCGCCGATCGGGTGGCCGAGCGAGATGCCCGATCCGTTGACGTTGAGCATGTCGTTGCGGCTGTCGTCTGCGCTCCAGCCCCAACCTTTCAGCACCGCGAGCACCTGTGGCGCGAACGCCTCGTTCAGCTCGACCAGATCCACATCGCCCCAGCCAAGGCCGTTGCGCGCGAACAGCCGCTCCACCGCCGGCACTGGCCCGATCCCCATCCGCGCGGGATCGCAGCCGGCGGAAGCGGCGCTGTGGAACCAGGCGATCGGCTCCAGCCCGAGTTCCTCAAGCTTGTCCTCCGCCACGACGAGGCAGGCCGCCGCCGCGTCATTCTGCTGGCTGGCGTTGCCCGCAGTGACGATCGCGCCGGGAATCGCCTTCGCCTCCAGCGGCTTGAGCGCGCCAAGCGTCGCCATGCTGGCATCGGCGCGATAGCCCTCGTCGTGCGCGAAGATCACCGGATCGCCCTTGCGCTGCGGGATGGCGACGGGGACGAGTTCGTCGTCGAACAGCCCCTTTTCCCACGCCGCCGCCGCGTGCTGGTGCGAGCGGACGGCATAGGCATCCGCCGCCTCGCGGGAGATGCCGTAGTCGCGCGCGAGGTTTTCCGCCGTCTCGATCATTCCCGAGATCACGCCGAAACGCTCGATCGGCTGCGACATCAGCCGCCCGCGCGTCAGCCGATCGTGAAGCATCAGCCCGCCCGCGCGCGTGCCGCGCCGCCCTTCGATGGTGTAATATTCGACGTTCGACATGCTCTCCACGCCACCCGCGACCACCACGTCGGACATGCCCGTCTGGATCATCATCGCCGCGTTGACGACCGCCTGAAGCCCCGAGCCGCAGCGCCGATCGAGCTGATAGCCCGGCACCTCGATTGGCAGCCCGGCGGCAAGCCAGGACCAATGGCCGATCGCGGGCGCCTCAGCGTTGCCGTAACCCTGGCTGAACACCACGTCGTCGACGCGGGCGGGATCAATCTTCGTCCGCTCGATCAGCGCCTTCAGGATCACCGCGCCGAGCTGCCCGGCGTTCATGCCGGCAAGCGCGCCGCCGAACTTGCCGACGGGGGTGCGGATCGGGGCGACGATGGCGGCGCGGCGCAGGGTCATTGGGCAATTCCTACGATGTTTGAGTCGATGAGACGGGCGATCTCGCCCGAGGATAGCGACAGGCGCTCGGCAAGCACCTGCTCGGAATGTTCGCCGTTGCGCGGCGCCGATGCCGGCGGGCGGCGTTCGAGTTGCGGCACGGTGGCGAAGGCACCGGCGGCGGGATAGGCGAAGCCGCTCGGGTTCTCCGCTGGCCCGAAGATCGGATTGTCGCGCACCAGCGCGGGATCGCGGACTGCATCGGACATGGCACGATAGGCTGAATGGACCACGCCGCCTGCATCGAGCGCGGCGGCGAGATCGGCGTGGGTGCGCCGCGCGAATGCCTGTTCGAACAATGGAAACAGCGTGTCGCGATGATTGAAACGCAGCCCGTCGTCCCGCGTGAAAGACACGCCCAGCCGCGCTTCCGCCGCCGCGACCGCCGCACCTAGATCGAGTGCTGCGAGCAAATTGGCCCATTGGCGCGGCGTGACGACGACGATCATCGTCCGCACGCCATCGGCGGTGACGAAATCGCGCCCGAATAACCCGTAGACGGTATTGCCGAGCCGTGGCCGATCGGCGCCGGTGTACAGCACCTCGGCCATGCTGCCGAGATTCGCGACCGTGCCGATCGCGACATCGGAAAGCGGGATGCGCACCTCGCCACCGTCGCCGGTCTCCGTCCGGCGACGCAGCGCCGCGAGCAGCGCGAAGGCGGCATAGGCCCCGCTCAGCAGATCCCATGCGGGCAGCACATGGTTCACCGGCTCCGGCCCCGCGCCCGTCAGCATCGGATAGCCGACCGCATTGTTGACCGTATAATCGAGCGCCGGCGCGCCATCCGCCCAACCCATCACGCGCACGGTGACGAGATCGGCGCGGCCTTCAGCCAGCACGTCATGCGCCATGAAGCCCTTCGCCGGGAAATTGGTGATGACCTGGCCCGTCGCGCGCACCAGCGCCTGCAACAATTCCCGCCCTTCCGGTCGCGCGAGATCGAGCGCGACCGATTTCTTCGCGCGGTTCAGGTTCTCCCAATAGAGCGAGTCATTCGCCGTCGTCACCGGCCAGCGCCGGAAATCGGGGCCGCCGCCGATCTGGTCGACGCGGATCACCTCCGCCCCCATCTGCGCGCAATAAAGCCCCGCGGTGGGGGAGGCGACGAACGACGACGCCTCGATCACCGACAGGCCGGTGAGGATGTCATACATGCGCGCCTCCTACGCCAAGGCAAAGCCCCCCTCCTTCAGGGAAGGGGTGGGGGGTGGGGGAGGTTTCATCGAGACCAACGCTCTTGACTGCCCCACCCCAACCCCTCCCTTGAAGGGGAGGGGCTTTAGGCGCTGCCCTAAACACCCGCGTTGAATTCGCGCAGCATATGCTTGGCGATCTGGAGCTGGAGGATCTGCGTCGTGCCCTCGTAGATGCGATAGATGCGCGCATCGCGGAAGAAGCGTTCCGCATCATATTCGGCGAGATAGCCCGCCCCGCCATAGACCTGCACACAGCGATCGACCACGCGCCCGCACATCTCGGATGCGAACACCTTGAATGCGGCGGCCTTGCGCAACACGTTCTCGCCCGCGTCGGCGCGGCGCGTCACGTCCGCCATCATGCATTCGGCGGCGTAGATTTCGATCTCGCTGTCGGCGAGCATCTGCTGGATGAGCTGGAAATTGGCGATCGGCTCCCCGAACGCCTTGCGCTCGGTGGCGTAGCGGATCGCGCTGTCGAGCGCGCGCCGCGCATAGGCCGCCGCCGCCGCGCCGACCGACATGCGCCCGTTATCGAGGCTCATCATCGCATAGACGAAGCCCTTGCCCAGTTCGCCGCCGAGCAGCGCATCATCGGCTAGGTGAACATCCTCCATGACGATATCGGCGATATGGCTGCCGGACTGGCCCATCTTCCTGTCGGATTTGCCTACTGACACGCCGGGCGCGTCCATCGGCACGATGAAGGCGGAGACATGCGCGTTCTTCGGCAGATTCTCCTTCGAGGTGCGCGCCATGATGAGGCCGACCCGCGCGTGCGGGGCATTGGTGATATAGCGTTTGGTGCCATTGAGCACCCAGCCGCTGTCGATTTTGATCGCCGTGGTCTGAAGCCCGGCGGAATCCGATCCCGATCCCGGCTCGGTCAGCCCGAAACAGGCGATCTCGCCGCTCGCGACGCGCGGCAGCCATGCCGCTTTCTGTGCCGCCGTTCCGCCATTCTTCAGCGCGGAGCAGAACATGCCGATGTTGATCGAGATGACCGAGCGGAACGCGGGCATGGCATAGCTCAGCGTGTGGATCGTGCGCACATATTGGCTGACGTTCATCCCGGCGCCGCCGAACTCCTCCGGCATCGTCAGGCCGAACAATCCCATGTCGCGCATCTCGGCGAGGATGTCGGCGGGAATCTGGTCACTCTCGACGATCGCGCGTTCCGCCGGGATCAGCCGCTCGCGAACGAAACGGGCGAGTTGTTCGATGAACTGTTCGAACACGTCCGCATCCATGCCGGGATTGGTGGTGCTCATGCGGGCTCCTCAGACCGGATCATAGGGGAAGACATGCGCCGAAACCTCGTCGGCGCGCGCGAAGCTGGGGCGGAAGGCGGGGATCAGTTCGTCCGCGATGCTTTGTGCCGTCCAGCCGTCCGCCTTCACCATCGAGCGGATCGGGCGCGGTTTCGAGAACAGCATGATCTCGTTTCGGCGCACCGAGAATATCTGGTTGGTCACATCCTTCGCGCGATCCGACGCCAGATAGGCGACGAGCGGCGCGATCTTGTCCGCGCTCATGGATTGCATCCGTTCGACGCGCTGCTTCTGCTCCGGCGTCTCGGCGGGGATGGAGGCGGTCATGCGGCTCCAGGCGAAAGGGGCGATGCAATTGGATCGCACGCCCACCCGCGCCATGTCGAGCGCGATCGACTGCGACATCGCCACCAGCCCCAGCTTGGCGGCGGAATAATTCGCCTGCCCCAGATTGCCGATCAGCCCGCTGGTGGAGGTGAAGTGGATGAAGCTGCCCGATTGCTGCTCACGGAAATAGGGGGTGGCGGCCTTCGATACGTTGAACGCGCCGGTGAGGTTCACGTCGATAACGCTCGTCCAGTCCGCATGGCTCATCTTGTGCCAGATCGTGTCGCGCAGGATGCCGGCGTTGTTCACCACCGCGTCGATCCGGCCGAAGCGCCGCACCGCATCCTCGACGATCGACGCCGCCGCCTTGGGATCGGCAACATCGGCGAGATTGGCGATCGCCTGGCCGTCCGCCGCGACGATATCGGCAACGGTGGTTTCCGCCGGCCCCGCGTCGCCGCCATCGCCGCCCTGCGCGACGCCGGGGTCGTTCACCACCACCGCCGCGCCCTCGCGCGCGCAGAGCAGGGCGATCTCGCGCCCGATGCCGCGCCCCGCGCCGGTGATCGCGACGACCTTCCCCTCCAGAATGCGGCTCATCGCATTTCTCCTTTGAGTCGATCCGCCGGGCGATAGACCGCACGCCAGATTTCTTCAACATTTCGAATTGAATTTCACATATATGAAAATTATCGTAGCGCGATGACCGGCCCGATCCGCTCCGTCGCGCAAGCGTTCGCGATCCTTCGCCTGCTTGGCGAGAGCAGCCCGATGACGCTTTCCGATATCGCGCGCATCGTGGGGATCAGCCCGTCGAGCTGCTTCAACCTGCTGAAAACCCTGCTCGACGAAGGTGCGATCGAGCGGGATGCACGCACCAGATCATATCGCCTCACGCGCGTCTGGGCGGCGGCGGAGGCGTTGCGCGATGATGCGGCGCAGGGGCTGGCGGAGCGCGCGCGCCCGGCGATGACGAGGCTCGCGCAGACGAACGACGCCGCGATCGGCCTGTGGAAAGTGATCTCGCGCGAACGGGTGCGCCTCATCCTCCGCGCGGAGAGCGATGCGGGGTTGCGCGTCGCCATGGCCGACGGCCAGCGCCAGCCGCTTGGCGGCGGGGCGGTTGGGCGCGCGCTCGCGGCGGCTGAGGGCGTGGACGATGATGAACTCGCGCGGCGCTATGCCGCGGTACGCTGGCAGACGGCTCTGCCGTTCGCCGATTACGCGGCGCAGGTGCGGCTGGCGCGTGAACGCGGCTTCGCCGCGGACGATGGCTTCGCGCATCGCGGCATCTGCACCGTCGCGGTGCCGATCGCCGAAATCGCGCCGGGCTTCTGCCTGTCGGCGTCGCTTTTCGCCGGTGCGCGCGGGGAAGCGGAAATCGTCGCGCTGGCGGATGAACTCGCGCAACTGCGCACGACCCTGCTGCCGGCCTGATCCGCCCCTTGCCTTGGGGCCACCCGATGGTCAGAGCGCGCAATCAACGCCGCATCCGGAGCGAATCTTCATGCCCAATGTCTTCGATCTGCCCGCCTTGCCGACCGTCGCGATCGACGGAGACGACGGGCGCTTCCCGGTCGGGCGGATATTCTGCGTCGGGCGCAATTATGCCGATCACGCGCGCGAGATGGGAAGCAATCCCGATCGCGAACCCCCGTTCTTCTTCAGCAAGTTCGCGCAGGCGCTGGTGCCGGGGGGCGGCACGATCCCCTATCCGCCGGTGACGGGCGATCTGCATTATGAGGCGGAACTGGTCGTCGCGATCGGCCACGAGGGCGCGGCGGTGGCGGCGGAGCGCGCGCTCGATCTCGTCTATGGCTATGCCGCCGGGCTGGATATGACGCGGCGCGATCTTCAGGCGCAGGCGAAGGACAAGGGGCGCCCGTGGGATATCGCGAAGAACTTCGCCTTTTCCGCGCCGATCGGTTCGCTGCGCCGTGTGGCGGACGCCGGCCATCTCGCGTCGGGCGAGATCACACTCGCGCTCAACGGCGTTATCCGTCAGCGCGGCGATATCGGCGATATGATCTGGAATGTCGCCGAGGTGATCGCCCACCTTTCGCGGCTGGAGCGATTGCTGCCGGGCGATCTGATCTACACCGGCACGCCCTCTGGCGTCGGCGCGGTGGCGCCCGGTGACCGGCTGACCGTTTCGATCGCGGGGCTTGGCCCGCTTGCCGTGACGATCGGCGAACGCGAGGCGGATTTCGCCTGAGCCGCGATCGGGGCGGGTGGTAAATCGCGCCGTAATCGCGCAGGCTGAGCCGATGGCAACCGCAACGGATATCGCGCCCACCATCTTCGCCCCGATCGCGCCGTCCCCCGCGCTCAGGGATGACGAGCCTTATGCGCGTGACGAGCTTCTCCATGAGATTTTCGAGGCCGCCTGCCACGCATATGCCACGCATCAGGCGGTGCGGCAGATCGACATAGACGCCGAAAGCAGCCGCCGGGCCGAACTGACCTATGCCGAGTTGCGCGATCGCGCGCTGCGCTTCGCCCATCGGCTGCGCGAACTTGGCGTGAAACGCGGCGATCGCGTGGTGATCTGCCTTCCGCGCGGGCTCGATCAATATATGGCGATCCTGGGCACGCTGTGGTGCGGCGCCTGCTATGTGCCGGTCGACTGGAGCTACCCGCAGGAGCGGATCGACTATATCGCGGAGGATAGCGCGGCGGTGCTCGTCGTCACCGCCAGCCAGCGGGCGGAGGCGATGCCGATCCGCGCGCTGGCGGTGGACGCGGCGCTGGGCGATCTCGCCGCGCGCCCCGCCGATCCGCTCGACCGCGCCGAAACCGGCGCGACGCCCGACGATCTGGCCTATATCATCTACACTTCGGGCACGACCGGGCGGCCCAAGGGCGTGATGATCTCCCATCGCAACGCGTGCCACCTCGTCCGCTCCGAAAGCGCGATCCTCGCGCTCGATGCGACGGATCGGGTGTTCGGCGGCTTCAGCCTCGCTTTCGACATGTCGGTCGAGACGATGTGGAGCGCGTTCTTCGTCGGCGCCACACTGCTCGTGGCGTCCGAGGCGCTGGCCGGTGCCGGACCGGACATGGCGATCGTGCTCGCGGCGGAAGCGGTGACGGTGTGGCACGTCGTCCCGTCGCTGCTCACGCTGGTGGAAACCGACATGCCGGCGCTGCGGCTGCTCAATCTTGGCGGGGAGGCCTGCCCGCCCGATCTGGTCGATCGCTGGGCGCGGCCGGGGCTGCGCATCCTCAACACCTATGGCCCGACCGAAACCACGGTGACGGCAACCTGGACGGAGGTGCAGCCCGGCCGGCGCATCACGATCGGGCGGCCCTTGCCCGGCTATACCGCGTGGATCGTCGACGAAAGTCTGTGGCCCGTGCCCGCGGGCGCGGAAGGGGAATTGGTGATCGGCGGCCCCGGCGTCGGCGCGGGCTATGTCAACCGTCCCGATCTGACCGCCGAGAAATTCGTCCGGACCCCGTTCGAGGGGCCGGATGGCGAGACCGTGCTGATCTATCGTTCGGGCGATCTCGTGCGGCTCGACGCGGTGGGCGATATTGATTTCGTCGGGCGGATCGACACCCAGGTGAAGATTCGCGGTTTCCGCGTCGAACTGGGCGAGATCGAGGCGGTGATCGCGGACGATCCGGCGGTGGCGCAGGCGGTGGTCCATCTGTTTCGCGATGATGACGGGGCGGAGTTCCTCGCCGGTTTCATCGTGCCGCGCGGTGGCGCGAAGGTCGATCTGGAAGCGGTGCGCGCGCGGGTGCGCGATCGCCTGCCCAATTATATGCGCCCGGCGGCCTATCAGTTGCTGGATGTGCTGCCGACGCTGCCCGCATCGGGCAAGGTTGATCGCAAGGCCTTGCAGCGCCCGGCGCTCGCCCCCGCCGCCGATCGCGAGACGGTCGCCCCGGCGACGCCGCTGGAGGAGACGCTCCACGAAATCTGGGCGGTGGCGTTCGCGCCGCTGAAGGTATCGGTGCTCGACGATCTGTTCGAGGATCTGGGCGGCCATTCGCTCAAGGCCGCGCGGCTGGTTTCCGCGATCCGCAAGGCGCCGGGGCTGGCGGGCGTTTCGATCCAGGATCTCTATGCCGCGCCCAATATCCGTGCGCTCGCCGCCCGGCTGGAGAGCGCCGCGCCGGAGCATGTGGCCGTCGCATTGCCGTTCCATCGTATCGCCGCGTGGAAACGCTGGTTGTGTGGCCTCGCGCAGACGATCGCGCTGATCCCGATCTTCACCATCGCCGGGCTGCAATGGTTCTTCCCTTATGTCGCCTATACGCGGCTCACCGATCAGGTCGATCGCGTGCCGGCGCTGCTGATTAGCGGGCTGAGCTTCGTCTTCATCCCGCCGCTGGCGATGCTCGCCTCGATCCTCGTCAAATGGCTGGTGATCGGGCGGTTTCGCGCGGGCGATTACCCGTTGTGGGGCAGCTATTATTTCCGTTGGTGGTTCGTTCGTCGCTTTTCGGAGGTGATCGCGACGCCCTATCTCGCGGGCACGCCGCTGATCCGCACCTATTACCGGCTGCTCGGCGCGAAGGTGGGCCGCGATGCCTTTATCGGGCGCGGCAATATCGACGCCGCCGATCTGGTGACGATCGGGGACGGCGCGATCGTCAGCGATTATGCGATGCTCGCGACCAGTTCGGTCGAGCGCGGGCTGCTTCGGCTCGGGCGCGCCGATATCGGGCGCAAAGCCTTCGTCGGCTCGATGGCGGTGGTCGGGCGCGATTGCGCGATCGGCGAGGGCGCGGCGCTGGAGGATCTCTCGGCCCTGCCGGTCGGCGCGCGCATCGGCCCGCGCGAACGCTGGAGCGGTTCGCCCGCCGCGTGCGTCGAACACGGCCTTGCGTGGGAGCCGCGCCCGCGCGGCGGCTTCGCGCGGCGCTTCGCGGTCGGCCTTGCGCTCACGCTTGCCGCGCTGATCCTGCCGCTGGTCGCCATCGTGCCGATCGCGCCGGGGCTGATCGCGATGATCGAGATCGACTGGCGCAGCGAGAGCTACACCTATCTGCTGATCGCGCCGCTGCTCGCCACCACTTATGTCATCCTGATGTGCGTGTTGACGGTGATCGCCAAGCGGCTGTTCCTCGGCCGTGTCCGCCCCGGTCGCTATCGCATGGATAGCTGGTTCTACGTTCGCTTCTGGTTCGTCCAGCAGGTCAACGATCTCGCGCTCAGGCTGCTTCACCCGATCTATGCGACGCTTTACGTCATCCCCTGGTATCGCGCGCTGGGCGTGAAGGTGGGGCGGCGCGCGGAGATTTCGACCGCGGCGGCGATCGTTCCCGATCTGGTCGATATCGGGCCGGAGAGCTTCATCGCCGATGCCGTGCTGTTCGGCGCGGCGCGGGTGGAGCCGGGCGCGATCCGGCTCGCCCATACAAGGATCGGGCGGCGCAGCTTCATCGGCAATTCCGCGCTGCTGCCGACCGGCGCGACGATCGGCGACGGCGTGCTGATCGGCGTGCTTTCCAAGCCCCCCGAAAACGGCGAGGCGGCGCGCGCGGACGGCACCTGGTTCGGCTCCCCGCCGATCTCGCTTCCCGTCAGGCAGAAGGTGGGGCTGTTCGACGAGGGCGCGCGCTTCAATCCGGGGCCGAAACTGGTTGCCAAGCGGCTGGCGATCGAGGCGATCCGCGTCACCCTGTCGCTCACCGCGTTCATCGTCTTCTTCACGCTGCTGCTGTCGGCGGTGGGCGAACTGGATGACATGCGCAACGGCGGCTATCTCGTGCTGGTCGCCTTTCCCTTCCTCTATATCGGCTTCGCGCTAGGCTGCGGGCTGGCGGTGGTGGCGCTGAAATGGCTGGTAATGGGGCGCTACAGGCCCACCACCCAGCCGTTGTGGAGCACCTTCGTCTGGCGCACCGAACTGGTGACCGCGACCTATGAGAATCTCGCGGTGCCCAATCTGCTGGAGCCACTCCGCGGCACGCCATGGCTGCCCGCCTATTTCCGGCTGCTCGGCTGCCGGATCGGCAAGCGCTGCTATCTCGACACCACCGATCTCACCGAACACGATCTGGTGACGATCGGCGACGATGTCGCGCTCAACGATTTCGCCGGCTTGCAGACGCATCTGTTCGAGGATCGCGTGATGAAGGTGAGCGGCGTCACCGTGAAGGATCGCGCGACGATCGGCTCCTATGCCATCGTGCTCTACGATGCGGAGATCGGCGAGGACGCGCAGCTTGGCGACCTGTCCGTGGTGATGAAGGGCGAATCGCTGCCGGACGGCACATCATGGGAAGGTTCGCCCGCCCGCCTCTCGCGCGGCGGGTGATGCGCATCGAATGGGTGACGGGGGATGCGGCGATCCCGCCGCTCGCCCCGGATGGCGTTTGCGTCTGGCATGGCCCGCTCGATGATGCTCGCGCGCTCCTGACGCGGGCGGCGCTGACGGCGGGCGATCTCGCCGATCTCGCCAGGCGCCCGCGCGCGGCGTGGCGCGCGGAGCGGCGGCGGGCGACACGCGCCTTGCTCGCCGCGCTGGCGGGGGTGCATCCCGATACGATCGTCCTGGCGCGCTCGCGCTTCGGCGCGCTCGCGGTGGTCGCGCCCGCTGGCTGGTGGCTGAGCGTCGCGGGGCAGGGGGCGCATTGCGCGATCGCGCTCGCGCGAATGCCGATCGGGGTGGATATCGAGCCGCTCGACCAGCCCGCTTTGCCCGACGATTTGTTCACCCCGCGCGAACTGCATGATGGCGGCGATCGCCTGCTGCGCTGGACCGCGAAGGAAGCCCATGCCAAGCGTTTCGCCCGCGCCGACGCCGCCGATCCGCGCGCGATCGAAACCGATCTGTCGGGCGAGGTGATTCGGGCATCGTCCGGCGATGGCGCATCCCGCTGCGTCTCGCGGCGCGCCGGCGGTTCGATCATCACGGTGGCGCTACCCGCCTGATCGCCGTCAGCCCGATCGCGCGCGGCGCGTTTTTTCGATTGATGACAGGTTGATGACAGCGACGCGCGTTATCGGGCGCCAGTCAAAATATCTCCGCGCGCGCCGCGACGACGGAGAGAAGCTCAGGAATCGGAGAACAGGGTGCGCGCTGCTGCACAAGGGACATTATTGGCATCAATCGCGCGCCGCCTGACCGCCGCCACCGTCGGCATGGTTGCGCTCGCCGCTGCCGCGCCCGCTTCCGCCGATCCGGCGCTCGCCCAGGTCGACGCGATCTTCGCGCGCTGGTCGGGCAAGGATGCGCCGGGCTGTGCCGTGGCGGTGTCTCGCGACGGGAAGGCGATCGCCATGCGTGCCTATGGCATGGCCGATCTTGAGCACGCGATCCCGGCGACGGTCGATTCGATCTACGAGGCGGGATCGGATTCCAAACAGTTCACCGCCGCCGCGCTGCTGATGCTGGCGCGTGACGGCAAGCTGTCGCTCGACGACGATGTGCGCAAATATCTTCCCGAACTGCCCGACTACGGCGCGACGATCACATTGCGGCAGATGCTCCATCACGTCAGCGGGCTGCGCGACTGGGGCTCGCTGGGCGCGCTCGAAGGCTGGCCGCGCAACAGCCGCACCGCCAACAATGATGACGTGCTGAAGCTGGTCGCGCAGCAAAAGGAGCTGAACTTCGCGCCCGGCACGCATTATCTTTACAGCAACAGCAATTATAACCTCGCCGCGATCGTCGTCGCGCGGGTGAGCGGGCAGTCGCTGGCGGACTTCACGCGCGATCGCATCTTCAAGCCGCTCGGCATGACGCAAACGAGCTGGCGGGACGATTACCACCGCCTCGTCGTCGGGCGTACCGGCGCCTATGAGGCGTCGGCGGCTGGCTATCGCAACGAGCAGGTGATCGAGGACGCCTATGGCAATGGCGGATTGCTGACTACGGTTGGCGATCTCGTCAAATGGCAGGCCGCGCTCGACAGCGACTTCTTCGGCAAGGGCTTCGTCGCGGAAATGGAGCGGCCGTTCGTGCTCGCTGGCGGGATCAGGATGGCTTACGGGCTGGCGCTGGTCGGTGGCGATCACAATGGCGTGTTCGAGGTGAGCCATTCCGGCTCCACCGGCGGCTATCGCGCATGGATGGCGCGCTATCCGGCGCAGAAGCTCGCGGTGTCGCTGCTGTGCAATACGGGCGAGGCGGATACGCCGACGCTCGGGCGGCAGGTGGCGGATCTCTATCTGCCGGCGTTTCGCGCCAAATCCTATGCGCCGCGCGGGGCGCTGCCGACGGGCGTGTGGGTGGATCGGCTGACCGGCTTTCCCTATCGTTTCGCGGCTGATGGCAAGGGCGGCATGACGGTCAACGGGCGCGCGCTCGTGCCGGTCGGGCCGGGGCGGTGGCAGTTGCGCGAGGACGTGTTCGCGTTCTCCGGGTCGGCGCTGGTGCGCGAAACGCGCGAGGGCGAACGCCAGCCGTTCGATCACGTCGCCGCGCCGGTGGCCGATCTCGCGCCTTATGCCGGGCGTTATTGTTCGGACGAGGTCGCGTCATGCATCACCGTCAAGGTGGATGGCGCGCGCCTCGTGTTCAGCGGCCCGCGCTGGAGCGGCCAGCCGCTTGAACCCGCCTATCGCGACGTGTTCACGGGCGATGCCGGGGCGCTCGAATCCAGTTTCGTCCTGAAGTTCCAGCGCGACGCAGCGGGCGGCGTCGCGGCGCTGCGCGTCGGCGAGACACGCGCTTTCAATCTTCTGTTCCGGCGAACCGGCTGAGCCGGGCGCCCCTTCGAAGCAAACAACAAAGCCAGCCCCGGAAAAAACCGGCGAGCTGGCTCGATCAAACTGACCAAAGGGATATGCTTATGTCGATCCATCGTGAAAGCCTGCGCCGCGCGCTCCTGCGGGGCACCGCCGGAACCGCCTTGTTCATCTCGCCGCTTTTCGGCGCGGCAGCACTCGCGCAGACCGCGCCTGCACCCGTGGCAGTCGATGCGGACGCCGATGCCGCCACCGATATCGTTGTGACGGGTTCGCGCATCGACAAGGCCGGCTTTGACGCGCCGACGCCGACCACCGTTGTCGGCGAGGCGGAGCTGCAGATGGGCGCGCGCCCGAGCATCGCGCAGGCGCTCAACGATCTGCCGCAGTTCCGCGCGACGCAGAGCCCGACGAGCACGGTGGCGAACACCAATTCCTCGTCGTCCGCGATGGATCTGCGCGGCCTCGGCGTGACGCGCACGCTGACGCTGCTCAACGGTCGCCGCTTCACCGGCTCGGCCGATCTCAACACGATCCCGCAGAACATGGTGAAGCGCGTCGAGGTCGTCACCGGCGGCGCGAGCGCGGCATGGGGCTCCGGCGCGGTCGGCGGCGTGGTCAACCTGATCCTCGACAACAAGCTTCAGGGCCTCACGGTCGGCGCGCAGAACGGCATTTCGTCGCGCGGCGACGGCCATCGCTACAGCTTCAACGGCTCGTTCGGCACCAGCTTCGCGGGTGGGCGCGGCCACTTCATGATCGGCGGCGAATATCAGCGTGACGAAGGCATCTTCGATCGCTTCTCGCGCCCCAATCTCGGCAGCACCGATCTGTTCTCGCCGGTCGGCGGCGCGAACGGGCACAATCTGGTGCTGTCGCCCGACGTGTTCTACGCCAATTTCGGCACGAACGGCCTGATTACCTCCGGCCCGGCGTCGCTGATCGGCAAGACGTTCAACGCCAATGGCACGGTGCGTCCGTTCCAGTTCGGCCAGGTCGGCCTCGGCGGCACCACGATGGTGGGCGGCGAGGGCGTTTCGTCGAACAGCGAGCACACGCTGACCAATCCGTATCAGCGCTACAACAGCTATGCCCGCCTCAGCTACGATGTCGGCCAGGCGACCTTCTGGGCCGATGCCACGTTCAGCCGCATCTGGGCGAAATATCCGTTCTACGCCGAAACCGGCACCTACACGCTGAGCGGCGTGAACCCGTTCGTGCAGCAGGCGCTTGGTGGACAGGTCGCCCCGACCGGCACGATCAAGGTCGGTCGCGTGTTCGAGGATTACGGTATGCGCACCTTCGGGTTCAGCCGCCGCAACATCGAGGGCGCGATCGGCGTCGATGGCACGATCGGCGGCGGCAACTGGAAGTACAGCGCTTATTACGCGCACGGCGAACTGCGCAACGCGCAGAGCTATGACAACCAGATCACCGGCGCGAACCTCACCCTGGCGCTCGATGCGGTGTATGACGCGGGCGGCAACATCGTATGCCGTGATGCGCTGACCAACCCGACCACCGCGTGCCGCCCGCTCAACATCCTCGGCGCGGGCCGCGCCGATCCGGCGGCGGTGCGCTATGTGTTCGGCAATCAGGCGAGCGTGGCCTACACCACCAAGCTCGACACCACCGGCTTCAGCCTGCGCGGCGATGCGTTCAACACCTGGGCGGGGCCGGTTTCGGTCGCGGTCGGCGGCGAAGCGCGCTGGGAAAGCATCACCACCAACTCGCTCGATCCGGTGTCGGCGGCGAAGGGCTTCAGCCGCTTCAACTTCTCGCCGCTCAACGGCGGGTTCAACGTGCAGGAAGGCTTCGGCGAAGTCGCGATCCCGCTGCTCGACCAGCCGTTCAGCAAGCTCGATATCAACGGCGCGGCGCGTTACAGCCACTACAGCTCCTCGGGCGGCATCTGGTCGTGGAAGGTCGGCGCCACCGATCGCATCTTCAACAACCTGCTGCTGCGCTTCTCGCGCTCGCGCGATATCCGCTCGGCCAGCCTGACGGAGATGTACACCACGGTCGCCACGAGCTTCTCGTCGGTCGCGGAGAACGGCCAGACCTATCCGGTGACGCGCTACGCCGGCGGCAACCCGAAGCTGCGCCCGGAAATCGGCAGCACGCTGACGGTGGGCGCGGTGTTCACGCCGACCGCGGTGCCGGGGCTCAACCTCTCGGTCGATTACTACAATATCGAGATCCGGGACGCGATCGTCTCGCTCGGCGCGCAGGACATCGTCACGAGCTGCAGCCTGGGCAATGCCAATGCCTGCGCCCAGATCGAGCGTGCTCCGGCTATCCCGCCGGCGACGCTTGGCGCGCCGACGGTGATCCACTCCACCTATATCAACCTCGCGCAATACAAGACGCGCGGGCTTGATATCGAGGCGTCCTATGTGTTGCCGATGAGCCGCATCAGCAACATGCCCGGCTCGCTGCGTTTCCGCGCGCTGGCGACCTATGTGCCCAAGGTGGAGATCAACAATGGCGTCGCGGTGATCCAGCGCGCGGGCGACGTGGGTGACAATGTGAACTTCGGCACGCCGAAGTGGCGCGGCACCGGCTCGATCACCTATACGAACAGCGATTTCTCGATCGACGCGCGGGTGCGCTATGTCGGCGGCGGGGTCTATGACCACACGCTCGATATCGCGAACAACAAGATCACCAGCCGCACCTATCTCGATCTCGGCGGGCAGACGACGGTTGGCGGCTTCACGCTGTTCGCCAGCGTCAACAACGTGTTCGATCGCAAGGCGCCGCTCACCACCTATGGCTCGATCTTCTACGATTCGATCGGTCGCTATCTGAACGTCGGCGCGAAGGTTCATTTCTGAGCCCGCACGCGGATGACTGAGTGAGGGAAGGGGCGGTCGCGATGCGATCGCCCCTTTTCGCATATGGCGGCTTCGCGCCCGCCCGGTGGGTTGACGGCGCGGGGCGGGGATGAGAACGCAAACCTGCGGCAGCCGGGGCACAGGCGGGCCGGAATCGGCAAAATCTGTAAAAGGGGCAGGGCAATTGGCCGGGCGATCGCGCCCGAGTGGAGGCGGGAATGCGCATCATGCTGGTCGAGGATGACGTCGCGCTGGCGCGGGGCATCGCATCGTCGCTGGAATCCGAGGGGCTGTCGGTCGATATTTTCGGCACCGGCGAGGATGCGCTGATGATCGCGCCGAGCGAGCCTTATGCCGCGATCGTGCTTGATCTCGGCCTGCCCGGAATGGACGGGATCGAGCTGCTGCACCGGCTGCGCCAGATCGGGGTGGCGACGCCGATCCTGATCCTCACCGCGCGCGATCGCGTCGACGATCGCATCACCGGCCTCGATCGCGGCGCCGATGATTATATGGTCAAGCCGTTCGATCCGCGCGAGCTGCATTCGCGGGTGCGCGCGCTGATGCGGCGGGCGCATGGCACGCCGGCGCCCGTGCTGCGCCTGGGCGCGCTGGAATTCGATCGTTCCAGCCGCAGCGTGCTGCTGGAAGGGGTGGCGGTGCCACTGCGTCCACGCGAACTGGCGGTGCTTGAAACGCTGATGACCCGCCCTGGCAGGCTGGTCGGCAAGGAGCAGCTTTCCGCCGAGGTGTTCAGCTTCGACGACAATGTCGGGATCAACGCGCTTGAGGTCTATGTCGGCCGGCTACGCCGCAAGCTCGGCGAGAAGGGGCCGGTGATCCGCACCGTGCGCGGGCTGGGCTATATGATCGAGGCGGCGTGAGCGCGATGCACCGCCGCTATAAATCATTGCAAAGGCGGCTGATCGTCGCGGTGATGCTGCCGCTGGCGCTGCTCGTCATGCTGCTTGCCGGGATCACCGGATGGGTCGTGCGCGATACCGATCTGGACACGCTCGATCGCGTGCTCGTGGGGTCGGTCCGCACGCTCAGCCTCGCTTATGACCAGCCGCCCGAGGTGCGGCAGAAGATCGCCCCGCTCATCATCCATCTGCTCAAGCGGCGCGCGCGCCCGGTGGTGAATTTCAGCGTCTATCACGGGCGCCATGTGCTGATGGGCGATCCCGCGCTGCGCCCGCCGGCGGATTATGGCGTGGCGGATCACGGCGTGATCGACCGACATCCCCCCGCCGAATTCAAGAAGCAGGCGCGCGATACGCCGATGGTGCGCGGCTATATTGATGCCGGGGACGCAGACAATGTGGTGCAGGCGGCCTATCTACGCGATGGCGTGCTGCATGGCCGCCCGGCGCGGATCGCGACCGAAATCCGCCGCTTGCGGGATAATGGCGAACTCGTCGCGATCCAGATCGCCGATTATGTCGACGATCAGCGCGTCTATAATTACGGCTATTTCGCGCAGATCGTGGCGGAAGGCGTGCTGGTGCTGTTCGTCGCCGGGTTGCTGGTGTGGCTGGCGATCGGCTGGGGGCTGCGTCCGTTCACGGCGCTGACGCGGCAGGTGCGCGACGCACAGAGCGATCCCGCGCCGCAATTCCGCCTGCAGCTCCAGCCGGATATGCCGCGCGAAACCGTGCCGTTCGTCGAATCCTTCAATGGGCTGATGACGCGGCTGGAAAAGGTGAACGAGTCGCTGCGCCAGTTCACCTCCAGCGCCTCGCATCAGATGCGCACGCCGCTGGCGGTGGCGCGCGTGCATCTCGATGTGCTGCGCCGCGCGGGGCCACATGCGCCGCTTGCCAGCGCGGCGATCGGCGACATCACTTATGCGGTGGAATCGCTCGAACGGCTGCTGCTCCAGTTGATCGCGCTGGCGCGTACCGATGAGCAGCCGATCGCGCCGCTCCAGCGCTTCGATCTCACCGCGCTGGCCGGGCGGGTGACGGCGGATCGCGCCGCACAGGGCGAGGATGACGGCATCGACATCCTGTTTTCCGCCGGCGGCCCGGTGCAGGCGCTGGGCGATCCCGGCCTCGCACGGGAGCTTGCCGGCAATCTGATCGACAATGCGATCCGTTATAACCGGCCCGGCGGCACGGTGCGCGTCGCGATCGAGCATCAGCCGGGCAGCGCGCGCCTTGTGGTGGAGGATGACGGCCCCGGCATCCCCGAGAGCGAGCGCGAGAAGGTGTGGGAGCGTTTCTACCGTGTCGCGCGGGAGGGGGCGCCGCCCGGCAGCGGGCTGGGTCTGCCGATCGTTCGCGCGCTGGCGGAGCGGATGGGCGCGACGGTGGCGCTCGCAACACCCGAAAGCGGCGTGGGGCTGCGGGTCGTGGTGGATTTTCGCGCCGCGCAATAGTCGCCTCGCCCGTGGCGTATGACAGGTTGACGACAGCGATACCGCCTAGACCGGCTTCGTAGTTCGCGCAGGGATTCCTGCGCCGCATCGAAATACGGGAGAATGGCAGATGGCGGCTGGGCGTTTGGGATGGATGGCGGCTTCGCGTGTCGCGCTGGCGGCGGTGGCGATGGCCACGCTCGTCACGCCGGCGATGGCGAAGGAGCGCGACGCGCTGACGATCACGCCGGTGCCGAGCACGGCGATCGCAGGCCAGTTCACGCTCACCGCCGTTGGTGATCTGATCTATCTTCGCCCGATGCTGGCGACGATCGAGAAAAAGTCGCCCGAGATGCTGCGCATCCTGCGCCGTGCCGACGTGACCTATGGCAATTTCGAGGAAGTCGTCTTCGATCTGCCCACCTTCAAGGGCGCGCCGCAGGCTGAATCCGGCGGCACCTGGATGCTCGGCGATCCGAAGGTGGTCGACGATCTCGTGTCGATGGGCTTCGATATCGTCAGCACCGCCAACAATCACGCGACCGACTGGGGCGCGGAAGGGCTGATCGAAACGATCAAGCGGCTCGACGCGGCGAAGCTGGTCCATGCCGGCACCGGACGCACCATGACGGAGGCGCGCGCGCCGAAGTTCCTCGATGCGCCGCAGGGCCGGATCGGGCTGGTCGCCGCCACCTCCACCTTCACGCCGATGACGCCCGCGGCAGACCCGCTCGGCATGGTGCCGGGGCGGCCCGGCGCCAATGTGATCCGCACGAAGGAGATCGGGCTGGTTTCCGATGCGGACCTCGCGGTGCTGGCGCGGATCGCGGGCGCGAAGCCCGGCGCGGCGGTGAAGCTCGGCGAGCGCACCTATCGCGCCACGCCTTCGCCCAAGGCGCCGGTGACGATCGAATATGAGCCGAATACGAAGGATGAGGCGGGCAATCTGCGTTCGATCCGGCAGGCGAAGCAGAACGGCAATTTCGTCGTCTTCTCGTTCCACAATCACGAGCCGAATGAATCGACCCAGCAGCCGCCCGCGTTCACGGTCGATTTCGCGCGTCGCGCGATCGACGAGGGCGCGGATTCGTTCATCGCGCATGGCCCGCATCAGTTGCGCGGGATCGAGATCTACAAGGGCAAGCCGATCTTCTATTCGCTCGGCAACTTCGCGATGATGAACAACTCGCTCGATCATCTGCCGGCGGACATGTACGAGCAGTTCGGCGTCAATCCGGCGGAGGTTACCGCGCCGGAATTCCTCCAGGCGCGCGGCTCGGCGATTTTCGCCGATCCGAACCTTTATGAATCGGTGATCGCGGAAAGCCGCTACGTCGATGGGCGGATCGCGGAAATCCGCCTCTATCCGGTCGATCTCGGCGTGAGCGCGAAGGGCGCGGAGCGCGGCGTGCCGCATCTGGCGGACGCGACCGTCGGCGCGCGCATCCTCGATCGCCTCGCGCGGCTTTCGGAGCCGTTCGGCACGAAAATCGCGATCGAAAAGGGCGTTGGCGTGATCCGTGTTTCCAGCGCGGGAAAATAAGCTAGATCAGTTCGCAGATATTACGGGGGATTAGATGAATCGTTTCCAGCTTGCCCTTTCCGCCTGCCTGCCGGTTTTCGCGATGCTCGGCGCAACGCCCGGCGCCGCCAAGCCGGCAGCGGGCGCCGAAGCGTCGATGCGCGCGCTTTATGCGAGCCGCCCGTTCGATGTCGCGCGCAAGTCGCTCGCGGCGGATTATGATCGCATGGTCAGCGAAATCACCACGCTGACCGAGATTCCCGCGCCGCCGTTCAAGGAGGCGAAGCGCGCCGCGGCTTATCTCGAAATGCTGCGCGCCGCCGGGCTCCAGGATGTGGAAATGGATGCCGAGGGCAATGTGATGGGGCTGCGCAAGGGCACCGGCGGCGGCCCGCTGCTGGTCGTCGCTGCGCATCTCGATACGGTTTTCCCCGAAGGCACGCCGATCAAGGTGCGCCGCGAGGGCGATTATCTCCATGCGCCGGGGATCGGCGACGATACCAGCAGTCTGCCGGTGCTGCTCGCCTTCATCCGCGCGCTCGACAAGGCGGGCATCCGCACCAGGAGCGACATCCTGTTCATGGGCGATGTGGGCGAGGAGGGGCCGGGCGATCTGCGCGGGATGCGGCACCTGTTCACCAAGGGCAAGTACAAGGGCCGCATCGCGCAGTTCATCTCGATCGAGCCGGGCCGCGATCGCGTGACCAACGGCGGCGTCGGGTCGAAGCGCTACAAGGTCACCTTCACCGGGCCGGGCGGGCACAGCTATGGCGCGTTCGGGCTGGTCAGCCCGGCCTATGCGATGGGCGATGCGATCGTTGAATTCGGCAAGATGAAGGTGCCGGCGCACCCGCGCACCACCTTCAACGTCGGTGTGGTCGAGGGCGGCACCTCGGTCAATTCTATCCCGTTCGAAACCGCGATGACGGTGGACATGCGCTCGGAGAGCAAGGACGAACTGGCCAAGGCCGACGCCTATCTCCATTCGATCCTGCCCGGCGCGGTGGATCGCGAGAATGCCGCCCGCTCCACCGCGCGCGGCAAGATCAGCTATGAGGCGAAGCTGATCGGCGATCGTCCGGTCGGCCACACCGCCGACGACAATGCGCTGGTGCGCACCGCTTATGCCGCGATCGCGGTTGGCGGCGGCAAGCCGGAACTGGAAAGCAGCTCGACCGACGCCAACATGCCGATGAGCCTGGGCATTCCCGCGATCACGATCGGCTCGGGCTTCGCCTCCGAGCGTTCGCATTCGCCTGGCGAGCGGCTGAAGCTCGATCGCGAGGATACCCTGCGCTACATGACGATGAGCCTCGCCACCGTCATCGGCGCGGCGGGCATCGCGAAGTAATACGCCGCTTAAGTCCCTCCCCCCTTGAAGGGGAGGGGCTTGATTGGGCTGACTATTTCGCTGGTGCCGTCAGGCCGTGTTCCTCCAGCATCGGGCCGATATCGGGGGCCTTGCCGTAGAACGCCCTGAACATCGGGCCATAATCCTCGGTATGCCCCTTGCTCAGGATCATGTCGCGGAAACGCTGGCCGTTTTCGCGGGTCATCCCGCCATGGTCCATGAACCAGTGATAGGCGTCATGCTCCAGCATCTGCGTCCATAGATAGGCGTAATAACCCGCCGAATAGCCGTTCGACCAGATGTGCAGGAAATAGCTGCTGCGATAACGCGGCGGCACGTCCGCCACGTCCAGCCCGGTCGCGGCGAGCGATTTCGCCTCGAACGCATCGACATCCTGCTTCGGCGCGCTCGCGGGCAGCGAATGCCAGTCCATGTCAAGCATCGCGGCGGCGATCACCTCGCCCAGCGCATAACCCTGGTTGAACTTCGCGGCCTTCTTGATCTTGTCGATCAGCGCGGCGGGCATCGGCGCGCCGGTGCGATAATCCTTCGCGTAATGCTCCAGCACCTTGGGATCCCACGCCCAATGTTCGTTGAACTGCGACGGGAATTCCACGAAATCGCGCGCGACATTGGTGCCGGATACCGCCGGATAGGTCTGGTTCGCGAACAGCCCGTGCAGCGCATGGCCGAATTCGTGGAACATCGTCGTCACATCGTCCGAACTGACGAGCGCTGGCTGGCCGGGGGCGGGCTTGGTGATGTTGGCGACGTTATAGACCACCGGCTTGGTGCCGAGCAGCTTCGATTGGTTCACGAAGTTAGACATCCAGGCGCCGCCATTTTTATTGTCGCGCTTGAAATAATCGAAATACATCAGGCCGAGTTCTGATCCGTCCTTGTCGTAAACGGTATAGACCATCACGTCGGGCTGATAGACGGGAATGTCCGTGCGCTTCTTGAAAGTGATGCCGTAAAGCTGGTTGGCGGCATAAAAAACGCCGTCTTCCAGCACGCGATGCAGCTCGAAATATGGCTTCACCTCATTCTGATCGAGATCGTATTTCGCCTTGCGCACCTCGGCGGCATAATGATCCCAGTCCCATGGCTTGAGCTGGAATTTGCCGCCGGTCGCGTCGATCTGCGCCTGAAGCTCGGCGGCCTCCCGTTTCTGCGCCGGCTCCGTCGCGGTGGCGAGTTCGCGCATGAAGCCGGTTGCGGCCTCGGGCGTCCGCGCCATCTGGTCGTAAAGCGTATAGGCGGCCCAGTTCGGATAGCCGAGCAGCTTGGCCTTTTCCGCGCGCAACTGCGCGATCTGCTGGATCGTGGCGCGGGTATCGTTGGCGTCGCCCTTTTCGGCGCGGGTCCAGCCGCTGTTGAACAATGCCTCGCGTGTCGCGCGATCGGTCAGGTCTTCCAGATCGGGCTGCTGCGTCGTGTTCTGGAGCGGGATCACCCATTTGCCGTCGAGCTTGCGATCGTGCGCGGCGCTCGCGGCGGCGGCGATCTTGCCATTGTCCAGCCCGGCGAGCCGCGCCTTGTCGTCGATCACCAGCGCCCCGGCCTTGGCGGCGGCGAGCAGCTTCTGCTGGAAGCTCGTTTCCAGCCCGGCGAGGCGGGTGTTGTAATCCTTGAGCTTCGTCTGATCGGCGGCGGATAGCTCGGCGCCGGCGTGGACGAAGCCGTCATAATAGACCTTCAATACCTGCGCCTGCTCCGGCGTCAGCTTCAGCGCGGCGCGCTCGTTCCACAGCGTCTTCACCCGGCGGAACAGCCTGGGGTTGAGGTTGATCGCGTCCTGATGCTGCGAGAGCTTCGGCGAGACCGCGGCCTGCACCTTGTCGAGCGTGTCGTTGGTATTGGCCTGCACCACGCCGAAGAACGTCAGGCTCACGCGATCCAGCATCCGGCCCGACCGCTCCAGCGCGGCGATCGTGTTGTCGAAGGTCGGCGCGGCGGGATTGTGCGCGATTTTCGTTATTTCGGCCAGATGGAGCTTCATCGCCGTGTCGAACGCGGGCTGATAATCGCTGTCTTTGATCTGATCGAAGCGCGGCGCCTGAAATGGCAATGTGCTCGGTGTCGTGAAGGGATTGGCGCGCGGGGATTGGGCGGACGAGGGCAAAGCGAGGCTGGCGGTGCCGGCGAGCAGCGCCGATGAAATGATAAAGCGAAGTGCCATCAAACAATTCCTCCGATGGAGTCGGCCCTTGCGGGACATGGCGGCAGGGGTGAGACTTTGCGCGAAGCGGCGCAAGGGGCCGCAGTGCCAGCCGCAATGTCGGGCATATGATTTCCCGGATTCTGTTGTTTCGGTGTTTCAAGGCTCCTAGGCGTGGCCAACGCGGAGTCGCCTGCCGAGGTTGTGTTTGTTGGCCGTGCCTGATCCAGTTGCAATTGCCTCGCCCGGCGTGCGCGGAGGAGAAGGGTGACTGCGCGCTGGGGGGCAAATGCCGCGCTCTTTTCGGCAAAATGCTTCATCGGCGCGATGCTGGCCTATTGGATCGCGCTTCGGATCGGGCTGACGCGGCCTTATTGGGCGGTCGCCACCGCCTATATCGTCGCGCAGCCGCTGGCGGGGGCCGCCGTTTCCAAGGCGATCTTCCGCCTGATCGGCACCGCGCTCGGCGCGACGGCGGCGGTGGTGCTGGTGCCCAATCTGGTCAATGCGCCGGAGCTTCTCTCGCTGGGGCTCGCTTTATGGCTTGGCCTGTGCCTCTACATCTCGTTGCAGGATCGCACCCCGCGAAGCTACGTCTTCCTGCTCGCGGGCTATACCGCGAGCATCATCGGCTTTCCCAGCGTCGAGGCGCCGGGCGCGGTATTCACCACCGCGCTGCTGCGTGTGCAGGAGATATCGCTCGGTATCCTGTGCGGCAGCCTGGCGCAGGCGGTGATCCTGCCGCAAACCGTGACCAGCCAGTTGCTGAACCGGATCGAGGCGATCCTTGACGATGTGGAGCGATGGACCCGCGACGCGCTGGGCGAAGCGCGTGATGAGGCGCTCGATCGCGATCGGCGGCGGCTGGCGCTTGATATCAACGAATTGCATCAGCTTTCCATCCATTTGCCGTTCGATACCGCGCGTTTCCTGCCGCGCGTGCGCACGGTGCGCGCGTTTCAGGATCAATTGTCGCTGATCCTGCCGCTGGCGAGCGCGGCCGAGGACCGCATCATTCAGCTTCGCGCGATCGGCGCCTTGCCCCCGGCGGCGGAGGCGCTGGTCGCGCGGATTCGTGAGTGGCTCGCCATGCCGCCGCTCGACGTGGAGACGCGCGCCGCGCTGATCGAGGAATTGCTCGCCGATGCGCGCGCGCTTGAGCCTGCGGCGGCGGCCCCGCTCGTCTGGGGCGATGCGTTGTTGCTCAGCCTCGCCGCGCGGCTCGCGGATCTTGTGTCGGCGCATCATGCCGTGCGCGATCTGCGTGAACAGATGCGCTCGCCCACCCGCCGCGCGGTCAGCCCGGTCGTCGCGGCTGCGCTGGCGCAGACCTCGCGCCGCGCGTTTCACCGGGATCGCCCCGCCGCGTTGCGCGCCGCGCTGGGCACTATCATGACGATCCTGCTCGGTTGCGCGTTCTGGATCGGCACCGGCTGGGCGGACGGCGCGGGCGCGGTCCTGATCTCCGGTGTCGCCTGCGCATTGTTCGGCGCGAGCGATGATCCGCGCCCGATGATCCTGTCGTTCCTGTGGGGCACGATCATCGGCGTCGTGCTGGCGGCGATCTATGCCTTCGCGATCATGCCGCGCGTCACCGATTTCATTACGCTCGCCGCCGTGCTCGCGCCGGTGCTGCTGGTGATAGGCAGTCTGCTGACCGTGCCCAGGGCCGCGCTGATTACCACGGGTGCGATGATGGGGTTCATCAATATCGTCGGGCTGAACGATCATTATTCCGCCGATTTCGTCGCTTTCGCCAATGGGGCACTGGCGCAGATCGTCGGCACCGCGTTCGCGGCTGTCACGGTGGGGTTGTTTCAGGTGATCGGCGCGGACCGCAGCGCGGCGCGGATCATCCGCGCGGGCTGGCGCGATATCGCGCGGCGCAGCACCTTGCCGGGGCGATCCAATGTCACCGCATGGGTCAGCAAGATGCTCGACCGGATCGGGCTGCTCGCCCCCCGGCTGGCGGCGATGGGCGACGATCCGGGGCGCCCGATGCTCGATGCGCTTCGGGATTTGCGCGTCGGGGTGACGGTGGGCCATTTGCGCGACCTGCGGGTTGACGTGGGCGAGGCGGCGGCCGGGTTGATCGCCCCGGTTCTTCATGGGGTAGGCCGCTATTATGCCGCGCGACGACTCGATCAGCCGCCGCCCGATGACGCGGCTTTGCTGGAAGGAATAGATCAGGCGATGCGGGCCTTTTCGTATGACGAGGATGCCGATGTGCGCCGCCGCGCGGTGCTCGCGCTGACCGGGTTGCGCCGGAATCTGTTTCCGGGTGCGCCGCCTTATGGCGCTGGGGTGGCCGCATGAACGGCGAGGTCGATATCGCGGGCGTCTATATGCCCGGCCTGCTCGTGCTGGCGTTCGCGGCGCTGGTCATCACCGGCATATTGACCCGGCTGCTGGGGATGGTCGGCGCCTATCGCCTGATCGCTTATCGCCCGCTCGTCGATGTCGCGCTGTTCGTCATCGTGCTCGGCCTGCTGGTTCTTCTTTTCGTATCGGACGTTAGGCTGCCATGAACCGTTATCTCGCCCCGCTTGGCCGTATCGCCGCGACATTGCTGCTGGTCGTGGTCGCGGTGCTCATCGCGATATGGTTGTGGCGGCGCTACGAGGTCGATCCCTGGACGCGTGACGGGCGGGTGCGGGCGGACGTGGTGCGCGTCACGCCGGATGTCGGCGGCCTCATCACCGAGGTTCGCGTGCGCGACAATCAACAGGTCAACCCCGGCGATCTGCTGTTTGTCGTCGATCGCCCGCGTTACGCGCTTGCGCTGGAGCAGGCGAATGCCGCGATCGAGGCGGCCCGCGCCACGCTGGGGCAGGCGCGGCGCGAGGCGAAGCGCGATCTGGCGCTCGGCAACCTGGTCGCGGCGGAAACGCATGAGCAGAACCTCGCGCGGGTCGCCACCGCCCAGGCGGCGCTCGCCCAGGCCGAGGCGCAGGCGGATGCCGCGCGGCTCAATCTGGCGCGCACCAATATCAAGGCATCTGTCGCGGGCACCGTGACCAACCTCGATCTGCATCCCGGCGATTATGTCGCGGCGGGGCAACAGGCGATGGCGCTGGTCGATCGCGACAGCCTGCGCGTCGAGGCCTATTTCGAGGAAACCAAGCTCGGCAGGATTCACATTGGTGAGAAGGCGCATATCAAGCTGATGGGCGACGATCGCGTGATCGCGGGGCATGTGGAAAGCATCTCCGCCGGGATCAGCGACAGCGAATTGACCAATACCGGCAATCTGCTTCCCAATGTGAACGCGACATTCAACTGGGTCCGCCTCGCGCAGCGCATTCCGGTGCGGATCAAGCTCGATCGCGTGCCCGCCGATCTGCGGCTGGTATCGGGGCGCACCGCGACGGTGACGATCCTGCCGGATACGGAGCTGAAGAAGTGAAGCGAGCCGTATTGGCGGTCGCCGCGCTGCTGGCGGGGTGCGTCGCCGGGCCGGATTATGTGCGCCCGGATCGTGCCGCGATCAACGCGCCGTCGGCGCAGGGCAAGTTCGACGCGAGCCACGACGCCGCCTTCACCGACGCGCCGCTCCCCGATCGCTGGTGGCGGCTGTATCGCGATCCGGTGCTTGACGGGCTGGTGACGGAGGCGCTGGCGGCCAACACCGATCTGCGCGCCGCTGATGCCAATCTGCGCGCGGCGACGGCGGTGGTGCTTCAGGCGGAGGCGGGGCGGACGGTGCAGACCACGGTTGACGCCAGCACCGGCCCGGTGCGGCCCTATGCCACCTCTTTGCCGTGGACGGGCGAGTTTTCGTACAGCGCGGCGCTGAACGCATCGCTGCCGCTCGATCTGTCGGGGCGCATCCGTCGCGCGATCGAGGCATCGCGGGCCGATGCCGCGGTCGTCGCCGCGGTGCGTGATGAGGTGCGCGTGACGGTCGCGGCGGCGACGACGCGGGCCTATCTCGCCGCGTGCGCGGCCAATCTGCGCATCGCGGCGGCGGATCGCGTGCTCGGCGTCGAACGGCAGACCTATGAGGCGACGCGGCGGCTGGAGCGTGGCGGGCGCGGAACCGCATTCGATACCACGCGCGCGCGCGCCGCCGTCGAGCAGAGCGAGGCGCTGGTGCCCACGCTTGCGGCGCAGCGGCAGACGGCGCTCTATCAGCTTGCCACGCTCGCCGGGCATCCACCGGCGGATTATCCGCGCGCGGTGGCGAACTGCGCCGCGCTGCCGGCGCTCGCTGGGCCACTGCCGGTCGGCGATGGCGCGGCGCTGCTGCGCCGCCGCCCGGATATCCGCGCCGCCGAACGCCGCCTTGCCGCCGCGACCGCGCGGATCGGCGTGGCGACGGCGAGCCTCTATCCGCAGGTGAGCTTCGGCGGGTCGATCGGCTATACCGGGCCGCTATCGGCATTGGGCGAGCGCAACGATTTCAACTTCAGCCTCGGCCCGTTGATGAGCTGGAGCTTCCCGAACCGCCGCATCGTCCGCGCGCAGATCGCCCAGGCGGGGGCCAATGCCGATGCGGCGCTCGCCGCGTTCGACGGCACGGTGCTGGGGGCGCTGCGCGATGTGGAGACGGCGCTGTCCGCTTATGCGCGCGGGCGCGATCAGGTCGCCGCGCTCGCGCGCGCGCGCGACAGCGCCGCCACCGCGACGGCGCAGGCGGAAAAGCTGTTTCGCTTCGGACGCGGCGATTTCCTGAACCTGCTGAGCGCGCAGGCCACGCTCGCCAATGCGGAGGTGTCGCTTGCCGCCGCGCAGGCCGCTGTGGCGGATGAGCAGGCGCAATTGTTCCTCGCGCTCGGCGGCGGCTGGGGCGCGAATGAGGCCGCGCCGCCACCGGGCAAGCCGTAGCGCGCGATCAGGCGGTCGGCGCGCCGCCCAATGCCTTCACCAGCGCGATGCTGGCGCGCATCCGGCTGGTCTCGACCGCGATCAGCGCGCGTTCGGAATCGAGCGCCTCGGTCTGCGCGGTGACGACCTCCAGATAATCCGCCGCGCCATCATGGTAGCGGGTAAGCGCCAGATCGCTGGTGCGCGCGGCGGCGGTGGCGGCGTCACGCTGTTCCACCGCCTGCGTCGCGAGGAGGCGCGTCGCGGCGAGCGCATCCTCGACCTGCCGGAACGCGCCGAGCACGGTTGCGCGATAATCGGCTGCCGCCTCGTCATATTGCGCGCGGGAGATGTCGATCTGCGCACGGCGCCGCCCGTCATCGAACAGCGACAGTGCCGCCGATAGCGGCCCCAGCGCCCAGAAGCTGCTGGGCGTGCTCAGCAATGCGCCGCCGGTCGTCTGCCACCCGCCCGCGAGGCCGAGCGAGAGCGATGGGAAGAACGCCGCGCGCGCCACGCCGATGCGGGCGTTGGCGGCATATATCCGCCGCTCCGCCGCCGCGATGTCGGGGCGGCGCTGGAGCAGGGTGGAAGGCGCGGTGCCCGGCAAGGTCAGCGTGCCCGGCTGAAGGATTTGCGGCGCGATCGTGAAATCGGATGCGACCGCGCCGATCAGCGCCGCTATCTCATGCTCGGTCGCGGCGCGCTGATTGGCGATGGCGGAAATCTGCGCGCGCGCATTCGCCAATATGGTGCGCGCGCGGTTTACATCGACGCCGGAGGCGATGCCGCCGTCGTGCCGCGTCGTGGTGAGATCATAGGCGCGGGTGAAGGCATCGACCGAGCGGCGCAGCAGATCGGCCTCGCTATCCAGCCCGCGCAGCCGGGTATAAGCGTCCGCCACCGCCGCCTGCAGGCTGAGCCGCGCGGAGGTGAGATCGCCCGCGCTCGCCTGCGCATCGGCGCGCGCCGCCTTCACGCTGTTGCGAACGCGGCCCCACAGGTCGATCTCATAATCGAGCGACGCGCCCACGACATAATTGTCATAGGTCTGCGCCGCTCCGCCGCCGAGCGGGCGGTTGGCGGAAAGCCGCTGGCGCGCGGCCTGCGCCCCCGCGCCGATTTCGGGGAACAGATCGGCCCCGCTCGCGCGTGCAGCCGCGCGCGCCGCGTCGTAACGCGCCAGCGCGGTGGCGAGCGTGGGGCTCGCCTGTTCGGCGCGCCGCTCCAGATCGTCGAGCACCGGATCGTTGAACGCCGTCCACCATTCGCCGCGCGGCGCGGCATCGAGCGGGGTCGCCGCCGTCCAGCCGGGAGTTTCCTTATATGTGGCCGGTGGCGCGATTGTGGGCGGGCGATAGGCGGGCGCCATCGAGCAGCCGGCAAGCGGCAGCAGCGACAGCGCGATCGCCCGCGCGCGCGCTGCCTTATTCGGCATCGGCGACACTTTTCGGCGCGCCCTGCACGCGCACATGATCGCCGGTGCGGATCGCGTCGGGCGGGTTATCCACCACGCGATCGTCCACCCCGATGCCCTGTGAGATCGAGACCGTCCGGCCCTCGTCTCGCGCGATGGTGACACGCTTCAGCGTCACGCGGCCATTGCCGTCGATCACCGCGACGCTCGGGCCGTCGCTGGCGTAGATGATCGTGCTGCCCGGAAGGCTGAGCGCGTTGCCGGCGCCCGCGCCGACCTTGAAACTCACCTGCGCGAACGCGCCGGGTTTCAGCGCGCCGTCCGGATTGGCGGCTTGAAGCTCCACCAGCACCGCGCCGGATTGCGCATCCACCGCCTGCGCGCTGCGCGTCATCGTCGCGGGGAAGGTGCGTTGCGGATATTCGGGGAGCGACAATGTGGCGGTCATCCCCGGATGCACTTCGGCCGAGGCGCCCTGCGGCACCCGCACGAACACGCGGACACGGCTGGCGTCGGATATGGTGAACAATGGCTGCGCGGCGGCGTTGCCGGCAACGACGAGCTGGCCGATCTGCGCCGAGCGGCTCGTCACCACGCCATTGAACGGGGCGTAGAGGCGGGTGAAGCCCTGCATCGCGCGCAGCCGCCGGACATTGGCGAGCGCGGCATTGGCGAGCGCGGATTTGGCGGCGAGGTCGCCCGCTTTCTCGTCGGCCTCCTGCCGCGACACCGCGTCCTTCGCCAGCATCGTGCTCCAGCGTTGTGCGGTGGTGGCGGCGAGCTTCTGGTTGGCGAGCGCGGTCTGATAATCGGCGCTGGCCTGGGCCAGTTGCTGATCCACCTCCGGCGCGTCGAGGATCGCGAGCGGCTGGCCGGTGCGGACGTGATCGCCGATATCGGCAAGCCAGCGGCGGACATAGCCGTTGGTCCGCGCATAGATTGCCGCGCTGTTCAGTGCCTGCACATTGCCCGGCAGCACTAAAGCGTCGCCTGCTGCCGCGCGGGTCGGTCGCACCACCGCTACGGTCGGCGTCGCGGTGGCCGTCGCGACCCGCTTTAACTCGTCGGTCGCGGTGATGCGGGTCGCGATGCCGGCGCCGGCCATCGCCAGCGCCACGATCCCGGCGATGATCCCGGCGCGTTTCAGCGCACGCGGGCTGGGGCCGGTGTCGGCGGAGATGGCCGGGGCGCCCGGCGGAATGTCGTCGATCGCGGCACGATCGGCGTTCGGGTGATTCATAACGGATACGTCAGCCATGGGCGGGGTGCATCTCGACGGTGGGTTGCCGCACGGCGGCGGAATCGCGCTTGCGATGGACAAGCGCGAAAACGGCGGGAACGAAGAACAGGGTGGCGATCGTCGCGCAGAACAGGCCGCCGATCACGGCACGGCCAAGCGGGGCGTTCTGTTCTCCACCATCCCCCAACCCCAACGCCATCGGGGCCATGCCGATAATCATGGCGAGCGCGGTCATCAGCACCGGGCGGAAACGGACCATGCCCGCCTCCAGCGCCGCCTTCGCCGCATCGCCAAGCTCGGCGAGTCGCTCACGCGCGAAGCTGACGACGAGGATCGAGTTTGCGGTCGCCACGCCCATGCACATGATCGCGCCCGTCAGCGCCGGCACGGATAATGTGGTGCCGGTGATGAACAGCATCCACACGATCCCTGCGAGCGCGGCGGGCAGCGCGGTGATAATCACGAACGGATCGAGCCAGCTCTGGAAATTGACGACGATCAGCAGATAGATCAGCACGATCGCGCCGGCGAGGCCGAGCGACAGGCCCGAAAACGCCGTGTTCATGGTGGCGTATTGCCCGCGGACCGTGACGGTGGAGCCTTTGGGCAGTTCCTTCTCCAGCGATTTGATCGCGCGCTGCACGTCCGCGGAAACCGCGCCGAGATCGCGGCCCTGGATCGCGGCGTAAACGTCGACGACCGGCTGGATATTGTAATGCGAGACGACCGGCACGGTATTGGAACGGCTGATCTGCGCCAGCCCGCCGAGCGGCTGGATCGCGCCGCCCGCCGCGCCCGATATCGGCACATTGCTGAGTTCGCTGATCGACCCGACCGAATATTCGGGCGCCTGCGCGATCACCGGATAGGAAACGCCGGTGGCGGGATCGATGAAGAATACTGGCGCCGATTGCGCGGTGCCGGCGAGCGAGGCCGAAAGGCTGTTCGTCACATCGCGTTCGTTGAGGCCATATTGGCCGACGCGCGAACGGTTCACATCCACATCGAGCTGCGGCGCGCGGCCGGGCTGCTGGATACGCGCATCGGCAAGGCCGGGGATCGTCGCCATCTTCGCCAGCAGTTTGGCGGCATAGATACGATTGGCCGCCTGGTTCTTGCCGGCAATCTGCACGTCGATCGGGGCCGGCGCGCCGAAGTTCAGGATCTGGCTGGTGATATCCGCGGGCAGGAACGAAAAGGTCGTGCCGGGGAAACGGCGCGGCAGTTCACGGCGCAGCGTCGCGACGATCGTGTCGGTGGGGCGATGCCCCTTTTTCAGCGACACCATGATATCGCCGTCCTGCGGACCGATCGTGCCGCTGTTGTTGTAGATCGTGTTGATCGAGCTGACCGGCAGGCCGATATTATCGGTGATCGACGCAAGTTCGCTCGCCGGAACGATTTCGCGCACCGTGCGGCTGATGCGATCGAAGCGCGCGGCGGTTTCCTCGATCCGCGTTCCCACCGGCGCGCGGACATGCATCAGGATCTGCCCGGAATCGACGCTTGGGAAGAAATTGCTGCCCAGCCATGGCAGCAGCCCGAAAGACAGCAGCACCACCGCGAGGAACCCGATCAGGAACGGCTTGCGCGCGCCCAGCGCCCGCGCGAGCATCCCGCCATAGGCACTGCGCGCGCGCTCGAACCTGCGCTCGAACGCGCGTTGGAAGCGGACGAGCGGGTTACGTGAATCCGCGCTCCCCGCGAGATGCGTGTCCTCCCCCAGCTTGTGCGGCTTCAGCAGGAACATCGCCATCGTCGGCACGAGGGTGCGCGAGAGGACGAACGATGCGATCATCGAGAACACCACCGATAATGCCATCGGCACGAACAGGAAGCCCGCGATCCCCGGCAGGAAGAACATCGGCACGAACACGATGCAGATGCACAGCAGCGAGACGAAGGCGGGCGTCACGATCTGCGCCGCGCCGTCGAGAATCGCGTCCACCACGCTCTTGCCCTGTTCGAGATGCCAATTGATGTTCTCGATCGTAACGGTGGCGTCGTCCACCAGGATGCCCACCGCTAGCGCGAGGCCGCCCAGCGTCATCACGTTGAGCGTCTGCCCGAATGCCGCCAGCGCGGCGATCGCGGCGAGGATCGCCAGCGGGATCGAAATGGCGATTATCACCGTTGAGCGCCAGGAGCCGAGGAACAGCAGGATCATCACGCTGGTCAGCGCCGCCGCGATCGCGCCTTCGTGGATCACGCCCTTCACCGCGGCCTTCACGAACAGCGACTGATCGCCGACCGGCAGGATTTTCAGCGCGTCCGGCAGTGTCGCCGCGATGCGCGGCAGCGCGTTCTTGGTGCCGTCGACGATCGCCAGCGTGGAGGTGGCGCCGTTCTTCAGGATGGTGAGCAGCACCGAACGATTGCCTTCGACGTGCACGATATTGGTCTGCGGGCCGTTGCCGTCGCGGACATGCGCCACGTCGCGCATGTAGATCGTGGCGCCGTTCACCACCTTCACCGGCAAATCGTTCAGCGCCGCGATCGAGCTGGGCGCGTTGTTGAGCCGGACGCTATATTGCGTCGGGCCGATCTTGACGAAGCCCGCCGGGTTGATCTGGTTCTGCGCGGCGACCGCGTTGCTGACATCCTGTGCCGAAAGCCCCTTGGACTGGAGCGCGAGCGGATCGAGGTCGATCTGCACCTGGCGCTGCTTGCCGCCCGACGGATAAGGCATGGCGAGGCCCGGCACGGTGACGAGTTGCGGGCGTATCTGGTTCTGGCCGATATCGAACAATTGCTGTTCGGACAGCCCCTTGCCCGATAGCGCAAGCTGGATGATCGGCACGGTGGACGCGCTGTAATTCAGAATGAACGGCGGATTGGTGCCGGGGGGAAGCTGCTTCAGGATTGATTGCGAAACCGAGGTCACCTGCGCCGTGGCGGTGCGGATGTCGGCGCCCGGCTGGAAAAAGATTTTCACGACGCCAACGCCTTGTAGCGACTGGCTTTCGATATGTTCGATATCGTTGACCGTCGTGGTCAGAACGCGTTCATATGGAGTGATGACGCGGTTCGACATGTCCTCCGGCGGCAGCCCGGCATAGGTCCAGGCCACCGCGATGACCGGGATGCGGATATTGGGGAAAATATCTACCGGGGTGCGCACCGCCGCCATCGTGCCGATGATCGCGATCAGGATAGCCATAACGATGAAGGTCAGCGGCCGGGTAAGCGCGATCCTGACGATTCCGATCATCCATTACCCTCAATTGCGTCGCATCGACCCGAAGCCGCCCAGCCATGAATCGGCTCTCCCAAATCATTCGGGGGAATCGTCGCGCCTTCCCGCCCGGTCAAGAGGCGCGTTCTGTTTGTTCCGGCAACGGGCCGCCAGTTGGCGCCCACGCCGGAGCGCGGGAATGCGCTCTTGGTCCGGTCGCGTCTAATATATAATACGGCTCGATTGATAGGTTTGAGGACTTGATTGATGGACCTTCGCCACCTGCGCTATTTTCTGTGCGTGGCGGAGGAAATGCACTTCGGCCGCGCGGCGCAGCGGCTTGGCATCTCGCAGCCGCCGCTCAGCCAGCAGATCCGCGCGCTGGAGGACGAACTCGGCGTCCGCCTGTTCGATCGCACCAGCCGGCGCGTGCGGCTGACCGAGGCGGGCGAATTGTTCGTGCCCGAGGCGCGGCAGACGCTGCTCCAGGCCGAGCGCGCGATCGAAATCGCGCGGCTGGCCCGGCGCGGCGAGCTGGGCCGGTTGCGGGTCGGTTTCACCTCGTCGGGTCCGTTCGTGCCGCTCATCGCCTCCGCGCTCTATCGTTTTCGCGAAAGCCACCGCGACGTGGAGCTGACATTGCGTGAACTGGGGCGCGAGGAGCAGATGGAGGAACTGCGCCGCGGCGCGCTGGATATCGTGCTGGTGCGTGGTGCCGAACCGCCGCCGCTGCCCCCCGATATCGTCGCGCGCTGCATCATCGAGGAGGATATGGTGGTGGCGATGCGCGCCGGGCACCGGCTTGCGGATTGCGCGGCGGACCCGACGATCGCCGATCTCGCCGGCGTGCCGCTCGTGCTTTATGCGGCACCGCTCGGCGCGGGGTTCAACGAGCATTTCTTCAGCCTGTGCCGCGACGCCGGATTCGAGCCGGATATCGCGCATGAAGCGAGCAGCTTCGCAACGTTGCTCGGCCTTGTCGCCGCCGGGTTCGGCGCGACGATCCTGGCGCGCTCGCTGGAGCGGCTGCATCTCGAAAATGTCATATATCGCAGTTTCGTCTGTCCGCTCGCGAGCCGGTTGTGGCTGATCCACGGGGCGGTGCTTTCCCCAACGGCCCAGGCGTTTCGCGATGTGATCGACGAATTGCGACTTGACGGAAGGGGGGTGCCGTAAGGATCACGAAAGGCAAAGGCACAAAAAACGACGACAGGTGTTTGTGCGGCACCGAAGATCGTGATCGAAGCCAGGATGAAGGATGCGCATGACGGACGATCGCGATCAACCCTCCGTTCATTCCGAAACACCAGCCGAAGCACCGTCACGCCGGCGATCGTGGAGGATCGTTGTCATCATCGTCGCGGTTCTCGCGCTGATCGCGTTCGGCGCGTATCGCATATCGAGGAGTGGGGGCGATCGTGGCAACAGACGCCCGCCCGCCGCGGTCGCCGTCGGCAAGGCGACGCTTGCCGACATGCCGGTAAGCGTCGCCGCGCTCGGCACCGTCCAGCCGATCGTCACCGCCACGGTGCGCACGCAACTGGCGGGCACCTTGTTCAAGCTGTTCTTCAACGAGGGGCAGATGGTGCGCGAAGGGCAGGTGCTGGCGCAGATCGACCCGCGCCCGTACCGGCTGGCGCTGGCGCAGGCGCAAGCCAATCTGGCGCGCGACGAGGCGCAGCTTGCCGCCGCGCAGGTCGATCTCGCTCGCTATCAGACGTTGCTCAAGCAGGATTCGATCGCCAGCCAGCAGGTCGATACGCAGCGCGCCACCGTTCACCAGCTCACCGGCACCGTCGCGGCGGACCGCGCGGCGATCGGCACCGCGCGGCTCAACCTCAATTATACCTCGATCAAGGCCCCCACCACCGGGCGCGTCGGCATCCGCCAGGTCGATATCGGCAATTATCTGACGCCGTCGGATACCAACGGCATCGTCGTGGTGACGCAGCTCGACCCGATCGACGTCGCCTTCTCGCTGCCGCAGGCGCAGCTTTCCGCGATCGGCCATGCCGTGGGCAGCGGCGCGGGGTTGCCGGTGCAGGCGAGCGATCAGGACGATAATGCGCGGATCGCCACCGGGCGCTTCCTGACGTTCGACAATCAGGTCGATACCACTACGGGCACGGTGAAGGCGAAGGCGCGGTTCGATAACAGCCATAACGCGCTGTTTCCCAGCCAGTTCGTCAATATCTCCATGCTGGTGAAAACGCTCCACAACGTCGTCACCGTGCCGGTAAGCGCGGTCCGGCACGGCGCGCCGGGCGATTTCGTGTTCATCCTGCAAAAAGATCGCACGGTGAAGCTGGCGCCGGTGAAGATCGGCCCGAGCACCAACGGGCAGGTCGCCATCCTCTCTGGCTTGTCGGCCGGCGCGACCGTGGTGGTCGAGGGAGCCGACGGGCTTGAGGACGGATCGAGCGTGCGCCTGCCCGGCGACAAGGGCGGCCCCGGCGGGGGTGGCGGTCAGAGCCAGAAGGGCCAGGGCCGGCATCACCGCGCGCCGGGCAATCAGGCGGGATGACCGACACCACCGTGCCCGACGCGCCATCGCCGCCGCCAGCATCCGGCGGCCCGTCGCGCGCGTTCATCCTGCGCCCGGTGGCGACCACGCTGCTGATGGTGGCGATCCTGCTCGCGGGGCTGGTCGCCTATCGCGCGCTGCCATTGTCCGCGCTGCCCGAGGTCGATTATCCGACGATCCAGGTGTCGACGCTCTATCCCGGCGCCAGCCCTGATGTGATGGCGCTCACCGTCACCTCGCCGCTGGAGCGGCAGTTCGGGCAGATGCCGGGGCTGACGCGGATGACCTCGGCCTCATCCTCCGGCGCATCGGTCATCACGCTGCAATTCCGGCTCGATCTCTCGCTCGACGTGGCGGAACAGGAAGTGCAGGCGGCGATCAACGCGGCGAACACCCTGCTGCCGACCGACCTCCCCGCGCCGCCGATCTATGCCAAGGTCAACCCCGCCGACGCGCCGATCCTGACGCTCGGCGTCACATCGGAAACGCGCCCGCTGGGCGAGGTGCAGGGGATCGTCGAGCGGCAATTCTCGAACAAGATTTCACAGGTTTCAGGCGTCGGCCTCGTCTCCATGTCGGGCGGCCAGCGCCCCGCGGTGCGCATTCAGGCGAACGTGCAGGCGCTCGCCGCGCGCGGCCTCTCACTGGAAACGATCCGCACCGCGATCGGCAACGCCAATGCCAATGCCGCCAAAGGCAGTTTCGACGGCCCGACCAAAAGCTGGACGATCGACGCCAACGATCAGCTTGCCGATGTCGCCAGCTATCGCAATCTCGTCATCGCCTTCGCCAATGGCGCGCCGGTGCGCATGTCCGATGTCGCCAATGTCGTCGAGGCGACGGAGAATGTGCGGCTCGGCTCATGGATGAACGGCGCGCCCGCGGTGGTGATCGACGTGCAGCGCCAGCCGGGCGCGAATGTGATCGGCACGGTCGATGCGATCAAGGCCGCGCTGCCCGATCTGGAGGCGCAGCTTCCCGCCGACGTTCATGTCACCCTGCTCACCGATCGCACGACGGGCATCCGCGCGTCGGTGACGGATGTGAAGATCGAACTGCTGCTCGCGGTGCTGCTGGTGACGCTGGTGATCTTCCTGTTTCTCGGCTCGCTCCGCGCGACGGTGATCGCCAGCATCTCGGTGCCGCTGTCGCTCGTCGGCGCGTTCGCCGCGATGTATTTCCTCGGCTTTTCGATCAACAACCTCACCTTGATGTCGCTGACGATCGCGAGCGGGTTCGTGGTGGACGACGCGATCGTCGTGCTGGAGAATATCTCCCGCCACATCGAGGCCGGGATGCGCCCGTTCGAAGCCGCGCTGAAGGGCGCGAGCGAGATCGGCTTCACGATCATTTCGTTGACGGTCAGCCTGATCGCGGTGCTGATCCCATTGCTGTTCATGGGCGATGTCGTCGGGCGGCTGTTCCGCGAATTCGCGGTGACGCTCGCGGTGACGATCCTGCTGTCGGCGGTGGTGGCGTTGACATTGGTGCCGATGCTGTCGGCGCGCTGGCTGCGCGGCGAGCATGAGGAGCGGCAGCACCGCATTTCGCAGATCACGCGTGACTGGTTCGATCGGCTTTCGCATCTTTATGCCCGCGCGCTCGATTGGGTGATGCTGCGGCGCACGCTGACGATGCTGGTGTTCGCGGCCACCCTTATCGTCACCGGCGTGCTGTTTTACGTGATCCCGAAAAACCTGTTTCCCGAGCAGGATACCGGCCAGATCGCGGTGACGACCAGCGCGGCGCAGGATATCGGCTATGCGCGGATGGCCGGCCTGCAACAGAAGGTGGCGCAGGCGCTGCTCGCCGATCCGGCGGTCGCCAGCCTCAGTTCGGCGATCGGCGTCGATGGGCAGAACGCTACCCTGTCGCAGGGGCGGATGATCGTGAACCTGAAGCCCGAAGGCGAACGCGGGAACCTTGCCGAGGTGCTCGCCGGGCTGGAGAAGGCGGCAGGCAATGTTGCCGGGATGCGCGTTTATTTCCGCCCGGTGCAGGATCTGACGATCGACACCTCCACCGGGGTCAACGCTTATCGCTTTTCATTGCAGGGCGCCGATCAGGGGCAGGTGGAACAATGGGGCGCCAGGCTCACCGAGGTGCTCAAGACGGATCCGCATCTGCGCAACGTCACCACGAACGTGCTGGCGGACGGGCGATCGGTGGTGGTGGATATCAACCGCGACACCGCCGGCCGGCTCGGGCTGAGCGCGCTGGCGATCGACAATGCGCTCTATGACGCGTTCGGCCAGCGCATCGTTTCGACCATCTATACCCAGTCGAGCCAGAATCGCGTGATCCTGGAGGCGCTGCCCGGCAGCGTCAGCGATCCGCAGGCGCTGGGCGATCTGCGAATCCCGCTGGCGGGCGGCGCGAGCGTGCCGCTTTCCGCCGTGGCGACGATCCGCACCGAGGCGGCGCCACTGGTCGTCGCGCGGGAAGCGCAATTCCCCTCGGCGACGATCGGCTTCGATCTCGCGCCGGGCGTGTCGCTGGGCAGCGCGGTCAACGCGATCGAGCGCGCCGAGCAGCAGATCGCGATGTCGTCCGCGCTCACCACCAATTTCACCGGCGCGGCCAGTGCGTTCAAATCGTCGCTGGCGAACGAATTGTGGCTGATCCTCGCGGCGATCGTCGTGGTCTATATCGTGCTGGGCGTGCTCTACGAAAGCTTCGTCCATCCGGTCACGATCCTGTCCACACTGCCCTCGGCGGGGATCGGCGCGCTGCTCGGGCTGTGGTTCACCGGATCGGGGCTGGGCGTGATCGGCATCATCGGCATCGTCCTCTTGATCGGGATCGTGAAGAAGAACGCGATCATGATGATCGACTTCGCGCTCGATGCGATGCGCGAGGAGGGGGCGGATGCGCCGCACGCGATCAGGCAGGCGGCGCTGCTGCGTTTCCGCCCGATCATGATGACCACTTTTGCGGCATTGTTCGCCGCCTTGCCGCTGATCTTCGGCGGCGGGATGGGGCATGAACTGCGCCAGCCGCTTGGCATCGCGATCGCCGGCGGCCTGATCTTCAGCCAGGTGCTGACGCTGTTCACCACGCCGGTCATCTTCCTGGGGCTGGAGGAATGGCGCGAGCGCGGCTGGTTCACCCGCCGCGATCCGGGCGAGGCGAAGCCTGCGTGAACTTTTCCGCGCCCTTCATCCGGCGGCCGGTGGGAACGATCCTGCTGACGATCGGCCTGATGCTGGCGGGGGTGGCCGCGTTCTTCATGCTGCCGGTGGCGCCGCTGCCGGCGGTCGATTTCCCGACGATCATGGTTCAGGCGAGGCTGCCCGGCGCCAGCCCCTCGACGATGGCGTCGAGCGTCGCCGCGCCGCTTGAGCGGCATCTCGGCACGATCGCGGGCGTATCGGAAATGACCTCGCGTTCGGGCGTCGGCTCATCGTCGATCGTGCTGCAATTCGATCTGTCGCGCGATATCGACGGCGCGGCGCGCGACGTGCAGGCGGCGATCAACGCCAGCCGCGCGGACCTGCCCGCGACGCTCAGGACCAACCCGAGCTATCGCAAGGCCAATCCCGCCGAAGCGCCGGTGCTGATCCTCGCGCTCACCTCGCCCACGCGCAGCCCGTCCGAAATCTACGACACGGTATCCACCGTCGTGCAGCAGAAATTGTTGCAGGTGCAGGGCGTCGGCAATGTCGAACTGGGCGGCGCGGCGCTGCCGTCGGTGCGCGTCGAGGTCAATCCGCTGGCGCTGTCGCGCTATGGCATCGCGCTGGAGGATGTGCGCACCGCGCTGCAATCCGAAAGCGCGAACCGCCCGCGCGGCGTGCTCGATGCGCGCGGCTATAGCTGGCAGATCTATTCCAATCAGCCGGGGCTCCACGCCGCCGATTATCGCAACACCGTGATCGCGTGGCGCAACAATGCCGCGGTGCGCCTGTCCGATATCGCCAATGTGGTGGATGGCCCGGAAGATATCCGTACCATGGGGCTGTTCAACGGGAAAAGCGCGGTTCCCGTCATCATCAGCCGCCAGCCCGGCGCGAATATCGTGCAGGTGGTGGATTCGCTGAAGGCGCAGCTTCCCGCCTTGCGCGCCGAGGTTCCCCCCGACATCCACCTCGATGTGGCGAGCGATCGCACGCTCACCATCCGCGCCTCGCTGCGCGAGGTGGAGATAACATTGCTGATCGCCACCCTGCTCGTGGTGCTGGTGGTCAGCCTGTTCCTCAGAAGCTGGCGCGCCACGCTGATCCCGGCGGCGGCGGTGATCGCCTCGCTGCTCGGCACGATCGCGGCGATGTATCTTGCCGGGTTCAGCCTCGACAATCTGTCGCTGATGGCGCTGACCGTCGCGACCGGGTTCGTCGTCGATGACGCGATCGTGGTGGTGGAAAATATCAGCCGCCATGTCGAGGCGGGGATGAAGCCGCTCGATGCCGCGCTGAACGGCGCGCGCGAGGTGGGGTTCACCGTGCTGTCGATTTCATTGAGCCTGATCGCGGTGTTCGTGCCGCTGATCTTCATGGGCGGGCTCGTCGGGCGGCTGTTCCGCGAATTCGCGCTCACCATGTCGATCGCGGTGCTGATAAGTCTGGTCGTTTCGCTGACGACCACGCCGATGCTCGCCTCGCGCGTGCTCCGTAACGAGGAAAGCGGCGGCGCGGTGATGCGCGCGGCGGCACGCGCGTTCGATTGGGCGCAGGCGCGCTATGCCACCGCGCTGGATTGGGCGCTGGCGAACAGGGGCGCGGTGCTGCTGCTGCTCGCGGGCACGGTGGCGCTCAACATCTTCCTGATCGGCGTGGCGCCCAAGGGCTTCTTTCCGCAACAGGATACCGGCGGCCTGATCGGCGGCCTGCGCGCGGATCAGAGTATCTCCTTCACCGACATGCAGGACAAGCTCACCCGCATCACGAAGATCGTCGATGCCGATCCGGCGGTGGCGACGGTGGTTGCGTTCACCGGCGGATCGCGCGCGGGCGGGGGGTTCATGTTCGCGACGCTGAAGCCGCGTTCGCAGCGCCCGCCGGTGCAGCAGGTGATCGCCCGGCTTCGCCCGAAGCTCGCCGCGGTCAGCGGGGTGAGCCTGTTTCTCAATCCGGTGCAGGATCTCCAGGTCGGCGGGCGGCAGACCAACAGCACCTATCAATATGTGCTGAAGGCGGATGATCCCGATGTGCTGAAAGCCGCCGGTCAAAAGCTGGTCGACGCGCTCAAGAAGCATCCCGAAACGCTGACCGACGTTGATATCGACCAGCAGGATGCCGGCGCCAACGCCTTTGTCGAGGTAGATCGCGATGCCGCCGCGCGGCTCGGCGTGACGATGCAGGCGATCGACGCGGCGCTTTATGACGCATTCGGCCAGCGGCAGGTGGCGAACATCTATTCCGGGCTGAACCAATATCATGTGGTGATGGAGGCGGCGCGCCGGTTCAACGGATCGCCCGCCTCGCTCGAGAATATCTATCTCCCGCTCACCTCGCCCCCGGACAAAGCGGTGAGCGGCGCGACCAGGCGGAGCGCGACCGCCACGACGAGCGCGGGCACCACCAGCAATGCGCCGGGTGGCAGCACCGGAGGAACCGGCGCGGGCGGCGCGGCGGTGGCGGCGGGCAGCGCGGTCAGCACAGCCGCGCGCACGATGACGCCGCTGTCGGCGATCGCGCATTGGTCCACCGCATCGACCAACGCATCGGTCAGCCATTCGGATGGCGAGCCTTCCGCGACCATTTCGTTCAACCTGCCCAATGGCGTGTCGCTCGGGCAGGCGGCGCAAACGATAACGCAGGTGCAGGCCGGCCTCGCGCTGCCCGCGACCGTCCATGGCGAATTCGGCGGCACGGCGAAGGTGTTCGCGCAATCGACCGGCTCGATGCCGATCCTGATCCTCGCCGCGCTGCTCGCGATCTATATCGTGCTCGGCATTCTTTACGAAAGCGCGATCCACCCGCTCACCGCGCTTTCCACGATCCCCTCCGCCGGCGTCGGCGCGATGATCGCGCTGATCGCCACCGGCGGCCAGTTCGATGTGATCGCGCTGATCGGCATCATCCTGCTGATCGGCATCGTGAAGAAGAATGCGATCATGATTATCGACTTCTCGCTTGAGGCGGAGCGGGGTGAGGGGCTTAGCCCGCTCGCGGCGGTGCGCGAGGCGTCGCTGCTGCGCTTCCGCCCGATCCTGATGACCACGCTGGCCGCCGCGCTCGGCGCCTTGCCGCTGGCGATCGGCTTTGGCGACGGCGCGGAACTGCGCCGCCCGCTCGGCATCGCGATCTTCGGCGGCCTCATCGCCAGCCAGTTCATCACCCTGCTGACCACCCCGGTCGTCTATCTCGCGCTCGATCGATTCCGTCGCCGGCATGGGGCGGACGAACGCGCGCTGGCGCGGCACGGCGATCTGCCGCTTTCCTCCCCCGGAGCCATCGCATGAAGCGTGTCCTGCCCGCCGCCGCCGCCCTGCTGCTCGCCGGGTGCAGCATGGCGCCAGCCTATCGCGTGCCCACCACCGTCGCGATCCCTGCGTCGTTCAAGGAAGCGCCGGGCTGGGGCGTCGCCAAGCCAGATGATGCGGCGGCGCGCGGCGAATGGTGGCGCCTGTTCAACGATCCGGCGCTAGATGCGCTGGAGCGCAAGGTGGTGGTTACCAACCAGAATGTCGCCGCCGCGCGCGCGGCCTATCAGGCGGCGCGCGCGCTGGTGATGGTGCAGCGCTCGGCGCTGTTCCCCACCATCACCGGCTCGACGAGCGCGCAGCATTCGGGCGCTTTCACGGGTGGCACGGCGACGAGCGTTGGGGGCGGCACGGGTACGGGCACTGGCGCGGGCACCCCCACCGTCACCACATCCGGCTCGCGTTTCGCGCTCAGCATCGGCGGCAGTTGGGAGCCGGATTTGTGGGGCAAGCTCGGCAATGCCGTGTCGCAGGCGAAGGCCAATGCGCAGGCGAGCGCCGGCGATCTCGCCAACGCCACCCTTTCGGCGCAGGGCGAACTGGCGACCAATTACATCCAGTTGCGCGGGATCGAGGCGCAGCGGGTGCTGCTCGATCGTTCGATCGCGGATTACCAACGCTCGCTGACCATCGCGAACAACAAATATAAAGCGGGGACGGTCGCCCGCTCGGATGTTTATCAGGCGCAGACCACATTATCGAACGCGACCGCGACGCGGCAGGATCTCGATCGGCAGCGCGCATTGCTGGAACATGCCATCGCGGTGCTGGCGGGCGAAAACCCCTCGACCTTCTCGATCGGAACGGCGGCGTGGAAGCCCGTGGTGCCCGTGGTGCCCGGCGTGCTGCCCTCGACCTTGCTTGAACGCCGCCCCGACGTGGCGGCGGCGGAGCGCCGGGTGGCGGCGGCCAACGCCAGTATCGGCATCCAGCGCGCGGCCTATTTCCCCGCCGTCACGCTTTCGGGTAGCGCGGGGACGAGCGGCAGCGCGGTGAGCCAGTTGTTCTCCGCCGCCACCAGCCTGTGGTCATTCGGGCTGAGCGGGCTGATGACCCTGCTCGATTTCGGGGCGCGGCACGGGCAGGTGCTGCAGGCGCGCGCGCAATACGAGCAGGCGGTGGCAAGCTATCGCCAGACGGCGCTGGCCGCGTTCCAGCAGGTGGAGGACAATCTTGCCGCCACGCGCGTGCTCGCCGATGTGACCGGCAGCCGGATCGCGGCGAGCGAGGCGGCGTCGCGCGCGGCGACGATCGCGGACAATCAATATCGCGCCGGAACGGTCGATTTCACCTCGGTCGTGGTTGCGCAGACGGCGGCGTTGAGCGCGCAGCAGGCGCAGATTCAGGCGGTGGTCGATCAGCAGATCGCCTCTATCGCATTGGTGCAGGCGATCGGGGGCGGCTGGCATGAATGCACGCGGGGCGACGGAAGCGGCTGCTGAACGCGGGCGCCTCGCCGCCTCGTGGTAAACGCTAATTCAATGACGGTTTTTTCATGCGCGGGTCAGAGCGTGTTCAGCCCGATGCGCGCAACGTGCCGGGCACTGCGGCGGGATTCGTGTGCCGCTCGCTCGAAAGGCAAGGGATGAGGTTCGGACTATCGCGGCCTGCCCGTTCGATCACCGGCATCGCGATGCTGTGCGCCGCGGTGCCGGTGCAGGCGACGCCGGCGGCGGACCGGATCGCCTGGGCCAACCGGCTGACCTGGGGCGCGACCGCCGCCGATCTTTCGGAAAGCGTCGGGCCGGGCAGCGAGCGCTGGCTCGACGCGCAGCTTCACGGCCCGCCCGCCGAGCTTCCGCCCGCCGCCGCCGCGCAGATCGCGCAGATGCGGATCAGCCGCGAGCCGCTGGCGCAGATCGTCGTCGAGCAGCAGGCGATGCAGCGCGATGCCAATGCGCTGGCCGATCCCGAGCAGAAGAAAGCCGCGCGCGACGCCTATCAGAAAAGCATGAACGCGCTGGCGAACGAGGCGCGCACCCGCTCGATCCTGCGCGATCTCTACGCGCCCGATCAGTTGCGTGAACAGATGACGTGGTTCTGGTTCAACCATTTCAACGTGCAGGCCCAGAAACGCGATATCCGCGCGATGGTCGGCGATTATGAGGATGTGATCCGTGCCCACGCATTCGGGCATTTCCGCGATCTGCTCGAAGCGACGCTGCGCCATCCCGCGATGCTGCGCTATCTCGATAACGATCAGAATGCCGCCGGGCACATCAACGAGAATTACGCGCGCGAGATCATGGAATTGCACACCATGGGCGTCGGCGCCGGCTATACCCAGCAGGACGTGCAGGAGCTGGCCCGTATCCTGACCGGCGTGGGGGTCGATCTGAAGCCCGATGCCCCGCGGTTGCGCCCGCAGCTTCAGCCGCTCTATCTCCGCGCCGGCCTGTTCGAGTTCAATCCCGCGCGCCACGATTTCGGCGAGAAGCATTTCCTTGGCCATGTGATCCGGGGCACGGGCTATGCCGAGGTGGAGCAGGCGCTCGATCTGATCGCCGCCGCGCCCGCCACGGCGCACCATGTGTCGGCGCAGATCGCGACCTTCTTCATGGGTGACGCTCCGCCGCCCGCGCTGGTCGATCGCATGGCGCAGACCTTCCAGCACAGCCACGGCGATATCGCGCAGGTGATGCGGGTGATGATCCGCTCGCCGGAATTTGCCGCGTCGCTGGGCAAGGCGTTCAAGGATCCGATCCATTATGCGATCTCGGCGGTGCGGCTGACCTATGGCGATCGCGTGATCCTCAACGCGCAGCCGGTAATCAACTGGCTCAATCGCATGGGGCAGGGGTCGTATAATCACGAGACGCCCGATGGTTATGATCTCCATTCCGCCGCCTGGTCCGGCCCCGGCCAGATGGCGACGCGCTTCGATATCGCGCGGCAGATCGGCGGCGGCGCCTATGGCCTGTTCCGCGCGCCCGATGCCAAAGCCGATCTGCCCGCCTTTCCGCAATTGCAGAACGCGCTATATTTCAATGGCCTGCAAGACACGCTCGCCCAGCCGACCCGTGCCGCGCTGGCGCAGGCCAATACGCCGCAGGAATGGAACGGGCTGTTCCTGTCCTCCCCCGAGTTCATGCACCGTTAGCGCCCGAGGAGGCCGCCATGTTGCCGCACATCCATCGCCGCGATCTGCTGATAGGGGCCGCCGCCGCCGCGCCGTTCGTGATCGCGGGGCGGGCGTTCGCCGCGCCGCAGGCCGGGAGCCGGCTGCTCGTGGTGTTCCTGCGCGGCGCCTATGACGCGACCAATGTGATCGCGCCTACGGCCAGCGACTTCTATCATCAGGCCCGCCCGACGATCGCGCTGGGCAAGCCCGATCCGAACGATCCCAGGGCGCCGCTGCCGCTAGATGCGGACTGGAGCCTGCACCCCGCGCTGAAGGACAGCATCCTGCCATTGTGGCAGCAACGCCAGATCGCCTTCGTGCCGTTTGCCGGCACCGACGACATGACGCGCAGCCATTTCGAGACGCAGGACACGATCGAACTGGGGCAGCCGATCGGCGGGCATCGCGATTACGGATCGGGCTTCATGGCGCGGCTGGCCGGCCTGCTCGGGCGTGGCGACAAGCCGATCGCCTTCACCGATCAATTGCCGCTGTGCTTCCGGGGCGGGGCATCGCCGGTGCCGAACCTTGCGCTCGCCAATGTCGGCAAGCCGATCGACCAGCGGCAGGCGAAGCTGATCGAGGGCATGTACGCCACCCAGCCCGCGCTCTCGCGCTCCGTGGCGGAAGGGTTCGCGGTCCGCGACACGGTATATCGCACGCTCGATGAGGAGATGAAGGCGGCGAGCCGGGGGGCGGTGAGCGCCAGGGGCTTCGCGCTGTCGGCCAGCCGGATCGGCACGTTGATGCGCGATCAGTTCAACCTCGCCTTCGTCGATGTCGGCGGGTGGGATACGCACGTCAATCAGGGCGGCGCGACCGGCTATCTCGCCGACCGGATCGGTGAACTGGGGCGCGGGCTGGCCGGGTTCGCCGAAGCGATCGGGCCGGCGGCGTGGCGCGGCACGACCGTGGTGGTGGTATCCGAATTCGGCCGCACCTTCCGCGAGAACGGGGACAAGGGCACCGATCACGGCCATGGCAGCATCTATTGGGTGATGGGCGGCGGTGTCTCCGGCGGGCGGCTGGCGGGCGAGCAGGTCGCGCTCTCGCCCGCGACGCTCAATCAGGCGCGCGATCTGCCGGTGCTGACCGATTATCGCGCGCTGATCGGCGGGATCGTCGCGCGGCAATACGGGCTGGGAGCGGACCGGCTCAACAGCCTGTTCCCCAACGCGAAGCCGCGCGATCTGCACCTGATCTGAGCGGCGCGAGCTGTTTGCAGAGTCGGCCCCGGCCCGCTCCCCCACCCGGCCTCCCATCAAGGATATGCTGCGGGAGGCCGGGTGGGGGAGCGGGCCGGCGCCGCGCGATACAACTCAGCCGCCGTGGGCGGCCTTCCAGTCGCGCTTCACCTTCTTGGCGAGGCTCCATTTGTGAACCTCGGTCGGGCCGTCATAGATGCGGAACGCGCGGACTTCGCGGAACACCTGCTCGACGATCGTGTCGCCGGTCACCCCGCTGCCGCCCATCACCTGCACGCAGCGATCGGCGATGCGCATCAGCGCCTCGGATACCGCGACTTTCGCCATCGAGCTTTCCGCCGTGCCGAGCGCGCCGGTGTCGAGCACGCTCGCGCACCAGTCGATCATCAATTCGGCCTGTTTCAGGTCGATCAGATTTTCCGCCAGCATGAAGCCGACGCCCTCGTGATCGACCAGCGCCTTGCCGAACGCCTGGCGGCGGCAGGCGTAATTGGTGGCGATCTCGTTCGCGCGCACGCACGCGCCATACCAGCGCATACAATGCGACAGGCGCGCCGGGGACAGGCGAATCTGGGCGTATTTGAAGCCTTCGCCCGCCTGCCCCAGCATCTGATCGGCGGGGACGCGGAGCTGGTTGATGCGGATCGTGGCGTGGCCGCCGGGCATCGAGCTGTCGATCGTGTTCGGCACGCGCTCGATCGTGATCGCCGGATCGGGCAGGTCGACGAGGAACATGCACGCGCCTTCATCGGCCTTTGCCATGATGATGCCGACCTTCGCGCCGGCCGCGCCGGTGATGAACGCCTTGCGCCCGTCGATCACCCAGTGATTGCCGTCCGGGCGGCAGGTGGTGAGCATCATCGAGGGGTCTGAGCCCGCGCCCCCCTCCGCTGCCGGCTCGGTCATGAAGAAGGCGGAGCGCGAGCGGCCTTCCACGAGTTGCTTCAGGAAACGCTCCTTGATCTCCGGGCTGCCGACCTTGCCGAGCAGATACATATTGCCCTCGTCCGGCGCGCCGGTGTTGCAGGCGAGCGGGCCGAGCGGCGACAGGCCGGTGCGTTCCAGCACGATCGCCGTTTCGCGCTGCGACAGATGGCTGCCGTCGGACAGGATGTGCGGGGTGAGCACGCCCGCCGCACGCGCCTTTTCGCGCATTTCCATGACGAGTTCGTCGGTCGGGCAATCATGGTGATCGCGGCGGGAATCCTGTTCATAGGGCACGATCACCTCGCGCACGAAATGCTCGACGCGATCGGCGATCTCCAGCGCCTTGTCGATTCCGATGCTCATATGATTTTCTCCTTGTCGGTCGGTTCGTTGGGTGGCGCCGCGACATCCGGGGGCGCCCCCCAGTCGCGCGCCAGCAGGGTTTCGAGTTGTTCGGCGGCCGCTGGCCCCAGCCGCTCGGCAAGTTCACGCTCGATCGCGCGCATGGTTGCGCGCGCCGCGCTGGTCAGTGCCCGTCCCTCGGGGCTGAACCGCACGATGCTCGCGCGGCCATCGGCGGGATCGGGCGTGACGAGCAGAATCCTGCGCCGCACCAGTTCGTCGATCATCTGGCCCATCGACTGGCGGGTCATGCCCAGATTGTGCGCGAGCCGCGCGGGGCGAGTCACCCCGTTGGCGATATTGGCGAACAGCATGGATTGCATACGGGTGACGGGCGGCCAGCCGGCGCGGCGGAGCGCGGCCTGCAACGCTTCGTCATACCAATAGACCGCGCGAACCAGATTCATCATCAGCATCGGGAGCGTGTCGTCGCCACCGCCGGGCGTGGCTGGCTTTTCGATGCAATCCTGTTCCGCCGTCATGATCGGTTCGTCACCTTGTCGTCGTGCCTCGCCCTATCGCCTGTAGGAGCGGGGCCACACGCTAGCAACGCGGCCGCCCGCGCTTGACGGATCGGCTGCGCCATATGTAGTTAGTATTCGAAGCAAACTCGGTCGGCCAATGGTTTTTACGATCGTATCCAGCCAGGTGGCGCGATGCCGCATGGTCGAGGAGATCGAGCCTCCGCCGAACCGAACAGGCAGGAGAGACGCGCGTGACCCGTAACATCCCGATGCTGGAGCCGCGTTTCGCGTATCTCTGCTCCTATCGCGCGGAGTTTTCCGAGCCTCAGCAGATGGTCGGCCGCGGCCATTTCGGCACGCGGATGATCGCGGCGCTGACGGGCGGGATCGTGAAGGGCGATCGCCTTTCCGGCAGGGTACTGCCGGGCGGCGGCGATTGGGCGACGTTCGATGATCGCGGCGTGCTGCGGCTCGACGCGCGGGTCACGCTGGAAACGCATGATGGCGCGCTGATCTACGCCTCATATCGCGGCGTGCTGCGCCCGCTGGACAAGGTGCGCGAACTCATCCGGCGCGGCGGGCCGAAGACGGCGGAGGATCATGCGCAGGTCTATTTCCGCACCGCGCCGGTCTTCGAAACCGGGCATCCCGATTATCAGTGGCTCAACGATATCGTCACGGTGGCGATCGGCGCGTCGGTCGGCGGCGCGGTGGAATATGACGTTTACGAGATGCTGTAGGGTCGATGCGGCGGATCAGTTAGATTTCTAATTGTAATTAGGCAGGCAACCTGACAATATCGACTCAGGCCCCGTGCGAAGGGGTATGACGAAAGATAGTGTCAGGAGAGCATGATGAGCAGTGCCGCGTCCGCCCCCAGGGTTCAGCCCTTCATCCCCGCCAACGATGATTTTCTGACCCGTGGCGATCTCGCGAGCCTGACGCCGCAGGAGCTGATCCGCCGCACCACCGCGCTGAAGCCGCTGCTCGCCGCCCATGCCGCGGAGTGCGAGCGCGCGCGCCATCCGATCGAATCGGTGTGGAACGAAATCCGCAAGACCGGCTGCTTCTATCATTTCATCCCCAAGAAATATGGCGGGCTGGAATTCGATGCGGACAGCTTCATTGATGCGATGTTGCCGCTGAGCGAAGGCTGCCCGTCAACCGGCTGGGTCACCGCTTTCTGCGTCGAACACAATTGGATGCTCACCCAGTTTCCGGAACAGTTTCAGGACGAGGTGTTCGGCACGCTCGATGGCGATCGCGTTCCTTATGTGATCGCGCCGGGCGCCACCGCCCCGCCGGGAAAGGCAGTGAAGGTCGATGGCGGTTATCGCATCACCGGGCGCTGGAAATGGGGCACCGGCGTCATGCATTCGGATTGGGTGCTGGTCGCCAACATGATCGTCGACGGCCCGGCCAATGTGGTGCTGTTCTGCGCGTTGCCGACCGAGCAGGTCACCGTGCTCGACACCTGGCATATCGACGGCATGGAGGGGACGGGCAGCCACGATCTCCTGATCGAGGATGTTTTCATCCCCGAGCATCGCACGATGGACATGGCGGAGATGCGCGCCGGCACCGCCCATGGCTCGCGGCTGTACGATAACCCGATCTATCGCCAGCCGATGCTGCCGTTGCTCGGCGTGACCGCGGCGATCTCCGGCGTCGGCGCGGCGCGGGCGGCGGTGTCGCTGTTCCGCGAGCAACTCGCCGAGCGCATGGTGATGGGCACCAATATCACCCAGTCCGAAAAGCCGGCGGCGCAGATGCGCCTCGCCAATGCCAGCGTGATGGCGCGGACGGCGGAATTGCTGCTGCGAGATGCGCTGAACAGCAATATCGCGCTCGCCACGCCGGAAAAGCGCGCCGATTTCGAACAGCGTTCGCGGATGCGGTTGCAGATCGCGCAGGCGATGGAGCTGTGCCGCCACGCGATCATGATGGTGGCGGAGGCGAGCGGCGCCAGCTCCCATCTGCGGAGCAACCCGATGCAACGCTACCTGCGCGACGTGAACGTGATGTCGAACCATATCGTTTACGACAAGGACGGCGCCGCGGAGCTTCACGGGCGCTCGCTGATCGGCCTGGCGCCCAACGCCCAGACGTATTGACGCCAGCACGGCGATTCAATTAGAATACTAAGTTAATAATGGCTGGCGAAATTCGGGACCAGCCAGTCGGAATCAGGATCGGCGGGCGGCAATCGCCCTCCGGTCCACGATAGCAGGAGGAGGACGCGATGAAGGGTTTCAGGAACAGGCGTATTGCGTTGCTGATGGGGGCGGCCGTGCCGTTTCTGGCGATGCCGGCTTATGCGCAGGAGGCGGCGCCTGCCACCGATAGCGCCGATCAGCGCGCTACCGCCGCCACCGGCAATGACGTTATCGTTACCGCGACGCGGCGTCCGCAGACCCTGCTCGATGTGCCGCTGTCCGTCGCGGTGGTTTCCGGTGCCGATCTCGACAAGATGGGCACGCGCCAGTTCAACGACCTCCAGGGCAGCGTCCCCAACCTCCAGATCGACCAGACCAACGGCAATTTCGTCATCAGTATGCGCGGGCTCGGCTCGGGCGGCGGCAATCTGGCGTTTGAGCAATCGGTCGGCTTCTTCGTCGATGGCATCTATTCGGGGCGCGCGCGCTCGCTGCAAACCGCGATGATGGATGTCGCGCGGGTCGAGGTGGTGCGCGGGCCGCAGGGCGCGTTGTTCGGCAAGAACACCGATGCCGGCGCGATCAGCGTCATCACCGCCGCGCCGACGCGCGATTTCGAGGGCCGCGTCAGCGGTGGCTACGAATTCGAGAACAAGGGGTGGAACGGGGAAGGCTATCTGTCCGGCCCGCTGACCGACACCCTCTCGGCCCGTTTGAGCGCGCAGGGCGGCCATGCCGGCGGCTATATGTATAACCGCGCGACCGGCAAGCGCGACAATTCGAACGACTATCTCGGCATTCGCGGGCAATTGCTGTTCGAGCCGATGAAGGGCATGTCGGCCAAGCTGAAGGTCGAATACGGCAAGAACGATTACAAGGGCGGCAACCGGGCCTATAACGGGCTGGGCACGTCTGCCTTCGCCAATCTCGTCCGCACTACTGATGCGGCATTTGGCGGCGTTCCCGAAACGCCCGGCTTCGTCCGCGTCCAGTCCTCGCCCTATCCCGAATTCTCGCGCACCGAGAATGTCGCCGTGACGCTGACTACCAACACCGATCTCGGTGGCGGGGTCCAGCTCACCACGATCGGCGGCTACAACCACCTCAAGGCGAGCACCGAAACCGATATCGACAACAGCCCGCTCAACTTCTCGGATAATCTCCACACCGAAAGCACCACGCAGATTTCGCAGGAAGCCCGGCTTTCCGGCTCGATCGGCGCGCTTTCGCTGTTCGGTGGCGTGCAATATTATTACGCCAAATCGCATATCGTGCAGAATATCTTCTGGCGCACCGCCGGGCTGCCGGTGCCGCCGGTAGTGAACGGCAATTCGGTGCTGCCGTTCGATCAGACGAGCGAATCCGTGTCGCCGTTCATCGCGGCGAACCTTGAAGTGCTCCCCGGCCTCACCATCGACGGCAGCCTGCGCTACAGCCATGAAAACAAGCAGGCGCGGATGCAGCAATTGCCGGGGCCGCTGGCGTTCGTGCCCTATGATATCCGTGGCAAGCGCGTGGAAAAGCTGTGGGATTATTCAGGCAAGGTCAGCTACAAATTCAGCAGCCGCGGCCAAGTTTATGTAAGCTACGCCACCGGCAGCAAGGGCGGCGGCTTCGTTTCGAATGACACGCGGCTTGGGCTGACCGGCAAATATCAGTTCGATCCCGAGCGCGCGAAGTCGTGGGAAGCTGGGCTGAAAATGCGCGGGGCGGGCGGCGTTTATGATGCCAACCTCGCGGTGTTCAGCACCGATTTCGACAATCTCCAGGTTTCCACCTACAATGGCGTCAGCTTCGTTACCGGAAACGCTGCGAGGGTCCGCTCGCGTGGCATCGAATTCGAAGGCAATGTCCGCCCGGTTTCGATCCTGACGCTTGGCGGCAACGTGGCGTATCTCGATGCGAAGTATCTCGATTATCCGGGTGCCACCTGCGTTTACGGGGCGCCGCCGACGTGCGTGTCGCAGAACCTTGCGGGCTATCGCCTGACGCGCGCGCCCAAATGGAAATGGACCGCCTATGCGCAGATCGACGCGCCGATCAGCGACGATCTGAGCCTCACGGCGCGCGGTTCGGCGAATTATACCGGGCTGACCAACTATCAGGATACGCAGGCGCCATCGACGATGATGCCGGCCTATACCACCTATGACGCGCGTATCGCCGTCACCAACAAGGCGCAGGGCTGGGATATCGCGCTGATCGGGCGCAATCTCAGCAACACGGTAAGCTGGAGCCAGGGATTCGGCATTCCGTTCGTCACTGGCGCCACCTCGGTGTTCGTGAATCCGGCGCGGACGATCACGCTCCAGGTGTCGAAGAACTTCTGATCGGATAACTTGCAAAAAAGGGGGGCGGGCCTCGCGATCTGCGCGGCCCGCCCCCTTTTTTGCGCGTGTTGCCGGCCATGCCGCCCGCCCGGTTTTCCGGGCGGGCGAAGCCGGATCACGCCGTCTTGTTGGTGACCTTGTACTGGCCCTTGTAGAGCGCGCCGTCGTCCACGCCCACTTCGCGCGCGATCAGCGCGTTGGTCATCTTGCTGAGCCGCAGGATCAGCGCGCGGTTCTTCTCGCGGTTCGCCGGGCTGGCGAGGTTCACGATCTCGTCCGGATCGCGCAGCGTGTCGTACAATTCCAGATCGTTGAGCCTGGTCAGCATTTCCCAGCTCGTCGGGATATGGTGCTGGTCCGGCGCGAAATAGCGCGCGAACTTGTAGCGCCCGTCGAATACCCCGCGATACAGCCGCCGCAGCGCGACATCGGGCGCGGCGAGCGGCTTCACATTCTCCACGCCGGGCGGCACGTCCGGCTGGTTCCAGCCATAGGCCACCGCATAATTGAGCAGCGAGCCCTGCTGATCGCGGCCGGTGCGCGCATCCGGGTGCATCGCGGCGGGGGTGAGATCGTGCCCCTTGAGCGTGGCAGGGCGCTTCGCTGCATCGACGCCGGCCATGCTGAGCAGCGTTGGCGCGATATCGAGCGTGGTGCCGAGCGCCGCGGTCTGTTGCCCCTTCGCGCCTTTTGGATGCGCGATGACGAACGGAACGCCGATATCCTCCTTATAGACCGTGCCGGCCTTCTGGCGCAGCCCGTGCGCGCCGCCGCGCTCGCCGTGATCGGAGGTGTAGATGACGATCGTGTCGTCGATCTGCCCGCTTTCCTCCAGCGCGGTCATCACCGCCGCGACGTGGCGATCGACATCGCGAATGCAGTTGAAATAGTAATTCTGGAAACGCTGCCACGCCGCCTCGTCGGCATGATCGAGCTTGCCGTAGAACGCCCATGAAGCGGCGCGGATCGCGGCGTGCGCGCTGGGCTTGGTCGACAGATCGTCGGCATAGAAGCTCTTGGGAAGCGGCGCTTTCCAGTCCGCGTCGTAGATCGGATCGCCGGGCGCTGGAAACAGCGGCGCGATCAGATTGGGCATTATGCGGGTCTTTTCGCCGTCACCGCGCGCGTCGAAGAACATGATATCGTGCGGATTGACGAAATTCACCGCCATGAACCACGGCTTGTCGCCGGCCTTGCCGCCCTCCAGATCGCGCAGCGTGTTGATCGCTTCGGCGGCGGTCGTCCCGTCGTCCATGAAGCCCTGCCAGGTCAGGCCGACGCGCTCGCCGTCGAAATTATAGTCCGAGAAGCCGAACGGTTCGAGGAGATCGTCGCCGCGCGGATATTTCAGCTTGCGCTCGGAAACCTGCGGCAGCTCGATGTCGGACAGATGCCACTTGCCCTTGTACGTGGTGTAATAGCCCGCGTCGCGCAGCATATGGCCGATCGTCGGTATGTCCTTGCGCAATTCCGGGAAGGGCTGGCTGTTCGGATTGAGATACACGCCGTTCTGCTGGGTATGCTGCCCGGTATACATCACCGCGCGCGATGGCCCGCACGGATTGGTGTTGATGAGGTAATTGTCGAACGAGACGCCCCGGCGGCGGATCATGTCCTGCCCCGGCATCGGCAGCGATTTCGGCACGTCGGCGAAGGAACGCTGCTGGTCGGTAACGATCATCAGGATGTTGTAGCGGCCATCCGTGCGGCGCTTGCCACGCGGGCGCTCGATCGTCGCCGGGGCCGCTTCGGCCGGTTTCGCCATCGAAACCGCCGCTGCCACCGCCGCCACGCCGCCAGCACTCGCAAGCAAGGTGCGGCGGCTGAAATCGTTACTACTCATTGGCCTCTCCTCAAAATCCCGCCCCTGGACACACTGCGTCCGGGGAAACGACCGGCCCGCGCCATTCCGGCGTCGGGCCGGTGATATTCATGCCGCGCCAAGCTCCTTGCGGACGATGCGCGTGCCTTCGACCATCGCGGCGAGCTTCGCGAAGGCGACCTCGCGCGAGTGATATTTCATGCCACAATCGGGCGCGATCCACAGCCGGTCGGACGACACATGGCGCAGCGCCTCGCGGATGCGCGCCGCGATCAGTTCCGCCGGCTCGATCTCGTTATGCGACAGATCGAGCACGCCATACATGATGATCTTGTCGGGCAGTTCGGCGAGGATCGACGGATCGAGCCCCGGCTGCGCCGCCTCGACCGAGATCACGTCGATTCGCGAGCGGTTGAGTTCGGTCAGGAAGTCATAGGCCTTGGGCTTGGTCACCTGATTGCCGTGGACCAGCGCATAGCCGAAACAGATGTGCAGCGCAGTCGTGCCGGTAACGCCTTCGAGCGAGCGATCAATCGCGGCAAGCGCGAAATCGCGCGCGTCGGTCGCGCGGGCCTGAAGATACGGCTCGTCAAGCTGGACGACATCGACGCCGGCGGCGAACAGATCCTTGATCTCCGCATTCACCGCATCGGCATAATCCATCGCGAGATCGGCGTCGGTCTTGTAATAATCGTTCTGCGCCTGCTTGGTCATCGTGAACGGGCCGGGGAGGGTGAGCTTCACCGGCTTCGTCGAATGGCGCTTGAGGTATTGGGCGTCCTGCACCTCGATCCCGCCGATGCGGCGGATCGGGCCGCTGACGCGCGGTGCCGGGTTGGGCTTGCCGGTGCGATCCATCGCCACGCCGGGATTGTCGATATCGATCCCGCTCAGCGCGTTGGCGAGGCGGTTGGAATAGCTTTCGCGGCGCATTTCGCCATCGCCGACGATGTCGATGCCGGCCAGTTCCTGATCGCGAATGGCAACGAGCGTCGCGGCTTCCTGCGCGTCGCCCAGCCAGGGCTCGGGGATACGCCACAATTCCTGGGCGCGGGTGCGCGGCGGAAGGCTCGCCTTCAGCCGCTCACGGTCGATCAGCCAATCGGGCTGTGGATAGCTGCCCACGATGGTCGTCGGCAGAAGGATATCGTTGGCCATGTCACCCCTTAAACGGAAGGAGCGCAAAGGATACTTAGCAATATAAGCGACTGCAAGCGCCGGAGCGACCGGGAGGCGCGAAACCTCCCGATCTTTCCCGCATGATTACTTGGCGAGCGCCATTTCCGTGACGTCGTTCCGCGCGAGTGCCTTCTGGACGATCATGCCCTCCACCTTGGTGCCGTCGGCGGTCACCGGATCGTGCGCCACGTCGGCATCGGTGAACTCCTTGGTCCACGCCGCGAATTCGAGGCACACGCCATCGGGATCGAAGAAATAGACCGAGCGGACGAACACGCCGTCGTGCATGTGATCGGCCACCTGCGTTTCCGAATTGTCGTGATCCAGAATCCGCGTGACCGCGATCCCCTTCGACTGGAGCCGCTCATAATATTCGTCGAACTTCTCGGCCGGCACGTTGAACGCGATATGGTTCATCGATCCGTGCGCGGACATGAAATTGCCCTGCGTCGGCAGAGCCTCCGGCGCGGAGATGCCCGGATGCGCTTCCGGCGCGCCCTGGAACCAGAAGAAGGCGAGGCTGTCGCCATTGCCCATGTCGAAGAAGAAATGCTGGCCGCGATTGCCCGGCAGGTCGATCGTCTTGACCAGCGGCATCCCCAGCACGTCGCGATAGAATTCAACTGTCCGGGCCATATCCTTGCAGACCAGCGCCAGATGGTTGACGCCTTTGAATTCGAACTGGGTGTTGGTGGCCGGCATCATCCGTCTCCTCTTGTGCCATCAACCGGATTGCGCGTGGGTGCGGTCCGGGGAAACTGTCGGGAAGGTGAAGCGCCGGTGCGCCCAGGCGACTCGCCACCTTCCCGTATTATGTTCGCGAGCATAAGCCGAATCGCGATAACTGTCAATTATATTGACGGTTATCGCGACGGGCGCGCGCTGAGGAAGTCCGCCGCGTCGAAGCCTTCGGGGGCGGCGATTTCCACGATCGGGTCTTCGCGGTTGTCGAATTCCATGCGCAGCGCGCGGGTAATCACCGCGTGCATGTCGTAAAGGCAGGTGATGTAGGTGAATTCGAAGATCTGCTCGTCGTCCCAGAAGGTGCGCAGCTTGTCGAACACCTGATCGGGCACGCGCCCGCCGGCCTGCGCCAGGCAATCGGCGTAAGCGAGCACCGCGCGTTCCTGCTCGTCATAGCAATCGGCGACGGTCCAATAGGGGATCGCCGCGATCTTCTCCTCGCTGACGCCAAGGCCGCGCAGCGACTTGCAATGTTGCGAGAAGACGAACTGGCTGCCCTTCACCCAGCCCGCGCGGGTCTGCCCCAATTCGCGCAATACCGGCGAGATGCGGCGGCTCGGGTGGCGATAGACCGCGAAGCCGTCGACCGCGTGCTTGAAGATATCCGGCGCGAGCGCGTAGACCGTCCACCAGTCGCCCGGCGTGCCGGTCGCGGTGCCCGGTTCGCTGACCGGATCGCGATCCCCGAACAGGCGGTTGTAGTAAGCGAGCACGGTTTCGTCCGTTACCTCGCTGCGGGGAACCTGGCGTAGAACCGGCATCGTCTCTCTCTCCTCAAGCTTGTGCGTATTTGCGGAATTCGGCGACGTGCGCCGAATCGAAATATTCGTCGAGCCGCGTGATTCGGCCATCGGTGACCTTGCAGATGATCGCGCAGGGCAGCCGCACCGCGCCGCCATCGTGGACGCGCTTTCCTTCCAGCACATGCTGCTGGACGAAGCCGCCGGCAAAGACGTTGATGCGGCGATCGGCATAGCGCGGATCGCTGATGCGCGCGACCATGCCGGCCAGCACCTTTGCGGTGTCCGCCGGGCTCACGATCAGTTCGTCGGTATTGTGCCAGATCTCCGCATCGGGCGTGAAACATGCCTGCATCGCGGGGATATCGCCTCGTTCGATCGCATCGAAAAAGCCCGTGGCGAAGGCGCGCATCTCACTGTCGTTCATCGGCTCTCTCCCTAAATCGGTTTCTCAGTTTTCCTTGATCGGCTCGTCGAGGTCGCGCGGCACGACGCGCGCGACGCGATATTGCGCGTAGGCGGCGAGCGCGGCGACCGGCAAGGTGCACAGCAGCGCGAAGCGCAGGCTCGCCGCGCCGTGAAGCGGGGTCAGCGCGTCGCTGATGATCCCCACCACGAGCGGGCCACAGCCCAGCCCGACGAGATTGAACATCAGCATCAGCACGGCGGTCGCGGTGGCGCGCGCGCGCGGCGGCGACAAGTTCTGCACCAGCGCGATCGCCGGCGCGACGAAGATGGTGCACGCGATCATAGGCGGCAGCATGATCGCGAGCGACCATTGCCAGCTCTGCACGAACAGCGCCGCGCCGAAACTCGGCACCAGCAGCAGCATCGCGATGCACGGCACCATGCCATAAGCGGCGGCGGAGCGCCGTGCGAAACGGTTGACCAGCGCGCCGCCGCCCCAATTGCCAAGGCCGAAGGTGATCCCGGCGGCGGGCGCGAACCAGGTGGCGAGCGCGCCGACAGGCATTCCCTGCGTGCGCATCAGGAAGGCTGGAATCCAGTTGAGCATTCCATAGCTGACAAACGCGCACAGCCCGCTGGCGATTGCCACCGCCCTGAGCGAGCGATTGCTGGTGAAGGCTGACAGGCTCTGCCCGATCGACGGCGCGGCCTCGTTGGTCTGCCGGCCCGCGTCCATCTGGCCGCGCGGCGGCTCGCGCACCAGCAGCAGTAGCATCGGCGCGGCGACCAGGGCGCCGACCAGCCCGATCGCGATGAACGCGCCGCGCCACCCGATCGTCGCCGCCGCCCAGCCGCCCAGGCCCGCGCCAAGGAACACGCCCATCGGGCCGCACAACGTGTAAAGCCCGATCGCCAGCGGGCGGCGTTCCGGCGGGTAATAATCGGAGAGCACCGAATAGGATGGCGTCCCGCCGCCCGCCTCGCCGATGCCGACGCCAAACCGGGCGAGCGCGAGCTGGGTGAAATTCTGCACCAGCCCGCAGACGGCGGTAAACAGGCTCCACACCACACAGGCCGCCGCGATCAGCCGCACGCGATGCCAGCGATCTGCCACCATCGCCAGCGGGATGCCCATCAGCGCGTAGAACAGCGCGAAGCTCAGGCCCGTAAGCAGCCCGAATTGCGTATCGGTGAAAGCCATTTCGGCGCGGATCGGCTCGACCAGCACGGACAATAGCTGCCGGTCGACGAAATTGAGCGTGCCAATGGCGAACAGCATCCACAGCGCCACCGTGCGGCGTGTCGCCGGGGCTGCTTCGCGCGTCGCGAGCGTTGTCGCCGATCCAGTAGCCATTCCCATCCTTATCCGTTGTTGCGATCGAGCGGCGTCGACTCCCGGATGATGCTTAGATACGTAAGAATATGTGTCAACCAGCCGACGATCGCAGACACAGGTGACGCGGCAAATTGCGGGAGAGTGATATGGATATTCGGGGAAAGGCCGCGATCGTCACCGGCGGCGCTTCGGGAATAGGCCGCGCGACGGCATCGCGGCTGGCGGCGGCGGGCGCGGCGCGGATCACCCTGGTCGATGTGAATGAAGCGGGATTGACCGAAACCGCCGATCTCGTTCGCGCGGGCGGTGCGGAGCCGGTGGTGATGCGGCTCGATCTCGCCGATCTGGCCGCCACGGGCGCGTGGGTCGATCGCGTGGTTGCGGATGGCGCGCCGGATATCCTGCACAACAATGCCGGGGTCGTATCGGGCGCCGGGGCGTTTCCCGAAATGCCGCTCGATCGGCTGCGCTGGATCGTTGATGTCAACCTCACCTCGCTGGTGCTCGCGACGCAGACGATCGCGCAAGGGATGCGCGCGCGCGGCGGCGGCGTGATCGTCAACACCGTGTCCACCGTCGCGCTGGGGCCGGGTTTTCGCGATGCGATGTATGCCGTCACCAAGGCGGGGGTGATGATGCTCACCCGTTGCTGCGCCTCGCTCAAGGAGGAATGGGGGGTGCGGGTCGCCGGCGTTTTGCCGGGGCTGACCGATACGCCGATCCTGCATACCACGGGTGGCGATCGCGCGGCGGACTGGATGGCGCCGGTGCTGGCGAACAATGAGCGTTGCGCGCCCGGCGATATCGCGGCGGCGGTGATTGATCTGATCCACGACGATGCGCTGGCCGGCGGCGATTGGGTTGCGGTCAGAAAAGAAAACGGCGTGGTGACCCGGCAATGGGGCCACGACACGCCGCTATAAGATGAAACCTTCCCCTCCCCCGCGTGGGGGAGGGGAGGGGGATCAGAACTTCACGCCCGCCTCGATCGCGATGTTGCGCGGTGGCTCGACGAACATGATCGCGCGCGAAACGGTGGTGATCGGTGCGGGCAGGCGGAACGCGCTGCCGCTGGTCAGTTCGTTGGTCAGGTTCTTCCCGATCAGCGCGATGTGCCAGCGCTCGTCCTGTGGCGCGAACTGGATACGCAGATCGAGCTTCGCATAGCCCTTCTGATAGCCGTAGTTCGGGCTCTGATCGTCCGAGTTGAAGAAGCCCGAGCGACCGCCGAGGATCGCGGTGCCGTCCAGCTTGTAATCGCTGATGTCGACCCGGCCATGGACCGACACGTTGCCCGTGAACTTCGACGTATAGGGCGGACGGCGACCGGAAAGGTCGCACACGCCGGCGGGCGCTGGACCTTGCGCCGTCGCGAGGCACGGCGCGCCCGGATATTTGTCGTACTTGATGTCCATATACGCGGCGGACGCGGTGATGTCGAAATAGCGGCTCGGCGCGATGCGCAGCGATCCTTCGACGCCGCGCGAGGTCGCCTGGGCCGCGTTTCCGGTAATATAGGTCTGCAGCGTGGAACTGTACGACGAAGTCTGCAGATCGGTGAACTTGGTGTCATATGCCGACACGTTCAGCGTTGCACGGCCATCCCACAGCGTGGATTTGAACCCCGCCTCCCAGTTCCGCGACCGTTCCGGCTTGTAGATGAACGTCGCGTCCTTCGTGCCCAGCGTGTTCGATACGAAGCCGCCGGACTTCGAGCCACGGCCATAGACCGCATAGAGCATCAGATTGCGCGAAACATCGTACTGGACCGTGATCGACGGATCGACGAGGCCTTCGTCGATCGAGCCGCTGGCGCTGGTGAGTGGCCGGAAAGGCTGGCCGCTGAGCAGCTTGCCGCTGAACGTCCCGTCTTTCTGCACGTTGGTATAGCGCAGGCTGCCGATCAGGCGAAGCCCGTTCGCCGGTCGCAGCGTCGCCTGCCCGAATCCGGACAGCGTCCGGGCGCTCTGGTGGAAATAGGTCTGGTTGAGCGAGACCAGGTTGAACGCAAGAATATTGTAATAGAGATACGGATCTACGTTGTAGGTAGATTTGTCGTAATAAGCGCCAACAACATATTCGAGCACGCCGCCAGTCGGGGACAACAGGCGCAATTCCTGCGAGAACTGGTGGAAGTCCTCGGGATACTTGTTGGCGACGGAATTTTCGATCACCTGCCCGGTTCCCGGAACACGCTGATCGAAATAGTTCGTCACGGCGCCGTTGAACCACGAATAGCCGGTTATCGAGGTAAGCGTGTGCGTGCCCACCTTCAGGTTCGCGGTGACCGAGCCAAGCGCCGAACTGTTGGTATAGCCTTCGCGGCCAAGTGGGTAATTATCCGCATAGCGGACCAGCGTTGGCCGCTGCTCGGTATTATCCGGCGTCGAAACGCCCAGGCCGCCGATGCGCTCGTAATTCGACAGTTCCAGCTTTGCGGATACATCGAACGTATCGCTCGGTTCCCACAGCGCGCTGATGCGGAACAGTTGCAGCTTGTTGCGCGGTTCCTCGTTGCCGTTTGCCAGGTTCTTGATGTAGCCATCCTGATCCTGAACGCGCGTCGCGACGCGCAGCGAAAGCGTGTCGGTGACGGGGCCGGAAACATAGCCCGTCAGGTCATAGCCCTTGAGATCGAAATTATACGTGCCGGTGAGCGCGGCCTGGAAGGTCTTGGTCGGGCCAGCCGAAACGACGCTGATCGCGCCCGCGGGCGTGTTCTTCCCGTAAAGCGCCCCCTGCGGGCCGCGCATCACCTCGACGCGGGCAACGTCGAAGAACGGGTTCAGCGCCTGGCGCATCTTGCCCGCGTAAACGCCGTCCATGTAGACGCTGACCGCCTGATCGAACGAGAAGTTCTGGGGCGGCGAACCGAAACCGCGGATATAGATCGTGTCGTTGCCGTTGGTCTGCTGGACGAACATGTTCGGCACGAAATTCTGCACGGCCTTGAAATCGGCGGCGGCGAAATCGGCGACCTTCTGCCCGGAAACGACCTCCATCGAGATCGGCACATCCTGCAGCTTCTGTTCGCGCTTCTGCGCGGTGACGACGATATCGGCCCCGCTGGTCTCGGTCGGCGCGGCGGTGGTCGAATCGGTGGCGGTTTGAGCGAAGGCGGGCGATGCGATTCCCAGCGCGGTGACGAGCGCGGAAGCGGCGATGCCGGTTAACAAGCGATTGAAATTTTGGGACATGGCCCCCCTTCTCCTTAACGCGGCGCAATGCGTGCCTTGTTTTCTGACAAACTTAGATTACGAACTATCGCCGATTTAGTCCAGTAGGAGGGTGCTGAATATGGTGACCGAAAAGACACAGGTGCTCGGCGATTTTCTCTGCACGGTCGACTTTCACGTCGCCGGCGGGATCATCCACGTCGGCGCCGCGCCGTTCAACGACCGGCGGATCGGCTATATCACCGGCGGCAAGTTCGAAGGCCCGCGCCTGTCTGGCGAGGTATTGCCGGGCGGCGGCAACTGGTCCGTCGGCGGGCGACTGGGTGAGGATGCGACTGTCGGCACGCTCGATGCGCGCGCGGTGCTGCGCACCCATGATGGCGCGCTGATCTACGTCAATTATTTCGGGCGCAGCGTGATCCCGGACGACGTGCGCCGCGAATTCGCCGATCCCGCGCTTGCCTCGAAAGTCGATCCGTCGCGCTATTATCTGCGCATCGCGTCATTGTTCGAGACGGCAAGCCCCGATTATGCGTGGCTCAACGGGACGGTGGCGATCGGCGTGGGCGAGCGCACCGATCTCGGCGCGCGGCATCGGCTCTATTCGGTGCGGTGATCGCGCGGGGCGTCAGCCCCGGTCGATCCAGTCGGTGAGGAGCGCGGTGGTCTGTTTCGCCGCCTCCACCGTCGGCAGATGGCCGACGCCCGCCAGCGTTTCCAGCCGCGCGCCGGGGATCGCATCGAGCATTTCCTGCTGTTGCTCCACCGTGGTGATTCCATCCACCGCGCCGCGGATCAGCAGCACGGGCGCGGCGATCGCGCCGAGCGTCGGGCGGCTGTCGATCCGCGCCATGATCGCGCGCTGCTGGCGCAGAAAGGTTTCCGCGCCGGTATCCGCCGCCATCCGTCGCGCGAGGCCGAGCAGCTCCGCGTCGTCGCGCTTTTCCGGCGGGAACAGCATCGGGATACGCTCCTCGATCACCTGATCGAAGCGCCCGGATTCGACCAGATCAATATAGCCCTGCCGCCGCGCGGTCTGCGCCGGGCCATCGGCGGAGGCGAGGGTGGCGATCAGCGCCAGCCGCGCCACCCGTTCGGGCGCGCGCCGCATCACCTCGAACGCGACGAACCCGCCCAACGCATGGGCGACCAGCGCGAAGCGTGCCGGTGCCGCGTCCAGCAGCCGCTGTGCCATCCCGGCGATCGTGTCGTCATGCCGGTGATCGGCGTGGCGCACGTCGCGTTTCGCCCAGGCGGCGATCTGCGGCGTCCACGTCTCCTGCGTCAGCAACTGGCCGGACGCGAGAACGATCGGAAGGCTGGTCATCAAATCACCTGATTGAGCAAGGGTTCGCCCGCCGTGAGCCGGCGGACATTCTCCGCCGCCGTCGCGAGGCTGCGCGCGAGCGTTTCCGGCGTCTGCCACGCGACATGCGGGCTGACGACGACATTGGCGAGCGTGAGCAAGGGATCGGCGGGATCGACCGGCTCGGTCGCGAACACGTCCAGCCCCGCGCCGCGCAGATGGCCGGAGCGCAGCGCGTCCGCCAGTCGCGCTTCGTCGACCAGCCCGCCCCGCGCGACGTTGATGAGCACCGCGCCGCGCTTCATCGCCAGCGGATCGACCAGATTGGCGGTCTCATCGGTCAACGGCACGTGCAGCGAAACGACATCGGCTACCGCGAGCAGCTCGGCCAGCGGCAATTGCCGCCACGGCTTGTCCGCGTGGCTGCTGCGGGCGGTGAACACCACCTCCGCCCCCAGCGCCTCCAGCGCGCGGGCGAGGCGCGCGGCGCTGTTGCCCATCCCGATCAGCCCGATCGTGCGGCCCGAAACCTCGCCCATATTGTCGAGGACATCGGATGGCACCGCCCATTGCCCGGCGCGGGTGGCGGCATCGAGCGCCACGGTGCGGCGCAACACCGCGAGCAGCAGCGTCAGCGCGCATTCCGCCACCGCCTGCGCATTGACGCCGGGCATGTTGCACACCGCGATGCCGCGCGCCTTTGCCGCTTCCAGCGCGATCGTATTCACCCCCACGCCGAGCTTCTGGATCAGCCGCAGCGAGGGCGCGGCGGCGATCGCCTCCGCCGAGACCGGGGCCAGGACATGGAGCAACACTTCCGCGTCGCCCGGCGGCGAGCCGGGCTGAACCGCGAGCACCGCGCCCGCGCCGAACACCGCGTCGATCTCAGCCTGAAAGCCCGCGCTCGGGATGGTGTCGATCGCGAGCCGCATCAGCCCAGCCGCGCGGCGACCGGCGCGGCGAAGGCGGAGGCGCCGGCGAACACCGCATCCGCGCCCATTTCCTCCTCGATCCGCAGTACTTCGTTCCACTTCGCCATCCGCTCGGAACGGGTGAAGGAGCCAACCTTGAGCTGGCCCGCATCCCAGCCGGTCGCGAGGTGCGCGATCGTCACGTCCTCGGTCTCGCCCGAACGTGCCGAAACGATCATGCCCCAGCCGCGCGCGCGCGCCGCCTCCAGCGCCTCATGCGCCTCGGTTACGGTGCCGACCTGATTGACCTTGATGAGCGCGGCGTTGCACGCGCCCGCCTCGGCGGCCTTGGCCACGCGCGCGGCATTGGTGACGAGCACGTCGTCGCCGATCACCTGCACCTTATCGCCCACCGCGCGCACCACCGTCGCCATGGTTGCGAAATCGTCCTGCGAGGCGGGGTCTTCGATCGACAGGATCGGATAGCGCCGGGTCCAGCCGATCACTTCCTCGGCCATCGCCGCGCCGTCCATCCGGCGATCGTCGAGCGCAAGGGAATAGCCGGTCGCGTCGCCCAGTTCGTTGGCGGCGATGTCGAGCGAGATGAACACGTCCTCACCGGCGCGGAAACCGGCAAGCTCGATCGCCTTGGTCAGCGTATCGAGCGCCTGTTCGTTGGAGGAGAAATTCGGCCACCAGCCGCCTTCGTCGGCAACGCCCGAAAGCGGCCCCATCGCGGCCATCAACTCCCCGGCGGCGCGATATACCGCGTCGGTGATTTCGAGCGCGCGGCGGAAGCTGCCGGCGCGCGGCGCCATCACCATGAAATCCTGAATGTCGGTGCGGCGACCGGCATGGGCGCCACCGCCGAAGATCTGAATTTCAGGCAGCGGAATGCGCACCTTGCGCCCGCCGGCGAGATAGCGCCACAGCGGCGCACGCTCGGCGGCGGCGGCGGCATGGAGCACCGCCATCGACACCGCGACCAGCGCATTGCCGCCGAGCCGCTCCTTGTTGGGCGTGCCGTCCAGCGCGACGAGCGCGCGGTCGATCGCCGCCTGGTCGCGCGCATCCATGCCGTTTAGCGCGGGTGCGATTTCGGTTGCGACATTCGCCACCGCCCGCGCCACGCCCATCCCGCCGAAAGCGTCGCCGCCGTCGCGCAGGTCGATCGCTTCATGCGCGCCGCGCGAGGCGCCGGCGGGCGCGATGGCGCGCCCGATCGCGCCGTTTTCGAGCCGAACCTCGGCCTCGACGGTCGGGCGGCCGCGCGAATCCCAAAGCTGGCGGGCGAGGATGTTGGCGATACGGTTGGTCATCAGAACTCCATGGGCCAGTCGGCGATAAGTTGGTCGATCGTCGGGGTGTCGGCGGCGAGCAGCGCCAGCGCGCGGGCGCGCACCACCTCTCGGGCCGTCGCATCGAGATAGGGGGCGGGGGATTTGCCCTCGACCCGCGCGAGCAGCAGCGCGGAGAGCAGGGCTCCGGCCCGTGCGGCGAGCGCCTCGGCAGGTTCCCACGTTACGCCAGCGAGATAGCGCGCGACGAACGCGCTTGCCGATTGTTTCAGCGGCGCGGCATGATCGGCGAGCCAGATCGTCTTGAGCAGCAGATGCGTGGTGCAAAAGGCGAGATCGAACGCGGGATCGCCATAGACCGCGCATTCGGCATCGAGAAACACGCCGCCTTCCGGCCCGCACAGGATATTCTTGGGGCTGACATCGCCATGAACCAGTGCGCCGCGCCGCGCCTGAAGATCGTCCGCGATCGCGTTCAGCCGCGCCGCCACCTCGGGCCGGTTCCCCGCGACATAGCGCAGAAACGGCGAGATGCGCAGCGCGTCGAACAGGTCCATGCTGTCGAAATCGCGCGCCATCGCCGCGTCGTCGGCGGTCGCGGCATGGATGCGGGCGAGATCGTGGCCGAAGCCGCTCGCGAAGCCGGGATCGACGCGGCCCGCGATCAGTTCGTCGCGCCACACCGGATGCGCTTCCGGCTCCAGATAGGCGAGCGCGAACAAATGCTCGTCCGGCACCGCCGCCACCACTTCCGGCGCCAGCCGCGCGTCGATCCGCCGCGCGCATTGCAGCCAGCGCACCTCATTCTCGGCCCGCTCGACAGGGGCGAGCCACTCCGCCGCAACGCGCAATTGCGGCAGCGCGCGCTTGACGACGATCGGCGGCTCGTCACCGATCCGCGCCAGCCACACGTCGCACGATACCCCGCCCGAAAGCGGGGTGAGCGTGACCGGCTGGCCGTCGCGGGCAAGCCCCGCGCGGCGCAGGGATGTGATGGTGGCTGCCTCGCCCGTGTCGGTCACGCTCAATGCCTCGCTCAGCTCTTGGCTTCGATCCACGCGACCATCAGGTCGGCGGCCACGTCGCGTTCCGCATTCGAATCCTCGAAATAATGCGCGCCGGGGATCAGTTCGATCTGCTTGTCGGTCGAGCCGATATTGTCGAAGATCTTGCGCGCGTCGCTCGGGAACACGCCGGTGTCCGCCGTGCCCTGCACCACCAGCGCGGGGGTGTCGAACTTGGCGAGATGCGGTGCGCCCTGGCACGGCGAGGTTTCCAGGCTCCACATGTTGAGCCAGGTCTTGATCGTGTTGAAGCGCCCGATCGAGGGCGTGCGGTTCGCGGTGACGGGATCGCCGCGATAGCACAGCCGCGGCTTGCGCGTTGACGGATCGAGCGACGGATCCATGCAGCGCAGATCGCCCCACACGCGAAACAGCGGGAACAGCCGGTCAGGCACGCCGGCATCGTTGAGCCGCTTCAGTTCGACCTTCGCCCAATCGGTGATGCGCTGGTTGCGCGTGCGCTGCGCCGCGCGGTAACGGGTGACGAACTCCTCCGAATAGGGCGGGGCGTTCTCGGCGCTGAACGGATCGAGCGACGGATCGGTCGCCACCGGATCATTTTCGTCCACCACCGATGCGTCAAGCCAGTCGGTCAGCACTTCGGGGCGGCCCTGGTGCGCGTTGAGCGAGATGTAGAGATCGGCCTTGATGAGATCGTTGAGCGCATCCAGCCCGGCGCCCGAAAGCTCGCTGCCGAGCGTCGGCTTGATCGCTTCTGCCTGATAGGCGCCCATCAGCGAGCCGCCGCCCGAATTGCCCAGGATCACGATCCGCTCGACGCCCGCCACTTCCTTGAGCCAGCGCATCCCCACGCCGATGTCCAGCACCGCGTGATGCAGCAGGAACTGATCCTCGAACCCGCGATAGCGCGTGTTCCAGCCGAGGAAGCCGATCCCGCGCCGCGCGAAATAGGGCGCGATATAATGTTCGGTGAAATCGACGTTGTAATGGGTCGCGATCACCGCGGTCTTGGGCTTCTTGCCCGCCGGCGTCCAATAGATGCCCTGGCAAGGGTGGCCGCCCGCAAGAATGCGCGGCGCGGTGGGGGAAACCTTGCCGATGAATTGCACGTCAAGTCCGTTGGTGTCGCGCGGGTCCATTGCCGCTCCTCTCAATTTGCTTAGATAGCGAAGATTATCGTCGTGAACCGGCGAGGTCCAGCCCATCCGTGCCAAAACTTGCCTCGCCCCACATGCGGGCTCAGGCTGTGACGGCAGGGAAGGCGGGCGCGCAACGCACCTTGCCCGACAGATCGCGCCCCACCACGCCGGTCAGCCAGTTCGCCACGTCGATCGCCAGCGCGCGGTCATAGCCGGTTGCGATGCGCGAACGATCGAGCAGATAGAGGACATCCTCGGTTGCGACATTGCCTGATGCGCCGGGGGCGAACGGGCAGCCGCCGAGCCCGCCGAGTGCCGCGTCGATCACGGATGCGCCGGCGTTGATCGCGGCCCAGACATTGGCGACAGCGGTGTTGCGCGTATCGTGGAAATGCACCCGCACGGGAAGCGGCGCGATCGCCTCCGCCACGCGCGCGACCGCCTCGCTTACCTGCCCCGGCACCGCGGCGCCGATCGTATCCGCCAGCGCGACTTCGCGCGGGGAAGCATCTGCCGCGCGTTTCGCCATCTCCACCACGCGATCGAGCGGAACCTCGCCCTCGAACGGGCAGCCGAAGGCGGTGGCGATGGTGATCTGCGCGCTGCGCCCCGCCGCCCGCGCCAGCGCGACCGTCTCGCGCGCCACGTCGAGCGACTCGGCGCTCGTCTGCCCCTGATTGCGGATGCCGAACGTGTCGCTGGCGATGCACACCGCGCCCAACTCGTCGATCCGCGTGGCGAGCGCGCGTTCCGCGCCGCGCCGGTTGAGCACCAGGGCGATGAACGTCACGTCATCGCGATCCGGCAGGCCGGCCACCACCTCGTCCGCATCCGCCATTTGCGGCACGCGGCGCGGGTTGACGAAACTCGTCACCTCCAGCCGGCGCGCACCCGCGACGATGGCGCGGTCGATCAGTTCCAGCTTGTGCGCGGTCGAAACGATGCGGGCCTCATTCTGCAATCCGTCTCGCGGCGCGACCTCGACGATTTCGATAGCAGGCAATGATTGCTCCTTCCGAAAAAGATAGTATACTAAGTAAATCGCGTCCGCAAGCTGGTCCATAGCCGCCGGCACGGCTTGCGCCGCGCGATGCAACACCGTTTAAGCGAGTTCATGCGGTCGATCGAATTAATCATTCATCTGTTCCAGCGTTTCTGCTGGCTCGACGAGGGCCTTCAGGCGCGGGTCCATGACAGGGGGTGGCCGGATATCAGCCGGGCGCAATCAATGGTGATGGTCAATATCGTCAGCGGGGTCACCCGGCCGTCGGAAATCGCCCGCCGCATGGGCGTTTCGCGTCAGGCGATCCACAGCACGATCGCGCAGATGGTGGAGAAGGATGTCGTCACGCTGGAGGACGATCCCGACGACGCCCGCCACAAGCGCCTGATGCTCACCCCGTTCGGTGAACAGATGCGCGGCGATGCGCAGGACGCGATGAGCGAGCTTGTCGCGCAGATCACCGCGAAGGTGGGGCAGAAACGGTTCGAAATGTTGCTCGAAACGCTGGCGGCGGATTGGGGCAAGCCGATATGAAGCCATGGACGATCGTCACCTCGCGCGCGGCGCTGCTGCGCGATGCGGATATCGACACCGACAAGATCCTTCCCGCACGGTTCATGAAGGGCCTGGATCGGCGCGGGCTCGGCGCGCATCTGTTCGCCGACATGCGTGCGATCGATTCGCGTTTCCTGATTGATCCCGCCGCGCGGATATTGGTGGCGGGGCGCAATTTCGGCTCCGGTTCGTCGCGCGAGCACGCGGTATGGGCGCTTGACGATCATGGCATCCGCTGTGTCATCGCGCCGAGCTTCGGCGGGATTTTCAGCGGCAACGCGGCGACCAACGGGCTGTTGCTCGTCGCGCCCGCACCCGGCGATTATGCCGCGCTGGTGGATCTGCTGACGGAGACGCCGGGCACGCCCGTCACGGTGAACCTGCCCGATTGCACCATCAGCGCGGGTGCGCTGCGCATGACGTTCGCGATTGATCCCGATCTGCGCGAGGCGCTGCTTGCCGGGCTGGATGATATCGGCCGCACGCTGCGCCACGCCGCAGCGATCGACGCGTTCGAGGATCGCGCGTCGACTAGGCCGTGAACCCATGAATGGGCCTGCTATTTCGATATGCTAACGCTGGCGAGTTCCTCTATAAGAACGGTTCGGGTCGCGTCGCCGAGGTAGCGCTTTGCATGGGGATATAGGCTGAGGCGGCCGACCAGCCTTACCGTATATGTTCCCCAAGGCGGCTCAGGCTTCCGCCAACCCGCCGCCTTTCGGGCTGCGGTGTCCAATCGCGCGCATGTGTCTCGAAGGCATTTGATCGACGCTCCATCGTCCTCCTGAAGCAATTTGCCTGTCGCATCGTGACATTGCTTGAACCGACTGTTTTCGAAGTTGGTGAACCAAGTGCAGGTAAGGGCTCGTTGCGGTCCGAAAGCCTCGCCATCGAAGATAAGGCTCCGTTGCCCCGCCGGAAGCGAAGACGCCAAAGTAAAGACAGCCAATTGCCACATGTGAGCACCATAGTCTCGCACTCGGTATTCACAATCGTGCTATCGTCATGCTGCCAAACAAACCGCGAGGCGTTTCGCACGTTGATAACCCGCGCCCCGCTAAAGCGCCGCCACGTCGATGATGCGGCCCGCGATCGCGGCGGCGGCGGCCATTGCGGGGCTCATCAGATGGGTGCGCCCGCCCGCGCCCTGCCGGTTCTCGAAATTGCGGTTCGAGGTCGCCGCGCAACGCTGGCCGGGCGCGAGGCGATCCGGGTTCATGCCGACGCACATCGAGCAGCCGGGTTCGCGCCATTCGAAGCCGGCGGCGATGAAGATATCGGCCAGCCCCTCATCCTCGGCTTGCTGGCGCACCAGCCCCGAACCGGGCACGATCATCGCCCCGACGCCCGCCGCGACACGGCGACCGCGCACGACGTCGGCGGCGGCGCGAAGGTCTTCGATCCGGCTGTTGGTGCATGATCCGATGAACACCCGATCAATCGGCAATCCGGCGATCGGCTGGCCGGGGGAGAGCCCCATATAGGCGAGCGCGCGTTCCTGGGCGGCGCGATCGAGCGGATCGGTGGTGGCGCGCGGATCGGGCAAAGCTTCGTCCACCGCGACCACCTGCGACGGGTTGGTGCCCCAGGTGACCATCGCGCGCAGCCCCGCCGCGTCGACCTCGACCTCGCGATCGAAGCTGGCGTCGGGCGCGCTGGCGAGCGTGCGCCAGTGTGCGACCTGCCGATCCCATTCGTCGCCCTGCGGCGCGCCGGGGCGCCCGCGCAGATAGGCGAAGGTCGTTTCGTCCGGCGCGATCAGCGCGGCGCGCGCGCCCATCTCCACCGCGAGATTGCACAGCGTCATGCGCCCTTCCATCGACAATGCGCGCACCGCCGGCCCCGTGAATTCGATCGCATGGCCAAGCCCGCCACCCACCCCGATCGCACGCAGGATGCCGAGCGCGAGATCCTTGGCCGAAAGGTGCGCGGGCAGCGCGCCGGTGACGTTGACGCGCATTGTTTTGGGCTTGCGTAGCCGCAGCGTCTGCGTTGCCAGCACATGTTCGATCTGGGTCGTGCCGATGCCGAACGCCAGCGCGCCGAACGCGCCGTGCGTGGAGGTGTGGCTGTCGCCGCACACGATCGTCATGCCGGGATGGGTGCGGCCCTGTTCGGGCGCCACGACATGCACGATGCCGTTGCGCGGATCGCCCATGTCGAACCGCTCGATCCCGTAGCGGGTGCTGTTTTCCACCAGCCGGGTGAGTTGCGCGCGGGCCTGCGGATCGGCGACGGCGGCAATGCCGTCTTCCTGCCCGACGGTGGGGACATTGTGATCGAACAGCGCCAGCGCGCGCGCCGGCTGACGCACGGGACGGCCATGCGCCTCAAGCCCGGCGAAGGCCTGCGGCGAGGTGACCTCGTGGAGCAGGTGAAGGTCGACGTAGAGCAACGTCTCGCCGCCGTCTTCCAGGATGCGGTGGCGATCCCAGACGTGATCGAAAAGGGTGCCGCTCACACGATGCCGCGCTGCTTGAGGTCCGCGAGCGCCGCGGCGTCGTAACCGACCTCGCCGAGCAGCGCGTCGGTATCCGCGCCGACCGTGACCGGGGCGGCGGCGCGCACGCCGCCGGGCGTGCGGGAGAGGCGGGGGAACACGCCCTGCATCGGCAGCGTGCCGTGATGCTTGGTCTCCACCGAGACGATCGCCTCACGCGCCGCGAAATGCGGATCGGCGAGCATGTCGCGCGCGGCGAACATCCGCCCGGCGGGGACGGCATATTCCTCCATCAGCTTTTCGACTGCCGCGACGGTCTGCCCGCGGGTCCAGTTGGCGATCATCTCGTCGAGCAGCGCCTGGTTCTGCCCGCGCGCGACATGCGTGGCGAAGCGCGGATCCTCGCCAAGCTCGGGCTGGCCCATCGCGGTCGCCAGCCGGCGGAAGATCGCATCCTGATTGCCCGCGATCAGCAACTCGCCATCGCTGCACGGATAGACGTTGGACGGCGCGATGCCCTTGAGGATCGAGCCGGAGCGCACGCGGACATGGCCGGCGGCGGCATATTCGGGGACGAGGCCCTCCATCACCTGCAACACCGATTCGAACAGGCTGACGTCGACCACCTGGCCGCGTCCGCTTTTCTCACGTTCGTGCAGCGCGGCGAGCGCGCCGAGGCAGCCATAGGTGCCCGCAAGGCTGTCACCGATCGAAACGCCGAGTCGCGATGGTGGGCGGTCAGCCGTGCCGACCAACGCGCGCCAGCCGCCCATCGCCTCACCGATCCCGCCGAAGCCGGCGCGTGTGGAATAGGGGCCGGTCTGCCCGTAACCGGAAACGCGCACCACGATCAGCCGGGGGTTGGCCGCGCACAGATCAGCGGGCGCGAGATTCCACTTTTCCAGCGTGCCGGGGCGGAAATTCTCGATCAGCACATCGGCGGTGGCGATCAGGCGCCGCGCGATTTCCTGCCCCTCGGGCGTGCGCAGATCGGCGGCGACCGAACGCTTGTTGCGCGCGATCACCTCCCACCACACCGGCGGATCGCCCGCCCCCCATTGGCGCATCGGATCGCCCGTCTTGGGCGGTTCGATCTTGATTACGTTCGCGCCGAGATCGCCGAACAACTGGGCGCAGAACGGCCCGGCGATCAGCTGTCCCAGCTCGACGACGCGAATATCCGAAAGTGGCCCCACGATGATCCTCAACAATGCTTAGATTGCTAAGATATATTCGACTGGCGAGCAGCGCAAGCCTGTCGTCGTCATGGGCGAAGGCGCTCGGCCACCTCCAGCACGCGCGCGACCAGCCCGTCGAGGATCATGTTCGGCAGCGGCTCCGCCAGCGCGCGCTCTGCTGTGAAGGCGCGATCCGCGAACGGCACCGCGAGTTGCTCGGGGACGACCATCATCTGCACGGTGCCCAGAATCTGGCGCAGATGGGCAAGCGCGCGCATCCCGCCGAACGGGCCGATCGACGCCGCCATGATCCCGGCGGTCTTGCCGCGAAAGGCGGAGAGCGTAACCAGGGTCTCGCCCTCGCCGGGTCGCGAAGCCCAGTCGATCGCGTTCTTGAGCAACGTGGAGATCGAGCCATTATGCTCCGGCGTCGCGATCAGTACGCCGTCGCTTCCCGCCAGCACCGCCTTCAGCCGGCGCGCATCGGGCGGGCAATCCTGAAGCTCCAGATCCTGCGAATAGACCGGCAGGTTATAGGTGGCGAGGTCGATTACCTCGGCCTCGCCGCCCGCCGCCGCGATGCGCGCGGCGGCGAGCGCCGCAAGCGCGCTGTTGTGCGATCCGTTGCGCACGCTTCCCGAAATCACCGCTATCCGAACCGACATCGCCCACCCCTTGGTAAATTAACTACCTAAGTAATGAGGGCGATGGCGATCCAGTCAAGCCTTTCCGTCAGGATCGCTGTTCAGATCGGGCGAATCATGGCTGGTTTCGGCGGTAAGATTGCCGATCACCCGCCGCAGCAGGTGCCGCAATGTTTCCACTTCATCATCGCTCATCCCGGCGGTCGCGGTCGCATGTACCTCGGCATTGAGCGGGGTCAGCTTCGCTTCCAGCGATTTCGCGAACGGGGTCAGATGAATATAGATTTTGCGCCGATCTATCTGGCTTTTCTCGCGGCGGATCAGCTTGGCGGCTTCCAGCCCCTTCAGCGCGACGACGGTAGTGGGCTCGCGCATACCGACACGCTCGCTCAATTCGCGCTGGGTAATGCCGTCCTCTACCCACAATTGCCGCAGGAAACGCCATTGCCCGGCGGAAATTTCATGCTGCAACGTATGGCGTTCCAGCAACCGTGAAAAGTTGCGGAACACGATCCGCGTGAGATAGCCGATGCTGTTCTCTGGATTCTTGTAATATTCTGGCGGGTGACGGGTCGTTCGCTTTTCGGTCAACGTACGTGCTCCGGATAACTGGCTTATATTGTGCAGGGTAAGAGGTTCTGTCCCATCGGGCAACGCTCAATAGAACGCTTATGAAACAATCAGCGATTCGTGTTACTTTGTCGATCATTGTCCACGCGATCATATTGCGCCTGAATTTCGGCGGGCGGGTCTTCGTCGCCTTGCTCGGGCAAAGTCTTGTGCAGGGTGATCGCCCATCGTTCGAGCCAGGTGATGCCATCCTTCCCGGCATAATCATCCGGCGTGCGATAAGCGCGATCGCGCATCGCCCGATTGAGCGAAACCGGGCGAAGGTGCGCCGCGCGGAGCAGTTTCGCCAGGCCGTCCAGCGTATCCGCGTTGAGCCGGGTGCAATGGAGCAGCATGACATGCGCGATATCGCGCCCGAACAGCACCCGCGCGCTCGTCTGTGACCAGCGGATGCGGATCGCGGTATAAGCGAGATAGGCTTTGCGGATGCTTTGTTGCCGCGCGATGTCATGCCGCGCGATCGCGTCGTCATAAGGCTCGGCGAACTCCCAGTCCTCCGCGTCGATCGTCACCGGGGCGATGCGATAGCCATGCGTGGCGAGCCAGCCGTCGATCTGATTGCGCACCGCCGCGGGATAGCCGGTTTCCAGATAGGGATGGCGAAACCACTGCAGCTTCAGCCCGCGCTTCTCCAGCATCGGGCGCGTGATCTGCTCGCCGCGCGCGATGTCCGCGATATATCCTTCCGCGCCCAGCTTGTTGGGTGAATCGTGCGAGAAGGTGTGGTTGCCGAGCAGCATCCCGGCATCGAGCCAGCGCGCGAGATTGGTGATCTGATGCTCGGGCTGGAGATCGCCGATCTTGCTTTCGTTGACGAAGCCGATCGCCGGGAAACGGTGTCGCTTCAGCTTGTACAACAGGCGCGCGTTCAGATCATCGACATAGGCCTGATCGGGCAGGATCGAGAGCGCCGGCAGATCGTCGAAGGTCAGCGCGACCGTGCCTGCGCGCGCGGCGGCTGGCCCGACAAGAACCAGCGCAAAGAACGCCAGCGCCCCCGCGATATGTTGCAATCCGCCCCCTCTCGCCAATTCGATCCCCTTTCGCCTGCCCCGGTCTGATCCGGCATATGGCAATGCTTGCCGGGCCGCCGGGTTCCATCAGTGCGCGGGCGAATCAGCCGGCGGGCGTTGCGTTCATCGTCCTCGCGACCTGTTCGGCGCGCTCCATAACGCGCAGCACATTGCCGCCGGCCAGCCCCGCCACGTCCGCGTCCGACCAGCCGCGCCGCATCATCTCGGCGAGCAGCGCGGGATAGGTGGAGACATCTTCCAGCCCGGTCGGCAGCGGGTGGCCGACGCCATCGAAATCCGATCCGAGGCCGACGCTCGCCTTGCCGGCGATGCGTGCGACATGCTCGATATGATCGGCTACCTCGGCCAGCGTGGCGCGTGGCTCGGGGTGGTCCTTCAGCCATGCGGCATAAGCGGTGGCGGCCTTTTCGGGTTGGCCGATATAGAGGCCGCGAAACGGCGGCGAGTTCAGCCGGGTCTTCTCCGCTGCCGAATCCGCGGCCCAGCGCCGGTTCCTGTCCGAAACATAGCCCGGTGCGAAATCCACCATCACCACGCCGCCATTCGCGCCCACCAGCCGCAGCACATCGTCGGAGACGTTGCGCGGATGATCGTTGACCGCGCGCGCGCCCGAATGGGAAAAGATCACCGGCGCCTTCGTCTCGGCGAGCGCAGAGCGCATCGTATCCTCGCTGACGTGCGACAGATCGACCAGCATCCCTAGCCGGTTCAGCTCGCGCACCACCGATTTGCCGAACGGGGTGAGGCCGTTGTGCTGCGGATTGTCCGTCGCCGAATCCGCCCAGTCGATGGTGCGCGAATGGGTGAGCGTGAGATAACCCGCCCCCAATGCCGCATAGCTGCGTAGGATCGAAAGATTGCCGTCGATCTGCCCGCCGCCCTCTACCCCCATCATCGAGGCGATCTTTCCGGCGGCATGGGCGCGGCGCACGTCGGCGGCGGTGCGCGCCAGCACGAACGTGTCCGGGTAACGCGCGACGATCGACTTCACGAGATCAATCTGTTCCAGCGTGCGCTCCACCTGCTCCTTGCCGGGCAGGTCGGCGGGGACATAGACCGACCAGAACTGGCCGCCGACCATGCCCTTGCGCAGCCGCGCGATATCCGTGTCATATGGCTCGCCGGAGACGTGGGAGAGATCGCGCAGGTCCATCGTCCAGCGCCGGGCGCCCTCGCGGTCGGCCAGCGCCTCGGGCCAGTCGTTATGCCCGTCGATCAGCGGCGTGGTGCGCAGGATGCGCGCGACGCGCGCGGCATAATCCTGCGCGAGCGCGGGCGAGGCGGAAAGCGTGGCGCATAAGGCGGCGAGCAGCGGGGCGGCGATCCAGCGCCTGCCCTGCCGGCGGCGATTGCCGGTCGGGTGGTTCAACAACTTCCTCTCACTCCCCGTAATCATGAACGCCGGTGCCGTGCCTCAGCGCGCCGCCTCGAACGGCAGGGTATAGCCGGTCATCCGCTGGCGAAGCAGCTTCTTGTCGATCTTGCCGGTCGCGCCGAGCGGGATTTCATCGACGAACAGCACGTCGTCGGGCATCCACCAGCGCGCGATCTTTCCATCGAGAAAGGCGGTGAGATCCTCGCGGCAGGCGGTGGCGCCGGGCTTGAGCTGGCACAAGAGGATCGGGCGCTCATCCCATTTGGGATGCGCGACGCCGATCACCGCCGCCACCGCGACCGCCGGATGGCCGACCGCGATATTCTCGATCTCGATCGAACTGATCCATTCGCCGCCCGATTTCACCACATCCTTGGCGCGATCGGTGATCTGCATATAGCCTTGGGCGTCGATCGTCGAAACGTCGCCGGTGTCGAAGAAGCCTTCCTCGTCAAGCACGTCGCCGCCATCGCCGCCGAAATAGCCGGCAACGATCGTCGGCCCCTTTATCATCAGCCGCCCCGGCGTCTTACCGTCGTGCGGCAGCCGCTTGCCCTCGTCGTCGGTCAGCTTGAGTTCCAGCCCGCACAGCAGGCGGCCTTGCTTGATCGCATAACGCATCTGCTCGTCGGGGCTGAGCGCGGCGACCTCGACGGAAGGGGTGGAGATGGTGGCGAGCGGCGAGGTTTCCGTCATGCCCCAGCCCTGGGTGATCTCTACGCCGTAATCGTCGCGGAAGGCGCGCACCAGCATTTCGGGCACCGCCGATCCGCCGATCACCACGCGCCGCAACGTGCCCAGCCCGCGCCCGCTGGACTTCAGATATTGCAGCACGCCCTGCCAGATCGTCGGCACCGCGGCGGAGAAGGTGATGCCTTCCGCCTCGATCAGGTCGACGAGCGATTCGCCATCCATCTTCTGCCCCGGCAGCACCAGCTTCGCGCCGACGGCGGGGGCGGAATAGACCATGCCCCAGGCGTTGGCGTGATACATCGGCACGACCATCAGCACGCTGTCGCGCCCCGACAGCGCGAGCGCATCCGCCTGCAGCGTCATCAGCGCGTGGATATAGTTCGAGCGATGCCCGTAGAGCACGCCCTTGGGATTGCCCGTCGTGCCCGAGGTGTAGCAAAGCCCGCAGGCGGTATTCTCGTCGAACCCGCCCCAGGCATATTCGGCCGGCTCGCCTTCCGCCCATGCGTCGAACGCGGTGGCGGCATAATCGGTCCTGGGCAGCGCGGCGGCATCGCACATGAAGATCACCCGCTCGATCGTCGGCGCGAGCGGCAGCAACTGGCCGATCAGATCGGCGCAGGAAGGATCGGCGAATAGGATGCGATCGCCGGCATGATTGGCGATATAGGCGATCTGCTCAAGGAACAGCCGCGGGTTGAGCGTATGCAGCACCGCGCCCATCCCCGCCGCGCCATACCAGACGGCGAGGTGGCGGGTGGAGTTCCAGCCCATCGTCGCCACGCGATCGCCGGGGCGGATGCCGGCGCGGGCGAGGCCGTTCGAGACGCGCTTCGCCAGCGTGTGGATCGCGCCATAGCTGCTGCGGGTGACGATGCCGTCCGCATCGCGCGAAACGATCTCGCGATCATTATGCCATGCCGCCGCATGATCGAGGAACTTGTCCACCGTCAGCGAGCCATGCTGCATCAACCCGAGCATTTACAACCTCTCCCATCCTTATGTCCGGCTCACATAGAAAAACTTAGCTTCCTATGGAAGTCCGCTTGTGAGGCAATTTCAGCCCAACCAGTACCAGATGCCGGCGCGCCATCCAGCCAGCGGGATATGCACCCAGCTTGCGACCAGCCAGACGATTAGTCCACCGGCCAATGCGTGCATCCCGAATCCGCCGAGCCGCGCGCGACCGCCGGCGATGGCGGCGAACGGCCAGTAGCTCGTTCGCCTTTCCCATTCGCGCCAGAATTCGGGCTGGAGCGCCTCTTTCTTGCGATCCTGCATCGCGGCGCCCACCAGCGCCAGCACGATGATCGCCAGCGCGACGACGATGTTCGATGGCGCGGGATAGATCAGGATATGCGCCGCCCCCCACAGGGCGAAGGCCCACATCATCGGATGGCGCGTGATCGCGAACACGCCGCGCGCGTCGGGCACGATATTTGTCTTCGCCTCGGGCAGCGCCGGGTTGCGGATCAGCGAGCCCATCAACAGCACGCTCGCCACCAGCATCACGATGCTCGCCACCGCCCATAGCGCGCCGCTGACCGGCCAGAGCAATGGCGCGGGCGGCGCGGCGCGATAGGCGAGGGCGAGCCAGATCAGCGTCGCGAAGGCGACGAGGCTGTACAGCCCGAGGAAGCCGCGTGCGCCGATCCGGCTGACGATCGGCGCGCGCAACGGATGCGACAGCAGGAAATGGGTTCCCACGAAAGCGACCGCCGCCGCCACGACATTCTCCATCGCATCCTCTCCCTCATCGCCGGTTTTTACTGCACGCCGTGCATCCACTTCCTGATGAGCGGCGAGATCAGCAGCAGGAACACCCCGATCGCCGCCGCGACCAGCCCGATCGTCCAGAACACGCCGTTATACGTATCGAGGCTGACCTTGAGGTTGGTGACCTGCCCGCCCACCGTTTCGACGCTCGCCACCTGCGCCACAACGCCCGCGACATATTGCGCGACCGAGATCGACAGGAACCATACGCCCATCATCAGTCCCACGATGCGCGCGATCGACAGCTTGGTTATCATGCTGAGGCCCACCGGCGAGATGCACAATTCCGCCACCGAGTGGATCAGGTAGAGGCCCGCGAGCCACCAGATCGCCACCTTGAAATCCGGCCCGGCAAATCGGGCGCCCCAGACGAGGAACAGAAAGCCCAGCCCGACGCCGATCAGCGCGATGCCGAATTTAACGGGGACGGTCGGCTCCAGCCCGCGCTTGGCAAGCGCGTTCCACAGGATGCTCATCACCGGCGCCAGCATGACGATGAAGGCGGCGTTGAAGAATTGCGTCTGCCCGGCGGTGATCGAGAACAGGCCGAACACGCTGAGATCGGTGTTGCGGTCGGCATAGAGCGTCAGGCTCGATCCGGCCTGCTCGAACAACGTCCAGAACACCACGTTGAACACGATGAGCACCATCGCCGCCACCATCATCTGAAACTCGCGGCGATCGCCCGCGGCATAGGACCAGATGAGGATTCCGGGCACCGCGAGGAGGAAGGTGCCGAACAGCAATTTGCCCATCAGTGGCAGCGACAGGATATAGCCGACGATGCCCTCGCCCGGTTCCGCCGCCGCCGAACTCATCAGATTGGTATAGAGGAAATAGAATACCGGCACCGCGAGCAGCGCGCAGCCATAGATCACCAGCGCCCGATCCGGGCCGTCGCGCCGGGGCGGCTCGCCATAGCCATCGAGTTTGCCGCCGTTGAACTGGATCAGGAACCACGAAAACAACATGCCGATCGCGGCAAGCCCGAAGCCGGCCCACCAGCCGACCGCCACCGCGAGCCACGGGCAGAGCAATTGCGAGAAGAACGATCCCAGATTGATCCCCATATAGAAGATCGTGAAGCCGCTGTCGCGCCGTCGGTCGCCCTGCGCGTATAGTTCGCCGACCATGGTGGAGATATTGGGTTTGAAGAAGCCGTTGCCGACCGACACCATGCACAGCGCGATCAGCAGGATCATGACGTGTAGCTGGCTGCGCTCCGCATCCGATTTGAAGGCGCCGGGCGCGATATGGCGCTTCACGCTGCCGTCGGCGGCCATGAGGTCGATCGACTTGTCGTCATTACCCTTGATCTTCAGCCGCTGGCCGCCATCCAGCACATAGCGCGTCTGGGCATTGTCGCTGCCCTCGATCTGCACCTCGTAACGCTGGCCGTCGACGATGGCGAAGGGCTTCGCGGTCTGCCCGCCGAAGCACAGGGTGAAATAGCCGAGCGCCATGATGATCGCGCCGAACTTCACCGCGCGCTTCGAGCCGAGATACTGATCGGCGAGATAGCCGCCGATCAGCGGGGTCAGGTAAACCAGCGCGGTATAGCCGCCGTACAGCCCCGTCGCCTCGCGATCCCCGAACAGGAAATGCTGCGTGAGATAGAGCGTGAGGAGCGCACGCATCCCGTAATAGCCGAACCGTTCCCACATTTCGGTGGAGAACAGCCGCGCGAGTTGCCGAGGATGGCCGAACCACGTTGCCTCGGCGGCCGGATTGACGTGGGAGATATCCGGTTCGCGCGGGGTATCCGCGGTCGGGGTGTCCACCATCTGCGCTCAACTTTCCCTGAAGGTTTTGTTGCATCGGAAACTACTGCGCAAACGCGATCAGCACAACGCCACGACAATCCACGCGTTGTAAATTGGCGCGAGGGGCGGGTAGGGGGAATCGCGATGTTCAACGATCGCTCCACGCCGCTCTCGCTTCTTGCCACCCGCCGTTCGGCCAAGCCGCGCGATCTTGCCGCGCCCGGCCCGGATCCGGCGCAACTGGAGGCGATGTGCGCCATTGCCGCGCGCACGCCGGATCACGGCAAGCTCGCGCCGTGGCGCTTCGTTATCGTTGCGGCTGAGCGTCGCGCGGCGCTCGCGCAGGTGATCGTCGATGCCTATCGCGCCGAGCGGCCCGAGGCGAAACGGATCGAGATCGAGGCGCTCGAGCAATTCGCGCATCAGGCGCCGGCGCTGGTCGTTGTGCTTTCCTCGCCGCGCGCGGAGAGCAAGATTCCCTTGTGGGAACAGGAATTGTCGGCGGGTGCCGCGTGTATGAACCTGCTCCATGCCGCGCACGCGATGGGCTTCGCTGGTGGCTGGCTGACCGGCTGGGCGGCGTTCTCCGATCGCGTGCGCGATGCGTTCGGCGCGGCACCGGAGCGCATCGCCGGCTTCGTGTTCATCGGCACGCCGGCGAAACCGCTGGAGGAGCGCCCGCGCCCCGAAACGGGCGCGGTAATCAGCCATTGGCCCGGATAGGACTGGCTTTTTACCTCATTTGCTGTATTAAGGCACCATGACAGCTTTGAGCAACGAGGACAGCCCGGTTTACATCCGCCTGCGCGCCACGATCGCGGCGGCTATCCTGCGCGGGGACTATCGCGCGGGGGATCAGCTTCCCTCCGTCCGCGCGCTCGCCGCCGAGCATGGCGCGAACCCGTTGACCGTCGCCAAGGCCTATCAGAGCTTTCAGGACGAGGATTATGTCGAGGTGCGGCGCGGGGTGGGGATGTTCGTTCTCCCCGGCGCGGTGGAGCGCCTGCGGCTGGCCGAGCGCGAGACGTTCGTGCAACACCAATGGCCGCGCATCCGGGGCTATATCGAGTTGCTCGGGCTGGACCTGGCCGATCTGATGGCGGAGCGCGTGTAGCGCATAGCGTCTTTTGACCTTGTCCTTGCGCGCTACGCCTGCCCATGCGCGCTAATCAGCGGGACGAAGCGCACATCGCCGAGACAGGCTTCATCAAAGGCAGCGGTGGCGCGGCGCGTCACACGCACCAGCCTTTGCTGGTCGCGCTTGCCGACGGGCATCACCAGATGGCCGCCGATCGCCAGTTGCCAGGGCAAGCGTTCGGGGATTGAGCGGGCCGCCGCCGCGACGAGTATCGCATCGAACGGCGCTGCCTCGGGCCAACCATCTATCCCGTCGCGGGTACGTATCTCGACATTGGTGTAGCCGAGGGCCGCCATCCGTTCGCGCGCGCGATCGGCGAGTTCCGCCAGGCGCTCGACCGCATAGACCTTGTCCGCGATCCGGCTCATGACCGCGGCGGCATAGCCCGAGCCGGCGCCGATCTCCAGCACATGTGCGCCGCGCGCGATTCCCGCGCTCTCGATCATATAAGCGACGATATAGGGCTGGGAGATCGTTTGCCCCGCCTCGATCGGCAGCGCCATGTCCTCATAGGCGAGTTCGCGGAGGTGCGCGGGGACGAAGCGCTCGCGCGGGACGACGCGCATCGCGCCAAGCACCGCCGGATCGCGCACGCCACGCGCGGCGATCTGGGCATCAACCATCGCGCTGCGGAGACTGGATGCCGCCGGCATGGATCGTTCCTTCGATGCGGCGTCAACGCGCACGAAGCATCGCCGGGTCCGTTTCCATGCGCCGCCGCCGATCGTGGCATCATCGCCCGCGCCGGTCACCTTCATCCGGCGGTGTCGGATCATGTTCGATCACCCATGTGTGATTCTCGACGATCCACGCCGGCACCGGGCGCCCGCTGCCATCGCGCGCGGGGGAGAAGCGGAAGCGTTTCCGGATCAGGCCGCATGTCGTGTCGTCGAGCGCGGCACTGCCGCTGGAACGGGTCACGTCGCATTCGGTTACCCGCCCGTCGGTGCCGACGAGGTAGCGGACCGAGACGGTGCCGCTGACGCCGGCGCGCCCGGCATCGGCGGGATAATCCGAATCCTTCAGCCGCCCGCTGCGCCAGCGTGGGCCGGTGCCGCCGTCTCCATCGCCGCCGCCGCCATAGCCATTGCCTTGCCCGCCATCGCCGGTGCCGGGGCCGGCCACGTCGCTCGCCCCGGTCGTTGCCTGTGCGCCGATATAGGGCTTGGGCGTGGTGACCATCACCGGGGGAACCGGCAGCGGGATCACGGGAATGGGCGCGGCGACCGGGGTGGCCTGCGAGCGCAGATTGGGTGGCGAGGGGCTGCCCTTCGCGGCGACGCGGTGGCGTGGTGGCGGCGGAGGGACGCGTTTGGGCGGCGGTGGCGGATCGGGCAGCACGCCGAACACCGCCATGCTGCGCGCGATCACATGCGGGATGCGCACCGTCAGCCCGCTCAGCAATGCCCAGACGAGCAGCACCTGCACCACCGCTGCCGCCAGTGCGGCGACGAGGCGGTGGCGGTTCTCCGGCGCGGCGATCGTCCAGTTCACCGCGCCATAACGCACGGATCGGCTGAACGACACGTGAGTCAGGCCATGAAGGCGTCCGCGTCGAGCCGGTAGAGCGCGCTCGCATCGGCCTCGGCAGCGGCGATCTGCCCGCTGGCCTCAGGCAGAATCTGCGCGAGATAGAAGGCCGCGATCGCGCGACGCGTGCGCCCCGGCGCATCATCGGCGCTTTCGCGCGCCAGCCGTTCGACCAGCCAGCCGGCGGTGGCGACCGACAGCATGTTGAGGAAGGGATAGCTCGCCGCCAGCCGGTCATCGGCATCGGCGGTCTGGAGCCGCCGCCCGATGCGCTCGCACGCGTCGACCAGCGCGATCAGCCCGGCGTCCTGCGCCTCGGCGCGGATATCGGCGATCAGGCTGGAGAAGGCGCCGCCGTTCGACAAAGCGAGCTTGCGCCCGACGAGATCGGCGGCCTGAATGCCGTTGGTGCCTTCGTAGATCGGGGTGATCCGCGCCTCGCGGAAGAATTGCGCCGCGCCGGTTTCCTCGATGAAGCCCATGCCGCCGTGGATCTGCACGCCGAGGCTAGCGACCTCATTGCCGATATCGGTGGCGTGCGCCTTGGCGAGCGGGGTCACCAACTCCAGCCGGTCCTTCGCGGCCGCGTCGCCCAGCCCGGCGTAATCGACCTGACCGGCGGCGTAATAGACGAGCGCGCGCGCGGCGAGCGTCTGCGCCTTCATCCGCATCAGCATCCGGCGCACGTCGGGAAATTCGATGATCGCGGTCGGCTGGCCGCCGCGCGTGCCCTGGATGCGCTCGCGGGCATATTCGACCGCCTTCTGCGTCGCGCCTTCCGCCACCTGCACGCCTTGCAGGCCCACGTTGAGGCGGGCGTTGTTCATCATCGTGAACATCGCGCGCATCCCGGCATGTTCCGCGCCGATCAGGTGGCCGATGCAATCGTCATGGTCGCCGAACGAAAGAACGCAGGTGGGGGAGGCGTGCAGCCCCATCTTGTGCTCGATCGAGACGACGCGAACGTCGTTGAATGCGCCCGGATTGCCATCGGCGTCGAGCCGGTATTTGGGGACGAGGAACAGCGAGATGCCGCGCGTTCCGGCGGGCGCGTCAGGGGTGCGGGCCAGCACGAGGTGGACGATATTCTCCGCCATGTCGTGATCGCCGAACGAGATGAAGATTTTCGTCCCTTTAATCGACCAGCTACCGTCGCCGCGCGGCTTCGCCATCGTCTTGAGCGCGCCGACATCGCTGCCCGCCTGCGGCTCGGTGAGGTTCATCGTGCCGGTCCATTCGCCGGTGGTGAGGCGTGGGAGATAGGCCGCCTGCTGCTCCGGCGTGCCGTGATGCGCCAGTGCCTCGATCGCGCCGACGGTCAGGATCGGGCAGAGCGCGAACCCCATGTTCGCGGTGCCGAGCGTTTCCAGCACCGCCGTCTGGATCGTGAAGGGCAGCCCCTGCCCACCGAACGCTTCAGGCGCGCCGATCGTGCCCCAGCCGCCCTCGACAAAGGCGCGATAGGCTTGCGGATAGCCCGCCGGCATCACCACGCCGTCAGCCGTCCATTTCGCGCCGACCGTGTCGCCGGCGCGGGCGAGCGGCGCCCATTCGCCGGCCGCGAACTGGCCGATTCCTTCGAGCACCGCGTCGATCACGTCATCGGATGCCGCGGCGAAGCGATCGGTCGCGGCAAGTTCGCCAAGGCGCACGATATGATCGAGGATGAAGCGCTGTTCGGTGATCGGGGCAGTGAAGGGCATTTCTATCTCCTTGCGCGCGCCGCTATAGCCCCATGGGATGACAGCTCAACACCCCGGCCTGAGACGCTACGGCACAGCGGCGATCGCGGAAGCGGCGGCGGAGATCGCGCGCGGCGGCATCGTCGCGGTGCCGACCGAGACGGTCTATGGCCTCGCCGCCGATGCGACCGATTCGCGCGCGGTGGCGCGCATCTATGCCGCCAAGGGGCGGCCGAGCTTCAACCCGCTGATCGTTCATGTCCCGGACCTCGCGGCGGCGGAGCGGATCGCGATATTCGATGATGTCGCGCGCGCGCTGGCGGCCAACTGGTGGCCGGGGCCGTTGACTTTGGTGTTGCCCGCGCGGCCCGATGCGGGGATCGCCGCGCTCGTCACCGCCGGGCTGGATACGATCGCGCTCCGGGTGCCGGCGCATCGCGCGATGCGGGCGCTGCTCGCCGCGACGGGCAAGCCGCTTGCCGCCCCATCCGCCAATGCGAGCAACAGCATCAGCCCGACGCGTGCAGAGCATGTCGCGGCGAGCCTTGGCGAACGGGTGCCGCTGATCGTCGATGATGGGGCGTGCCCGGCGGGGCTGGAATCGACCATCGTGATGCAGGGCCGCATCCTGCGCCCCGGCCCGATTTCCTCCGAACAATTGGGCTTGCCGCTGGCTGAAGCGGCGGGAAAGGTAACGGCGCCCGGCCAGCTCGCCACGCATTATGCGCCGGCCAAGCCGCTGCGGCTCGATGCGACTGGAGCAGAGGCCGGGGAATGGCTGATCGGCTTCGGCGCGGTCGAGGGCGACGACACATTGTCCGCATCCGGCGATCTCGTGGAGGCGGCGGCACGGCTGTTCGATGCGCTGCACCGCGCCGACGCCAGCAAGCCGGGCCGAATCGCGGTCGCGCCGGTGCCCGACGCGGGGATCGGCGCGGCGATCAACGACCGGCTGCGCCGCGCCGCGCATCGCTAGGAATGCTTCGTCATTCCCGCGGAGGCGGGAATCCATTCGCGCTGGCCTTGCGGCTGGAACTGGAACGATTGTGCTTATGGATTCCCGCCTTCGCGGGAATGACGGACGGGATCCATGCTATGTCACGACAGGTTAGAGGAGCGACATGACCTTCACGATCCGCACCGCGACCGAAGCCGATCTGCCCGCGCTGCGCGCCGTGATGGCGCTGGCGATCGACACGTTGCAACAGGGCTTCCTCTCGCCCGAGCAGATCGTCGCGAGCCGCGCGGTGATGGGGCTGGACACGCAATTGATCGCCGATCGCACCTATTTCATGGTCGAGGAAGATGGCGTGCTGGCCGGATGCGGCGGATGGAGCAACCGCGCGACGCTATATGGCGGCGATCACAGCGTGTCGCTGCGCCGGCCCGAATTGCTCGATCCGGCGCGCGATGCGGCGCGGGTGCGCGCGATGTACACCCATCCCGATTTCGCGCGGCGCGGCGTCGGGCGGCTGATCCTCGATCATTGCGAGCGGGTCGCGGCGGAAGCCGGGTTCGGCGCGATCGAGCTGATGGGCACGATGAGCGGACAGCCGCTCTATGCCGCCTGCGGCTATCGCCCGGTCGAGACGGTCACCGACGATGTTGACGGGGTGCCCGTGCCGCTCGTCAGGATGCGCAAGGAACTGACGAAATCCCGCGATTGAGCGCCACGAGGACGGCTCACTGATATCCCTTGCCGTTCCACTTGAAGACGACGTGCGCGTCGTCATAGCGAAGATCGTGCATCCCGCCATGGACCGTGGGGAGGATCACCACCCGCTCGACAAAATATGCCAGGTCGATCGGCTTGGCCGCATAGCCCTGCGGTGTCGCCAATATGGCATAGCCCGCGCACGCCGCCGCGCCGCAATAGCCGAAGCCGGGATCGTTGAACAGAACGAGCAGATCGGGGCGACCGTCGCCGTTCAGATCGCCATGGCCGATCGTGAAGCCCACCCGGTGACCGGATCTCTCGTAATCGCTCCACTCCTTCCCGAACGACCGCCCGAGCACGCTGCGGACGATCGCCGCCTCGGCAGCGGTCGGCTGCGCGTCGATCGCCGCGATCTGCGGATAATGGGGCGCCGCCGCCGCTGCCGGGGCAAAGCCCGACATGCCCAATGTCAGGGCGCCGAGCAGGTTGCGCATCGTCATCCTCTGTTACTCCTCGCTGACTGCTGCCGCTTTCGCGCGCGCCGCGAAGCTCTTGCGCAGCTTTTGCAGCTTGGGCGGGATCGAGGCGATGCAATAGGGATTGCGCTGGCCTTCCCCTTCCCAATAGCTCTGGTGATAATCCTCCGCCGGCCACCATTCGTCGGCATATTCGATGGTGGTGACGATCGGCTTGTCGTGATTGGCCTGCGTCCGCGCGATCGCCGCGTTGGCCTGCTCCTCCTGCATGTTGCTCATGGGGAAGATCGCGGAGCGATATTGCGTGCCGATGTCATTGCCCTGCCGGTTGAACTGCGTCGGATCGTGCGTCGCGAAGAAGATGTCGAGCAGGTCGGCATAACTCACCTGTGCGGAATCGAAGCCGACGCGGATCGCCTCGGCATGGCCGGTGTCTCCGCCGCACACTTGCTTGTATGTGGGGTTGGGCGCGGTGCCGCCGATATAGCCGCTCTCGACCGATTCCACCCCGATCACGTCGTTGAACACCGCTTCCGTGCACCAGAAGCAGCCACCGGCGAGCGTCGCATATTCGATCATGGGATGAGGTCTCCTTTGCGGCCAATGTAGTAAGCCGCTAACGCCCACGCAAAGGAGTGGCGGATGACATTCGACGGCAAGGTGATGGTGACAGGCGGCGCCGGCTATATCGGCAGCCATGCGGTGCTGGCGCTGCTCGACGCCGGATATGATGTGGTGGTGCTCGACAATCTCGTCACCGGCTTCGCCTGGGCGGTTGACCCCCGTGCGACGCTGATCGAGATGGCGGTGGAGGACGATCGCGTCCGTGATGTGCTCAGCGAACATCGCGTGCGCGCGATCCTGCATTTCGCCGGATCGGTAGTGGTGCCCGAATCGGTGAGCGATCCGCTCAAATATTATCGCAACAACACCGCTGCCTCGCGCAGCCTGATCGAGAGCGCGGTGGTGGCGGGCGTGCCGCATTTCATCTTCTCCTCCACCGCCGCGACTTATGGCACGCCGGACAAGGTGCCGGTGGCGGAAGGCGATCCGACCGTGCCGATCAATCCCTATGGCATGTCGAAGCTGATGACCGAGGCGATGCTGCGCGACGTGGCGACGGCGCATCCGATCAATTATTGCGTGCTACGCTATTTCAACGTCGCCGGCGCCGATCCGCAGGCGCGCAGCGGGCAATCGACGATCGGCGCGACTCACCTCATCAAGATCGCGGTGGAGGCGGCGACGGGCAAGCGCGCGCATGTCGGCGTGTTCGGCACCGATTTCCCCACCCGCGACGGCACGGGGGTGCGCGATTACATCCACGTCTCCGATCTCGCCGACGCGCATGTCGCGGCGCTGGGGCTGCTGATCGCGCGACCGGCGGACAGCCACACGCTCAACTGCGGCTATGGGCGCGGCTTCTCCGTGATGGAGGTGCTCGACGCGGTCGATCGCGTGACCAACATGAAAATCGAGCGCCGATTCGAGGGGCGTCGCGCGGGCGATCCGGCGGAACTGGTCGCGGATAACCGTGCGATCCTCAAGGCGTTGCCGTGGCGGCCGAAGCGCGACGACCTCGACGGGATCGTGCGCGACGCGCTGGCGTGGGAACGCAAGCTCGCGGGAATGGGCGAATGAGGCTGCGGTCGCTGCTGTTCGTCCCCGGCGACCGGCCCGAGCGGATGGAAAAGGCACTGGGGCTGGGGGCCGATGCGCTGATCCTCGATCTGGAGGATTCGGTGGCGCTCGCCAGCAAGGAGCGTGCGCGGCAGGCCGTGCGGGAATTCGTCGCGCGGGTGGCCGACGGGCCGGCGCTGTTCGTGCGGATCAACCCGCTCGATTCGGCGCTGGTGGCGGATGATCTCGCGGCGCTGGCGGGGCTGCCGGTCGCGGGGATCACCTTGCCCAAGGCCGAAGGCGGCGCGTCGGTCGATGATCTGTGCGCGCGGCTGGCGGGCGATTATGTCGTGCTGCCGATCGCGAGCGAAACGCCGCGCGCGGTGTTCGCGCTCGGCACTTATGGCGGTGCACGGCTCGCCGGGCTGACATGGGGGGCGGAGGATCTGCCCGCGGCGATCGGCGCGGCGACCGCGCGCGAGGCGGATGGCGGCTATACCGATCCCTATAAGGTGGTGCGCGCGCTCACCCTGTTCGGTGCGCACGCAGCGGGGGTGCCGGCGATCGAGACGGTCTATCCCGATTTCCGCGATCTCGACGGGCTTGCCGCTTATGCCGCGCGTGGGCGGCGCGATGGCTTCACCGGCATGATGGCGATCCACCCGAGCCAGATCGCGGTCATCAACGCAGCCTTCACCCCCTCGCCCGATGAGATAGTCCACGCCCGTGCGGTGGTGGCGGCGTTCGCGGCCAATCCGGGGGTAGGGGTGCTCCAGATCGACGGCAGGATGATCGACGCGCCGCATCTGAAGGCGGCGCGGCGGCTACTCGCGCTGGTGGATTAGACGCATCCGCGCTTTGGCCCCGATCGACCAGCAGCCGAGCGCCCATAACGTCCCGAAGCTCCACCCCGCGAGCACGTCGGACGGCCAGTGGACGCCGAGATATACACGGCTCAGCCCGATCGCAGCAACCAGCGTGCCCGCGATCAGCGCGATATAGAGCCGTGTCGCGTGACCGCGCGTCACTTGCGATACCAATGCCGCGATGGTGAGATAGACGATCGCGCTGTTCGCGGCATGGCCGCTCGGGAAGCTGTAGCCATTCGCCGCGACGATGTGGTCGACGATCTCGGGGCGGGGGCGGCTGAAGATCGTCTTGAGCACGTCCACCACCAGCGAGCCGATCGTCGTCGCCGCCACGACCAGCGCCGCGGTGAGCCACAGGCGGCGGACGAGCAGCAGCCCGGTGGTCGCGGCGACCACGAACGCCAGCACGGTTACGCCGCCCAGCGCGGTCACGTCGATCACCGCATGGCGCAGCCACATCGGCCCGGCCTCATGCAGCGCGAGGATGATCGCCCGATCGAAGCCGAACGGATGGCGCGTGACCAGCGCGCCCGCCGCCAGCGCGGCGATGATGGCGAGCGCGATCAGCCCGCCGCCCAGCATCAGCGGGCTGGGGTGGGCGACGCCGGGGGGCACCGGCTCCTCATGGTCGAGCAGGGGATCTTCGCGCATGGCGGCAGTTAAGGGCCGAAGTCCGCGCCGCTGGCAAGTCAGAACGCGGCGTGGAGCCTGAGCGCGAGGACGTTCACCGGCCCGCGATCGCGATTATAGCCGGGGTTGGCGATATGCTGCGCGTCGATCGTCGCCTCCAGCGCGGGGGTGAGGCGCGCGGCGTAGAACAATTCGGCGATCCGCTCCGCGCCCGCGTGCGGCAATCGCCCGTCGCCGACCAGCACGCCTATCCCCCCGGCATCGAGGAAACGGCGATGTTCCGCCGATATGCCGTTGGCGATCAGCGCGAGGCCGATGCGATCGTTCTGGCGCCGCCAGCGCGCGCCCCGCAGCACCGCGCCGATCTGCGCCGTGCGGTCGATGTCGGTGAAATCATAAGGCTCGATCGCGCCGTCGGCGATGCCGGCGCGCGCGAACAGGCCGAGATCGCCGGCGAGTTCCTGCTCCAGATTGAAATGCACGCCGAGCCGCGTCATCGGCCGCCGCGTCAGCGCCGGGTCGATCGCCGCGCCCGTCGCCTGTGCGAGCGCCAGCGCCTCGTCGAAGCGGCTGAACCGCCCGTGATTGCGGAACAATGTGACGCGCACCGCGCCCGGATGGCCGGCGATCGCGTGGCGATGCTCGATCTCGGCATCAATCTGATACTGGCTGAAATCGCGCTCCAGCGTTTCGCCATTGGGCACTTTGGACAGGTTGAACGCGCCGAGCCGCACGGCCCATGCGCCGCGATAGAGTTCCACCGCCGCGCCGGTGGAATAGCCCCAGGCATCGGCGGCATAATCGAACGTGCCAGCGCTCACCGCCGACCAGTTGAGAAAATCGCCGCGCGGATCATGGGCGTAGGCATTGGTGTCGAACACGTCGTCGACGCCGAACTTGCCGGCGGTGATGACGATGCGATCAGTGTCGCGCATCCCGCCGAGCTGGTTCGCGCCGGGCGCCATGGCCTCACGCGCGCCGCCCAGCCCGATCGTCTGGCGGATGAACAGGCGTTGCAGCCGGAAATAGGGGTTGGCCCGCCCCACCTTATACGCCTCCGCGCTGGGGAAACCCGCGATGCCGAGCGTGTCCGACAGGCCGAAGCCCTGATCCATTTCCGGATTGGCCCAGATTTCGGCGCCCGCCCACGGACGCGCGCCAATGAAGGCGGTGACATCGCCGGTTTCGCGCACCTGATGCGGCGCCAGGCTGTTCGCCCCGGAATAGGGCGCGGCGAATCCGCCCACGCCCTGCACGACGAAGCTGGCCTGCCCGTGGACCGCCCAATCCTGCGTCGGCTGGTCGGTGGTCTGCGCGGCGGCGGGAGGCACGAGCGCGGCAAGGCAGCCGGCGGCTGCCGTGAAAATTGAAATTCTGGTCATTGCGACTTCCATCGGGTTCGTGATGAGCCCGAGGAGGAGCGCGCGGTCAGGCGTCGTGCCGACCGTTGCGAACCGCCACCGGGCCGGGAGCGATCGGGGGCAGCGAAGCGCGGCTTCTACTGTCTCCGTCGCCCGACAACGGGCTAGATCGGGGCATTGGGTTCAGGCGTCCTTGTGGCGAGTCGGGATTGGCTCAATGGCGGCGCTCATACTCCGGGAAAATGACAGATCAACCCGCCATCGCGCGCGCACCTCAATCGCGCAGCCGTTCGGAAAGGAAGGCGATCAGCGCCTCCACCCGCGCGGGGCGCAACGGACTGGGCGGGGTGAGCAGGTGCAGGCCGACCGGGGCCGGGCGCCAATCGGGCAGGATCTCGATCACCTGCCCGCTGGCCAGCGCATCGCCGAGGATGAAATCCGGCAGCCGCGCGATGCCCAGCCCGGCGAGCAATGCCGGCATCAGTGCGTCGCCGCTATTGGCGGCGAGCGGCCCTTCCGCGCGCACCACCACCTCCGCGCCGCCTGGCCCGCGAAAGCGCCAAGGGCCGGTGACGTTGGTATAGCCGAGCAGCCGGTGCTCGCCGAGTTCGCCCGGATGGTGCGGCGTGCCGTGGCGCGCCAGATAGGCGGGCGCGGCGACGATATGGCTGGCGATCGCGCACAGCCGCCGCGCGCGGAGCGAACTGTCCGGCAGGTCCGCGATGCGCAGCGCGATATCGAAGCCCTCCGCGACGATATCGACACGCGCGTCGGATAGCGCGAGTTCGATCTCTATCCCCGGATGCAGGCCAAGAAATTCCGCGATCAGCGGCGCGACATTGCTGACTCCGAAAGTCATCGGCGCGGCGAGCCGCACGCGCCCGGCGGGAGCGGCGGCGGCGTCGTGCGCGGCTTCCTCTGCCGCCACCGCCTCCGCCAGCATCCGCCGCGCACGTTCGGCGAGCGGCTTGCCCGCCTCGGTCAGCGTCAGGCGGCGCGAGGTGCGGTGGAACAAGGATTGGCCGAGCGACGCCTCCAGCCGCGCGACCGTCTTGGAGACGGTCGCCTTGGATACGCCGATCGCGATCGCCGCCGCGCTGAACGAGCCGTGATCGACGACGGTGGCGAAGGTCGCCCAGCCTTCAAGATCGGGTAACCGCATCTTATGCTCCATTTTGGAAACGATCCGTTTCATTCGTTTCCGTTTTCGCGATCATCGCGCCGGCCTATCTTCCGGTCAAGCAATGGAGGTTGCCATGACCGACACACTGACAAAGGCCAATAGCGGCATCGAACGCCGCCCGTTCGAAAGCCTGGGCCACGCCAATCACGGCTGGCTCGATGCCCGTCATCATTTCTCGTTCGCCGATTATTACGATCCCGCCCGGATGGGCTGGGGCGCGATCCGCGTGTGGAACGATGATCTGATCGCCCCGCAGAACGGCTTCCCGCCGCATCCGCATCGCGACATGGAGATCATCACCTATGTTCGCACCGGCGCGATCACCCATCAGGATTCGATGGGCAATCGCGGCCGCACCGCGGCTGGCGACGTGCAGGTGATGAGCGCTGGCTCGGGCGTCCGCCACGCCGAATATAATCTGGAGGATGAGCCGACCACCTTGTTCCAGATCTGGATCATGCCGCGCGCGAGTGGCGGCAGCCCGAGTTGGGGCGCCAAGCCGTTTCCCAAAGGGGATCGTTCGGGCCGTTTCGTCACGCTGGCGAGCGGGTTTGCCGAGGACGCGGGCGCGCTGCCGATCCGCGCCGACGCCCGTGTGATGGGCGCGACGCTGAAGGCCGGCGAGACGGTCAGCTATGATCTGGGCGAGGGGCGCCATGCCTATCTCGTCCCCGCCACCGGGCGGATCGAGATCAATGGCGAGGCGTTCGGGGCGCGAGACGGCGCGGCGCTGTCTGGTGGCCGCAGCTTCACGATCACCGCCGAGGAGGATGCGGAGCTTGTGCTCGTCGATTCCGAATAATTCCTTCCCCCGCCGCCCGGCCTTCCCCCGCCGGGCGGCACCCCCTTTCCCGATGGGAGCAATGTGATGACCAAGGTTCTCGTTCTTTATTATTCGTCCTACGGCCATATCGAGCAGATGGCCGACGCGGTGGCCGAGGGCGCGCGTTCCGCTGGTGCGGAGGTTCATATTCGCCGTGTCGCCGAAACCGCGCCGCCGGAGGTGGTGAAGGCCGCGCATTTCAAGACCGATACCGCGCATCCCGTGATCGAGGGGCCGGAGGCGCTGCTCGATTATGACGCGATCATCGTCGGCGCGCCGACCCGCTATGGCCGGATGCCAAGCCAGATGGCGGCGTTCTGGGATACGACCGGCGGCATCTGGATGCGTGGCGGGCTGATCGGCAAGGTTGGCGGCGCTTTCACCTCCACCGCCAGCCAGCACGGCGGTCAGGAAACGACATTATTCTCGATCATCACCAACCTGCTGCATCAGGGGATGACGATCATAGGGCTCGATTACGGCTTCACCGAGCAGATGGGCGTAGACAAGGTGCGCGGCGGCTCGCCTTATGGCGCGACGACGATCGCCAATGGCGACGGCAGCCGCCAGCCCGGCGCGGAGGAACTGGACGGCGCGCGCTATCAGGGCCGCCGCATCGCCGAGACCGCCGCGAAGCTGAAGGGATGAAGTCGTTCGCCGGTGCGTCGTTCAGCGCACCGGCGCCGCATTTTCGAGGACATCGCCATGAATACCCAGCCCGCATTGTTCGTCTCTCACGGATCGCCGATGATCGTTGCCGAGCCGAGCGCGGCGCGCGATTTCCTGAGCGGGCTGGGCGCAACGCTGGCGCGGCCGGACGCCATCGTCATGCTCTCAGCGCACTATGACATGCCCGGCGCGGTGGTGACCACCGCCGCGCATCCGGGGACGATCCACGATTTCGGGGGCTTTCCAGACGAACTCTATCGTCTGCGCTATCCCGCGCCCGGCGCGCCGGCGCTCGCCGAGCGCGTCGCCGCGCTGGTCGAGGGGGCGGGCGTTCCGGTGCGGGCCGATCCGGTGCGCGGATTCGATCATGGCGCGTGGGTGCCGCTGCTGCTTGGCTGGCCGGCGGCGGATATCCCGGTCGTCCAGCTCTCGATCAGTACGGCCCATGGCGCGGACTGGCATTATCGCATTGGCCGCGCGTTGGCGCCGCTGCGCGCGGAGAACGTGCTGGTGATCGGATCGGGCAGCATGACGCATAACCTGCGCGAGGTGTTCGCCGGGCGCCGGACGGTCGATTCACCGACACCCGAATGGGTGAGCGCGTTCGCCGACTGGATACATGATCGGCTGGCCGCTGGAGACACGCCGGCGGTGCTCGATGCGATCGCGCTTGGCCCGAACGGGCATCGCAACCATCCGACGCCGGATCACTTCCTGCCGCTCCCCGGTGCGCTTGGCGCGGGTGGGGAGGGCGCGCGGGCGAGCAGGCTCCACCACAGCTACACTTATGGCGTGCTGGCGATGGACGCTTATTCCTTCGCCTGAGCCTGTGTCGCGCCGCCCGGCGTGGCGGCAAGCCTGTCAATGAGCGCCGGATCGGCCGGAAATTCGCGCCGGGCGCGCGCGAAGATGAAGCGCGCGCGTGCCGCGCCCGGCTCGTCGGCGCTCGTCCCCACCCAGCGCCAGTGCCACGGTTCCCATTTCACGCGCTGGCTGTTGCCCGGCGGGAAGGACAGTTCGAAGCCGAAGCGCGGCGCGTTTTCGCGCAGCCAGCGGAAGGCGGGCTTGGCCGCCATGCACGCCTCGGCATCGCGGCAGCCGTCGGTCGGGCGCACCGTGAAATCGAGCGCATAGCCGGTGCCATGCTCGCTATGTCCCGGCGGCGCGACGGAGATCGAGCGATCGCCGTCGCTCGCCTCGGCGCGCGGCTTGCAGAAGGTCGCCTCCTGCGATTCGATCGAGCGATGGCAGGACAGCGCATAGAGCTGCCCCTCCACCGCCGGATCGCCCGCCGCCGCCGCGAGCAGCCGTTGCAACGCCGCCATCGCCTCCGGTCGCAGCCGACATGTGCCGAGGATCGCCACCCCCGGCGGGGCCGTGACGAGATCGCGATCCGGCACGTCGCCATAAGGCAGATGCCCCAGCGCGCGCCCGTCGGCAGCGACGCTGGCGCTCGTCCCGCCGCAGACCTGCGCCTCCACCGGCGCGGCGAGCAGTGACAGGATCAGGAACAAGGGGCGCAGATTCATGCGGCTTTCTCTGGCCTCCGCGCGCCCTTGGTGGCAAGGGGCGCGTCATGCTGGGCGACCGGGTGCTCTTCCTCGACGGCGAGGCGTTGGTAATCGACAAACCCGCGGGGTTGCCGGTCGATCGGCCGCGCGATGGCTCGATCAGCCTCGAGAATCATCTCGACAGCCTGACCTTCGGCTTCCGCCGCTGGCCGCAGGCGGTGCATCGCCTCGATCGCGACACGAGCGGCTGTCTGCTTCTTTCGCGCAACCCAAAGGCCCACGCCCGTTTGCAACAGGCGTTTGAGGCGGGGGCGGTGATGAAGCGTTATATCGCGGTGCTCGATGGCGTGCCCGAGAGCGAGGCGGGCGAGATAGACCTGCCGCTGGGCAAGGTATCGACGCGCGAAAAGGGCTGGCGGATGACCACCGATCCGAAGGGAAAGCCTGCGCGCACCGCCTGGCGGCTGCTCGATACCCGCGATGGCCGCGCGCTCGTCGAATTCCGCCCGGCGACCGGGCGCACGCATCAGATCCGCGTCCACGCGCTCGAAGGGCTCGGCCACGCGGTGACCGGCGACCCGTTCTACGGCACCCCCCATCCAGCCGGAATGATGCTCCACGCCATCGAACTGATCGTGCCGCGCGCCGGCAAGGCGGATGTCGCGGCAACAGCGCCATGGCCCGAGCGTTTCGTGAGCGCGGGGTTCGACGCGCCAGCCGCATGAAGCGGCGTTATTCTCGTGGTTTCGCGCGCCCGGCCTTGATATCGCCCCGCGCTTTCTTGCCCTCGACCCGCCGTTTTTGAGAGCCCTTGGTCGGTTTGGTCGGGCGGCGTTTCTTGGGGACGACGAGTGCCTGATTGACCAGTTCGATCAGCCGCGCGCGTACCTCCGCGCGATTGTCATATTGCGATCGCGAGCCTTCCGCGCGCAGGATCAGCACGCCGTCGCTGGTCATCCGCGAGCCGGCGAGATGCGCGAGCCTGTATTTGACGCTTACCGGCAAAGGGGCGGCCACCAGATCGAACCGCAGGATCACCGCGCTGTCCGTCGTGTTGACGTGCTGGCCGCCCGCCCCGCCGGAACGCGTGGCGGATTCCTCGATCTCGATTTCCAGACGATGGTTGACGCGCAGCAGCATGGCGCGGGCTGGTAGCAGTTTGGCCGCTTGGCTGCCATCCGCGCGGGTGTGGCTGGATTGATCGGGCGGGCCGCCCTAGATCGGGTGCATGTATCAATTCGATATCGCCGCCGGATCGAAGGCGGAACTGTACCGCGAACTCACGCGCGCGCTGGACGCGATGACCGCGAATGAGCCGGATGCGATCGCCAATATGGCCAACGCCGCCGCGTTGCTGTGGCAATATCTGCCCGATCTCAACTGGGCGGGCTTCTATCGCATGATCGGGGACGAACTGGTGCTTGGCCCGTTTCAGGGCAAGCCGGCGTGCATCCGCATTCCGCTTGGCAAGGGCGTGTGCGGCGCGGCGGCGAGCACGCGGGCGACGCAATTGGTGGAGGACGTGAACGCCTTCGCCGGGCATATCGCGTGCGACGTGGCGAGCGCGTCCGAACTCGTCGTGCCGATCGTGTTCGCCGGGCGGCTGATCGGGGTGCTCGATCTCGACAGTCCCAATGTCGGACGGTTCGATGCCGAGGATGCGGCGGGGTGCGAGGTGCTGGTGGCGCTGATCGCGGAGCGTATCGCCTGATCCGATTCGGGACAGTGCCCGTGCTGGAGACTCCCCCGGCGGGATGGTAAGCAATCCGTCAGGGATTGCCTGATCGTTGCGGCTTGAAAACAGGGAGAAATGACATGCGCACGCTGATCCTGTCGGTCGCCGCGCTGACGCTTCTTGGCACCGCCGGGGTAGCCAGCGCCCAGCGCGTCGCGGTGCCGGGGCCGGGCGGCCCTGCCGGGGACTGGCATGGCGTACCGCCAGCGCCGCTCCATCATCCCCGGCGCGAAAGCCGCTGGGGTGGGCGGGTTGACGGGCGTTGGTGGGGCGGGGCCGGGGCGCCGGGCGGCTGGCGGGCCTATCGTCAGCCGACGCGTGGCCGCGTTCTGCCGTCTTATTGGGTCGCGCCCGATTGGTATGTCGGCGATTGGCGCGGCTATGGATTGCCGCAGCCGCCCTATGGCTACAATTGGTCGCGTTACTACGACGATGCGGTGCTGATCGACACGCGTGGCCGCGTCTATGATTGGGTTGCGGGGGTGGACTGGGATCGCCTCGACGGGCCGGGCCTGGATGCAGGTTATTATGGAGAGCAGCCGTTGCCGCCGCCCAGCGTCGTGCGCAGCCCGGATGGAACGACGGTGGTGACGACGAGTACCACCGGCACGACGCCGGGCTATTACGCCGACGGCTATTATTATCCCGCCCCCACGATCACGACGGTTACCATCCGGAAGGAGCGAATGGGGCCTGCGATCGCCAGCGATACAGTCACCTATACGCCAAGGCCCGCGCATCGAGCAACGCGCAGACACAAGCCGCGGCGGCGCTGAAAACGCGCCCCGCCCGCTGCCGAGGCGAGGCGCGATCCCGTCATTTGCCGATCGTGCGGCTCTGGGCATTTTCCTCGGCATTCAACTGGCGCTGCTCGGCGCGCGTGATGTACCCGCCATTGGCGCGCGCATCGGCATGATCCTGCCGCATGATCGCGCGATCGGTGGCGCGATCGGCGCGGGCCTGCGCGCCGGTGATCTCGCCTTCGCGCCGCTCGTGATTGATGCGCGCGATCTGGTGATGTGCGCGCTTCAGCACCTCGTGCTGGCGCGGATGATGGCGCCCCCAGCGTGTTTCAGCGGAGGCGGCGGTGCTGAGCCCGGCAATTGCGCCAAGCGCGCAGGCGATCATGGCGATCCGTGACGTGTTCATGTGAATTCCTTTCGCTCAAGGCATCCACTCCCGTCCGATCGTTCTGCCGAATCGCAACTGAACGATCGTTGAAAAGCCTGGTCAGCCGCGCTTCAGGTTGATCGCGCGCGTCACTTTGCCGGCGCGCGCCCGCCGAATGAGACGATGCTCTCCGCGCCATCCGCGCCGATCGCGGACACGCCGATGAAGTGATCGTCAACCGGCACCTCCTTCAGCACCATATCGGTCGCGCCGGTCACGTCGCGCGAATCGGTCCAGTCCTGTTGGTCGGCGCGGCGCCAGTGGATGCGATAACCGTGCGCGCCCGGCACCGGCGACCAGGTGACCCGCGTGTCCAGCCCCAGCGCGCCGGCGAGCGAGACGCTGGCCGGTGCCGCCGGTGCCGCCGCGAGTCGCGCCAGCGTGGCGACGTTGATCGCGGTCACCTTCGCGAGATAATCGAAATCCATGCCGTCGACCGTGTCGCCATAGGCGCGACCGTTCTCGGTGCGCAGATCCTGATGCTGGCGATCCCAATTCTCCACCGCGACGGTGAAGCGCACCGCCGGATAGCCTTCACGCAGGAAGGGTTCGTGATCGCCGCCGCGCCCGAAGCGATCGGGCCGACGATCGAGGAAGGCGTTGAATCCGCCCGGAAGGGCGCCCGCGACACCCCGGATCGCCTTCGCCAGCGCGCGGCTCGGCCCATCATCCTCGCCGCCGATCGCGCGGCGCTCCATCTGCTCGGCGAGGTTTTCGCTCGAACGGATGCCTTCGGAGAAAACCCGGACGCGATCGGCGACCTTCACCCCGCCCTGGCCGACCGAATTGCCGACGATATCGTTGTTGAGCATCGCATCGACCTGCCAGCCGCGCGCCTTGGCGGTCTGCGCCAGCAGGGTGGCGCCCAACAGCCCCTGTTCCTCACCGGAGAAAGCGACATAGACGATATTGGCGGCGAATTTCTCCTTCGACAGGATGCGCGCCGCCTCCATCACCAGCGCGACGCCGGAGGCATCGTCGTTCGCGCCCGGCGCATCTGCGGTGACGTTCATCACATCGGTTACGCGGCTGTCGATGTGGGCGCCGATGATGATGAAGCGGTTGGGGTCTGTGCCCTTCTGGATGCCGAGAATGTCCTCGATTACCACGCCATTGGGCGCACGCGGGACGACGAAGCGGCGGGACAAGCGCTCTACGGTGATGCATCCGCCACATTGCCTTGACAGCGCGACGAACTCGCCCGCCACCCAGTTGCGCGCCGCGCCGATCCCGCGCCGGGGATCGGTGGCGGATGAGAGCGAATGCCGTGTCCCGAACGAAACGAGCTTTTCCACCGTGCCGCGCAGCCGCTCGGGCGATGGCGCATCGCGCGCGGCGGCGGGGGTGGCGATCAGCGTGGCGGCGGCGAGGGGCAGGAGAATGCGCATCCGCGGACGGTGGCGCGGCGCGCGCGTTCAGGCAAGCCGCATCATCCGGGAATCAACTGAGCCGGTCGATCGCGGCCTGATCGAGATTGCCGGGGATTATCATCAGCGGGACGGACAACAGGCTGAGATCGGCGGCGAAATGCGCGACAAGCGGGCCGGGCGCGCCATTGTTCGCGGCGCCCAGCACCAGCGCGGAGATATCGGGATTCGCTGCGAGCACCTCGCGGATGATCTTTCGCCCGTCGCCCTGCCGCACGGTGATCGACGGGCGCAGGCCCGATTCCTCGATCAACGTGCCGGCGGCCTTCGCCACCAGCCCCTCGGCGTGGAGCCGCGCCTCCTCCTCGATCGTCGCCTGCACGCCGCCGAAGGCGATGAACTCCTGCTTGGGCACCAGCGCGAGTATTTCGACGCCGCCCCCCGTCTTCACCGCCCGCCGCGCGGCGAAGCGCAGCGCGATTTCCGCCTCCGGCGTATCGTCGATCACGGTCAGATAGATGCGCATGACCAATGCCCCCCAATGCGATCGGTTATCGGCCCATGGGCTTGACCGCGCAAGGGTGCGGCGCGAGAGACGATCGGAACTACCCACCGTTCCTCGGGGAATTGAATGCCGATCGAGATCAAAATGCCCGCGCTCTCGCCAACGATGGAGGAGGGCACGCTCGCCAAATGGCTGGTGAAGGAAGGCGATACGGTCAGGGCCGGCGACCTGATGGCCGAGATCGAGACCGACAAGGCGACGATGGAATTCGAGGCCGTGGACGAAGGCACCGTGGAGAAGATCCTTGTCGCCGAGGGCGCCGATGGCGTGAAGGTCGGCACGGTCATTCTGCTCCTGTCGGGCGAGGGTGAAGTGGCGCCCGCGAAAGCGCCTGCGAAACAGGATGCGCCGAAGAAGGAAGCCGCGCCCGCCGCTC
>NZ_CALMPA010000020.1 GCF_937871615.1 uncultured Sphingomonas sp. | reverse complement strand
CCCGCCCGGTCGCGCCGGTCCTGCACTTCGCGGCGGCGCTGCATGTCGCGTTTCGCGTCGCGCAGCCGCGCCTCGCCGCGTTCGAGATCGGCGGCGGCGCGGGCGCGTTCGGCATCGCGCGCGGCAACGAACCCGCTCCACCCGCCGCCCGTCATGCGGATGCCGATCGGGGTAAGCTCGACGATCCGGTCCATCGCCTCCAGCAGATCGCGATCATGGCTCGCCACCAGCAGCCCGCCGCGCCACCCCGCGATCAATTGCTTCACTGCCGCGCGCCCATCGGCATCCATATTGTTGGTCGGCTCATCGAGCAGCAGCACATCCGGCCCGGCGATCGCCAGCCGGGCAAGGCCGATGCGCGTCCGCTCCCCGCCGCTCAGCGAGCCGATCACGCGATCAAGCGCCATTTCGGGCAGGCCCGCCCCCGCCAGCGCCGCCGCGACGCGCGCCTCAAGCTCCCAGTCGGCAGCGTCGAAATCCGCCGCCTCCCCCTCCCCGGAAAGCACGCGCGCTAGCACGGCCAGCGCGTCGGCCACGCCCAGCGCTTCCGCTATCGTCGCGGTGGCATCCCAATCCTGCGCCAGCGTGCCGATCGTGCCCGCGCGTGAAACCACGCCCGCCGCCGGCTCCGCCTCGCCGGCGATGATCCGCAGCAGGGTGGATTTGCCCGCGCCGTTGCGGCCAACCAGCCCGACGCGTTCCGCGCCGAGCGAGAGGGTCAGATTGTCGAATAGCCGCTGCCGGTCAGGCGTGGCGGCGGCAATGGAATCGAGCGTTACGAAGGGAGGCATAAGGCACCGTGCGGACGGATGAGACAAAGCGGCTGGCGTTGTTCATCCGGTGGTACACGGTGGTTTCTCCTTCTATGCGGGCGCGGCGTTTATGCCCGCCGCGCCCCGTAAGTTCAACTGGCCGTCGCCCGGCTCAGTCGCGCAGCAACTCGTTGATGCTGGTCTTGGATCGCGTCTGCGCGTCCACCCGCTTCACGATCACCGCGCAATACAGCCCCGGATTGCCGCCGGTCGATCCCGGCACGACCACGGCATAAGGCGGCACCTCGCCCCGGAACACTTCGCCCGTCGCGCGGTCGATGATCTTGGTCGAGGCGCCGAGATAAACGCCCATCGACAGCACCGCGCCTTCGCCCACGCGCACGCCCTCCGCCACTTCGGCGCGCGCGCCGATGAACGCGCCATCGCCGATGATGACGGGATCGGCCTGGAGCGGCTCCAGCACCCCGCCGATGCCGACACCGCCCGACAGATGGACATTCTTGCCGATCTGCGCGCAACTCCCCACGGTCGCCCAGGTGTCGACCATCGTTCCCTCGCCGACATAAGCGCCGATGTTGACGAAGCTTGGCATCAGGATCGCGCCCTTGCCGATGAACGCGCCGCGCCGCGCGACGCTGCCGGGCACCGCGCGGAAGCCCGCTTCGCGGAACTCGGCCTCGGTCCAGCCGGAGAATTTGGACGGCACCTTGTCAAACCAGTGGCCCGCGCCGGGGCCATTATCGATCAGCGCATTGTCGTTGAGGCGGAACGACAGCAGCACCGCCTTCTTCAGCCATTGATTGACGCGCCATCCGCCATTGCCGTCCGGCTCGGCCACGCGCGCCGCGCCCGCGTCGAGCAGCGCCAGCGCGCGATCAACCGCGCCGCGCACTTCGCCGCCGGTGGCAAGCCCGATCTCCGCGCGGTTTTCCCAGGCGGCGTCGATCGTCTGTTCAAGCTCGATGTTGCTCATGGCCGTTCCAATATTCCTTGTAACCAATGGGTCAGATCGTGGGTGGTGTGATCGACGAAGCTGCGATCGGCGTCTTCGGCCTGCTCCGATCCGTTATCCACCCACACGGTGGTCATGCCGATCGCCTTGGCCGGCGCGAGATTGCGCGCCATGTCGTCGACGAACAAAGATTGGTGCGGATCGAGATCGAACGCCGCGCACAGCCCGGCATAGGCCGATGGCGCTGGCTTCGGCATCAGATCCATCGCGTGGATATCGTGCACCGCCTCGAACGTCGCGCCCAGCCCGAGCCGGTCGAGCACGCGGCGCGCATAGGGGCCGTCGCCGTTGGTGAAGACGATCTTGCGCCCCGGCAATTTCGCGATCGCGGCGGCCAGCGGCAGATTCTCCTCCAGCACGTCCATCTCGATATCGTGGACGAAATCGAGATAGTGATTGGGGTCGATCTCATGCTCCGCCATCAGCCCGGCGAGCGTGGTGCCATGGCCCAGGAAATAGGCCTTCTGGATGCGCCGCGCCTCCTGCGCGTCGACGCCGAGCAGATCGGCGACATAGGCGCCCATCTTCACGTCGATCAGCGCGAACAGGTCCGCGCTCGCCGAATAGAGCGTGTTGTCGAGATCGAAGATCCAGTTGCGGATCGGGGCGAGCGACGGGGGCATGACGGCGCTTTAGGAGCCATTCCCGCGAAGGACAACGCCGTGACGGAGCGGATTGTGGTGTCAGGCAAGAAGCAAGGAGGGAGCGATGCTCAAGCATCGTGACCGACACAGCGACGCCGCATGGCGCCACAAGCCGCCCGCGCGCGGAGAAGCCCGCTTCTCCGCGCGATCACGGGGCTGTCCTGATCGAGTTTGAGCCCTGGGATCGCGCGGTGCGGGCGGCAAGCCGCGCGGCGAGGTTGCGGATCGCAACTTATCGCGCCACATCCTGCGGCATGACCGCCTATTCCATGCTCGATCTCGTCCCGGTGGTGGACGGTGGCAATGTCGCCCGCTCGCTCGCCAATGCCGCCGATCTCGCGCGCCATGCGGAGGCGCACGGCTATCGCCGCTATTGGGTGGCGGAACATCACGGGATGCCCGGCATCGCCTCCGCCGCCACCGCGGTGGTGATCGCGCATGTCGGCCAGGCGACCGAAGCGATCCGCGTCGGCGCGGGCGGGATCATGCTGCCCAATCACGCGCCGCTCCAGATCGCCGAGCAGTTCGGCACGCTCGATGCCCTGTTCCCCGGCCGTATCGACCTTGGCCTTGGCCGCGCGCCGGGATCGGATCAGCGCGTCGCCCGCGCGCTGCGGCGCACGCTAGAAACCGATCCCAATGCCTTCCCCAATGATGTCGTCGAGCTGCAAAGCTATTTCGCGGACGACGGGCGCACCGGCATCACCGCCACCCCCGGCGCTGGCGCGCGGCCTGATCTGTGGATTCTCGGCTGCAGCCTGTTCGGCGCGCAGCTCGCCGCGATCCTCGGGCTGCCTTATGCCTTCGCCTCGCATTTCGCGCCCGATGCGCTCGATCAGGCGCTGGAGGTGTATCGCCGCGATTTCCGCGCTTCCGCGCAGCTTGAAAGGCCCTATGCGATGGCCGGGTTCAACGTCTTCGCCGCCGATACGCAAGGCGAGGCGGAATTGCTCGCCAGTTCGCAGCAGCAGGCGTTCGTCGCGCTGCGCACCGGCAATCCGCGCCAGCTCCAGCCGCCCGTGCCCGGCTATCGCGAAAGCCTGCCGCCGCAGCACGCCGCGATCCTCGATCACGTTTTGCAATGCACCGCGATCGGCACGCGCGAGGATGTCGCGCGCGGCATCGCCGCCTTCGTCAGGCGCACCGGGGTGGACGAGGTGATGCTCACCAGCATGATGTACGATCACGCGGCGCGCAAACGCTCCTTCGCGATCGCAGCCGAGGCGATGCGCGCGATGGAGCCGGCTTAAGCCGCGCGCAACACCCGCGAGCGCCCCGCCGCCTTCGCCGCGTACAGCGCCTGATCGGCGCGCTTGATTACCGCCTCGATCGTCTCCCCGTCGCGCCGCTCGGCGACGCCGCAGCTCATCCCCAGCGTGTAGGGCGTATCATCGCCGCCGATCGGCATCGGCGTTTCGCGCAGCGCAGCGGCCAGCCTGTCGCAGACCGTGCCGGCATCGCTTTGCCCGGTTCCCGGAAAGAAGATCATGAATTCATCGCCGCCGACGCGCGCCACCACGTCGCCCTGCCGCACCCCGGCCTCGATCACCCGCGCGAAATGAACCAGCGCCAGATCGCCGACATCGTGGCCGAACCGATCGTTGACCTCCTTGAAGCGATCGAGATCGAGCACCGCCACCGCGATCTGCCCTTCGCGGTGGATCGTGTCGATCCGCTCATTGAGCGCGCCGCGGTTGAGCAGGCCGGTGAGCGAATCGGTCGCCGCCAGCAGCACCAGATCGCGTTCGCGCGCGCGCAGCCGCCGCTCGCTCTCCGCAAGCTGCTCGGTCAGCCGTGCCCGCGCGGAGAGGCTGGCGGCGACCGGAAGGCAGGTCAGCAGCACCACCGCGAGGAAGAATTGCATCAGATGCAGCCGCAGTTCGGGCTGTTCGCCATAGATCGAGAATGCGGCATTGAGCCGGAACGCCCCCACCGCGCCCGCGATCGCGACGATCAGCATCGCGAATTGCGTGCCGAGCCGCCCGAGCCGGAAGGTGGCGAGCATCAGCGGCGCGAACAGCACGAACGCCGCCGGACGATGCGCGACACCGAAGATGACGATCGACGTTACGGTCACCAGCAGGATGATCGCCGCCGCTTCGAGATATTTGCTTAATTTGCGGCCCATTATCGCGCGGCGATAATCACCCGCCAGCAGCGAGGTGAAGAACGGCGTGAAGACCAGCAGGCCCAGCGCATCGCTGAAATAGCATTTGCGCAGGCCCGTGGCGAAATCCTGCCCCAGCCAGTACCAGCCGATCACGGCCCCGCCGAATCCGCCGATCGCGGGCGCGACGCCGCCTGCCCACAGGATGAACTTGCCGAGATTTTCCGGGTCGCCAAGCACGCCGCCGCCGCCGATCGCGCGGCGCAGCGCATAGGCCGCGATCGTCACTTCGATAACATCGACCATGCCGTAAAAAGCCGGGGCGATGAAGGCATCGCTCGCGATGACATTCGCCAGCACATTGCCGATCACCGCCGCGATCAGAACGTCGATCCACACGGTGCGCTTGGGTTGCAGCAGAAGCGCCAGCAACACCGCGTTCGCCGGCCAGATCGGCGGCACCTCGTTATGATCGTTGACCAGCCATATCGCCACGGCCGCGAGTGCGAAATAAAGAACGCCGACGCCGAACACGGCCGATAATCTTGCGCGTCCCATGGCGGCGTTCGTAGCCGGTGATGGTTTCCGAAAATTTAACGCCCGCCGACAAACTCGTTAACGCGTGGTAATTATTGGGCCATCGGCAGGCGCAGCCGCACGAGCAGCCCGCCCAGATCCTCGCTCTCCTCCAGCCGCACCGTGCCTTCGTAGATTTCGGCAACATCGCGCACGATCGCGAGACCCAGCCCAGTGCCCGGCTTGCCCGTATCGAGCCGCGTGCCGCGATCGAACATGCGGATGCGTTCCGCCTCGGGAATGCCGGTGCCGTCGTCCTCCACCATTATCTCGACGAAGCCCGAATGCGCGCCCACCGTCACGAACACGCTGCCGCCGCCATATTTCGCGGCATTCTCCACCAGATTGCCGACGATCTCGTCCAGATCCTGTCGCTCGATATGCGCGACGAGATCCTTTTCCCCGTCCATATCTATGCGGACGTGTGGGTAAAGCCGCTGCACCGCGCGCTCGACCGATTCGATGGATTGCCACACCCTGGCCCGGCTGTGCGCCGATCCGCGCCGCCCCACGGCCCGCGCGCGCGCCAGATGGTGATCCACCTGCCGCCGCATCGTGCGCGCCTCGCGCACCACGGTTTCGGCAAGATCGGGCGAATTGGCGGTGGCGGCGTTCATGATGACGGTGAGCGGCGTCTTGAGCGCATGGGCGAGGTTCCCGGCGTGGCGGCGCGCTTCCTCCGCCTGCACCTCGTTATGCGCCACCAGCGCGTTCAACTCCTCCACCAGCGGCGCCACCTCGATCGGCATGTTGCCCGATACACGATTGGTCCTGCCGCCGCGCAGCTTGGCGATCTCCAGCCTCAGCTTGCGCAGCGGGAGCAGCCCGTAAAAGGTCTGGAGCGCGGCGAGCACGATCAGCCCAAGCCCCAGCAGCAGGAAACTGCGCACCAGCGTGCGGCGCAGCACGTCGATCTGCGCGTCCAGCCCGCTGCGGCTTTGCGCCACCTGAAAACGCCAGCGCACCGGCGATCGCGGCAGCGTCACATCGCGTTCCACCACGCGCAGTTTTTCGTCGTGGAACTGATCGCTGTCGTAAACATGGACGGTGCGATCATTGTGGTTCGCGCCATAGGCAAGCTGGCGATCCCATAACGAGCGCGAGGGAAATGGCTCGCGGCCACGCGCCGATACCTGCCAGTACAGCCCGGAATATGGCTCCAGAAAGCGTTGGTCGGCTGGCTCGCGGTTGAAGATCACCTCGCCGTCCGGCCCGATTTCCGCCGAAACCAGCAGCGACTGGAGGACATATTCGAGCTGATCGTCGAAATTGCGCGTGACGGCGCTGACCAGCACGCGATCGAGCGCCAGCCCGCCGCCCGCCAGCAGCAGCAGGATCCACGCCGCCGCGATCAGGATCATGCGCCGCGAAAGCGATCCGATCCGGCGGATCGGGCGCGTATTTTCCTGTATCGCCTCCGTCATCGGCGCTGGCTCAGGCCGCCGGGTCTTCCAGGCTGTAGCCCAGGCCGCGGATCGTGGTAATCACATCCTGCCCCAGCTTCTTGCGGATACGGGTGACGAACACCTCGATCGTATTGGAATCACGATCGAAATCCTGATCGTAGATATGCTCGATCAATTCGGTGCGGCTCACCACCTTGCCCTTGTGGTGGAGCAGATAGCTCAGCAATTTATATTCCTGCGCGGTCAGCTTCACCGGCTCGCCGGCGCGCGTCACCTTGCCCGATCGCGTGTCGAGGCGCACGTCGCCCGCGGTCAGCTCGGATGAGGCATTGCCCGAAGCGCGGCGGATCAGCGCGCGCAGCCGGGCGATCAGCTCCTCGGTCTGGAACGGCTTGGCGACATAATCGTCGGCGCCCGCATCAAGCCCGGCCACCTTGTCGGACCAGCTATCGCGCGCGGTGAGCACCAGCACCGGCGTGGTCTTGCCCTCCTTGCGCCAGCGATCGAGCACGGTCAGCCCGTCGATCTCGGGCAGGCCCAGATCGAGCACGATCGCATCATAGCTTTCGGTGGAGCCGAGGAAATGCCCCTCCTCGCCATCGGTGGCGAGGTCGATCGCATAGCCGGCGCCCTCCAGCGTGCTCTTGAGCTGCTGGCCGAGGTTCGGCTCGTCTTCGACGATCAGGACGCGCATGTTGTCTCCCTTTGGGTTCCGCCGCGGGCGTTACCACCGATGCCCGTCTGATGGAATGAACCTGTCGCTTCGCTGAATCAGCGCCCGGTACGCCCGATCACCTGCCCGGTGCGGCCGTCAACGTCCACCCAGATCACCGTGCCGTCACGCAGGAATTTGAGCGTATAGACCCCGCTCGGCAATTCAAGATCGAAGCCGATATATTGCGCGCCCTTCATCGTCGGCACCACACGGCGCTCGATTTCCTTGAGCGGCAGGATCTTCCCGTCGCGCGTCGCCGCCCATGCCGCACTCGCCTCGCGGCCCTGATCGGGCGGCCCGGCGAGCGCCGGCGACGCGGCAAGCAACAGCAGCAATGAAGCGGTCCCGATCCTCATTTCACCGGCGGGCATAGGGGCAAAGGGTTGAACAGCCTGTGAACATGCGCGGCGGCGGCGCGGCGGGCCGCGCTCACCGCTTCATCGCCTCCAGCAGTTTCTTCACGTCCTGCCCGCGTCCGCGCGGCAGGATCAATATGTCGTCGCCGCTCGCCACGACGATCAGGTCGCTCACCCCGATCATCGCCACCCGCGCGCGATCGCTGCGGACGAGGCAATTGTTCGTATCGAGCGCGATCACCTCGCCGTGGATGACATTGTCGTCGGCGTCGTGCGCGCTGATCGCGTGGAGCGCATCCCAGCTGCCCACGTCGTTCCATCCCATCGCCACCGGCGCCACCGCCACCCGCGCGGCGCGCTCCATCACCGCATAGTCGATCGAGCGGCTGATGGCGCTCGCGAAGGCATCGGCATCGGGCATCACGCGCGCGCCGTCCCGCGTCGCGCCCGCCATCGCCAGCGTCATCGCCTCCACCATCGCCGGCTCATGCTCGCGCAGCGCATCGAGATAGGCGTCGGCGCGGAACAGGAAGATGCCGCCGTTCCACACATGCCCCCCCGCCGCCAGCATCGCCTCGGCCGCGTCGAGCGGCGGCTTCTCCACGAAGCGTTCGACGCGGTGCACGCCGGGCGCGATCTCCGCGCCCTCGCGGATATAGCCATAGCCGGTTTCCGGCGCGTCGGGCGTGATGCCGAAGGTGACGAGCCAGCCTTCGCGCACCAGCGGCATCGCCGCGGCGATCGCGTCGTGGAACGCGGGGACATCGGCGATGACGTGATCGGACGGCATGACGAGCAGCGGCGCCGTCCGGTCCTCCATCGCGAGCGCGGCGAGCGCGATCGCCGGCGCGGTGTTGCGGCTGGCCGGTTCGAGGATCAGCGCCTGCGGCGTCATCCCCATCGCCGCCAGTTGCTGCTCGACCATTTCTGCATGTTGCGCGCTCGCGACCACCACCGGCGCGGCGAAGCGATCGCCCCGCGCGCGGCCCGCGGTTAGCTGGAGCATCGTCTCCCGCGCGGTCAGCGCGAGCATCTGCTTGGGCAGTTCGGGCCGCGACATCGGCCATAGCCGTGTTCCCGCGCCGCCGGACAGAATCACAGGAACGATCAGCGGGGCAGCGGTCATCCGTCTCTCCATACCTCAATATCCTTCATCGCAAGGACGAATGCGCACCGCAATGTTTCGATCCGCGCCGCGGCCTTCAGCCTTTCTTTGCCAATTGCTGCGATCAGGTGTCGGAGAAGTTTACACGCACGATCGGATGGCGGAAAAATGGTCAGGGTTTTCAAGCATTACGTGCCCAATGCGGTGCTGCTGCTTGGCGTGCTCGATCTGCTGCTGCTGATCGGCGCGGCGGAAGCCGGATGGGAGCTGCGCGCGCATCAGATCGGGATGGCGATCGCGCCGGTCTGGACCCGCCTGCCCCAGCTCATGAGCTTTTCCGCCGCGCTGATGATCGCGATGGTCGCGGTCGGCGCCTATCAGACCGACGTGCTCGTTTCGATCCGCCAGGCCGCGATGCGGCTGATGGTGGCGGTGGCGCTGGGCGTTTTGTTCCTCTCCGTCCTGTTCTTCCTGCTGCCGTCGATGACGTTCTGGCGATCGAACCTGTTCTACGCGATGATCTTCGCGATCGCCGGGCTGGTGCTGGTGCGCGCGCTGTTCGGCGCGCTGCTCGGGGGCGAGCGGTTCAAGCGCCGCGTCATCGTGCTTGGCGCGGGCGCGCGCGCGCAGCGGCTGGCGGCGCTGGAGGGGATGCCGGGATCGAGCTTCGTCATCGTCGGCTATGTCGCGATGGACGAGCCCGAGCCGCTGGTGCCCGAAGCGATCGCGCGCGACGCGATCGCCAACCTTGCCGATCATGTCGTCCTCCACCGCGCATCGGAAGTGGTGCTGGCGATCGAGGAGCGCCGCAACGCGCTGCCGCTCAAGGATCTGCTGCGCGTCAAGACCACCGGCGTGCAGGTCAACGAATTCTCCTCCTTCCTGGAGCGGGAGACCGGGCGGATCGACCTGCGCACCGTGAACCCCTCGTCGCTGATCTTCTCCGACGGCTTTTCATCCGGCCGGATGCTCACCGCGATCACCAAACGCGCGTTCGACGTGATCGTCAGCCTGTTGCTGCTGATCGTCGCGCTGCCGGTGATCCTGCTCACCGCGATCGCGATCAAGCTGGAGAGCAAAGGCCCCGCTTTCTATCGCCAGCGCCGCGTCGGGCTGTTCAACGAGGCGTTCGACATCCCCAAGCTGCGCTCGATGCGGCAGGATGCCGAGGTGCCCGGCGAAGCCGTCTGGGCGGCGGAGCGCGATCCCCGCATCACGCGGATCGGCCGCTTCATCCGCAAGGTCCGCATCGACGAGCTGCCGCAATGCTGGAGCGTGCTGAAAGGCGAGATGAGCTTCGTCGGCCCGCGCCCCGAACGCCCGCAATTCGTCGCCGATCTCGAACGCGAACTGCCTTATTACGCCGAACGGCATATGGTGAAGCCCGGCATCACCGGCTGGGCGCAGATCAACTATCCCTATGGCGCGTCGATCGAGGATGCGCGCCACAAGCTGGAATATGATCTTTATTACGCGAAGAATTATTCGCCGTTCCTCGATCTGCTGATCCTGTTGCAAACCTTGCGGGTAGTGCTCTGGCCCGCCGGCGCGCGGTGAAATGCCCGCTTCGCTGACCATTTTGAGCCATGCGCTCGCCGCATTGCTGTTCGGCGCGCTGGCGCTCGGGCAGCTTCGGCATCGCCATGGCGGCCTGCCCCATGCCACGCTGGTGACAGCGCTCGGCGCCACCGCTCTATGGGCGCTCGCGGTCGCGGGGATCGGATCGGGCGATGTCGCGACGCGGCTGACCGAGGGCGCGCGCACGCTCGCCTGGCTGGCGTTCATGTTCGCGCTGATGCGGCAGGAATCGCAGGAGGCCAGCCGTCGCGGGCTCGCCGCGGTCTATGCCGTCTGCGCGCTCATCGGCACGGCGGCGATCGTGCTGGCCGTCGCGGAAGCGGCGGTCGGGCAGGCCGATGCCGCCACGGTCATCGCGCCCGCGCGGCTGGCGTTGCGGATGCTTGGCACGATCACCGCGCTGCTGCTGCTATATCGCATTCACGCGACCAGCCCGCGCGGCGAGGTGCGCGCGGTGGCGCTGGCGCTGGCGGTGATCTTCGTGCTCGATCTGCTGCTGCTCGCCAACAACTGGACGAACCGGCGCTGGGCGGGCGATCTCGGCGCGGTGCGCGGGCTGGGCATGGTCGCGGTGGCGCCATTGTTCGGGCTGGCGCTGCAACGCGATGGCGAATGGTCGCTTCAGGTGTCGCGCCGTCTCACCTTCGGCCTCTTGTCGGCATTGCTGATCGGCGCCTATTTCGCGATCACCGGGCTGGCCGCCAGCCTGCTTGCCGAGGTTGGCGGGGATCGCGCGCGGATGGTGCAGACGGTATTCGTCTTCGGCACCGCCGCCGCGCTGCTCACCATCGTCTCCACGCCATGGCTGCGCGCGACGGCCAAGGTGCTGGTCGCCAAGCATCTGTTCCGGCATCGCTATGATTATCGCGCGGAATGGCTGCGTTTCAACGAAACGCTCGGCTCGCCGGGGGAAAGCGCCGCACCGCTTTCGGTGCGCGTGGTGAAGGCGGTGGCCGACGTAACGGATTCGCCCGCCGGCCTGTTGCTCGCCGCGCGCGATGGCACGCTGGAGCGCGGCGCCGGGTGGAACTGGGCGGGCGAGGAAGCCGAGCCGGTCGATACCAATGCCGCGCTCCACGTGCACCTCGCCGCGACGCATCGCATCATCGAGCTGGATGCGGTGCGCGCGGGCAGCGCGAGCCCGGCGGACGCAGGCGCAACGCCCGCGTGGCTGCTCGAATGCGCCGATGCCTGGGCCATCGTGCCGCTCGTCCACTTCGATCGGCTCACCGGCGCGCTGGTGCTGGCCCGCCCGCCGCTCGATCGCGCGCTCGATTGGGAGGATTTCGATCTGCTCGGCGTCGCCGGGCGGCAGGTCGCAAGCTATCTGGCGGAGGATCGCGCGCATGATGCGCTGGCCGACGGGCGGCGTTTCGATGAATTCAACCGCCGCTTCGCCTTCATCATGCACGATCTGAAAAATCTGGTGAGCCAGCTCACGCTCCTCGCCCGCAATGCGGAGCGCCATGCGGATAATCCCGCGTTCCGCGCCGATATGGTGGAAACGCTGCGTGATTCGTCGCAGCGGATGAACAAGCTGCTCGCGCGGCTGTCGCAGCATCATGGCGGGCGCGGCGAGGTGTTGCGCGCGGTGCCGCTGCATCCGCTGGCGGAGCGGATCGCGGCGGCGCGGCGGGCGCAGCATCCGGTTGCCGTGAGTGGCACGGCGAATGCCGTGGCGGTGGCGGATGCCGCCGGGCTGGAGACGTTGCTCGGCCACCTCGTCCAGAATGCGATCGAGGCAAGCGCCGTGAACGTGCCGGTAACCCTGAACATCGTCGCTTTGCCTGAATCGCGGCAGGTCGCCGTGGAGGTGATCGACGCCGGCTGCGGCATGGCCCCCGCGTTCATGCGCGATCAGCTTTTCAAGCCTTTCGTCTCCAGCAAGGAAGGCGGGTTCGGGCTGGGCGCGTTCGAGGCGCGCCAGCTTGCCGAGGCGATGGGCGGCGCGGTGTCGGTGGATAGCCGGCTGGGGGAAGGCACGCGTTTCCGCGTCACGTTGCGCGCGGCGGACGAACTGGAGCAGGCGGCATGAGTGATCGTCCCAAGTTGTTGATTGTGGAGGATGATCTTGGTCTCCAGCGCCAGTTGCGCTGGGCCTATGAGGGGTATGAAGTGATCGTCGCGGGGGATCGTCCGGCGGCGATGGAGGCGTTCCGGCTGCACGAACCGGCGGTGGTGACGCTCGATCTCGGGCTGCCGCCGGATCCCGATGGCACCGCCGAGGGCTTCGCCACGTTGATGGAGATTCTCGCGCTCAAACCTGATACGAAGGTGATCGTCGCATCGGGTCATGGCGCGCGCGAAAGTGCCTTGCGCGCCATCGCCGACGGGGCATGGGATTTCTATCAAAAGCCCATCGACATAGATTCGCTCGGCCTGATCGTCGCCCGCGCCTTCCATGTCCATGAATTGGAAGCGGAAAATCGCCGATTGGCGGCAAGCGTCAAGGGCGCGGCAATGGCGGGGCTCATCACCGCCGCGCCGGAGATGCTGAAGGTCACCCGCACGATCGAGCGGGTCGCGCCGGCGGACGTATCGGTGATGCTGCTCGGCGCGAGCGGCACCGGCAAGGAATTGCTCGCGCGCGGCCTGCACGATGCCTCGCCGCGCCGCGACGGCGCGTTCGTCGCGATCAACTGCGCCGCGATCCCCGAAACGCTGCTGGAAAGCGAGCTGTTCGGGCACGAGAAGGGCGCCTTCACCGGCGCGGTGAAAACCACCCATGGCAAGATCGAGCAGGCCCATGGCGGTACGCTGTTCCTCGATGAGATCGGCGACGTGCCGCTCCCGCTTCAGGTCAAGCTGCTGCGCTTCCTTCAGGAACGCACGATCGAGCGGCTCGGCGGGCGCCGCGCGATCGCGGTCGATACGCGCATCGTCTGCGCCACGCACCGCGATATCGACGCGATGGTGGCGGACGGCGGTTTCCGCGACGATCTCTATTATCGCCTCGCCGAAATCGTCATCCGCATCCCCTCCCTCGCCGAGCGCGTCGGCGATGCGGCGTTGCTCGCGCGCCATTTCGTGACGAAATACGCCAAGGCGATGAACCCGGCGGTAACCGGCCTCTCCGCCGACGCGCGCGCCGCGATTGATGCTTGGGGCTGGCCCGGCAATGTCCGGGAACTCGAAAACCGCGCAAAACGCGCGGTAATCATGGCGGACGGCAAGCTGGTGACCGCAAGCGACCTCGATCTCGCCGAGCCGGATGACGCGCCGATCAACCTGCGCACGGCGCGAGAGGCGGCGGACCGCACCGCGATTCGTCGCGCGCTGGCCCGCGCCGACGGCAATATCTCGAACACCGCGCGCCTGCTCGGGATCAGCCGCCCGACGCTCTACGATCTCCTGAAGGGCTACAATCTGAATGATTGAAGGCCCGGCGACCTACCCGCTGCTGCGCATGAAACGGAAACCGGCGCGGCGCGAACTGCGCCGGGCGGCACGCTCGCGCTTTCTCCGCCTCGGCCTGATCGCGCTCGGCAGCATAACGATCGTGTCCGGCATCGTCGCCATCGCGCGCGCGGCAGACGCGCCCGATCCGCAAGTCGAATTGAAAGCCGCGACAAATGCGCTAACCAACGGCAATTACAGCGCCGCCCGCCGTCACGCTGAAACCGCGCTCTCCGTATCGCCGCGTCTGCCCGATGCCCTGCTGCTGCTCGCCCGCGCAGACCTGGCGCTCGGCGAAGGAGGCCGCGCGGAAGGCGCGCTCAACCGGGCCGTGCGCGCTGGCGTCGGGCGCGAAGCCGTCCGCCCGTTGCTCGCCGACGCATGGCTCCGGCAGGGCGATGCGGAGCGCGCCCTGCGCGCGACCGCCAGCAACCACGAGCGCGCGGAAGGGCAGCGCGTTCACGCGCGGGCGCTGGCCGCAACCGGCGATCCGGTGGCGGCCACGCAAATGCTCGATCGGCTGCTCGCAACTCATCCGGACGATGCGGCGGCATGGACCAGCCTTGGCCGCATCCGCCTCGATGCGGGTGATGTTGCGGGCGCGGATACTGCCGCCCAAACCGCAATTGCGATCAGCCGCAGCGACCCCGCCGCGCTTACGCTCAAGGGGGAGATCGTGCGCGGGCGCTACGGCCTTGTCGCGGCGCTCCCGTGGTTCCGCGCGGCGCTCGCGCGGGATGCCTATTATCACCCCGCGTTAATCGAATATGCGGCCACGCTGGGTGATCTCGGGCGGTACGGCGAAATGCTTGAAGCCACCCGGCGCGCGCTTGTCGCCCGTCCGGGCAGCCCGCAGGCGCTATATCTCCAGGCCGTGCTCGCGGCGCGCGCCGGGCGGATCGAGCTTGCCCGCGCGATGCTCGCGAAGACCGACGGGGCGATCGACGGTGTGCCCGGCGTCGTCCTGCTCGGCGGCGCGCTGGCCTATGCCGCCGGCGATTATGAGCAGGCCGTTGCGCGCTGGCGCGAACTGGTTGGGCGGCAGCCGATGAATATCGTCGCCCGCCGCCTACTCGGGGCGGCGCTGGTGCGTTCGGGCGACTTGCGTGGCGCACTCAACGTGCTCCGCCCCGTCGCGTTACGCAACGATGCGGACAGTTACACGCTCACTCTGGTTGGCCGGGCATTCGAAGCGACGGGGGAGCGCGACTGGTCGGCGCGCTTCCTCGATCGAGCGGCGCACCCCGGATTCGCTCACCCCGCGCCGTTCGCCAGCGACGCGAGCGTTCCGGTGCTCGCCAATCAGGTCAGCGACGCACCTGGTGACCCCGCCGCAATCGTCCAACTCGTCCGCGCCATGCTGGAAGACGGCGATCGAGCGGGAGCGCTCAGCCGTGCCCAGTCGCTTGCGAGCCTTTCCCCCGGCGCGCCGGCGGCGCAATTGCTGCTTGGCGATGCGCTCGCGATTTCGGGCCACCACGCACCGGCGTTCCGCGCCTATGCCGAGGCGGCAAATCTGCGCTTTGATTCCCCGGTCTTCCTCCGTCTCGTCGAAGCTGCCGCGCAATCCGGCGCGATCACCGATGGCGCCCGCGCCGTCGCATTGTTCAGGGAGCAGAACCCCGAAGACATCGCCTCGCGGCGGATGCTCGCGAACCTTCAGCTCTCCGCGCGGCAATGGAATGCGGCGATCGCCACGCTTCAGGGGCTGACGCGGACGATCGGCGCGCGCGACGCGGTGCTGCTCGCTCAACTCGCTTGCGCTTATGCCGATGCGGGTGACTCGATGGCGGCGCTTCGCTACGGGCGCCGCGCCTATGCGATCGCGCCGATGAGCGCCACGGCGGCGGATGCCTATGGCTGGGCGATCCACCGCGGCGGAGACCCGGACCGCGCGCTCCCGCTCCTGCGAAAAGCCATATCGCTCGCACCAGCCCGCACGGATATTCGCTGGCATCTGGCACAGGCGCTCGCGCAAGCGGGCCTCGGTTCGGAGGCACGAGCAGAGATCGCGCAGGCGTTGCGCGATCCCGCATTCCCCGATCGCGATCAGGCTTTGGCGCTGGAGCGATCACTCGGTGCCGATTGACCCTTTGCATCCCCACCAATGCTGCGGTAGCCGATCGCATGGAAGCGACCCTCGCCCGCATCGCCGCCGCGCTTGAGCGGCTCGCCCCGCCCCTTCCAACCGCCGCCGATCCGCTCGCGCACCCGGCCTATGTCTGGCGCGAACACCGGCTCGTCGCGACGCGGGCATTTTCGCCCGTCCCGATCGACCTGCTGCGGGGCGTCGACGCGCAAAAAGCGCTGCTGCATGACAATCTCGTGCGCCTCGCCGCCGGCCATGCCGCGCAGGACGTGTTGCTGTGGGGTGCACGCGGCACCGGCAAATCCGCGCTGGTCAAGGCGAGCGTCGCCGCGATCCAGGCGGAGGGCGGCGCGCTGGCGCTGGTCGAGGTCGGTGCCGATCGGCTCGACACCCTGCCGGAGTTATTCGGCACGATCGCCGACCTGCCGCGCGCCTTCGTCCTGTTCCTCGATGATCTGGGCATTGACGCGGCGGCCGAATCCCGTGCGCTGCGATCCTTGCTGGAGGGCGGCGCGGAAGCCCGGCCCGCCAACGCGCGGCTCGTGGTCACCTCCAATCGCCGTCACCTGATCCCGCGCGATATCCATGAGCAGGAAAACGCCATCAACCCGCGCGATTCGGTCGATGACCATCTCGCACTCGCCGATCGCTTCGGGCTAAGCATCGGCTTCCATGTCGTCGATCAGGATCATTATCTCGCGATCGTGCGCGCTTATGCCGATCGCTACGGCCTTCCGTTTGACGCGGCGGAGGCCGTGCAATGGGCGACGCGGCGCGGTAGCCGATCGGGTCGCGTGGCGTGGCAATATGTCACCGAACTCGCCGGACGTACCGGCAAGGCGCTTTAACCCAGCGCCTCCACCTGTTCCGCGAGTTCCAGCCAGCGCAGTTCGGCAGTCTCCTTCTCGTCGCGCGCAACGCCGATCGCCTTGGTCAGTCGATCGAACGCCCCCGCGTCGCGCGCATACAGCCCCGGATCGGCGAGCGCCGCCTCGTCGCGCGCGATCTGCGCGTCGAGCGCCTCGATCCGGGCCGGAAGCTGATCGTAATCGCGCTGATCCTTGTAACTCAATTTGGCGCGCGCCGGGCGCGGTGGTGGTGGCGGGGCCGACGACGGCTTCGCGGCCCTGATGGCGCCCTTCTTCGCCTCAGGGCGGCGCTGGCGCTCCCATTCCTCATATCCGCCGGCGACGATATCGACATGGCCGCTGCCATCGAGGCCCAGCGTCACCGTAACCGTGCGATCGAGGAAGTCGCGATCGTGGCTGACGATCAGCACGGTCCCGTCGTAATCGGCGATCACCTCCTGCAACAGATCGAGCGTTTCGAGATCGAGGTCATTGGTCGGCTCGTCGAGCACCAGCAGGTTCGACGGGCGCGCGAATTCACGCGCCAGCAGCACGCGCGAGCGCTCCCCGCCTGACAGCGATCCCACCTTCGCCTCCGCGATCGACGGATCGAACAGGAATTCCTTCAGATAGCCGTGGACGTGCTTCTTCACGCCCAGCACCTCGATCCAGTCACCGCCATCGGCCAGTACGTCGCGAACGCGTTTATCGGGCGCCATCAGGCTGCGTTGCTGGTCGATCACGATCGCCTCAAGCGTCTTGGCGAGCTTCACGCTGCCGCTATCGGGTTCCAGTTCGCCTGTGAGCAGCTTGAGCAGAGTCGATTTGCCGGCGCCGTTACGGCCGATAAGGCCGATCCGGTCACCACGCGTCACGCGGAACGTGAAATCGCGGATGATCGTGCGCTCGTCGAAGGATTTGCTGACGTGCTTCGCGTCGATCACCACTTTCGATCGTGCGTCGTCATTGCCGATCGCCAGCGCGGCGGTGCCCTGCGGCCCCATCATCGCAGCCCGCTCCGCGCGCATCTCCTTCAATTTGGTGAGGCGGCCCTGGTTGCGCCGCCGTCGCCCGGTCACCCCGCGCTGGAGCCAGTGCTCCTCCAGCTTCAGCCGGGCGTCGAGCTTCTCCGCCGCGCGCTGTTCCTCCGCCGCGATCTGGTCGGTCCACGCCTCGAACCCGCCGAAACCGATCTCGGCCCGGCGCAGCGCGCCGCGATCCAGCCACAGCGTTTGTTTCGTCAGCCGCGTCAGGAAGGTGCGATCGTGGCTGATCGCGACAAACGCGCCGTTGAACCGCTGGAGCCAATCCTCCAGCCATTCGATCGCGGCGATATCGAGGTGGTTGGTCGGCTCATCGAGCAGCAGCACGTCGGGCGACTGCGCCAGCGCGCGGACGATCGCGGCACGCCGCCGCTCGCCGCCGCTGGCCGTCGCAGCCTCGCGCGTCAGGTCGATGCCCAACTGCCCGGCGATCGCCTCCGCCTCGAAATGCGCCGGCGCATCAGGTGCCGAGAGCACGTAATCGGCAAGGCTCGTGAAGCCCGTGAGGTCCGGCTCCTGCTCCAGCAGGATCACCTTGGTTCCGGGAACAATCACGCGGCGCCCCTCGTCGGCGTCGATGCGCCCGGCGATCAGCTTGAGCAGCGTCGTCTTGCCCGCGCCGTTGCGCCCGATCAGCGCCAGCCGGTCGCGCGGCTGAATATAGAGATCGAGGTGGCGGAACAGCCAGCCGGCCCCCTGAACGAGGCCAAGGTCTTCATATGCTAGGATCGGGGCTGCCATGACGGCGGCAGATAGGGGCATGGGCGGCGTGCGCCAAGCCGGCGCGGGCATGTGGGCGAAAAGAAAAGGCCGGGAGCGCGAAGCCCCCGGCCTGATCTTTTCGGTTTTGAACGGGCGATGGCAAAGCCGCCGCTTAGACGTCAGACCGGATCGGCGACGCCGACCGGCTGTCCGATCCGATGCGAGTCCCCGGCCAGCCACGTTGGCCGGGGCCGCATCCGGATCAGAAGTCCATCCCGCCCATACCGCCGCCCGGCATCGCCGGCATCGCGGGCTTGTCTTCCGGCACTTCGGAAACGGTAGCCTCGGTCGTGATGAGGAGACCGGCAACCGATGCCGCGTTCTGCAGCGCGGTGCGAACCACCTTGGTCGGGTCGATCACGCCGGCCGCAACCAGGTTCTCATAGGTGTCGGTCGCCGCGTTGAAGCCGAACGAGGTGTCGTTCTGATCGAGCAGCTTGCCCGACACCACCGCGCCGTCCTGACCGGCGTTGGCGGCGATCTGGCGCACCAGCGAGGTCAGCGACTTGCGAACGATGTCGATGCCGCGGGTCTGATCGTCGTTCTCGCCCTTGAGGCCGTCGAGCACCTTGGTCGCGTACAGCAGCGCCGTGCCGCCACCAGGGACGATGCCCTCCTCCACGGCCGCGCGGGTCGCGTGCAGCGCATCGTCAACGCGATCCTTGCGCTCCTTCACCTCAACCTCGGTCGCACCGCCGACCTTGATGACGGCAACGCCGCCGGCCAGCTTCGCCAGACGCTCCTGGAGCTTCTCGCGGTCATAGTCGCTGGTCGTCACTTCGATCTGCTGGCGGATCGCCTCGACGCGGCCCTTGATCGCGGCCTCTTCACCAGCGCCATCGACGATGGTGGTGTTATCCTTGTCGATCGTGACGCGCTTGGCGGTGCCGAGCATCGAGAGCGTGACTGATTCGAGCTTGATGCCCAGATCCTCGCTGACGACTTCACCCTTGGTGAGGATCGCGATGTCTTCCAGCATCGCCTTGCGACGATCGCCGAAGCCCGGCGCCTTGACGGCGGCGACCTTCAGGCCGCCGCGCAGCTTGTTGACGACGAGCGTAGCCAGCGCTTCGCCCTCGATGTCCTCGGCGATAATGAGCAGCGGACGCCCCGTCTGCACCACCGCTTCGAGCACCGGCAGCATTGACTGCAGGTTCGACAGCTTCTTTTCGTGGATCAGGATATACGGGTCGGCAAGCTCGACCTGCATCTTCTCCGGGTTGGTGATGAAATACGGCGAAAGATAGCCGCGGTCGAACTGCATACCTTCAACGACATCCAGTTCGAATTCGAGACCCTTGGCCTCTTCGACGGTGATGACGCCTTCCTTGCCGACCTTCTCCATCGCTTCCGCGATCTTCTCGCCGACTTCCTTGTCGCCGTTGGCCGAAATGATGCCGACCTGCGCGATCTCGTTCGATCCGGCAACGGCCTTCGAGCGCGACTTGATATCGTCGACAACCTTGTGGACCGCGAGGTCGATGCCGCGCTTCAGGTCCATCGGGTTCATGCCGGCGGCAACCGACTTCATGCCTTCACGCACGATCGCCTGGGCGAGCACGGTGGCGGTGGTGGTGCCGTCGCCTGCAACGTCGTTGGTCTTCGAGGCGACCTCACGGACCATCTGCGCGCCCATGTTCTCGAACTTGTCCTTGAGTTCGATTTCCTTGGCGACGGAAACGCCGTCCTTGGTGATGCGCGGTGCACCGAACGACTTGTCGATCACGACATTGCGGCCCTTCGGCCCCAGCGTGACCTTCACCGCGTCGGCGAGGATATCGACGCCGCGCAGGATGCGCTCGCGCGCGTCGCGGCCGAATTTCACGTCCTTGGCTGCCATGTTGGCTACCCTTTCAAAAGATCAGATGTGGAAGGTGGAGGAAAACAGGCTCAGCCGATGATGCCGAGAATGTCGCTTTCCTTCATGATGAGCAGGTCTTCGCCATCGACCTTGACCTCGGTGCCCGACCATTTGCCGAACAGGATGCGGTCGCCGGTCTTGACGTCAAGCGGGGTGACCTTGCCATCCTCGGCCTTGGCGCCGGTGCCGACGGAGACTACTTCGCCTTCTTGCGGCTTTTCCTTGGCGGTGTCGGGGATGATGATCCCGCCGGCCGTCTTCCCCTCCGCCTCGATGCGGCGAACGAGAACGCGGTCGTGCAACGGACGAAAGCTCATTGCGATACCCTCTCTAAAGGTAATGTGACAAATTGTTGGCACTCGAACGGGTCGAGTGCCAGCGCCCCGCATATGTGGTCGGCGCTCCACAGCGTCAATGGCGACACCGCCAAATTTTTGGAAGCCTAACGCGCGGCGGCGCGTGCTCCGGTCAGGCCCAATCGCTCACGCGCGATCCATCGCCACGTCAACAGGATCGACACGGCGAGCAACCCGGCCGCGAGCCCGATCCAGATTCCCACCCCGGCAAGCGGCGTCCAGAAACCCAGCGCGATCGCAGTGCCAAAGCCCACCACCCAATAGCCGAACAGCGCCACGAGCATCGGCACGCGCGTATCCTGAAGCCCGCGCAGGATGCCGGCGGCCACCGCCTGCGCGCCATCGACAAGCTGGAATACCGCCGCCACCGCCAGATAGCTCACCGCGAGGTTCACGACCGTCGCATGGGCGGGATCGCCAACATCAAGATATGCGCTGACGAACAGCCGGGGCGCGCTCCACATCGCGATCGCGCTGACGGCCATGAAACCAATGCCAAGCATCAGCGCCACCTTGCCCGCCAGCGCGATCCAGCGCGCGTCGCCAGCGCCGAACGCCATGCCCACCCGGATCGTCGCCGCCTGAGAAACGCCAAACGGAACCTGAAAGGCGATGGCGGCGATGTTGAGCGCAACGGCATGTGCCGCCACCTGATCCACCCCGAGCAGCCCCATCAGCAGCGAAGCGCCGCCGAACAGCGCGCCTTCGAACATCCAGGTCAGCGCGATCGGCAGGCCCAGCCGGACGATCTCGCGAAAGCGGGGCCATTCGGTGCGCCACCACCGCCCGAACAGCCGGTAACGCCTGAGCTTCGGATCGAAATGGAGGATCAGCCAGTAAGCGATCGCCATCGCCGACAGGCTGATGACGCTCGCCAGCGCCGATCCCTCCAGCCCCAGTCGCGGGAAGCCCGCGTTGCCGAACACGAGACACCAATTGGCGGCAATGCTGAGCAGAAGCGCCATGCCCGTAACCGCGAACGCCCAGCCGGGCCGCCCAAGCGCGGCAGCGGTGGTTCGCATCACGCCTGCCGCTACACCGGGGATGATCGCGATCAGGAGGATGTCGAGGAAATGGCCCGCACGCCGCGCCACATCCGGATCCTGATCGGCGAACAGTAGCAGCGTTTCGCCATGGGCGAGGATCAGGATGACGACCGCGCAGCCCGCCGCCCCCACCCATAACGCCATGCGGAAGCTGCGCCGCACATCGCGCACCGCATGTTTGCGCCGCCCAAGCTCTGCTGCGATCAGCGGTGCGGCGGCGCTGGTCAGCCCGATCATGGCATACATGAGCATGTTGAACAGGAACACGCCGAGAGTCGCGGCGGCCAGTTCGATCGTGCCGAGCCGCGCGACGAAGATCACGTCGACCGCGGCCACCGCCATCTGCAACAGATTGGCGCCCACCAACGGCCCGGCGAGCTTCGACAGCGCGCGAAACTCCTCTCCCGCAGTAGCGGGAGCGGAGCCGGTAAGCGGCGCGAAAGAAGATGGCGCGGACATGATTGGTGCGGATGCCGGTGGTTCGTGAGGTAAAACGAGCGCCGGGTCGCACACCAGCGTTGCCGCCTGTAGTCGACGAACGCCCGGCGATCTACCGTTTGCGGGTTATGCTGGCAAGGTAAGGATCAACTGCTCGGGCGGCTCGTCACGGAGGCCATGCCGCCCTTGCCGATCGCTATCAGATGCTGGCTTCCATTGCTGCATTCGGCGCGCCAGATGCTTCTTCCATGCTCGTCGGGAAAGCGCGTGAAATCGGTCACGTCCTGACACGGCAGGCCTGCGTCGCGGATCGCGCGCATGAATACGCCGCGCTGCTGCCCCGCCGGCAGCTTGGCGACGAGCGCCGCGGTGTCCTGTAAATTCGCGGCAGCAACCGCCTCGTTGGCGACGATATTGTCCGGCTCGTGGGAACAGGCGGCGAGAAAGCCCGCCAGAATTATCGCGATGGCGGTTTTCATCTTCATCCTCTCGCGCCGGTCAACCAACTGAATTTAGGAAGCCGCAGGATCGCGCGCAACCGGATGCTGCGTTTCACTCGCACGCCTGCCCGAGAGGAAAAGCAAGGCGCCGGATTCGATTTTACCCTATCATCCCGTCGTCGCCCGCCGCGAGCACACGCCCCATCGCCTCGAACAAAATGTCCATCGCAACCGGCTTGAAGATCACGTCGTCTGCACCGGCCGCGAGACAGCGCTCGCGCAAATCCGGGGCCGTATCTGCAGTGACGACGATCACGGGCAAGCGTGCCTTCGCATCGCCGCGCGCCCTGATCGCCTTGATCGCTGAGATGCCATCCATTCCCGGCATCCGCAAATCTACCAGCAGAATGTCGAAATCGGAATGGTCGAGAACCTCCAGGCCCTCCTCGGCGCTTTCCGCGCCAACCATCGACGCGCCCGCAACCTCGAGCATGTCGTTGACAACCCTGCGGTTCATCCGGTCATCTTCAATAAAAAGGACATTCATGGCCGTGAGCCCGGATCGCGCGGCGGTCGTTTCATTTCCGTAGCATTATCGCGTTATGCCGCTGCCGACACAAGCAGCCTCGCGCTCGGTTCATCGAATAGTTCGGTTAACAAAGCATCTTTGGCGATTGGTTTGGATATAACGCGGTCGACCCCCGCCAGTTCCAGCGCTGCCCGATCCTCCAGCAGGGAGGCCGGGCCAAGGATGGCAAACCTCGCATCAGGGGCCGCCGCGCGGATATCAGCGATCGCGGCGTGCGCGTCGGGCATCAGGCGCAGCGTCGCATCATCGAGCAACAACGTGCCCGGCGCGCCGGCGGCAAGCAAATCCAGCGCCTCCGCGACCGATCCGGCAAAGGCGACCTGGCCAGCACGCGGCTCGAACAGCGTTTTGAACATCGCGCGGGTGATCGGGCTGCGGTCGATCACCAGGATTCCACTGGCGGTATTCGCCACCGCCGCCGCCGGTGGCTCCGCCACGCAAAGCGGGAGATTGACGACGAAGGTGGCGCCGCCGCCGAGTTCGCTGCGAACCGTGACATCGCCCCCCATCGCCCGCGACAGATTACGGCAAATGGCGAGGCCCAGCCCTGTTCCGCCATATTGCCGCGTCGTTCCCGCGTCAGCCTGACGGAAGGCTTCAAAAATCTCCTCGTGTTTGCCGGCGGCGACGCCGATCCCGGAATCGGCGACCGACAACACCCAGCGATCACCGACAACGCGCGTGGCGATGGTGATCCCGCCCGTATGGGTGAACTTCACCGCGTTCGACAGCAGGTTGAACACGATCTGGCGCAGCCTGGTGGTGTCGCCGACAATCCATTCCGGCCCTTCCTCAAGCGAGATGTCGAACGACAACCCCTTCTCGCGCGCCTGCTCTGCCCACATTCCGGAGGCGTCGCGAATGGTCGTGCGCAGATCGAACGGCGCCTCCTCGATCGTCATGCGCCCGGTTTCCATCTTGGCCACATCGAGAATATCATCGACCAGCGCGCGCATGTTAACGCCCGCCCCATGCACCACGGAGAGCCGCCCGCGCGTCGCGCTGTCGAGACGGTCATCCGCCAACATAACCTGCGTCATGCCCAGAATGCCGTTCAATGGCGTGCGAATTTCGTGGCTCGTGGTCGCCAGGAATTCAGTCTTCGCCGCGAGCGCCTTACCAAGCGCGATATTGGTCACCGCCAGGCGATTGCGGCTGCGCCGGAGCGTGACGATGCCGAACGCCAGTATCGCGATAATCAGTGCGGTGGCCGCGCCCGCGCCGATGAATATGAAACGCTGGGTGCGCGCCTTGTCGCGCTCGAACGCCACGGTTTTCTGGAGGTCGTTCGCCTTCAGCGTGGCGATCCGCAATTCCTGGTTGGCGAAATCGAACCGTGCCGCCGCCAGCGCGGCGCTGTTTGAACGCGCGAGTTCGGTCGCGCGGTCATCCAACCGCTTGAGCGCGGCGAGATGGTCCAGCGCTAGACGATCATATCCCAGCGCACTGTAAATCCGATAGGCGATCTCATGACCGTCCCGATCGCTGAGTTCGGTCCGCTCCAGATCCACGCCATCGAAACGCGCGTCGATCAGCGCGTGCGCCGCTTCCAGCCGATGATGTAGAAAAGCCGATTGCGCCCCCAGCACCTGAAACAATGGCCGATATGGCGCCGCCGCCTTTCGCTGCGTCAGCTTTCGCCCCTCCGCGATCGCCTGATCCGCGCGCGGCAAATCCTTCTGCATCAATCGAACACGGGCGATATTGCTGAGCACCTGCGCGACAAGAAGGTCGCTGGACATGCCGCGCGCGAGACGAAGCGCCTGCGCATATTGCTGCTCCGCGGCGGCAAAGCGTTGAGTTTCTTTCAGTGCATTGCCCATTCCGTTGTAGATCGCCAGCGCCAGCCCTTGATCTTTGGAATATGTCTCCCGCGCCTGAGCGAAATAGCGCAACGCCGAATTATTGTCATTTCCACCATAATACAGCAGCGCGATCAGGATCAGCGCCTTCGCCTGGCTGCGCGTCTCCTTGTTTTCGGAGAATAATTCGTACGATTTTTGCAAATCGACCAGCGCGGCGCCGACATCTCCTGTTGCTGTCAGAACCCCGCCTTGAGACAAAAGAATATCGGCATGTAACACCGAGTTCCGCTCAACTTTCTGCACGATCGACAATGCCTGCGCGAGTAGCGCCTTCGCGCGGACAGGCTCGTTGATCCGGCTATAGCCCTCTCCAAGAAGCCATAGCGCCGTTGCGATCTTATGGGCTGAATGTTGCCCACGGGCATAGGCCAGCGCCTCTTGCCCGGCCCCGATCGCACTCGCGGGCTCCGAGAGCATTTGGGCTTTCACCCTGGCCGTCATCTCATCGAAATGATCCGACCGATCGGATGGCCCGGCGCCGTTTGCTGCTGCTGCGGCAAGCAACGCCAGCGCCGCGGCAAATCGCGATATCCTCACCCGCGTTTCCAGGCGGCAGCCAGGCGGTTGAAAGCCCCCCCGCCCTCCGGGCCACCCGCCTGCCGCCAGGTGTCGTCCTCAAGAAAAATCACCAGTGCTTCGGGGGAAACCGGCCTGCTGACGAGGAACCCCTGCACCATATCGCAACCCATCACCGTAAGCAGCGCCAATGCCGCATGGCTTTCGACCCCTTCCGCAACGACTTCCATTTCGAGCGCGTGCGCGAGGTCTATCGTCGAACGGACGATGAGCGGATCACGATTTGAGCTGGTGAGCTGGGTGACGAACAATTTGTCGATCTTCAGTTCGCTTGCCGGCAATTGCTTCAGATAAGCAAGGCTCGACAACCCCGCGCCGTAATCGTCTATCGCGATCTTGATGCCGATATCCGCGAACACCTGCAAATTGGCGATCGCGCTGATCGGATCACGGATCACGGAGGTTTCCGTTACCTCGAATCCGAGCGTCGCCCCGCTGGATGCCACAAGCGCGCAGGCTTCCCGCACGAACCCCGGATCGGCGAGCAATTGACCCGAGATATTGACGAACAGGCGAAGATCGTGCCCGGCGGCACGCATCTGCCGCTGATCCTCGATCACTCGCCGGATCGTCCACAAGGTGAGGCGGTCAATAAGATGCGCCTGCTCCGCGACCGGGATGAATTCCATCGGCGGAATCAGCCCGCGTTCGGGGTGTCGCCACCGGATCAACGCCTCAGCGCAGGTAACCTTCTGCCGCCGGACGTGGAATTTCGGCTGATAGAGCATCGTGAACTCGTCACGCCCGATCGCCTCTTCCAGATCGTCCGCGAGTTGGCTGTAAACCGGGCCAGGCTCGGGGTTCGCGCCATCGCCCGCCGCAGCGCGAACGTGATCGAGCGCGGCTTCTGCCCGCTCAACCAGGGTCACGCCGTCATATTCTTCTGCCCGCAAGAGAGCGCCACCGAGCAGCAACGAGACGGTATAGGAGTAATCGCCGACTTCTATCCCGGTCGCGCTGGCGCTGCGCATACGAGGCAGGAGCGCCTCATATTCGCCCCGCGAGCCAACCGCTGTCTCCAACTCGATCCGTTCCTGCGCGACAACCGTGACCCTGCCGCCCGGTACGGTCGCAGCCAGGCGGCGCGCGGTTTCGTTAACCAGCGACGCCGCCCCCTCACGCCCCAGCAGCCGCCGCAACGGCACGAAGTTGGTAATCTCGGCCAGGACCATCACACGCCAGCCGCTTGTGCCTGCGTTTGCCGAGGCCGCCTGTTCAATGTCGGGCGACTGAACCTTCTCGCGAAGCATGTCTGAGCGGCGCTGTACCATCACCCCCCGCGGTATCCGGAATGGCTGAAGATATTGTTAATCAACGAAGCAGGCGGTGCGCGCGCATTTCACCCCATTGCCGAATGGTTGACGATCCATTAAGCATCAAGCGCAACCCTTTGCGGTTGCCCATAAATGGAGAAAGCCATGCTCGCGTTTATTCTCGCACTTATCTACGGCACTGACATCAAGCCCTGGTAACAGGGGGATTCGGCTCGAAACCATTGAATTATCGTCGCTTTATTCGCCGATAAATTCAATGGTTCGGGCCGAAGCCTTACGTTTCACGACCCTTTCGAAAGCCGGATTTCTGGCGTCGCATTGTGGTTAAGCCTTAACGCTCCGTTCGATTCGCGAGCGCAATGGTTAACGGCAAGAACCCCGCCAATGCGATTGGCGCCCAGACGCTTTCCCGGCTGATTTGGATGCGAGGCGCCACAGCTTCGCACGCAGGCAAAATCGAAAAGAGCGCCTTCCGCGCGCTGGATCGCCGAACACGAGCGCAGGCCCGATTCCGCTCGCGCGCATCGCCACGCTCCCGCCGTCAGATACGCTCTGAATGCAGGCGCTCGATAGCGCGATCAAATATCATTTGCCGTCGCCCCGTGAAGAGCGCGCTGGTATAGAACCGCTGCAACTCCGCGGCGGCGCCAAGATTTCGAAAAATCAGGCGCGATCGTTCAGGCTGCGGTCGCCTTCGGCCTGGCCTCTGCGGGATTGGAAAACTCCATGCTGTCGTCCAGCGATCCGAACCGCAGCGCCATCACATCAAGGGCATAATTCTGATTGACTTTCCATGGCTTGCGATTGCCCTGCTTCGGCAAATGCTCCAATGCGCGCTGAACATAGCCTGAGCTGAACGTCAAAAACGGTTCCGCCTCGATCGGCTCATCGCCGATCCGCGGGGTGCATTGCCGCATCCCGCGCTTGCGCATTTTCTCCAGCAAGCGGCAGACATACATCGAGGTCAAATCCGCCTTCAGCGTCCACGAGGCATTGGTGTAGCCGAAACACGAGGCGAGATTCGGCACATCCGAATACATCATGCCCTTGTAATTGATCGTCTTCGATGGGTCGATCGGTTCGCCGTCCACCGTGAAGGAAACGCCGCTCATCAACTGCATCTTCAGACCCGTGGCAGTGACGATGACATCCGCGTCCAGCGTCTTTCCCGAAGACAGTCTGATGCCATTCTCGGTGAAGGTCTCGATCGTCCCGGTTTCGACCGAAGCACTCCCGGCCTTGATCGAATCGAATAAATCCGCGTCGGGGACGAGGCACAGCCGCTGATCCCATGGGTTGTAGCGTGGCGTGAAATGGGTCGCCACATCATAATCGGGGCCGAGCTGCTCGCGCACCATCTGGATCAGCCGGGCCTTCGCCTTTTCCGGTTGCTTACGCGTCATCCGATAGAAGAACATCTGCATCAGCACGTTCTTCCAGCGTGTGATGCCGTAAGCCATTTTGGCGGGCAGCGCGCGGCGCAGCGAGTTGGCGAACCGATCCTGCGCGGGGCGCGACACGACATAGGTGGGCGAGCGCTGCAGCATGGTGACGTGCGCGGCCGTCCGGGCCATCTCCGGCACCAGCGTCACGGCGGTAGCCCCGCTGCCGATCACCACCACTTTCTTGCCGGTGTAATCCAGATCCTCCGGCCAGAATTGCGGATGAACTATCCGCCCCCGGAAATCGTCCGAACCGGCAAATTCAGGGGCATGGCCCTCAGCGTAATCGTAATAACCCGAGCACATATAAAGGAAGTTGCAGGTCAGTTCGTGCGTCGTGCCATCTGCGAGCCTATACCCGACCGTCCAGCACGCATCCGCCGTCGACCACGCGGCGCTGACCACCCGGTGCCCGAAGCGGATATGGCGATCAATGCCATAGGTACGCGCCGTATCCGAAACATACTCTCGTATCGAAGGCCCGTCCGCGATCGCCTTCGCCTGCGTCCACGGACGGAAGTTGTAACCAAGCGTGTGCATATCCGAATCGGAACGGATGCCGGGATAGCGGAACAGATCCCATGTGCCGCCGATCGCGTCCCGCCCTTCGAGAATCGCATAGCTGCGATCAGGACAGCGCGTTTGCAGGTTATACCCCGCGCCGATGCCGGATAACCCGGCGCCCACCACGATCACATCGAAATGCTCGGTCATGCAGGATCCTCTCTCACAATACCGAATATTCGATTCCAGCGCATTGTGGAAGACCTGTTTACAGGTTTGTCAGTAATCCCTGGAGTAACGCAACGTCGCGTTCGAGCCGCCGAACGAGCCCGCTTGCGTCAGAACGCTCAGCGATTTGGTGAGCGCGATGGTAAGCTGCGTCGCCGTGAAGCCACGCGCATCAGTGACGATTTCAACATAGATGTTGTTCGTCAGATACTTGCCCGCCGCCAACGCCGTGCCGCGCCCGCTTGCCTCATCCGCGCCGAGTACGCGCAGGCGATCAAAGCCGGTTGCGGAGCGCAATTTACCCAACGGGTTGATCCCGCCCCCCGAACCGCGCAGCGAATTGAGCGCGGCGGCAAGCTGGATCGCCTCCGTCGCCGAAAGATTTTCCGGATTGGTGCCGAACAGCAATCGACTGAGCACTTCGTCCTGCGGCAATTGCGGCGTGGAGGTGAAGGCGATCTGCGGTTTCTGTCCGGTGCCGGCGATATTGATATTGAACGTCGTGCTATCCTTGGTCGTCGTCGCCTGAATGTCGATATCGGGATCGGTCAGCGCGCCGCCGCTGAAACGGATGCGCCCGCGCGTAACGTCGAAGCGGGTGCCCGCGAAAGAATATGTGCCACGGATCAAATCGAGCCCGCCGGTCACCACAGGCGCTCTCGACGTGCCGCCGATGCGGAGGTCCATCTGCCATTCGCTCTCCAGCCCCATCCCGGATACGAACAACTGATTGTCCGCACGGATGCGTACGTTGAGTTTGAACAGCCCTGCCGGCGCGGCGGCAGGCGGGCGGTCTGTCGGCTTCGCGATGCGAATGTCGCGCTTGCGGCGCACCCCGGTCAATTCAGGCACCTCCGCTGCGCCTTCGCGGATGATTTCGTAGCGCGCGTTGGGGATCGTTAGATTGCCCTTGATCTGACCGCCACCCGGCCCGTTGGTGAGGGTGATCGTCCCACTCGCGGCGGCGCCCAGCGCATCCGATTTCGCGAGACTCGCATTGGCGAGCGTCGCGGAGACATTCATCGGATAGTTCTGCTCGGCGGACAGACTAACAAAGCCCTTTGCCTCAACCGTGCCCTCGCCCGCCTGTGCATGCAACGAATCCAGTTCGAGCCGATCCGCGGTGAACCGCGCGCGCAGCCGCATCTGCGTCAACCGCGTGCCATAGGCGCCATTCTCGTAGGTGAGGCTATCCGCCCGCACCAGACCGTTGAGTTGGGGCGCCGCAAGCCGCCCGCCGAAATCGGCAGCGATCGCGATCGGGCCGGAAAGCTGCTGGTTTGCAAGGCCCACGAAGCTGAACAACACCCCGGCCGGCCCGTTATAGCGAATGCCACCACCCAGCGGCGCCTGCGACAGGCGCGTCAGCCACGTCCCCTCGCCCGGCGGGATCGGCCGCAAGGTGGCGACCATCCGCCCGACGGCGACGCTGTCGCGCTTCACCAGCGCGCGCGCCTCGCCGCCCTCACCCATCAGCCGCGCCGAAAAATCCATATCGACCGGCTCCGAAACCGCAGCCAGGCTTGAACGGGTGAAGCCGCTGATCGTTATCCGCGCGTCCGCCTCTGGGAAGGCCCCGGCACCAGCCTGCGTGAAATCCAGGCTGCCCGTCGCCCGCCCGCCGATCCCAGCATCAGGAACGAAGGCGTTGAGGATCGACAGATCGAGGCTGTCGAGCCGCGCCTGCGCGACCAATCTGTCGCCATAGCTGCCCGCGATCCTCGCCCGCCCCTTGTCGAACACGATCAGAGTCGGTTCGAGGCGGTAGCCGCCGTGCGCGGCGATGATATGCGCCGGGTTCCCGGTTTTGAAGCCGATCCCGTTCGCCTGACCGGCAAGTGCAACCAGATAATCGCCGGGCGCGAGCCGCGCGTTGGCGGCGATGCGGAACGGAACGCCGCTCGATCCGGTCAACAGCGCCTGCGCAATGCCCTTGCCGCCGGCATAATCGACCTTCACCCGCGCGGCATCAATCACCGTGGGGCCATAGCGCATATCCGCCACCTGCGCGTCAGCCACCACCTTCGGCTGATCGTACAGAACGATATTCGCGGCGATGAGCGCACGCCCGATCGTGAAATCCACCGCGCCGGGGATTTTCGCCGCATCGGCGCGGACGGTGAGGTCTGCACGCTGATATTTGCCCTCCGCGCCAAGCAGCGCGGTTCCCGACAGCCCCGAGCCGGCAAACCGGAGCTGCCCGGCGAACGGCCCCGCTGCGGTCTGCACGAGGCGGCCGCCGAAGCCCACACCAGCGAACAGCATCTTGCGGACATCGACCACCAATTGCTTGCCGACATGCGCCACCACATCGGCGTTGAACGGCCCATAAGTCGTCCCGCCCGTCGCGGTAACGGCATAGGCGCCGCCCTTCCCTACGATGCGCGCATCGAGATTCACCAGCCCAACGCCTAGACCCGGCCTCGGCGCGCGCAACAGCAGCACCGGATCGCTCGCGCTGCCGCTCACGCGTGCGAACAGCGGACCATATTGCGCCGAACTGGCATCAATGGAGGCCGCGAGCTTTCCGCTCCCAAGCGCGTAACGCCCCTCGCCCCGCGTGACGCGGAATTGCGGCGCGTTGAGCCGTAGATTGGCGAAGGTGACAAGGCCATCGGGCGAATAGCCGATATCGGCGCGCATGACGGCGTTTCCACCCAGGAATCCGCGCGCGCCGGCATTGAAAATCTCGCGCGTCTGCGCGACCACCTTGCCGGTGATACCGAAGCCGCCACGCGCCGCCGGCACGAGCTTCGCGTCCGTCGTCAGGTTGACGATGCCGATGCTCTCGATGCGATAGTTGTTGATCCGGCCTTTGAGCGCGCCGGTGTAGCGCCCCGTCTTGATGTTCGCGGCGATGATCGCGGTGGCATCAACATTGTCCGATCGGATGCGCAGATTGTCCGACATGAACGAGGGCATGGTGATCGCGAAATCGCCGTCGATCCGCACATTGCCGGTCAACCCGCCGATCGCCGCATTCAGCCCGATCACCCGCCTCGCCCGCGCATGTATTGGCACCAGAATGCGATCCGCATTCACGCGCGCGCGCCCTTCGGCGTAGAGATTTTCGACGATGGTTTCGCCAAAGCCGAGCGCGGTGGCGCTGATCTTGTAATCCACCTCGGGCCGGGCGAACGGGCCGTTGAGAACAACCCGCGCGAGCACGTTCCTTCCCCGCACATTGGGGGCGATCGCGCCCGGCGCGAGCAATTGTGCATCCACCGCGAAATTGCCGAAGCGATTGCCCGCCAGATCAAGGATGCCGCCCGCGTCCACCGCCAGAGCATCGGATTTGAGCTTGACCCGCGTGTCGGCCCTGCGCTGCGCAAGCGTGGTATCAATCGCCACGTCGAGCCGGGGCGCCGTCAGCCGCGCGACCGGGCCTTCCAGATAGAGGCCGGGCCGGGCGAAGCCGCGAACCGCGATACGGCCATCGTGCGCCGTGACGCCCAGATCAGCGAACCGACCACCGCCGAGCGTGGCGAGTGCCTTGCCCGACCATGATTTCCAGCTTCCCTTGCCGCCGATCGTCACGGTCAGCGGCGCCTTCGTACCCGCCAGCGACGAAACCAGCCCGCCCACCGGCGCAACCAGCTTCGCATCCAGATCGAGCTTGTCATCATCCGGCACCGCATCCAGCCGCAGCCGCAGCGTATCGCCGCCTGCGATACCCGGCCCGCGCAACGCAACCGCATCGACATCAAGCGTCGCGCGCCGATCCGCGATATGGGCCGCGCCGGTGATGCGCCCGACATGGCGCGCGCCGGCAACCGGCGGCTCCATCACGAAGCGATCGACGCGAAGTTGCCCGATATCAATATTCAGATCGGGCAGGAACGGCGCGTTGGGCTCGCTCGGCTGCGGAATGAACTGGGGATTGCGCGCCAGCGTGACGAGTGCGCTCTCAAGGCTCCGCACGTCGACATGGTTGTTGATGAACGCGAACGGGCGCCAGTCCACGTCGATGCGCGGGGAAGTGAGGAACACGCCCCTGGGATCGCTGACCCGAACATCGGAAAGCGTCATCCGACCGTAGAGCGATCCGTCGATCCTCCCGACGCGGATATTGAGGCCAGCCGCCGTCCTGTAATTGCCCAGTTGATCGGCGACGAAGCGGCGCCCCGGATCGGTGTTGATCCCGAACACCACCGCCAGAACAAGCAGCAGCAGCGCGGCGATCGCGCCGCCGATCCGCTTCGCGATGCGCTGCCACAACGGGGGCGTCACCGCGCGCGGCTCCACCGCGACAGGTGCCTCATCGGCCATCAGAACGCCTGCCCGATCGAGATATAGAGCGCAATGCGGCTATCGCCCTTGCGCGGGTTCAGCGGCGTCGCGATGTCCACCCGCATCGGCCCGAAATTGGTGTAGAAACGACCGCCGATGCCGGCGCCGAAACGCAAATCGCCGCCCTTGGGCAGCACGCTTTCATAGGCGTTGCCGGCATCAATGAACGGCACGATCCCGAAATCGCCGAAGCGATACCGCGCCTCCAGCGCGAATTCGTTGATGCTGCGCCCGCCGACCGGATTGCCTTGCGGATCGAGCGGGCCGAGTCGCTGATAGCCAAAGCCGCGCACCGATCCGCCACCCCCGCCATAATAACGCCGCGACGGCGCGAGATCGTCGCGCGAAATCCCGATGATCGAGCCGGCCCGCGCGCGCCCGGCGATCACCAGGTTTTCCGATACCAGATAATAAAACGTCCCCTCCAGCATCGCGCGGACATAGGGATCAATCGAGCCGCGCACCGACGTTTCCGGGCTGAGATTTAGTTTCAGCCGATAGCCGCGCGTGGGATTGAGCAGATTGTCCGATGTATCCCATTGCGCCTGCGCCGGCAGTGCGACGATGCCATAGGTGCGCCGCACCCGCTCCACACGCGCGAAATCATAGACGCTTTCATTCGTGCCGGTGAGTTCCACGCCATAGGCATAGGTGAATTTCTTCTGCCAAAGCGGCGTTGAATCATAGCTGAAACGCACCGCCAGCGTGCCGGTGATCGCGTTGAACGCATCGTAATTCTGGTGATTGGCCGATGCGATGATCGAGAAGGTGCGATCCCGCTTCCCGGCATTGGCGCGGCGGAATGTGGCGGATGCTCCCTGTTGTTGCGTTCCCGCCGTGGCGCTCGCGATCAGCGCGCCCTCCGGCGGGAACATGTCACGGCTGGTCCAGGCACCTTCGAGCTTGATCCCCTCGCCGGTATCATAGCCCGCCTGCGCGGCGATGCTGCGGGTTTTGCCCTTGCGCTGATTGACGACGAGATCGACCAGTTCCGTCCCGTCAGGCCCCGGCTCCCCGGTCGCGACCGGCTCGACCGAGACCGAATTGAACAGGCCGGTGGCGGTGAGCGCGTGCCGCAGATCGTCCACCTTGCGCGCGTCATACAGATCGCCGGGCCTGAAGCGCGGGAAAACATTCAGATGCCTAAGCGCGAACACCGGGCGCCCCCTGGTGCGCAGCTTCCCGAAGGAACCGCGCGGCCCGGTTTCCACCGGCAGGGTATAATCCCCGGTCAGCGTCTGCTCGTCGAGCAGGATATCGCGATCGCCGACCTTGGCGAAGGGATAGCCGCGCTGGGGCAGGACGAGGCTGACATTGGCCTCCGCCGCCTCGATCCGCGCGGCCTCGATCGGATCACCCGGCTTGAGCGGCAGTTGCTCGCGCGCCAGCCCCGGCGGGATGGTGGGCGGCGCCACGACATTGATCGCGCCGAGCCGATAGAGCTTGCCCGGCACGGCGGTGATGATGGCGCGCGTGGCCGCGTCCTGCGCGGTGGGCCGCTCGATCGCCGAATGCGCCGCGCCGTCATAATAGCCGAGCGACTTCATCAGCCGCACCGCGAGCGCCTCGTCCTCACGCGCGCGGGCGGCGATCTGGATCGCGTTTGCCGCCTTGCCGCCGTCCTTCTTCAGCGATGAGAGCGCATTGAACTGATCGGCGAGGCCGATCGCATCCAGCCCGCGAACGACCGTTTCGTAACGGATCGTCGGCGCTGCCTTATCCTTTACATCAACCGTAGTTTCCAGCGGGGTGCTTTCGAACGTAGTGATCGGCGGCAGCGGCTGAGCGAGTTGCGCGTCGTCCGGCGCGGGGGGCGGCAAGGTGCCGGTCGGCGCGGGTTGCTCAGCCGCCGGCATCGCCTCCAGCGGCGCGTTCAAATCCCCCGAAAGCGGCGGCAGCGCCTTGTCGAACTCCGCGTCCGGCACGATCCACGCATCGCCCGGCGCGCCGGATTGCGTGGATTGAGCGTGCGCCAGCGACGATGTCGCAACGAGCAATACGGCGGCTGCCCAGCGAACCCGTCCAACCGCAAAACTCACGCACGCCCCCTTCTCGTTCGGGGCGCACAATAGAATTCAATGATTTCCCCGAACAAGGGCAACGCGCCGTTTTCCAATCAGTTTCATCCGCGCACCCGCGTTGGGGGCTTGTCTTTCACCCGCGAACGCGGCGATGAAACGCCCGCCACCCGGCCAGGCGGAAGGATCGCATGAAAAAGCATATCGAGGTGTCGCTGGAGAGCCATGTCGCGACCGTGGTGATTGATCGCCCTCCCCACAATCACGTCAACGCCGCGCTGATCGGGGCGCTCGCCGACATATTCGAGGAGTTGGACCGCGACGACCGCTGCCGCGCGATCGTGCTGGCGACCGGCGGACGGGTCTTTTGCGGCGGCGCGGACCTGTCGGGCGACAAGCCGCTGACAACCAACACCGGCGAAGCGGAAACCCCGATCCTCTATCGCAATGCCGTGCGCCTGTTCGCGACGCGCAAGCCGATCGTCGCGGCGATCCAGGGCGCGGCAGTCGGCGCCGGGCTTGGGCTGGCGCTGGTGGCCGATTTCCGCGTCGCCTCGCCGGAAGCCCGCTTCTCGGCGAATTTCGTCAACCTTGGCTTTCATGCGGGCTTCGGCATTTCGCACACCCTGCCGCGGGTGATCGGCGTGCAGAAGGCATCGCTGATGCTGCTGACCGGGCGGCGGGTGAAAGCGCAGGAGGCGCTGGGCTACGGCCTGGTTGACGAAGTGGTTCCCGCCGAGCGACTACGCGATGCAGCACGCGCGCTCGCCGGGGAAATCGCGTTGGCGGCCCCGCTCGGCGTGGAAGCGACCCGCGCGACGCTGCGCGGCGATCTCGCCGCCGCCGTGGAGCGACAGACCCAGCACGAACGCGCCGAACAGGATCGGCTGATGGCAACCGCCGATTTCCACGAAGGCATCAAGGCGGTGGCGGAGCGGCGTCCGGGCAATTTTATCCGTCAATGAAATAACTATGCCGTCAAACGCATTTTTCGTTCACGGATGACTTCAAGTTTTTATTCGACCCCGCTATCGAACGGGTCGAAACGGGGCGGGGGAATCTTTCTCAGGCCGCGGCTGTGTTCCACCTTCGGCAGGATCAGGATTTTGCGCACGAGGACGATCGGCGGAACGGCGAGTATTATTTCGATCGCGCTGCTCATTGCGGGATGCGGGACGGGAGGAAAGGACGCTGGCGCTGACCGGGATCACGGTGGGCGCAATCCGGTGCAAGTCGGCTACGTCGTGGCGCGGACCAGCAGCGTGCCGATCACCGTGGAATTGCCGGGCCGCACGGTGGCGTTCCAGAGTTCCGAAGTGCGCCCTCAGGTGGCGGGCGTGATCCAGCGCCGCTTCTTCGCCGAAGGCTCGATCGTCAAGCAGGGCGAGCCGCTCTATCAGATTGATTCCAGCCTTTATCGCGCGGCGGCGGATCAGGCCTCGGCCAATCTCGCCAGCGCGGAAGCCACGGCGGCGGCGGCGAAAACGAAAGCCGAACGCTATCGCCCGCTCGCCGCAATCGAGGCGGTGAGCAAGCAGGATTACACCGATGCGCTCGCCGCCCAGCGGCAGGCACAGGCATCCATCCTGCAAAACCGCGCGCAACTGGAAACCGCGCGGATCAACCTGCGCTTCACCACCGTCCCCGCGCCCATTTCCGGCAGGATCGGGCGATCGCTGTTCACCGTTGGCGCGCTCGTCACCACCAGCCAGGCGAATCCGCTGGCGACCATCCAGCAACTCGATCCGATCTACGTCGACATCCAGCAATCGGCCTCAGCACTCCTTTCGTTGCGCCGCAGCCTTGCATCCGGCGGCGCGATCCCGACGCGCGCGCCTGTCCGGCTGAAGCTGGAGGATGGCGAGGAATATGCACGGCGGGGCAGCGTGGAATTCGCCGAAGCGGTGGTGGACCCGAGCACCGGCACGGTGACGCTGCGCGCGCGCTTCCCCAATCCCGACGGGATGCTGCTGCCGGGCATGTTCGTGCGCGCCGTTTTCGATCAGGCGATTGATCCGAACGCGATCCTCGTCCCGCAGGCGGCCGTTTCGCGCGATCCCAAGGGCAATGCCTCGGTCTGGGTGGTCGGCCCCGGCGACAAGGCGATCCAGAAAACGATCGTCGCGCCGCGCACGCAGGGCGAATTCTGGGTCGTCACGCGCGGGCTTTCGCCCGGCGACCGGATCATCACGCAGGGAACGAGCAAGCTGCGCGCCGACGCCCGAATCCGCGCGGTGGCAGCGGATTCCCCGCAGCGCATCGAGGCGCCGTCGCAAGCGGAGATGGACCAGCGGCGTCAGGGCCGGAAGGCCGCCTGATCCATGTCGCGTATCTTCATTGATCGCCCGATCTTTGCCTGGGTGCTGGCGATCATCGTGATGATGGCCGGCATCGGCGCGATCATGGGGCTGCCGATCGCGCAATATCCGGATGTGGCGCCGCCCCAGGTATCGGTCCGCGCCTCCTATCCGGGCGCCAACGCCCAGACGATCCAGAATTCGGTCACGCAGGTGATCGAGCAGCAGCTCACCGGGATCGACGGGCTGCTCTATTTCAGTTCATCCTCATCCTCGCGCGGATCGGTTTCCATCACCGCGACCTTCGCCAAGGGCACCAATCCCGATATCGCGCAGGTGCAGGTGCAAAATCAGGTTCAGCAGGCGGTGAGCCGGCTCCCGGCGCAGGTGCAGCAGCAGGGCATCGTGGTTCGCAAATCGAACCCGGACAATCTGCTGATCGCCGGCATCTACGACATCACCGACCGGATGACCAATCAGGACGTTTCGGACTATCTCGTCGCCAATTTGCAGGAGCCGCTTGGCCGGGTGCCGGGGGTTGGCGATACGAATGTGTTCGGCGCGCAATATGCGATGCGCATCTGGCTCGATCCGGGCAAGCTCGCCAGCTTCTCGCTGATGCCGGGCGATGTCATCACCGCGATCCAGAACCAGAATACCGAGGTTGCGGCGGGCGAGATCGGCGCCCAGCCGATGCCGCAGACCCAGATGCTGAACGCGACAGTGACCGCGCAATCACGCCTTCAGACGCCGGAGCAGTTTCGCGAGATCATCCTGAAGACGCTTCCCTCCGGCGCGACGGTGCGGCTGGCCGATGTCGCGCGGATCGAGCTGGGCGCGGAAAACTATGCCTCGTCGAGCAGGGTCAATCGCCACCCCGGCGCGGGGATGGCCGTGCTGCTCGCGCCGGGCGCCGACGCGCTCAAGACGGCGGAACTGGTGAAGGCAGAGATCGCGCGCATCTCCAAAACCTTCCCGCCCAATCTGCGCGTTTCCTATGCCAATGATTCGACGGACTTCATCAAGCTGTCGATCAGCGAGGTGGTGAAGACGCTGATCGAGGCGATCATCCTCGTCGTGATCGTGATGTTCGTCTTCCTGCAAAGCTGGCGGGCGACACTGGTGCCGACGATCGCGGTGCCGGTCGTGCTGCTTGGCACGTTCGCGATCTTCTATCTCGCCGGGTTCACGATCAATACGCTCACGCTGTTCGGATTGGTGCTGGCGATCGGCCTGCTCGTCGATGACGCGATCGTCGTGGTCGAGAATGTCGAACGGCTGATGCACGAAAATCCGGAGATGACGCCGCGCGAGGCGACCATCGAATCGATGAAGGAAATCACCGTCGCGCTGGTCGCCATCGCGCTGGTGTTGTCGGCGGTATTCCTGCCGATGGCGTTTTTCGGCGGCTCGACCGGCGTGATCTATCGCCAGTTCTCGCTCACGATCATTTCCGCGATGGTGCTTTCCGTTGCCGTTGCGATCATCCTTTCCCCCGCGATCACCTCCAATCTGCTCAGGCAGAAAAGCATGGAGCCCGATCCGCGCGATACATGGCTCGGGCGCCACGCGCCGTGGCTGATCGATGGCGGCGAGCGCGCCAAAATCTGGTTCAACAGCAATTTCGATCGGGGCGTGCAACGCTATACCGGCGCGGTTGGGCGGGTCGTGGAGCGCAAGTGGCTGTTCCTCACGATCTATGCGGTGATTGTCGCCTTGCTCGCGGTGTTGTTCCTGCGCCTGCCGACCGGCTTCCTCCCGACCGAGGATCAGGGCGGCGCGATGGTCCAGATCCGCCTGCCTGCCGGCGCAACGCTCAACCGCACCACCGCGGTGCAGCGCGACGTCGAACGCTATTTCATGGAAAGCGAAGAGAAAAACCTGAAGACCCTGCTCACCGTGGCAGGCGGCGGCGGTGGTGGTGCGAGCGGCCAGAACACGGGCCAGGGTTTCATGACGCTCACCGACTGGTCCAAACGCGAGGGCAAGGAAAACAGCGCCGACGCGATCGCCGCGCGCGCATCCGCCGCGTTCAGCAACTTCCGCGACGCACAGGTTTTCGTGATGATCCCGCCGGCGATCCGCGGACTGGGCCAATCGGATGGCTTCACGGTCGAACTCCAGAACACCGGGGGGCTGTCGCAACAGGATTTCGCCGCGGCGCGCGACAAGCTGGTGGCGCTGGCGAGCGCCGACCCGAAGCTGAAGGGCGTGCGCCTGTCCGAATTGCCCGATATCGGCACGCTTCAGGTGAATACCGACGCGCAGAAAATCGCATCGCTCGGCCTGACCCAGAATGACGTGAACACCACGCTCTCCACCGCCTGGGGCGGGCGCTATGTCAACGATTTCGTCGATCGCGGCCGTGTGAAGCGTGTCTATGTGCAGGGGGACGCGCCGTTTCGCTCCGCGCCGAACAATATAGATCAATGGTTCGTGCGTGGATCGGGCGGGCAGATGGTGCCCTTCTCCTCTTTCTCATCGACAAGCTGGTCGCAGGCGCCGACCACGCTGTCGCGCTTCAATGGCGTTCAGTCCTTCGAGATTCAGGGCTCGGGTGCGCGCGGCGTCAGTTCGGGCGATGCGATGCAGCGCATTGCCGAGCTTGCCGCGAAGATTCCGGGCACCAGCATCGCCTGGTCGGGCATTTCCTATCAGGAGCGCCTGTCGTCGGGACAAGCGCCGCTGCTCTACGCGCTTTCGCTGGTGGTGGTGTTCCTCTGCCTCGCCGCATTGTACGAGAGCTGGTCGATCCCGCTCGCCGTGCTGCTGGTGATCCCGCTCGGGCTGATCGGCGCGATCCTGTTCGTCACGTTGCGCGGACTTACCAACGACGTTTATCTGCAAATCGGGCTGCTGACGACGATGGGCCTTGCCGCCAAAAACGCCATCCTGATGATCGAATTCGCCGAGCAGGAGGAACGGAAGGGCAAGCGCGTGATCGAGGCGGCGCTCGCGGCGGCGCGCATCCGCCTGCGCCCGATCCTGATGACGAGCTTCGCCTTCATCTTCGGCGTGCTGCCGCTGGCGATCTCCACCGGCGCGGGCGCGAACAGCCGGATCGCGATCGGCACGGCGGTGATCGGCGGCATGCTGACCGCGACGATCCTTGCGGTTTTCTATATCCCGATGTTCTTCGTCATCGTCCGCCGCGGCTTCCGGGACACGCTGGCGCGCATTCGCGGCGAGGAGCCGGGATATCACCCGCCCGAAGCCGGCGCCGCATCGCCATCGGGCGCGCAATCATGATGCGCCGCGCCATCCTGCTGGCCGCCGGCGCATCGCTATCCGCGTGCAGCATGGCGCCGAAATATGTGCGCCCGGAAGCGCCGGTCCCCGCGTCCTGGCCGATCGGCGACGCTTATCTGCGGCAGAGCGAGGCATCGCTGCCGAGCGTCACCTATCGCGACATCTTCCGCGATCCGCGGCTGCAACGGATCATCGGCCAGGCGCTCGCCAACAATCGCGATCTGCGCATCGCGGCGGCCAATATCGAGGCGGCGCGCGCGCAATATCGCATCCAGCGCGGCGAATTGTTCCCGACCATCGGCGCGAGCGGCGCCTATGGCTACAGCCACAGGAACACCCCCATTGCGACCGGCACGGCCAACACGGAATCGCTTTCCACCAGCATCGGCGTAACCGCGTTCGAACTTGATCTGTTCGGCCGCGTCCGCTCGCTGACCAGCGCCGCGCTCAACCGCTATTTCGCGCAGGAAGCGACCGCACGTGCGACGCGGCTGACGCTCGTGGGCGATGTTGCCGGCGCGTGGCTGAGCTACGCCGCCGATCGCAGCCTGCTTGCGATCGCGGAGGAAACCGCCGCCAACGCCCGCCGCAGCGTCTCGCTAACCGATGCGCGACTGAAAGGCGGCGTCGCGCCGCGCACCGATCTGCGGCAGGCCGAACAGGTGCTGGCAAGCGCGGAAGCCGATCTGGCCGCGCAGAAAACCGCGCTGGCGCAGGACGTGAACGCGCTTCAGTTGCTCATCGGCGCGCCGGTCGACCTCGTATTGCTCCCCGCATCGGTCGATGAGGCCGGCGCCGCCATTGCGGAATTGCCCGCGGGGCTCGATTCGAGTGTTCTGCTGCGCCGCCCCGACGTGGTAAGCGCCGAATATGCCCTGCGCGCCGCCAACGCCCAGATCGGTGCGGCGCGCGCGCAACTTTTCCCGAAAATTTCTCTGACCGGGCTGCTCGGTTTTGCCAGTGGCGCGCTCAATTCGTTGTTCGACGGCGGCGCGTTCAACTATTCGGGCACCGCCAACGCGGCCTATCCGATCTTCAGCGGCGGGGCGGGCAGCGCGGCGGTCGCCCAGTCCCAGACGCAGCGCGATGCGGCGCTCGCCACATATGAAAAGGCGATCCAGACGGCGTTTCGCGACGTGGCGAACGCGCTCGCACGTCGCGGCACGATCGCCGATGAGCTGGCCGCGAACCAGCGCAACGCCGATGCCGCGCTCGACAATTATCAATTGGCGGATGCGCGTTATCGCGGCGAGATCGACACGTTCCTCGCCACCCTTGTCGCGCAGCGTTCGCTCTATTCGGCGCAACGCGGGCTGGTTCAGACCAAGCTGACACGCGCCACCAATCTGGTAACGCTCTATCGCGCATTGGGCGGGGATTCATTGCTCGATGCCGGTCCGGCTGGGCCGGAGCTTGCGAAAACGCCGTGATTTAAACTGTCGGCGGCTGACACAATCACCGCGGAAATGTTAGGGTGAGGCCATGCGCAACTTTCTCCCGCTCGCCGCGCTGCTGGCATTTTCACCCGTCGCCGCTTTTGCCCAGAACGCGGCACCGATGCCCGCCCCAACCACCGGCGTTACAAATCCAGCCGGCATGGTGGACGTGACGGTTACCACCAGCCTCGGGCCGATCGTGATCGCGGTCGACAAGGAACATGCGCCGATCACCGCCGCCAATTTCCTCAAATATGTCGATCAAAAGCGGCTCGACGGGGTGAATTTTTATCGGGCGGTGAAGATTCAGGATAATTTCGGCTTCATCCAGTTCGGCACCGGGAACGATCCCAAGCGCACGCTGCCCCCGATCCCGCACGAGCCGACCAGCAAGACCGGCCTCAGCCACGTCGATGGCGCGATCTCCATGGCGATGGGCAAGCCGGGCACCGCCGCTGGCGATTTCTTCATCATCGTCGGCAATCTTAGCTCGATGGACGCGACCACGACCGATCCCGGCTATGCCGTATTCGGTCGGGTGGTGCGCGGCATGGATATCGTCCACCGCATCATGGACGCGCCCACCTCGCAAACCCGCGGCGAAGGCGTGATGAAGGGGCAGATGCTGGAACCGACGATCAAGGTGTTGACGGTGCGCCGCTCGCCGCCGCTCGCCGCCACGAAGCCGGAGCCTGCCGCAACGCCCGGCACGCCGATCAACTGATCGAAGCCGTTATCCCGCCAGGGTGAGCATCGCCTCGGCCCGTCCCAGCGTTGCGCTCAGCACGCCGGGCAGCACATTGGCGCGTTCGATCATCTCGGCATCGAGCAGAAAATCGCGGCCAAGCAACAGCGTCACCTCGCCGCCGCTCCGCAGGCGAATTTTCAGCCGCACTTCACCACGCGCGCCGCGTTGCCCGGCGAGAAGATCGGCAAGCGGGGCGATCGCATCCGCGCTGTCGATCGTGATCTCCGCCACGAACCGCGCCATCGAGGCGAGCGATTCGAATGGCTGGAGCCGCTTGATCGAGACGCGTGGCTGATCCTCTCCCGGTCGGCGATCAAGCTCCACTGTCGCGAGACCACAGGCCCCCGCCTTCGCGGCTTCCTCAAGATCGGCGGCAACCTGATCGTCGAAACAGGTCGCGATGAATTGCCCGCTCTGATCCGAGAGCGTCGCCATCATATAGCGCCGCCCACGAGCCGACGTGCGCCAGCGCGCATCCTCCACCAGCACCGCCATGGCCGCGCCGGCGCGCGTGCCGTCATCCGGGATCGAAAGCTCGCCCAGCGCCGCGAACTGCCGCGCGCCGTGCATTTTGGCGAGATGGGCGTGGCGATCGACCGGATGGGCGGAGAAGTAAAAGCCGAACGCCTCTCTCTCCTGCTCCATCTTCTGCGCCATCGTCCAGTGCACGGATCGGGGCAGTTTGATCGTGTCCCCCGCATGGCTCGATTCACCGAACAGGCCGCCCTGCCCGGTGATCCGCGCATCATGCGTCCGCGCCGCGACGGCGAGGATCGTTTCGGCCATCGCGAACACGCCGGCACGGTTCGGCTCCAGCGCGTCAAACGCGCCGCCCGCCGCCAGCGTTTCCAACTGACGCTTGTTGAGCAGCCGCGGGTCGACGCGGTGCGCGAGATCGTCGAGGCTGATGAACCGACCCCGCTCCTCGCGCTCGGCGACCAGCTTCTCCATCGCCCCTTCGCCAACCGATTTGAGCGCGGCAAGCGCGAAGCGGACGGCGGGCGCGCCATGATCGTCCACCTCCACCTCGAACTCGGCTTCGCTGGCGTTGATATCGGGCGGAAGGCATTCGATGCCCATCCGCCGCATATCATCGACGAACACCGCGAGCTTGTCGGTCAGGTGGATATCGTAACACATTGATGCTGCAAAAAATTCGTGCGGATAATGCGCCTTCAACCATGCCGTCTGATAGGTGAGCAACGCATAGGCCGCCGCGTGGCTCTTGTTGAAGCCATAGCCGGCGAACTTGTCGATCAAATCAAACAGTTCGTTCGCCTTGGCCGCCGCGATCTTGTTGGCCGTGGCGCAGCCTTCGACAAAGATCGCGCGCTGCGCGTCCATTTCCGCCTTGATCTTCTTGCCCATCGCGCGCCTGAGCAGGTCCGCGCCGCCGAGCGTATAGCCCGCCAGCACCTGCGCGGCCTGCATCACCTGTTCCTGATAGACGAAAATTCCGTATGTTTCCTTGAGGATATCCTCAAGCAGCGGATGCGGATATTCGATCTCCTCCTGCCCGTTCTTGCGGCGACCGAACATCGGGATATTGTCCATCGGGCCGGGGCGATAAAGCGCGCCCAGCGCGATGATATCCTCGAACACCGTCGGCTTCACGGCGGAAAGCGTGCGCCGCATCCCTTCGGATTCCACCTGGAACACGCCCACCGTGTTGCCGGCCTGGAGCAGTTCGTAGGTTTCCACATCGTCCCAGCCAAGCGCATCGAGATCGACGGAAATGCCGCGCTTCGCCAGCATCTCGACCGCTTTCTTGAGCACCGACAGCGTCTTGAGGCCGAGGAAGTCGAACTTAACCAGCCCCGCCCCTTCTACATATTTCATGTCGAACTGGGTGACCGGCATGTCCGAGCGCGGATCGCGATAGAGCGGCACGAGTTGCGCCAGCGGCCGATCTCCGATCACCACGCCGGCGGCGTGGGTGGAGGAGTGGCGCGGCAACCCCTCCAGCTTCATCGCCAGATCGAGCAGCCGGCGAACATCATTCTCGTTGGCATATTCGCGCGCGAGATCGGAAACGCCGTTGAGCGCGCGTTCGAGCGTCCACGGATCGGTCGGATGATTGGGGACGAGCTTGGCGAGGCGATCGACCTGGCCATAGCTCATCTGGAGCACGCGCCCGGTGTCCTTCAGCACCGCACGCGCCTTCAGCTTACCGAAGGTGATGATCTGCGCCACCTGATCGCGACCGTATTTCTCCTGCACGTAGCGGATCACCTCGCCGCGCCGCGTTTCGCAGAAGTCGATATCGAAATCCGGCATCGAGACGCGTTCGGGATTGAGGAAACGCTCGAACAGCAGGCCAAGGCGGATCGGATCGAGATCGGTGATCGTAAGCGCCCAGGCGACGACCGATCCCGCGCCCGAACCGCGCCCCGGCCCCACCGGAATATCGCGTTCCTTGGCCCATTTGATGAAATCGGCAACGATCAGGAAATAGCCGGGAAAGCCCATCTGAATGATGACATCCAGCTCGAACTGGAGCCGCTTGCGGTAGACATCGCGCCATTCGTCGCCGGCGGGCGCCCTGATTTGCGCGATCCGATCGAGCCGCGCCTCCAGCCCGGCGGCGGCGTCGCTGCGCAGCATCGCCGCCTCGCCATCACGATCCCCCGCGAGGCTGGGCAGGATCGGCTTGCGTTTCGGCGCGGCGACGGCGCAACGCTGCGCGACCACGAGCGTGTTGGCGATCGCTTCGGGCAGATCGGCGAACAGCGCGCGCATGTCGTTCGCCGGCTTCATCCACGCATCGGGCGAGCTTCGCGGACGATCGACGCTTTCCACATAGGTCGAATTGGCGATGCATAGCATCGCATCATGCGCCTCAACGAAGTCCTGCTCGGCAAAGCAGCACGGATTGGTCGCGACGAGCGGCAGGTTCTGTGAATAAGCGAGATCCAGCAGATGCGGCTCCGCGCGGCCTTCCACCTCGTCCAGCCGCCGGACAAGCTCGATATACAGACGATCGGGGAAGATCGTCTGCAATCGCGCGGCATAGGCATTGGCGCGATCGGGCTGATCCTCGGCATATAGGCGGGCGAGCGCGCCCTCCCCCGCAGCCGTCAGGGCGATCAGCCCTTCGGCGTGCCTTTCGAGCACGGCGAAATCGACATGCGGCGCCTGCTCGATCGGGCGATCGAGATGCGCGGCGCTGACCAGCGCACACAAATTGTCATAACCGGCCATATTCTGCGCATAAAGCGCCAGCCAGTCGACGATTGGCGCCACGCCATCTGGCAGATCGGGCCGGGCAATCCCCAGCATCACCCCGATCACCGGCTGGATACCCGCATCGCACGCGGCATCGGAATAGGACATGGCCGCATACAGCCCGTTGCGATCGGTAAGCGCCGCCGCCGGAAAACCGAGCGCGGCGGCGCGCTTGGCGATCACCTTCGGCTCGATTGCCCCATCCAGCATCGTGTATGAGGAGAAGATACGGAGCGGCACGAAACCTGAATGCGGCATCCGTCAAACCTAATCGCTGCCACATGATTCGACCAGTGCGGAACCGGGACTCCCGCAACTCGTTACGCTCTTGAAGCGAGGAGACGAGCATGGCGGGTTCGGCACGCGGGATCGGCTGGGGCTGGATTCTCGCCTATGGCATCGCAAGCCTGATCCTTGGCGCGCTGGCGATCTTCATGCCGGTTCCGGCGACGTTCGCCGCGACGCTCGTGGCCGGCGCCTATCTGATCGCGGCGGGCATATTCTCGCTGCTCGCCGGCGTGTTCGGTCAGGGGCACCACGGTCGTGGTTATGTGATCCTGTTCGGCGCGATTTCGCTGATCGCCGGCGCGATCATGGTGTTCGAGCCGGCGACCGGCGCTCTTTCGCTTACGCTGATCCTCGTGATCTGGCTGATCGCGCGCGGGGTGCTGGAACTTATCTGGGGCGTTCGCTTCACCCACCGGCGCGGATTGATGATCGCGCTTGGCGTGGTGAACCTGCTGCTCGCCGGTTATATCATCTACACCATCCCGCTATCCGCATTGACGCTGCCGGGGATCGTGCTCGGCATAAGCTTTCTGTTCTCGGGCGCGACCTGGACGATGTTCGCGATCGAGCATCGTGGCGAGAGGGTGCGGATTGATCTCTAAAGGCTACAGCAGCCTTTCGATATCGGCGGCGATGTCGTCCGGCTTCGTGGTTGGCGCGTAGCGCGCCACCACCCGGCCATCGCGGTCGATCAGGAACTTGGTGAAATTCCACTTGATCGCCTTTGACCCGAGCAGACCCGGCGCATCGCCTTTCAACCGCTCGAACAGCGGATCGGCGTTCGGGCCGTTCACGTCGATCTTCGCGAAAACCGGGAAAGTGACGTCATAGGTGAGCGAGCAGAAACTCGCGATCTCCGCGGCGTCCCCCGGTTCCTGCCCACCGAACTGGTTGCAGGGGAACGCCAGTACTTCGAACCCGCGCTCGCCGAATTTGCGGTGCAGCGCCTCCAGCCCCTCATATTGCGGGGTGAACCCGCATTTCGATGCCGTGTTGACGATCAGGAGAACCTTGCCGCGCCAGGTATCGAGCGGGGCGACACCCCCATCCGCGGCCTTGACCTCGAAATCGGTGATCGCCCCCATCGCCCGCTCCTTTGCTCAAGCCTGATGGCGCGCCAGCAGGTGCTTCAGATTGACACGCGCGCCGGGCCATTCGCAAGCGCGATCGCGCCCAGGATTCACCGCAACAGCCCGTCATGCAGGCGGACGACGCGATCCATCTTCGCCGCCAGCCGTTCATTGTGCGTGGCGACCAGCGCGGCCGAGCCTTCCTCGCGGACCAGCCGCAGGAACTCGACCAGCACGACATCAGCGGTATGCTCGTCGAGATTGCCGGTCGGTTCATCGGCCAGCACCAGCGCCGGGCGATTGGCGAGCGCGCGGGCGACGGCGACCCGCTGTTGCTCGCCGCCCGAAAGCTGGCTTGGCCGGTGCGTAAGGCGGTGCCCGAGGCCAAGCGCGGTGAGCAGCGCATTGGCGCGCGCCTCCGCCGCCGCCTGCGTCGCGCCATGGATCAATTGCGGCAACACGACATTTTCGCGCGCATCGAAATCGGGCAGCAAATGGTGAAACTGATAGACGAAGCCGAGGTGATCGCGCCGCACGACGGTGCGCCCATGCGGATCAAGCCTTGCCGCTTCCTCTCCGGCGATGCGGATCGAGCCCTCGAAACCGCCTTCGAGCAAACCAACCGCCTGCAGCAAGGTCGATTTGCCCGAGCCGGAAGGGCCGAGCAGCGCGACGATCTCGCCGGGCGCCACACTCAGGTTCACGCCGCGCAGCACATGGATGGTCTGGTCGCCTTGCGTGAAACTGCGGGCAAGGCCATGCGTTTCGAGGATCGCTCCCCCCGCCTCACTCATAGCGAAGCACCTGGACCGGATCCGTGCTCGCCGCCTTATACGCCGGATAGAGCGTCGCCAGCAGCGTCATCAGCGCCGTAATCAGCACGATCGCGACGATCTCTACCGGATCGGGCTTCGACGGCAGTTCGGTGAGATAGCGGATCGAGGGATCCCACAAATTCTGCCCGGTAACCATTTGCACGAAATTCACCACCGCCTGCCGGTAGAACAGGAAGATCGCGCCGAGCACCAGGCCGGCAACGATGCCCAGCGCGCCGATCGTCACGCCCACCGTCATGAAAATGCGCATCATCGCGCCCCGCGTCGCGCCCATCGTGCGCATGATCGCAATGTCGCGCGTCTTGGCACGCACCAGCATGATGAGCGAACTGGCGATATTGAATGCCGCGACAAGGATGATGATGCACAGCACCGTGAACATCGCGACCCGCTCTACCGCCAGCGCGTCGAACAATTGCGCATTCATCTGTCGCCAGTCCGAAATCACCGCCAGATGGCCGATCTTCTTCGCCAGCGGAGCGAGAATCTGGCCCACCTTGTCGGGATTGTCGGTCTGCAATTCGATCATGCCGACATTGTCGCCCATCAGGAGGAGCGTCTGCGCATCCTCCATCGGCATTATCACATAGGCCTTGTCATAATCGTACACGCCGATCTCGAAGATCGCGGCCACGGTATAATTCACATAGCGCGGCACCGTGCCGAAAGGTGTCGACTGGCCGGCGGGATTGATGAGGGTGATCTCGGAGCCGACCGTGGCGCCCAGCGCCTCCGCCAGCCGGGCGCCGATCGCCACCCGGTTGCTGCCCGGCTTCAGCTCGGCGAGCGACCCCGCGACGACCTTCTGCCCGATCGTGGCATTGGAACGGATATCGGATACGCGCATCCCGCGCACCAGCACCCCTTCGACCCGGCCATTATATGACGACATCAGCGGCTGCTCGATCAGCGGCACCGCACTGGTGACCCCCGGCGTCTCCTTCGCCCAACGCGCCACCTGCTGCCAATCGGCGAGGCGCCCGTCGACGCTTTGCACGACTGCGTGGCCGTTCAGCCCGACGATCTTGTCGAACAATTCGGCGCGGAAACCGTTCATCACGCTCATCACGATGACCAGTGCGGCCACGCCCAGCATCACCGCGCCAAGGCTGAAGCCCGCGACGAGAACGATGAACCGCTCGCCCTTGCCGGGGAGGAGATAGCGCCGCGCGATCATCCGTTCGTAACGCGACAGCATCATGGCCGGTCATCTATCCGCCCATCGCATGGCTTGCAACGGGGGCTGTGGCGGAATCACAACAGGGGATGGACAATCTGTTTAACTGAGGTTCATTTTCATCGACACCCCTTGTGCTTAGCCGGTAGCAGTACGGGCACTGGCACACAGGCGAATACGGCCGTGGTTCGGGGAATGTCGCAGCCTCGCTTCGTTATCGAAGCATGTCGGCAGCGACTGGATGAGGGGGCTGACGAGCGATCGTCACGCAGGCGCCCGGGTCGGAATACCGATCCGGGCGTTTGCCGTTGTGGCGGGCAGCGCGCTCAGTTCCCTTCAGCGCACCGCCCGAACCGCAGGCGATGCGCTCTCATTTCACCCCCAGCGACAGGGTAAGGCCGATAGTGCGCGGATCGCCCGGCTGCCCCACGATCAGGCCCGTGCTGCCCGATTGGGTGGCGAGCAGTTCGTAATAATTCTGATCGAACGCATTGCGCACCCAGGCGAACAGGTTGAGCCTGTCGCCCTTGCGATAGCCGAGGCGAAAGTTCGACAGCGAATAACCGTTGATGTCGGTATAGGGCGACGGCGACGGATTGGACGAAAAATCAGAGCGATAGCTGCCATCATAACCGAAATAGACCTGCCCATCGCCAACCGGCAGGTTATATTCCACGCCATAACTGAACGCCCATTTCGATACGCCGGGCAGTCGCTGGCCGGAAATGTCGCAATAGGGCCTGCTGCTGCCCGGCGTTCCGGGCGCCGCCGGTGTACCGACGATCTGACCGTTCACGATCGGCAGCGCGGTGCCGCCGGACAATTCGGGCGCGCACGGCGCATTGGTGAACCTGACGTATTTCGCGTCGGTGAAAGCCGCATTGGCATAGATGTTCAGCCCGGCGGTGGGGCGGAAGGCCGAGTCCAGCTCGATCCCGCGCGTCCGCACTTTCCCGGCATTGGCGAGATAACCGCGCAGCACGGCAAGCTGATAATTATTCACCGTCGCCTGATAATCGGTGATGTCGGTCCAGAAACCGGCAAGGTTGATCGTCGCGCGGCGATCGAACAATTGCGTCTTCAGCCCAAGTTCGAAGTGATTGACCTTTTCCGGCTTCACCGTCTCGGTGGAAAGGATCGGATTGTTATCCTTGTCCAGCGGCAGGCCGGACAGGTTGATCCCGCCCGATTTATAGTTGCGCGCATAGGTCGCATAGCCGTGGATATCGGTCGTGAAATCATAAGCCGCGGTGATATCGCCGGAGAGATTCCAGTTATCGAATTTCGGCGCGTAACTCTGCGGGGCAAGCACGCTTAGCTGGTCGACGGTCAGGTTCGGGCTCCCCTGCCCGTTCGTGACGACGGAGATATAGGAACCTTCCTTCCGATCATAATTCAGCCGCACGCCGGGCGAGAGATGGAAGCGATCCGACACATGCCATGTCAACTTGCCGAACAACGCCGCCGACGTGTTCGTGAACCGGATCGTGTTGCGCGCGGTCAGGCCGTTCAGCGTCGCCGGATTTTTCGCACCCGCGCCGGTGGGGTTGAGCAGCCAGGCGCTCGCCGCCGGCCCCTGCACCTGCAGGCCCTGCGTGTCGATCTTCTGGTGGAAATAGAACAGGCCGACCGTGTAATCTACCGCGTGCCTGCCGTTCGAACCGAGCCGCAATTCCTGGCTATACTGATCCTGCTGCGAGGGATTGGCCGAAACCGTGGTGATCGGCAGGCCGGTGAAATCGCGATCGTTCGACGGATTCCAGTTCCAGAAGCGCCACGCCGTGACCGAGGTTAGCGTCGCCGGCCCCAGATCCCAATTCGCCACGGCGGAGGCGCCGCCCAGCTTCTGTTCGGCACGTAGCGGCGTATCGGCATCGGTCACCCGATCGAACGCGTCGGTCGACGGCACGGTATAGCCTGCCGCCGCCGCCAGCGCCGCATATTGTCGGTTGAGCGGGCGCTGTGTCGGCGCGACGCGCGCATAATATTGCACGCAGCAATTCGGCGCCTGCCGGTTATAATCGGCGTAGAGCGTGATATCGAGGCTTGGCGCTGCCTGAAATAGCATCTGCCCGCGCAGGCTGAGATTATCCTGACTGTTCTGCCACTGGTTCTGCGCGCTGTTCCAGATCGTGCCGCGTCGCGTGGTGAACGAAGCCGAAAAGCGCGCCGCGACCACATCGCCGACCAGCGGGCCGGAAACCGATCCCTTCGCCTGAAGGAAATCGTAATTGCCGCCGGTCAATTCGAACCGCGCCTCGGTGTCGAAGCTCGGTTTGCGCGTGGTGATGTTGATCGCGCCGGCGGTAGTGTTCTTGCCGTACAGCGTGCCTTGCGGGCCGCGCAGGATTTCGATCCGCTCGGTATCGGTGAAGTCGAAGGTCGCGGAGGCGATGCGGCTGTAATAAACCTGATCGACATAGATGCCGACGCCCTGTTCGATCCCATCGTTGGTCAGCCCGAACGGCGCGCCAAGGCCGCGGATGTTCGCGGCGGAATTGCGCGGATTGCTCGAATAGAATTGCAGCGAGGGCTGAAGCTGCGTCAGCCGCCCGACGTTATAGGCGCCGGTATCGGCGAGCGCCGTACCACCGATCACCGATATGGCGATCGGCACGCGCTGCACCGTCTCCGCGCGGCGGCGCGCGGTGACGACGATATCGCCGCCGCCCTGCTGCGCCGGGCCGAGCCGCCCCGGCTCATCCTGCTGCTCGTCCGCCGCCGGGGGGACGGGAAGCGACTGATCGGTGGCCGGAACGGCCTGCGCGGCGACAGCTAGCAAAGCGAACGTGATCGACATGGTTTTCCCCTCAACCGGAGCTGGTTGTCGATACCGATGCTAATCCACACCCTAATTCCGACCAAGAAAGTAGGATTTAAGGCCACCTGCTTGAAAACTTCATACCCCATACCATCTTCGGGTTGCGCGGCGCCACTGATCGGGCCGCGCGGAACGCCGCGGTTACCGGGCGTTTCATGTCGTCAATTCGCTCATACTGGAGGCTTTGATATGCGACTCGACCTTACCCCCTATCGCCGCTCGACGATCGGCTTTGATCGGCTGTTCGATCTGCTGGAAACCAATGCCCGCTCGGCTGCGGACAATTATCCCCCCTTTAACCTCGAACGGCTCGCCGAGGATCGTTACCGCATCACCCTCGCGGTCGCCGGGTTCAGCCGCGACGAGATCGAAATCACCGCGCACCAGAATTTGCTGCTCGTCGCGGGGCGGAAGAACGAAACGCACGATGGCGCGCATTTCCTGCACGTCGGCATCGCCAATCGCAGCTTCGAACGGCGGTTCGAACTCGCCGATTTCGTGTTCGTCGAGGATGCGCGGCTGAACGACGGGTTGCTGGTGATCGATCTGGTGCGCGAGGTGCCCGAGGCGATGAAGCCGAAATCCATCGCGATCAAATCGGGCGCGCCGCTAGCCGCGGTCGAATCCGATGGGGGCAGCGCCAAAGCGGCGTAACTGCCAGAGAAGATCGGCGCCTCCTTGCTCCCTTTCCGAGGCGTCGGGCGTCCGGACCGAAAGGTCCGGGCGCCAATTTCGTAATTGAGGGATCGCGAACGGCGGGCGACATGCCGCCGGCTCAATGCGCGGCCAAATGGCCGTCGCGGTGCAGCAATTGTTCGAACGTGTCCGGATCGAGCGGCGCGTGAAAGCGGCAGCCGGCGGCGAAATCGTCAGCCCACATCACATCCGCGCCGACGCGCCCGATTTCAGGAAGCGTCAGCCAGATCGCCATGCCCTTTCGCAGGGCGGAATAAGTGCTGAGCCGCGCGCCATGGATCGAAAGATCTATCACCTTGCACAAGGCGCGGGCGATCCCGCCCGGTTCAACGGCGGAATCAAACGAAACCGGCGCACGCGGGCCGCGGCGCCGGATATCATTGGGAGCGGGTTCGAACTCGGCTGCAAACATGCCGGGCAGGTTAGCCCGACATGCCTAATGCCGCGTTAACGACGTTACTTGCGCAGCGTAAGCCCGCCGCCGAAACGCTTGTTGAAGCGCGCGACCTGGCCACCGCTATCGAGCATCTGGCCGCGGCCGCCGGTCCATGCCGGATGCGCCAGCGGATCAATGTCGAGCTGCATCGTGTCGCCTTCCTTGCCCCAGGTGGAGCGGGTTTCGAACACGGTGCCGTCGGTCATCTGCACCTTGATCATGTGATAGTCGGGGTGGATATCTTTCTTCACGTCATCCGTCCTTGGGCTTGGCTGGTTACCGACCAGCCGAAAAAGGAAGCGGCGCGCCTAGCGCAGGCGCGCCGCAAAGTCAAAATCACGGCTCGCCGAGGCTCAGGCCGCTTTCGGCGGGTCCGCGATCATCGCGGTGAAATTCGCTTCCGCGACAACGGCGCCGTCGATCTTCGCGACGCCAGCGAATTTGCACACGCTGCTGCGCTTCTGTACGAATTCCACCTCTAAACGGAGCAGCACGCCCGGCTCGACCGGCTTGCGGAACTTCGCATTCTCGATCGCCATGAAATAGACGAGCTTGCCCGATCCCGCGAGGCCGAGGCTTTCCACCGCGAGAACACCGGCGGCCTGCGCCAGCGCCTCGACGATCAGCACGCCCGGCATGATCGGGCGACCGGGGAAATGCCCCTGAAAGAAGCCTTCGTTGAAGGTCACCGCCTTGATCGCCGCGATCGACCGATCGAGGACAAGTTCCTCGACGCGATCGACCAGCAGCATCGGGTAGCGATGCGGCAGTGCCGCCATCACCCGGCCGATATCGAGCGGGCCGATCGGCCCGCCCGTTGCGTCCGCCTGGCTCACCGGCCCTGCGGCTGCTTCGTGTTGGCGGGCGCCGGCGCCGGGGCGGGTGCCGCTGCCTGGCCCTGCTGGCCCGGCTGCCAGTTCGCCGGCGGCGCGATGCTCACGCTCGGAACAAGGCGATTAAGCTCGGTCGTCACGTCAGCGGTCAGGTCGCCCGCCGGATCGAGATGCACCACATCGTTCGGGGCGAGCACGATGCTGGCCTTCTTGCGCGTCGCGGCTGCGTCGATCGCCGCCTTCAACTGATGCTGAATCTGTTCGATCGCATAAGCGCGCGCGCGGGCATAGGGCATGGTGATCCGCTGAAGCTCGGCGTTCCCCGCCTGCTCCTTGCTCTGGATCGACTGCACCTGCGTCTGAAGCTGCGCCTGCGCCACATTCGCCTTCTGGTCGTTCTGCAGCTTGGTCACCAGCGGCTGAAGCTCGTTCGAGATCGCCTGACGACGCGCTTCGGCCTGATCCAGCGTGGCCTTGTAGGTGGTCTGGAGCTGGCCGGCAGCCGTTTTCCACGCGTTGCTGCCCGCTACCGCGCCATCGGGATCCACAACCGCGACCCCGCCGACCTGTGCCTGGGCCGCGCCCGCGAGAAGTGCGCCCGGCGCCACCAGCGACGCGGCGATCAACATGATCTTCGTGCTATTCATCAGAACTGGGTCCCTACGTTGAAAGTTACGAGCTTCTTGTCGTCGCCGGGCTGGGTAACCAGCGCCTTGGCAACATCAATGCGGAGCGGGCCGAACGGCGAAGTCCAGTTCACGCCGAAACCGATCGACAGGCGCGGTTTGGCGGACCCGCCATAAAAGGTTTCCAGGAACGGCTGCGACGCGATCAGCGCGCTGTTCGGGATGATGCCGTTGCAATCGCCGAACTTCCCGCTCGGCCCCGGCAGGCCAGCCGCGCAGGTGGTGGTGGCGACGGCGCCGCTCGCCAGCGTGTAGCTGTAGAGCGCATGTTGATTGGCGTCCATCTGCGGCAGCGGCAGCACGGTGCCGTCCGGCGCGACCGGGAAGGTCGCGGTTTTCAGCGGCTCCTTGATGCTCCACAGGCTGCCGGCCTGAATATAGATCGAGGGGCGCAAGCCCAGTTCGCGCGCGCCGGAACCGAGCGGAAGCTCTAGCTCAAGCCGCCCGAGATAATAAGCATTGCCGCCCAGCGCATCGTCGACGACCTGATTCCTGTCGGTGACCAGCACCTGTTTGCCGCTGGAATCGGTCGTATAATATTGCCGCAGCACGCGCGGGCCGACGCCACGAATGTCGAAGCCGCGGAACTGCGGCTCGCCCAGATAGAAGCGATCGGTGATGCGCACCGAATCAATGCCCGGCCCACGGCTCTTTTCCAGCGACTTGATGAAGCCGCCCTCGCCGACCACCGACAGGACGAAGCCCTTGCCGACACCCCAATATTTCGCGCCTTCCGCCCGCGTGCGGATATAGCGCACATCACCGCCCAGCCCGGCAAAATCCTGGCTGAACGAGAAGCGCGTGCCCGCCGTCGGGCGCAGGCGGCTGTTGAGGCTGTTGTAGATCAGCGAATAGCCGACCGACGACGTGAGCCGGTTGCCGAGCGAATCGCAAAGATAGCGCCCCGCCTTCAGCGGATCGCACACGCCGTTCGTATAGAAGGTCGTCTGATCCAGCCCCACCTGATCGTAGGACAGGCCATAACGCCCGGAGAGCGACCAATATTCGGTGAGCGGCACGCCCGCGCGCACCTGGAAGCCGGTCGATGTCTGGCTATAGGTCGTCTGGCGATTGGTGCCGAGATAATTGAACGCGTTATAATCACGCCGGAACAGGTCCACGCCCAGCGCGATATTCTTGTCGAACAGATATGGCTCGGTGAAGCCAAGCTCCACCGATTTGGAATAAGCCGAATAATTGACGCCCGCGCGAAGCTCCTGCGCCTTGCCGCGGAAATTCGATTGGGTGATGTTCGCCTGGATGATGAACCGTTCAAGGCTCGAATAACCGGCCGAAAGCTGCAACTGACCGGTGGCTCTTTCCTCGACGTTCGCCTCAAGCACCACGCGATCGGATACGGAGCCCGGCGTCTGCTTGATCTCGAACTTGTCCTGGAAATAGCCCAGGCTGTTGATGCGGTCCGTCGAACGCTTCACCTGGAAGCTGTTGAACGCATCGCCCTCCGCAAGGCGAACCTCGCGCCGGATCACCTTGTCCTGCGTCTGCGTATTGCCGGTGATCTCCACCCGCTCGACATAGGTGCGCTGCGCCTGGCCGATGTGGAAATTGATCGACATGGTCAGCGCGTCGCGATCGCGCTGGAATTCGGGGTTCACGTCGGTGAAGGCATAGCCGAACAGGCCCGCCGTCTGGCTCAGGCTGTCGACCGTGTCCTCGACCTTTTTCGCGTCATACCAATCGCCCTTCTTGATCGAGAGCGTGCTCGCCATGCGCTTGTTGTCGAAATCGCGGATATCACTGTCGACCGTCACGTCGCCAAACTTGTAGCGCGGGCCTTCTTCCATGACATAGGTGATGATGAAATCGCGCTTATCCGGCGTCAGTTCGGCCACCGCGCTGGTGACGCGGAAATCGGCATAGCCGTTGGTCAGGTAGAACTGGCGCAGCTTCTGCTGGTCATACGCCATCCGATCCTGATCGTAGGATGTGTTCGACGACATGAAGCGGAAGAAACGCGACTGCTTGGTCACCATCTGCGACCGAAGCTTGTCGTCCGAGAACACCTCATTGCCGATGATGTTGATCTGGCGGACCTTGGATTTCGGCCCCTCGCTGATCTCGAACACGACATCGACGCGGTTCTGGTCGAGGTTGACCATCTTCGGATCGACGCTGGCCGCGAAGCGACCCTGACGGCGATAAAGCTCGATGATCCGCGCCACGTCTTGCCGCACGGCAGTGCGGGTGAATATCTGGCGCGGCTTGAGCTTGATCTCCTTGGTGATCTTGTCTTCCTTCAGGCGCTTGTTGCCTTCAAGGATCACCCGGTTGATGATCGGGTTTTCGCGCACGCGCAGCACGATATCGCCGGTCTCAGCACCCGCCACGGTAACGTCGGCGAACAAATCGCTGGCGTAGAGATCCTTGATCGCCTGATCGAGCGTCTCGTTTGTATAAGGCTCACCGATGCGAAGCTTGGTATAGCTCAGCACGGTCTCGGGCTCGATGCGCTGCGAGCCATCGACCCGCAACGAACGGATCGTGCGTACCACCGGCGGCGTGGCGGCGGGAGCGGTCGTCACCGTCGGCGCTGCGACGGGCGCATTTGCCGCGGGCGCCGGCTTGGCCGCCGATGCTTTGGGCGACGCGGCTTGCGCGGACGCCGCGATCGGCACTCCCGCGAGCATCGACCCGGCGAGGAGCAACGCCACCGATTGCGGGCGCAGAGTAATAGTCAAAGCCGTCACCAATCCACACCCTTATCGACCGCGTGCCGCGCGCCCTGCCCCACCTTGGTCAACCGATCAAGCCGGCGAGGCTGCGCCACAGGCCCAAATTGCCCAGATCATTGAACGTAACCAGCAGCATCAGCGCAAGAATCGCCGCCAGTCCACCACGATAGGCCCATTCCTGCACCTCCGGTTCCACCGGCCTGCGCCGCACCGCCTCGATGGCATAGAAAAGCAGGTGTCCGCCATCCAGCATCGGAACTGGCAGCAGATTGATGAACCCTAGATTGATCGACACGAGCGCGATCAGGAAAACAAACGCCTCCGGCCCCAGCGTGATCTGCTCGCCCGAAACCTTTGCGATCGACAGCGGACCACCCAGTTCCTTCACCGAGCGGCGGCCCGACACGACCTGCCCGACCGTTTCCACCATCATCGAAACGATATCGCGCGTCTGCCGCACAGCGACCAGCGGCGCCTCCAGCGGGCCGACCTGCCGGAAAACGGGGGTGGTCGGCACCACGCCGAGCAGCCCGACACGAAAATCGTTGCCGAACCGATCACGCTGATGCAACTCGCCAACCGTCACGGCCATGGAACGCGCCGCGCCATCGCGAACGAAATCGACGCGGATCGCCTCACCGGGGCGGATCTTCACATAGCGGACCATGTCGTCGAAGGTTTCGACGAAACGACCGCCCAGCGCGGTGATGCGATCGCCGGGCGCCAGCCCCGCCTTCGCCGCGACCGATCCCGGCACCGTGGCGCCCACGGTCGTCGGGGTCACGCTATCGCCATAAGCCATCGCGAATCCGGCGAGGATCAGGATCGCGGCGAGGAAATTCACGAACGGCCCGGCGGCGACGATGATCGCGCGCTGCCACACCGGCTTGGCCTGAAAGGTGCGTTGACGCTCCTCCGCCGGCAACGCCAGCCACTCGACCGAGGGCTGGCTGACCACGCTCATGTCTCCCGCGAAGCGGACATAACCGCCAAGCGGCAGCCAGCCGATCTTCCAGCGCGTGCCACGCCGATCGGTCCAGCCGGCGATTTCCCGACCGAAGCCGATCGAAAACGCATCCGATTTCACACCGAAGACGCGCGCCGCGAGATAATGCCCCATCTCGTGCACGAACACGAGCGGCCCGATCACCAGCACGAATGCCAGCAGCGTCAGCAGGAAGCCCGGAGTCTGGATCAAGCGACGCGTTCCCTCACCCGCTCCACCGCCAATCGCCGCGCCTCGCGGTCGATATCAAGCACCGCGTCGAGCGTTTCAGGCGCGGGCGGATCGAAGCGTTGCAACGTATCGTCAACGATTGCGGCAATTTCGAGGAACCCGGCACGGCCATCGAGAAAGGCCGCAACGGCCACTTCGTTCGCCGCGTTGAGGATCGCCGGGCGTGCGCCGCCCGCCTCCAGCGCCAGGCGCGCCAGCGCGAGCGCGGGAAATCGCGCGACATCAGGCGCTTCGAAATCGAGCCGCCCGATCCGCGCCAGATCCAGCGGTTCGCCCGGCGTCGCCATCCGATCCGGCCAAGCCAGCGCATAGGCGATCGGCGTGCGCATATCGGGCGTGCCGAGCTGCGCCAGTGTCGACCCGTCGACATATTCCACCATCGAGTGGATCACGGACTGGCGATGTACCACGATGTCGATCTGCTCATGCCAGAGCGGAAAGAGGTGAAACGCCTCGATCAGTTCCAGCCCCTTGTTCATCATCGTCGCCGAATCGACCGAGATTTTCGCGCCCATCGACCAATTGGGGTGCGCCACCGCCTGCGCCGGGGTGATCGCGGCCATTTCGGCAAGCGAACGGTCCCGAAACGGGCCGCCACTCGCGGTCAGGATGATGCGGCGAACCCGGTGCGCCAGCCGCGCGTCGAAACACTGAAAAATCGCGTTATGCTCGCTATCGACCGGCAGCAGCGTCGCGCCATGATCGGCGATCGCCGCCTTCATCACGTCACCCGCGGAAACCAGCGCTTCCTTGTTGGCGAGCGCGATCGTGCCGCCAGCGCGGATCGCGGCCATCACGGGTTTCAGCCCCGCGCAACCGACGATCGCCGCGACCGTAACGTCCGCCCCCAGCGACGCCGCCTCGCACACCGCCGCCGCGCCGCCCGCCGCGACGATCCCCGTGCCGGCCAGTGCCTCGCGCAGCGCGGGCAGGCAGGCTTCGTCGGCGACGACGGCGCGTTCGGCGCGGGTGCGAATCGCTGCGGCGGCAAGCTTCGCCACGTCGCGATTGGCGGTCAGCGCCACGACGTGAAACTGCTCGGGCGCTCGCTCGATCAGGTCCAGCGTCGACGTGCCGACGGAGCCTGTCGCGCCAAGGATCGTGACCTTTTTCATGACGGATAAAAGCGCGGCAGCGCGATGAGGAAGGCGGCGACCGGCGCCACCGGCACCAGCCCGTCGAGACGATCCATTACCCCGCCGTGCCCCGGAATGAGCGTGCCCGAATCCTTCACGCCCGCGCGCCGCTTGAGCCAGCTTTCATAGAGATCGCCGCCCTGCGCCAACACCGCCAGCACCGGCGTGGCGAGCGTCATCCGCCAGGGCAGGCCATATTGCCAGTGCATGAAGATCGCCAACGCGCTCGCGGCGACGACGCCACCGATCAGGCCAGCCCAGGTCTTGTTCGGGCTGATCGCGGGCGCGAGCTTCGGCCCGCCGATCGCGCGCCCCGCGAAATAGGCGCCGATGTCGCATGCCCAGACCAGCGCCAGCGCCCAGAGCGTGAAGACGATCCCTTCACGCTGGTGGCGGATGAACACCAGCGCGAGCACCGGGAGGCCGCAATAGATCACGCCGGTCGCCAATTGCGGTCGCCGCGTGACGATGATGATGAAAAACGCCGCGCCGCCGATCAGGCCAAGCGAGAAAAAGTCATGCGGCACGATCGTCAGCGATGCCGGCGCCATGGTCGCAAGCGGCACGGAAAGCGCGAATTGCGCCAGCCGCGTCTCGCGCGCCGAGGCGCCGTGGAGCCCGCCCCATTCCGACAGCATCACCAGCGCGCCGATCACCGCCAGCAACCAGAAGGCGATGCCTCCAAGCAGCAGCGCGCCAAGCGCGACACCGATCATCACGACGCCGGCCAGCGCCCGCTTCGGCAGGTCGGAGTTGCCCGCCGTCACAAGCCCCCGAACCGCCGCTGGCGCCGCCCGAAATCGGCCACCGCCGCCTCAAGCTCGGTTGCGCCGAAATCAGGCCATAGCGCATCGACGAACAGCAATTCGGCATAGGCCGCCTGCCACAGCAGGAAATTGGAGAGACGATGCTCGCCCGAAGTGCGGATCAGCAGATCGAGCGGGGGAAGCTCGCGCGTCTCCAGTTCGGCCTCGATCGTGCCCACGTCGATCGCCGCTGGATCGAGTTCACCCGCGACCGCGCGCGCGGCCAGCCGCTGCGCCACGGCGGTCAATTCCGCCTGCCCGCCATAATTGAGCGCGATCACCAGCAACGGGCCGGTATTCCCCGCGGTGCGCCCGATCGCATCGTCGATCAGGCTCACCACGTCGCCCGGAAAGCGCCGGAAATCGCCGATCACGCGCAGGCGGACATTCTCGCGCACCAGCTCCGCCAGATCGGAGCGGATGAACAGGCGCAGCAGACCCATGAGGTCGCCCACCTCCTCCTCCGGCCGCCGCCAGTTCTCGCTGGAGAAGGCATAAAGCGTCAGCGCCTCGATCCCCATCGCGCGCGCGGCGCGGCTGACCGCGCGCACGGCCTCCACGCCCGCGCGGTGCCCGGCGACGCGCGGCAGGAAACGCTTCTTCGCCCAGCGCCCGTTGCCGTCCATGATGATCGCGACATGGCGGGGCAGCACGGCGCCGCCGCTCGCGAGAGCAGGGGCGCTGCTCACCGAAACCACCTGATTGAAACCGGGCCGGAACGCACGATCACTTGCCGAGGATTTCCTTTTCCTTCGACGCCGCCGTCGCATCAATATCGGCGATCGTGCTGTCGGTCAGCTTCTGCACCTCGGTTTCGTGGCGCTTGCGATCGTCCTCGCCGAACACGCCCTTCTTCTCGTCGGTCTTGAGCGCATCCATCCCGTCGCGACGCACGTTGCGCACGGCAACGCGCGCCTTTTCAGCATATTGCCCGGCAAGCTTCGCAAGTTCCTTGCGGCGTTCCTCGGTCAGATCGGGGATCGGCAGGCGCAGCGTCTGCCCGTCGTTGATCGGATTGAGGCCAAGCCCCGCCGAGCGGATCGCCTTTTCGACCGGGCCGACGTTCGACTTGTCCCACACCTGCACCGACAACATGCGCGGTTCCGGCGCGGAAACGGTCGCCACCTGATTGAGCGGCATATGGGCGCCATAGACCTCAACCGTCACCGGATCGAGCAACGAAACGGAGGCGCGGCCAGTCCGCAGACCGCTGAGATCACCCTTCAGCGATTCCACCGCGCCGTGCATACGGCGTTCCAGATCCGCCTTGTCATAGGCCGCCATCACTTTGTCTCCTGTTCGTTGCGAACGACCGTCGACACGCCCTCACCGCGCAGCACGGCGGCGAAATTGCCATGCTCGCGGATGTTGAAGACGACGATCGGGATATTGCTGTCTCGGCACAGCGCGACCGCGCTTGCGTCCATAACTTTCAGATTCTTTGAAAGCACCGTGTCATAACTCACGGTTTCATAACGCTTTGCCGTTTTCACCTTCTTGGGATCGGCATCATAGACGCCATCGACCGAGGTGCCCTTGAACAAGGCGTCGCAATTCAATTCCGCCGCGCGCAAGGCAGCGCCGCTGTCCGTGGTGAAGAACGGCGAGCCGACGCCCGCCGCGAAGATCACGACCCGGCCCTTTTCCAGATGTCGCTCGGCACGGCGGCGGATGAAAGGCTCGCACACCGACTGCATCGGGATCGCGGACTGGACGCGCGTATCGACGCCGATCTGCTCCAGCGCGTTCTGCACGGCGAGCGCGTTCATCACCGTGGCGAGCATTCCCATATAATCCGCGGTGCCGCGCTCGAAGCCCTGCGCCGCAGCGGCAAGCCCGCGAAAGATATTGCCGCCGCCGACCACGACGCACAATTCGTATCCCTCAGCCTTAACGCCCGCGATCTCCTCCGCCACGCGCGCGGTGACTTCCGGGTCTATCGTCTTGCCTCCCTCTCCCATCAGGACTTCGCCCGAAAGTTTCAGGAGGATGCGTTTATAGTGTGGGCGGGTCATGCGTTCCGAAGCTGCTGGAGACAAGGCGCCGAACCTTAGGCGGGGCGTGGGGCGGTCGCAACCGCCGAATGGCACAGGCGTCGAATGTGCGGGTGGGCCGCAGCCCCCACACAAGCGTCACCCCGGCATCGTGCAGGGTCCACGCGCCACGAACGCGACGGCAGGAATCCCCTGCCCACGGGCTCGCTTCGCGATGAACCCCGACACGAAACCGGGGCGACAAATGGGGAAGGCCCTCGCCCTCCCCTTTGTTCAAAAGTTATGCGGTCGGCTCGGCCTGCTTCTGCGGCACGCCCGATGCGGCGGCCACTTCGGCGGCGAAGTCAGACTCTTCCTTCTCGATGCCTTCGCCGAGCTGGAAGCGGACATAATCCTTCAGCACGATCGTCGCGCCGGCATCCTTGCCGGCCTTGGCCACAACGTCGCTGATCTTGGTCTTGCCATCCATCACGAATAGCTGGCTGACCAGCGCGTGCTCCTTGCGATACTTGGCGATCGAGCCTTCCACCATCTTGGCGATGATGTCTGCCGGCTTGCCGCTCTCGGCCGCCTTCTCGGTCGCGATCGCGCGCTCGCGCTCGATCTCCTCCTCATCGAGATCGTTCTCGTTCAGCGCCTTCGGGAAAGCCGCCGCGACATGCATCGCAAGCTGCTTGCCGAGGCTCTGCAACACGTCGTCCGCCGCATCGCTCTCGAGCGCGACGAGCACGCCGATCTTGCCGAGGCCCGGCGACTGCTGATTGTGGACATAACCCACGACCGCGCCCTTCGACACCTCAAGCCGCTTCGCGCGACGCAGGTTCTGATTCTCGCCGATCGTCGCGATATTAGTGGTCAGCACGTCCTCGACGGTCTTGCCGCCCAGCGGCGCCGCCTTGATCGTCGCCAGATCGTCACCCAGTTCGAGCGCGACCGAGGTGACATCGCGCACGAAGGTCTGGAACTGATCGTTCTTCGCGACGAAATCGGTCTCGGAATTCACCTCGACCGCGGCGCCTTTGGTGCCGCTCACCTCGATGCCGACCAGCCCTTCGGCTGCGGTACGGCTGGATTTCTTGGCAGCCGCGGCGAGCCCCTTGGTGCGCAGCCAGTCAAGCGCCGCCTCCATGTCGCCGCCGGTCTCGCCGAGCGCCTTTTTGCAATCCATCATGCCCGCGCCGCTTTTCTCGCGCAGATCCTTGACCATCGAAGCCGTGATATCGGCCATGTTCGTGTCCTCGATTTATGAATCCGTTTCGCCCGTTCCGGTCGACGGGCGCTCCACCCAAAATGGGGTCGCACGGCGCGCCGACAAGCTCAGCTAAACGGAGAAGAAGACCGGCCCGTAGGCCGGCCATGTTTCAATTACGCTTCAGCTTCGACAGCCACCGCCTGCTCGACCGGCGGCTCCGCCATGGCGCCGATATCGGCGCCGCCACGGCGCTGCTGCTCCTGATTGCCGCGCGTGGAGGCGATCGCCACCGCTTCGCAATACAAGCGGATCGCGCGGCTCGCGTCGTCGTTCGCGGGCACCGGGAAGGCGATGCCGTCCGGCGACACGTTCGAATCGAGGATCGCGACGACCGGGATGCCAAGCGTATTGGCTTCCTTGATCGCCAGCTCCTCCTTGTTGGCGTCGATCACGAACATCACGTCCGGGATGCCGCCCATGTCGCGGATGCCGCCGAGCGACAGCTCGAGCTTGTCGCGCTCGCGGGTGAGCTGGAGCACTTCCTTCTTGGTGAGGCCGGCGGTGTTGCCCGAGAGCTGCTCCTCAAGGCTCTTGAGACGCTTGATCGAGTTCGAGATCGTCTTCCAGTTGGTGAGCATACCGCCCAGCCAGCGGTGGTTGACGAAATGCTGGCCGGCGCGACGCGCGCAATCGGCGATCGGCTCCTGCGCCTGGCGCTTGGTGCCGACGAACAGAACTTTGCCGCCAGCGGCAACGGTCGACGAGACGAATTCCAGCGCGCGCGCGAACAGCGGCACGGTCTGCGACAGGTCGATGATGTGGACGCCGTTACGGTCACCGAAGATGTAGGGCTTCATCTTCGGGTTCCAGCGGTGAGTCTGGTGGCCGAAGTGCGCGCCGGTTTCGATGAGCTGCTGCATGGTGACGACGGGTGCCGCCATAGGATAATTCCTTTCCGGTTAAGCCTCTGGGAAGCGGGAATGACGCTAGGGCTGCAAGCCTGCGCACCGGTGATGATGCTTCCCATGCGGGGTTGAGGGCGCGCCGATAGCGCAAGCGCAGACGAAAAGCAATCGCTTGACGCGCCGGAACATATATGGAACATATCACGAGAACGGAGGGCGAACACCCCTCCAGCACGTGAACGGGTCCACGCGCCGCCAGGCACGCCGACCGGACAGGAGGCGAAGATGATGTTTCTGCTCGCAATCGCGACGTTTGGCGCCGCGCTGGGCATTTCGGCCTATGCCATCGCCGAAACGGTCGGGCCGAACCTGCACAGGATCCGGCTCGCCCTGATCGGGCAGTCGCCGATGCCGTTCGTCCCCGCCCCCGAAATGGCGCGAGGAGAGCGCCGCATCCGGGTCAGACCTCAGGCGACACCTCGGGATCGATCGGCGGCATCGTGGCGCGCAGCCGCCTGACGCGCGCGTAGCTCGCCATGCTGAACGGGATCGCTAGCAGATAGGCGCCGCACAAGGCGGTAAGGGCGTGCCACGGCGCGGAAATCGCCGCCGCGCCGAAGATCACCACCACGGCCAGCGCCTCGAACCGGATGTTCCGGCGCAAACGCAACGACCCCCAAGAGTAAGTCGCCAGACTCGAAACCATCAACACCGCCACCAGCGCGGTCCATGGCGCGACGATATAAGGGGAGCGCAGCAGCGGCTCCCCGGTCCAGAACCACAGGAACATCGGCAGCAGGGCCAACCCCGCGCCAGCCGGCGCGGGCACCCCGGTGAGGAAGCCCGCCGACTTATGGGGTTGTTCCGCCACATCAATATTCGCGTTGAAGCGCGCGAGGCGGAGCGCGCAGAACACCGCCAGCATCAACGCCGCCGTCCAGCCGAAACGCGGCAACGCGGAGAGCGACCAGAGATAGAGGATGAGTGCGGGCGAAACGCCGAACGAAATCGCGTCCGCCAGCGAATCCAGTTCCGCACCGAACCGGCTTTGCCCACGCACCATGCGGGCGATGCGGCCATCGAGCCCGTCGAGCACGCCCGCCAGCAGGATCATCGCCACCGCGAGTTCCCACCAGCCGGAAATGGCGAACCTGATGCCCGAAAGGCCAGCGCAAAGCCCGAGCGCGGTCACCGCATTGGGCAATACCGCGCGCAGCGGCAAACCGCGCAACCGGCGAGGCGGCAAGCTCATCCGAAGGCGCCTCGCCAGGAGGCCGGGGCAAGAAACGTCATTGCGCGATCCCGGTAACAGCCGAAACGCCATAGCGGCCGATCACCGTCTCCCCGGCAACCGAGCGCTGGCCGAGCGCGACCTGCGGCTCGCACCCGTCGGGCAGGAAGACATCGACGCGGCTGCCGAAGCGAATCAGCCCGACACGCTGCCCCACGGTGACGATATCGCCCACCTTGGCGAAACCGACGATACGGCGCGCAACCAGCCCGGCGATCTGCGTGAAGCCGACGCGGCGGCCGTCATGCCCCTCGACCACGAAATGCTGGCGCTCATTGTCTTCAGACGCCTTGTCGAGATCCGCGTTGAGGAATTTGCCCGAAATATAGACGACCTGCCTGATCGTTCCGGCGATCGGGGCGCGATTGATATGCACGTCGAACACCGACATGAAGATCGACACCCGCACCATCGGATCGGTGCCAAGCTCGCCAACCAGTTCACGCGGCACCGGCACGCGCTGGATCATCGTTATCAGCCCGTCGGCGGGGGCGACGACCAGATCGTCGCCGCGCGGCGTGGTACGCACCGGATCGCGGAAGAATGCCGCGACCCACACAGTGAGCCCAAGCATCGGCCAGAAAAAGATATTGGAAAGGATCGTCAGCAACAGCGTGAGCGCGAACGCGATCGCGACGAATTTCTGCCCCTCGGGATGAACGGCAGGAAAGCGCCATTTGACGGTGGTGGTGACGGGAAGGCCCTGGCCTTCCGGTTTATCTAGTGATGGCATTGCCGCGATGTAGCCGCGCGAGTCGTCGCGCACAACGCAGACGTGCGCATTTTGCATGGCCGATCGCGGCGCGCGGTGGTTGATCCCCCGCGCCCTTCCCCCTATCGCGCTCGCCAAACCTCCCCTTACAAGGAACTGGGCATGGCGAAGATCAAGGTGAAAACCCCCGTCGTGGAGATCGACGGCGACGAAATGACGCGGATCATCTGGGAATGGATCCGTGAGCGCCTTATCAAGCCATATCTCGATATCGATCTCGATTATTACGATCTCGGCGTGGAGCATCGCGACGCGACGAACGATCAGGTGACGATCGACAGCGCCAAGGCGATCCAGAAATATGGCGTCGGCGTGAAGTGCGCCACGATCACGCCGGACGAAGCCCGCGTCGAGGAATTCGGCCTCAAGAAGATGTGGAAATCGCCCAACGGCACGATCCGCAACATCCTGGGCGGCGTGGTGTTCCGCGAGCCGATCGTGATGCGCAACGTGCCCCGCCTGATCCCCGGCTGGACCCACCCGATCGTCGTCGGTCGCCACGCATTCGGCGATCAGTACAAGGCCACCGATTTCCTCGTGCCCGGCAAGGGCAAGCTCACGATGAAGTGGGAAGGCGAGAACGGCGACGTGATCGAGGAGGAAGTCTTCGATTTCCCCGGCGCCGGCGTCGCGATGGGCATGTACAACCTCGACGAATCGATCCGCGATTTCGCCCGCGCCTCGATGAACTACGGCATCAACCGCAAGTGGCCGGTATATCTGTCGACCAAGAACACCATCCTCAAGGCCTATGACGGGCGCTTCAAGGATATCTTCGCCGACGTTTTCGAAAATGAATTCAAGGATCAGTTCAAGGAACTTGGCATCGTTTACGAACATCGCCTGATCGACGACATGGTCGCCAGCGCGCTGAAGTGGAACGGCGAGTTCGTCTGGGCATGCAAGAATTACGATGGCGATGTGCAGTCGGATCAGGTCGCGCAGGGCTTCGGCAGCCTCGGCCTGATGACCTCGGTGCTGATGTCGCCGGACGGCAAGACGATCGAGGCGGAAGCGGCGCACGGCACCGTCACGCGCCACTATCGCCAGCATCAGCAGGGCAAGGCGACCTCGACCAACCCGATCGCGTCGATCTTTGCCTGGACCGGCGGCCTCAAGTATCGCGGCAAGTTCGACAACACGCCGGATGTGACGCGCTTCGCGGAGACGCTGGAAAAGGTCTGCGTCGAGACGGTCGAGGCGGGCGACATGACCAAGGATCTCGCGATCCTGATCGGCCCGGATCAGAAGTGGATGACCACCGAGCAGTTCTTCGAGAAGGTTCGCCAGAATCTCGAAGCGAAGATGGCCAGCTGGGCCTGATCGCCAACCACATGATAAATCAGGAAAAGGCCGGTGCTCACACGATCGTGGGCGCCGGCTTTTTCGTTGAGGCCCGCCGGATCAATCCCGGCGCAATTCCACCACTAGGCCGCCATCCCCTTTCAGGATCGTCGGCCCACGCCGATCGAGCCGGGCCTGCTCCTGCAACTCGACCGTGCGGATTCCGCCGCATGGCGACGAACCCGGCCGGCTCCATCGCACGCTCACCGATATTCGCCCGTCGCCGGCAGGATCAGCCGATGGCAGGACATTCAATTGCACATTCAGTTCGTTCGAGGTGGTGCTCCGGAATGCGTTTTGCGGCACGCATTCATCGGCCGGCGCCTCCATCATATTCTGTCGCCAACTCGCCGGGCCGCGCGGCGACACCCACAAGGCCCCGCTCCACAACAGCCCTTCCGGCGCGCGAACGGAAACGACAACGCGGAAACGCGGGCGCGTGTTTGCCTGCTCGCCGGGCAAACGCGGAGCGGTGGTGATTATCATCGGCGGCGCGGGCGGCGCCAGCGGCACGCCAGCCTGAGCAAGCAACAATGCGATCATCGAACCCCTCTCTCTCCCCGCGAATATCCGCGCGCACCGTGCGAAGCAGCGCGTTCCGATTACGTCAAGGAACAGACTTAATGGCTGCCGGCGATCGGATATGCTCACGCCGCACCCCCAGCCCCAGCACGCGCGCCGGGATGCGGCGAAGCAGCGCCGCCTTGTTCAGCACCCGCAGCGCGAGCGGCGCGCGCGCGATTTCGCCGGCCAGCGCCTTTTCCAGCACATTGCGGTGCGCCGCGCGCTGGATCGCCTGCACCACGCGCACCGGGAACATGCGCCGCGCCTGCACTTTCGCGAGCAACGGATCAGGATCGCCGCCGCGCATCATCCGCGCGGCAAGGATGTTGGCCGCCGCCACCGCATCCTGAATGGCAAGATTGATGCCCACGCCGCCAACCGGCGACATGGCGTGCGCCGCGTCGCCGATCGCCAGCAGACCGGGGCGGTGCCAGCGCGTCAGCCGGTCGAGCGAGACGGAAAGCAGTTTCACTTCGTCCCAGCCGCCCACCGCGCCGATGCCCGGCGCCAGCACCGGCGCGGCGCGGGCGACCTCCTCGCGGAAGGTGGCAAGCCCACGCGCCTGCACCTCGGCGGCGCTGCCCTTGCGGATCACGCGGGCGCATTGGAAATAGTCGCCACGGTCGATCCCGACCACGATCTGCCCCTGCGCGATATAGCCCGCGGTCTCGTTCGCCGCGCCGCGCGCCTTCGGCACGCGAAACCAGAAAACGTCGATCGGCACCCCGAGATCGAGGCGCGGCAGGCCGGCCGCGTCACGCAGCGCCGAGGTTCGCCCGTCGGCGAGGATCACGAGCCGCGCGCGTAGCTCCTCCCCCATGCTTGTGCGGACCCCGGCGACCCTGCCCCCCTCCTCGATCAGCGCGACCGCTTCTCTCTCCATTCGCAGATCGAAACCGGCCAGGCGCCGCGCCACACGCGCTACGAAATCGAGGAAATGCCATTGCGGCATCATCGCCACGAAACGCCCCCGCCCCGGCAGATGCGTGAAATCGGCGATGCGATAGCTCCGCCCGCCGATAACCGCGCCGATTTCCGTCACCTTATCATGCGGCTCGGCCAGCAGCGCATCGAGCAACCCGAGTTCGTCGAACAGATCGAGCGTGGAGGGATGGACGGTATCGCCGCGAAAATCGCGCAGGAAATCGCCGTGTTTCTCAAGCACCGTGACGCGCAGCCCGGCGCGCGCGAACAGCAATCCCGCCATCATCCCCGCCGGGCCGCCGCCGACCACGACAATATCGTGTTTTTCCATTGCTACGGTCCTGACAGCGGTGGTTTCGTCTGATTAAGGTAATGCGATGGCAATCGGACTTGAAAATCACGGATTCAGCGACACGCTCGTAATTCTGGGCGCGGCAGGCATGGTGATCCCCGCGTTCGCCCGTTTCAAGATCAGCCCGGTGATCGGCTTCATTCTGGTCGGGATGCTGGTCGGCCCGGCGGGGCTAGGCGCGCTCGTCGACGAGGCGCCATGGCTCTATTATTTCACGATCACCGATCCCCACGCGATCGAGCCGCTCGCCGAATTCGGCATCACGCTGCTGCTGTTCTCGATCGGGCTGGAGCTGTCGTTCCGGCGTTTGTGGTCGATGCGGCGGTTGGTGTTCGGCACGGGCGCGGCAGAATTGATCGCCTCGGGGCTGCTGATCGGGGCCGGGCTGCATCTTCTGGGGCAAAGCTGGGCCGGGGCGATCGGCCTGGGGTTCGCGCTGGCGCTGTCGTCCACCGCGTTGGTGCTGCCGCTCGTCGGCACGACGGGGGCGGTGGGTCGCGGTGCATTCGCCATGCTGCTGTTCGAGGATATCGCGCTGGTGCCGATCATCTTCGCGCTCGGCGCCATGGCGCCAACCGCTTCGGCGGAAGGCTGGCAGGGCCTGGCCGGGGTGGCGTTGAGCGGCGGATTGACGGTTGTGGCGATCTATATCGGCGGGCGGCTCGTGCTGCCCCGGCTGTTCGCACAAGCTGCGCGCACCAAGAGCCCGGAGTTGTTCCTCGCGGCATCCTTGCTGGTGGTGATCGTCGCCAGCGTCGCCACCACCGCGGCGGGCCTGTCTCCCATCGTCGGCGCGCTGCTGGCCGGATTGCTGATCGCCGAGACCGAATATCACACCGAGGTGGAGGTGATGACCGCGCCGTTCCGCGGGCTGGCGCTCGGCGTGTTCCTCATCACCGTCGGGATGGGTGTAAATCTGCATTCGGTGGTGGAGAACTGGTCTTCCCTCGCGCTCGCGGTGGTGGGCGTGGTCGCGATCAAGGCGCTCGTCACCTATCTGCTGTTGCGTGTCGCCAACGCGCGGCATGGCGTGGCCGCCGAAACCGGGCTGCTGATGGGCAGTCCTTCCGAAACCACGCTGATCGTGCTGGCGGCAGCGGCGCAAGCGAAGCTGATCCAGCCTTCCACCGCCGCCTTCTGGCAAACCGTCACCGCGATCGGGCTGACGATCACGCCCCTGCTCGCACAGGTGGGGACGGCGATCTCGCGGCGGCTCGACACCTCCGATCATCGGGCCGTGCCCGAGGTGGGCGAGGAAGGGCGGACGGTGGTGATCGGGTTCGGTCGCGTCGGGCGGCTGGTATCGGATATGCTGACCCGGCACGATCAACCCTATGTCGCGGTCGAGGCCGATATCGACACGGTAAAGGCGGCCCGGCACGCCGGGCATCCGGTGGTATTCGGCGATGTTTCGCGCGGGGGCCTGGTCGATCGCCTCAACCTGCCGGCGGCGCGCGCGCTGATCCTGACGATGGACGATCCGGTCCTGACGGTGCGGCTGGTGCGGCGCATCAGGGCGCTTTTCCCCGATCTGCCGATCATCGCCCGCGCCCGCGACATGCGCCACGCCGCCGAATTGTATCGCGCCGGCGCCACCGATGCCGTGCCGGAAACACTGGAAAGCTCGCTGCAATTGTCGGAAGCCGTGCTGGTCGATCTCGGCGTCGCGATGGGGCCGGTGATCGCGTCGATCCATGAAAAGCGTGACGAGATGCGCGAGACGATCCGGCGCGAGGCGGCGCTCACCCGCGAACCGCGCATCCGCCGCATCCGCCGCAAGAGCGAACTGGCAACGGACGAATGAAAACGCCGCCGGGACGCGGTTTTTCGTCCGTCAGAACCTAGTTTTCGCCATGATCGGCGGTTAACGCCCGCGTCATGCAGCCGTCTGATCTCCGCGTCGCCCTGTTCAGCGGCAATTACAATTACGTGCGCGACGGCGCCAACCAGTCGCTCAACCTGCTCGTCGGCTATCTGCTCGAACAGGGGGTGAAGGTGCGCGTCTATTCACCCACCGTATCCGCGCCCGCGTTTCCGGCGGTCGGCGATCTGGTCGACGTGCCCTCCATTCCGATGATCGCGGGGCGCGGCGAATACAAGCTCGCGCGCGGGCTTCCCGCTAGGCCGCGCGCCGATCTGGAGGCGTTCGCGCCAAATGTGGTTCACGTCTCCGCGCCGGAATTTCTCGGCCATGCGGCGGTGCGCTGGGCAAGGGCCAACAACATCCCCGCCGTCGCCTCGTTCCACACCCGGTTCGAGACGTATTGCAGCTATTACGGGCTCGGTTTCCTGGAGCCGCTGGTCAAGCATCTGATGACGCGTTTCTACAACCGCTTCGATCGGGTGCTGGTGCCGAGCAACAGCATGACGGCGCTGCTCGCCGATTGGGGCGTGACGGCGCCGATGGGCATCTGGTCGCGCGGGATCAACCACGATCGCTTCCGCCCCGATCGGCGCGATCTGGCGTGGCGCCGGTCGCTGGGGATCGGTGATGACGAGATGGCCGTCGGCTTTCTCGGGCGGCTGGTGAAGGAAAAGGGGCTGGACATCTTCGCCGAGGTTTCGACCGAGCTGAAGCGACGCGGCGTGGCGCACAAGGTGCTGGTGGTGGGCGAAGGCCCGGCGCGCGACTGGTTCGCGGAAAAAGTGCCCGATGCGGTGTTCACCGGCTTCCAGTCCGGTGACGCGCTTGGCCGCGCGGTCGCCTCGATGGACGTATTCTTCAACCCGAGCGTGACCGAGACGTTCGGCAACGTCACCACGGAGGCGATGGCGAGCGCGGTGCCGGTGGTGGCGGCGCGCGCGACCGGCGCGGTCGATCTCGTCGAGGATGGCGTGAACGGATTCCTCGTGCCGCCGCGCGACGTAAACGCTTATGCCGACGCGATCGGGCGAATCGTGGCAGACCCGGCGCTGCGCCAATCCATGGGCGAAGCCGGCCACCACAAGGCAGCCGGCTATCGCTGGGATACCGCCAACCGGGCGGTGCTGAACGCCTATCTCGGCTTGCGGCCCTAAACGCCCTTCCAATCGAACGTCAGCGGCGCTTCGCGGAAGGCGAAGCGATCGAGGTGGCTCGCGACGACGCCGCGCATCCGCTCGGCATCCTCGCCGTCCGGCACCGTCAGCGCCACGTCGAGCGTTTCGCTGTTCGCGCGCATGTCCAGCCGGCTGCCGTTGGGAAATTCGATCCTTCCCTCCTCCGCGGAGAAGGTGACGACCATCTTGTGGCTCCAGTGCTTGGCAAGTTGCTGGAGATAGCGGCTGGCCGACGCGGTCGGCACGCGGGCGATGGAGACGCTCACCGCAGCCGCTCGATCTTCTGCGCCACCTCGTCGATCAGCGCGGCTACATCGTGCAGCGTATCCTGCGAAAAATCGCCTTTCGTCAGCCTGTGCTCCAGCGCGACGCGCAAATTGCCCATCGCGCGGCGGATCGGCGCGCCATCGGTGCGCTGGCGGCGTTCGCCGACATGGGCGAGCCGCTCGATCAGCGCGTCCACCTGCTCCTTATTCTCCTCGATATGCGCACGCCCGGCGTCGGTCGCGGCATAGCGTTTGCGCTTTTCGTCGGTAGCCTGCTCCTCGATGAAGCCCATTTCATCGAGCAAGGTAAGCGTCGGATAAACCACGCCGGGGCTCGGCGCGTAATCGCCGCCGGTCAATTCCTCGATCGAGCGGATCAGTTCGTAGCCGTGGCGCGGCTCATCCGCGATCAGCTTCAAGAGAACGAGGCGAAGCTCGCCGCCGTCGAACATCCGCCGGCCACGCCCGCGCCCACCGCCGCGCGCATCGCCGCCGAAGTCCCAGTGAACGCTGAACGGCCCGCGCGACCAATCGCCGCGCGATCCGCAGTGGCGGCCTCTCCCGCCATGCATACCATGAAACATCGCATGTTCCTTCCATATCACGATGGCACTAAGATATATCTTAAAACGAACACCACAACCCCCGGCTGTAAAAATTTCTCGCGCGCTCTATCCTGGCACGATGGCCGACCTGTTCGCGGGATTTGAACCCGCCACTCCCCAAGACGATCCGCTCGCCCCCGATGCGCCGCTGGCCGATCGCCTGCGCCCGCACCGGCTCGACGAGGTGGTCGGGCAGGAACATCTTACCGGGCCGCAAGGGGCGATCGGGCGGATGGTCTCCGCGGGGCGGCTGTCCTCGATGATCCTGTGGGGGCCACCCGGCACCGGCAAGACGACGATCGCACGGCTGCTGGCGGATGCGGTGGGGTTGCGGTTCGCGCCGATCTCGGCGGTGTTCTCGGGCGTCGCCGATCTCAAGAAAGCCTTTGCCGAAGCGCGCGACCACGCACGCGCCGGCAAGCGCACCTTGCTGTTCGTGGACGAGATCCACCGTTTCAATCGTGCGCAGCAGGATGGCTTCCTTCCCTATGTCGAGAACGGCACCGTCACGCTGGTTGGCGCGACGACCGAGAATCCATCGTTCGAACTGAACGCCGCGTTGCTCAGCCGCGCGCAGGTGCTGATCCTCCAGCGGCTCGATCGCGCCGCGCTGGATAAATTGCTGGGCCGTGCGGAAGCGGAGATGGCGCGCGCCCTGCCCCTCACGCCCGAAGCACGCGATGCGCTGGTGGCGAGCGCCGACGGCGACGGGCGCTTCCTGCTCAATCAGGCCGAAACGCTGTTTTCCGTCGCGATCGAGGCGCCGCTCGATCCGGCTGGCCTGTCTTCATTCCTCCAACGCCGCGTCGCGGTGTACGACAAGGATCGCGAGGGGCATTACAACATCATCTCCGCGCTGCATAAATCGGTGCGCGGATCGGATCCGCAGGCCGCCCTTTACTATCTCGCGCGGATGCTGACGGCGGGTGAGGAGCCGCTCTATGCGCTGCGCCGGCTCACGCGCATGGCGGTGGAGGATATCGGCATGGCCGATCCGCAGGCGCTGACGCAGTGCATCGCCGCCAGGCAGGCCTATGAACTGCTCGGCTCGCCGGAGGGCGAACTCGCGATCGTGCAGGCGTGCCTCTATCTCGCCACCGCGCCCAAATCGAATGCCGCTTATGCCGCGATGAAAGCTGCGTGGCAGGCCGCGCGCGAAACCGGATCGCTGATGCCGCCGGCCAATATCCTGAACGCGCCGACCAAGCTGATGAAAGATGCCGGCTACGGCAAGGGCTATGAATACGATCATGACGCGGCGGATGCCTTTTCCGGCGCGAATTACTGGCCGGCGGAAATGGCGCCGCAGCATTTCTATCAGCCCAGCGGGCGCGGCTATGAAAAAAGGGTTGCCGAACGGCTTGCCTGGTGGGACGAACGACGGCGTGAAAAGAACCCTTAGTCTCGCGCTGGTCGCGCTCGCCACCCCGGTTTCCGCGCAGCAGATCCACCCCACGTCGCCTCAGCCATATAATCAGGCGATCGCCGCCGGTTACAAGGCGCTCACGCTGTGCGAGGGCGTGTTCGACGCCGGGCGCAGCGAAGCGCAGATCGCCTCGGTCGAACTGCGCGGCATCTATCCCGAATTTGAAGCGATCGTTGCCGCTTTGCCCGCCACGATCGACCGCCAGACGCGCGTGGTGACGGTGCCCTTCGATGCGAAGCTCGCGCCGCGCCGCGCGATGTGGCGGCCGGTTTACGGCTGCTATCTCTCCCCGATCGGCACGCCCGTCGCCCGCGCCAACGCCGCCGCGGCAACGCCGACGCCGCTGCCCGCCGATCCGCGCCCCTGGCCGATGGGTGACGCCAATATCGCGCCGCACCCCTCCGCCGCGCTTGCCGGGCTGGTCGCCCGCGCCTTCGATCGCGCGAGCTTCGGCGCGGACAGCGTGACGACCGGGGTAGTGATCCTGAAGGGCGGGCGCATCGTCGCCGAGCAATATGCGCCGGGCTTCGGGCCGATGGTGCCCAACCGCACCTGGTCCGTCGCCAAGAGCATCGCGGGAACCCTGGTCGGCCTCGCATCGACGGGCGCGGCGATCGATCCGCACAAGCCCGCGACGATCCCCGAATGGCGCCGCCCCGGCGATCCGCGCGCGACGATCACGCTCGATAATCTGATGCGGATGGCGAGCGGCCTGCACAGCGACAGCGCGGGCAACCGCACCGATGCGATCTATTTCGGCGGCACCAGCGTTACCGAACAGGCGACCGGCTGGCCGCTGGAGGCCGCCCCCGGCACGCGCTTCCGCTACGCGAATAACGACATCATGCTCGCCGCGCGAAGCCTGCGCGCGACGCTGGGCGAGGCGCGCTACGCCGATCTGCCGGAGGGGAAATTGCTCCGCCCGCTCGGGATGGGCCACACCACCATCGGCACCGACTGGCAGGGCAATTACATCCTTTCGAGCCAGGTGTGGACAACCGCGCGCGATCTCGCGCGGCTCGGCCAGTTCTGGCTTCAGGACGGCGTATGGCAAGGCCGCCGCCTGCTTCCCGCCGGCTGGATGCGCTATCTGACGACCCCCGCCGGCCCGCAGCCCGTGGATGGCCCCGGCTATGGCGCGACGATGTGGCTGTTCGGACCGAAACAGGGGTTGCCCGCCGGCAGCTATGCCGCGCAGGGCAATCGCGGCCAATCGGTGATGGTGATCCCGCAGCATGGGCTGGTGATCGTCCGTCGCGGCGAGGATCCCGGCGCGGCGCGCTTCGATATCGCGCGCTTTTCCGCCGACGTGATCGCCGCCACACCATGAAGGACTGGGCGGACGTGGTGGCCTTTGCCTGCTCTCTCCCCGATGTGGAGATGGCATCCTTCTATGGCACCCCCTGCCCCAAGGTTAACGGCAAGGCGTTCGTCTCCCCCGGCCAGGAGGCGGATAGTTTCCACGTCATGGCGTCGCACGAGGAAAAGGCGATGCTGCTCGAAACCGATCCCGAGGCATTCTGGCAAACCCGGCATTATGAAGGCTGGCCGGGTCTTCTGGTGCGATATGGCGCGGCGGATGAGGAGCGCGTCCGCAACGTCATCCGCCGCGCGTGGTGGGATCGGGCGAAGAAGGCGCAGCGTGCCGCGTTCGGCGATCGCCCCTGAACGGTTCCGCCGTTTCGTCGCGATCGACTGGTCGGGGGCGAAGGGAAAGCGGCATCGCGGGATCGCGGTGGCGGAATGCGTGGCGGGCGACGATGCCCCCACGCTGATCGCGCCACCCGGCGGCATCTGGTCGCGGACGGAGGTGCTGCGCTGGCTCCTCGCGCGGGCGAGCGAACCGCTGTTGATCGGCTTCGATTTCAGCTTCTCCGCCCCGTTCGTCACGCGCGGGGCGCACCTGCCGGGCGAGACCGACACGCGCGACGCCCGTGCGCTGTGGCGCTATGTCGATCAGCATAGTGACGACGAGGATCTCGGCGCGGCGCGCTTCATCGAGGCGCGGCGCGGGCGCCATTTCTATCTTGGCGCGGCGGATGGCGCGAAGCGGGATTTCCTCCATTCGCGTATCTGCGAATCGCTGGACGGCCAATCTACCAAGCCCTCCACCGTTTATGATGCGATCGGCGCGGCGCAGGTGGCAAAGGCGAGCTTCGCCGGAATGCGTCTGCTCCACCATCTGGCGCCACGCATCGCGATCTGGCCCTTCGATCCGGTGCCACCGCATGGCGCGGCCGTCGTGGAGATCTATACCGCGATCGCCGCGCGCGGCGCAGGCTTGCGCAAGGGGGTGAGCAAGCTCAGAACCGCCGCCGCGCTGGATGAGGCGCTGGTGGCGACCGGATCGAAATTGCACGCCCCCCTCTCCCGCTATGACGATCATTCGACCGATGCGATCCTCGCCGCCGCATGGCTCCGCCGCGCCGCCGCGCGCGCCGATCTGTGGCAACCGACCCGCATGACGCCCAAAATTGCGCAAACCGAGGGCTGGACCTTCGGCGTTAGCTGACGCATGGACGCGAGCAGTCGTGATAATGATCGGGGCAATGCCCCACGGGCCGGTTTAGCTCAGATGGTAGAGCACCTGATTTGTAATCAGGGGGCCGCGGGTTCGATCCCTGCAACCGGCACCATTGTTTTCGGTTGCGCGATCGGCAACCGGACGCGCATCATGGACGTTGGGTAACCCAGATGATCCGCGTCGCCAGCTACAATATGCGCAAGGGCATCGGCACAGACCGGCGCCGCAATCCCGATCGTACGCTCGAAGTGCTGCGAGAGATCGACGCCGATGTGATCGCGCTACAGGAGGCTGATCGCCGGTTCGGTGCGCGCTCGGCGGTTATCCCGGCGCATCTGATCGACGAGCATAGCGCGTGGAAGCCGGTGGATTTCGGCGCCCGCGCCGCCTCCATGGGCTGGCACGGCAATGCGCTGCTGGTGCCGAAATCGGCCGACATCCTCGATTGCGAGGTGATCCATCTGCCCTCGCTGGAGCCGCGCGGCGCGGTGATGGCCGATCTGCGGGTCAACGGCCAGCCGATCCGCATCGTCGGGATGCACCTTGACCTCTCCGGCCTGTGGCGGCGAAGACAGGCCCATGCGATCCTCACCCATATCGCGGCAAGCCTGCGCCAGCACCCCACGGTGATGATGGGCGATCTCAACGAATGGACCCGCGCCGCGGGTTGCCTGCGCGATTTCGATCGAGATTTCTCGATCGCCGATACCGGCCCGAGCTTCCACGCGCGGCGCCCCGTCGGGCGGCTCGACCGGATCATGGTGTCGAAGGGGCTGAAGGTGGTGGATTGCGGCGTGCACGGCTCCCACGCGGCGCGCAAGGCGAGCGACCACCTGCCGATCTGGGCGGATATCGCCGCCGCATGAACCCCGCCCGTATTCGCGAGAAGGAATTGCGGCTGGCGCTGGTCTGCTACGGCGGGATCAGCCTGGCGGTGTATATGCACGGCATCACCAAGGAGGTGTGGCACCTCGCCCGCGCCAGCCGGGCGAACCGCGATGGAGAGAAGCTGGAGGGCACCGCCGGCATCTATGCCGCCCTGCTCGGCGAGATTGCGGAGCAGGGCGCGCTTCAACTACGCATCCTGCCCGATATCCTCGCGGGCGCCAGCGCGGGTGGGATCAACGCCATCTTTCTCGCTCAGGCGATCTCGTCCGGCCAGTCACTCGATCCGCTGACCGACATGTGGTTGGAGCGCGGCGATGTGGAGGCGCTGCTCGACGCCGCCGCCGCGCCCGCCTCGCGCTTTTCCAAGGCCTGGGCGCTGCCGCTCGCGTGGATGGCGGCGGGGCGCAGCGCCGACAAGCTGGAGGCGATCGACGAGAACACCCGCGAGGAGGTGCGCGCCAAGCTCTCGCATTTCGTCCGCTCGCGCTGGTTCGAGCCGCCGTTCAGCGGGCCGGGCTTCACCGGAATGCTGCTCGACGCGTTCGACGCGATGGCCGCCGCGCCGCGCGGGCCGCGCCTGTTGCCGCCCGGCCAGCCACTCGATCTGTTCGTCACGGTCACCGATTTCACCGGCCATCCGGAACGGCTGCAACTCCATTCGCCACCCGAGGTGGTGGAAACCGAGCACCGGCTCGTTTTCCCCTTCAGCGATTATGGCGAGGAACGCGATACCCTTGCGCCTGCCCCCGAACTGGCCTTCGCCGCGCGCGCGACATCGAGCTTTCCGGGCGCCTTCCCGCCATTCACTGTGGGCGAAATCGACGGTGTTCTGAACGAGCGCGCCGCTGATTGGCCGACGCGCGGCGCCTTCCTTCACCGTGTCCTGCCCCGCCAGTCGGCGGCGAATGCGGCGGAGAAGGCCGTGTTGATCGACGGATCGGTGCTGGCAAACGCGCCGTTCCGCCCGGCGCTGGACGCGTTGCGCCGGCGCCCGGCGCGGCGTCAGGTCGATCGGCGCTTCGTTTATATAGACCCGTCGCCCGGCACGAAATTCCGCCTGTCCGGCCAGAATGACGGCGTGCCAGGCTTTTTCCAGACGATCCTCGGCGCGATCAGCGAATTGCCGCGTCAGCAGCCGATCCGCGACAATCTTGAGGCAATCGCCAAGCGATCCGCACGGATCGAGCGGATGAGCGCGATCATGAATGCCGTCCGCCCAGAGGTGGAAGCGAAGGTGGAGGCGTTGTTCGGCCGCACCTTCTTTCTGGATCGCCCCACGGCAGCCCGCATCGTCGCATGGCGGCGGCGCGCGCAGGTGGCCGCGGTGGAACATGCCGGATACAGCTACGCCAGCTACGCCCATCTGAAGCTGACCGGCGTGGTCGAGACGATCTCCGCGTTGCTGCATGGCATCGGTGGCGAGCCGGGGGCGCAGCACTGGCAACGCATCCATCGCCTGATCGAGGCCGCGCTGGCCGATCGCGGCTATGACGCGGCGTCACCCGATGTCGCGGGCAGCGCGGCGACGATTGACTTCCTGCGCACGTTCGATCTTGGTTTTCGCATTCGTCGCCTGCGATTGATGTCGCGGCGCCTGAGCGAACTCGAAGGCGGCATCGCCAGTGAAACGATCCGCCCGGTCCGCGACGCGATCTACGAATCGCTTTCGGCCTATCTCGATTGCCAGAACCCGCGTTCGTACCATGCGCTTCGTGGCGAGGTTCGCGCGATGCGCGTGGATGCGGGCGCGTTGCTCGATCGGCTGGCCGATTCGATGGACCTGCCGCGCCTCGATGCGGAAACGGATCTGCGGCTGGCCGAGGCGCTGGGCGCATTGCCGCGCGATCTGCGCCATGATCTGCTGCTGCGCTACCTCGGCTTTCCCTATTTCGACGTTGCCACCCTGCCCCTGCTGCAGGGCGAGGGGATGGACGAATATGATCCGATCCAGGTCGATCGTATCGCGCCGGATGATGCGCGATCAATCCGTGGCGGCGGCGCGGAAGCGACATTGAAAGGCATTCAATTCAATAGCTTCGGCGCATTTTTCAGCCGCTCCTATCGCGAGAACGATTATCTCTGGGGCCGGCTGCACGGCGCCGAGCGGATGATCGACATCGCGGTTTCCGCGCTTGCCGGCGATGCGCGTTTGCGGCCTGGGCAAGTGGCGGCGATCAAGCGCGCCGCCTTCATCGCGATTCTCGATGAGGAGGCCCCGCGCCTGCACACCGCCACCGCGCTGATCGAATCGCTGCGCCGCGAAATCGGCTGAGGCTGGAAAAACCGCGCAAGCGCGTCTAGTCCCGTCGTTGCGGGAGATCACCGATGCAGTTCTTGAAAATCCTTTTCTGGTGCCTGATCGCCTTCATCGCGGCGGTTTTCACCTTCGGCAACTGGAAGTGGGTGACGATCCAGTTGTTCGGCAATCTGGTGGCTGAGGTGAACCTGCCGTTCCTGCTGCTCGTCACGTTCGCGATCGGCTTCGTGCCGACGCTGATCTATCAGCGCGCGATGCGCTGGCGGCTGCGGCTGCGGCTGAACAATGCCGAACGCGCGCTCGCTGACCTGCGCGCCGCCCCGATCGGCACGCCATTGGCCGAGAGTGCCGCAACCGCCCCCGCCACCATCGCCCCGCCCGGAGACGCCTGAACGTGAGCAACCGCATCTACGTCGCCCTCGACACACCGGATATCGCCCGCGCGAAGGAGATGGCGGAGCGCGTCCGCCGTCATGTCGGCGGGATCAAGCTCGGGCTGGAATTTTTCGCCGCCAACGGGCGCAGCGGCGTGCGCGAGATGGCCGATCTCGGGCTGCCTATCTTCCTCGATCTCAAGCTGCACGATATCCCGAACACGGTGGCGAAGGCGGTGCAGGCGCTGCGCGGGCTGGAGCCCGCGATCCTCACGGTTCACGCCGCCGGTGGCCGGGCGATGCTGGAGGATGCCAAGGCCGCCGCCCCCGCCGGCACGAAAGTGGTCGCGGTGACGATGCTCACCAGCCTCGATCAGCGCGATCTCCACACCATCGGCGTCACCGGCGCGCCGCACGATCAGGTGCTCCGCCTGACCGAACTGGCGATGCGCGCCGGCGTGGACGGCATCGTCTGTTCGGGCGCGGAGGTGAAAGCCGCGCATGAGATGTGGCCGAAGGGCTTTTTCGTCGTTCCCGGCGTTCGCCCGGCGGACGGTGTGGTCGGGGATCAGAAGCGCGTCGTCACCCCGCGCGAGGCGCTGGACAATGGCGCGTCGATCCTGGTGGTGGGCCGCCCGATCACCCAGGCCGACGATCCCGACGCCGCCGCGCGGGCGATCGGCGCGACGCTTTAGCATCCGCCCGTTCGGGTCGAGGCTGTCGAAGCCCTGAGCACCCCTTTCGACGCACTCGCCGCGAACGGACAGATTCCATCTGCTCACGGACACATCATGCCCACTACCGCCAAGATCTGCGGCCTGACCACGCCCGAGACGCTCGACGCCGCGATCATCGGCGGCGCGAGCCATATCGGCTTCAACTTCTTCCCCCCCTCCCCGCGTCATCTCGATCCTGATCGCGCGCGGGCGCTGTCGGCGCGGATGCCCGATCACGTCCGCCGCGTCGGCGTGTTCGTCGATCCCGATGACGCGCTGATCGACATGGCGATCGCCGCAGGGCGGCTCGATACGCTGCAACTCCACAAGACCGCGCCCGCGCGCATCGCGGACCTTGCGCGCCGCACCGGCCTCGAAAGCTGGGCGGTGATCGCGGTCAAGACCCGCGCCGATCTCGATCGTGCGCGCGACTATGCCGGTGCGGCGCAATTCATCCTCTATGACGCCAAGACGCCTGACGACGCCGCGCTCCCGGCGGGGATGGGATTGCGTTTCGACTGGTCGCTGCTCGACGGTTTCCGCCATCCTTTGCCCTGGGCGCTCTCCGGCGGGCTGGATGCCGGCAATGTGGCGGAGGCGATCGCTCGCACCGGCGCCAGAATCGTCGATGTCTGCTCCGGCGTGGAGACCGCGCCCGGCGTGAAGGATGTGGACAAGATCACGGCATTCCTTAAGGCCGTCGCGCAATGACCACCCCAAATTCCTTCCGCGCCCAGCCCGATGAACGTGGGCATTTCGGCCAGTTCGGCGGTCGCTATGTCGCCGAAACGCTGATGCCGCTGATCCTTGATCTGGAGCGCGAATATCGCGCCGCGAAGGCGGACCCCGCGTTTCAGGCCGAATTCGACGATCTGCTCGAACATTATGTCGGCCGCCCCAGCCCGCTCTATTTCGCGCCCCGGCTGACCGAGGAATTCGGCGGCGCGCAAATCTGGCTCAAGCGCGAGGAGCTGAATCACACCGGCGCGCACAAGATCAACAATTGCATCGGGCAGATCCTGCTCGCGATCCGCATGGGCAAAACGCGGATCATCGCCGAGACCGGGGCGGGCCAGCACGGCGTCGCCACCGCCACCGTCTGCGCGCGCTTCGGCCTGCCTTGCGTGATCTACATGGGCGCGAAGGATGTGGAACGGCAGCAGCCCAATGTGTTCCGCATGAAGCTGCTCGGCGCGGAGGTGGTGCCCGTCACCTCCGGCGCGATGACGCTGAAGGACGCGATGAACGAGGCGATGCGCGATTGGGTCGCGAACGTCCACGACACCTTCTACATCATCGGCACCGCCGCCGGCCCGCATCCCTATCCCGAGTTGGTGCGCGATTTCCAGAGCGTGATCGGCAAGGAAGCGCGCGCGCAGATGCTGGCGCGCACCGGGCGGCTGCCCGATCTGCTGATCGCGGCGGTGGGCGGCGGATCGAATGCGATCGGGCTGTTCCACCCGTTCCTCGACGATGCCGATGTGGCGATGATCGGCGTGGAGGCGGCGGGCCACGGCATAGCCTCCGGCCAGCACGCCGCGAGCCTCACCGGCGGCTCGCCCGGCATCCTCCACGGCAACAAGACCTATCTGCTTCAGGATGAGGACGGCCAGATCGCCGAGGCGCATTCGATCAGCGCCGGGCTCGATTATCCGGGCATCGGCCCGGAGCATAGCTGGCTGCACGAGATTGGCCGCGTCCGCTATCTGCCGATCACCGACACCGAGGCGCTGGACGCATTCCAGCTCTGCTGCCGCGCGGAAGGGATCATCCCGGCGCTCGAAAGCGCCCATGCGCTCGCCGCCTTGCCCAAGGTGGCGAGGGATTACGGCAAGGATGCGATGATCCTCGTCAACGTCTCCGGCCGGGGGGACAAGGATATCTTCACCGTCGCCGATGCGCTGGGGGTGAAGCTGTGAGCCGGCTTGCCGAAACCTTCGCCGCCGCCGCCGCCGCCAATCGCGCGGCATTGGTCTGCTTCGTCACCGCGGGCGATCCCACGCCGGGCGCGATGGGCGCGATCCTCGACGCATTGGTCGCCGGCGGGGCCGATGTGATCGAACTGGGGATGCCCTTCACCGATCCGATGGCCGATGGCCCCGCGATCCAGGCGGCGAACCTGCGCAGCCTGGCCGCCGGCACGAAGACCGCCGATATCCTGAACATCGCACGCGATTTTCGCGCGCGTCACCCCGGCGTGCCGCTGGTGCTGATGGGCTATGCCAATCCGATGCTGCGGCGCGGGGCGGAATGGTTCGCCGCCGCCACGCGCGATGCGGGGATAGACGGCGTGATCTGCGTCGATGTCCCGTCGGAGGAGGATGACGCGATCGGCCCCGCGCTGCGTGCGGCGGGTGTCGATCTCGTCCGGCTCGCCACGCCGACGACCGATGCCGCGCGGCTGCCCGCGGTGCTGGCGGGCGCGGGCGGCTTCCTCTATTACGTTTCGGTCGCCGGGATCACCGGGCTGCAACAGGCCGCGCAATCCTCGATCGAGGAAGCGGTGGCCCGGCTGAAGGCGGCGACGGACCTGCCGGTATCGGTCGGCTTCGGCATCCGCACGCCGGAGCAGGCCGCCGCGATCGGTCGCATCGCCGATGGCGTGGTGGTCGGCTCCGCGACGGTCGAACTGATCGGGCGGCACGGCGCGGATGCGCCCGCCGCCGTAACCGCCTATATACGCACGTTGAGCGACGCGATCCGCGCCGCCCGCAAGGAACAGAAATGAGCTGGCTTTCGAGCGTCCGCAACGCACTATCCTCCGTCATCACGAAGAAGGACACCCCCGACAACCTGTGGCACAAGTGCAAGGGCTGCGGGCAGATGATCTTCACGCGCGAGTTGGAGGAAAATCTCAGCGTCTGCCCGAAGTGCGATTATCATGAACGGATCGGGCCGAAGGATCGCTTCGCGCAGTTGCTGGACGCGGGAAGCTGCGTCGAGCTGCCCGCGCCGCGCACGCCGGAAGACCCGCTCCGGTTCCGCGATTCGAAACGCTATGTCGAACGCCTGAAATCCGCCCGCGCCAGCACCGGCGAGAGCGATGCGTTCATCAACGCGCGCGGCACGATCGACGGCCATCGCGCGGTGATCGGCGTGCAGGATTTCGCCTTCATGGGCGGCTCGATGGGTCAGGCCGTGGGCGAGGCGTTCATCCAGGGCGTCGAAGCCGCGATCGCGGACAAGGCGCCGTATATCGTCTTCACCGCATCGGGCGGCGCGCGGATGCAGGAAGGCATATTGAGCCTGATGCAGATGCCGCGCTCCACCGTCGCGATCCAGATGCTTCACGACGCGGGCCTGCCCTATATCGTCGTGCTGACCGATCCGACATCGGGCGGGGTGATGGCCGCATACGCAATGCTGGGCGACGTGCATATCGCTGAACCCAAGGCATTGCTCGCCTTCACCGGGCGGCGCGTGATCGAGAATACGATCCGCGAGAAATTGCCCGATGATTTCCAGACGTCGGAATATCTGTTCGAGCACGGGATGCTCGACATGATCGTCCACCGCAAGGATCTGCGCCAGCAACTGGCGACGGTGATTTCCTACCTCTGCCACCAGCGCGCGGCGGCCTGACCCGATCACGCGGGAGCGCCATCATGGCTGACCACGCGATCTCGGCCGATCCGGCGGTGCAGGCGCAACTCGATCGCTTGTGGTCGCTCTCCCCCGGCGCGGACGTGCTGGGGCTGGGGCGGATCACGCAATTGCTGGAGCGCCTCGGCAATCCGCATCTGCGCCTGCCGCCGGTTTTTCATGTCGCGGGCACCAACGGCAAGGGATCGACCTGCGCCTTCCTGCGCGCGGCGCTGGAGGCAGCGGGCCTCACCGTCCACGCTTATTCCAGCCCGCACCTCATCCGATTCAATGAGCGTATCCGGCTGGCGGGCAGGCTGATCGACGATGCGACGCTGGCGCCATTGCTGGCGGAGGTGCTCGATATCGCCGGCGATATCCGCGCGAGCTTCTTCGAGGTGACGACGGCTGCCGCCTTCCTCGCCTTCGCGCGCACGCCCGCCGACGCCTGTGTGATCGAGGTCGGGCTTGGTGGCCGGCTGGACGCCACCAATGTGATTCCCGCGCCCGCGGTGTGCGGCATCGCCGCACTCGGGATCGACCATGAGGCGTTCCTGCTCGCAGCCGAGGCCGGCACGCCCGACGCGCCACTCGATCGCATCGGTTTCGAAAAGGCCGGCATCGCCAGGCGCGGCGTCCCGCTCGTCACGCAACATTATCCGCCGTCGGTGGCGGCCAGCGTCGTCGCCGTCGCTGCCGAACGCGGTGCCCCCGTCCTCGCGCGCGGCACGCACTGGGATATTGCCGCGACCGGCGACACGCTGCGCTATCGTGACGAGGGCGGCGAATTCATTCTCCCCGCCCCGGCACTTGCCGGGCCATATCAGATCGAGAACGCCGGGCTGGCCGTCGCGATGCTGCGTCATCAGCAAGCCGTTCACATCGACACGGCAGCGATCGCCAGCGGCATCCGCGCCGCGCGCTGGCCCGCCCGGATGCAGCGGCTGGGCGACGGCCCGCTTGTCCGCCGCCTGCGCCCGGAGCAACGCCGCTTCGGCATATGGCTCGATGGCGCGCACAACGAATCCGCCGCCGCCGCGATCGCCGGTTCATGGGGCGAAGGCGCGCCCACCACGATCGTGATCGGTATGCTCGCGAACAAGGACGCGCATGGCGTGCTGCGCCATCTGATCGGCGATCGCGCCGATTGCCGTGTCATCGCGGTGCCCGTCCCCAATCACGCCTGCCACGTCCCCGAATCGCTCGCGGCGCTGGCGCGGGAATATGGGGCGACGGCGACAGACACCGCGCGTGATGTCGGCGGCGCTTTCGATCTGCTCGCCCAATCCGGGTTCGGCGAATCCGTGCTTGTGGCCGGCTCGCTATACATCGCCGGGGAGGTGCTCGCGGCGAACGACGAGCTACCCGCCTGACCGATTTAATTGCGATTGACTTGCAATAGCTGAAATTGGAAGATCGCGGGCGAGAGGAAGTCCGCATGACCTTGCCCGCCCCCGCCACCACCGCCGCCGCACTCCCCTATCCGCTGCCAGCCTGCCCCAATGCGCGCGTGCTGCTGTTCGCGATGCGGCGGATGGGCGCGCATGGGCTGGCCGACGCGCGCGCGGCGCACGCGATCTTCACGCTGTTTCGTGAAGGATTCCGCCGGCCATTGATGCTGGTGCGCACGTTGATGGCGGATCTTGCCGGCAATGCCGCGATGCCGATCGCGATCGCGCCATGCTGTTGCGGGCGGATCACGATTGCCGAGGCAGGCTTGTTAACGATCGTCGCGCGCGTCGAATCCGCGCCGGACGCCGCGGCCCTGCTGCTGGGCGATCTGCTTGGAATACGCCGTGCCGATGGCGTGCTGGCAAGCGTCGCCGCGGTTTCAGCGGCCTTCGCGGACGAGGGGCGACCGATCCTCGCCTGATGCCCCCGTCTGCGCGAACAGGCGGAATCCGTTCGGCAACCGGCGCGGTGCTCTGCCCGCCAGCGCGGCATCAATCGCGCTGATCGCGCCGAGAAGATCGCGCTGCGCAAAGGGCTTGGCGAGGTGCCCGCTCGCCAATGGCTCCGCATGGCTCGGGAAATTGCCCGTGACGAACAACACCGGGATGCCATGCTCGGTCGCGACTCGGGCGACTTCCACCCCGCTGCCGTCGGCGAGTTCGACATCGACGAGCACCAGATCAATATCCTGCGTCTCGCGGATGATCGCCACCGCCTGCGCCACCCGATCGACCGTGGCGACGATCTGATAATTTTCGTGGATCAGCAGATGCTCGACCTCGAACGCCACCAGCGGCTCGTCTTCCACCAGCAAGAGGCGCGTGATCCGTCGATCTTTTCGCCCGAACACCATCGACAGCCTCATGACCACAAACGCTACGCCGTGGCTCCTTAACGCGAGGTTCACACTTTCGACGCAAATTTTTTCGCGCGCGCGGCGCAAGCGATGTATCAGCCGCGTCATGCCAAGCCATTCGCCCGATCAGCGCGCCACCCATCGCATCGCCAAGCTCCTCGCCCGCGCCGGCGTCGCATCCCGCCGCGAGATCGAGCGGATGATCGAGGAACGGCGCATCGCGAAGGATGGCGTGGTCATCGAAACCCCCGCGACCCTGCTCGCATCGCTCGACGGGGTGACAGTCGACGGTCAGCCGGTGGAAGCCGCACCGCCGCCTGCGCGGCTGTTCATCTTCCACAAGCCGGCGGGCGTGCTCACCACGGAGCGCGATCCGCGTGGCCGCCCGACGATCTATGATCGGATGCCGCCGGGGCTGCCGCGACTGATGCCGGTCGGGCGGCTCGATTTCAGCACCGAAGGGCTGCTGCTGATGACCAATGACGGCGAGCTGAAACGGCAGCTTGAGCTTCCCGCGACCGGGGTGCAACGCGCCTATCGCGCCCGCGCCTACGGCCAGGTTTCCCAGCCACAACTCGAATCGCTGATCGAGGGCGTGGAGATCGAGGGTATCCGCTACGGCTCGATCGACGCCAATATCGAACGGCGCACCGGCGCAAACGTGTGGATCGAACTGATCCTCACCGAAGGCAAGAATCGCGAAGTGCGCCGCGTGCTCGAACATCTCGGGCTGGAGGTCAGCCGGCTGATCCGCATCCGCTACGGCCCGTTCGTCCTCGGGGAGATGCCGGTCGGTAGCATCGGCGAGGTGCGCGCGAGTGATCTTGCCGCATTCCGCCATTCGCTGGACCATAAGGGCGCACAGCTTGGCGCGATCGCGGTCTCGTCCGTGTCAGCGGCGGCGCGGAGCCGGCTACACCGCGCGCCGGTTGCCGGCGCTCCCCGCGCGCCCCGACCGGCTACAGCGCCCGTCGCTGCGAAGGCGCCCGAGGAAACCGCGGTCGCCCCAGCCGGGCGGCCCGCGCGCCCGCCGCAGCGCAAGGCGGGCTGGGCCAGACCCAAGCCGCCCACCGGCCCGAAAAGGCCACGCAAATGAGGATCATCGCCGGCCAATGGCGCGGGCGCCCGCTCGTCGCGCCCAAGGGAGACGCCACCCGCCCCACTGCCGATCGCACGCGCGAGGCGCTGTTCTCGATGCTCACCAGCCGGATCGGCAGTTTCGAGGGGCTGGCGGTCGCCGATCTGTTCGCCGGATCGGGGGCGCTCGGGCTGGAGGCGCTGTCGCGCGGGGCGGCACGGTGCCTGTTCGTGGAGCAGGATAAGCCCGCGCTCGATGCGCTGCGGGCGAATATCGCCAAACTGGGCGCCACCAACGCCGATGTCCGCGCGGCCTCCGCGATCGGGCTCGGCCCGGCCACCGCCCCGCTCGATCTGATCCTGATGGACCCGCCCTATGGCACCGGCGCGGGGAATGTGGCGCTCGATCGGCTGGCGCGGCTCGGCTGGGTCGGCGCGGGTACGTGGATCAGCATCGAGACGGCGTATAACGAGCCGGTGGACGTCACCGGCTTCACGATCGACGCGGATCGCGTGCATGGCCGCGCGCGGCTGACGCTGCTCCGCCCGGCTTAAGGGCCTTCGACCACCATCGGCGCCACCCCGCGTCGCGGGCGCAGCGCGATCAGCGCGACAAGGCTCATCAGCGAGGCGACGGCGAGATACATGCCGACCGAAGCGAGCCCGCCGCCACGCTGCGACAGCCATTGCGCCGCGACCGGGGTAAGCCCGCCGCCGATGATCCCGGCCATGTTGAACGCAAGGCTGACGCCCGTATAGCGCACCCGCGCCGGGAACAGCCCCGGCAGCCACGCGCCGAGCGGCCCATAGACGAACCCCATCACCAGCAAGGCGAAGGCGAGCGCGGCGAAGATCGCCCCAAGCGCGCCCGAACCAAGGCCCGGCACCAGCAGGAAACCGGCGAGGATCGCGCCCACGCAGCCCCATGTCAGCACGTTCGCGGGCGTTGTCCGATCCGCCCAGATACCCGACAGAACGATGCCCAGCGCCATGAACAGGATTGCGCCGAGCTGAAGCGCCAGAAACGTCTGCCGGTCGATCCCCAGCGTCGTCGTGGCGTAACCAAGCGCGAAGGCGGTCGCGATATAATAGACCGCGAAACAGGCGATCGCGCCAAACGTGCCGCCCAGCGCCATGCGCCAGTGATCGCGCAACAATTCGCCCATCGGCACCGCGGGCGGCGGCCCCTCCTCAAGCATCCGCGAAAAAGCCGGCGTCTCGGCGATGCGCAGCCGCACCCACAGGCCAAGCCCGACCAGCACGATCGAGAGCAGGAACGGCACGCGCCAGCCCCATGCCATGAAATCGGCCGGTGTCATCGTCAGGCCGAGCACGAGGAACAGCCCGTTCGCCGCGATAAAGCCCAGCGGCGCGCCAAGCTGCGGCACCATGCCGTATCGCCCGCGCCATCCCGGCGGCGCATTCTCCACCGCGAGCAGCGCCGCCCCGCCCCATTCGCCGCCAAGCCCGAAGCCCTGGCCGAAGCGCAACACACATAGCAGCAGCGGCGCCCACCAGCCGATCGTCGCATAGGCCGGCAGGAATGCGATCGCGAGCGTGGAGCCGCCCATCAGCATCAGCGAGGCGACCAGCGTCGATTTCCGCCCGATCCGATCGCCGTAATGGCCGAAGACCCATGCCCCCACCGGGCGCGCGACGAACGCCACGGCAAGGCTCGCATAGGAAGAAAGCAACTGCACCGAGGCGCTTTCCGCCGGGAAGAACAGCGGGCCGAACACCAGCGCCGCCGCCGTCGCGTAGATATAGAAATCGTAGAATTCCACCGTGGTGCCAACGAGGCTGGCGATCAGGATGCGGCGGGTCGATGCGGCTGATTTCATCCGCCTTCCATCCCCGCTGATCGCCAAAGCGTCAACATTTCGCGACGGAAACACGATTGCCCGCGCCCGACACATTTCCGCAACATCGTGGCTATAGCCAGCAAGCCGTCGACGACGTCCCCTCGACGTCGACCTGGCCGGGTTCTCCCTTTTGTCCCGGCCGTTCCCTGAACTACGGGGCGGCCTTCCCCCCCTGTCTGGCCGCCCCGGATTTTCTCCGCCATCGTCAATCCATTGCCCGCCGCGCGCAGGCGGCCTAAGGGCGCGCGCCATGAGCACCGCCGCGTTGATCGTCGCCGCAGGCAGGGGGGAGCGCGCCGGCGCCGCCCTGCCAAAGCAATATGCCGTCATCGCCGGTCGCGCGATGCTCGCGTGGAGCCATGCGGCACTTCGCCGTCATCCGATGATCGACGAGGTGCTGGTGGTGATCGGCGAAGGGCAGGAGGCGTTGTTCGAACATGCCCTGCCCGGCGCGCGTTACGTTCTGGGCGGCCCTACCCGTCGCGAGTCGGTCGCCGCCGGTCTGGCGGCGCTTTCCGGCGCGAATCGTGTGCTGGTGCATGATGCCGCGCGTCCTTTCCTGCCCGCCGCGGTGATCGACCGGCTGATCGCGGCGCTCGATGCGCATGAAGGCGCGGTGCCCGTGCTTCCTGTGATCGACACATTGGTGCGCGAAGACGGCGTGACCGTGCCGCGCGAGGCGCTCCACCGCGTTCAGACGCCACAGGCGTTCCGCTTCGATTCGCTCGTCGCGGCGCATCGCGTCTGGGCGGGCGGCGAGGCGACCGACGATGCGCAGATGGTCCGCGCGCTTGGCGGATCGGTGGCGCTGGTGCAGGGCGATCCGATGCTGGAAAAGATCACCTGGCCGGGCGACATCGCCACCGCCGAAGCGCGGCTGGGCGTGGAGACACGTTCGGCGCTCGGCTTCGACGTTCACCGCCTCGTCGATGGCGAGCAATTGTGGCTGGGCGGCGTGCTGATCCCGCATCATCAGGGCCTGTCGGGGCATAGCGATGCGGATGTGGCGCTGCACGCCATCACCGATGCAATGCTCGGCACGATCGCCGCCGGGGATATCGGGATGCACTTTCCGCCGAGCGACCCGCAATGGCGCGGCGCGGAATCGGGGCAGTTCCTGCGCCACGCGCTATCGCTGCTCGATGCGCGTGGCGGGCGCGTCACCTTCGTCGATCTCACGCTGATCTGCGAAGCGCCCAAAATCGGGCCGCATCGCGAAGCGATCCGCGCGCGTATCGCGGAACTTCTCGGCCTGTCGCCCGATCGTGTCAGCGTAAAAGCGACGACCACCGAACGACTCGGCTTCACCGGGCGCGGAGAAGGCATAGCGGCGCAGGCGATCGTCACCGCGACATTGCCCGGAGCGGTGCTGTGAAGCGTCTGGCCGCGCTACTCGCGCTCGTCGCCATGCCCACGGCTGCGAGGGCGCAAACGCCATGTCTCACCGCCAGCGACGCGGAGGCGATCGCGCTCGTCGCGATGCCGGACATTATCCGCGAGACCGGGCGGATCTGCACCGCCCTGCCGCCGTCGAGCCTCGTGCGGCGCCCGAGCAGCGCGTTCCTCGCGCGCTACGACGCCGCCGCCGATTCGGCCTGGCCCGCCGCGCGCGCCGCCATCGTCAAGCTCAGCGATCCCGCGGTCGATCTGCTGCTCCAGTCGGATTATGCGCGACCGCTGCTCACCTCGATCTTCGCGCCACAGATCGTCGGGCGCGTCCAGCCCGCCGATTGCCCGACGATCGACCGCCTGGTCACGCTGCTGGAGCCGCTGCCCGCGCGCAACACCGCCGGGATCATCGTTGCGACGCTGCAATATCTGAAAGCACGCAAGGCACGCGGGAAGCAGGTTGCCGTCGTTCCCGACCTTCCGGTATGTGCGGCGGTATCCCAATGACCGATAGCGTACTTCCCCCCGAGCTTGTCGCCGCCGCCACCCGCGTGGTCGATGCGAATCGTGCCATCGGCCGCAGGGTCGCTGTGGCGGAAAGCTGCACCGGCGGCCTCGTCGCCGCCGCGCTCACCGAAATCCCCGGCTCGTCCGACGTGCTGGAGGCGAGCCTCGTCACCTATTCCAACGATGCCAAGCTTTCGCTGCTCAACGTCAGCAATGACGTGATCGAAACCTTCGGCGCGGTGTCGATAGCGGTGGCGTGGAGCATGGCGCAGGGCGCGCTGGAGGCGACTCGCGCCGATGTCGCGGTGGCGATCACCGGCGTCGCGGGGCCGGGCGGCGGATCGGATAAGAAGCCGGTCGGCACCGTTGTTTTCGCCCGTGCGGAGCGTGGCGGCGATCCGTCGGACGTGGTGGCCGACAAGCATCAGTTCGGCGATATCGGGCGCGGCGGCGTCCGGCTTCAGGCGGCGCTGTGCGCGCTCGATCTGCTGATGCCGTCCACGCCCGAACCTGAAGCGCCGCTCGCACCGTAGAGCACCTTCGCGCGCTCCTCGAACGCGCCGATCATCCGGCGCAGCGCGGCGGCGAACACCTGCCCGGCCATCATCTCGAACACGCGGTTCTTGAACGCGAAGTCGACCGAGAAATCGACGAGGCAGCCATCGCCATCGGGGCGGAAACCCCAATGATTGTGGAGGAATTTGAGCGGCCCGTCGACATAATCGACGTGCACCGCCTGGGGCCGTTCCTTCACCACGCGCGAGGTGAAGGTTTCGCGCAGCCCCTTGAAGCCGACGATCATGTCCGCAACCGTTTCCTCCGGCGTATCGCTGCGCACGCGCATCGCGATCACCCACGGCAGAAAATCGGCGTAATGCTGCACATCGGCGACCAGATCGAACATCTGCTCCGCCGAATAGGGCAGCCGGCGGGTTTCCTTATGCTTTGGCAAGCTGCGCCTCGCGCGCCGCCTTCATCTTCGCGAAATCGTCGCCGGCGTGATAGCTCGATCGGGTCAGCGGCGAACTCGCGACCAGCAGGAAGCCCTTGGCCCGCGCGATCGCGGCATAGGCATCGAACGCCTTGGGGGTAACGAAATCCGCCACCTTGGCGTGGCGCGGCGTGGGCTGGAGATATTGCCCCATCGTCAGGAAATCTATGTCGGCGGAGCGCATGTCGTCCATCACCTGATGCACCTCAAGCCGCTCCTCGCCTAGCCCGAGCATCACGCCGGATTTGGTGAAGATCGACGGATCGTGCCGCTTCACGCTCTCCAGCAGGCGCAGCGAGGCATAATAACGCGCGCCGGGCCGGATCGTCGGATAGAGGCGCGGGACGGTTTCGAGATTGTGGTTGTAAACGTCCGGCCGCGCCTCGACGATCGATTCGACCGCGGCCTGCGCCTTGTTGCGGAAATCGGGCGTCAGGATCTCGATCGTCGTGTTCGGTGTGTTGCGGCGCAGCGCCTGGATCACCTTCACGAAATGCGAGGCGCCGCCATCGGGCAGATCATCGCGATCGACCGAGGTGATGACGATATGCTCAAGCCCCAGTTCCGCAGCGGCCACCGCGACATGCTCCGGCTCCTGCTGGTCGACCGCGCGCGGCATCCCCGTCTTCACGTTGCAGAAGGCGCAGGCCCGCGTGCAGGTATCGCCCAGGATCATCACCGTGGCGTGCTTCTTCGTCCAGCATTCGCCGATGTTCGGGCAGGCCGCTTCCTCGCACACGGTGGCGAGGTTCAGGCGGCGCATGAGGCCCTTCGTCTCGGCGAAGCCGGTAGAGGTCGGCGCCTTCACGCGAATCCAGTCAGGCTTGCGCTGGCGCGGCGCGGCGACGGTGGAGATTTCGTTCATGCGAGCGCAAATAGCGACTGACATCGCGCGAAACAACGCGCTAAGAGCCGCGCCATGGCCGACTTTACAGATCTCGTCGCCGGATACCGGCGTTTTCGTGAACATGGTTGGGTCGAGCAGCACGAACGATGGGCCGAACTGTCGGAGGGGCAAAGCCCCAAGGTGATGGTGATCGCCTGTTCCGACAGCCGCACCGATCCGGCCACGGTGTTCGATGTGTCACCGGGCGAGATTTTCGTCGTTCGCAACGTCTCCAATCTCGTGCCCCCGCTGGAAATCGACGAGGCGCGGCACGGCGTTTCCGCCGCGCTCGAATTCGCGGTGACGCAATTGAAGGTCAGCGAAATCGTGGTGATGGGCCATGGCATGTGCGGCGGCGTCCATGCCTCGCTCACGCGATGCTTCGATCATGCCCGGCCCGGCGAAGGCGGCTTCATCGCGCGCTGGATCGACATGCTGGATGAAGCGCGCGATCGCGTCGTCGCCAAATATGGCGAGGGCGAGGAGGCCGCGCACCAGCTCGAACTGGAAACGGTGCGCGTCAGCCTCACCAATCTGCGCACCTTCCCGTGCGTGCGCACGGCGGAGGCCGAGGGGCGGCTCACGCTGCGCGGCGCGTGGTTCTCGATCCGCGGCGGCGTGCTGTGGGTGATGGGCGAGAACGGAGAGTTCGCCCCCGCCGCCTGACCGGTCCCGCCCCGCTCTTGCCCGTCCGCGCTCAAATCCGTGCGGACGGGCAAAGGCGGGTCAACCGGCCAGCGCCTCATGCGCGATACGCGCCACTTCGGGATCGAGCGGCGGCGGGTCCATCGGCACATTGCCCCCCAGCGTATCCGCCACCACACCAAGCGCCGCGATCCGCGCCGATTTCTTGTCGTTGCCGTCGATCACATGCCACGGGGCGACGCCCGTATCGGTGCGCTCGAACATCTCGTGCATCGCTTCCAGATAGGCGACGCGTTTCGCGCGGTTGCGATAATCCTCAAGCCCGGTCTTCCAGCGTTTCCACGGATCATCGACCCGTTCCTGCAAACGCCTGTCCTGCTCCTTCTGCCCGACATGGACGAACAGCTTCACCAGCGTGGTGCCCGATTCGATCAGCCGCGTCTCGAATTCGTTGATCTGGCCATAGCTGCGCTTCCACTCGGCCCGAGTCGCAAAGCCCTCCACCCGCTCCACCAGCACGCGGCCATACCAACTGCGATCGAACACCGTGATGTTTCCCGGCGTGGGCAATCGGGTGCGGAAGCGCCACAGGAACGGGCGCGCCTTTTCCTCCGCCGTTGGCGCCGCGATCGGATAGACCTTGAAATGGCGCGGATCCCATGTGGAAACGAGCCGCTGGATGATCCCGCCCTTCCCGGCGGCGTCCCATCCTTCCAGCATCACCACCGCCGCTCGCCGGTGCACGATATGCGCGACGAGAATCCGGTCCAGCCGCTTCTGCAAGCGGCCCAGGTCGCGGCGATAATCCCCCTTATGGGGCTTTCCCCGCTCATAATCCGCGAGATCGATCATCGCGCCAGAATGACGGGGAAATCGCGCGCGCTCAATATCCTGTCGTAAAGCGCGCGCGATTGTTGCCGAAAACGCCGGTGCGCTCAGCCCGCCGCTGGCGTCGGTATGTCCGCGGTGGAGCGCAGGTTCAGTTCACGAAGCTGCTTTGCCGAAACGAAGCTCGGCGCCCCCATCATCAGGTCTTCGGCCTTTTGCGTCATCGGGAAGACGATCACCTCGCGGATATTCGGCTGATCGGCGAGCAGCATCACGATGCGGTCGATGCCCGGCGCGGAGCCACCATGCGGCGGCGCGCCGAATTTGAACGCGTTAATCATGCCCGCGAAGTTCGTATCGACGTCCTGCTGGCTGTAGCCCGCGATCTCGAACGCCTTGTACATGATTTCCGGGCGATGGTTGCGGATGGCGCCCGAGGAAAGCTCTACGCCGTTGCAGACGATATCATACTGGTAAGCAAGGATATCGAGCGGGTTCATCGTTTCCAGCGCCGCCAGTTCGCCCTGCGGCATACTGAACGGGTTGTGGCTGAAATCGACCTTCTTCGCGTCCTCGTCATATTCGAACATCGGGAAATCGACGATCCAGCAGAATTCGAAGCGGCTCTGGTCGATGAGATCGAGTTGCTCGGCGACGCGGGTGCGGGCGAGGCCAGCGAGCTTGGCCGCCTGCGCTTCCTTGCCGGCGGCGAAGAAAATGCCGTCATCCGGGCCGAGGCCAAGCGCGTCCGCCAGCGCGGACATCTTGTCCTCGCCATGGTTCTTGGCGATCGGGCCGCCCCATTCGCCCTGCTTGCGGGTGGCATAGCCAAGCCCGGCGAACCCTTCGGATTGCGCCCAGCCATTCATGTCGTCGAAGAACTTGCGGCTCTTTTCCGCGGTCTTGGGCGCGGGAATCGCGCGCACCACGTCCCCCGCCTCGACGATCGAGGCGAACCGACCGAAGCCCGAGCCGACGAAATGATCCGACACATCCGAAATCAAAATCGGGTTGCGCAGATCGGGCTTGTCGTTGCCGTATTTCAGCATCGATTCGCGATATGGGATGCGCTTGAACGGGAGCGGGCTGACGGTGCGGCCCTTGCCCTGCCAGTTCGCGAATTCCTCGAACACGCCGTGCAGCACCGGCTCGATCGCGGCGAACACGTCTTCCTGCGTGACGTAGCTCATCTCGAAATCGAGCTGGTAGAATTCACCCGGCGAACGATCGGCGCGCGCATCCTCATCGCGGAAACACGGCGCGATCTGGAAATAGCGATCGAAGCCAGCGACCATCATCAGTTGCTTGAACATCTGCGGCGCCTGCGGCAGCGCGTAGAATTTGCCCGGATGGACGCGGCTGGGGACGAGATAGTCGCGCGCGCCTTCGGGGCTGGAGGCGGTGAGGATCGGCGTCTGGAATTCGGTGAAGCCCTGGTCGATCATCCGCTTGCGGATTGATGCGATCACCGAGGAGCGCAGCATGATATTGGCGTGCAGCGTTTCGCGGCGCAGATCGAGGAAGCGATAGCGCAGCCGGATTTCCTCCGGATATTCCGCCTCGCCCGCCACCGGCATCGGCAGTTCCTGCGCATGGCTCTGCACGGTCGCGGCGGTGGCGAACACCTCGATCTCGCCGGTCGCGAGATTGGGGTTGATCGTCGCGTCCGAACGCTTCTTCACCGCGCCGTCGATCGTGACGACGGATTCGACGCGCAGCGACTCGAGCAGGCCGAGCGCGGGCGAATCGCTGTCCGCCACGATCTGGGTGATGCCGTAATGGTCGCGCAGGTCGACGAACAGCACGCCGCCGTGATCGCGCTTGCGGTGGACCCAGCCGGAAAGACGAACGGTTTCCCCGACGTTGGCGGCGGTAAGCTGAGCGCAGGTGTGCGTGCGATAGGCGTGCATATTCTCTTGTCTCGGTTCCTGACCTTAGCGTGGGCGGGCTTTGTTGCCCTTCCCTTCTGCCGGTCGCGCGGAAGTCCGCGCCCTCCCCTTACATCCCCGCTTTGTCAAGGCGCTCGCACAGGGCTATGGGGCGCGACTTATGCATGTTCATCCGCTGATAACCGACAGTGCGACGCTCGCGAACCTTTGCGCGCGCCTCGCCGATGCCCCCTTCATCTGCGTCGACACCGAATTCATGCGAGAAAGCACCTATTGGCCCGAGCTGTGCCTGATCCAGATCGCCGATACCGAGGAAGCCGCCGCGATCGACCCCAAGACGCCGGGGCTCGATATGGCGCCGCTGCTCGAACTGCTGGTCGAAAATGATGAAGTGCTGAAGGTGTTTCACGCCGGCGGGCAGGATATCGAGATCATCTACAATCTCACCGGCAAAACGCCTTATCCACTGTTCGACACGCAGGTCGCCGCGATGGCGCTCGGCCAGGGGGAGCAGATCGGTTATTCGAATCTGGTCGATAGCTGGCTCGGCATCCAGATCGACAAGGGGGCACGCTTTACTGACTGGTCACGCCGTCCGCTCGATCAGCGGCAGGTCGATTATGCGATCGGCGATGTGACGCATCTGTCGAATATCTTTCCCAAAATGCTCGAACGGCTGCGCAAGACCGGGCGGGGCGCGTGGCTCGATCAGGAAATGGAACGGCTCGCCGATCCGGCGAATTATGCCAATGATCCCGATCTCGCGTGGAAACGCGTCCGCATTTCCGGGCGCAAGCCGGAGGTGCTCGGGCGGCTCAAGGCGATCGCGCGCTGGCGCGAGCTTGAGGCGCGCGGCAAGGATCTGCCGCGCGGCCGCATCGTGAAGGATGAAACGCTCGCCGATCTCGCCGGGCATCCGCCGAAGAAGCAGGCCGATCTCGCCAAAGTCCGCGGCCTGTCCTCCACCTGGGCGTCGAACGATATCGGCAAGCGGCTGATGATGGCGATCGCGGAAGCCGAGCCGATGTCCGCAAGTGAAATGCCGCCGCGCGACGATCGCAAGCCGGGGCTGGGCAAGGAAGGCTCGCTGGTCGCCGATCTGTTGAAGCTGCTGCTCAAAATCCGTGCCCGCGATATCGACGTTGCCCCCCGGCTGCTCGCGCGCGGTGAGGAACTGGAGGCGCTTGCCGCCGGGCAACGTGACGGCCTCGCGATTCTCGCCGGTTGGCGCTATGACCAGTTCGGGCATGACGCGCTTGATCTGGTTGAGGGGCGGCTGGGCTTCGCGGTTCAGGGCGGAAAGCTCAAGATGACACGAACCGAGGGAAATGCCGCATGAACAAGGCCATGTTCGCCGCGCTGCCGCTGATCGCGCTCGTCGGCTGTGTCGATGACCGCCCCGCCATGCCGGGGCCTGCGCGCGAATGCCGGGCGGGGCCGGCGCAACGCTTCATCGGCAGGGCTTTCACCCCCCGCCTTTCGCGGCAGGTTCAGCGCGCCGCCGGAGCGCGCAATGTGCGTGCGCTCCGCCCCGGTCAGCCCGCGACGATGGATTATCGGGGCGATCGGCTCAACATCATGCTCGACGAACGTAACAGGATCGCGAGCGTCAACTGCGGCTGAGCCGGCTCAGCCGGTGACGATTGGCGCGCGGCCAAGCGCCGCCGCCAGCGCATTGTGCCGTTTCACCACGGCTTCGCCATAAAGGCCGCGATCCGCCGGATCGAGCGCAAGCGTCACCGCGCCCGCGTCGATCGACAGGCGCGAACGCTGCAATGGGCCGGCCAACCCGCCGGAAAGACGCTGCCCCAGCCGCATCGCCAGCCCCCAGCCCAGCGCACGGCGCAAATCCTCGTCGCTCGCCAGCGCGGGCAATGGCGACGGGCTGGCGATGCTGCCGCCAAGCCCGGTCCACAGTGCCTGCGCCATCATTGCGCGACCGCGCGCATCAACGCCCACCCAATTGCCGTGGAGCGCAACCTCCATGCCGCGCTCGGCGCGAAACTCCGGATTGGCGCGCCAGCCGACATCGGCAAGCTGACATGCCGCGTGGCGCAGCCGGACATCGGCGGGCACCTCGTTCGCGAAAAGCGGGGCGACCCAATCGTGCAGCAGATCGCCATGTTCCGGGAAACGCCCCGCACGCCGCCCTTCATCGCGGGTGGCGACTACGAGCGGGTCCTGCGCGCGCGTCCGTTCGTCCAGCGCGCTGTAGAGCAGCCCTTCGCGCAGACCATAGGCCGAAACGATCGTTCCCCAGCTTTTCAGGTGCTTGAGCAAAGATGCGAGCACCGCCGCGGCATCGCCCAGCGTCGGCGCACGCCCGGAAGAAAGGCCGGGCACCGCTTTCAGCCGCCCCTTGGGAAGATGCGAGATCGTTCGTCCCAGTCGCGCGATCGTCTCCGCCGACATGGCATATTCATGGATGATCGGTAGCGGATAATGGGTGCGGTCCATGTCCAGCCGCGCCAGCGCGCGCCAGGATCCGCCGACGAGATAAAGGGGCAGCCCTTTTCCCGCGCCACCCCAGCCCGCCTCGCGGAGCAGCCGCCCCACCTTGCGATCGAGACCGCCCTTGTCTCGCAGCGTCGCGATCCTGAGCACGCCCAACGGGAAGGAAGCGTGCTGCCTGATCTCGCCGCCCTTCACCCGCACCAGTTCCAGGCTGCCGCCGCCGAGATCGCCGACGATGCCATCAGCCTGCGGGATCGCGGAAAGCACGCCAAGGCCGGCCGCGCGCGCTTCGAGCGTACCGGAAAGCAATTCAACCGCCAGCCCCGCACGCTCGGCGATCGCCAGCAATTCGGCGCCGTTCGCGGCATCACGCGCGGCGGCGGTGGCGACGGTGCGCACGGTGTCGCAACGCATCTCGCGCGCCAGCGCCGCGAAGCGATGGAGCGCGGTTTCCGCCGCCGCCATCGCCTCAGCGTCGATCGCCCCGGTCTGGACAAGGCTTCGCCCCAGCCCGGCAAGCACCTTTTCGTTGAACAGGATCGCCGGCAGCCGGGCCGGCCCCTGATAGACGACCAGACGGATCGAATTGGACCCGATGTCGATGATCGCCGTGCGCGGCGCAGCCATCGCGGCGCCCCTTTCAGCGTTGCCGGCGCAGCGACAAGGTCGGCACTTCGCCGCCTTCCGCAAGCGCGGCGCCCCGCCCCGACAGCGACGGATTTGTCATGAAATAACGATGCAGGTTGAAAGGCTTGTCACCCGGTTCAGGCCGCACATAGCTGCCATCCGATTCCAGTTCCCAGCTTTGCTCGTCATCAATCAGATTAGCCACCATCACCTGATCGAGCACCTGATCGTGCACCGTCTCGTTGGTGAGCGGGAGCATATATTCAACGCGTCGATCGAAGTTGCGCGGCATCCAGTCCGCCGAGGAAATCAGCACATGCGCGCCATCGTTCGGCAATGCCGCGCCATTCCCGAAACAGGCGATCCGGCTGTGTTCCAGAAACCGGCCGACCACCGATTTCACGCGGATATTGTCGGACATGCCGGGCACCTTGGGCCTCAGGCAGCAAATCCCGCGGACGACCAGATCAATCTCCACGCCGGCGCCGCTCGCTTCATAGAGCTTTTCGATGATCGCGGGATCGACGACGCTGTTCATCTTCGCCCAGATCGCCGCGGGTCGCCCGGCGCGGGCATGAGCGATCTCGCGGTCGATCAGTTCGATCAGCCGGTCACGCAGGCCGCGCGGCGAGATGACCAGCAGTTCCATGTCATGCGGCTCGACATAGCCGGTGATGTAGTTGAACACCTGCGCCGCATCGCGCCCGATGCGCGGATCGGCAGTGAAGAAACTGAGATCGGTATAGATACGCGCGGTGATCGGATGATAATTGCCGGTGCCGAAATGGCAGTAGGTGCGGAATTGCCCGCCCTCGCGCCGCACCACCACCGAAATCTTGGCGTGGGTCTTCCAGTCGATGAAGCCATAGACCACCTGTACGCCCGCGCGCTCCAGCGCGTTGGCCCACATGAGATTCTGCTCCTCATCGAACCGCGCCTTCAGCTCGACCACCGCGGTGACCGATTTGCCCGCCTCCGCCGCCGCGATCAGCGCGTTGATGACCGCCGATTGCTTGCCCGCGCGATAAAGCGTCTGCTTGATCGCCACCACGTCCGGATCGGCTGCGGCCTGTTTGAGGAAAGCCAGCACCACGTCGAACGTCTCATACGGGTGGTGGACGATGATATCCTTGGAGCGGATCGCCGCGAAACAGTCTCCGCCATATTCCCGGATACGCTCGGGAAAGCGCGGGGTGAACGGCGGGAATTTCAGATCGGGGCGATCCTCCTCATATAATTGATCGAGATCGCCGATGCCGAGGAACGAGCCGCTTTCGGTAACCAGCGCGCCGCCGCCGCCCAATTCGCCGCGTAGCACCGTTTCGAGCGCGGCGGGCATCCCGGTTTCCAGTTCGAGCCGGATCACGCGCCCGCGCCGCCGCCGCTTTATCGCGTTGGCGAAATAACGGACGAGATCCTCCGCCTCCTCCTCGATCTCGATATCGCTGTCGCGCAGCACGCGGAATTCCGCCGCGCCCAGCACGCGATAACCCGGAAACAACACCGGGGAAAAACGCTTCACGATCGATTCGATCGCGACATAGCGTGCCTTCTCTCCCGGCAGCCGGACGAAGCGGCGCATCGACGCGGGCAACATCACCAGTTCGCGGATCGGCTCGTCATCCGAAAGGCGCATGAGATCGAACATCACCGCCAGCCCCTTGTTGGGCATGAACGGAAACGGATGTGCGGGATCGAGCGCCTGTGGGGTGAGCACGGGCAGCAGTTGCTCGCGGAAATGGGTTTCGAGCCAGCCGATCTCATCAGCCGAAAGTGCCGCGTCCACCCTGCTCGAACCGAGCACCTGAATTCCCGTATCGGCGAGCGCATGGCGGATATCGCGCCACACATTCTCCTGATCCATCAGCAGCTTGTCCGCCGCATCCGTGATCGCCGTGAGCTGTTGCGTTGGCGTCAGCCCGTCGGCGGAGCGCGCCTCCACCTCAAGCAGTTGCTGCCCCTTGAGCCCTGCGACGCGGACCATGAAGAATTCGTCGAGGTTCGATCCCGATATCGACAGGAAGCGCAGCCGCTCCAGCAGCGGATGCGCCGGATTGCACGCCTCCTCCAGCACGCGCCGGTTGAACGCGAGCCACGAAATCTCGCGATTGAAATAGCGGCCCGACGCGCTCGGCTCGAACGGATCATCGTCATCCTTGATACTGGCGGCGATATGGGCTGGGCGGGTCATTCGATTTCCATCGACGGGGGCGGGATCAACGCGGCGGCGGCAAGCGTGGTGCGCGCGAGCGGGATCGACAGCCGCTTGCGGCGCTCCAGCACCTCCTGATCCAGCGCATCGACCGTTCGCATGACCGCAATATGACTACGCTCGATCCGCGCGACGAGCCAGTCGATCAGATCGGCGCGCGCATCCAGCCCGCGCCGCAGGAATTGTCGTTCCAGCAGCGCCCGCATCAATTCGTCATCGGGCGCGCCGATCGCCGCGATCGGCGAGGCGCCAAGGCGGGAATTGAGATCGGGCAGCTTGATGCGCCACTCCGGCGGCGCGGCATCCGCCACGATCAGCAGCGGCCGGCGATCCGCCTGCGCCCGGTTCCACGCGTGGAACAGCTCCGTCTCCGATCGCATTTCCGCATCGTCGATGATCGCCCCACCGCTTTTCGAAGCGAAGATTCGCGCGAGCAGGCTGCGCCCCGATTTGCGCGGGCCGGTCAGCAGCGCGGTCATCACCGGCCACGCCCCCCAATGTTCCAGCGTATGCGCGGCGCGCGCGTTCGAGGGCGTCACCAGAAACTCCTCGTCGCGCGGATCGGCGGGCCACTCCAGCGGCAACGCGATCTGGCTCATCCGGCGGTCACGTTGTCCGCCGCGACATCGGGCGGGAGCAATTGCGGCGCGCGGCGGATGCGGATCGTGGTGCCTGATCCGAATACCTGCCAGCCGCGCGCTTGCAGTGCCGCGCGGAACGCGTCGGGCGTGCCGCCATAAGACACGTTCATCACCGAAACGCCCCCCAGCGCGAGGCTTGAGGTGGCAGCGGAGGCGACGCCCGGAACCGCGCGCATCGCGGCTTCGGTGCTGTTCACCGCCCCTGCGCCCGGCGAATCGAATTGCACCGAGATCGCCGTGGTCGCGACCGTCACGCCCTCCACCGGCAGCGAATCGTCAGGCGTCACCACATCTGTCGCCGCCGCCGCCGGCGGAACATAGGACAGGCCCGGATCGCTGCGCAGCAAGCCGTTGCGCGACGCGGCCTGATACAGATCGTCGAGCCGCTTCACGCCCGCATCCAGCAATTGCGCCAGCCCGCCCGGCCCGCTGACGCGCAACGCGAACTGGCCGAACAGGCGATTATCCGGCCCGCCGCGCGCCTGAAACACGCCGACGATCGGGCCGCCGGGCCATTGACGGTAAAGCCGGACGGTGGGGATCAGCACATTGCTGCCGCCATATTGATTGAGCACCGAGCGCCACCAGCCGCGTCCGGGGCGCTGCGTCTGGCCGTAATTGAGCAGCAACGCATCCGGCCCCGTGCCGACCGGGCGGATATAATCCACCGTGCTCCCGCCCGTGCGATAACGCGCCCACGCCTCCTGCCAGGGCGTGCGCTGTTCGAAAACGGTCGCCACGCCGCCTGACCAGATCACCGGAATCACCACCATCGGTGCTGACCGGCTGACATAATTGCTGACGCCCAGCATCGCGCTGGCCCGCGCCCGATCGAACAACACGCCCAGCCGCGCGATATAACGGTTCGGCCCGATCTGTTCGTTCCCGATGACGATGCCGGAGACGACCGAATCGAGCGCGCTATCCGAAACCAGCCCGCCACCGGCGCCAAGCCGCTGCGAAAGCTGCACCCATGCCTTGCGCTGCGCCAGCCGCCAGCCGCCGTAGCGCGCACTGTCCGCATCCTTGGCGGAGACATCGACGTGCACCCCGCTCACTTCGAAATCGGATGAACTGTCGATCGGCGCGACGCCGCGATCGCCCCCTTCGATCTGCGCGATGCCGATGCCGGCACCGAGAAGCAGCACACCGATGGCTGAGGCGATGAAAAACGGACGAAGACGCATCTTGCTCGCCTTTTGGCGAAGCAGGCGTGGAAATCCAAGCGAGATATGTTTAGTCGCGCTCGACATGACCCAAGATCGTGGCAGTGCGCCCTATACCTACGCCGACGCGGGCGTTTCCATCGCCGGCGGAAACGCGCTGGTTCGCGCCATCGCGCCCCTCGCCCGCGCGACGCGCCGACCGGGGGCGGATGCGGATCTGGGCGGCTTTGGCGGATTTTTCGATCTGCGCGCCGCCGGGTTCCAGGATCCGTTGCTCGTCGCGGCCAATGATGGCGTCGGCACCAAGCTGAAGCTAGCGATCGAGCATGATCGGCATGAGGGCGTGGGCATTGATCTTGTCGCGATGTGCGCCAACGATCTGATCGTGCAGGGCGCGGAGCCGTTGTTCTTCCTCGATTATTACGCGACCGGCCGGCTGAACAATGCCGTGGCCGAACGTGTCGTCGCCTCGATCGCGGAAGGGTGCCGGATCGCCGGATGCGCGCTGATCGGCGGCGAAACGGCGGAAATGCCGGGCATGTATGTCGAGGGGGATTATGATCTCGCCGGCTTCTGCGTCGGGGCGGTGGAGCGCGCGGCGGTATTGACCGGCACAGCGATCGCGCCGGGCGACGTGATGCTCGGCCTCGCTTCGTCCGGGGTTCATTCGAACGGCTTCTCGCTCGTGCGGCGGCTGGCGGCGGACAAGGGCTGGCGACTCGATCGCCCGGCGCTGTTCGATCAGGATCGCTTGCTGATCGACACGTTGATGGCGCCCACCCGTATCTATGTGAAAAGCCTGCTCCCCTTGCTCCGCGCGCAACGGATCAAGGGGCTCGCGCATATCACCGGCGGCGGCTTGCTGGAAAATATCCCGCGCGTTCTCCCCGCCGGCTGCCATGCGGCGGTCGACGCCGATGCCTGGCCGCAGCCGATGCTGATGGCGTTCCTCCAGGCGCAGGGCGCGATCGAGCCGGAGGAAATGGCGCGCACCTTCAACTGCGGCATCGGCATGGTGGCGATCGTCGCCGCCGATGCGGCGGATGCGATCACAACCGAGTTGGAGGCAGCGGGCGAAACCGTCTTGCGCATCGGCGCCGTCGAAGCCGGGGAACGCGGATGCACCGTGCGCGGGAGCGCCGAAACATGGAGCGCGCGCGCCGCCTGGACGGCGACGCATCACGCATGAGCTGCCGGGCATGAGCACCCCCGCGAAAGTCGCGATCCTTGTCTCCGGGCGCGGATCGAACATGCAGTCGCTGGTGAAGGCGGCGGGGGATGCCTATCAGGTTGTCATCGTCGCCTCGGATCGGCCGGATGCCGCCGGGCTTGGCTGGGCGCGCGAACACGGCGTCCCCACGTTCGCGCTCGCCCCCAAGGGCATCGGCAAGGCGGCCTATGAAGCGGCGCTGGATGGCGCGCTGAAAGCGGCGGGGGCCGAATATATCGCGCTTGCCGGCTATATGCGGCTGCTCTCGGATCAGTTCGTGGCGGGGTGGCGCGGGCGGATCGTCAACATCCATCCTTCGCTCCTGCCCAAATACAAGGGGCTGGATACCCATGGCCGCGCGATCGCGGCGGGGGATGCCGAGGCGGGCTGTTCGGTCCATATCGTCACCGAGGAACTCGATGGCGGCGCAGTGCTTGGGCAGGCGCGCGTGCCGATCCTTCCCGGCGACGATGCGGAGGCGCTCGCCGCGCGCGTGCTGGCGGAGGAACATCGGCTCTATCCGCGCGTCCTGACGGAATGGCTGACGAGGTGAATATCGAGCCTTTGCTGGCTCGTGTACGCGAAATCGCGCTGGCGCTACCCGCGTCGGCGGAACGGGCAAGCCACGGCGCGCCCGGATTCCATATCGAAAAGGGCAAATTCTTCGCCTATTTCTGGCATAATCATCACGGCGACGGTGAAACCGTGGTGATCGTCAAGACCTCCGATCGCGAGGAACAGGCGATGCTGATCGAGATGGACCCCGATTGCTATTTCCGCCCCGCCTATCTCGGCCCCTATGGCTGGGTGGCGATGCGGCTGGATCGCGCGGATACCGATTGGGATCGCATCGGGGATCGCATCGCGCGAAGCTGGGAACTGATCGCGCCACGCCGCTTGCTGGAAATGGGGGGAAGATGAGCGAAACCGCCGATCAGGCCGCGACGCGCCGTCGCTGGATCACGCTTGCCGAGCTGGTCGCGGTGGCGGGGATGCTGATCGGCGCGGGCACGCTCTATCTCAACTGGTCCGGTCGCCGCGCCGACGATGCGGCACGCGCCGCGCAGACGGCCAGCACCGATCGCGCGCATGGCATCGTCACGCTGATTGGCAAGGTCGCGGACGGTGGCCGCACGCTGACGCTGGCTGACGGCGACCGCAATTTCAGCGCGGCGACCGTCTCCTTCCCCAAGGCGCTGGGCGTTTCGCCGCAGGATGCGCTCCCCGGCCCGCGGATCGCGAGCGACTGGTTCGCGGACGCCCTGCTCAAGGCCACCGACGGCAGCGAGGCCCGCACCGGGCGCCTCCCCGTGCTGATCGCCGCAAGCTGGTGGGACGGCGACACAAGCCGCACCGAGACCGCGCTCTACGACGTGCTGTGGCGCACCGAAGGCCGCTTCCTGCGCGGCCGCAAGCTGGTGCTCACCGGCCTCACGCTTACATCGCGCAGCGGATCGCCCGCAGCGCTGGAGGCGGCATGGCAGCGCAAGCGACCGGGGAAATAGGCGGTCGGCTGTTTGGCGCGCGGAAACGTCGGCTTGCGTCGCAGTTGTGCGCGTTCAGCGATGCAACGCCCAAGCTCGAAACCGGTCAATCACGGTAGGCTTGCGGAGTAGGCGCCTCGCATCTGGCACCGGAATAGCGAGCAAATAGCTAATTTCTTCAACGGATATGTTCGGTCGTTCGCGCCGCAAATCCTCCGCTGTCCATACCAACGCTGGTGAAAACGGATCGAGAAATGTCCATTGATCGCCCATTGTCCTACCGAACAGCAGAACCCGCTCATAAGTGAGGAACTCGTCGGGCCACTTCCCATGTTCCTGGATTTCGCTCACCGTCGCCGGTTCAAGCCGGCGGAGGTAGAAGTTATCGTAGATGCGCTCATCCTGCGCGATCAGCCAGTTCTGCCCGCACTTGTTGCAGGCAGACACATAAAGCCACCACTGATTGCCCCCGTGCTCCTGAACTCGGTCGAGGGAGGCGAATATGCGCTCATCCAATCCGTCCCCACCCATTGGCACGACAGCGAGCGCCGGCAGAGATGCGCAATAGCACGTGACAATCTTCGGCGGTTGATTGCTCATGGCAAGTGCATACCGTGGCTGGCAAGCAGCAGCTATCGGCTTTCGCACCCGTGAAGCTGACGGTCGCAAATCCACCCAATACCACCCCCTCCCCCTTCCAACCAAACCGCCATCACCCCGCCAGCGCCGCCGCCATCCTTGGCACCACCGCCTCGAATGCCTTGATCGGGCGGATCATCACCTTGAACCCGGTGAACCGGCCATCCGCATCCCACGCGATGATATCGACGCCGTTGACGTATTTGCCGTCCACGGCGCATTCGAATTCCAGCACTGCGGACCGCTCGCCGCGCCATTCGCCGACATAGCGAAATTCCTTGCCGCCCAGCACCTCGGCGGCGGCGAGGAGATATTTCATCGTCAGCGCCTTGCCCTTTTGCGGCGTGTGGACCGCCGGGCTTTGAAACACGCAATCCTCATGGAGCAACGCGGCCAGCCGCTCCGCCGATGGCGCGCGCATATAATCATGCCAGCCCGCGATCGGATCGGGCGCCGCCATCACTCCATCCCCGGATAGGTGGCGAATTCGGGCAGGTCGCCCATGCCTTTCATCCAGCCCAGCCGATGCCGGACCATGATCTGCGCCCCCGGCGGAAACGCCTCGGGATCGTCCATCGTGCCGGACTGGATATCGACGATCCCCGGCAGCGCAACCGGGTTACGGTAGAACAGCCCGGTGCCGCACGCCGCGCAAAACTCACGCGTCGCATTCTCCGACGAGTGATAGGCCCGCGTCTCGCCCGCGATCACCACCGCATCATCGTCAAACGCGATCCAGCCGACCATCGGCGCGCCGGACCAGCGGCGGCAATCGTCGCAATGGCACAAGGCATGATGCTTCGGCTCGCCCTCGGCGCGCCAGGTCACCGCGCCGCAATGGCATTTGCCCGTGATCGACATGCGATTCTCTCCTGCCAGTGTTTTTATTTTGTTCTCACGAACCGCGTCGCGCCGCAAGCCCCTTTGATCGCGCGCCCTCGCCCAAAGCGCGCTTGCTCCGCGAGGCTTCGTTCCCTACCTGTTCGATGGTGACCGTACCAGTATCGCCCCCAGACGAACCGCCCTATCTCACCGGGCTTAACGCGCCGCAGCGTGATGCGGTGTTGACCACCGACGGCCCCGTCCTCGTCCTCGCCGGCGCGGGCACGGGCAAGACGGCGGCGCTGACCGCGCGGCTCGCGCATCTGTTGTGGACGCGCCGGGCCTATCCTTCCGAAATCCTCGCCGTCACCTTCACCAACAAGGCGGCGCGGGAAATGAAGGAACGCGTCGGGCGGCTGGTGGGCGATGCGGTGGAGGGGATGCCGTGGCTCGGCACGTTCCATGCGATCGGGGCGAAGATGCTGCGCCGCCATGCCGAGCTGATCGGGCTGCAATCAAACTTCACGATCCTCGACACCGACGATCAGTTGCGGCTGCTGAAACAGCTCATCGCCGCCGCCGGGATTGACGAGAAGCGTTTCCCCGCGAAGCAAGCCGCCGGGCTGATCGACGAATGGAAGAACAAGGGCCTCACCCCGCGCGACATCGACGCCGGGGAGAGCGAGCGTTACGGCAACGGCCGCGGCGGCGAGCTTTATCAGCAATATCAGGATCGGCTGAGGGCGGTGAACGCCTGCGATTTCGGCGATCTGCTGCTCCACGCGCTGACCATCCTCAGGACCAATCGCGACGTGCTGGCGCATTATCAGCAGCGCTTCCGCTACATCATGGTAGACGAATATCAGGATACCAACAGCGTCCAGTATCTCTGGCTGCGGCTGCTGGCGCAGGAGCGGCGCAATATCTGCTGCGTTGGCGATGACGATCAGTCGATCTATTCGTGGCGCGGCGCGCAGGTGGAGAATATCCTGCGGTTCGAACGCGATTTTCCCGGCGCGAAGGTGATCCGGCTGGAGCAGAATTATCGCTCCACCCCGCATATCCTGGGCGCCGCCGGGGGCGTGATCGCCAATAACAGCGGGCGGCTCGGCAAGACCTTGTGGACCGATATCGACGCGGGCGAGAAGGTCCGCGTTATCGGCGTGTGGGACGGGCCGGAGGAGGCGCGCCGCGTCAGCGACGAGATCGAGGTGGCGCAGCGCGGCGGCAAGAGCCTGGACGACATGGCGATCCTCGTCCGCGCGCAGCATCAGACACGCGAGTTCGAGGATCGCTTCATCGCGATCGGCCTGCCCTATCGCATCGTCGGCGGTTTCCGCTTTTACGAGCGCGCCGAAATCCGCGACGCGCTCGCCTATCTGCGCGTCGTCAACCAGCCGGCGGACGATCTCGCGTTCGAGCGGATCGTCAACACGCCCAAGCGCGGGCTGGGCGACAAGGCGCTCGCGCGGCTCCATCAACTGGCCCGCGCCGACGGGATACCACTGAGCGCCGCTGCCGCGCGCATCCTCGACACCGACGAACTGACCCCGCAGGCACGCCGCGCGCTGGGCAGCTTCGTGGGCGATATCGCGCGCTGGCGCGAGATGGCGTGCGATCTCTCCCACCCCGATCTCGCGCGGCAGATTCTCGACGAGAGCGGCTATACCGCGATGTGGCAGGCCGAGAAATCGACCGAGGCGGCGGGGCGGCTGGAAAACCTCAACGAACTCACCCGCGCCATGGAGGAATATGAAAGCCTTGGCGCATTCCTCGAACATGTCAGCCTCGTCATGGATAATGAGGGCGCGCGCGCGGAGGCGAAGGTGACGATCATGACGATCCACGCCGCCAAGGGGCTGGAATTCGACACGGTGTTCCTCGCCGGGTGGGAGGAAGGCATCTTCCCCTCGCAGCGCGCGCTGGACGAGGGCGGCGTGCGCAGCTTGGAGGAGGAGCGCCGGCTCGCCTATGTCGCGATCACGCGCGCGCGCCGCCGTGCAACGATCCTTCATGCCGCCAATCGCCGTATCTACGGCCAGTGGACCTCCTCGATCCCGTCGCGCTTCGTGGAGGAACTGCCCGGCGATCATATCGAGCAGGAAACCACCATGTCGGGCGGCGCGAGCCTGTGGCGCGCCAACTGGTCCGAACGGGGCGATCCCTTCGCCGAGGTTTCGCGCGGCACCGGGCGCGGCCCCGGCTGGCAGCGCGCGGCGGGCAATCTGGGAACGAAGCCCGGCGGCGAATGGAAAAGCCGCACCTTCACGCGCGAGCCGACCCGCGTGGTGGAAAGTCGTTCGCCATCGGTGAGCCTCGGCAACAAGGGGCGCAGCGATCTGTCTGTCGGGATGAGGGTGTTTCATCAGAAATTCGGCCCCGGCGAGATCGTCGAGATCGAAGGCAACAAGCTGGAGATCGAATTCGAACACGCCGGGCGCAAGCGCGTGATGGACAGTTTCGTCACCACCAGCGCGTGATTTTCCTTTTTCCGCGCCGTTCAGGAAAGATACGTTCGGCGCGCAATAATTTGCTTTCGCCCGATCCTGGGCAAGGGAGGTCTTCGAGAATGCTTACCCGGATTTTAGGCGCGGCGCTTGTCGCCGCCAGCGTCACCGCCGCGATGCCCGCGCTGGCGCAATCCTCCGCCGATGAAGCACGGTTTCGCGCGGCGCAGGATCGTTTCGGGCGCGAGCTTGACCTGTTTCGTCAGGAATATGATCGCTACATCCAGATTTCGCGGCGCAATCCGGGCGGTTATCCACCCCCGCCGCCGCGCGTCGACAACGGTTATAATCCCAATGACGGGTGGCGCGACGAGAACGGCTATGATCCCACGCGTTACTATCGCGGGGGCGCGCAATATCGCGAACGCGCGATGGGCGCGGACGAGCGCGTCTATTCCGGCAACGACGGTCGCTATTATTGCAAGCGCAGCGACGGCACCACCGGGCTGGTGGTCGGCGGCGCGCTGGGCGGCATCCTGGGCAATGTGATTGACGGCGGGCGCAGCCGCATCGTCGGCACGCTGCTGGGCGGCGCGGCGGGCGCGCTCGCGGGCAAGTCGATCGACCAGAAGAACTCGTCGCTCCGCTGCCAGTAAACGCACAAGGCCCCGGATGCGGCATTGGCGGCATCCGGGGCCGCGCCCCGTTTCAGCAAGGATATCGCCGCGTCTTCAGGGCAGCGGCGAAACGCTCACCGCTCGATCGCGAGCAACGTCACGCCGGCGTAACGCGCCTCGGACGGATCGAACAACGCGGATGCCTCGAAGCGGCGCGGGGTCATCCGCAAGCCGCCAAGCCCGGCGATCTTGAACGCGCCGATCTTCTCCTCGCGCGGCGGCTTGCCGTCGCGATCGAGCGTGATCGCATCGACATATAATTCGCCATGCTTGGTATAAACGACATGCGGCGCGATAGTGATCGCACCGCGATTGTAGGTCGCCGCCAGCGCCTGGCGCTTGACGATAGCCTCGAACACGACCGGCATACCCGCCGGGGGGGCGGATGCCACGCGATCCTCCTCGGAATTGAGCTTCATGCCGGTCATATTAATTGCCCTGCTGCGATGCAGCAATAACCTTTGCCAGCTAATTTTGTTGCTCGCCCAATAAGCCGCTGGCTCAAATAGACCATTTGCAGCGCCCGCAACCGGCTGCCCGATGCGGTAAGCCGGGCCAAGACGGTGCATCGGCGATACGCCTCTCCCAAAAAAAAGCGGCGCGCCGAGCGATTGCGATGATCGCGATCGGCGCTATCGGTGTTCACATGCACGACGGCCTTCCCTATCCGCGGCGTTATCTCGCGATCGCCGCCATGTCGTTCGGCTCGGCGCTGGTCGTGATCGACGGCGGTGTCGCCAATGTCGCGCTGCCGACGATCGCGCGCGATCTGGGGGTAGCGCAAAGCTCGGTCGTATCGGTCGTCACCGTCTATCAGGTGATGCTGGTGATGCTGATGCTGCCCTTTTCCGGGCTGGGTGAGCGGATCGGGCTGAAACGCACCTATCAGGCCGGGCAACTGATCTTCACGGTCGCGACGCTCTTGTGTTTCTTCGCCAAAAGCCTGCCCTTCCTGCTGATCGTGCGCGCGGTGCAGGCGACGGGCGCGGCGGCGGTGCTGAGCGTAGCCTCCGCGCTGATCCGGCAAATCTATCCCGCCAATCAGCTTGGGCGCGGGCTGGCGATCAATTCGGTGGTGGTGACGAGTTCAGCCGCCGCCGCGCCCACCATCGGCGGCCTGGTGCTGGCATTCGCGCCATGGCCGTGGGTGTTTGCCAGCGCGATTCCCTTTGCGTTGCTCAGCCTCGCGCTGGGCCGCGCGATTCCCGATCCCAGGCCAAGCCATGCGACGTTCGACGTTCCCGGCGCGGTGATGTGCGCGGCGATGTTCGGGCTGATTATCGGCGGGCTGGAAAGCGGCGTCCATGGCGACAGCCCGGTGGTGTCCGCCGCGATCGCGCTCACCGGCGTCGCGGTGGGCGTATATTTCATCCGGCGCGAGCGTAGCGCGGCAAAGCCGATCCTGCCGATCGACCTGCTGGCGCGCCCGGTGCTGGGGTTGAGCGCGCTCGGCGGGTTCCTCGCCTTCACCGCCTCGATGACGCTGCTGGTCTCCACCCCGTTCCGCCTTCAGGCGCTGGGCTTTTCGGCAGCCGCGATCGGGGCGGCGATCGCGCCCTGGCCGATGACCAATATGATCGTCTCGCCGCTGGCGGGCTATCTGTCCGATCGTATTCCTGCCGGAATCCTCGGCGGGATCGGCATGGCGATTTCGATCACGGCGTTGACGCTGATCGCGTTCATGCCGGTGCATCCGAGCTATTTCGACATCGCGTGGCGCATGGCGCTGTGCGGTTCGGGGTTCGGGCTTTATCTGCCACCCAATGCGCGGCTGATTATCGGCTCCGCCCCGCGCGAGCGCGCCGCCGCCGCTGGCGGGCTCGTCTCCACCGTGCGCCTGACCGGCCAGACGACGGGGGCGACGCTGGTTGCAGCACTGCTCGCTTATGGCGTCGGTTCGGGCAACGTGCCGCCGCTGATCTCCGCCGGTCTCGCGCTGGTTGCCGGGCTGTGCAGCGTCGCGCGGCTGCGCCCTTCGATCCGCAATCCATCGCTCGCCGAAACACGGGACGAAATCCCGACGTTGCGCCAGACCCGTTATTGAGCCGACACCGCTTAGTGGAGCGGGACGATCACTTCGTCAGGATGTGCGACGTTCAGTTCGCGACGCACCAGTTCATCAACCATATCGGGATTGGCGTGGCGCGGATCGAGCAACGCGACACGATTGCGCAGCATCTGCCGGCGCTGATCGAGTTGCGCATAATCGCGCTCGCGCTTTACCAGTTGCCGCTTGTAATCGCCGAGCGCGAGCACGCCATTCGGCCCCGCCACGGCATAGATGCCGAAGAACGCCATGACCGTGAGCGCGGCGGCCGGAAGGGCCGCGCGCTTCAGTGTGACGAGAAAGGTTGACGGCCGGCGACGCATTAACGAGCTTTGTCGCGCGGAACCGGCCGTTATTCAAGTTGTTTCAGCGGTTCCGAAGCACATCACGGCCAGCGTAGCGCGCGACATGGCCGAGTTCTTCCTCGATCCGGATCAACTGATTGTATTTCGCCAGCCGGTCCGAGCGCGCGAGGCTGCCGGTCTTGATCTGGCCGCAGTTCGTGGCGACAGCGAGATCGGCGATCGTCGCATCCTCCGTTTCGCCCGAACGATGGCTCATCACCGCGGTATAGCCCGCCCGCTCGGCGATGCGGATCGCCTCCAGCGTTTCGGTCAGCGTGCCGATCTGGTTGACCTTTACCAGCAATGAATTGGCAAGCCCGCGCGAGATGCCGTCCTTCAGCCGCTTCGGATTGGTCACGAACAGATCGTCGCCAACGAGTTGCACCTTGCCGCCAACCGCGTCGGTGAGCGCCTTCCACCCTTCGAAATCGTCCTCGGCCATACCGTCCTCGATCGACAGGATCGGATAGCGCGCGACGAGATCGGCGAGATAATCCGCCATCGCGTGCGGATCGAGCGTCTTGCCCTCGCCAGCGATAACATACTTGCCGTCCTTGAAGAATTCGGTCGCGGCGCAATCCAGCGCCAGCATCACGTCCTCGCCCGGCTTGTAGCCCGCGCGCTCGATCGAGGTCATGATGAAATCCAGCGCATCGGTGGTGCTGGCAAGGTTGGGCGCGAAGCCGCCTTCGTCGCCCACCGCCGTCGCCAGGCCCTTTTCATGCAGGCCTTTCTTGAGCGTATGGAAGATCTCCGCGCCGCAGCGCACCGCGTCGACGATGTTCTCCGCGCCGACCGGCATCACCATGAATTCCTGAAAATCAATCGGATTGTCAGCATGTTCGCCGCCATTGATGATATTCATCATCGGCACCGGAAGGACGTGCGCCGCCGGGCCGCCGACATAGCGATATAGCGGCAGGCCCCGCGCGTCCGCCGCCGCCTTCGCCACGGCAAGGCTGACGCCGAGGATCGCGTTGGCGCCGAGCCGGCCCTTGTTCTCGGTACCGTCCAGTTCGATCAGCGCATGATCGAGTTCCATCTGGTCTTCGGCATCGAAGCCGACGATGGCCTCGGCGATCTCGCCATTGACGTTATCCACCGCCTGATCGACGCCCTTGCCGAGCCAGCGCGCCTTGTCGCCGTCGCGCTTCTCCACCGCCTCATGCGCGCCGGTCGAGGCGCCGGAGGGGACCGCTGCGCGCCCGAAGCTGCCATCCTCCAGCAGCACGTCCACCTCGACGGTTGGGTTGCCTCGGCTGTCGAGGATGGCGCGGCCATGAACGTCGATGATTGCTGTCACGAAACGATCCTTCTACGATGGAGAGAATTGCGGTTCGCGCTGCCTCTAACCGTGCCGCCGCCGGGCCGCAATTCACGATGGAACCTCCGCGCATGGGACGGGGTTGTCATGGTGACCAAGGAAGGATTTCAAAGATGGCCGATACCCCGCTCAAGCCCATGACCGACCAAGACGCGGCGCCCGCGTCCGGCGAGGCCGCGGCGCAAGCGGTCGATTCGCTCAAGAACGGCGATGGCAGCCGCTTTTCCGGCGCGAAACAGGCACTGACGGACAATACCGCCAAATTCCGCGAACAGGCCGGCGATAAGGCGCGTGGGATGGCGGAGGATGGCAAGGCGCGCGCATCCAGCGCGCTTGGCCAGTTTTCGCAACTGCTGTCGGATGCCGCCGGGCAAGTCGACGAAAAGCTGGGCGAGCAATATGGCGACTATGCCCGAAGCGCCGCGGGAAAGGTGCAGGACATTTCGTCGCAACTCAACGACAGGAGCGTGGACGAACTGATCGACAGCGCACGCGAACTGGTGCGCAAAAGCCCCGGCGTCGCGATCGGCGCGGCGGCGGCGGTCGGCTTCGTTGTCGCCCGCCTGCTAACCGCCGGGCTGGACCAGCGCGATCGGGCCTGACGCGTGGCGGAGGGGGATCGCCCGACTGTCGACGCCGGGATCGCTGACCTCGTGGGCCAGCTTGCCGGCGATGCGCGGGAAGTGGCCAGCGCCGAAATCGGCCTGATGAAAGCGCGCGTCACCACCAGCATCGCGCGCTTTCGCGATGCCGCGATCCTGTTCGCGGCGGCTGCGGTGCTCGCGCTCGCCGCGCTGATCGCGCTGCTCGTCGGGCTGATCGGCACGATCGCCCCCTATACCGGCACCGGGCTAGCCACCGCGATCGTTTGCGGCGCGGCGTTGCTGATCGCGGCGATGCTTGCGCTCCTCGGAAAAAGCAGGCTCGCCCGGCGGATGTCCCGGCCATGAGCGAGCCGACCGCCCTCGATCGCGCCGAGGCCCGCGCCGCCGATGCGCGCGCACGGATGACCGCGACGCTTGGCGCGCTCCAGACGCGGCTTGCCCCGCGCAATGTCGCGCAGGAGGCGATCGGGCGCATCAACGATACCGGCGCGCGCGCGCTCGACGCCGGCGTGGTGGCGGCGAAGCGCCATCCCGGAAAGATCGCTGGCGGCATCGCGCTCCTTGCCGCCTTCCTTGGCCGTCGCCACATCGCCATGCTGATCGACACGGCCCGAAAATCCCGTCGCGACCGCGAGAAACCGGCACCCGCGGCGCGCGTTGAACCAGCCAAACACCCGCCTCGCGCGGAAAGGACAGAGAGATGACCGACGCCCCCACCGAAACCGCTCACGGCAAGTTGCGCGATGGGCTCGATTCCGCGCGCGGAAAAGCCTCATCGGCGCTGGAAAACGCCCGTACCCGCGCCAGCGGCGCCGTGGAAACGTCGCGCGATCGCGCCCGCAGCGCCGCACAGCGCACCGCCGAAACGGTTGAGGCCAATCCCATCGGCGTGATCGTCGGCGGGCTGGCGCTCGGCGCGCTGGTCGCGGCGGTCATCCCGCGCGGCAAACGCGAGAAGGAATTGCTCGCGCCGATCGGCAAGCGGGTCGGCGCCACCGCGGCCTCGGCGATCGCCGCCGCCAAGAGCGCGGGCAAGAGCGAACTCGATTCGCTCGGGATCAACAAGGAAGCCGCGCGCAGCCAGGCGAAGTCGCTGCTCGACGGGCTGGTCAAGGCCGCCGCATCCGCCGGCAATGCCGCCGCCAAAGCGGGCAAAGAGGAGGCGGGGTCGCATTGACCCCTTCCCTTCCGCATCCCCTCGGGTCTAGGGCGCAGCCATGAGCAAGCTTCACCTCGTCTTCGGCGGCCGTGTCGCCGATCCGCGTACCCTTGAGTTCGAAGATCTGTCGTCGATCGACATCGTCGGCGTCTTTCCGGATTATGCCAGCGCCGAAAAGGCATGGCGCGCATCCGCGCAGCGCACGGTCGACGATGCCGAAATGAAATATGTGGTGGTTCACCTCCACCGCCTGCTCGAGCCGGATCTGCTCAAGCCCGGCACCGCTGGCTGATCGCGCCCTAACCCTTCCGCAACTTCTCTGCCTCCGTCACGGAGAAGGCGGCGCGCGGCGCTGCCCGCGTGCACCGCAAGACGCGGGCGAGCATACCGACCCAAACCAAAACACCGCCTTCGCTCACAAGCAAAGGCGGTGTTTTTTCATGTCACGGCGAATGGGGCCGCGCCAGCGGCGGCACGTTCAGATGAATTCGATGCTCGCCACAACATAATAGCGGTCGCCCGCCGGCACAGACACTTCGACCTCGTCGTCAACGCTGCGCCCGATCAGCGCGCGGCCAAGCGGGGAATTGTAGCTGATCCGCCCCGTTTTCGCGTCCGCCTCGGTCTGCCCGACGATCTGATAGCGAACGGGCTTGTCCGCGTCGTCGAGCAGCGTCACCGTCGCGCCGAACACCACCTTGTCGCCCGAAAGCTCCTTCGGGTCGATGATCTGCGCGCGCGCGAGCTTGTCTTCGATGTCGCCGATCAGCGCCTCGACCTGCCCCTGCCGCTCTTTCGCCGCGTGATATTCGGCGTTTTCCGAAAGATCGCCGTGCGCCCGCGCTTCCTCGATCGCATCAACGATCAGCGGACGCTCCGCTTTCAGGCGCTTCAGATCAGCACTGAGCTTCTCATAGCCCTCCTGGAGCATCGGCATCTTCTCTACCGTCGCCATCACGCAATCCCTTCGTCAAAACCCCTTCGTCAGCGGCCTTTTACCAACCGCTTCGCACCGTCCTGCAATGTCGGGGATCAATTGTGCGACTGCGAATAATAAGACTGCAACGGCCTGACTTCAAGATTGCGCATCGCCGAACTGGCAATTGCCTTCGCCACTTCGATGCAGGCGGGCGCGGTGGTGAAATACGGAATCTTCTGCGCCAGCGCGGACGCGCGGATCGGCTGAGAATCCTTCAGGCTCTGCCAGCCTTCCGTGGTGTTGAAGATCAGCGCGATCCCGCCATCCTTGATCCGGTCCACGATATGCGGGCGCCCCTGCGCGACCTTGTTCACCCGCTCCACCGGCAGGCCGGCTGCTTCGAGGTGATCGGCCGTCCCGCCCGTCGCCACGATGGTGAAGCCCACATCGACCAGTTCCCGCACCGCCGGCACGATATGCGCCTTGTCGCCATCCTTCACGCTGACGAACGCCGCGCCCGATGTCGGCAACACCGTGCTCGATCCGAGCTGCGATTTGGCGAACGCCGTGGTGAAATCGCTGGCGATTCCCATCACTTCGCCGGTTGATTTCATTTCCGGCGACAAGACCGGATCAACGCCGGGGAAGCGATTGAACGGGAACACCGCTTCCTTCACCGCGAAATAATCAATGTCGCGGTCAATCTTCGGCAGGTCGCGCAGTTTCTCCCCCGCCATCACGCGGCTGGCGATCTTGGCGATCGGGGCGCCGATCGCCTTGGCGACGAACGGCACGGTGCGGCTGGCGCGCGGGTTTACCTCGATCAGATAGACCTTGCCATCCTTCACCGCGAACTGGATGTTCATCAGCCCGCGCACGTTGAGCCCGCGCGCCAGCGCTTCGGTCTGGCGCTCGGTCTCGGCGATTACGTCCGCGCTCAGCGAATAAGGCGGGATCGAACAGGCGCTGTCGCCCGAATGGACCCCCGCTTCCTCGATATGCTGGAGCACGCCCGCAACCACGACATCATCGCCGTCGCAGATCGCATCCACATCCACCTCAATCGCGTCGCGCAGATACTGGTCGATCAAAACCGGCGCATCGCCAGACACTTGCACGGCGGTCTGGATATAATCCTCAAGCTGTGCCGGGCCATCGACGATCTCCATCGCGCGCCCGCCGAGCACGTAGCTCGGGCGCATCAGCACCGGATAGCCGACGCGATCGGCGACGATCAGCGCCTCCTCGCGGCTGCGCGCGATGCCGTTGGCGGGCTGGAGCAGCTTGAGCCGGCTGACCAGCGCCGCGAACCGCTCGCGATCCTCCGCCAGGTCGATCGCATCGGGCGAGGTGCCCAGGATCGGCACGCCCGCCTTCTCCAGCGCGCGCGCCAGATTGAGCGGGGTCTGCCCGCCGAACTGGACGATCACGCCGACCAATTCACCTGTCGACATTTCGACATGTAGAATTTCGAGCACGTCTTCGGCGGTCAGCGGCTCGAAGTACAGCCGGTCGGACGTGTCATAATCGGTCGACACCGTTTCCGGGTTGCAATTGACCATGATCGTCTCGAACCCGGCGTCCGCCAGCGCGAAGCACGCGTGGCAGCAGCAATAATCGAATTCGATCCCCTGCCCGATCCGGTTCGGCCCGCCGCCGAGGATGACGATCTTGCGCCGCTCCGATGGCTGCGCCTCATTCTCCGGCTCGCCGAAGCTGGGCGCCTCATAGGTCGAATACATATACGGCGTCCGCGCGTCGAACTCCGCCGCGCAGGTGTCGATCCGCTTGAACACCGGGCGCACGCCGAGCCGGTGGCGCAGCGCACGCACCTCATCCTCGGTCACGCCGCCGGTCATCGCCACCACCGCCTCGTGGATCAGGCCCGAGCCGCGCGCGATGCCGCGCTCCATCCCGCGCAGATTGGCGGACTGCAACGCCAGCCACGCCAGCCGCTTGTCGGAGAAACCCATCGCCTTCAGCCGGCGCATCCCCGCCGCCTCGATCGGCAGGCCATGCTCCATCACTTCGCGCTCGGCGGCGATGATCTCCGCGATCCGCTCCAGGAACCATGGATCGTATTTGGCGATCGCATGGACTTCCGCGACGGTGAATCCCTCGCGCAAGGCCTGCGCCGCCACAAGCAGCCGGTCCGGCGTCGCCACCGCCAGCGCCGCCTCGATCTCCGCTCGCGGCGCGCCGACGAGGCGATCGACCTGGTTGAAGCCGGAAAGCCCCGTTTCCAGCCCGCGCAACGCCTTCTGCATGGATTCGTGGATATTGCGACCGATCGCCATCACCTCGCCGACCGACTTCATCGCGGTGGAGAGCACCGCCTCCGCGCCCTTGAACTTCTCGAACGCGAAGCGCGGGATCTTGGTGACGACATAGTCGATCGTCGGCTCGAAGCTCGCGGGCGTGGCGCCGGTGATATCGTTCTCGATCTCGTCGAGCGTATAGCCAACCGCCAGCTTCGCCGCGACCTTGGCGATCGGGAAGCCGGTCGCCTTGGAGGCCAGCGCCGACGAACGGCTGACGCGCGGGTTCATCTCGATCACGATCAGCCGGCCATCCTTCGGATTGACCGCGAACTGTACGTTGGAACCGCCTGTTTCCACGCCGATTTCACGCAGCACCGCGATGCTCGCGTTGCGCATGATCTGATATTCCTTGTCGGTCAGCGTCAGCGCCGGCGCGACGGTGATCGAATCGCCGGTATGGACGCCCATCGGATCGACATTCTCGATCGAGCAGATGATGATGCAATTGTCCGCGCGATCGCGGACCACCTCCATCTCATATTCCTTCCAGCCGAGCAGCGACTCCTCGATCAGCACCTCGGTGGTCGGCGAGGCGTCCAGCCCCTTGCGGACGATCTCGATGAATTCCTCGCGGTTATAGGCGACGCCGCCGCCAGTGCCGCCAAGCGTGAACGACGGGCGGATGATCGCCGGCAGCCCGACCTTCTCCAGCCCCGCCAATGCCTCCGCCTCGCTATGCGCAATATGGCTGCGGGCGGATTCGAGCCCGATCTTGTCCATCGCGTCGCGGAACTTGAGGCGATCCTCCGCCTTGTCGATCGCGTCGGCATCGGCGCCGATCATCGTGACGCCGAATTTCTCCAGCGTGCCATCACGGAACAACGCGAGCGCGGTGTTGAGCGCGGTCTGCCCGCCCATCGTCGGCAGCACCGCGTCGGGGCGCTCCTTCGCGATGATCCTGGCGACCACCTCCGGCGTGATCGGCTCCACATAAGTGGCGTCGGCCAGTTCGGGATCGGTCATGATCGTCGCCGGGTTCGAATTGACCAGGACGATGCGATAACCCTCCTCTTTCAGGGCCTTGATCGCCTGCGTGCCCGAATAATCGAACTCGCACGCCTGACCGATAACGATCGGCCCCGCGCCAATGACGAGGATGGAGGAGATGTCGGTGCGTTTTGGCATGGTGTCAGTCAATCCGGCGGAAGGTCAGGCGTTCGTGGCGAGCGGAAGCGTTTCGCTTCACCGCAACATCCCCACAAACCGCTCGAACAGATAGAAACTATCCTGCGGCCCCGGCGATGCCTCCGGGTGATATTGCACGCTGAACGCCGGGCGGTCGGTCAGTTCGATCCCGCAATTGCTGCCGTCGAACAAAGACACATGCGTCTCGCGCGCGTTGGCGGGGAGCGTGTCGCGATCCACCGCGAAGCCGTGGTTCATGCTGGTGATCTCGACCGCGCCGTCGCTGAGGCGCTTCACCGGATGGTTGGCGCCGCGATGGCCCTGGAACATCTTGGTCGTCTTGCCGCCCACCGCGATGCCGAGAAGCTGGTGGCCGAGGCAGATGCCGAACAGCGGCTTGCCCGTCTCCAGCAGCTTGCGGATCACCGGCACGGCATATTCGCCGGTCGCCGCCGGATCGCCGGGACCGTTCGACAGGAAGATGCCGTCCGGGCCGAGCACCATGATCTCGTCATAGCTCGCGGTGGCGGGCACCACCGACACCTTGGCGCCAGCCTTGACAAGATTGCGGAAGATATTGTGCTTGCTGCCGTAATCCACGGCAACGACATGCGGGCGCTTTTCGTCGCTCGCGTGACCTTCGCGAACCTTGTCCTGATAGCCGAAGCCCAGCCGCCACACCCCGCCCTCGCGGTTGTCGCCCCAGCCGAAGTGAGTCTCGGTCGTCACCGCCTTGGCAAGGTCCATCCCCTCCAGCCCCGGCCAGGCGCGCGCCATTTCCAGCAGCAGCGGGATGTCGAACTTGCCCGCGGCGGAATGCGCGATCACGCCGTTGGGCGCGCCGCCGGTGCGGATGCGGCGGGTCAGCGCGCGGGTGTCGATGCCGGACACGCCGACGCGGGCGTGGCGCTTCATCCACGCGTCCAGCCGCTCGACGCTGCGGAAATTGGACGGCGCGGTCACGTCCTCGCGCACGATCATGCCAAGCGCGTGCGGCTCATCCGCCTCCACGTCGTCCGCGTTGGCGCCGACGTTGCCGATATGCGGGAAGGTGAAGGTGATGATCTGCCCGGCGAAGCTGGGATCGGTCATGATCTCCTGATAGCCGGTCATCGCGGTGTGGAAACATATCTCCCCCACCACTTCGCCCTCGGCACCGAAACCGCGTCCCCAGGCGACTTCGCCGGTAGCGAGAACTATGACGCCGGTGGCGCCTTCGGGCACGTCAAAGGGCTTGGCGTCGGCCATGATCGGCGGGCACTCCGTTGGTTTGGATCAGCGATGTCGCTAAGCCCCGCCCGCTAAGCCTTTGCCCCCTTTTCGTCAACCGGGTGCGTGGTCTGCCGCGCCGCGCCTTTCGCTGCGCCCCAAGCCGATCTAACAAGGATCGCATGATTCGAGACGACATAAAGCAAGCCCAGATCGCCGCGATGAAAGCCGGCGACAAGGAAACCCGCGCGGCGGTCAGCCTGATGCAGGCCGCGATCAAGAATCGCGATATCGAGGCGCGCACCGGCCCCGCGATCGCCGACGATGACGCGCTGGTCGTCGAGGTGCTGCAAAAGATGGTCAAGCAGCGCCGCGAGTCGATCGACATGTATCGCAAGGGCGGTCGCGACGAACTGGCCGATGCCGAGGAACGCGAAGTCGCGGTGATCGAGCGTTTCCTCCCCCAGCAACTGAGCGAGGAAGATACCCGCGCCGCGATCGAGACGATCAAGGCTGAGTTGAGCGCATCGGGCATGAAGGACATGGGCCGCGTGATGGCGGAGCTTAAGGCGCGCCACGCCAGCGTGCTCGATATGTCCAAGGCAAGCGGGCTGGTGAAGGCCGCGTTGAGCTGATCTACCCTCCGCCGTCATTCCCGCCTGCGCAGGGATGACGGCGGAACAGCCGCATTTATTAATTGCGGAGCGGGACGCTTCCGGCGCATAAGTTATAATGCGGTGTGAGTCTCTCGCCCGCCTTTCTTGATGAGCTGCGTTCGCGCACCTCATTGTCTGCCCTTGTCGGCAAGACGGTGAAGCTCACCAAAGCGGGGCGCGAGCACAAGGGCTGCTGCCCGTTCCACAACGAAAAGACGCCAAGCTTCTACGTCAACGACGAGAAGGGATTCTATCACTGCTTCGGCTGCTCGGCGCATGGCGACGCGATTCGCTGGATGACCGACCAGCGCGGCCTGCCCTTCATGGATGCCGTGAAGGAACTCGCCGCTGTCGCTGGGCTGGAGCTTCCCGCGCTCGATCCCCGCGCCGCGCGGCAGGCCGAGCGGCAAAAGGGCCTGCATGACGCGATGGCCGAGGCGCAGGCGTGGTTCGTCGCGCAGCTATCCGGCATTTCCGGCGGCGATGCGCGCGCCCTCATCGAGCGGCGCGGCTTGTCCGAGGAAACCGCGCGGCTGTTCGGCATCGGCTTCGCGCCCGATGCGCGCGGCAAGCTGCGTACCGCGCTCAAGGAATATGGCGATCCTGCGCTGATCGAGGCCGGGCTGCTCATCAGCGTCGAGAACAAGGAGCCTTACGACCGCTTCCGAGGCCGGCTGATGATCCCGATCCGTGACGCGCGCGGGCGGGTGATCGCATTCGGCGGTCGCGTGATCGGGGATGGCGAACCGAAATACCTCAACTCCCCCGACACGCCGCTGTTCGACAAGGGGCGCACGCTCTACAACCTCGATCGCGCCGCGCCCGCCGCGCGCAAGGCGAACCGCGTGTTCGTCGTCGAAGGCTATATGGACGTGATCGCGCTGGCGCAGGCCGGCATCGCGGAGGCGGTGGCCCCGCTCGGCACCGCGCTGACCGAGCATCAGCTTGAGCGGCTGTGGCGGATGGTCGACGTGCCGACTTTATGCTTCGATGGCGATGGCGCGGGGCAAAAGGCGGCGATCCGCGCGGCGCATCGCGCGCTGCCGCTGCTCGCGCCGGGCCGCAGCCTTGCCTTCGTCACGCTCCCCGAGGGGATGGACCCGGACGATCTGGTCAAGGCCAGGGGCGCATCCGCGTTCGAGGCGCTGGCGCGCGAGGCCGAGCCGCTGGTCGAGCGCCTGTGGAAACACGAATTCGCCGCCGAGCCGCTCACCACGCCAGAGCAGCGCGCCGGGCTGAAACGGCGGCTGGGCGAACTGGCGCAGTCGATCGCCGATCCATCGGTGCGCAGCGAATATCAAAACGAGTTTCGCCATCGCTTCGATGAGGCGTTCGCCCGCCCGCGCCCGAGCTTCGCGCCGCGCGCGCCCGGCGCGCGCGGCGATCGCCGCCCCGGCCAGCGCTGGACACCCCCGCCCGCGCCGATCACTGAAGACGTGAAGGTGATGCGCGCCATCGGCGGGATTGATCGCGTGCTCGCCAAGGCGGTGCTCGCCGGGCTGATCCGGCATCCCGCCGAGATCGCGCGGCACGTGGAGGTGCTGGGCGGCCTGCGCCTCGTCGATGGCGCGCTTGGCCGATTGTTCGAAGCGGTTGTCGATGTCGCGCTGGAGGATCGGGCGCTTGATAGCCGGCGCCTCGTGACCATATTGGGGAAATCGGGTTTCGAGACGATCGCTTCCGATCTGCTTCGGGCCGACAAGATGCCATACAGCTTTACGCAGCGAACAGGGGACGAGAACCGGGCGCGCGAAGACCTCGACGAGGCGATCGCGATCCTGGTGGCCGGCCCTGAGGTGAATGCGGCGCTCGCGGATGCAACTTCCGCGATGCAGGCGCGCTTTACCGACGAGGCGTTTGAGCGACAGGTAGCGTTAGTGAAGGAAAAGCAGGCGTTGGAGCTTCGGCTTGCAAATCTCGTGCAGTCGAACGAAGACGCCCGCGCTTTTGGTGCCGAGGACGATTGATGGCGAAGGTAAACGGTAGCGGTGGCGATGATACGACGGATGTGGCCGATGCCCCGCTGATCGACTTGAACGACGCGAACGTCAAGAAGCTGATCGCCCGCGCGAAAAAGCGCGGCTACATCACCTATGACCAGCTCAACGAGGCGCTGCCGCAGGATCAGATGTCCTCCGATCAGCTCGAGGATATCATGTCCGCGCTCAACGAAATGGGCGTGAACATCGTCGAGAATGAGGAACAGGGCGAGGACGGCGAGGAGCAGGAATCCGAAGACGAGGTCGATGCCGTCGATTCCGATCAGGAAAACGCGCCCGTCATCGAGAAGAAGAAGGAAACCGTCGATCGCACCGACGATCCGGTTCGCATGTATCTGCGCGAGATGGGGGCGGTGGAGCTTCTCTCGCGCGAGGGCGAAATCGCGATCGCCAAGCGGATCGAGGCCGGGCGCGACACGATGATCCTCGGTTTGTGTGAAAGCCCGATCACCTTCAACGCGATCATCGACTGGTCAACCGCGCTCAATGAAGGCGCGATGCAGTTGCGCGAGATCCTCGATCTCGATGCGATGCTGTCCAAAGGCCCCTCGCCCGAGCAGGTTGAAGGCGCCGAGGAAGACGACAGCGGCGAGATCAGCGCATCGAGCACCGGCCCCACCTACAAGGAGGAGGAGGAACCGGAGGAGGAGACCGGCGCCGACGAGGACGACGAACTGACCGAGCGCCGCGCCCCGCGCCCGTCCGACGATGACGACGAGGATAACACCCTCTCGCTCGCGCAGATGGAGGAAACGCTCAAGCCGCAGGCGCTGGAGAAATTCGCCAACATCACGGCGATCTACAAGAAATTCTCCAAGATGCAGGAACAGCGGCTCGACGCGATGGGCGCGGGCGGCGAGCTTTCGGCGGCGGACGAGCGCAAATATCAGAAGCTGCGCGAGGATCTCACCGCGGAAGTGGAAAGCGTCCAGTTCCACAATGCGAAAATCGAATATCTCGTCGATCAGTTATACAGCTTCAACCGCCGCCTGACCGCGCTTGGCGGGCAGATGTTGCGTCTTGCGGAACGCCACAAGGTCAGCCGCAAGGATTTCCTCGATCGCTACATGGGCCATGAACTGGACGACACGTTCCTCCAGACCGTGAATGGCCTCGACAAGAAGTGGACCGCCTTCGCCACCAACGAGGCCGCCGCCGTCGATCGCATCCGCACCGAGATTTCGGAAATCTCGCAGCAAACCGGCATGGCGCTCGGCGAATTCCGCCGCATCGTCAACATGGTGCAGAAGGGCGAGCGCGAGGCGCGGATCGCGAAGAAGGAAATGGTGGAGGCCAATCTCCGCCTCGTCATCTCGATCGCCAAGAAATACACCAATCGCGGCCTGCAATTCCTTGATCTTATTCAGGAAGGCAACATCGGCCTAATGAAGGCGGTGGACAAATTCGAATATCGTCGCGGCTACAAATTCAGTACCTATGCCACCTGGTGGATCAGGCAGGCGATCACGCGCAGCATCGCGGATCAGGCGCGCACGATCCGCATCCCGGTGCATATGATCGAGACGATCAACAAGCTGGTCCGCACCAGCCGCCAGTTCCTCCACGAACAGGGCCGCGAGCCGACGCCGGAGGAAATGGCCGAGCGCCTCTCCATGCCATTGGAGAAGGTGCGCAAGGTGATGAAGATCGCCAAGGAGCCGATCTCCCTCGAAACGCCGATCGGCGACGAGGAGGATTCGCACCTCGGCGATTTCATCGAGGACAAGAATGCGATCATCCCGGTGGATGCCGCGATCCAGGCCAATCTCAAGGAAACGGTCACCCGTGTCCTCGCCAGCCTCACCCCGCGTGAGGAGCGCGTGCTCCGGATGCGCTTCGGCATCGGCATGAACACCGATCACACGCTGGAGGAGGTCGGCCAGCAATTCAGCGTGACGCGTGAGCGCATCCGCCAGATCGAGGCCAAGGCATTGCGCAAGCTCAAGCATCCGAGCCGCAGCCGCAAGATGCGCTCCTTCCTCGATCAGTAAACAACGATAAAAAGGGCGGCTCGCGGGCCGCCCTTCCCTTTTCAATCAGAAGTGAAAACCGACCGAGGCATTGTAGCTGAAATCGCCATGCCGCGTATCGACGGCGGCGCCCGCCCTGACCACCGGCGCGTTTTCACCAGTGAACGCCTTTGACAATCCCATCGCGAACGCGGTCTGCCCCCGGCTGCCGCCGATCGCGGCGCCCATCATCCCGCGTCCGGGAATGAACGCCTGCGGCAAGGCGGACAGCGCGTTCGATCCTGCCGCAAGCGCGCTCATGTCACGGCGCAGTTCGACATTGTTCGCCGCGATCATCTGCCTGCTGGTGATGGCGGCGCGCTCCAGAGTCTGGCTCATCGCCCGATCGGTATAATCATTCGCCGCCGTCAGCGTCGCGGCGGCGCTGCGATCGGTATAGCCGTTCGCGGCGGACAAGGTGGCGCTGCTCGACGCGGTGAGCTGACCAACGGTTGCCGCGTCGTTGGCGGCAATCCCGTCGGCCACGCCGCTCAAGCGGCGATCCCCCGCGGTGCCGGTAAAGGACACCACAGCGCCGCCACTCTGCGCCCCGATCGTGATCGCCCCGTTCGGATCGCTCTGTCGCGTCATGCCCGCGCGCCCGGCATCGAGATCGCCGCGCAAGGTGACGACCGAATCCTGCGCTGCCAGCGCTATCTGGTTGACCAGATCAATACGAACGCCCTGTTGCGCGACGGCGTTGACGGTCGTGCCGAGTCGCCCGTCCAGCGCACCGATCGCCGAGCCTTGCGCGCGCACGTCGAGCGCCAGCGCATCCGCCGCGTTGACCGATGCCGCGAACTGCCCCGTCAGTGCCCCCACCGCCTGTTGCTGCGCCTGCAGATTCGTCGCGACCGCCGCCGCTGCCGAATCTATCACGGCCAGCCGGTCCAGCAGCGAGGCGCGATCCACCTCCAACTGGCTGATCGCCTGCGTGTTCGTGGTGACGCGCCCGTCAATCACGGTGATCGCTCCGGCCTGGAGCGTGACGCGGGCATCCAGCGACACGAGCGAACCGATCACGTCAGTCAGCGTCTGGGCCGTAGCCGGAGCCGGCACGATCGCGGCTAGTGCTCCAAGCGGCAGAATAAGCGAGCGGCGCATCCTGATCTCCCGAAAAGCCCCGGCGGCAACTGGACGAGATCGCCGCCGGGGAAGCACGACTCCCTCCGCAAAGGTGTCATGCAGGCAACGGAAAGCGCCGGGCGAGGGACCATGCCCGCAATCGCTCCCCTTCCGCCGACGGAGGTGGACAAATCCGTCGACGGCCCGCACCTTCTACCAACCCGGCGCTTGCAACATGGTCGACGGCGTTCGCCATGATGTTTGCGCGAAACACGAATGTCACCCGCCACGCCGAAGATGCGCACCGGCGGCGAAGTTTGCACAAATCATCTCCGTTTCGGCGACAATCGACGCAAATTGCCGATATCGACCGATCCGGAATGGCGCCGCTCCATTGCGGTCAACACCGCCCCCGGATCAGACTCGCACGATGAGCGACATTCAGCCCCTCCGCCCCGACGATGGGCAATGCGTCACCGCATCGCACCTCGTCCGCCACTTCGGATTGTGGCAGGAACGCGCCGCGCGCGCGCCGGTCTATATCCTGCACCGTGGCCGTCCGCGTTACGCGCTGACCACGATCGACGTGATGGAAGCGTTATGCGCCTCCCGCGAAGCCGCGCCGACCGACGATGGCGCACTCGCCACATTGCTGGACGCTGACGGCGCGATCGCGCTGATCCTCGATCGTGCGGGGCGCATCGCGCTCGCCAGCAATGCAGCGCGTGCGCGGTTTGGCGCGGCAATGCGGGCCGGCGCGTATCCGGGGGAGTTTGCCCTCTCCGGCGGTGCAATGCTCGCGGACGCGATCGCGCGGGTGACGGCCAGCGGGATCGCCGAGTCGATCGAGATCGTGCCGGAGGCCTACCTTTCACGACGGCTGCGCTGCGAACTCATGCCATTCCCGACCGGCTGCCTGCTACGCGCGAGCGATGTCACGACCGAACAGGCGCTCGTGGCCACACAGGCGCAATTGCTCGCGGCGTCCGAAGCCGGGGGCGCCGCCGGCGCGATCAGCATTCATTTGAATTTGCGCGGCTATATCGCCGCTCCTAGCGCGAATCTGGCGACGCTCACCGGCATCTCGGCGGAGGCGCTCGCAACCGCCCGCTTCACCTCCCTGCTTACCGTGGGCAGCCGCGTGCCGGCGAATGAGGCGCTCGATGCCGTCGCGACCGACGGTGGTGCGCGCAGCGTCGCGGCGGAATGCCTGATACATGGCGCCGCCCCCGTGCCGGTGACGATCGGCATCGCGGCAGTCACGCTCGCGGGAAGAATCGAGGGGCTGGCGGCCACGATCGTCCGCAGCGTCGCATAAACTCCGTCTTTACGCGAACATGCTAGAAGAGAGACTCGATCACCTTCTCGCGCGGTAAAAAGCGGCGAGACGTGCTGAACAAAGGATCATTGTGCAGATAGTTCCCAATTCCGCTCCCGCTCTCCTGGGTGAATCCATCGCCGGATTGGTCGAGGCGGACGGGACCGCGAGCGCGAGCTGGCCGATCGCCCTCGCCTATCCCGCGACGCCGCTGCGCGATCTGGCCGATGCGGTTCATGCCCTGTGCGCCCTGCACGGGATGGCGCCCAGCATCATCGACCAGGCTACCACGGCACCAGGCGCATCGGGCGCGATCCGCGAATGGCTGACGACCGCCGCGCTGGCGTTCGACGCGGAGCGCACCTTCCTGGCGACGCTGACCGCGGCGGTCGGCCCGCTACCCTCCACGCCCGGCCAGGCGCAATCGGAGGCCGCGATCGTGTCACAGCGGCACGCGCTTACGATGCTGGCCGAATCGAATCGTGTCGGTTGCGCGATTGGCGCGACGGCGTCGTTCCTGCTCGAATGGACCTCGATCCGCCGCGTGCTCGTCATCGCCGGCGAGCGCGTCGGCGTGTTCCCCGAACGAAGCCCGCTCCCCGGCGATCGCCAGACGATCACGATGTTGAACGATCTCGGTGGCGGCAGCGCGACGCGGCGCGCGGTGACTTTCGGGGCGCAGCAATTGCTCGCGCAACACCGCGGGCTGTGGCAATTGCTCGACGCCCGCGCCTCGGCGCGACGTGGGAACTGATCCAGAGCGGTTTCCGAGCCGGCAGGTGATTCCACCCGCCTTGAAACCGCTCGACGCATCACGGCGCCCGGCTCAAGACGTCGCCCGGCCCCGGCCCCAGCCCTGCGCCGAAGCGCGCGACCGCGACCGCCGAGCCCGCGAAGGGATTATTCCGCCGCCAGCCTGCCCGCTTCCTCCTCCGCGTGGCCCGCAAGCAATTCCACCGGCGCGATCGCCTCGATCTCGCGCGCGCCGGGCTCGATATTGAGATCACGCAGCTTGCGCGCGCTGACCAGCGCCCGCGTCTCGAAGCTGCTGACGAAGGTATTGTAATTTTTCACCGCGGTGTTGAGCCCGCTGCCCACCACGCGCAGATCGCCGACGGCCTTGGCAAGCCGATCATATAGCTCCTTGCCGAGCGCACCGATCTGCCGCGCCTCGCTCGCCAGCCGCTCCTGCCGCCATACCGCGGAAACGGTGCGCGCGATCGCGATCAGATTGGTCGGCGTGGCGAGCAGAACGCGCTTGTCGAACGCCGCGTCCCACAGAGTGGAATCATGTTCCAGCGCGGCGGAAAGGAAATGTTCGCCCGGCACGAACATTATCACATAATCGGGCGCGTCGGGAAACTGGCTCCAGTAAGCCTTGGCGCCCAGCGTGTTGACGTGGGCGCGCATCGCATTGGCGTGAGCGGTCAGCCCCAGTTGGCGCTCATTCTCGTCAACTGCGGCGAATGCGTCCTGATAGGAATTGAGCGACACCTTGGCGTCGATCACCAGCGATTTGCCGCCCGGCACGCGCACCACAGCATCGGGGCGCAGCCGTTCGCCATCATCGCCGGTGACGCTGACCTCCATGGCGAAATCGGTATGTTCGGCAAGCCCACAGGTTTCGAGCACGTTGCGCAACTGCTGCTCGCCCCATCGGCCACGTGCCTTAGGCGCGGCGCGCAGCGCGTTGACCAATTTCTGCGCTTCCGCCCGAACCGATTCCTGCCCGACGCGCATCGCCTCGATCTGCCCATGGAGCGAACCGAACGCATCGCGCCGCTCCGCCTCAACCCGCGCGACTCCCTCTTCATAGCGCTGGAGCCGCTCATTGACCGGCTGGAGCAGCGCCTTCAGCCCATGCCCCGCATTCTCCTCCGATTGACGGAAACGCTCATCGGCGCGTTCGAGAAATGCTTTCTGCGCCTCGCCCAGAAGATTGCCGGCGACCTCCCGGAAGCGGCCCGCCATATCATCCTTCGCTTCCTTGAACTCGGTGATCCGCGCCTCGAACGCCTCCGCCTCGGTTTCGCGGCGGGCGAGTTCGGTGCGGGCGGCATCGCGTTCGGCGCGGATCGCCTCAAGCTCGGCGCGCAAGCCATCCGCGGCCTTGGCCCGCTCGCTGGCGGTGGCGAGATCGACGATCGCGCGCTTGAATTCTTCCCCCCGCTGATCGCGTTCGGCCCGCAGGCCCGCGACATCACGCCGCGCGATGAACCAGCCAAGCGCGAGCCCGAGAACAATGGCGACGAGCGCGACAGCGACGATTTCGACCATCTTCAGAACATAATCGGAACATCAGCCATTTGGCAATGGCCTTCGCTCACACCGGAGCGTCGATCGAGGCGGGCGGCGTGCTGAACCAGCGCGGCCCATCGGCTGTCATGTAGAAGCAATCCTCCAGCCGCACCCCATATTGCCCCGGAATATATATGCCCGGCTCATCGGAAAAGCACATGCCGGCGGCCAGCGGGGTCACCTCGCCATGGACCAGATTGACCGGCTCGTGCCCGTCCATCCCGATGCCGTGCCCGGTGCGATGCGACAGGCCGGGCAGCTTGTAACCGGGGCCGTAGCCCCACTTGGCATATTGCGCGCGCACCGCATCGTCCACCGATCCCGCCGGCGCGCCGATCCGCGCCGCGGCGAAGGCGATCCGCTGGCCTTCGGCCACCTGCTCCCACAATTTGCGCTGCGCCGTGTTCGCCGTTCCATGCACCCAGGTGCGCGAGACATCCGATTGATATCCCTGCACCGTGCAGCCGCAATCCATCAGCACGACCTGCCCGTCCGCGACACGATGCACCTCGCGGCTGCCATGGGGATAGGCTGAGGCTTCCCCGATCAGCGCCATCGAGAATTCCGCATCGCCGCCGAGCCGGCGGGTCGCGGCGGTCATCAACGCGCCGATCTCGCTGCCCGTCATCCCCTTTTCGACGCGCGGATGGACCCAGCGATAGGCGGCGATCGTCACATCCGTCGCCGCCTGCATCAGCGCAAGCTCCGCCGGCGTCTTTATCATGCGGCAACCGCGCACGACCGGATTGGCGGAAACGAGCTTCGCCTCCCCCAAGGCACGCGCCAGGCCATCGAAAGCGAAGAAGCGCGCGGTTTCCTCGATCCCGATCGGGCGCCCGGCAAGCTTGCGATCACGCAAAAATCCCGCGACCACGGCAAGCGGATTCTGATCCTCCTGCCATACGCGCACCTCCGCCGGTACGGCGAGCGTCTCACGCACGGAAGGCTCCTCGAAGAACGGCGTGACGATACATGGCTCACCCTCCACCGGGATGATCGCGGCGGTCAGCCGCTCGCTGCGCCGCCAGAGCACGCCGGTGAAATAGATCATGCTCGATCCGGGCTCGATCAGCACCGCGCCGATCCCGTTCCGCCGCATCAATGCCTGCGCGCGCACCAGCCGCGCGGCGCGCTCGGCCGCGTCGATCGGTTTCAGGCCGGCGGTCATGTCCGTCACCCCCGCGAGATCCGGCTCGGCCGCGCGGACGATCGCCGCCAGATTAACCAGCGGAAGCAAGGCCGCGGCCCCCAGAAGGCCCCGGCGCGATGGCATAAAGTGGTCGATCCCCATGACGCGAGACGATAGGGTGCTTGACCGCGCCGTCGCAATCCCCTTTGCCTGCGCGCCGATTTCAACCGGGAGTTTTCATGGGCAAGAGGCTGACCACCTTTATATTCGTCGCACTGGTGCTCGGCCTGATTTGCGGGCTCGCGTTAAATGCCTCGATCAGCGATGGCACTGCCGCCTCGCAAGCCCGGCTTGAATCCCTGGCGGGCTATTTCTCGATCGTCACCACCGTTTTCCTGCGACTTATCAAGATGATAATCGCACCGCTGGTGTTCTCCACGCTCGTATCCGGCATCGCCCAGATGGGGGATACCGCAGCACTCGGCCGGATCGGCGCGCGCAGCCTTGCATGGTTCATCGCCGCCAGCCTGCTCTCGCTCGGGCTCGGGCTGATCCTGGTGAACGTCTTCCAGCCGGGTGTGGGCCTGAACCTCGCGTTGCCGGCGGCGACGGCAGGCAGCGGGCTTGAGACTTCGGCCTTCAATCTCAAGGATTTCGTCGCGCATATCTTCCCCACCTCGATGGTCGATGCGATGGCAAAGAACGAGATCCTGCAGATCGTGATTTTCTCCGTATTCGTCGGCGTCGCCATCACCGCGGTGGGCGAAAAGGCCGCACCGCTGGTCCGCGCCATCGACGCGCTGGTGCATGTGTCGTTGCAGATCACCGATTATGTCATGCGCTTCGCGCCCTTCGCGGTGTTCGCCGCGGTGGCCGGCACGCTCACCGAGCGCGGGCCGAAGGTGATCGGCCAGCTCGCCTATTTCATGGGCACTTTCTATACCTCGCTGATCGTTCTCTGGCTGATCCTGCTCGGCATCGGTTTCCTGTTCATCGGGCGGCGCGTGATCGAGCTGGTCCGCTATATCCGCGAGCCGTTGCTCGTCGCCTTCTCCACCGCCTCGTCCGAAGCCGCCTATCCGCGTATGCTGGAGGCGCTCGACCGTTTCGGCGTGCCGCCGCGCGTGGCGAGCTTCGTGCTGCCGCTCGGCTATTCGTTCAACCTCGATGGATCGATGATCTACATGGGGTTCGCGGCGATGTTCATCGCGCAGGCCTATGGCATCCATTTGCCGATCGAGACGCAGATCACGATGCTGCTGGTGCTGATGGTAACGTCGAAGGGGATCGCCGGTGTACCCCGCGCGAGCCTTGTCGTGATCGCGGCGACGATGCCGATGTTCAACATCCCGGAGGCCGGGCTGCTGCTGATCCTCGCGGTCGATCACTTCCTCGACATGGGGCGCACCGCGACCAATGTGATCGGCAATGCCGTCGCCAGCGCGGTGGTGGCGAAATGGGAGGGCGGGTTCGATCCGCCGCAACCAATCGAGATCGAGCCGCTCCACGCGCCATCCGGCCACGGCCCCGCGCGCGAGGTGGAGAGCTTCCGGGAACTCTGAAAAGGTCGTGCCGCCCGCCCGATCGGGGCCGGCGACGCGATCTCACCCCGATCGCAGCAGCGCCACCCCGGCATCGCGCTCGAACAGATAGAGCGCGGTGCGGGCGGCCTGCCCCCGCTCCGCCGCCAGCCCGCCATCACGGTCGATCAGCAATCGCGCGTCGTCGGTGGCGGCGGGCAGAAGCTCGCCAAGGGCTTCGGCGGTCGCAAGCCGGAACATCGCCTCGCCCGATTGCCGCGTGCCGAGCAATTCGCCCGCACCGCGCAGCCGGAGATCCTCCTCCGCGATGCGAAAACCGTCGTTGGTCTCGCGCATCAGCGCAAGCCGCGCGCGCGACGTTTCGGACAGGGCATTGCCGCGCAGCAACAGGCACGTCGAATGCCCCCCGCCGCGCCCGACGCGCCCGCGTAGCTGGTGAAGCTGCGCCAGCCCGAAGCGATCGGCATGTTCGATCACGATCAACGTGGCGTTGGGCACGTCCACCCCCACCTCGATCACTGTCGTCGCGACCAGCACGCCGTGTCGCCCGGCGGCGAAGGCGCTCATCACCGCATCCTTTTCCGCGCCCTTCATCCGGCCATGGACGAGCGTGACACGATCGCCAAAGCGGCCCGCGAGCGCCGCCGCCCGCGCCTCCGCCGCCGCCAGATCGCTCTTTTCGCTCTCCTCAACCAGCGGGCAGACCCAATAGGCCTGCTTGCCCTCCGCCAGATGGCGGCCCAGCGCCTCGACCACTTCGTCGAGCCGCTCCTCGCTGATTACCCGCGTCTCGACCGGCTCGCGGCCCGGCGGCATCTCGTCGAGCCGGCTCTGATCCATCTCGCCATGCTGCGCGAGGGTGAGCGTGCGCGGGATCGGTGTGGCGGTCATCGCCAGCAGGTGCGGCGTGGTGCGCCCCTTCGCCGCGAGCGCCATGCGTTCGGCGACGCCGAAGCGGTGCTGCTCGTCCACTACGACAAGGCCCAGGTCGCGATAACCCACCGCCTCCTGAAAGATCGCATGGGTGCCGACAAGGATATGGATCGAGCCATCGGCCAGCCCCATCAGCGTCGCCTCGCGTGCCCGCCCCTTGTCGCGGCCCGTGAGCACCGCGATCTCCACCGGCAAACCGGCGAGCGTGCGGCGCAACGTCTCATAATGCTGGCGCGCGAGGATTTCGGTCGGCGCGAGCATCGCCGCTTGCGCGCCCGCCTCCACCGCGATCAGCAGCGCCATGGCGGCAACCAGCGTCTTTCCCGAGCCGACATCGCCTTGCAGCAGCCGCAGCATCGGCGCTTCCTGCGCCAGATCGCCCTCGATCTCCCGCACCGTTCGCGTCTGCGCGCCGGTGAGGGCATAAGGGAGCTTGAGCATGTCTCGCAGCCGTCCGTCGCCGGCCAGCGCGCGACCGCGCCGCTTGCGGGTATCGGCGCGCACCAGCGTCAGCGCGAGCTGGTTGGCGAACACCTCGTCATAAGCGAGCCGGGCGCGCGCCACCTGATCGGCGGGATCGGCGTGGATGCGCGCGATCGCCTCGCGCCAGCCGGGCCAGTCGCGTTTCGCCTTCAGCCCCGGCTCGATCCATTCCGGCAGGTCCGGCGCGCGGGCCAGCGCCTGCTCGATCAGCCCGGCAAGGCGACGGGAGGTGATCCCTTCCGACAACGGATAGATCGGCTCGCGCTCGCGAAACCCCTCATCCCCCTCGATATCGGGATGGATGATCTGAAGTTCCTGCCCATAACTGTCGAGCCTGCCGGAAATGCGCACGGGCTCGCCGATCGGATAAAGCTTGCGCACCCAGCCCGATGATCCACCAAAATAAACGAGGCTCACCGCGTTGCCCGCAGCATCGGTGGCGTGAACCCGCGTCGGCGCGCGCGCGCTGCCGGAGCTGCGGATATCGCGCGGCACCAGGGTGATCGCGATCGTCCGCCCCGCATCGCTCGCGTCGAGCGTCTCGCGCGGCTGCCGGTCGATCCACCCGTTCGGCAGATGGAACAGCAGGTCCACCACGCGCGCGATCCCCAGCCGGTCGAGCGGCTTGGCCAACGCCGCCCCCACGCCCTTCAGCGCGGTGATCTCTGCGAACAGCGGATTGAGGATATCTGGTCTCATGCCTAAATGACGCATTACCCGCACCCGACGCGCGCCGCCAGCGCCCGCCGGGCAATTGACGTTGAGGACCGATGGACCACGCAATCCGCCTGAAGCGCCTGAAATTCCGTTCGTGGCATCGCGGCACGCGCGAGGCCGACATGATGATCGGCGGCTTTTTCGACACCCACCACGCCGGCTGGAGCGCTGCCGAACTCGACTGGTTCGAAACTTTGCTGGAGGAGCAGGACGTGGACATCATGGGCTGGGCGATCGGCTCGATCCCCTGCCCGCCGCAATGGGATGGCCCGATGATGCAGGCGATGCGCGGGCTGAATTACGTGCAGGTTCCCGAATAGCGGAAACGCCGCACCCTTCCGTTCCCATTCAGCCCTGCCTTCCACGGAAGGGGAGAGATTTCCATGCCCGACCTGAAACAGATCCTCTCCGCCACTCAGCCGCTGACACTCGCCGGCGTGCCCGCGGGCTTCCAGCCCTCGTTGCTCGCCGACCTCGCGCGCGCGGCGACGAAGCGCGCGGTGTTCATCGCGCCCGACGAAGCGGCGATGCGCGCGATCGCGGCGACCGCGCATTTCTTCGCGCCGGAGCTGGAGATCGTAGAATTTCCGGCATGGGATTGCCTGCCCTATGATCGCGCCTCCCCCACCCTGCGCGTCATGGCGGAGCGGATCGGCGCGCTGCATCGCCTGCAGCAAAAGCCGCGCGCGCCGCAACTGGTGCTCACCACCGCCAACGCCGCCACCCAGCGCACGCTCACCCCGTTCCGCATCCGCCAGCTTGTCGCCAATCTGAAGCCTGGCGAGCGGATCAGTCTCGATCGCCTCGCTGCGCTGCTTCAGGCGAACGGCTATGTCCGCACCGATACCGTCCACGACGCGGGCGAATATGCGATTCGCGGCGGGATCGTCGATCTGTTCCCCAGCGGCGAGGAACAGGCGCTGCGGCTCGATTTCTTCGGCGACGAGATCGAGAGCGTCCGCACCTTCGATCCCGACGACCAGCGCACCACCGGGCGGATAGACGGCTTCACCCTGCTCCCCGCATCCGAAGCACTGCTCGACGAGGATAGCGTCAAGCGTTTCCGCAGCCGCTACCGCGAGACCTTTGGAGCCACCGCGACCGGCGATCCGCTCTATCAGGCGGTAAGCGACGGGCGGCGGCTCGCGGGCATGGAGCATTGGCTCCCGCTGTTCGAGGAAAAGCTCGCCACCTTGTTCGATCATCTCGGCGAGGATTCGCTGGTGATTCGTGACAATGGCGTCACCGCCGCCGCCGAGGGGCGGCTGGACGCGATCGCCGATTATTACGAGAACCGCAAACGTGCCGAGGCCGCGCAGCCCGGCAGCTATCGCGCGCTGCCGGCGAAGACGCTCTATCTCGACGATAGCGAATGGCGCATCGCGCTGGATACCGCGATCGCGCATGTCACCACGACGTTCCACGAGCCGGAATCGACCCGCGTGGTGGATTTCGGCGTCGATGGCGCGCGCGATTTCGCGCCCGAGCGCGCATCGGGCGTCAACATCTACGAAGCGGTGGTCGCGCATCTTTCCAAGCTGCGGAAAGATGGCCGCAAGCCGGTGCTGGCGAGCTATTCGATCGGCGCGCGCGATCGGCTTTCCTCCCTGCTCACCGATCACGGTCTTCACGGCGCGAAGCAGGTCGAAACGTGGCAGGAGGCGCTGGGCGTCGGCGAAACTCAAGTCGCGCTGATCGTCCTGCCACTAGATCACGGCTTCACCGCGCCGCGCGTCGCGGTGCTGACCGAGCAGGACATGCTCGGCGACCGGCTCGTCCGCCGGCACAAGCGGCGCAAGTCCGCCGACGCCTTTCTCGCCGAACTGGCGACGCTCTCGCCCGGCGATCTCGTCGTCCATGTCGATCATGGCATCGGTCGCTATGAGGGGCTCACCTCGATCCCCGTCGGCAAGGCGCCACACGATTGCGTCGCGCTGACCTACGCCGGCGGCGACAAGCTCTACGTGCCGGTCGAGAATCTCGAAGTCCTCTCGCGCTACGGATCGAGCGAAGAAGGCGCCGCGCTCGACAAGCTTGGCGGCGAGGCGTGGCAACGCCGCAAGGCGCGGATGAAGGAGCGCATCCGCGAGATCGCGGGTGAGTTGATTGCGATCGCCGCCGAACGCGCCCTGCGCTCGGGCGAGGTCGCGGAGCCGGATGCGAGCGGCTATCCCACGTTCGTCGATCGCTTCCCCTATGAGGAAACCGACGATCAGGATCGCGCGATCGAGGATGTGCTGGGCGATCTTTCCGCCGGCAAGCCGATGGACCGGCTGATCGTCGGCGATGTCGGCTTCGGCAAGACCGAGGTTGCGTTGCGCGCCGCGTTCGTCGCGGCGATGGCGGGGATGCAGGTGGCGGTGGTGTGCCCCACCACCCTGCTCGCACGCCAGCACTATCAGAATTTCGTACAGCGGTTCGAAGGCTTCCCGCTCAATATCGGGCGCCTCTCGCGCCTGGTCAGCGCCAATGAGGCGAAAGCGACCAAGGAGCGCGTGGCATCGGGCGATATCGACATCGTGGTCGGCACCCATGCGCTGCTCGCCAAGAGCCTTGAGTTCAAGCGGCTCGGGCTTGTCGTCGTCGATGAGGAACAGCGTTTCGGCGTCACCCACAAGGAACGGCTGAAGGCGCTGAAAAGCGATGTCCACGTCCTGACGCTCACCGCCACGCCGATCCCACGCACCCTCCAGATGGCGATGTCGGGCCTGCGCGAACTGTCGGTGATCCAGACGCCGCCGGTCGATCGCCTCGCGGTGCGCACCTATGTGATGCCATGGGATCCGGTAGTGCTGCGTGAGGCATTGTTGCGCGAACATTATCGCGGCGGGCAGAGCTTCCTCGTCACGCCGCGCATCGCGGATTTGCCCGATATCGAGGAATATCTGCGCAACGAGGTGCCCGAAATCCGCTATGTCATCGCGCACGGCCAGATGGCGGCGGGCGAGGTGGAGGAGCGGATGAGCGCCTTCTACGACAAGAAGTTCGAGGTGCTCGTCTCCACCACGATCATCGAGAGCGGGATCGACATCCCTTCCGCCAACACGATGATCGTCAACCGGGCGGATCGCTTCGGCCTCGCCCAGCTCTATCAGTTGCGCGGGCGGGTCGGGCGATCAAAGACGCGCGCCTATGCCTATCTCGTCACCCCGCCGGAACGGCAGATGACCGACGCGGCGGAAAAGCGGCTGAAGGTGCTGTCCGATCTCGATACGCTGGGGGCGGGCTTCCAGCTTGCCAGCCACGATCTCGATATTCGCGGCGCGGGCAATCTGCTCGGCGACGAACAATCCGGGCATATCAAGGAAGTCGGCTACGAACTCTATCAGTCGATGCTGGAGGAGGCGATCATGGATGCCAAGGCCGGCGGCCTTGCCCAGCGCCCGCGCGATTTCTCGCCGCAGATAACCGTCGACGCGCCGATCCTGATCCCGGAGGATTATGTGCCCGATCTCGATTTGCGCATGGGGCTCTATCGCCGCCTCAACGAGCTGGACGACAAGCAGGCGCTCGAATCATTCGCCGCCGAGATGATCGACCGTTTCGGAAAATTGCCGGAGGCGACCGAGAATTTGATCCGCGTGATCGAGATAAAGATGAACGCGAAGAAGGCCTGCGTCGCGAAGATGGATGTCGGGCCGAAGGGCGCGCTCGTCACCTTCCACGACGATTCTCCGCCGAACGTCGATGGGCTGCTCGCTTATGTCCAGCGGCTCGGCGCGATCGCCAAGCTGCGCCCGGATTCGAAATTCGCGCTGAGCCGTTCGTGGCCCGATCCGCAGGCGCGGCTTAACGGTGCGCTGCAATTGTCGAAGGGGCTGGCGAAGGCCGCGGGCTGAGCGTCCAGCCCGCGACGAGCGTGGCGAGCGCGCCGGAATCGAGCGGCCCGGCGCAAAGATAGCCCTGGTAAAGATCGCAGCCCTCGCCCGCGAGCATGTCTCGCTCGATCGCGGTCTCCACGCCTTCCGCGATCGTCGCGAGGCCCAGCGCGTGCGCCATCGCGATCACCCCGCGCACGATCACGCGATCGCGCGCGGAGCCAGCGATGTCACGCGTCAGGCTGCGGTCGATCTTCAGATAATCGAGTGGCAGCGCCTTCAGATAGGCGAGGCTCGAATAGCCGGTGCCGAAATCGTCGATCGCCACCCGCACCCCCTGCTCGCGCAATGCGCCGAGCGCGACGGCGGCTGCCTCCAGATCGCCGATCAGCCCGGTTTCGGTGATTTCCGCCGTCATCCGTCCACGGGCGACACCGCTCGCCGCGACATGGCTGACGAAACGCTGCGCGAAATCGGGCCGCACGACATCAGCGGCGGTGACGTTCACGGCCAGCCGCAGATTTTCCAGCACCGCCGGCCAGCGCGAAACGATCGCGAGCGCGCGCACCAGGATATGCTCCGATAGCGCCGCGCCCAGATCGGCCCGATCGGCCGCGGCGAACAGCGTTTCCGCCCCCAGCGTCCCCAGCGCCGGATGATCCCAGCGCGCGAGCGCCTCCACGCCCGTGATCGCACCCGAGGCGAGCGAAACCTGCGGCTGGAACAGGATCGCGATCTCGTTTCGGGCGATCGCGCGATGCAGGTCCGCGGCAAGGCGCACGAGCGGCGCGGCATAAGTGCGCGTCGCCTGCCGCACCGCGGCCCCCTCGCTGGCGCGCGCGGCATCCAGCGCGTCACGGGCGCGGGCGGGTAGCTCCGCCACCGCGCCGCCACGCGCCACCCCGATCCGCGCGCCGAGATTAACCATCGCGTCGCCGGTATCGAACGGTCGCACGAGCGCCGCCTCGATCGCGGTCAGCGCCTCATCGGCGGCTGCCTCGTCGGTCGCCAGAGCGATCTCGAACGCTGCGCCGTCGCCGCGCGCGATCTGGCGGTCATCGGGAGCGACCGTGCCGAGCGCATCGACGATACGCGCGAAAGCTGCCGCCAGCAGCGCATCGCCGATCGAGCGCCCGAAGGCCGCATTGACGATATCGAAACGTGTCAGCCTGATCGCGAACATTGTCGGCGCGCCCCCTTCCGCGTCGCGCGTCGCGAGGAAACGCGCGATTTCGCCGGGGGCGGCTTCCCCGCCGCGCCGCGCGAACGCCTGTCGCCGCACGCGACGGGCATGGCGCGCAGCAAAGCGCAGCATAAGCAGCAGCGCGGCGGATTCCGCGCCGACGACGATATGCGTCGCGCCGGCATCATAAGCCGCAGCGGATGCGCTATCCGAATCAACGATCGCGAGTAGCGCGGCCTGCTCCTCGAACGCAACCGGCGCCAGCGCGGCCACGGTTGCCAGCCCCGCGCGCGCATCGACGAGCCTGACCAGTGGCGCGGCATCGCTGCTCAGCCAGCCAGCCGCCGCGAGCATCGGCTCCAGGGCGCCGCGCGCCGCATCCGGGGCGATCGCGATCGTGGTTGTTGGCTTCGGAAAGCGCGGCTGAACCATCATTAAGGATTTGTTAGCGACCCAGCCCGCGCTCGCCAATCACTTCAATGCCCGATCCGGCACAATATTTACCACGGGCTTGCCGCACCGGGCGGGAGCGCCTAGCTCTCCGGAACGATGGCGGCCACCGAACCTCTCGCGCCCGGCGCGCTTGTCGACGGCTTCGGGCGGGCGATCCGCTATCTGCGCGTCTCCGTCACCGATCGCTGCGATCTGCGCTGCCGCTATTGCATGGCCGAACGGATGACCTTCATGCCGCGCAGCAAAGTGCTCGCGCTGGAGGAAATCGCGATCATCGCCGAACGCTTCATCGCGCGTGGCGTGCGCAAGATTCGCCTGTCCGGCGGCGAGCCGCTGGTGCGGCGCGACGTGATGGAACTGGTCCACCGGCTCGGCGCGCATGTCGGGCACGGGCTGGACGAACTCACGATGACCACCAATGGCACGCGGCTGGCCGATCATGCCCCCGCACTGTTTGGCGCGGGCATCCGGCGCATCAACGTCAGCCTCGACAGCCGCGATCCCGATCGTTTCCGTTTCATCACCCGTCACGGCGATGTGGCGCAGGTGCTCGGCGGGATCGCGACGGCGCGGGCCGCTGGGCTCAAGGTGAAAATCAACATGGTCGCGCTGAAGAACCTGAACGAGCACGAGATTCCGGCCATGCTCGACTGGTGCGTGAGCGAAGGGCTGGATCTCACGCTGATCGAAACCATGCCGCTCGGCACGATCGACGAAGATCGTACTGACCGTTTTCTCCCGCTCACCCAGGTGTTCGATCAGCTTTCGGCCGTTCATGCGCTCGTCCGCGACATGCAGGGCACGGGCGGCCCCGCGCGTTACTGGCGCGTCGCGGGGAGCGATACGCGGCTTGGGCTGATCTCTCCGCTCACCGCCAATTTCTGCGATGGATGCAACCGCGTGCGCCTGACGACCGATGGACGGCTCTATTCCTGCCTTGGGCACGACGATCAGGCGAACCTGAAGGGCGCATTGCGCAGCGGCGGCGTCGTGGCGCTCGACTCCGCGATCGACGCGGCGATTGCCACCAAGCCACGTCGCCACGATTTCAATATAGCGCCCGGCGCGACCCCGGCGGTTTCGCGCCACATGAGCGTGACCGGCGGATGACGAGCTATCCCCGGCGGGCGCTGGTCGCCTCGCCCACCGCCACCGCGCAGGCCGCCCGCGCCGAACTGTTCGACGCTTGGGACTGGTGCCCGGTCGAGGAAGCCGATCTGGTCATCGCATTGGGTGGCGACGGCTTCATGCTCCAAACACTGCATCTGATGCTGGAGGCTCGCCGCCCCCCGCCCCCTGTATTCGGCATGAATCTGGGCACGGTCGGCTTCCTGATGAACGAATGGCGGCGCCACGGCCTCGATGATCGGCTCGATCGCGCGCGCGCCTTCAAGGTCACCCCGCTGATGATGACCGCCACCGGCATTGATGGCCGCATCCACACGCTGCCCGCGATCAACGAAGTGTCGTTGCTGCGCGAAACCCGGCAGACCGCCAAGATAGAGGTGACGGTGAACGACCGCATCGTGCTGGACGAACTGGCGTGTGACGGCATCCTTGTCGCCACGCCAGCCGGATCAACCGCGTATAATCTCTCGGCGCATGGCCCGATCCTGCCGCTCGGCTCCGCGCTGCTGGCGCTCACCCCGATCAGCGCATTTCGCCCGCGGCGCTGGCGCGGCGCGATTCTGCCCGAGCGTGCGCGCATCTCGCTGCGCATCCTCGATCCGGATAAGCGCCCCGTCTCGGCGGTGGCCGATCAACGCGAAATTCGCGATGTCGCGCAGGTGGATATCGCAATGGATCGCGCGCGCGAACTGACCCTGTTGTTCGATCCCGAACATGCGCTGGATGACCGGATTACGATGGAACAGTTCATCGCGTGAAAATCGTGACGAATGTGGGGTTGCATCTAAAAATTGGGCGGGTATAGACGCGCCTCCCGCACGGCATTCCCTGATAGCTCAGCGGTAGAGCTCTCGACTGTTAATCGAGCGGCCGTAGGTTCGAATCCTACTCAGGGAGCCACCGTGCGGGTTTCATCGCATCGCTGATAAGCAATGCCGCGCGGCAAACATCGCGCGCGATCACATCGCACTTGCCACCGCCAGCACCGCGACGCATCCCTTCCGCCATCACAAATGGGGGAATCACTATGCGCCTTCTCGCAGCCGTTCTTCTTGCGACGGTCGCCGTGCCCGCGCTGGCGCAAACGCAGCCAGATGCGAAATCCGCTGACGCGCCGACGCGCGCCTTCACCGGCAGCGATCTGTTCCAATTGTCCATCGCCGCCGATCCGCAGATCAGCCCTGACGGGCGCAACATCATTTACGTCCGCCGATCCGGCGACGTGATGACGGATCGGATGCAATCATCCCTGTGGCTGATCGACGTTGCGACCGGACGGCAGACGCCTTTCGCGGCCAGCGGCTCCAGCCCGCGCTGGTCACCGGACGGCACCCGAATCGCCTATGTCGCGTCCGACGGGACGAATCCACAATTGTTCGTCCGCTGGCTTGGCAATGACGCAGCGACACGCGTGACCGCGCTGCCGAACGATCCGAACTCGCTGGCCTGGTCAGCCGATGGCCGCCGCCTCGCCTATATCGCGACGGTGGCGGGCGAGCCGACGACGCTCGGCAGGGCGCCAGCCAAGCCCGCGGGCGCGAAATGGGCGGAGCCGCTGGAGGTGATTGATCGCATCACCTATCGCGCGGACGGCGGCGGCTATATCAAGCCCGGCCACGATCATCTTTTCATCGTCTCCGCCGATGGCGGCGGCGCGCGTCAACTCACGTTCGGCGGGTTCGACGACAATGGCCCGCTTTCGTGGAGCCCGGACGGTCGCACCATCCTGTTCTCCGCGATCCGCACGCCAGATGCCGAGCGTCAGGTGAAGAACAGCGAGGTCATTTCCGTCGACACCACGAGCGGCGAATTGCGCACCCTCACCTCGCGCGACGGGCCGGATGACGCGCCGCGCTTCTCGCCCGATGGCTCGAAGATTGCGTGGCTCGGGTTCGACGATCATCGCCGCAGCTACGAGAATGTGCAGCTTTACGTTGGCGGGCGCGCAGCGGAAAGCCCGCGCTCGCTCACCCCGGCGCTCGATCGCTCGATCGAGGATGCCGTGTGGGCGGCGGACGGCAACAGCATCTACGCCAGCTATGACGATCACGGGAAACGCAAGGTGGCGCGGATCGCGCTCGACGGTCGCGCCTCAACCATCGTCGACAATGTCGCGGGCGGCGGGATCGACCGCCCCTATACCGGCGGCAATTTCTCCGTCTCCCGCAACGGCATTGTCGCTTATACCGGCGGCGATGCGAACGCCCCGGCGGACGTGTGGGTTTCTTCGGGCGGCAAGGCGCGGCGGCTCACCAGCCTCAACGCCAATCTGCTCGAAGCCAAGGCGCTGGCGCCGGTGCGCAAGATCGCCGTCACCGCGCCCGACGGTCGCGCGATCGACGCCTGGCTCGCCACCCCGCCGGGGCGGCAGCCAGGCCAGAAGCTGCCGCTGATCCTGGAGATTCACGGCGGCCCGAACAGCGCCTATGGCCCCAGCTTCTCCACCGACGTGCAGCTTTACGCCGCCGCCGGCTATGCCGTGCTGTGGACCAATCCGCGTGGATCGACCTCTTATGGCGCGGAATTCGCCAATCTGATCGACAAGAATTATCCCAGCCAGGATTATGACGACCTCATCGCCTCGGTCGACGCGGCGATCGCCGACGGGACGGCGGACCCGGACAATCTGTTCGTCACCGGCGGATCGGGCGGCGGCGTGCTCACGGCGTGGATCGTCGGCAAGACCGATCGCTTCAAGGCAGCGGCGACCCAGAAGCCGGTTATCAACTGGGCAAGCGAGGCGCTGACCATGGACGCCACATTGTTCACCTCGCGCTATTGGTTCAGCAAGCTGCCGTGGGAAGATCCGATGAGCTATTGGAAGCGTTCCCCGCTCAGCCTCGTCGGCAATGTGAAGACGCCGACGCTGGTGGTGGTCGGCAGCGAAGATTATCGCACGCCCGTCAGCGAAAGTGAGCAATATTATGCCGCGCTCCAGATCCAGGGCGTGCCCACCGCACTGGTGAAGGTGCCTGGTGCCAGCCACGGCGGCTTCACCGCGCGCCCCTCGCAGAGCGCCGCCAAGGCCTCCGCGATCATCGCCTGGTTCGATCGGTATCGCGCGAACCCGGCAAAGAAACGCGCCGAGTAACGCGGGAAGAAGCGCGCCGCGCGCCGATGTGAATATCGGTGCGCGGCGCCAGGCGCGCGCAATGATCCAGTCAGCGGCAATTGCGGTTCCCGCGAACCCACGCTAAGGGGCGCGTCCGCAACAGATGCTGGGGCGTCGCCAAGCGGTAAGGCAACGGTTTTTGGTACCGTCATACGCAGGTTCGAATCCTGCCGCCCCAGCCAGTCGGAAATCCCGAAACGCGATTCGATCGTCCGGCCCGGCTTTCGCCAAATGCTCGCTGATTCAATCGAATGCACGGAACCACAGAGCCGATGCCGCGACGTGTCGGCGAGATCATCCGCCGCCCGGCCACCCGTCACCACGCCGCCTACACCCGCTTATATTCGTCGTCGGACGACATCCGCCCCGGCCGTTGGCTGCGCGGACCGGATTTGCCGCCGATTGCACATGCTGAAGATTCCCGAATCAGGAATCTTATCGCGAGTGCATCGCAATAGCCGTTGCCCAATGCCCCATCGCCACGCTAGAGGGCGATCGGTGACCAGTCCGACATCCCCCTCCCCCGCGCTTCGTGCGCAGCGCCGCCGCTGGCGACACTGGTGGCTGAAGCAGCTCCACACTTGGCATTGGGTGAGCGCGGCGCTGTCCCTGATCGGGATGCTGCTGTTCGCGATCACCGGCATCACGCTGAACCATGCCGCGACGATCAGCGCCTCGCCCGTTGTCGCCCAGCGTTCCGGCGAACTGCCCGCCCCGTTGCGTGCCCATCTCGCCCGCCCCCATGCCGATGCGGCGCCCCTGCCCGCTGCGGTCGCGACGGCGGTGGAGAATGCGGTCGGCCTCGATCCGGCGGGGCGAGCTGGCGAATGGTCCGACGGGGAGGTCTATGTCGCGATGCCACGTCCCGGTGGCGACGCTTGGGTGAGCATTGATCGCGGGACCGGAAAAATCACCGCGGAAATAACCAGCCGGGGGTGGGTCTCCTATCTCAACGATCTCCACAAGGGCCGCAATGCGGGCAGCGCGTGGTTCTGGTTCATCGACATTTTCGCGGTCGCCTGCATCCTGTTCACGCTCACCGGCCTGTTGCTGTTGCAACTCCACGCGCGGCATCGCCCCTCGACCTGGCCTCTGGTCGCGGCGGGGCTCGCGATCCCGGCGCTGATCGCCATTCTGTTGATTCATTGAGAGGATTTTCGATGCGTCCAACCCTGATGCTTACCCTTGGCGGCGTGATCGCGGCGCCCGCCAGCGCGGGCACGATCACCGTCACGGTGCCGCGCCTCACCGTCGCGGAATATCATCGCCCCTATGTCGCGGTGTGGCTGGAGCCCGCCGCTGGCGGCCCGGCGCGCACGCTCGCGGTGTGGTATGATGTGAAGAAGGGCGGCAATGAACCGGGCACGAAATGGCTGTCCGATCTGCGCGCCTGGTGGCGCAAGGGCGGGCGCAGCCTGACCATGCCGGCGAATGGCGTGAGCGGCGCGACCCGCGCGCCCGGCCAGTATCAGATTCCGCTGCCCACCGATCTCAAGCCCGGCGCCTACGTGCTGAACGTGGAGGCCGCGCGCGAAACGGGCGGTCGTGAAATCGTGACCGTGCCGCTGACGGTGCCAGGCGCGAAGGGCCGTGCAAGCGGCAGCCACGAGCTTGGCGCGATCGAGGTTCGTTGACCGTTCAGCGATGATTTTTCTGGGAGGATGATATGAAACGCCTGACCACCCGTCTGTTCGCCGCCGCCGCATTGCTCTCGGTGCCGGCGGGGCTTTCCGCCCATCGCATGTGGCTGCTGCCCTCGGGCACGGTTTTTTCCGGCACCGATAGCTGGGTGACGGTGGACAGCGCCGTTTCGAACGATCTGTTCTATGCCGATCACCAGCCGGGCCGTCTGGAACAGATGAAGGTGTGGCAACCCGATGGCGCCGCCGGCGAGATCCAGAACGGCTCGACCGGGCACTATCGCTCAGTGTTCGACGTAAAGCTCGACAAGCCGGGCACGTGGAAGATCGGCAGCGAAATGATCGGCTTCTCCGGCACCTTCAAGGCGAACGGCGTGGAGCAGCGCATCGGTCGTCGCGGGCCGCCGCAGCCCGGCGCACCCGCGCCGCTGACGATCGCGGACATCCCGGCGAACGCAACCGATGTGAAGCTAACCGAAACCCTCAGCCGCAACGAGATTTTCGTGACGGCGGGGGAACCGACGACAATCGTGTTCAAGCCGACCGGCAAGGGCCTTGAGTTCGCGCCGATCACCCATCCCGACGAACTGGTCGCCGGCGAACCGGCGCGGTTCCGCTTCCTGATCGACGGCAAGCCCGCACCGGGCCTGAAGCTGACGGTGATCCCCGGCGGCAAACGCTATCGCAACGCCGAGGGCGCGGTGGAGGTGACCACCGGCAGCGACGGTGTGGCGACGGTCAACTGGCCAACCGCCGGCATGTACTGGCTTAACGCCACCGCCACCGATGCCAGGCCGAGCAACCCAAAGGCCACCGAGCGCCGCATGAGCTACACCACCACCGTCGAGGTGATGACCCCCTGACCAGCGCCACGCGCATCGCGCTGCCCGCGGCGATCGACCCTGCCGTTCTCGCGGGGCATGATCGCGCCGCGCCCATCGTAACGCTGGAAGGCGAAACGATGGGCACGCGCTGGCGCGTCCTCGCCGCTTTGCCTGGCGGCAACGATATCGCAATGATCGAACGCGCGATCACGGCGCGGCTCGCTGGGCTTGTCGCCGAAATGAGCCATTGGGACGAAGGCTCGCTGCTCAGCCGCTTCAATCGCGCTTCCGCCGGCGCGTGGATCGCGCTCCCACCCGATTTCGCGACCGTGATGGCGCGCGCCTTGGCACTTGCCGGGATAACCGACGGCGCATTCGATCCCGCCATCGGCAGGCTGGTGGATTTGTGGGGCTTCGGCCCACCGGGTGCGCAACCAATGCCGGACGCCGCCTCGATCGCGGCGGCACGGGCGCAATCGGGCTGGCGGCGGCTGACGTGGGACGGCGCGGCGCGGCGTCTGCACCAGCCCGGCGGCATCGCGCTCGATCTGTCCGGCATCGCCAAGGGCTATGCGGTCGATGCGGTGGCGAACCTGCTGGCAACGCACGGTTTGCGCCATGCGCTTGTCGAGATCGGCGGTGAATTGGCCGGGCGCGGCATTCGCCCGGATGGGGAGCCGTGGTGGGTCGAACTGGAGAACCCGCCCAGCGCCGCGCTCGCCCCGCTGCGCATCGCGCTCCATGGCCTCGGCGTCGCGACATCGGGGCGCTATGTGCGCGGCGATCACAATCTCGATCCGCGTACCGGCTGCCCGCCCGCGAATGACGTGATCGCCGCGAGCGTCATCGCCGCCACCGCGATCGAGGCGGATGCCTGGGCGAGCGCGCTGGCCGTGATGGGTGGCGAAGCGGGGATCGCGCTGGCGGATCGCCACGGCATCGCCGCGCGCTTCGTCTGCGGCGGCGAAGGGCGTATCGAGGAACGGCTGAGCGAAAAGATGCGCGAGATGATCGCCGACTGACGCACCAACACCGCAAATATTACCGGCCTCGGACGCGCGACGCCATCCGCTTCATCCGGCGATGTTCTTCGCCGCGCCGCCCCATCCGCCGCCAAGCGCGCGCATCAGGCCCACCTGCGCCTGCCCGCGACGCGTCTCCAGCGATATCGCCTGCTGGCGGAGCGTGAGAGCGGTGGTCTGCGCGGTGACGACATCGAGATAGGTCGCCGCCCCCTTCACATAACGGTTGAGCGCGATGCGCTGCGCCTGCTCGGCATCGTCCGCCGCTTTGTCCTCGTTCCGCTGAGCGGCACCGAGCCGGTCGAGCAGGGCCAGTTGGTCCTCCACATCCTGAAACGCCTGGAGCACCAGCGCGCGATACCGCGCGGTCGCCTCCGCCCAGTTCGCGTTTGCTTCGGCGAGCCTCGCATGTCGCCGCCCGCCCTCGAACAGATTGAGGATCGCGCCCGGCCCGATCGACCAGAACAGGTTCGGCGCGGAAATCAGCCCGGCAAGCGCGGTGCTCTGGAAGCCGCCAGCCCCGCCCAGCATGATCGACGGGAAGAACGCCGCCTTCGCCACGCCGATCCCGGCATTGGCGGCGGCTACCTCCCGTTCGGCGGCGGCGACATCGGGCCGGCGTTCCAGCAACGTGGAAGGCAGGCCCGGCGGGATCGCGGCAATCCTGAAGCGGGTGTCGGCGGGGGCAAGCGTGAAATCGGATGCCGGCGTGCCGGTCAGGCTGGCGATCGCATGTTCGGTCAGCGCGCGCGCCGATCGCAGTTCCTCAACCTCGGCGCGCGCGCCTTCCAGCAGCGAGCCAGCCCGCGCGGTATCCACCCCGGAGGCGATCCCGCCCCTGAAGCGGCGCTCGACCAGCGCGTCCGCCTGCCGGAAACCGTCGACCGACTGGGCGAGCAGCGTAAGCTGGCGATCCTGCCCGCGCAGCCGCACATAATCGAACGCGAGTTGCGCCTGAAGGCTGAGCCGCGCGGCGGCCAGCATATCGCCGCTCGCCTCCATCTCCGCCTTGCCCGCGGCCACCGAACCGCGCACCCGGCCCCACAGATCGGGATCGAAAGAGATCGCGCCGCCCACCGTATCCGCGCCATAGAAATCCGGCTGGTTCGATCCGCGCAGCGGGCGATGTTCCGACTGGCGGTTGCTTGTCAGATTCGTGCTTAGCCCGATTTGCGGCATCAGCCCCGATTTCGCTTCACGCAGTTCAGCCCGCGCCCGATCGTAACGCGCCAGCGCGATCGCCAGCGTCGGGTTGCCGGTGGCAACGCGCTCCTCCAATTTATCCAGCTGCGGATCGCCGAGCAGCGTCCACCATTGCGCCGGCAGCGCGATGGCAGGGTCAGCGGCCTTCCACGTCGCATCCTCTTTGAAATGCGCCGGGGCAGGCAGCGTTGGCGGGTGATAGGCGGGCGCCATCGAGCAGCCGCCGACCACGCACGCCAGCGCCGCGAATGCGACCGAACCGACCCCACGCCTAGCCATGCGCCCCGCCTCCGACGCGCACCAATTCGCCCTCCGCCAGCGAATCCGGCGGATTATCGACGATCCGCTCACCCGCATGGAGACCGGCGAGGATTTGCACCGTCTGCCCCTTGTCCAGCCCGATCTGGACATGACGCAGCCTGACGCGCTGGTTCGCGTCGAGCGTCGCCACCTCGCTCCCACCAGCGCGGAACAGCAGCACACTGGAGGGCACCTCGACCCCGCCACCCTGCCCCGGCACATTGAGCGACACCTGCGCGAAGCCGCCGGGCTTCAGCAGATCGCCCGGATTATCGGCCTGCAACTCGATCTGGAATGCGCCCGTCTGCGCATCGACCGCGCCCGAAGCGCCGGTAACGCGCGCGGGGAAGCGGCGTCCGGGAAATGCCGGAACCGCGAGCGTGGCCGACATGCCCGGATGGACCGCCGCCGAATCGGCCTGCGGCACGCTCACATAGATGCGAATGCGGCGTGTATCGGCGATGGCGAACATCGGTTGCTGGCTGCCCCCGCTGCCGGGGCCGACGAGATCCCCGATATCCAGATTGCGCGCGGTGACGACGCCGGCGAACGGCGCGCGCACCACCGCGAACGACTTCATCGCTTCCAGCCGCCCGAGCGCCGCCTGTGCCTCGCGCACCGCGGCGATCTTCACCGCAAGATCGCCGTTCTTCTCATCCGCCTCCTGCTTCGAGACGGATGCGGTGGTGAGCAGATCGTTCCAACGCGCCGCCGTGCTGCGCGCCAGGCCCGCATGGGCCTTCGCGCTCGCCAGCGCGGCGCGTGCCTCGACGATCTGCTGATCCAGTTCCGGCGTGTCGATCGTGCCAAGTGGCGCGCCGGCGGCGACCGTCGCGCCGATATCCTGTGTCCAGCCACGCACATAGCCGCTGACCCGCGCATAGAGCCTGGCCGCGTTCCACGCCTGCATCGTGCCGGGCAGGTCGAGCGTATCGGAAGCCGCGCCGCCCTTTGCCGCGATCAGATGAACGGTGGGAATGGATTGCGCATCGGAAACCCTGGTCGCGGCATCGACATCGTGCGAGCGCGTCAACACGCCCGCGCCCACCACCGCCGCGGAGAGCAGGGCAGCGACGATGCCCGCCGTCTTCAGCCCGCGCGGGGCGGCTGCGCTCGCGGCGTCAGGCATGGATCGGATCTCCAATGGAATCTTGTTGCTGAAGGATCGTATCGCCCGCGTCCGCCGTCCGCCCGCGACCATGGACGATCGCGAAGACGACCGGCACGAATACCAGCGTGGCGATGGTGGCGCAGATCAGCCCGCCGACCACCGCGCGGCCAAGCGGGGCGTTCTGCTCGCCCCCCTCGCCCAGCCCCAGCGCCATCGGGGCCATGCCGATAATCATCGCGAGCGCGGTCATCAGCACCGGGCGGAAGCGCGTGGCCCCCGCCTCGATCGCGGCGCGAAACGCATCGCCGCTCGCGGCCAGCCGCTCGCGGGCGAAACTCACCACCAATACGCTGTTGGCGGTCGCCACGCCCATGCACATGATCGCGCCGGTCAGCGCCGGCACGGATAGCGGCGTGTGCGTTGCGAACAGCATCCATACGATGCCCGCAAGCGCGGCGGGCAGCGCGGTCACGATCACGAACGGATCAAGCCAGCTCTGGAAATTGACGACGATCAGCAGGTAGATCAGCACGATCGCCCCAGCTAGGCCGATCAGCAACCCGGTGAAGGCGGCGTTCATCGTCTCCACCTGCCCGCGCAGCGCCACCGTCGCGCCCTTCGGGGCCGCGCCATGAGTTTCCTTCAGCACCTTCTGGATATCGCCCGCCACCGCGCCGAGATCGCGGCCCTGCGTCGTCGCATAGATATCGAACACCGGCTGCACCGCATAATGCGACACCACCGCCGCCGCCGCCTCGCGATGCAGCGTGCCGAGTGCGCGGAGCATCTGGAACGCGCCCGGCTTCGCGCCGGATATCGGCAGATTGTCCAGTTCCGACAGGCTGTCCGTGCGATATTGCGGCGCCTGCACGACGATCGGATAGGAGACGCCGTTCCTGGGATTGAGCCAGAAGGTCGGCGCGATCTGGAAGCTGCCGGCAAGATCGACAGACAGGTTGCGGGTCACGTCATTCTCGGTGATCCCCACGCGATCGGCCTGCGCGCGATCGACGTTGAAGCCGAGTTCGGGGTAATTTTCCGCCTGCTGCACGCGCACATCCGCGATGCCGGGGATGCGTTTCAGTCGCGCCGCAAGTTGCCGGGCATAGCGCTCCCCGCCCTTCGTATCCGGCCCAGCGATCTGCACGTCGATCGGGGCCGGCGCGCCGAAGTTCAGAATTTGCGTAACGATATCGGCGGGCAGGAAGGAGAAGGTCGATCCCGGAAAGGCGCTCGCCAGCACCGGGCGCAACTTGCGGACATAACGCGCGGTCGGCGAATGCCCTTCCTTCAACGAGATCAGGATATCGCCGTCCTGCGGGCCGACGCCGCCAGTATTGGAGTAAGCGCGGTTGATGCCGCTGACCGGCAGGCCGATATTGTCGACGATCGCGCCAAGCTGATCGGGCGGCACGACCTGGCGGATGCGATCCTCGATATGATCGAAAAGCGCCGCCGTCTCCTCCAGCCGCGTGCCGACCGGCGCGCGGACATGGAGGTTGATCTGCCCTGAATCGACCGCCGGGAAGAAATTCCGCCCGAGCATGGGCACGAGCGCGAACGACAGCAGCACGACGCCAAGAAAGCCGATCACGAACGGCTTGCGGCGCGCCAGCGCGAGTTCCAGCACCGCCAGATACCAGGTCCGCGCCTGCTCGAACCGCGCCTCGAACCGATGCTGGAAACGCCGCAGCGGATTGCGCGTGTCAGGGCGCCCCGCCTGTGCGTCATGCGTCGCCATCACTTGTGCCGTGTGCGGCGTGGCATGATCGCGCAGCAGGTAATTGCCCATCGTCGGCACGAGCGTGCGCGAAAGGATGAACGACGCGATCATCGCGAACACCACCGCCATCGCCATCGGCGCGAACAGGAAACCCGCGACGCCGGGCAGGAAGAACATCGGCAGAAAGGCGATGCAGATGCACAGCAGCGAAACGAATGCCGGCCCCACGATCTGCTGCGCGCCATCGAGGATCGACTGGCGCACCGGCTTGCCCTGCTCCAGATGCCAGTTGATGTTCTCGATCGTCACCGTCGCATCATCGACAAGGATGCCGACGGCGAGCGCGAGGCCGCCCAGGGTCATGATATTCAGCGTCTGCCCCGCCGCCGCCAGCCCGGCGATCGCGGCGAGGATGGCAAGCGGGATCGAGGTTGCGATAATCACGGTCGAGCGCCACGAGCCGAGGAACAGCAGGATCATCAGGCTGGTCAGCGCGGCGGCGATCATCCCCTCGCGCACCACGCCCGATACCGCCGCCTTCACGAACAGCGATTGATCCGCCAACAGATTGATGTGGAGCGACGGCGGCAATGTCTCACGCAGCTTCGGCAGCAGCGCCTTCACCTGATCGACGATCGCGATGGTCGAGGCGGAGCCGCTTTTCAGCACCGTCATCAGCACCGCGCGCGCGCCATCGACGCGCACCACGTTGCGCTGCGGCGGCGATCCGTCACGAACATGCGCGACATCGCCGATCGTCACGGTCGCGCCATCCACCGTCCTGATCGGCAGGCGATTGAGATCGTCGATCACCGACGGGCTGTTGTTGAGCTTCAGATTATATTCGTACTGGCCGATCTTGGCGGTGCCGGCGGGGACGATCTGGTTCTGGGCCGCCAGCGCCGCGGCCACGTCCGTCGCCGACAGGCGGTGCGCCGCCAGCGCCGCCGGATCAATATCTATCTGAATCTGCCGTTCCTTGCCGCCATAGGGCGACGGGATCGCGGAGCCTTGCACCGAGGCGAGCGAGGGCCGGATGAAATTCTGCCCGAGATCGAAGATCTTCTGTTCGGACAGCCCCTTGCCCGACAGCGCGAGTTGCAGGATCGGCACGGTCGAAGCGTTATAGTTCAGCACCAGCGGCGGCGTGATGCCCGGCGGCATCTGCTTGAGCACGGTCTGCGACGCCGCCGTCACCTGCGCGGTGGCGGTGCGGATATCGACGCCGGGGCGGAAGAATATCTTCACCACGCCAATCCCGGCGAGCGACTGGCTTTCGATATGATCGATATCGTTAACGGTCGAGGAAAGCGAGCGTTCGTAATAATATACGACCCGGCCCGCCATGTCCTCCGGCGGCAGCCCGCGATAGGTCCATACCGCCGCGATCACCGGGATTTTGATATCGGGGAAGATATCGGTCGGCGTGCGCAACGCCGCCGCGCCGCCGAACAGCAAGATCAGGATGGCGAGAACAACGAACGTATAAGGTTTGCTGAGCGCGATCTTGACGAGCTGTAGCATAGGCTTCCCGGTGGCCGGCAATATTTGTCGATGGCGCCACCGGCTGAGGGGGGATGCGGCGACGCCATCGACGCGGCGGCCTAATCCCGCCGCGCGCGCCAATTGGCGAGTGAAATGAATTTCACCTCGCGCGGGGCGGCGGATCCATCGGGCGGATACGCGCGATCAGCCCCGGTCGCGCGTCGAACAGATCGAGGCGCAGGCCATGCAGGCCGAGGATCGCGGAAACCACGCTCAGCCCCAATCCCGATCCGGGTGCGCTCGCGCTGTTGCTGCCGCGATGGAAACGCCGCAGCACCGCCTCGCGCTCATCGGCGGGGATGCCCGGCCCGTCATCGCGCACATCGAGATACCCGGCGCCGCCCTGCGTGGCGGAGACGATAACATGCCCGCCCGCGCGCCCGAATTTGATCGCGTTGTCCACAAGGTTGCTGATCGCCTCGAACAACAGTTTCTCGTCGCCGTGGATCGGCAGCGGCATACAGTCGATCGCAAGCGCGACGCCGCTTTCCTCCGCCAGTGGCTCGTAAAGTTCGCCGACCCGCGCCGCGATCGCGCCAAGATCGACCGGCGCGAAGCCGGCGTGGCGATGCCCCGCCTCCAGCTCCGAAATGCGCAGCAGCGCGGCGAATCGCTCCAGCACGGTGTCGAGATCGTCAACCGCCGCGCCAAGCCGCTCGCGATGGTCCGCCGGCAGGATCGCGTCCAGCGCGATGCGATGCAGGCCTGCGCGCACGCGGGTCAGCGGCGTGCGCAGATCATGGGCGATCGCGTCCGTCACCCCTTTCACCTGCGCGATCGTCCGCGCGACATCCTCGACCATCGCATTCACCGTATCCGCGAACAGATCGAGTTCGTCGTGGCGCCCGGCGATCGGCATTCGCGCGCCCAGATCGCCAGCCGCGATCGCCCGGCTCGCCGCCTGAAGATCGCGCACGCGCCGCAACGGCCCGATGCTGAGGCCAACCGCCGTCAGGCCAACCCCCAGCACGATCGCAAGCCCGCTCCACACCAGAATTTCCAGCATCCGCAGCCGCAGGTCGCGAATCTGGCTGATATCGCGGCCGACAAGCAACGTCTCGCCGTTCGGCGTGCGCCTGGCGAGCAGCCGTATGGCGCCGATCCCCTCGCCTGCATCCTCAACGTCAACCGGGCGATCGTATTTCAGCGATGGCGGGGCGGTGAGCAGACCAGCGATCCGCTCGCCGTCGCTGCCGATCAGCCCGAAATAGTTGAGGCCGGGTTCGTCGCGCGCGCTCTCCAGCCTGACGCGATCAGGGAGGGCCGGTGCCGGGGTTGCCAGCACCCGCGCCGCGATATCGGCGAGGATGCGATCGCTGCGGCTCGTCAGTTCCGTCGCGGTCAACAGATAGATCGTGCCGAGCAGCAGCACGATCCCCACCGCGAAGGTCGCGCCCAGCAACGCGGTCAGGCGGAAGGCGCTGGTGCGGCGGATATCCGCGAAGCGCAGCCGGTCAGCCAGCATCGAGCCGATAGCCCTCGCCCTTCACGGTCGCGATCGCGGATGGCGCGCCGGGCCGATCGAGCTTCTTGCGCAGCCGCGCGATATGCACGTTGATGAGGTTCGCGCCCGGATCGAAATAATAGCCCCAGACCTGCTCGAAGATGATGCGGCGGCTCACCGTCTCTCCCCGGTTGCGCATCAGAAATTCAAGCAGCCGGAATTCCATGTGCAGCAACCGCACCGGCACGCCCGCGACGTTCACGGTGCGGCGGGCAAGGTTCAGCTCGATATCGCCCGCGCGCAGCACCATCACGTCCGCGCGCTCGCGATGACGGCGGATCAGCACCTCCACGCGCATCGCCATCTCATTGGGGGCAAAGGGTTTGACGAGATAATCGTCGCCGCCCGCGCGCAGCCCCGCGATCCGCTCGTCGACATCGCTCAGCGCGCTAATCATCAGCACCGGTACGGCGACACGGCGTTTCCGCAGGATGCCCACGACCTCCAGCCCCTCCATGCCGGGAAGCATACGATCGAGCGTGATCGCATCGAAGCTTTCGCGGGTCGCGCGTTCCAGCCCGGTCGCACCGTTATCGACGGTGACAACATCATGCCCGTGCGCCACCAGTTCCGCCGCGATTTCGCGCGCGGTGCTGTCGTCGTCCTCGATCACCAGAATGCGGGCCATCGCCTTACGATAGCCCGCGTGCCGCCGGTTAGACCAGCCGGCTCTGCTTCAGCGCGGCTTCGATGAAGCTCGCGAACAGGGGGTGCGGATCGAACGGCTTGGATTTCAGCTCGGGGTGGAACTGGACGCCGACGAACCACGGATGATCGGGCCGCTCGACGATTTCGGGCAGCGTGCCATCCGGCGACATGCCGGAGAAAACGAGCCCGCCCTGCTCCATCGCGTCGCGATAGGCGGTGTTCACCTCATAGCGATGGCGATGCCGCTCGCTGATCGTCGTCGCGCCATAGATCGAGGCGACGCGGCTGTTGCCGCTCAGCGACGCCTCATAGGCGCCAAGTCGCATCGTGCCGCCGAGATCGCCGGTCGATTCGCGCTTTTCCAGGCCATCGCGGCCCATCCATTCGGTGATGAGGCCGACCACCGGCTCATCCGTCGGGCCGAATTCGGTCGAGGACGCATCCGGGATGCCGCCCAGATCGCGCACGCCCTCGATACAGGCCATCTGCATCCCGAAGCAGATGCCGAAATAGGGAATTTCACGCTCGCGGGCGAAGCGGACGCTGGCGATCTTGCCCTCCGCGCCACGCTCCCCGAACGCGCCGGGAACGAGGATCGCGTTGCATGGCTCAAGGTGCGCGGCGATTTCGGTGTCGTCGCCTTCGAACAATTCTGCGTCGATCCAGCGGATGTTGACCTTCACCCGATTCGCGATCCCGCCATGGACCAGCGCCTCGTTGAGCGATTTATACGCATCCTGAAGGCCGACATATTTGCCGACCACACCGATCGTCACTTCGCCTTCCGGATTGGTCAGGCGATCGACGATTTCGGACCAGCGCGACAGATCGGGCGGCGAGGAAGGCGTGATGCCGAAAGCGCGCAGCACCTCCGAATCGAGCCCCTCGGCATGATATTGCAGCGGCACCGCATAGATGCTCTTGGCGTCCAGCGCGGGGATGACGGCGGATTCGGGCACGTTGCAGAACAGCGCGATCTTGGCGCGCTCGCCCGCCGGCAACGGCTGTTCGCAGCGGCAGACCAGCACGTCCGGCTGCACGCCGAGCGCCGCCAGTTCGCGCACCGAATGCTGCGTCGGCTTGGTCTTCAGCTCGCCCGCCGCCGCGATATAGGGCACGAGCGTCACATGGATCGAGATCGCATTGCCGCGACCGACCTCGTTCTTGAGCTGGCGAATCGATTCGATGAACGGCAGCGACTCGATGTCGCCCACGGTGCCGCCGATCTCGCACAGCACGAAATCGAGATCGTCCGTCTCCGCTCTCGCGAAATCCTTGATCGCATCGGTGACGTGCGGGATCACCTGCACCGTCGCGCCCAGATAGTCGCCGCGCCGCTCGCGCTGGATGATCTGGCTGTAGATCCGGCCCGAGGTGATATTGTCGCTCTGCCGCGCCGCAACCCCGGTAAACCGCTCGTAATGCCCAAGATCGAGGTCGGTTTCCGCCCCGTCGTCGGTCACATAGACCTCGCCGTGCTGATAGGGGCTCATCGTCCCCGGATCGACGTTGAGATAGGGATCGAACTTGCGGATGCGCACGCGATAGCCGCGCGCCTGAAGCAACGCGGCAAGCGATGCCGCCATGAGACCCTTGCCGAGCGAGGAGACCACGCCGCCGGTGATGAAGATGAACCGCGCCATGGGAGTAAACGCTTACCCTCGAACCAATGAAAACGACAAGCGCCTGCAACCGCGCAGGCGCGAAGAAATCCGCACTAACCCTAAAATCAGCGCGCGAGCGGCACGCCATTGTCCGGCGCCGGCGGTGCCTGCTCCTGCGGCACAGTTGCCGCCGGCGGGCCTTGCGGTGCCTGTTGCGTCACCGGCGCGCGTTGCAAAGACGTATCGACCGTGGAGGAACGATGCGTCGCCGCCACCACAGCCAGAACGATCGACAGCACGACGAACAACGTGGCGAGCACCGCGGTCGCGCGGGTCAGGAAATCCGCAGCACCACGGGCGGACATCAGGCCGGCTGGGCTGCCGCCAGTCGTGAGCCCCCCTCCTTCCGATCGCTGCATCAGGATCACCGTCACCAGCGCGGCGGCGATAATAGCGTGAACGACAAGGAGAAAGGTGAACATCTGGATTCCGGAAAAAACGGCCCTCGGGCTGACCGCGGGGCACATAGGCGAGCGCACCGGCAACATCAACCGTCGGCAATTCGATACACCCCTGAAACCAGCGGCGCACTCCGGCGTTTAAGCGGCATGGAAATGTCCGCCCAGCCCCCTGCGTATCGGATTGTCCCTGTGCCGAGTTTTTCCAAACGTGCATTGAGTTCGTGGATGAACACATTGGTGGACTATGTGCGATCCGGCGAACCGGATCTCACCAATCGCCAGATGGCGCTGCTCCTGGTGGTTTATATCAACCCCGGCCCCCATACGGTGCGCGGGCTGGCGCAAAATCTGAATGTCTCCAAGCCGGTTGTCACGCGCGCCTTGAATAGACTGGGCGCGCTCGGCTATCTGCGCCGCCAGCGCGACGACAGCGACAAGCGCAATATCTTTGTCGCGCAGACATCCGAAGGGGCAAATTTTCTTGAGGAGTTCGGCCAACTCATCGGCGACGCAAGGCGATCACCCGTCCGAACAGCGGGACGCGCCCAGGACGTTCGCATTGACCGGGCGCTCGCGCCCGCTCGATCCGCGGACTAACGCGGTACGACCGGATATCGCCGATGTCCGCCTCGCCGCCTATGTTTTCGCGCCACATTATGCCGCCGCCGTCGCCCGAACCGTTTCGACGGAGGCGACGTTGCGCGCGGGCCGCCCGGTCGATTCCGAAACACTCGCGACACTGGCCGCGGGCGAGCCGTTCGAGCTGCTCGACGTGACCGGGGGCGACGGCTGGGGAATCGCGACGCGGCACGGCCTCGTAGGGTATCTCGATGCGAGCATTCTGGGGCAACCGGAATGACCGCCAGTGTTTTCATTGATGGCGCGGTCGGCACCACGGGGCTTGAGATTCGCGAGCGGCTCGAAGGGCGCGACGGTCTTTCGCTCGTCATCCTCGATGAGGCGCGGCGCAAGGATCGCGCGGCGCGGCGCGAGGCATTGAACGACGCCGATTTCGTGATTCTCTGCCTGCCCGACGATGCCGCGCGCGAAGCGGTGGCGCTGATCGACAACCCGCGCACGCGCGTTATCGACGCATCAAGCGCGCATCGCGTGGCGGCTGGGTGGACCTATGGCTTCCCCGAACTCGGCTTCGACGTGGCGAATGCCCGGCTGGTCTCCAATCCGGGCTGCTGGCCGAGCGGATTTCTCGCGCTCGTCGCGCCACTGGTGCGCGCCGGGCTGATCCCCGCTGACTGGCCGCTGATCTATTCCGGTGCCTCGGGCTACTCCGGGGGTGGAAAGGCGATGATCGCCGAGTTCGAAAGCGGGGCCGCCGCCACCGCTTATCGCGCTTACGGGCTCAGCCTCGCGCACAAGCATCTGCCGGAAATGCGCGATCATGCCGGGCTTGCCGCCGCGCCGGTGTTCCTGCCCGCCGTCGCCGCCGTCCATCGCGGAATGCTTGGCGAGGTGGCGCTGCCGCTCGCCGCGATCCCCGGCTCGCCGTCGCTCGACGCGATCCGTGACACGCTCACGGCGGCCTATGCGCATGGCGGCGTGATCCGCGTCGCGCCGCCTTCGAACGAATCGCTGATCCGCATCGAGGAAGATGCCGGCACCGACCGCATGACGCTCCACGTTTTCGGCAACGCCGCCAGCGGCCATGCACGCCTGATCGCCACCTATGACAATCTCGGCAAGGGCGCGTCGGGCGCCGCGGTGCAGAGCCTGAACCTGATGGCCGGACTGGACCCGCTCGCCGGCCTGACCCTCTGATCCGTCCGGAGAGATGATGCAGCGCACCCCCGTTTCCAAGCTCCTGCTGTTCGGAGCGACCGGCGATCTGGCGCAACGTATGCTGCTGCCGTCGCTCTATGGCTTACACGACGATGGCCTGTTGCCGGCCGATCTCACGATCACCGGCTCGGCGCGTTCGGATCTGGACGACAAGGGCTTCCGCAAATTCGCCAAGGAGGCGCTCGACAAATTCCTTCCGGCTGACCGCAAGGACGAGAAAGCTGTTGGTGGTTTCCTCGATCGGCTATACTATCAGCACGCCGATCTCGCCGACGCGAAGACGTTCAGGCCGCTTGCCGACAAGGTGGGCGACGTATCGGGCGGGCTGGCGATCTTCCTGTCCACCGCGCCATCGCTGTTCGAGCCGGCGGTGAAGGGGCTTGAAGCGGTCGGCCTCGCCGGGGATACGGTGCGCATCGGGCTGGAAAAGCCGCTCGGCTATGATCTCGCCTCAAGCCGTGAGATCAACGACACGGTGGCGCAGGTTTTCCCTGAAAGCCGCATCTTCCGCATAGATCACTATCTCGGCAAGGAGACGGTGCAGAACATCCTCGCGCTGCGTTTCGGCAATTCGTTCTTCGAGCCGGTGTGGAATGCGCGCGGGATCGACAACGTGCAGATCACCGTGTCCGAAACGGTCGGGCTGGAAGCGCGCGCGAGCTATTACGATGGCGCGGGCGCGCTGCGCGATATGGTGGCGAACCATATGCTGCAACTGGTCGCGCTGATCGCGATGGAGCCGCCCGCGCGTTTCGACACCGGCGCGATCCGCGATGAAAAGGCCAAGGTATTCCGCTCGCTGCGCCAGATGCAGCCGGGCGAGGTGCCGCACAACACCGTCATCGGCCAATATACCGGCGGCGCGGTGAACGGCGAAATCGTAAAGGGTTACGACGAAGAGCTGGGGCGCAACTCGAACACCGAGACGTTCGTGGCGGTGAAGGCGCATGTCGATAACTGGCGCTGGCAGGGTGTGCCCTTCTATCTGCGCACCGGCAAACGGATGCCCGCGCGCCGATCCGAAATCGCGATCCAGTTCAAGCCCGTGCCGCATTCGATGTTCGCCGGGCGTGGCGGCCTGCTCCAGCCCAATATGCTCATCATCCGCCTGCAGCCGGAGGAATATATCCAGTTGCTCGTCATGGCGAAGGAGCCGGGGCTGGACCGCGACGGCATCCGCCTGCGCGAAGTGCCGCTGAACCTAAGCCTCGACGCGGAGTTCGCGGGCAAGCGGCGGCGCATCGCCTATGAACGGCTGCTGCTCGATCTGATCGAGGGCGATCAGACCCTGTTCGTCCGCCGCGACGAGGTGGAGGCGCAATGGACGTGGATCGACGCGATCCGCGCCGGCTGGATCGCGAACGATATGAAGCCCAAACACTATCCGTCCGGCACCTGGGGGCCATCCGCCGCGATCGCGCTCACTGAGCGCGACGGCGTGACCTGGCAGGACGATTGAGTGACCATCCTGCCGTATAGGCAGGATGGAGAATGGCAATCGACAGCCTCCGTCATTCCCGCGAACGCGCGAATCCGTTAACGCAGGTCTGGCGATAGAGCCGCGCCACAACGGCGAATGGATTCCCGCCTTTGCGGGAATGACGGGAGGGTTGAAATACGACATCTCCCGAACAAGGAAGCGACATGAGCGACGAAATCGAATGGTGGGAATATGATGACGCAGCCGAGTTCGCCGCGGCGGTCGCGGGCGATATCGGTTTCATCATCGAAAGCGCGATCGACGCGCGCGGCGCGGCGGTGATCGCGCTCGCCGGCGGCAAGACGCCGGTGCCGATCTACGAAAAGCTCGCCGCCGCCAAGCTCGACTGGAAACGCGTGACGATCGTGCCGACCGACGAACGCGTGGTGCCGTTGGGCGATCCGCTGTCGAACGTGACGATGCTGGGCAAGACCTTCATTCCCAAGGGCGCGCGCGTGATTCCGATCGTTCCCAAGGCGATGGATGATTACAAGGCCGCCGGTCGCTCGGCCGATGCGCTGTTGCAGGATCTGCACTGGCCGCTCGATCTCTGCCTGCTCGGCGTGGGCGGCGACGGGCACACCGCCTCGATCTTCCCCGGCCCCGATTATGATGAGGCGTTGAACGGCCCGCGCGAGCGCCGCGCATTGGGCGTGATGCCGGAGCCGCTGCCGCCGGAAGCGCCGGTGGCACGTGTCTCCATCTCGCGTCAGGGCATCGTCACCGCGCGCGCGCTGATGATCGCGGTGACGGGCGCGGCGAAGAAGCAGGTGATCGAGAATGCGATCGCGGAAGGTGCCGGATCGCCCTATCCGATCGGGCGTGTGCTGGCCGATGCGGAATTGCCGGTTGATATCCACTGGGCGCCGTAAGGCCCCTCGCCCATCGCTTTCCGTCGGCTCGATCGGTCCGGGGTGCCGCGCTCTTGGACAGGCTCGTGCCGGACAGGATAGGAAAATGCCATGAATCCGGCCGTCACCGCTGTCACCGATCGCATCATCCAGCGCAGCCGGGATAGCCGCGCGCGTTATCTTTCGCTGCTGGAGCGCGAACGCGAGGCATGGACCGGGCGCCCGTCGCTCGGCTGCGCCAACCTCGCCCATGCCTATGCCGGCACGCCGGAGGATCGCGAGGCGATGAAGGCCGGCGGCGGCATGAACATCGGCATCGTCACCGCCTATAACGACATGCTGTCCGCCCATGCGGTCTATTATCGCTACCCGGAGTTGATGAAGCTGTGGGCGCGCGAAGTGGGCGCGACGGCGCAGGTCGCGGGCGGCGTGCCGGCGATGTGCGATGGCGTGACGCAGGGCTATCCCGGCATGGAATTGTCGCTGTTCAGCCGCGATACGATCGCGCTGGCGACGGCGGTGGCGCTCTCCCACGCCACGTTCGAGGGCGCGCTGCTGCTCGGCATCTGCGACAAGATCGTGCCGGGCCTGTTGATGGGCGCGCTGCGCTTCGGCCATCTGCCGATGCTGCTTGTCCCCGGCGGCCCGATGCCGTCGGGCCTGCCGAACAAGGCGAAAGCGGCGGTGCGCGAACGCTATGCCACCGGCGAATGCGGGCGCGAGGAACTGCTGGAGGCGGAGATCGCCGCCTATCACTCGCCCGGCACCTGCACCTTCTTCGGCACCGCGAACACCAATCAGATGATGATGGAGGTGATGGGGCTGCACATCCCCGGCGCGGCCTTCGTCAACCCCAACACGAAATTGCGGCAGGAACTGACCCGCGCCGCCGTCCACCGCGTCGCGGCGCTCGGCTGGCGTGGCGCGAATTATCGCCCGCTCGGCGCGTGCGTCGATGAGCGCGCGATCGTGAACGCGGCGGTCGGGCTGCTCGCGACCGGCGGCTCGACCAATCACCTGCTCCACGTCCCCGCCATCGCGCGCGCGGCGGGGATCGTGATCGACTGGGAGGATTTCGACCGGCTTTCGGGCGCGGTGCCACTGATCGCGCGGGTCTATCCCAATGGCGCCGCCGATGTGAACGCATTCGAGGAAGCGGGCGGGATGCCGTTCGTGATCCGCGAACTCATCGCCAGCGGCCACCTGCACGGCGATATCGTGACGGCGGGCGGCGACACGCTCGCCGAAGCCGCGCGCAAGCCCGCGCTGGATGCCGACGCGCTCGTCTGGCGCGATCCCGGCGCGAGCGGCGACGAGACAATCCTGCGCCCCGCCGCTACGCCATTTTCGCCGGATGGCGGGATGCGCATCCTGCAAGGCAATATCGGGCGCGCCTGCATCAAGGTTTCCGCCGTCGAGCGCGATCGCTGGATCGTGGAGGCCCCGGCGCGGGTGTTCGACGATCAGCTTGCGGTGCTCGAAGCCTTCAAACGCGGCGAGCTGGAGCGCGATGTCGTCGTGGTCGTCCGCTACCAGGGGCCGCGCGCCAACGGGATGCCCGAGCTGCACAAGCTCACCCCCCCGCTTGGCGTGTTGCAGAACAAGGGCTTCCGCGTCGCTCTTGTCACCGATGGTCGCATGTCCGGTGCAAGCGGCAAGGTGCCGTGCGCGATCCACCTGTCGCCAGAGGCTTTGGGCGGCGGCGCGATCGGGCTGATCCGCGATGGCGATCTGATCCGGCTCGATGCGGTGTCCGGCACGCTCGACGCTTTGGTCGATCCCGCCGAATGGGCGGCACGCACGCAAGCACCGGCACCGCCGCCGGCGGACGGGTTCGGGCGCGAATTGTTCGGCATGTTCCGTGGCCTCGCCGACGAAGCCGAAAAAGGCGCGAGTGCGATACTCGCCGGCGCCGGGCTTTAGGCGATGGAAACAGTCGCAGTCGATATCGGGGGCACTCATGCCCGGTTCGCCATCGCCGAGGTGGCGGGCGGCAGGGTTGTCCATCTGGGCGAACCGATGACGCTCAAGACCGCCGAGCACGCATCGTTGCAAACGGCATGGCAGGCGTTCGCCGCGACACTCGATCGCCCCCTGCCCGCCGCCGCCGCGATCTCGGTCGCGTCGCCGATCACTGGCGACGTGATTCGCCTCACCAACAATCCCTGGGTGATCCGCCCGTCGCTGATCCCGGAGCGGCTCGGTGCCGGAATCTATACGATCATCAATGATTTCGGGGCGGTCGGTCACGCGGTGGCCCAACTTCCTGCCGAGCATTTCGAGCATCTCTGCGGCCCCGATGTGCCGCTGCCGCCAGCCGGCGTCACCACCGTTTGCGGCCCCGGCACCGGGCTTGGCGTGGCGCAGGTGCTGCGTGCCGCCGATCGCTATCACGTCCTCCCGACCGAGGGTGGGCATATCGACTATGCTCCGCTCGATGCGATCGAGGATGCGCTCGTCCACCGCCTCCGCGCGATCTTCACCCGCGTGTCGGCTGAACGGATCTGCGCCGGCCCCGGCATCGTCGCGATCTATGAAACCCTCGCCGCGCTGGATGGGCGCGCCGTCCCCAGCCGAAACGACAAGGAAATCTGGCAGGAGGCGCTGGAGGGCAGCGATCCGATCGCGCTCGCCGCGCTCGATCGCTTCTGCCTTGCGCTGGGCGCGGTGGCTGGCGATCTCGCGCTGGCGCATGGCGCGAATGCCGTGGTGATCGCCGGTGGCCTTGGCCTGCGAATCAACGATCATCTGCTGCGTTCCGGCTTCGCGCACCGTTTCATCGCCAAGGGGCGTTTCCAGTCGCTGATGGCGGCGATCCCGGTCAAACTCATCACCCATCCCCAGCCCGGCCTGTTCGGCGCCGCGGCTGCCTTCGCGCAGGAGCATAGCTGATGTCCGCTACTATCGAGGCGATCATGCGCACCGGCGCGGTTATCCCGGTGCTCGTCATCAATGATGCCGCGACCGCACGCCCCCTCGCCGAGGCGCTCGTCGCGGGTGGCCTACGCGTGCTGGAGGTGACATTGCGCACCCCCGCCGCGCTCGATGCGATCCGCGAGATGAAGCAGGTGCCCGGCGCGATCGTCGGCGCGGGCACCGTCGTCTCCACCGCGCAGTTCGAGCAAGTCATGGATGCCGGCGCGGAATTCATCGTCTCCCCCGGCCTCACCGAGCGGCTGGCGCAGCCGATCGTCGCCAGCGGCGTGCCCTTCCTGCCCGGCATCGCGACCGCCGGGGATATCATGCGCGGGCTCGATCTCGGCCTCACCCATTTCAAATTCTTCCCGGCGGAAACGAGCGGCGGGCTGAAGGCGCTGAAGGCGCTCGCCGCGCCCTTCCATCAATGCCGTTTCTGCCCAACCGGCGGGATCAGCGAAGCCAGCGCACCGGAATGGCTGGCGTTCGATCCCGTGTTGTGTGTTGGCGGAAGCTGGGTGACCCCGGCTGGCGCGGCCATGGCCGAGGTGGAGGCAAAGGCGCGCGCGGCGGCGGGGCTAAGGTAACGCCCTGCGCTATACCAGCCCGGCCGCGCGATAGCTCTCAACGGTTTCCTTCAGCCCCGCCTCGCCCGCGATCCGGGGCGTCCAGATTGTGGCCGCAGGCCGCTTGGCGGGATCGACCGTCCAGTCCGGATGGCAGAAATAGGCGACGCGATCGGCGGTGAGCTTCGCGTTCCTGCCGCGTATCAGCCGGTCGATCCGCGCGCCGATCCGCAATAATGCGGGCGCAAGCGCGATCGGGCGAACCTTGCGCCCCATCGCGGCGCCCATCGCGATCGCGAACGCGCGATGCGTCCAGCCGCCTTCGCGGCCGTCATCCACTTCGTAGATCGCGCGCGACGCGGGCGTTTCCGCCAGCGTCACCAGCAGCCGCGCGAGATCGTCGACATGAATCCATGAAACCCGCCCCGCCGGCGGGGTGATCGAGATTCCCGATCGCGCGACGCGAAACACGTCCAGCAACTCCATATCGCCCGGCCCGTAGATGCCCGGCGGTCGCACCATATCCCATGCAAGGCCGGACGCCGCGATCACCGCTTCCGCCTCGTGCTTCGACCAGCCATAGATCGAAAGCCGCGGCTCGCGCGCCGAAAGCGAGGAGACGTGGACGAAGCGCGTTTCCGGCGCCGTCGCCGCCACGATCGCGCGCGTCCCCGCGATATTTCCCGCGACGAAGCCGGCGCGGTCGGGCGCGTTCACCACGCCCGCGATATGGATCACCGCGTCCGTCTGCGCCGTCAGCGCGGCGAGCGCGGCGGCATCATCGAGCGCGCCGGCGATCCACGTCACGCCATCACGCGCGGGTTGCGCGCGCCGGGCGAGCGCGCGCACCTCGTGCCCCGCCTCAAGCGCGCGGCGAATCACATGCCCGCCGACGAAGCCGGTGCCGCCGGTGATCGCGAGGATCACAGCAGCGCCATATGATTGCGATGGATCAGCGCCGCGCGCGGGGCATAGCCGAGGATCGCCTCATGCTCCTCGCTGCGCCGGCCGAGCAGCCGCGCCACCTCCGCCGCGTCATATTCGGCGAGGCCGCGCGCCACCGCGCCGTCCGGCCCCTCGATCGTCACGACATCGCCGCGCGCGAAACGCCCGGTTACGCCGCTCGCCCCTGCCGCGAGCAGGCTGCGCCCCTCCACCAGCGCCTTCACCGCGCCGGCATCCACCGCGATGACGCCCTTCGCCGTCAGTCGCCCGGCGAGCCACGCCTTGCGCGCCCGCGCGCGTTTCACGGGCACGAAGATCGTATGCCGCGCATCGGTCGACAAAGGGCGCTCGATCCGTCCCGAAGTGATCGCGAGCGCGACGCCCGCGCCGCCCGCGATCCGCGCCGCCTCGATCTTTGACACCATGCCGCCAGAGCCCATGCCGGATGCGGAGCCGGTGTCCGCCATTGCCGCGATCTTCGCGTCGATCCGCTCGATCCGCGCGATATGCCGCGCGCCGGGTTGCGCCGGGTTGCGATCATAAAGCCCGTCGATGTCGGAAAGCAGCACCACGCCCTGCGCGCCCGCTGCCTGCGCCACACGCGCGGCGAGCCGATCATTGTCCCCGAAGCGGATTTCCGCCGTCGCCACGCTGTCATTCTCGTTGATGACGGGCACCACGCCAAGCTGGAGCAGCCGCCCGAGCGTCGCTGAGGCGTTGAGATAACGCCGCCGATCCTCAAGATCGTCGAGCGTCACGAGGATCTGGGCCGCGGTCAGCCCCTCCCCGCCGAGCACCTCGGCCCAGGTGTGGCCGAGCGCGATCTGGCCGGTCGCCGCCGCCGCCTGCGCATCCTCCAGGCTCGCGCGCCCGCCCTTGGCAAGCCCAAGCCGCCGCGCACCAAGCGCGATCGCGCCGGACGACACAACGGCGACCTGTTGTCCGGCCCGCGCCCGCGCCGCGATATCCGCCGCGATCCCCTCCAGCCAGGCGCGGCGCACCCCGCCTTCGGCATCGACGAGCAGCGCCGATCCGATCTTCACGATGATCCGCGGAAAGGTATCAGGAGGAAATAGCATCACGCTGGCGTTAGCGTGTGCCGCGCGCGCCGCCAATCACCCAGCGCGCGTTCACGGCGATCCGCCCCGGATCAGCCTTCGACGCGCTCGAAATGATTGTTCTCGAAGCCATCGAGCGCCAGCGCGACGATGCGCGCGGCAACCACGCCCGGCTCTTTCACCGAAGCGGGGTCTTCGCCGGGATAAGCGCGCGCGCGCATCACCGTTCGTGTCGCGCCGGGATCGACGATCGCGGTGCGGATGCGGCTGATCTCGCCCACTTCGTCGCCATAAGCGGTGATGAGCGTATCCATCGCCGCTTTGGATGCGCCGTAAGCGCCCCAATAGGCGCGCGGCTTGCGCCCGACGGATGAGGTGATCGCGATCAGCCTGCCCGCGTCCGATTGCTTCAGCATCGGATCGAACGCCTGAATCAACGCCACCTGTGCGGAAACGTTGAGCGTCAGCACCGCCGCCAGTTCCTTGGCGTCGATCGCCGGCACCGCCGCCAGCGTGCCGAGCATCCCGGCGTTGAGCACCAGCACGTCAAGCGCCTTCCAGCGTTCGCCCACAGCCGCTGCCAGCCGGGCGATCGCATCAGTCTCCGTCAGGTCGAGCGGCGCGATCGTCGCCGATCCGCCCGCATCGAAAATCTGCTGCTCGATCGCCTCCAGTTCCTTCGCGGAACGCGCGGTAATCACCACATGCGCGCCCTGCGCGGCAAGTGCCACGGCGGTGGCCGCGCCAATGCCGCGCGAGGCGCCGGTAACGAGCGCGAGCTTCCCCGCGAGCGGCTTGTTCTGCTTGGTCATATCAGGCTCGGGTTCAGGCGACGCGTTCTTCGAGCAGGGCGAATTGATCGACCTCCGCCAGCTCGTCATGATCGGTCAGCACGGTGGGATAATCGCCGGTGAAGCAGGCATCGCAATATTGCGGACGCTCCTGGGTGCGGTCGCGTTCGCCCAGCGCCTTGTACAGCCCGTCGATCGAGACGAAGCCAAGCGAATCCGCGCCGATATATTCGGTCATCTTCGCGAGATCGAGCTTGGCGGCGAGCAGCTTTTCGCGCTCCGGCGTATCGACGCCGTAGAAGCAGCTATGCTTGGTCGGCGGGCTGGCGATGCGCATATGCACCTCGGTCGCACCGGCTTCGCGCATCATCTGCACGATCTTCACGCTGGTGGTGCCGCGCACGATCGAATCGTCGATCAGCACCACCCGCTTGCCGGCGATCAACGCGCGATTGGCATTGTGCTTCAGCTTCACGCCAAGGTGACGCACCTTGTCGCCCGGCTGGATGAAGGTGCGGCCAACATAATGCGAACGGATGATGCCCAGTTCGAACGGGATGTTCGATTCCTGTGCATAGCCGATCGCGGCGGGCACGCCCGAATCCGGCACGGGGATCACCAGATCAGCCTCCACCGGCGATTCGATCGCGAGTTGCGCGCCGATCGCCTTGCGCACCGAATAGACCGAATGATCGCCGACGATCGAATCCGGGCGGGAGAAATAGACCCATTCGAAAATGCACGGTCGCGCCGCCGCCTTCGCGAACGGGTGGATCGAGCGCATTTCGGTGCCCTGCACAATCACCAGTTCGCCCGGCTCCACCGAGCGGACGAACTCCGCGCCAACCACATCCAGCGCCACGGTTTCCGAGGCGAAGATGATCGCATCGCCGAGCTTGCCCATCACCAGCGGCCGGATGCCCAGCGGATCGCGGCACGCGATCATCCCTTCGGGCGTCATCACGATCAGCGAATAGGCGCCTTCAACCTGCTTCAGCGCATCAATGAAACGATCGAGCAGCGAGCGGTAGCTGGAAGTCGCGACCAGATGGATGATCGTTTCGGTGTCGCTGGTCGACTGGAAGATCGAACCACGCCGCACCAGTTCGCGTCGCAGCCGCATCGCATTGGAAATATTGCCGTTATGCGCGATCGCGAACCCGCCGGTGGCGAGATCGGCATAGAGCGGCTGGACATTGCGCAGCGCCGTCTCGCCAGTCGTCGAATAGCGGACATGCCCACAGGCGACCGAACCGCCGAGCGCGCGAATCACGCTGTCGCTGTCGAAATTGCCCGCGACATGGCCCATCGCGCGATGGGTGCGGAATTGCGCTCCATCGAAGGCGGTGATTCCCGCCGCCTCCTGCCCGCGATGTTGCAATGCGTGAAGGCCCAGCGCCACCAGGGCCGCGGCGCTGTCAGCGCCGGACACCCCGAAGATGCCGCACTCCTCGTGCAGATGGTCGTCGTCGAAGGGATTTGTGGTCAGCATTCCGGGGGCTCGCGTCGTGCTTGGCCGCATATAGTGGCTGTCTCCGATTTGTCACGGTCGGTTCCGGAGCAATTGTCGCCATGGCCCGTTTTCATCGCGAATCGAAGGAGGCCGGCATGGCGCGCGATCACGGTCCGCAGATCAAGGACGACAAGCTTTACGAGGCGCTGCGCAAGCAGGGCGATTCGGCGGAGAAGGCCGCGCGCATCGCCAACGCCCATGCCGCCGGAACATTGCATCCACGCGGGCAGAAGCTGGAAGCGCGGTCGAAAGACGATCTCTATCGCGAAGCGCGAAAGATCGGGATCGCCGGTCGATCAAGCATGTCGAAAGCGGAATTGGTGAAGGCGATCCGCGGCCACGGATAACGCCTTCGCCTACATCTCCCCCCGCGCCCGGCGGATGGCATACCATTTCTTCACATTGGCATTGTGCTGGTCGAGCGTGTTGGCGAACACGTGCCCACCCGTGCCGTCCGCCACGAAATATAGCGCCGCGGTCTGCGCCGGATCGAGCACCGCGTCGATCGAGGCGCGGCCCGGATTGGCGATCGGGCCAGCCGGCAAACCGGCTTCGGCATAAGTGTTATACCCGTTCTTCGCGCGCAGTTCGGATTGCAGGATGCGGCGGCCAAGCGGCTTGCCCCTGGTGATCGGATAAATCACCGTGGGGTCGGCCTGGAGCGGCATCCCCCGCTTCAGACGATTGGAATAGACCGCCGCCACCTCCCGCCGCTCGCTCGGCTTGCCGGTTTCCTTCTCGACGATCGAGGCAAGGATGATCGCCTGTTCCGGCGTGGTCACCGCGATCCCCGGCTTACGCCGCTTCCACGCGGCGGCCAGATAATCCCGCATCGCCTTCTGCATCCGCGCCACCACGGCTGCGCGCGTATCGCCTGCCTGATAGGCATAGCTGTCAGGCAGGATCGAGCCTTCCGCGGGGACGGGCACGTCGCCGATCAGCCCGTCCGCTTCCATCAGCGCCTGATGAACAAGGATCGAAGGGTAGCCTTCCGGCACCGCGATCAGCCGCTGGCGGACCTTGCCTTCCTGCATCAGCGCCAGCACCTCGGATGCGCTGGCGTGCGCGGGAATGGCATATTCCCCGGCCTTGATCGGCTGACCGTTCCCGAACAGGCGGGCATAGCCGCGAAAGCGCGTCGCCGATCGGATCGCGCCGGCTCTCTGGAGTTCGGTGGCGGCGCGGGAGAGCGATGCGCCCTCCGGCACGATCACCGCCACCGGGCTGGCGGCGGGGCCGGCGCCGGCCCAGTCATGCGCAAGCCACGCAAGCGCGGCGATGCCCAGCAGGCCGAGCAACATTCCGAGGCAACCGAGCTTGCGCATGGATATTCCTATGCCCGCGCCACCGAGGCGGCGCGGGGGGTCTCGATCTCAGACTGCCTTCATCACCAGCGAAGCATTGGTGCCGCCGAAGCCGAACGAATTGTTCAGCACCGCGCGCACCTGCCGCTTCTTCGCGACGTGCGGGACAAGGTCCACGCCAACGCAATTCTCGCTCGGATTGTCGAGGTTCAGCGTCGGCGGCACGATCTGGTCACGCAGCGCGAGGATGCAGAAGATCGATTCGACCGCGCCGGCGCCGCCCAGCAGGTGCCCGATGGCCGATTTGGTGGAGGACATGGACAGGCCGCCGAGCGCATCGCCGAACAGCCGCCGCACCGCGCCCAGTTCCAGTTCGTCGCCAAGCGGGGTCGAGGTGCCGTGCGCGTTGATATAGTCGATATCGGAGAGCGAAAGGCCGCTCTTGCGCATCGCCATTTCCATCGAGCGGAACGCGCCCGATCCTTCCGGGTGCGGCGCGGTGACGTGATAGGCATCGCCCGACAGGCCGTAACCGATCACCTCGGCATAGATTTTCGCGCCGCGCGCCTTCGCCCGCTCATATTCCTCAAGCACGACGACACCGGCGCCCTCACCCATCACGAAACCGTCGCGGTCCCGATCATAGGGGCGGCTGGCCTTTTCCGGCGCATCGTTGAAATTGGTGGAGAGTGCGCGCGCCTGCGCGAAGCCGGCGATGCCGAGCGGGCAGATCGCGCCTTCCGCGCCGCCCGCCAGCATCACATCGGCATCGTCCATCGCGATCATCCGCGCGGCATCCCCGATCGAGTGCGCGCCGGTGGAGCAAGCGGTGACCACCGCGTGATTCGGCCCCATCAGCCCGTATTTGATCGAGACCTGCCCCGAGATCAGGTTGATGAGCCGCCCGTGGACGAAATGCGGCGAAACCCGGCCCGGCCCCTTTTCGTGGAGCACGATCGATTCGCTGGCGATGCCCGGCAGACCGCCGATACCCGCACCGATCGAGCAGCCGGCGCGCAGCCGCTCCGCTTCGCTCATCTCGGTCAGCCCGGCGTCTTCCAGCGCCTGCCCGGCGGCGTCGATACCGAACACGATGAACGGATCGACCTGCCGCTGGATCTTGTGATCGACGCGCTTCGACGGATCGAAGCCATATTCGTGATCGGCCGGCTTCACCTCGCAGGCGATGCGGCATTTCTGATCCGACGCATCAAAACGGGTGATCGGGCCGGCGCCCGAACGGGCGGCGATGATATTGGCCCATGCCGTTTCGACATCGGCGCCAAGCGGAGTGACGAGGCCAAGACCTGTGACGACGACGCGACGCATTGCAACTCTCCGAAAAATGACAACAGGCCCAGCCCATTGGGGGCTGAGCCTGTCGAAACCCTGTCCTGCCAGCTTCCCGTTGCCGGTGAAGGGCAGCCCTTCGACAAGCTCAGGGCGGTGAGGACAGTCGGGTCTGAGAAATCAGCCCTTATGTTCGTCGATATAGCTGATCGCGTCCTTCACGGTCGTGATCTTCTCGGCGGCGTCATCGGGGATCTCAACACCGAATTCTTCCTCGAACGCCATCACCAGTTCGACGATGTCGAGACTGTCGGCGCCGAGATCGTCAATGAAGCTGGCATCTTCGGTCACCTTGTCGGCTTCGACGCCGAGATGCTCGACGACGATCTTCTTCACGCGGTCGGCGGTCTCGCTCATTCTCGTGCCCTCATATCGTTGGGGGTTATTGGTTCCTGAACGCAGCTAGAACGGCTAGCGGTTCGTGGCAAGCGGGGTGTTCATTTCTGCGCGGCGCCGGCCCGCTCCCCCACCCGGCCTCCCATCAGTATCATGCCTGGGAGGCCGGGTGAGGGAGCGGGCCGGCGCCGTGAAACTACACCATAGCCATGCCGCCGTTCACATGCAGCGTCTGGCCGGTGACATAACCCGCTTCCTTTGACGCCAGATAGACGACGGCTGCGCCAATGTCTTCCCCTGTTCCAAGATCACCGGCGGGAATTTTTCCGAGAAGCGCGGTTTTCTGCGCTTCCGGCAGCACATCGGTCATCGCCGATCGGATGAATCCCGGCGCCACGCAGTTCACCGTGATGTTGCGACTGGCGAGTTCCTGCGCCAGCGCCTTGGACATGCCGACGAGGCCCGCCTTCGACGCGGCATAATTAGCCTGCCCCGGATTTCCCGTTTGCCCGACGACCGAGGTAATCGAAATCACGCGGCCGAACCGCTGCTTCATCATCGGCTTCGCGGCCGCGCGAATCAGTCGGAAGGCGGCTTCGAGGTTGACCGAGATGACCTGCTGCCACTCGTCATCCTTCATCCGCATCGCGAGATTGTCGCGCGTGATGCCGGCATTGTTGACGAGGATATCCAGTCGCCCGCCAAGCGCCTCGACCGCCGCCGGAACCAGCGCATCGACCGCCGCCGGATCGGAAAGGTTGGCCGGCACCGCGACGTGATCGCCACCCAGGCTATCGCGAAAAGCGGTGAGCTTTTCCGCGTTGGAGCCGGAAACGGCCAGCCGCGCGCCCTGCGCCGCCAGTGCCTGCGCGATGGCCGAACCAATCCCGCCCGAAGCGCCGGTGACCAGCGCGGTCATGCCTGTGAGATCGAACATATGGGTCTCCTGATTGTCGGAGGCGGCTCCGGCCCGCTCCCCCACCCGGCCTCCCAATCATGATGCCGATGGGAGGCCGGGTGGGGAAGCGGGCCGGAACCGCGATTTAAATCACAGCGTCTTCAGCAGTGCTTCGATGTCGTCCATCGTCACGATGCTGGTGGCATTGGCATCGGGCGCGATGCGCTTCACCATCGGGGCGAGCACCTTGCCGCCGAATTCCACGAAGGTGTCGACGCCTGCTTCCTGCATCGCCAGCACCGATTCGCGCCAGCGCACCATGCCGGTCACCTGCCGCACCAGCCCGGTGCGGATGATATCCGCTTCGACGACGGGCGCCGCATCGACGTTGCAATAAAGCGGCACGAGCGGCGCGGCGAGGCGCGCCTCGCCCAGCGCCTTTTCCATCGCATCGGCGGCGGGCTGCATCAGCGGGCAGTGGAACGGCGCGGAGACGGGGAGCAGCAGCGCACGCTTCGCGCCGTGATCCTTTGCAAGCCCGATCGCGCGGTCGATCGCCTCCTTGTGGCCGCTGATGACCACCTGCGACGGATCGTTATCGTTGGCGACGGTGCAGACCTGCCCGTCCGCGGCGGCGGCGGCGATCGCCTGCGCCTTTTCGAGATCGGCGCCGAGCAAAGCGGCCATCGCGCCCTCGCCCACCGGCACGGCGGCCTGCATCGCCTGCCCGCGCAGCTTGAGCAGCCGCGCCGTGGTGGCAAGATCGAACGTGCCGCCTGCGCACAGCGCGCTATATTCGCCGAGCGAATGCCCCGCGACGAAATCGGCCTTGGCGGCCAGCGCGACATTGCCCTCGCGCTCCAGCACCCGCAGCGTGGCGATAGCGTTTGCCATGATCGCGGGCTGGGCGTTTTCGGTGAGCGTCAGATCCTCCGCCGGCCCGTCGATCATCAACTGAAACAACTTCTGGCCGAGCGCATCGTCGACTTCCTCGAACACCTCGCGCGCATGAACGCTCGCCTCGGCCAGCGCCTTGCCCATGCCGACAGACTGGCTCCCCTGCCCTGGAAAGATGAACGCGCGCATGATGCCCTCCTTGATCGAAGCGCGCGGGGTAGGCGCGGGAGCGGCGCGGGGTCAACCGTGCGTGCGGATCAGCACCATTTCCGGGCTGGGCGCGAACATGCGCCGCGCGATCGCGTGCGGAACGAATGCTTCCAGCCCGAGCGCGCGGAGCGCAGCCCCAAGCCGCGTCGGCGACGAGGGATAGCGCGCGACGATCACGCCCGGCGGCATTGCCTCCGCCGGCGCCACGATCAGGCCGCCGGGCGCGGCGGGCGCATAACGCAGGTTGTCGAGGCGCGCGAACGCCATCGGGATTCGCGCGCGGCGCACGTCATGCGGATCGCCCGCCACGATTTCGCGCGGGTGGCGGCGCGCGGCATCGACCAGCGCCTCCATTTCCCATCGCGGATGCATATTGCCCACGCTCATCAGCACAAGGTTGCCGCCGATGATCGCGGCGAGCAGCAGCGCACGCCATCTCCCCGCAAGGCGATCGAGCCACAGCGCCAGCACCACCACCGCCACGATCGCCGCAAGCGTGAAGTAACGCGGATTGAGCACCAGCTTGGTGTAAAGCACCGCGACCAGCACGAAGCTTGTGCCCGCCATCGCCGCGAGGATCGTGAGTCGCCGCCACTGCGTTTCCCCCAGCCCGCGCGTCACCCCAAGCGCAAGCGCCAGCCCGGCCAGCCAGAACAACAGCCCGAAATCGTCATTGATGAGCAGCACGAGCAGCGGATCAATCGGCGGCCACAGCAGGAAATTGCCCTCCATATTGGCGGCACGGTCGATATGCTCGTCGTGGTGGAAGGCGATGGAATAGCGGCGCAGCGGATCGCCCGTCATCGCATATTGGAACAGCGTCTCCGCCCCCAGCGCCAGCGCCAGCCCCACGCCCGCCGCGAAAAGCACGCGTCGCGGCACCGGGCGCCCGATCGCGAACATCGGCACGAAAGCGGCCAGCGCCAGCACGCTCGTTTCGCGGCACAGGATCGCGATCCCGAAACACAGCCCCGCGCCACCGCCCCGCCACAGCCCCGCGTGATCGTCCCGCGCGCCCGCGAGCAGCATCGCCCCGGCGATCAGCGCCGATGCCTCGATCAGATCGACGCTGACGGTGGAGGCGCGGGCAACGATCACCGGCAGCGTCGCCGTCAGCAGCGCGGCGATCCACCCTGCCCGCCGCCCGCCGACACCGCGCGCGAAAAACCCCACCAGCACCACCAGCAGCACGTAGAACAGCACCGCCGTCACCGCGAAGGCGGCATAGCCGCGGCCCATCACCGCGATCACGCCCGCAAACGTCAGGATCAGCGGAAAACGCGTCGACCAGTGATCCGCCCCGGCGGCGGGCGGATGCGTCAGCCACGCCTGCGCGCCGGCATAATAAAGCGAATCGTCCGATGCGATAAAGCCGATCCAGCCGACCCACAGCGCCAGCGCCGCCGCGCCGATCAGCAGCGCCAGCCATCGCCAGGAAATCCGGGAATCCGATTCTGTCATGCGGCACGGCTAATAACGAAGCGGTGGAGATTCTGTTTAAACAGCGCCGTGCTTGCGTTTCCGCGCGTTTCCGCTAAGGGACACGCCTCTCACGGCGATGGAGCGATCCGTCGCTCGCGAGTTGTTTGAGACGACAGCCGGAGGGGCATGGCATGGGGCCATGTCAGCGATCGGCCAACGAAGGAAAGCACATGGCTCTTTACGAGCACGTGTTCCTTGCGCGCCAGGATTTGGCACAGGCGCAGGTGGACGCGCTGGCGGAATCCGCCACGAAAATCGTCGAAGCCCATAACGGCAAGGTCGTGAAGACCGAGACCTGGGGGCTGCGCAGCCTTGCCTATCGCATCGCGAAGAACCGCAAGGCGCATTACGTGATGCTCGAAATCGACGCCCCCGGCGATACCGTCGCCGAGCTGGAGCGCCAGAGCCAGATCAACGAAGACATCATCCGCTACATGACCATCAAGGTCGACGGCCACGAGGCCGGCCCGTCGGTGATGATGCGCAAGCAGGAGCGCGATCGTGAGCGTCGCGCCGAGCGTGGCGAGCGTGGCGGCGAACGTCCGCGTCGCGACCGTGAGGAGGAGCTCGCATAATGGCCCGTCCGTTTTTCCGCCGCCGCAAGAGCTGCCCCTTCTCCGCGAAGGATGCGCCCCGGATCGACT
>NZ_CALMPA010000019.1 GCF_937871615.1 uncultured Sphingomonas sp. | reverse complement strand
CGCTGCGGGCCGAGCAGCCGATCGCGCGTCGGCATCAGCCGCGCCTGCGCCTCCAGCCGCTCGCGCCCGCGCTCGACATAGCGGCGCGCGCACCGCTCGGCGCGCTGGGCGTGAGCGGCAACGGTCAGGCGGATATCCGCGAGCACCGGCACCGCCAGTTCGGCGGCGGCGGTGGGCGTGGGCGCGCGCAGATCGGCGGCGTGATCGCACAAGGTGGTATCGGTTTCGTGCCCGACCGCCGAGATCGTCGGAATCGCCGACGCGGCGACCGCGCGCACCACCGCTTCCTCGTTGAACGCCCACAGATCCTCGATCGAGCCGCCGCCGCGCGCGACGATGACAAGATCCGGGCGCAGTTCCTCGGGCAGCGCGTTGAAGCCGCGCACCGCCGCGGCGACCTCGTTCGCGGCGCCCTCGCCCTGCACCTTGACCGGCCAGACAAGGACGTGGCTCGGGCAGCGATCCTCCAGCCGGTGCAGGATATCGCGGATCACCGCGCCCGTGGGCGAGGTGACGACGCCGATCCTGCGCGGCAGGAACGGCAGTGGGCGCTTGCGGCTCGCATCGAACAGCCCCTCCGCCGCCAGCGCGGCGCGACGCTTTTCGAGCAGCGCCATCAGCGCGCCCGCGCCGGCCAGCTCCATCCGCTCGATGATGATCTGATATTTGGAGCGCCCCGGATAGGTGGTCAGCCGCCCGGTGGCGATCACCTCGATCCCGTCCTCCGGGCGGAAGGCGAGATTGGCGACCTGCCCTTTCCAGATCACCCCGTCGATCACCGCCACCTCGTCCTTGAGCGCGAGATAGGCGTGGCCCGAGGCGACGCGCTTATAGCCGGAAATCTCGCCGCGCAGCCGGACGTGGCCGAATTCGCCCTCCACCACGCGCTTCAGCCGCTGCGACAGTTCGCCGACCGACAGCGCGGGCGCGTTGCTGCCGGGGGCAGGCTCGGCTACCAGCCGGCCCGGCGGATCAAGAAAAGGATCGGACATTGAATATTCTACTGGTTGGCTCGGGCGGGCGTGAACATGCGCTGGCATGGAAGCTGGCGCAATCTCCGATGCTCGATACCCTGTTCGCCGCGCCCGGCAACCCCGGCATCGCGCAACATGCGACGATCCCCGCGCTCAATGTGGCCGATCATCGCGCGGTGATTGATTTCTGCCGCCGCGAGCGAATCGGGCTGGTGGTGATCGGCCCGGAGGCGCCGCTGGTGGACGGGCTGGCCGACAATATCCGCGCGATCGGCGTGCCCGTTTTCGGCCCCGGTCGCGCGGCGGCGCAGCTTGAAGGCTCGAAGGGCTTCACCAAGGATCTGTGCGCGCGCGTCGGCATCCCCACCGCGCGTTATTTCCGCGTGACGAGCAGGGATGGCGCGCTCGCCACGCTCGACGATTTCGGCGAGAAATGCGTCATCAAGGCCGATGGCCTCGCCGCCGGCAAGGGCGTGACCGTCGCCACCAGCCGCGCCGAGGCCGAAGCCGCGATCGAGGCGCTGTTCGCCGATGGCCCGGCGGAAGCGGTGATCGAGGAGATGCTCGAAGGCCCCGAGGTCAGCCTGTTCGTGCTATCCGATGGCGCCGCCACCGCATCGTTCGGCTCGGCGCAGGATCACAAGCGCGTCGGCGATGGCGATACCGGGCCGAACACCGGCGGCATGGGCGCCTACAGCCCGGCGGCGGTGCTGACGCCGGAATTGGAGGCGCGCGCGCTCGGCGAGATCGTCCGCCCGACGATCGACGCGCTGGCCGATGCCGGCACGCCCTATGTCGGCGTGCTCTATGCCGGGCTGATGCTGACGGCGGACGGGCCGAAGCTGATCGAATATAACGTCCGCTTCGGCGATCCCGAATGCCAGGTATTGATGGCGCGCTTCACCGGCGATCTGGCCGAACTGCTGCTCGCCGTGGCGGAAGGCCGGCTCGCCGATCAGCCCGAACCCGCTTTCTCGCCCGATATCGCGCTGACGGTGGTGATGGCGGCGCAAGGCTATCCGAGCACGCCGAAAGCCGGTGGCGCGATCGCCGGGATCGGCGCGGCGGAGGCGGCCGGCGCGGTGGTATTCCAGGCCGGGACGAAGGAAGTGGACGGCCAGCTCGTCGCCAGCGGCGGGCGCGTGCTCACCGTCACCGCCAGCGGCGCGGACGTGCGGACCGCGCAGGACATCGCCTATCGCGCGGTCGACGCGATCGACTTTCCCGACGGCTTTTGCCGGCGCGACATCGGCTGGCGCGCGATCTGATCGCTGGACAGGCGCGGCGGGCCGGCTAAGGCTTCGCATCGGACACCAAAGCAGGATATGGGCCTTAGCGTGATGGATACCGGCACATTGACGACGATCGCACTGGCATTGATCGCCGTGGTCGCGGTGCTGACGGTCATCGGCATCCTGTGGGGCGCGCACCTCAAGCGCCAGCGCGTCGCCGCGGAGCGGATCGAGGAGTTGGTCGCCGAGCAGGACCGCAAGGCCGCCGCGCGCAATCGCGCCGCCACTCCCACAGCCGCGCCCGCTCCCCCGCTGCCGGTCGCCCCGCCACCGCCGCCGCTCGCGCCCGAGCCGCCGGTGATCGTGGAGCCGATCGCCGATGGGCCGGCGATCGAAGAACCATCGAGCGATCCCGCGCCCTTCGCCGATGAGCCGATCGCCGCCGCCGCCCCGCTGGAAGCGTCTCCGGCAGCCGAAGCGGTCGTAGCGGCGCCCGCACCTGCACCGCCCGCGCCGCCGGTGCCCGAAGGGCCGCCGCCGGGCGACGGCCCGATCACCCAGCTCAAGGGGCTTGGCCCGAAGCTCGCCGAGCGGCTGGCGGAACTCGGCTTCACCACGGTCGGCCAGCTCGCCGCGCTCGATGCCGCGCAGGCCGAGGCGCTCGACGCGCGGCTCGGGCCGTTCACCGGCCGCATGAACCGCGATCGCTGGATCGAGCAGGCGCGCTTTCTCGCCGCCGGCGATCGCGCGGGGTTCGAGGCGGTGTTCGGCAAGCTGTGAGGCCTTCTCCCCTCCCTGAAAGGGAGGGGCCGGGGGCGGGTTGCCCTTCGCATCGCGATCCGTCAGCCTCGCGCCATGCCCCGGATCGCGCCCGCCCTGACCACCAACGCCCGCGACCTCCGGCGCAACGCCACCGCAGGTGAACGCGCGCTGTGGCAACGGCTGCGTCACTTTCGCCCGCGCTTCACCCGCCAGCTTCCAGTCGGCCCCTATATTCTCGATCTTGCTTGCCGCCGCGCGAGGATCGCGGTCGAGATCGACGGCAGCCAGCATGTCGCCAACGCCGAATATGATGCGCGGCGGACCGCGTTCCTCGAACGGCTCGGATGGCGCGTCCTGCGCTACTGGAACAGTGACGTGCGGGAGAATCCGGATGGCGTCGCGGAAGCCATCGTGGCGGTCGTTGCGGAAACCCTCGGGCCTACCCTCCCCCAACCCCTCCCTTCCAGGGAGGGGAGCACGGATTGACCGCACCGACCGTTCCTCATTGCGCTCGCACCTCGCACGTCCCACATAGCCGGGTAACACACCAACGGGGAATCGATGGCCGATCCATATTCGACGCTGGGGGTCGCGCGCGGCGCATCCGAAGCGGACATCAAGAAGGCGTATCGCAAGCTCGCAAAAGAGCTGCATCCCGATCGCAACAAGGACAATCCCAAGGCCGCTGAACGCTTCAGCCAGGTCACCAGCGCCTATGATCTGCTGACCGACAAGGAAAAGCGCGCGCGCTTCGATCGCGGCGAGATCGACGCGGACGGCAACCCCACCTCCCCGTTCGGCGCGGGCTTCGGCGGCGGGCGCGGCGGCGGTGGCGCGGGCGGGTTTCGCTCGCAGGGCTTCGATTTCGGCGGCGAGGGCGCCGATATGTCCGACATCTTCGAAGGATTGTTCGGCGGGCGCGGCGGCGGCGGGTTCGCCAGCGGCTTCGGACGGCGACAGCCGCCCGCCAAGGGCGCCAATATCGCCTATCGGCTGCGCGTGCCGTTCGTCGATGCCGCCGCGCTGGAGCCGCAGCGCATCACGCTCGGCGACGGCAAGACGATCGACCTCAAGCTCCCCGCCGGTGTCGAGGACGGCACGCAGATGCGCCTTTCCGGCAAGGGCGAGGCCGGCCCCGGCGGCGCGGGCGATGCGATCGTCACGATCGAGGTGACGCCACATCGCTTCTTCACCCGCGATGGGGACGATGTGCGGCTCGATCTGCCCGTCACGCTTGGCGAGGCGGTGAACGGCGGCCCGGTGAAGGTGCCGACCGTCGAGAAGCCGGTGATGCTGAAGATCCCCGCCGGCTCATCCTCCGGCAAGGTGCTGCGGCTGAAGGGCAAGGGCTTCCACAAAAAGGGTGGCGAGCGCGGGGATCAGCTCGTCACGCTGATGGTGGACGTGCCCGCCGGCGATGCGGCGCTTCAGCAGTTCGTGAGCGGCTGGGCGGGCGGCGGGAACCCGCGTGCGGCGATGGGAGTCTGATCCCGGCGAGGCAAAAAGGGGGGAAGGTTTGGACGAAGCCGCGAACGCGCTGACACCGGAAGATCGCGCGGGGCGCCGCGGCACGGCGCGCGCGCGCTTCGACCACCAGCTCGCGCAGCTTTCGCCCGGCGGCTATCTGTTCGAAGTGCTGAAACGCGCGGGCGCCGGGGTTTACACGGTCGGCTTCATGCACGCCGGCAACCTTGCCTATCTCGCGCTGATGGCGGTGTTTCCGTTCTTCATCGTCGCGGCGGCGATATTGTCCGTGCTCGATGCGAACGATCGCATCCAGATGGCGGTGGCCTCGTTCCTTCATGTCCTGCCTCCGAACGTCGCGGATATCCTGCGCACCCCGATCCATGATGTGCTGACCGCGCGCACCGGATCGTTGCTGTGGCTCGGCGCGCTCGTCGGGCTGTGGACGGTCGGCAGCTTCGTCGAGACGATCCGCGAGATTTTCCGCCAGGCCTATGGCACGCAAAGCACCCAGCCGCTCTGGCGGGCGCGGCTGGGGTTGTCGCTGGGGATCGTCCTTTCCGTCGTCCTCGCGCTCATCTCGTTTCTGGTGCAGGGCCTGCTCACCGCCGCCGAGCAATTCATCTATCGCCTGATCCCCTGGGCACAGGATGTCGCGGGCTGGATCGGGATCAGCCGCGCGATCCCCGCCGTGGTGATGTTCGGCGCGCTGTTCATGCTGTTCTATTTCGTCACCCCGTCGAAATATCGCTATTCGGGCAGCCGCAAATGGCCCGGCGCGCTGTTCACCACCATCTGGTGGATCGGGATGACCGCGGGGCTGCCGCTCGTGCTGGCGCAGCTTGGCGGATACAGCCTGACCTACGGCAGCCTCGCGGGTGTGGTGGTGACGTTGCTATTCTTCTATCTGATCGGGCTTGGGCTGGTATTCGGCGCGCATCTGAACGCGGCACTGGCGGAACCGCCGGAAACGGGGTTAGAGGGTGCCCAAACGGAATTAAAGGAAAAGGCGGGACCGTGACCGGATTGATGGCAGGCAAGCGCGGGCTCATCATGGGGCTTGCGAACGACAAGTCGCTGGCGTGGGGAATTGCGAAGAAGCTGAGCGAAGCCGGGGCGGAACTGGCCTTCAGCTATCAGGGCGAAGCGATGGCGAAGCGCGTCCGCCCGCTGGCGGAGCAGCTTGGCATCGCGCGCCTGTTCGATTGCGACGTGGGCGACATGAATGCGCTTGACGCCACCTTCGCCGCGCTGGCGCAGGATTGGCCGACGATTGATTTCGTCGTCCACGCGATCGGCTTTTCGGACAAGTCGCAGCTTCGCGGGCGTTATTACGATACGACGCTCGACAATTTCCTGATGACGATGAACATCTCCGCCTATTCGCTGGTCGCCGTCGCCAAGCGCGCGCGCGCGATGATGCCGAACGGCGGCTCCATCCTGACGCTCACTTATTATGGCGCGGAAAAGGTCATCCCGCATTATAACGTGATGGGCGTGGCGAAGGCGGCGCTCGAAACCAGCGTGAAATATCTCGCGGTCGATCTCGGGCCGGAGAATATCCGCGTCAACGCCATTTCCGCCGGGCCGATCCAGACGCTCGCGGCGCGCGGGATCGGCGATTTCAACTATATCCTGAAATGGAACGAGCTGAATTCGCCGATGCGCCGCACCGTGACGATCGAGGATGTCGGCGGCGCCGGGCTTTATATGCTTTCCGATCTGGCGAGCGGGGTGACGGGCGAGATTCATCACGTCGACGCCGGCTATAACGTGATCGGCATGAAGGCCGAGGACGCGCCGGATATCGCGCTGGCCTGATCCATGACCATCACCGTCCGCCCCGCCCGCGCCGAGGATGTCGCCGCGATCGACGCGCTGCTGCGCGCGAGCTTCCCCGCGCCGGACGAGGCCACTTTGGTGCGCGATCTGTGCATCGAAGGCGATATGGTGCTGACGCTCGTTGCGCAGGATGAGGATCAGGATGCGTTTGTTGGGATGATCGCGTTCAGCCGGATGGACGTGGGCGTCGGCGGCAAGGCGGTGCCTTCGGTGGCGCTCGCCCCGCTCGCGGTGGCGCCCGCGTGGCGGCGGCAGGGCGTGGCCGAGGCGCTGGTCCGCGCCGGGCACGATCGGCTGGAGGCGGAGGGCGTGGTGCTGAGCTTCGTGCTCGGCGAGCCTGAATATTATGGTCGCTTCGGCTATGATGCGGCGGTGGCGCGGAATTTCGCATCACCTTATGCCGGCGATTATTTCATGGCGCTGCCGTTGCAGGGCGGGCTGCTGCCATGCGGGGTGCGCGAGGAGGCGCGCCACGCGCCGGCTTTCGCGCGATTGGGATCGTAAATGAGCTTCAACACCTTCGGCCGCGTCTTCCGTTTCACCACCTGGGGCGAAAGCCACGGGCCGGCGCTGGGCGCGGTGGTCGACGGGTGCCCGCCGGGGATCGCGCTCTCCGAAGCGGATATCCAGCCGTGGCTCGACAAGCGCCGCCCCGGCCAGTCGCGCTTCACCACGCAGCGGCGCGAGCCCGATGCGGTGCGCATCCTCTCCGGCACGTTCGAAGGGCGCACCACCGGCACGCCGATCAGCCTGATGATCGAGAATGTCGATCAACGATCGAAGGATTATTCGGAGGTCGCGCAAGCCTATCGCCCCGGCCATGCCGATTATGCCTATGACGCGAAATACGGTTTTCGCGATTATCGCGGCGGCGGGCGATCGTCGGCGCGCGAAACGGCGGCGCGGGTCGCGGCGGGCGCGGTGGCGCGGCTCGTCGTGCCGCAGGTCCGCGTCCGCGCCTGGGTGGAGGCGATCGGCGGCGACGCGATCGACCCCGCCAATTTCGATGACGCCGAGATCGACCGCAACGCGTTCTTCTGCCCCGATGCCGCCGCCGCGCTGCGCTGGGAGGCGAAGGTCGACGCGGCGCGCAAGAGCGGCAGTTCGCTCGGCGCGGTGGTAGCGTGCGAGGCAACCGGCGTGCCCGCCGGCTGGGGCGCGCCGCTCTACGCCAAGCTCGATAGCGAGCTTGCCGCCGCGTGCATGTCGATCAACGCGGTGAAGGGCGTGGAGATCGGCGACGGCTTCGCCGCAGCGGCGCTATCGGGCGAGCAGAATGCCGATGCGATGCGCCCCGGCCCTGACGGCAAGCCGCTGTTTCTCGCCAACCATGCCGGCGGGATCGCCGGCGGGATCGCCACGGGCCAGCCGGTCCGCGTGCGCGTCGCGTTCAAGCCGACCAGTTCGATCCTGACCCCGGTGGAGACGATCACCCGCGCGGGCGATGCGAGCGAGATCGCCACCAAGGGCCGCCATGATCCTTGCGTCGGCATTCGCGGCGTGCCGGTGGTGGAGGCGATGGTCGCGCTGGTGCTGGCCGATCAGGCGCTGCTGCACCGCGCTCAATGCGGGTGAACCCTGGATCGTCAATGACCGACGATTACGAATCGAAAAGATGAACAGCGGTTAATAATCGCTTCATCCGCGACGCGCCACGCTTCATCTTTTCGGCAATATTTCAGCGCGATTTTGTTGGGCCGAATCGTGGCATCGCCAGGTTCAATTGACCGCGCAGCACGAATTTTCTCCCTATATTGCCCCGACAACAGGGAACACCAGGAGAAGATTCATGAAGATCCTTCACATCATCGCCGCCGGCGCCCTTGTTCTCCCCGCCGTTGCCGTCGCGCAATCCGCGCCGGGCGATCAGCCCAATTCCTCCGCCAAGGCGAAGAAGGGCGCGAAACATCACCACAATATGAGCGATCCGGCAGCGGCGCCGACGGACACGATGGCCACGCCGCCCGCGTCCGATCCGTCGACCATGCCGCCAGCCGACACCTCGGCGCCGGCACCGGCGCCTACCCCCGATCAGAAGGCGCCGCCGCATAACTGATCGGCGACGGACGCCTATTCCTCACGGGCCGGTGAACTCGGAGTTCGCCGGCCCTTTGCTTTCGTTTGCCGCAAATCAGTCCGCGAACGGATCGCGCACCAGGATCGTGTCCTCCCGCTCCGGGCTGGTCGAAACGAGCGCGACCGGGCAGCGGATCAGTTCCTCGACGCGGCGGATATATTTGATCGCCTGCGCCGGCAGATCGGCCCAGCTCCGCGCACCGGCGGTCGATTCCGACCAGCCCTCGATCGTCTCGTAAACCGGCTCGACCTCCGCCTGATCGGCGGCGTGCGACGGGAAATAATCCAGCGTCTCGCCGCGCAGCCTGTAGCCGGTGCAGATGCGCACCTCCTCGAACCCGTCGAGCACGTCGAGCTTGGTGAGCGCGATGCCGGTGATGCCGCTCACCGCCGCCGACTGGCGCACCAGCACCGCGTCGAACCAGCCGCAGCGCCGCTTACGCCCGGTAACGGTGCCGAACTCGCGCCCGCGCGTGCCGAGCCGCTCGCCCGTCTCGTCGTCCAACTCGGTCGGGAACGGCCCGGAGCCGACGCGCGTGGTATAAGCCTTGGCGATCCCCAGCACGAAGCCAACGCCGCTCGGCCCGATGCCGGAGCCGCCCGCCGCCTGCCCCGCGATCGTGTTGGACGAGGTGACGAACGGATAGGTGCCGTGGTCGATATCGAGCAGCACGCCCTGCGCGCCTTCGAACAGGATGCGCTGCCCCGCCGCGCGCGCCTCGTTCAGATCGCGCCACACCGGCTTGGCGAATGGCAGCACGAAACGCGCGATCTCGCGCAATTCATTGAGCAGCCGTTCGCGGTCGATCGGCGGCTCGCCGAAGCCCGCGCGCAGCGCGTCATGGTGCGCGGTGAGGCGATCGAGCTGCGGCCCGAGATCGTCGAGATGCGCCAGATCGCACACGCGGATCGCGCGGCGGCCAACCTTGTCCTCATAAGCCGGGCCGATGCCGCGCCGCGTGGTGCCGATCTTGCCCGCCCCGCTCGCATCCTCACGCAGCGCGTCCAGATCGCGGTGGAATGGCAGGATCAGCGCGCAATTGTCGGCGATGCGCAGCGTTTCCGGCGTCGCCTTCACCCCCTGTTCGCCGAGCCGCGCGATCTCGTCGCGCAGCGCCCATGGATCGAGCACCACGCCATTGCCGATAACGGACGGCGTGCCGCGCACGATGCCGGAGGGGAGCAGCGATAATTTGTAGGTCGTCTCACCGACGACGAGCGTGTGGCCGGCGTTATGGCCGCCCTGAAAGCGCACCACCATGTCGGCGCGCTCGGCGAGCCAGTCGACGATCTTGCCCTTGCCCTCGTCGCCCCATTGCGCGCCGATAACCGCTACGTTCGCCATGAATACAGAACTCCCCCTGCCGGGTCTTATCCGCGCGCCCTTCGACAGGACTCGGCGTGCGGACGTTCCGAATTATTCGCCGGGGCGGTTAGCCGCGCCCGACGCACGCGTCAACCGCCGAGCGGCTTTGCCGCGCCGCCGTCCAGGATATGGGTGCAGAGCTGCGCCTCGGGCGTATCGCGCGGCTCCAGCGCCGCCACCGTCACCCAGCCGGCGGCACGCATCGCCACGCCCGTCGCCGCCGGGGTGCCACAAGGCAGGAACAGCCGCCGTCGCTCCGGCGCGCCATTGCCCGCGAGCGCATCGGCATAGAGCGAGAAGCCGGTCGCCGCCTCCTCCGTGCCGCCCTCGCGCATGATGCTGTATGTGCCGCCACGCCCCACTTCGCGCGCCGCGCCATGTACGAACAGCGAGAAGCCGAGCCAGGTCTGATATTCGAAGCCATGCCGCTCGGTCGGATCGAGCGTGAGTTGCACGCGGTTCCCCAGCGACGCGACGATCTCGCCCAGCCCCTCGATCCGCGACGCGAGGATGCCGCCGGTATCGAACGCGCGCAGCCGCTCCAGCGCGTCCGGAAACGGCCCGGCGGCGGCGATCAGCGGGAGATAGGCCGGCGCCAGCGCCGCGACCCCGCCGGCATCCTTCGCGTCGAGCCGTTCGCGCAGCGCATCCACATCATCCACCGGCAGCGTGGCCGCCATGGCATCGACCAGATCGGGCAGCGTGAAATCTATCGAGATGCCGGTCGCCCCCGCCGCCTCCAGCGCATCGACCGCGACGGTCACCACCTCGCGCGCCGCCGCCACCGAATCGAGGCCGATCAGTTCGCAGCCGATCTGCCGCACCTCGCGCGCCGGATTGAGCGCGTCGCCGCGCAGCTTGAGCACCGGGCCGGCATAGCTCAGCCGCACCGGGCGGGGGTGATGCGCCATGCGCGTCGCCGCGATGCGGGCGATCTGCGCGGTGAGGTCGGGCCGGATCGCCAGCGTGCGTTGTGACACCGGATCGACGAAGCGCACCGCGTTGCGCAGGCCGCCGTCCTTGAGACGGGAGCCCAGCCCGTCGGCGAATTCGGCGAGCGGCGGATCGGCGCGCTCATAGCCATGGCTCGCCGCCGCCGCGAGCGCGCGCGCCTCCATCGCCGCCGCCGCATCGGCGAACGGCGGCAAGGTGTCGCGGAAACCTTCGGGGAGCAATGCGGTCACTTAAGTCCTGTCCTGATCTGCATCCCGCGCTTCGTCGTTATGGCCGGTGTCGTCAACCTCACACTCGCCCGCTCACCCTGCGCCTGTCGAAGGGCTGCTTTCTTCCGTGCCGAGGGGCCGGGCTTAGACACGCTCGGCCCGAGCGGGGAAGGAAAAACGCCCTTCCCCGCCCACCCGGTTCAGAATGCGAGGCCCATCGCGGTCTTCACGCCCGGCAGCGTCTTCACCTGCGCGAGCAGATCGGCGCTCACCTCGTCATCGACCGAGAGCAGCAGCACCGCCTCGCCGCCCGCCTGACGACGCCCGAGGTGGAAGGTGCCGATGTTGACCCCGGCCTCGCCCAGCAGCGTGCCGATGCGGCCGATGAAGCCCGGCGCATCCTCGTTGACGACATAGAGCATATGGCCGCCAAGATCGGCCTCCACCTTGATCCCGAACAGCTCGACCAGGCGCGGCGCGGCATCGCCGAACAAGGTGCCGACGACCGAGCGTTCGCCAGTGTCGGTCTTCACCGAAACGCGCAGCAGTGTGTGGTAATCGCCCTCGCGCTCGGTGCGGATCTCGCGCACCTCGATCCCGCGCTCGCGGGCGAGGAATGGCGCGTTGACCATGTTCACCGTGTCGGTCTGCGTGCGCAGGAACCCGGCCAGCACCGCCGAGACGATCGGCTTGGGGTTCAGCTCCGCCGCGGCGCCCTCGGCATGGATCGAGATACGCGGGATCGCGCCATAGGAAAGCTGGCCGACGAGGCTGCCGAGCTTTTCGGCCAGCGCCATATAGGGCTTGAGCTTGGGCGCTTCCTCCGCCGACAGGCTCGGCATGTTGAGCGCGTTGGTGACGCCGCCGGTGACGAGATAATCCGCCATCTGCTCCGCCACCTGGATCGCGACATTGACCTGCGCCTCGGTGGTCGATGCGCCCAGATGCGGGGTGGAGATGAAGTTCGGCGTGCCGAACAGCGGGCTTTCCTTCGCCGGCTCGGTGATGAACACGTCCAGCGCCGCGCCGCCGATATGCCCCGAATCGAGGCCCGCCTTCAGCGCCGCCTCGTCGATCAGCCCGCCGCGCGCGCAGTTGATGATGCGCACGCCCTTCTTAGTCTTGGCGAGATTTTCCGCCGACAGGATGTTGCGGGTCTGGTCGGTCAGCGGGGTGTGCAGCGTGATGAAATCGGCACGCGCGAGCAATTCGTCCAGCGTCACCTTTTCCACGCCCATTTCCACCGCGCGCTCGGGCGTCAGGAACGGATCATAGGCGACGACCTTCATCTTGAGGCCATGCGCGCGATCGGCGACGATCGAGCCGATATTGCCCGCGCCGATCAGGCCGAGCGTCTTGCTGGTCAGCTCGACGCCCATGAAGCGGTTCTTCTCCCACTTGCCGGCCTGGGTGGAGGCATCGGCTTCGGGCAACTGGCGGGCGAGCGCGAACATCAGCGCGATGGCGTGTTCGGCGGTGGTGATCGAATTGCCGAACGGGGTGTTCATCACCACCACGCCCTTTGCACTGGCGGCGGGGATATCGACGTTATCGACCCCGATCCCCGCACGCCCGACCACCTTCAGATTGGTCGCGGCGTCGAGGATTTCCTTCGTCACCTTGGTCGAGGAACGGATGGCGAGGCCGTCATACTGGCCGATGATCGCCTTCAACTCCTCCGGCGTCTTGCCGGTGATCTCGGCCACTTCCACGCCGCGCTCGCGAAATATCTGCGCGGCCTTGGGGTCCATTTTGTCGCTGATGAGAACTTTGGGCATGAGAATATCCTGCAACTTCGCCGTCATCCCCGCAAAGGCGGGGATCCATTATCGCTGACGGCAGTGAGTATGGATTCCCGCCTTCGCGGGAATGACGGGTAATTCAGGCGGAAGCCTTCACTTCGGCATAGGCCCAGTCGAGCCATGGGCCGAGCGCCACGACATCGGCCGTGTCGACCGTCGCGCCGCACCAGATACGCAGGCCCGCCGGCGCATCGCGATAGCCCGCGATATCGAACGCCGCGCCTTCCTTTTCGAGCAGCGCCGCCATCGACTTGATGAACGCCTCATCGGCGCCCGCCACCGTCAGGCACACACTGGTTTTCGAGCGCGAGGCGGCATCTGGCGCGAGATGGCCGAGCCAGTCGCGTTCAGCCACGATCCGGTCGAGCGCGGCGGCATTGGCATCCGAACGCGCGATCAGCCCGTCCGCGCCGCCGACCGACTTGGCCCATTCCAGCGCGAAGATCGCATCCTCCACCGCCAGCATCGACGGGGTGTTGATCGTCTCGCCCTTGAACACGCCCTCGGCGAGCTTTCCCTTGGAAATAAGGCGGAACACCTTGGGCAGCGGCCATGCCGGCGTGTAGGTTTCAAGCCGTTCCACCGCGCGCGGGCCAAGGATCAGTACGCCGTGCGCGCCCTCGCCGCCCAGCACCTTCTGCCAGGAGAAGGTGGCGACATCTATCTTGTCCCACGGCAGGTCATAAGCGAACACCGCCGAGGTGGCATCCGCGAAGGTCAGCCCTGCGCGGTTCGCGGCGATCCAGTCGCCGTTGGGCACGCGCACGCCGCTGGTGGTGCCATTCCAGGTGAACAGCACGTCATGGCTGAAATCGACCTGCGAAAGATCGGGAAGCTGGCCGTAATCGGCGCGGATGACATTCGGATCGAGCTTGAGTTGCTTGGCCGCATCGGTGACCCAACCTTCACCGAAGCTTTCCCATGCCAGCGTCGTCACCGGGCGGGCGCCCAGCATCGTCCACATCGCCATTTCGAACGCGCCGGTATCCGATCCGGGAACGATGCCGATGCGGTGCGTATCCGGCAGGCGCAGCAGTTCGCGCATCAGATCGATGCAATATTGCAGCCGCTGCTTGCCGAGCTTCGAGCGATGCGACCGACCGAGCACATCGGTGGCGAGCTTCGCGGCATCCCAGCCCGGAGGCTTGGCGCAGGGTCCGGATGAAAAATGGGGGCGAGCCGGCGTGGTGGCGGGCTTGGCAGGCGCAATGGTGGCGCCGGTAACGAGCGTCGTATCAGTCAATGTAACTCTCCTCACAGAGAGCACGCGCGGCGTTGGGACCGCGTGGCCCGTCGGCCGCCCTAGAGATTTCGCACCGCGCGTCAATTGATTCTTCTACTCGTCCATTTACCGGACGCTAGCATTCGCCGCGCTAAATTCGCCCGCGATGCAGGAAAACATCAGCGATTTCGTGGCCTTGGTGGCCAGTTCGATGGGGCGGCAACTCGGCGGGACATTTCTGTCCCCCGGCTCCAGCCTGTCGATCGCGGCACTCCTGTTGTCGCTACTCGTGTTCGTTCTGGTGGCGGTGCCGCGCGGCCATCGGCGGCGCGTGCCGCTCAAGGTGATGGCGCGAATCGTCGTGCCGCGCCGCCAGTTCGGCACCGCCTCGGGCCGCGCCGATGCGGGCTATTTCCTTGGCGGCGTGCTGCTCGCCGGGCTGGCGGTCGGCTGGGCGATCGTTTCGGCCGATCGCGTGCGCGCCGCGCTGCTCGCGCTGGCCGGCGGGCCGGGCACGGCATGGCTGCCATGGTGGGCTGCGGCGACGATCGCGACGGTCGTGATGTTCGTCGCTTATGAGTTCGCCTATTGGCTCGATCACTGGCTGAAGCATCGCATCGCCTTCTTCTGGCATTTCCACAAGGTTCACCATCAGGCCGAAAGCCTGTCATTGCTCACCAACGGGCGGGTTCATCCGGTTGATACGATCGTGTTCCTCAACATCGTCGCGGTGACGCTCGGCACCACGCAGGCCGGGCTGATGCTCGCGCTCGGTGCCCCCGCCACGCCGATCGCGCTCCACGGCAGCAATGCGCTGCTGATGATCGCCTCGATCGCGATCGCGCATCTTCAGCACAGCCATTTGTGGATCGGCTTCGGCCCGCGCTGGGGGCGCTGGCTGCTCGGCCCGGCGCATCACCAGATCCATCATTCGCGTGCGCCGGAACATTATAATCGCAATCTCGGCAATGTGCTGGCGGTGTTCGATCGGCTCGCGGGCACGTTCACCGCGCCCCATGCGACGCACCGCCCGATCCGGTTTGGCGTGGACGATGGCGAGCGCGCGCCACACGGCCCGCGCGCGCTGCTGATCCAGCCGTTCATCGCCGCCGGGGCGCAGTTTGTCGCACCGCTCCTGCGCCGAACCGGGCGCCGCCGGCGATCGGCGGGGGCGGCAAACGGCTGACAGATGCGCCGCCCCGCCCCATGGTTCGACCGATGCGCATTCTCCCCGTCCTGCTTCTCGCCCTCGCGCTCGCCGCCTGCGGGCGCACCGAGCGCCCCG
>NZ_CALMPA010000018.1 GCF_937871615.1 uncultured Sphingomonas sp. | reverse complement strand
TCGAAGAAGACAATGAACGGACCCGGCGAGCACACCACTTCCGGCGGCGGCGGCGGCGGAGGCGGGGGAGGCGGCGGGGGCGGAGGCGGCGGCGGGGGCGGCGGCGGCGGAGCAGCCGGCTCACCGAAGTTGTAGGTCAGGCCACCCAGCAGGCTGTGCGACCGGAACCGGCCATCATATGCCGAACCCGCGATGTCGGTCAGCTTGACCTTGTTCGCGTTGAAGTAGCGATACTTCAGCGACACGTCGATACGGTCGGTCAGCGGCGCGCGGACGCCCGCGATCGCCTGCCATGCGAACACGCTGTCCGAATCGTCGAGCGGCGAACCGGCGGTGCCCAGATCAATGCGGCTCTTTACGCGAGCGACGCCGGCACCACCGCCGACAAAGCCCTGCAGGCCATCATCCGGACCGAAATCGAGCAAGCCGTTCAGCATGAAGCTGAGCGCCGACGAACGACCACCAGCGCCGCTGTACAAGCGCGCCGGGAGCGTGCCGCCACCTGCGATCGGCGTGAGCGCGCTGGGCTGATAGCCCTCGACGCGTGCGGTGCGGTAACCGACTTCGGCTTCGAGGCGGAAGCCGCCGAAGTCGTAACCGATCACGCCATCGGAATCCCAACCATAATGATGATCGACCTTCGACGTGCCGGTCAGCGCCGGCGCGGCATTGGCGATGTTATAGTTGATATCCTCAACGATCATCCCGCCGAAATCGGCGCCGACGTACCACGCCTTGTCACGCGCGAGCGCCGGCGAAGCAAGTGCGGTGGAGGCAAGTGCCACTACAACGGCAAGCTTCCGCATCATAATCCCCTTTCCATGGTGTCACTACGGACAACGCAAACTCACTACCTAAAGGATAGTTTCCACGCAAGCACGCAATGACCTAGAATTGTTGCATAAAGGCAACTATGGCTCAAGCTGTCAGGCCATGCTCGCGCAGCGTCAGCAGCACCGTGCGCAGCGTATCGCGCGCTTCGCCATCGACGATCGCGCCCCCGGTCGGATCGGGAATTGCCGCGCGGCGCGCGCCGACGATCTGAACCCCGCCGACCATCAGCCGCGTCGCGTGGATTTCACCGAGCCGCCAGCCGCCCGCGAGATAGCGCGCCGGCAAACTATCCGCGATGCTCCACGCCGCCATGCCCGGCAGCGGCGAAACGAACCGCCAGCCGCCTGCCGTCCATCCCGCGATCGCATCGGCATGGCCAGTCCAGTCGCCGGTGGGCGCGGGGCCGACGATCCAGCATTCGCCGGGCGCGGGATCGGCGGGCGGCGCATCCACCCCCACCGCGTTCACCCCGGCCTGCGCCGCGATCTCCAGCATGGCGAGCGCCTCGTTGTGATCGGTTTCCTTTTGCGCCTGCCCCGGCTGCAACAGCGGCAGCGCGAGGCGCGGTGATCGGTCGTCGCTCATCGCATTCTCCTTGTCAGATGATTATCGTCGCGGGCGGCGAAGCGCCGTTGGTGCCGATCTGGACGATGCTGATCGAGACCGGGCCGCCCGCGCGCTCGGCGGCGGTAACGGCCACGGCGGGGGCGGCGGTTTCCACGATGCGCGGGGGCAGCGCGCCCGCCATCACCGTCACGCGATATTGCTCGCGTTCCTCGCCGAGCGGCGCGTCCGCGCCATCGCGCCAGCGCCATCCGCTGCGCGCGCGTCGCCGCCAGCGCAGCAGCGCGCCGCCATCGGGCTGCGCTTCAGCGCGCAGGTGAACCGGCGACGGCGGCAGGATCGAGGCGCCGGTCAGCGCCAGTTCGATCTCCGCCGTATCGGCGACGGCGTCCGCCGCGACGCGCAGCCTTTGCCCCGGCGATGCCGAAAGCGTGATCGCCACCGCCGTTTCCGGCTCGATCAGCACGAAGCGCGCCCCGGCATCATGGCCGGTCGCGATCGTCCCGCGCCGCCCGCGCGACAAGTCGCCCAGCCGCCAGCGGCGCGGCGCAAGTTGCTCCGCCGTCGCGAACTGCACCAGTTCGTCACCGACCAGCGCGAGATTGGCGCCGCGATCGAGCGCCGCCGGATCGGCGCCCCGCAACGACATGCCGTCATGCGCCAGTTCGACGATGATCGCGCCGCGCTGGTCGCGCAATGTCACCGTCCCTTCCGGCAAGTCCTCGATCAGCGCGCCAAGCGTCGCGGGCGCGGCGGTCGCGCCGATCGAGGTCCAGCTCGCGCCGTCGTCGAAGCTGTAGCTGAGCGCCGCGCGGCGCCAGCCCGGCGCGGTGCCGGCGGCGACGATCGTGAGCCGGGGTTCGCTCAGCAACGCCTCATCCAGCGCCGGCAATTCGAACGCATCGAGGATCGTCGCCCCCGCCACGGCATCGGGCGCCGGCAGAGCGCGGCCCGAACTCGCCATCGCCGGCAGGGTCGCCGCGCGCTCCGCCACCAGTTCCAGCGTCGTCGCCATCCTCTCCAGCGAGGCACTGGCGACCCGCCACCGCCCGTTCTCCCCCGTTATCGCCACGCGATCGCCGGGGCCGATCGTGATCGCGCTCGCATCCCCCACGATGCGGCGGTGCACGCGCTCCGCCTCGGCGCGGGCGAGCATCGCGGTCGCCACCGCTTTCGCCGCACCCGCGCCGATCGCGGCGGGCACGTCGATCGTTTCGCGCCGGCTACCCGCGCCGGGCCGCGTCGCGCGCTGCACCCCGGTCTGATAGTCGCGCGCCGGATCATAATGCGCGACCGATATCGCCTGCGCCACCGCTTCGATCGGGCGGATCGAGCGCGCGCGCTTTTCCCCCGCCGCGCCTGCATCCTCGACGGTCAGGACGGCGCCCGCCCCCGGCCCGCGCATCTCGATGCCATCGCCGACCGGCGCGAAGCGGCATCCGCCGATCTGCCCCAATGTGTCGATCACCGCGCGCGCGGTATCGCCATAGGCCGAAAAGCCGTCGAGCAGCGCCGCTGCGCCTGCATCGCGCACCACGCCGCCGCTCGTCGCTTCGGCGATCGTGCCGATCGAAACCGGCCCGGCATCCGCCGTCACCTCGAAGGTGAGCGATGGGATGCGGTTGCCGAAATCTTCCAGCGCCAGATCCTCGAACACGGCATAGGCCATGCCGCGATGCGCCGGGGTCAGCCCCGCCCCTTCCGCGCTGGCGATCAGCGGATCGGCGGGCTGATCCTCGCCACCGTTGTGCAGGCGGAAGGTGGCAGCACTTTTCCAGTCCCCCGCCGCGCCGCGCAGCAGCTTTCCGTCCGCCCAGATCCGCCCCACGCCCAGGATCGCCCGCGCCGACAGGGCCACCGCGAACGAGGCGGTATAGCTGTAGCTGGTAACGCTCGGTCGCCCCTTGCCCCCGCCGCTACGCGTGCGATGCTCCACCAGATCCGTCGCCCAGATCACCGATCCCGCCACCCGCATCGTCCCGAACAGTTTCGGAATCTGCGTGCCGTAGCTCGATGTCTGCACCGATAATTCGGTCAGCCGCGGGCCTTCGCGCCCCTTGGGCCTGAACAGCAATTCGCTGTCCACCGTCCGCCCGATCATCGCCCCGATCGCGCCGCCGATCGGCCCGCCGATCGCCGTGCCCACCGCCGTCAGCACCAAAGTCGCCATCGTCACTCCCCTCAATCCGCCATGCCGCGATTACCGGCCAGGGCGGCGCGCCTGGCCGCTCGACCACGCGCCGCAACCCGGCATCGGCGTGAACAAAGCCCTCGCCCGTCGCGATCGCGAGGTGCAGCCCGCTCCCGGCGCGACACAGCAACAGATCGCCCGGCGCATCGCCCGCGCATGGCGCCAGCCCGGCGAGCATATCCGGCGCGATCGCCGCCTCGCCCGCCGCCAGCGCGTAGCCCGCTGGCACGCGCCCGCGATAACCGCCCGCCTTCAGCGCCCATGCCGCCACGCCGACGCAATCCACGCCCAGCGCCGGATCGCGTCCATGCGGGCGGAAGCGCGCCCCGATCGTCGCGCGCGCAGCCGCCACAATGCGATCCGCCCGCGTCATCCGCCGGGATACCGCGTGAGCAGGTCAATGCCGGGCAGATACGGCTCGCCGCGAAAGTTCGCCGCATTGCCGAAGCGCGCCGCGCAGGTAGCGATCGTCTTGTCACAACCCTCGATCAGTTCTACCAGCGCGCCGTTTTCCACCGCGAACGGCGGCAAATTGCGCAACGTCACGCCCGCGCCCGCCGACATCGTGACCGCGCTCTCGAACCCGGTATTCGCGCCGCCGAACCAGCGCAGCAGGCCGCCGCCATAAGCATCGGGCGACGGCTCCACCCGATCGAGCGTAATCACTTCCTCATCCGTCGCCGTAACGTGCGCGAACCGCCGTCGCCCCGCCATCGCCACGCGGCAGCGCCGGTCGCCCAGTTCGGCGCGGCAATCGGGCGAGGTCGCCTCGGTCGCGGGTCGGTCGAGCGCCGCCGCCGCGCCGCGCAATTCGGCGGTGAAGGCGTTCTCGCTCAGTTCGACCGCGCCGATCGTCCCCTCGCCCAGCGGCACCGGCGCGCCGCCCCCGCGATCCACCGCGAAGATCGCAACCCGCGCGCCGTCCCACCGCCCGGCGACCAGATCGCGTTCGGTGATCGCCGCGCTGGAAAGCGCGCCCTTCGCCTCCATCGTCGCCGGATCGAGGCCATCGCCGCGCACCACGGCGGAAGGCGTCATCCCCGGCGCGGCGCGATAGACCATGCCGTCGATCGCCAGATCGCGATCGTGATCGGTCAGCCCGATCGCCACCCCGTCGCGCCGCTCGACGCGCCAGCAGATCGCGAGTTGCGTCACCCGGTCCATCTCACCCCTCCCGGATTTCGACGAGCGGGACGGAGGGCGCCGCCCCGGCGAGAAAGGTCGCGCGCGTCACGGTCAGCCGGTCCTCGGCGAAGCGCACCGGCACGTCGAACTGGAACGAGGCGGTGACGGCAGCCCCCGCCGCCGGGGCGGCATCGAACACCACCATCCCGCCCGCCTCCAGCGCGAACGCCGCCGTCGCGACGCCCGCGACCTTCACCGATACGCTCCCCGCCACCGGGCGCGTGATCCGCCGCGCGGCATCGCCATAATGTTTCACCAGCGCGAAACGCCGCGTGATGCCGTCGCCCGTGCCGATCGCCGCATCCGCCGCATCGGCATCGAACGGATCGCGCAGGCGAAACCCGCGCGCCGGGCCGCCGCGCGCGCGGAAGAAATCGAGCAATGCGCGGATGTCCGCCTCGCTCCTCACCCCCGGCCCGACATCATAGCGGGTCCGCGCCTCCGCCCAGGCGACATTGCGCGTCTCGCGCCCGCCCGCGCTCGTCACGATCGCGGTGGAATATTCCGGCGCCACCTCCGCCTCGCGCCCCAGCGCGAGCGGGAACAGCACGTCATCGAATGCGTCCACATCCGCCTCCTCATCCCAATGCACCAGCCCGTCGCGCATCACCTGCGGCAAGGCCCAGAAGTAAGCGCGGCGCACACCGCGCCGCCGCGCGGCTTCGGCGGCGGCGTCGATCAGCCGCCATTGCGCCGCGTCGCTTGCGTTCAGCACGAAGCCGGCGAGGTATTCCTGCGCGCCCGGCGGATAGCCCAGCCGCTCGCCCGCCGCGCGCGCCATCGCGGGATGAAGCGGTGTCCCCCGCCGTCACCCAGTCATAATCCTCAAGCTGAAGCACATCGAACGCGGGCGCGGCCCAGCCGGTCGGCAGGTTCGCGCGCTTCGCATGTGGCGCCTCCGCGTCCAGCACCGTCGGCAGATAGGCGAGCAGATACGTCTCGCATTCCGCCGCCACCGCGCGCACCGCCGCGCACAGCGCCGCCGTCGATGCCGCCAGCGCCGCGCCCGCCGCGTTCAGCGTCGCGATCTGTTGCCCGTTCTTGTTGCCCCGGATCGAGGCCATTGGCACGGGCGCGAACGCCGCCACGGCGCTTTCATCATAAAGGCATGGCCGCCCGTCGGGCATGATCCACCACCATGGCTCGCCCACCTGGAATTTCGCCGCCAGCCCCGCCGCTATGCCGATCGAAACGAACGCCTGCGCCACCGCGCGCAGATAGGCCATCGCCCCCTCATCCGTTGGTGACAGCAGGGTGGACGGCGGCGACCACCCCGTCAGCGCGGGCGCGCCATCCGCCGCGCGCTGCTTCCACGCTTCCGGGCAATGCGCGTCGAACAATTCGTAGCTGAGCGACCAGATGATATCGAAGCCAAGTTCCCGTGCCCGCCCCGCGAAATCGCGATGCCACGCCGCGCACGCCACGTTGAGCGCGCCGCCGCCAAGGTCCACCAGCCCGCCCGCGAGCCGGAAATAATGGCTCATCCCGACATAATGGACGATCCGCCCGCGATAGCCGAGGTGCAGCGCGTTCCGCAGCAGCCGCGCGGGCGTCAGGTTATAGCTGTCGTCATAGCCGCTCGCGATGCCCAGGCCGTGTTCCGGCGCGATCGCCTCCCCGATCGCGATCACCGCGCCCGCGCCGTCGCAGCGGATCGCGCTCATCTCCGCCCAGCCCTCCGCCGGGGCGGCGAGCGGCGCGTCGCTCGCGCTGTAATCCGGCGGCACGAGCGAGACGAACATCCGGTCGATATCCCCGGCCCACACCGGGTCCGCTTCCGCCGGCAGCGCGAATCCGCCGACGACCTGCGCGAAGTCGATCGTGACCTGCGCGTCCTCCGGGCTGCCCTGCGCGTAATTCCACAGGCGGACGTACCAGGATCGCGGGTTGCCCGCCGCGTCGCGCCCCTCGATCGTCAGCACCGGGCCGTGGAGCGCATCGAGCGCGCGAATGCCGCCCGATCGCCAGCGGAAGCTCAGCCGGCAATCGCGGAAATCGCGCGCGGTTTCATATTTGAGCAGCGGATGGTCATAACGATCCTCCGCTTCCCAGATCAGCCCGGCGAGATCGTCCTGGCGATAGAAAGCGCAATCGACGCGCAGCGCATCGGGCGCGATGGTCGTCACCGCCGCCATCATCGGGCGCGGGAAATTCACCGTCCAGAAACGCGGATCGAAGCGCGTGATCGCGCCCGCCGCCTGATGCCGCCGTTCGCGGCACAGCCAATGTCCCATCAGTCGCGCGCCTCCTCAAGCGCGGCGCGCACCGCGCGCGCCACCTGCCGGCTCGATCGGGCGAGCACGCCGGGCGCGGCATCGCCGGCGGCGTTGATCGTGATCGCCACGCGCACATCGCGCGCACCATTCGCCGCGGGAACGATCGCCCCGCTCGCGGTCGGCACGAACAATTCCGGCCCGCGCTCGCCGACCCAATAGGGGCGTGCGGGCGACACCGGCCCGCCGGTCGCCCGCCCCGGTGCACCGCCAAGCACGCCCATGATCGCGCCCGCCAGCCCCGCGCCGCCGCCGCCGCCGATCTGTTCGATCCCGCCGCGCAGCGCCGATGCCGCCACCTCGGACATCACCGACAGCGCGACCTTCTTCAGATCCTCGAAGCCGAGCTTCCCCGTCCGCGTCGCGCGCAGCAGCACATTTTCGATCGCGCGCCCCGCGCGATCCGCGCCGCTCGCCAGCGGGCCTTCCAGTTCGCCCCGCATCGCGCCCACGTCGCGCGCGAAGCCGGCGGTATCGGCGCGCACGCTCACCACCAGCCGTTCGATTTCCTCATCCATCGGGAAACGCCTCCCTCATTCGCGTGATCGTCATGGCGTCGGGCGGGTCGACGGCGGCGTCATCGCCGGTCGCCGCGCGCACCAGCGCGGCCAGTTCGGCGGGGGTCGCGCGCCAGAAGGCGTCGGGCGACCAGCCGAACGCCACCCCCGCCAGCCCGGCGAGCCGGGCGGCACCGTCGGTGAAAAGCGCGGTGTCGGTCCGCTCCGCCACCTGGTCTCCCTCCAAGAATGTATCCTTTGGGAGGTCGGGCGGGGGCGCAGGCCGGCGCCGCCGATCGGAACCGCTCATTTCCCGCGCAATATCTGCCCGAGCAGCGCCTTCAGCGCCGGGGTCGCGGCGGCCAGCCCGTTCGCCGCGACCGCCTCGCCCAGCCGCTCGCGCGTCAGCCCCTCGGGCCGATCGTGCAGGCAATGCCAGAACAAGGCGACGATCTCGCCCAGCGAGAGCTTCCCCGACGCCGCCCGCTCGACCAGCGCGAGCAGCGGCCCCAGTTCCTGCTCCGCCGCCACCAGCGCCGCGAAGGTCGGGCGCAGCTTGAGCATCTCGCCCGCCACGCGCAGCACGGCCTCGCCCCGCGCGGGATTGGCCGCGCTCATGCCGCCACCACCGCGCCGGAGCTTTCCAGCGCCAGCGTGTACGAACGCTCGCCGTTGAAATCGCCGGCATAATCCAGCCGCGTGACGAGGAAACGCCCGGTCATCGTCTCCCCGCTCTCGAAGGTCAGGCGATAATCGTCGAGCGCGCCGGCCAGCGCATTGGCCTTCACCCGCGTCTCGGCCACCGATCCCGTGAACACGCCCGCCGCCGAAACGCTGACGCTGCGCACCCCTGCGCCGGACAGCAGTTCGCGCCACCCGCCCGATCCCTTGTTGGTGACGACGACCGCCTCGCCGTTGACGCTCATCTGCGTCGTCCGCATCCCCGCGACCGTCTGCCACGCGGGCGGGCTGCCCCCGTCGCTCACCTTGAGCAGGAACGCGCTTCCCTTCTCCACCGCCATCACATGTTCTCCCGATAGATTCGCACCGTGAATTCGCTCGTCGCCGCCCAGCGATCGTCGCCCGCGCGCGCGATCCGGCTGCGCACGAGCCGCGCCGAAACGAGCCGCCAGCCATCGCCCAGCGCCACCGGCATCGCCTCCACCGCGTCCTCGATCGCCGCCGCCAGCTCGCGCAGCCGCGCCGGGCGCTCGCCGCGATCATGCGCGGAGACGACGAGCCGCCCCTCGCGCCCGCGCCAGTCCTTCGCGCTCCAGTCCACCAATATTGGCGGCTCGATCACAACGTGCGGCAGCGCGGCGCGCACCGGCGGCGCATCGAACACCGCCACCTCGCCAAGCACCGCGCGCAACGCCGCGACCGCCGCCGCCTGCACCGTTTCATGCGCGCTCATCGCACCAGCCCTCCCGGCCAGCGCAGGCGCGAGAGCACGCCGCGCCCGGTGATCGTCACGCGCGCGCCCTCACGCACCACGCGCACGCCGGGCAGCGCCTCGCGCACCGCCGCCGCCAATTGCCCCGCCACC
>NZ_CALMPA010000017.1 GCF_937871615.1 uncultured Sphingomonas sp. | reverse complement strand
GGAGCCAGTGAAACATCACGCAGCCCATTTGACGAGCGGTAAATGGAGGTGCCCATATATCTGCAAGTGCTCGGCAAACGAACCTGAACGCTTCAGCCCAAACCCGCACGGCCAAATACACAGATCAAACACATAATATGTTGGTCCGCGCGGCTTGCGCCGCGCCGGACTCCACCGGTCTTGCACACTCACGGCTATCGGGCTTCGTCGACCGCGGTGATTCAGTCGTTCAGCGCTTCCTTGATCGCCGCGAGTAGCGCGGGATCGTCCGGTGCCGTGCCGGGGCTGAAGCGAGCGGCAACCGTCCCATTGCGCGCGACGAGAAACTTCTCGAAATTCCACAATATTTCAGGTTCGGGATAGATCGGGATATTCTTAGAGGTCAGCCGTTCGCGCATTGCCGATCCTGCGTTGTCGGCCCGTTCCGGTTTGGCTTTTACCAACGCGTCGTAAAGCGGATGGCGGTCTTCGCCCGCAACGCTGATTTTTGCGAACATCGGGAAGGTCACGTCATAGGTGGAGGTGCAGAAGTGGACGATTTCGTCCTCAGTGCCCGGCTCCTGCGCCAGAAAGTTGTTGGCCGGAAAGCCCAGCACCACCAATCCCTGATCCTTATGGTCGCGATAGAGCCGCTCCAGCCCTTCATATTGCGGCGTCAGCCCGCATTTCGACGCGACGTTCACCACCAGCGCGACCGATCCGGCATAATCGGCCAGCGTCGCGGGCTTACCGTCGATCGTCTTGAGTGGGATGGTTTGAATTTTCGTGCTCACCGGCATTCCTTCTTTCATGTCAGTAGGTGATTCCCTTGGCCGCGAGCCGTGCATGCAGCGCGGGATCGACAGCATTCTCATGCGCCTTGCGTACCTGGACAAGCGAGGCGAGGGGGCATTCGACATAATGGATCGCGCGCCAGCCGTCCGGCTTGCGCCGCAACGTCATGCTGATCCGCACCGGGCCGCCGAACGGCTTCGGGTAAAGCCGGTTGCCGGGCAGGTACGTGCTCCAATTGGCGTGGAAAAATGCGATGGCGACATCCTCGCTCGCTTGCACCGCATGTAAATCGCGCCAGGTAAGCAGGCGTTCGGCCCTGGAACGGTCAACGCCCCAATAGCCGAGGATGGCGTCCCAGCCGATATGCGGTTCACACTCTTCCGCCAGATATAGTGCCTGTTCTTCGCTTTCATCCCACAACGCGCGCATCGCGGGCACATCATATTTGTTCCAGGCGGTGAAATAGGCGTCGAGAAACTCGGTCAACTCGGCGTGCAATGGGTTTGCCATGGCTCAGGCCCCCAATTTGCGTAGCGTAAGCGGACGGCGCGGGATGCTGACCGCCTTCTGACGGGTGTAGAATGCCTCTGCGGCACGGCCACCCTCCGCGCCGACGCCGGATTCGCGATAACCGCCGAACGGCGCGCGCAGATCGCGCATCATCGGGGTGTTGCACCAGATGGTGCCGGCGGAAATCCGCTCCTGCGCTTCCATGATCCGCGCGATGTCACGCGACCAGGCATAGCCGACCAGCCCGAACCGTGATTCATTCGCGATGCGATAGGCGTCCTCGTCCGTATCGAAGGGCATGATCGTGGCGAAGGGGCCGAAAATCTCCTCCTGACACAGTCGGTGCATATTGGAATCGACCTCCGCGATGGTTGGCTGGAAATAGAAGCCGCGATCGAACCCCGGTGCACGACCGCCACCGGCGAGGATGCGGGCGCCGCTGTCCTCGATTGTCGGGACGAAGCTCATCACATGATCGTAATGCTGCCGCGTCGCGAGCGGCCCCACCTCGGTCGTCGCGTCGCGCGGATCGCCGACGCGCACCTTCTTCGCCCGTTCGACGAACGCCTCGACGAATTGTTTGTAGATACCGCGTTGCACCAGCACGCGCGCGCCAGCCAGGCATTGCTGGCCGTTGTTGGTGAAGATGCCGATCAATGCACCGTCCAGCGCGGTGTCGAAATCCGCGTCGTCGAAGATGATGTTGGCGGATTTTCCGCCCAGTTCCATCACCGCAGGCTTCAGGTTCGCGCCGGCGGTCGACATGATGATCTTGCCGGTGCGCGTGCCCCCGGTGAACGAAACGCAATCCACGTCGGGATGCCGCACCAGCCGGTCGCCGACGCTGGCGCCGTAGCCGTTGACGAGATTGACGACGCCCGCCGGCAACCCCGCACTCTGGATCGCATCGATCAGCATGGTGAGGCCGAGCGGATCCTGCTCCGCCGGTTTCAGCACGCAGCTATTGCCGAACGCGATCGCCGAGGCGACCTTCATCGAGCCGAGCGCCAGCGGTGAATTCCATGGCGCAATCAGCGCGGCAACACCAACCGGCTCGCGGCGGACGTAGGTGAGATATTGCGGGTCCTGCTCGTACAGTTCCGCCGTCATCTGGCCGATATAATCCGCGAAGAAGCGGAAGTTGCCGGCCGCGCGGACGACCTGGCCGTTGCGGACCTGTGCGAAGGGAATGCCGGTATTGGCGCATTCCACATCGGCGATGCGATCCGCCGCGGCGTCGATCGCGTCGGCGCAGGCGCGCAACACTTCCTGACGTTTCTCCACGCTCGCGCGGCTCCATTCGCCGCGCTCGAATGCGGCGCGGGCCGAAGCGACGGCGCGATCGACCAGTGTATCCTCTGCCTCCGGCACCTCAGCGATGACTTGCTCGGTGGAAGGGTCAACCACCTGAATCGGCTTGCCCGTGCCGGTGATGCGCTCGGCATCGACGATTGCTGTTGGATGGATATTCATTGGCGGGAGATTCCTTCGTTTGGCAGGGCGAGCGCCTCGGCGAGGCGCGGAAGCCATTTGGCTTGATCGGGCTCGGCTGCGTCGATCTGACGACAGAGCGCGCGTGCGAGGCAGAGATTGGACGAGAGCAGCAATGCCCCCGCTGGTGGATCGGCGAGCAGCGCGAGTGACGGCATCCCGGTGCCGCTTAGCAGCACGACATCCACGTCGAGCGTGGCGAGTTCCGTCGCGATCGGGCGCGCATCGGCGGTGCCGAGCGAATAGATGCTGCGTGTGTCCGCGCTGCCGGTTTCGATCCGGCGGACCTCGGCAACCTCATAGCCGCGCGCGCGCCAATAGGCCGTGGCGGCGTCGGCCAGTTCTTGCGGATAGGGGGAGGCGAGCGCGATGCGCCGCGCGCCCGATCGGCGCAGTTCCGCGTCGATCGCGGCGGTGGCGGTGACGATCGGATAGCCGAAACGCGCCTCGAAATCGTCGAGCAGCGTGCGTTCGCGAGCGGGATCGACCAGATAGGATGAGCCGGTGCAGGCAAAACCGTATGCCGCCGGGCGCAACGTATCGAATTGCTCCAGCGCGCGATCCATGTGCTCGAGATAGTCGCGCAGCCGATCGAGCGGCTTTTTCGCCGTGCTGGTCAGCCGCGATGTAGCGAGCAGCACATTGGGCGGCATCAGCACGTGAAGCTCCGCCTCCACCGTCGGATTCGCTTGCGGCGTGCCGATGCCGACGACGCCGGCGCGACCGTAATCATAGCCCCCTGCGCTCATGCGATTTCGGCCGCCTTGCGCAGCCCCTCGATCATCGAACTGCGCAGCAGATGCGCGCGCGCCTCCGCGGGATCGCCGGCCGTGCGCTGAAGCGCGGCGAGCATCGCGCGCCGCTTGTCGTTGTCACGCTCCTGCATCCGGGCGCGGTTGCGATCGGCCTGGGTCAGTATCTCCTGCAATGCGATCGGGTGTCGGCGGCGCGTGTAGCGATCGAGATGTTCGATCGGCTCGCCGTCAAGCACCTCGGCCAGCGTCGAGATCAGCTCGAACGCGTCATGAATACCGCCGTTCATCCCCATACCGCCCGACGGCGAGTTCACATGCGCGGCATCGCCCGCCAGCAGGATGCGACCGTGGCGATAATCGTCCACGATCCGCATATGGATGCGATAAGGGCGGATTTCATCGACGATATGCCCCTCGGCGCACGGCGCGATTTCCTGTAATTTGCGCGCGATACTGGATGGCTGAAGCGCATCTTCGATCGTTTCGTCGCCATCGGGATAGAGGCTGCACCGCCACAGATCGGGCAACCGCAACAGGCTGAATGTGCCCTTTTCCTTCCAGACATAATTGACGTTCGACAGGCCGCTCAGATGCTCGTGGAACGGGAATCGCGTCGTCGCAAGGATGGTGGTCTCGGGGTAGGTCTTTCCTTCGAACGGAAGATCGAGCTTCCCGCGCACGACGCTCCGCGCACCATCGGCAGCGATCAGGTAGCTGCCGTCGAACTGGTGCAATTCGCCGGCTGCGTCGCGCGCTGTGACGGACACACCCTCCTCGGTCTGCGAGAAATCCTCCAGCGCCATGCCCATGCGGACATCGCCGCCCTCGGCTCGAACGCGATCGAGCAGGAGGCGGCACAGCACCGATTGCTTGCATTGCAGGCGATAGGGGTGGGCGGTGGCGTCGCCAATCACGGCGAGATCGAAGACGGCGCGCTCGCCGCTCGGGTGCATACGGACCTGCCAGGTCGAGCCGATCAGCCCCTGTGCGATCAGATCCTTGGCTACGCCGAGGGTGTCCAGCATATCCAGCGTTGGCGGATGGAAGGTGGACGCGCGCAGGTCGTCCGGCAGTTCAGCGCATTGCTCCAGCAACGTGAACGCGATTCCCCGCCGCAACAGCAGCAATGCCGCCGTTAGCCCCACTGGACCCGCACCCGCTATCAACACCCGTTTCATCGCGCTCGGCACCCTCCCTTGCAATCTCATTTGTACTAGATATAAGACTAATCAACCGTCGTAAACGCCTCTTGTCCAGTGGGTGTGAAGGTGGAAACGACGCGGTGGGCATGGATGCCGGTAGGAGATTGGGTGATGGCTGCGAATACGCTGCAAAGCGGGCATAACTCGGCGATCCCGGATATCGAGGCGCTCGCCCGACCGACACTGGATGAGCGCGGGCGCCAGCGCTTTTGCAGCGCGCTCCGCCGCTATGCGATTCAAGACATGCCGGAGATGGTGAAGCGCGATTTCGACGAGCGGGTGAAACCCCGTTTCGAGGCGCGCGGTGATGCGCTCGATAACGCTCTTGCCATCGAAAAGGCGATGAAGCCGGAAGCGTCCTACCGCTTCTATTCCACCCTGCGTTACAACGCGCAGGAAATGTGTTTCCAGTCAGTGCAGGATAGCGTCGAACGCGCGTTGCCGGAGATGATCGACGTTGCGCGGGACGCTGCGGCGCGGAGCCCGGCGGGCGGATCGCTCCGCCTCGATCCGGCGCTGGAAATGCCGCGCTATCTCACCGCGCAGGACGTGCATCTGACGCCGGGTTGCTTTCATAACGAGTGGGTTGAGGATGATGTGGCGCAGGGCGCCGTCGTCAGCCTTGGCGCGCGCGTGTTTTCAGCGACGATGAGTTATCGGAGCTGGGGTGGTGTGGCGCGTGTCATCAGCCGGTGGATCAAGCATGAGCGTCCCGATTTCCGCCCGTTGCGGATTCTCGATATCGGCACATCTTCCGGCAAGAATCTTGTTCCTTATGTAGAGGCGTTTCCCGGCGTTGAGGCGCATGGCGTCGATCTCGGCGCGCCGCTGCTGCGCTGGGGCCATGCGATCGCGGAGCATGAGGGCGTGCCGGTCCATTTCAGCCAGCAGAATGCGGAGTCGCTGGATTTTCCGGACGGGCATTTCGATCTGATCGTCTCCAGCTTCTTCTTCCATGAAATCCCGGTGAAGGCGACGCGCAACGTCCTCAAGGAATGTCGCCGTCTGCTGCGACCGGGCGGCCTGATGGTGCACCAGGAATTGCCCGCGACCGGGCTGGTCGATGCCTGGGAAGATTATTTCTGGAACTGGGATACCGACAATAACAATGAGCCGTTCTATACGGCTTTTCGCGCGCAGGATCCGATCGCGCTGATGGCTGAGGCCGGTTTCGACCGCGCGCGCAGCTTCGCGCAGATTCTGCCGGACGTGAACACCTATCCCGACCGTTACGGGGCTTTCGCTTGGGATGAGCCGGGGCGTCCACGGCACGGCAAGGGCGGCTGGTACGTCTTCGGCAGCAGCCTGCCGCAATAACATCCGCAAATAATCAGACATTTCAGGGAAAAGGGACGCCAGTGGAAAAGCGAACGGGGGAATTATACCGTTGGTATGTCGTCGTCCTGTTGTTGCTGGTCTTCGTCCTTTCCTATTTTGACAGGTATATCCTGTCGCTGCTGGTCGAGCCGATCAAAAAGGCGATGGGCCTGAGCGATTTTCAAATCGGTCTTCTGATGGGGCCGGCCTTTTCGATCTTCAATGTGCTGGTGACGATCCCGCTGGGCGTGATGGCGGACAGGACGAGTCGTAAATGGCTGCTGGTCGCGGGCATCGTCATCTGGTGCATGATGACGACGATGAGCGGCTTTGCGATGAGCTTTCTGCCGCTGCTGTTCTTCCGCTTCGGGCTTGGGCTGGGCGAGGCGGTGGTCAGCCCGTGCTCGGTGTCGATAATCAGCGACTATTTCGGTCGGAAGGAACGTGCCAGGGCGATCAGCCTCTATATGGCCGGGCCATATCTGGGGGCGGGCCTCGCGTTTTTGGCCGGCGGCTATCTCGTGTCCACGCTGCATGACGCCGGGCCGATGGAATTGTTCGGCATGGGGCATTTCGAGCCCTGGCAGCTTGCCTTTTTCTTCGTCGGTATCCCAGGGCTGCTGTTCGCCATATTGATGCTGACGGTGCGCGAGCCGGCGCGGACGGAGAAATTGAGCCGGCAGGATGGCCCGCAGGCCAGCGCCGTGCGCTACATGCTCAAGCGCTGGCGTGGTTTCGGCGCGCTGACGCTTGGTGCCACCTGCAATTTCGCGATGAGCACGCTGACGCTGTGGAATGTGCCGTTGTTCCAGCGCGTCCATGGCTGGAGCATCGGCGAAATCGGGGCGGTGACGGGCCTATTCTATTTCACCGCCGGCCCGATCGGAACGGCGATCGCGCTATGGGCCAGCAAGGCGCTGGGTAAGGGAAAGGAGGACGGTGCGATGCGCGTCCTCATCCTCGGGCTGTTCATCACCGTGCCGATGAGCGCGCTCTATCCGATCCTGCCGTCCGCACAAATGGCGGTGGTTGCGATGTTTCTCGCGTTTATCGGCAAGTCCGTTGCCACCGCCGGTGGGCCGGCCGCGCTTCAGATGATTACGCCGGGCGAGATGCGCAGCCGCTCGGTCGCGATCTTCAATACGGTGATTACGCTGATTGGCCCACTGCTTGGCCCCCCGCTGATCGGCGCGGCGACCGACTGGATGGGGACACCCAAGGCGATCTCGATCGCGTTGAGCGGGTTCGTCTTGTTGGTCGGTATTCCGTCGCTGTTGTTTGTCTGCCTGGGCCTCAAGCATTATCGCGCGCTGGCGCAGGATATGGCCGGCAATCTGATCGCCGAGGATCAGGCAGAGACGGTAACCGGAAACGCGGCGCCGGCAACGGCGTGAACGCCATATTCGAGCGGGCGGCGGTTCGGAATGCTTGATTTCGACCGTCGCAGATGATTTGATATATAAATAGAACATTTGATCCGCCGCCCTGCGGTCGGAAAGGGAGAGTGAAGTGAGTTCAGCGCCGGTGATTCGAGAAGGAGCCGACTCCTGTCAGCGATGGGATCTTCTCATCGTGGGCGGTGGGTCTGCGGGGCTGCCGGCGGCCATTTTCGCGGCGCGGCGCGGCGCGCGGGTGTTGCTGGTCGAGCACGCCGACAAACTTGGCGGATCGTTATGGGTCGCGACAGGGCAGATGAGCGCTGCGGGAACCCGGCTCCAGCGCGAGCGGGACATCGACGATACGCCGGACCTGCATTTCGAGGATGTGATGCGGATCAGTCGCGGCACCGCCAATCCGGGGCTGGTGCGCCGCGCGGTAGACCATGCTGCCGCGACCTTCGACTGGCTGATGGACGAGGGGTTCGAGCCGTTGCCGGAGCATCCCGTGACGGGTTTCGGCCATGAGCCGTATCGCCTGCCGCGTTACTATTGGGGGAGCGAGGGCGGCATCACGATCAAGAACGTGTTGGTCCCGATCGTGGAGCAACTGGAGCGCGATGGAGCGGTGACTGTGTTGCTCAGTCACGCTGTCACGGCGCTGACGACCGATGATACGGGCGCTGTCATTGGTGCGTCGGTGCGCAGCCCGGATGGGAAAGTGCGCGATATCGCCGTGCAGGCTGTGCTGCTGACATGCGGTGGCTATGCCGGCAATCCCGAGGAGTTCGCCGCGCGTAACGGGATGCCGCAATATAACGCCTCGCCGTGGCCGTTCTCGCGTGGCGCGGGGCTGGCGCTGGGTGAGGCAGTTGGCGGCTTTGCGCGCGGGGTGGAAAATCTGTTCTGCAACTTCGGCACGCTGTTCAACACCAATAATTTCCCGGCGAAACCCGTCGGCCGGATCGAGCATTTCCCTGAGCGGCGACAGCCGTGGGAAATCTATGTCAACGCCGCCGGCCGGCGTTTCGTCCGCGAGGATATCGACAGCGTCGATGCGCGCGAGATGGCGTTGTTCCAGCAACCCGATCAGCGTTACTGGATCATCTTCGATCACCGCATCCTGACGGAAGCGCCGCCCATCGTGCAGGGCTGGACGCGCGAACAGGTCCGCGCCGCTGTCGATGAAGGCGGCCCGGCATTCCTGACGGCGGACAGCCTGACCGCGCTGGCGGACAAGGCGGGGATCGACGCGGATGGCCTGCTCAAATCGGTTGAGGGGTTCAATTACGGTGTTCAGACCGGGAAGGACTTCTTCGGGCGGACGCATCATCCGCTGCCGATCGCGGAGGGGCCGTTCCACGCGATCCGTATGCAGGCGAGTTCGATTTCGAGTTCGATCGGGCTGGCGGTGGATGATGAATTGCGCGTGATCCGGCGTGATGGTTCGCCGATCGCCAACCTCTATGCCGCCGGAGAGATACTCGGTTCGAGTCAGACCATGGGCAAGGCGGCTTGCGGGGGCATGATGGTCACACCGGCAATGACCTTTGGCCGGTTGCTGGGCGATCACCTCATCCCGCTGGAGCTTGGCCGATGACGCTGCCGATCCTTACCGCTCTGCCGGGTGAGCGGCGCGGCTATGTCGATGGGCCGGACGGGCAATTGCACTATCGCAGCCATGGAGACGGGCCACCCGTGGTTCTGATTCATCAGGCGCCATGGGCGTCGATCCAGTTTCGCCATGCACTGCCGATGCTTGCACGCGCGGGCTATCGCGCAATCGCGCTCGACCTGCCCGCGCACGGTATGTCCGATCCGCCGGCAAGGCCGGGGATCAACGCCTATGCCGCTGCGATCGGCGCGCTGATCGACGGGCTGTCGCTCGGTCCTTGCCTGCTGATTGGTCATCGCGGCGGCGGGCTGGCGGCGGGGCATATCGCGGCGGAGCGGCCCGCGCTGGTAGTGGGACTGGTGCTGGACAATGCGCCGTATCTTTCCGCCGCCGAGCGGGCGGAGCGCATCGGTCGCTTCCCGGACAATCAGCAAATTGCACCGGATGGCAGCCACTTCACCGATCGCTGGGCATGGGTGCGCCGGGTCGGTGATCCGGATTGGAGCGACGAGACCGTCCATGTCTCTGTCGCCACCTATTTCATGCACGGCCCGTGGAAGGAGCACGGCCATTCGGTCATCCCGCTTCATGATTTCGAGCGCGACGTGCCGCGCATATCCTGCCCGACGCTGATCCTGGCGAGCCGCACCGATCCGTTGTTTCCATCGGGTGGGCGGCTGCGCACCGCGCGACCGGACTGGAGCTATGCGGAACTGCCCGGCGGGCCGGGGATGGTGCTGGACCGGACGGATGAATGGATCGAGCCGATATTGGAGTTCGCAATGAAGGCAGTTGGTTGATCGGCTCGCAAAAACCAGTTTACAAGCGTTTTAATTGATATAGTAATATGACAAATAACGGTGCTGCGGGACGGAGCCGTTGTTTGTTCCGCGTAGCGGCTCAGGCCTCGCGCCAAAATCAGGTTTCAGGGAGATGGTCATGCTTCTCAATTCGCCCAAATTCGGATTCTTCATCGGAGCGATCCTGCTCTCAGGCACGTCGGCATTCGCGCAGACGGCTGAGCCGGCGGGCGCCAGTGATGCCGATGCGGATATTGTCGTCACCGCACAGCGCCGCGCCGAGCGCCTCCAAGACGTGCCGCTCGCGGTCAGCGCGATCACCAGTGACGACATGAAGGTGCGTCAGATCAACAATACGCTTGATCTGGTAAACTATGTGCCGAACCTGATCGGGCATAACAACACCGCGCTTGGCACCGCCAACACCTATTCGCTGCGTGGCCTTGCCAATACGGAATCTATTTCCACCTTCGATCCGCCGGTTGGCACTTATGTCGACGATATCTATATCGCCCGTCAGGGCGCCAACAATTTCTCGTTCTTCGATATCGAGCGGGTCGAGGTGCTTCGTGGGCCGCAGGGCACGCTGTTTGGCCGTAACACCACGGGTGGCGCGATCAACGTCATCCTGCGCAAGCCAAGTGACCATATCACCGGCTTCGCCGATGCGAGCTACGGTCGCTATAATCGTGCGCAGCTCCGCGCTTCGATCGATTTGCCGGTAAGTGAGAAGCTGCTGACCAAGCTCTCCGGCTATTATATTCGCTCTGACGGGTATGTGGACAATCGGGTAACCGGCCAGAAGCTCAACGGCGAAAAGAGCTGGGGCGTGCGCGGCGCGCTGCGGGCGCTTCCGTCCGATACGGTGACCTGGGATCTGGCGGCGAGCTACACCTATTCCTCGGTTGCGAACCTGCCCAATTTCCGTGACGCTAAAACCGGCGACCGGATCAGCTTCACGCCGCTGCTCAGCAACAAGGGGCTCGGCACGGGGCTTGTCTCGCCCGGTCTGGCCGATATCCCGGCGGGCAACGTCGCTCGTTCGGCGCTGTTCAGTTCGAACATCCAGGTCGATGTCGGCGACGATGCGGCGCTCAACTTCATCACTGGCTATTCGTACATGCGCCAGAAATACATGACCGACAGCTTCGCCGGGCTGAGCAGCGCGAGCGTAGTGTTTGACGGCGTGAACTTCATCTCCGGCGCGCGCGGCACCTCCACGCCGCTCGTGAACGATAGCTGGAGCAAGCAGTTCAGCCAGGAAATCAAGGTAACTGGCAAGGCGTTCAACGATATTCTGAGCTATGTCGGTGGTTTCTATTACGTCAACGAGCGTAACTGGACGAATTTTGCCAATATCTCGGTTCCGCTTGCTGGCGCGGCAACGGTGAGCGGCGATCGTGTTATGCGCAACAATACCGAGGCCTATGCGGGTTATTTCCAGGGCGACGTGCATCTGGCGCCGCAACTGACCTTCACGGCCGGTATCCGTTATACGGACGAAGACAAGACGATCGCATATACGCCGAACGCCAGCCCGCTTGCGCGCTCCTCGGCGATCAATCAGCCATTCAATACGCAGGATGTGCTCAACGCCGGCATTCCGGTGGAACTGCGATCGAAAGTGTGGACGCCGCGTTTCGCGCTCAACTACAAGATCACGCCCGATGTGATGGTGTTCGGATCGGTGACCAAGGGCTTCAAGTCCGGCGGCTGGAACTCGCGTGCCTATTACGCAGTGGGCGCGGCGGCCTTCACCAAGGAAACGATCTGGTCCTATGAAGGTGGTATCCGGTCTGAGTTCTTCGATCGCAAGGTCAAGATCAACCTTACCGGCTTCTATTTCATGGATTATGAGGCGCAGCTTCCGGGTGGCGGCTATAATCTGCTCACCAACACGATCACCTATCTGACGCGTAACGTGGCGGATATGGAGAATTACGGACTTGAAGGCGAAATCAGCTTCAACCCGGTTCGCAGCCTGAATCTGTTCTGGAATTTCGGCCTGCAACACGCACGCTATACGAATCTCAATCAGGCGACGAAGGATCAGATCGCGCGCTGCCTTGGTGGTACTTATGCGAATAACTGCAACACCGGCATCGTCACGCCGGCTGGCGGCGTCGCTGAGCCGACCCGTGCGCCGCGCTTCACCTCGACGCTCGGCGGTAGCTACAGCTTCGATCTCGGCGGCGGCTATTCGCTGCAACCGAGCGCGAACTGGAATTATATCAGTGGCACCTGGGTCGCGACCTCGAACGACAAGGCTGGCTTCCAGCCGGCGCATAGCCTGGTCAACGCGGGGCTGACACTCGGGTCTGACAGCGGATGGTCGTTTGGCGTGGAATGCAGCAATTGCTTCGACTCCACCTATAAGACGTCGTTCCTGATCTATCCGTATCTCAACAATCCCGGCACGTGGATGGCCCGGGCGCGCTATAACTTCTAAGCATATGATGTAGCTTGGCAGGGTGGGGGAGCTGATTGGCTCTCCCGCCCTGCTTCTTTTGCGGAGGCGAACGGCGATGGCGGACGCGAGGAAAAGCGATGTGAAGCTCCCGCGGGTGAGCAAGGGGAAGCGATCGCGCTTCTTCGATGATCCCGCGATCGACCAGATGATGACGTGCTTTCTCGAACTGATGGCGGAGTTCTCCGCGATGCGCGAGCGGCAGGATACCGTCGAGCGCCTGCTGGAGGAGAACGGCGTCGTAACGCGTTTCGATATCGAGGCATATCGGCCGAGTGCCGACGTTGAGGCGGAACGCGCGAACTGGAACAACGGCTTCATCCGCCGCGTGATGCGGCTTCACGATCCGGATTGAGCGTGACCAGCTATCCGCATCTGTTTTCGCCGGTCCGCGTGGGCGGTCATGATCTGCCGAACCGTATCGTCCACGCTTCCACCTCGACCCATTATTGTGTGGATGGCCGCGTCACCGATCGGCTGATCGATTATTACGCCAATCGCGCGCGCGGCGGTGCGTCGTTGTTGGTGAGCGAGCCGATGGCGATGCTGCCGTGGCAGACCCTCCCGACGCGGCCGCAGGTGCTCTCCGGCGTCAATGCCGATGCGCTGGCGCGATGGGCCGAGACCGTCGCGCGCGAAGGCGGCCTGATGCTTGGTCAGGTGCAGGACAACGGGCGTGGTTTTCGCGCCGGATTCCGCAATCTCGCTGCGCGCGGGGCCTCTGCGCTGCCGGATGATCTGAGCTGGACAGTGCCTGAGGCGCTCTCCACCGCCGATGTCCATGCGATGATCGAGTGCTTCGTCGCAAGTTGCGCCAATCTCGCCAAGGCGGGGTTTGCCGGTGTCGAGATTTCGGCAGGGCACGGGCATTTGTTTCATCAATTCCTCTCCGCCCACTCCAACCGGCGCGAGGATGAGTTCGGCGGCGATCGGGATGGGCGGACGCGGCTGTTGCGGCTGCTGATGCAAAGTATCCGCCAGACCTGCGGCGTGGGCTTCATGATCGGGGCCAAGCTGCCCGCCTGGGATGGCATCGACGGTGGCATTGATGAAGTGGAGGCGGCGCGGATCACCGCGCTGCTTCACGCCGAAGGCGCGATGGATTATCTGACCTATTGCTGGGGTAGCCATTCGGACACGCTCTACACCCATCTGCCCGACAACCATGGGCCGCGCTTGCCCTATGTCGATACGATCCAGCGGCTCGGTCGCGCGGCGCCGGGTGTCCCGCTGGGTGCGCTGGGGCTCATTACCGATCCCAATGAAGGCGAGCGGATTGTCCGTGATGGCCTCGCCGATCTGGTGATGCTCGCCCGCCCGCTGGTGACAGATCCGGCATGGCCGTTGAAGGCGCGGGAAGGGCGCGAGGCGGAAATCCGCTATTGCGTTTCCTGCAATACCTGCTGGCATATGATTACCTCCGGGCGAGGGCTGTTATGCGACAACAATCCCCGCGTTGGCGCGGTCGATGAAGCGGATTGGCGGCCCGAGCGTGCCGCCGTGCCACGCAGGATCGCCGTGGTCGGTGCAGGCATCGCGGGGCTGGAGGCGGCGTGGGTCGCCGCCGCGCGCGGGCATGAAGTTCATGTGTTCGGCGCATCCGATGAGCCGGGCGGCAAGACACGGCTGCACGCGAATCTGCCGGGCGGCGAGGGGCTGAGCAGCATCTATGATTATCAGCATCTGGCCGCCCGGCGTCATGGGGTGCATTTCCATCTCGGGCAGCGTGCGGATGTGGATGCGATACTGGCGCTAGCCCCCGATGTGGTGATCCTTGCCACCGGATCGACGCCCGCATGGCCGGCATTCCTCCCGGAGGATTGGCGCGACGAGGGGCTTGTTCCCGATCTGCGCGAGGCGGTCAGGCAATTGGCCGCTTATCCCGCCCGCAATCCGGGCAACGCGGTGATATGGGATGAAGATCACGGCGCGTTCACCTATGACGCAGCCGAGTTCCTTGCCGATCGCTTCGATCAGGTGACGATCCTCACCCCACGCGATCGCATCGCCAGCGATGAATCGCTCGTCGTGCGGCAGGGGGTTTATCATCGACTTTATCGTAAAGGGGTGAAGATCATCACCTCTGTCCGTCCGCTGCCGATGCCGAAGATCGAGGAAGGCGAAATCGCCTATGCCAATATCTTCAGCGGCGCGCAGCAGGCGCTGCGCGACGTTTCCTTCTTCACTTACGCCACCGCGCGCGTGCCGGATGATGCGCTGGCGCCTGCGCTGCGCGCGGCGGGGGTGGAGGTTCGCGTCATCGGTGATTGCAAAGCGCCGCGCATCGCGCTGACAGCCACGGCGGAAGGCTATCGTGCGGCCATGGAACTATAGGAGTAGTGGTCATGTATCCCGATCTGGAAGGCAAAGTGGCGATCGTCACGGGGGCGGGCCGTCGTAAGGGGTTGGGCGAGGCGATCGCCCGCAAGCTGGCCGAGGACGGGGTGAAACTGGTGATCCACGATCTCGGCAGGGTGGAGGGCAATATGGCGCCCGCGCACGGCGTCGGCTCGACCGAGGAGATGGCGGCGGTCGCGGATGATCTGCGCCGGATCAATCCCGACGTTGCCACCTTCCAGGCCGACATGCGTGAGGAAGCGCAGGTAGAAGCGCTGGTCGCCTATGCGGTGGAGCGGTTCGGCAAGCTCGATATCCTCGTCAACAATGCGGGGGTCGGCTATCTCTTTGGGCCATTGGTCGACGCGACGCAGGAGATGTGGGACACGGTGATGAACGTGAACCTGCGGGGCGCTTTCTTCGCGACCAAATATGCGGTGCGGCAGATGTTGAAGCAGGAGGTGCAGCCGGGCTGGGGGCGTGGCCGCGTGGTCTCGATCGGCAGCCGGGGATCGAAATCCGGTTCGGCGCTGACCTCCTCCTATATCGCCTCGAAGCACGGGCTGGTCGGCCTCACGCGCTCCGCCGCGATCGAGCTTGGGCCGCAGGAGATCACCGTCAACGCGGTCTGCCCCAATCACGTCACGACCGGGCTGGGAAGCTGGCAGAACGATTATATGGCGAAGGCGCGCGGGCAGACGCTGGACGAGTATATGGCGGCGATGCGCGGGCGTATCCCGCTCGGGCGGGTCGGCGATCCGGGCGACACCGCCAATGCTTGCGCTTTCCTGTGTTCCGGGCAGGCCCGTTATATCACCGGCGAAGCGATGAACGTGTCGGGCGGTGAGGAAATGCATTGAGCCGAGGCCCGGCGGGCGCGGATCGCTCGCCGGGCGTGCGGGCCGGTCAACTGTGGGTGGCGTCCAGCGCGGCCAATGCCGCTGCGCCGATATATTCGTCCTGCTCCGCCGTGCCGCCCGATACGCCGATCGCGCCTGCGACAATTCCATCGCTGGTCTTGATCGGCAGGCCGCCCGCCATCGGCAGATATTCGGTCAGCGCGAGCAACGCGGGATCGGCTGGCACGCGTTCAGCCAGCGCCCGGCTTGGTGCGCGGAGGAGCGCTGCCGTGCGTGCCTTGCGCAACGCGACATCCGCGGTGAGCAACCCGGCGCCATCCATTCGCTGGAGCGCAAAGGGAAATCCGGCCGCGTCGGTTACGGCGATGGTCATTGCCAGGCCTTCTTTCGTGGCGGCGGAAATGGCGGCGTCAATCAATTGGCGGGCGTCATTGCTATCGATAAATGGCTTGAGCACCATTGAAACAGAACCTTTCTTGTTGCGAAGCGCGTTTGGAAAGCTCACCGCGTGGCGGCGCAATTGCGGACCGAGCCGCATACGAATTTCGAGGAGAGTTTTTCTTGCGACGTGAAACCGACGAAGTTGTCGCGGTGGCGCGCGGCCAGGCGGTGCCGCTCTATCATCAGATATTCCTGCAATTGCGCGAGGAAATTACCAGCGGTGAGCGGGCTTTCGGTTCGCGAATGCCGACCGAGCAGGAGGTTTCCGCCCAGTTCGGCGTATCGCGCATTACGGCGCGCCGCGCGCTGGACGAACTGGCCGACAATCATCTGGTCGAGCGTAAGCGCCGTGTCGGCACCACCGTGGTGTTCCGTTCGCCCGCAAAGCCGATTCAGGGAAATATCGAACAGGCGCTCGACTCGCTGCTCACCTTTGGCCGCGCGACCAAGGTGGAACTGCTGGAGGTCGAAACGGTGGCCGCGCGGCCGCCGATCGACGAGGCGCTTGAGGTTCCCGTGAACAGCGAGGTGCTGCGCGTCGTTCGTATGCGCGGGATGGACGGCCTGCCTGTTGGGCATTTCGTCAGCTACATTCCCGCAGCCCTCGGCGCGAAGATGACGCGGGCCAAGCTGAAATCCACCCCGATGCTGGCGCTGCTGGAGGAAGCAGGCGTGCATATCGGCGCGGCCAGGCAGACGATCTCCGCCACACTGGCCGATGCCGCGCTGTCGGCGGTGCTTCAGGTGGATATTGGTTCTCCGATCCTGCGGGTCAGCCGTACCGTGCTCGATACCAATGGGGTGCCGGTGCAGCATATTCTCGCCCAATACCGGCCCGATCGCTATCAGATCCGCCTTGATCTCAATTCTCCAGCCTCGGCGTCGCAACTGCTGTGATGGCCGATTATTTGATATAGAGATATAACAAAAAAGCTGACATAGCCACCCCTCGGAATGGTCATCGAGCGGAGGGAATGGGTATGAGCGATTGGACGACCTTTACCGATCCACAGCTGCTGCGGATCGTCGCCACCACCGCGACGGTGCCGCAACTCGATCGCGCGCTTGCCTGTTACGCTGACTATTTCGACTATCGCGCGCTGGAAAGCGGCACGCTTGACGCCGGATTGGCGGCAAGCTGGGGGCGGGGCGATAGCGCGGGCGCACGCTATGTTGTCATGCAGGCGACGGGTGAGACGGATACATATGTTCGCCTTGTCGAGGCGCCGCCCGTCCCCGGCTATCGTCCGCTTACTTCCTTCGGCTGGACCGCCTTCGAGATCATCGTCGATGATGTGTACGCGCTAGCCGAGCGGCTCGCGGATTCGCCGTTCAAGATCATCGGACCGCCCAAGCCCTTGCAGTTCATGCCTTCGATCATCGCGATGCAGGTTGTCGGGCCGGGTGGGGAGTGTCTCTACTTCACGACGGAAACCGGCGATCGTGAGACGTCGATCCTGCCGCCGCCGAGCGGCCCGATCGGGCGGACCTTCATCGTCGTCTGCGCCGGTCCCGATTTCAACGCGATGCTGCGTTGGTACGTCGATCGCTTTTCGCTGCGTGAACGGCCTGTGCGGCAGAGCAAGGTTGATATCATTCAGCACGCGCAGGGGCTCGCCGCCGATCATGCGATCGAATTGAGCGCGATCGGTATGCGGCAGCGCGGCAATCTGATCGAACTCGATGGCTATCCGGTCGGGCCGGATATGGTCGCCGGCGTGCGGCCCGGTGATCCGTCGCGGCTGCCGCCGGGCAATGCGCTGGTCACGCTCGAGGTCGAGAGCCTGGATTCCGTCGCCGGGCTTTCGATCGCGCCGCCGGCATCGCGCGCGGAAGCGATCTACAACGGTCGGCGGACATGCACGATCGTCGGGCCAGCCGGTGAATTACTCGAACTGATCGAGGCCGGTTGATTTGTATCAATGATAGGTCAAATTGGCTTGCGGTTCGCCGCGTGCCATGCTTTTCTCGGTCGATAAGTTTCCCAGGAGAGCCGTAATGAAGGTTCGCGATTTGCAGCATGCCTTGCTGCCCGAAACCAGCACGGAGCAACGCAGCCGGCAGGAAGCCGTAGTCGGTCTGCGCCGCTTGCTCAACGCGCACGTCCGCCCGCGCAATGTCGAGGCCTTCGCGGCAGAGGCCAAGCCCGCGTTCGTCGAAAAGCACGGTCGCGCACCGCAATCGCCGGATGAGGTTCAGCGCGCTTTCCTGATGTCGCCGAGCTACCGCCGCTGGAGCGCTGCCAATCGCGCGGCGCAGGAGATGATCTGGGTCTCGGTCGGTGAGCCGATCTACCGCGATCTCGATCGTATGCGTGATGCAACGCGGACGCTGATGAACGCGCCCGATCGCAAGGGCAGCCTCAATCTCGATCCGGCTTATGATCCGTCGACGGAGGTTGCCGCGGTCGATATCCATCTCCAGCCGGGCGGCTATGCGATGGATAAGGGCGACGACGATGTGATCGCGGGTGCGCTGTATGAATGTGGCGGTAATGTCTTTTCCTTCGGGCAGGGGATCGGTCGCGGCGACAGCAAGGCGGGCGTGGTCCTCAAACTGCTCGACGAGCATTTCGACGGTTTCCGACCGAAGCGCATATTGGATATCGGCTGCTCGGCCGGCGCGGCGTCCGCTGCTTATGCCGCGCATGATCCCGATGCTGAGGTGCACGCGGTCGATATCGGCGCCGCGATGCTGCGTTATGCTCATGCGCGTGCGGAATCACTAGGCGTCGGAGTCCATTTTCATCAGATGGACGCGGCTGAGATGGGCTTCGCCGACGCCAGCTTCGATCTGGTCGTCTCCCACAACGTCATGCACGAAATCGGCGAGGGAAAGCGCCGTGCGATGATGCGTGAAGCGCGCCGCCTTGTCCGCCCCGGCGGCATCGTGATTCATCAGGATGTCGCAATCCGCAACCAGCCCAGCATCGTCCATCAGGTCGAGCGGGATTGGGATACTCATTTCAACGGCGAGGTGCACTGGAACACCTATGCCACCGCCGATCTGCGTGCCGACATGCTTGCCGCGGGCTTTGCCGCCGAGGAGATCGTCGAACATGATCTCGCCGCGTTGCAGGGGTTCGCCGGCAATCGCTGGTACGCGATCAGTGCAAGGAAGCCTGCATGACGACGACTAGTACGGAGGCGCTGACCGCGCTTATTCATTCCGCGCGCGGTAATCGCCCCAAAAGTCTTGGCTGCGGGGAAGCGGAGGATGTGCTCAATATCGCGCTGGCGCTGCTGATCGAATTGTCGGTATCGAACGACCGGATCGATCGGCTGGAGCGGCTGGTCGCTGACCTGCGTGGTGAACCTGTGTCGGCGTTGCGCGATATCGCTTATGATGGAGACCCCGCGCAGGAACGTCGCGAGGCGATGGATGCGCTGCTGATGCGCGCGCTGCGCATCTTTCTCGACCCGCGCGATCAAGCGGAGGCGTTAACCTCCTGATTTTCGCCCGGCTCCTCCCTTGGGCGGAAAAAAAAGGCCCGGTCAGAATAGCTTCCGACCGGGCCGTTCAATATCTAGCTTCGCTCAGGCGGCTTGCGGGCGCCAGCAATCCACCAGTTCGCTCGCGGTGGCAAACCAGATTGCGTCGTCCGTCGCCAGTCGGCCAAGCAGCGTCTCGAACGCGTCCATGCGATAGGGCAGGCCGGTGATATAAGGCGTCAATGTGAAGGGCAGTACGCGGCCCGCGCCATATTGCGCCGCTTCCGCCGTCAGCCATGCAAGCGCGTCTTCGATCTGCTGGGCTACGCTGTCCATCGACTGTTGCTGCACGGCGATCATCTGCCGATCGGACAGTTCGTGGTTGAATGGTACGCTGACGATCGGGCCGGCTTCCGTTGACGCGATATAAGGGAGATCGTCGTTCACCCAGTCGCACATGAAATCAAAGCCCGCCTCGACCAGCAGGCGGGGCGTGTTGAAGCTCTGCGAGCGGGCGATTGATTGCCAGCCGCGTGGCGCCGCGCCCATCGCCTTCGCCAGCGTATCGCGCGCCGCGGCGATCAGCGCGCGTTCCTCTTCTTCGGAGATGCCGCCGGCGATCGTGCCGTTCATGTCGGTCGAATGGGCGATGATCTCATGCCCGCCGCTCAGTATGTCGGCGATGATCGAGGGATAACGCTCCGCGATTACTGAATTCACCGCGATCGTTGCTTTCACCCCGGCCTTGGCGAAGGCGTCGAGCAGGCGATAAAAGCCCACCCGCGTTCCATATTCGCGCGCGGTATAGTGACGGTAATCGGGATAGGGCGTCACCATATGGCCCGGCGCGCGGAACGGTTTGTCGTCCGGCGTGATCGGAAACCATTCGAGGTTGACGAGCAGCGTCACCGCGACCTGCTTGCCGCCGGGCCAGTGGACCGGCTTGCGCGAGGGCATGGGCGAGGGGGCGTAGAGGTCGTGATCCATCCCCTCGCGGCGGCGCGGATATTCCAGATAAGCGGGGTCGAGCGTCATGCTGATGCCTTTGCGTAACGGGCTGCATCGGCGACTGCGGCGTCATAGCCGTTGCCGAGGAAATGATCGGCGATATCGCCCGATCGGGTGATCCACGCGCGGCCATCGGCGGCGATGTGGCGCAGCACTTCCTCGAACGGGCCGATGCGATGCGGCTGACCGATCAGATAGCTGTGCAGCGGAATGCACATCACCGTACCGGAGTTCTCGCCCTCCGCCGCCAGTCGCTCATATTGCCGGATCAGCGTGTCGGCATATTCGCGCGGGCTCATATTATAGACGAAGAAACCATAATGGTCGTTCACCTCGATGCTGTATGGCATCGACACGAGGCGCCCCTGCTTCACATGCACCGGCCCCGGCTGATCGTCATGATAGAGATCGCAGGTATAGGTCATGCCATATTCGGCGATCAGATCGAGGGTGCGTGGCGTGTGCGTCAGCGCCGGTGCGAGCCAGCCCTTGATCGTCTGGCCGGATGCTTCACGGACCGTCCTGATCGAATCCTCGATGATGGCGCGCTCCTGCGCCTCATCCATGCCGTAGCTGTAGCGTGTATTGTAAATGCCGTGGCTGAAGAACTCCCAGCCGAGTTCATTCGCATTGGCGACGACATCGGGGTGGTGCTGGCACAGCGCGACCGAGAGCGACACCGATCCCTTGAACCCGTGTTTTTCCATCACCTCGGCCATCCGCCAATGACCGATACGGTTGGCATAATCGCGGTGACCATAGCCCAGCACATCCGGATGCGGCTTCGTCCAGCTCTTGCGGTGCGGATTGGCCGGAGGGTCGATCTCATAATATTCGAGATTGGGGGACACCCACACCGCGACCTTCTTGCCTTCCGGCCATTCCAGCTTCTCGCGATCGCGATAGGGCCGGAAATCATAGAGGCCGGGATCTTTCTCGCCCTCGCGCATCAGCGTGCCTCCAGCCAGTCGATTACCGACTGCACCGGCTCGACATCGGCATATTTGAGCTGAAGGTCGGTCAGATTGGCGAAGTGATAGCTTTCGTGCTTGTCTGCGCAGGTCTCGATCGGGACGATGGTGCGATAGCCTCGGCTGAGGCTGTCCACCGCCGTCGCGCGGATGCAGCCGGAGGTCGAGCCGCCCGTCACCACGACGGTATCGACCTTGTGCCACACCAGCAGGCTTTGCAGCGGCGTTTCAAAAAAGGCGGAAGGCATTCGCTTGGTGTAGATCGCGTCGCGCTCGTGATCGATCTCGCAGCGATCGTCGAACTGGTGGCGGCGCGAATCATATTTGATGTTCTGGAGCGAATCCGGCGTATCCGTTCGCGTTCCCCACACGCCGGCGTCGCTTGCATCCTTCATGTACGCCACATGCGTCCAGATGACCGGCATCCCCTTTTCGCGGGCAAGACGGGAGATGGTGTTGGCATATTCGATCTGGCGCGGATCGGTTTCATAGGCGGTCTTGAATTCGTCGATCCGGGTATAGGCATTCTGGAAATCGACGTTCACGATCGCCAGCCGTTCGCCGAAGCCAAACTTCGTCCGCGCGGGGTTGGCCATCACCTCTTCAAATATCTGGCGGGCGGTTTTCTCCTCCCGGATCATCTTGGTGCCGATCGTCATGCCGCAGTCTCCATGGAATTTGACCGAGATTCAGGAACGAAACCGAGCGGCAGCCCGGCATCGGGAGTGAAGCCGTAAAGCGGCTCGCCGGGCAGCGCGGCGGCGATGATCTTGCGGACTTCCAGTAGCTTGGGAAGGTCGATGCCGGTTTTCAGCCCCATCGTCTGAAGCATGAAGACCAGATCTTCGGTCACGATATTGCCGCTCGCGCCTGGCGCGAAAGGGCAGCCGCCGATGCCGCCCAGCGAGGAATCGACCGTCTCCAGCCCCATTTCCAACGCGGCGAGCACATTGGCGAGGCCAAGCCCACGTGTGTTGTGCAGATGAATGCCGGTGAGCGCTTTGTCGCCAATCGTGTGGCGCACCGCGCGCACCATATCTTTCACCGCTTTCGGATCGGCATAGCCGGTGGTGTCCGAAAGCCCGACCTCGTCGCAGCCCGCTTCCATCAGTTGTTCCGCGAGACCGAGGATTTGCGGCAGCGGGATCGCGCCTTCCAGCGTGCAACCGAATACGGTCGAAAGGCTGCCCTCGAAATGCGGACGCTTGCCCGTCGGCTGCGCGGCGACCAGCGCGGCGATGGCGCGCGCCTCGTCGATCACCTGCGCATGGGTGCGGCGCAGATTGGCGAGGCTGTGCGTTTCGGAAACCGACAGCGGCAGGGTGAGCTTGTCCGCGCCCGCGGCGATCGCCGCCTCGGCGCCGCGCAGATTGGGCACGAGAACTGCCACGGTCAGCCCCGGAATGGTCTTGGCGTAAGCGACGATTTCGGCAGTATCGGCGAGCTGCGGGAGCAGTTTGGCGGGAACGAAGCTGCCCACTTCGATCTCCCGCACGCCAGCCGCCGCCTCGGCTGCGATCCATGCCTTTTTGACGTTCGTGGGCAGGATGCTCTTGATGCTTTGCAGGCCGTCGCGCGGGCCGACCTCGCTGACCAATATCTCGGGTGTCATCAAACCTCTGCTTGCCTTATTGTCCTATTTCTATATCAAATGATGCCGGATTGTCGAGACGCACTCAACGCGAAAGCCGAGAAACAGGGATGATGGAATCGTTGCCGCTGGCCGGCCTCAAAGTAATTGAATTCACCCATATGGTCATGGGGCCGTCGATCGGGCTGATCCTTGGCGATCTTGGTGCTGACGTTGTCAAGGTGGAGCCGGAAGGCGGCGATCATACCCGTCGGCTGCTGGGGTCGGGCGCTGGCTATTTCCCGATGTTCAACCGCAATAAGCGGAGCATCTGTCTCGATTTGAAATCCGCCGCAGGCAAGGCTGATGCGCGTCGCCTGATCGATGAAGCGGATGTGGTGATCGAGAATTTCCGGCCCGGCGCGCTGGAAAAGCTCGGCCTTGGCCCGGATACGTTTCGGGAAAGCAACCCGCGTCTCATTTACTGCACGGCAAAGGGCTTTCTGAGTGGCCCTTACGGCCATCGCACCGCGCTGGACGAGGTTGCGCAGATGATGGGTGGGCTTGCCTATATGACCGGGCCTCCGGGCCGCCCGTTGCGGGCGGGGGCGTCGGTGATTGATGTCGCCGGGGGCATGTTCGGGGTGATCGGCATTCTTGCGGCACTGGAGCGGCGGCATCGGACCGGGGAGGGCGGCGAGGTGAAATGCTCGCTGTTCGAAACCACCGCTTTCCTCGTCGGCCAGCATATGGCGCAAGCCGCCGTGACGGGAACGCCCGCGCCACCAATGCCCGCGCGTATTTCGGCATGGGCGGTTTATGATGTGTTCGAGACGGCCATTCCCGATGAGCAATTGTTCGTCGGCGTGGTCAGCGACGCCCAATGGCAGGCGTTCTGCACGGAATTCGATCTCGCCGAATTTCTTGCCGACAAGGGATTGGCGGCGAACAACGATCGGGTGTTGCAGCGGGATCGCGTGCTCCCGCCGATTCGCGACTTGTTCGCCGGGATCCCCCGCGCGGCCATCGTTGCCCGGCTGGAGGCGATCGGGTTGCCATTCGCGCCCATTGCGCGTCCGGAGGACTTGTTCGACGATCCGCATCTGAAGACGGCGGGCGGGCTGGTCGATCTGACGCTGGAGAATGGCAAAGCCGTTTCCCTGCCGGCGCTGCCGCTGGAGATCGACGGTAAGAAACTTGCGTTGCACCGTGATCTTCCATTCCCCGGACAACATACAGACGAGGTGCTGAGCGAGGGCGTGGACAATTGAGCCGGACGATCTTCGACAAGATCTGGGACGCGCATCGCGTGACGCAGACGCCCGGCGGGCTCGATCTGATCCTGATCGACCGGGTGTTGCTGCACGAGCGCACTGGCGGCGTGGCGCTGCGCGGGTTGCACGAACGTGGGCTGCCGGTGTTCGCGCCGGATCAGGCGTTCGCGGTGATGGATCACATCATTGATACGCGCCCCGGTCGCACCGATCGGACGCTGATGCCAACCGGCACGGATTTCATCCACGCGACGCGTGAAGCGGCGGGGCGGGCCGGCATTCGCCTGTTCGATATCAATGATCCGCAGCAGGGGATCGTGCATGTGATGTCCCCGGAACTCGGCATCGTCCTGCCGGGCGCGACGCTGATCTGTCCTGACAGTCATACCTGTTCGCAAGGGGCGCTGGGGGCGCTCGCCTGGGGCATCGGTTCGTCCGAAGCGGAACATGCGCTGGCGACTTCTACGCTGCGGGTCCGCCGGCCACCGCGGATGCGCGTCCGGATTGACGGCGAACTGGCGCAAGGGGTTACGGCAAAGGATCTCGCGTTGGCGTTGCTCGGTCGCTTCGGTGTTGGCGGGGGCGCTGGGCATGTCGTCGAATATGCCGGCGCGGCGGTGCGTGCGCTGGATGTCGAGGCGCGGCTGACGCTTTGCAACATGGGTACGGAATTCGCGGCCTTCACCGCGATCATTGCGCCGGACGAAAAGGTGATCGATTTCCTGAAAGGTCGCCCCTTCGCCCCGAAGGGGGCGGATTGGGATGCCGCGATCGAGCAATGGTCGACGCTCGCCAGCGACAATGACGCGGAATTCGATGTCGAGCGGGTGTTCGACGCCAGTGATGTGGCCCCGATGATTACCTGGGGCACGAGCCCGCAACAGGTGGTGCCGATCGACGGTCTGGTGCCGGCGACCGGAGCAGGGCAGGGTGCACCCGAGAACCAGAAGCGAGCGCTCGAATATATGGGGCTGGAGCCGGGCGACCGGCTGACCGACCTCACCATCGACGCGGCGTTCATCGGATCGTGCACCAACAGCCGCCTCAGCGATCTGCGCCGCGCGGGAGCGCTCCTCCGGGGGCGCCATGTCGCGCCGGGGGTGAAAGCGATCTGCGTGCCCGGATCGACGCAGGTGAAGCGGCAGGCGGAAGCGGAGGGGCTGCACGAGGTTTTTCAGGCGGCGGGCTTTGAATGGCGTGAATCGGGTTGCTCGATGTGCTTCTTCGCCGGCGGCGAGAGTTTCGGCGCGCAGGAGCGGGTCATTTCCTCGACCAATCGCAATTTCGAAAGCCGGCAGGGGCCGGGCACGCGCACGCATCTGGCCTCACCGGAAACCGTCGCCGCCTCGGCGATCGCTGGCCGTATCGCCGATCCGCGCCAGGTAGCTGCGCAATGAAACCGTTCACCAAGGTAACCGCGATCGCTGCGCCGCTACTGCGCGACAATGTCGATACCGATGCGATCATCCCGTCGCGCGAAATGCGCAGCGTATCGAAAAATGGGCTGGCCGACGGCCTGTTCTCCGGCTGGCGCTACACCTCTATCGGATCACGCGATCCTCAGCCCGGTTTTGTGCTGAATAACCCTGTTTATGCCGGAGCAGAGATACTCGTCAGCGGCGCGAATTTCGGTTGTGGTTCCAGCCGTGAGCATGCGGTATGGGCGCTTGCCGAATATGGCTTCCGCGCGGTGGTCGCGCCCTCCTTCAATCCGATCTTTCTGGGTAACTGCGTCGCCAACGGCGTGGTGCCTGCGATGCTCGATCGCGCGTGGATCGAAGCGATCGTTCATTCGCTGGAGAATGACGCCGAACCAATGCTGACGGTTGATCTGGAAGCGCAGCGTGTCGTCCTTCCAAATGGCCCGAACTGGCGCTTCGAGATTGATCGGGACGCGCGCGAGATGCTCCTGGCGGGGCGCGACGCCATTGCCCAAACGCTTCAACTCGCGGAAGAAATAGAGCGCGCCCGCGCTCGCGATATGGCGGCACGGCCCTGGATTTATAGCACGATCACCCGGTCGTAGCCATCCGATGAAGGCCGCCCCGGGGCCGGTCAGTCGTTTGCAGGCTTGATGACGCGCTGCGCCGTTGCCCAACGACGGGGGCGATGCGACCCAAGGGTGACTGCGATCGGGAAGACGTTCAGTTCGGTTGGGGCGTAGTCGCGAAGCCATTGGCGGATTGGCGCGCGCAAGCCAGCGCCAGTCGCCGTGGGCGCCGCTCGACCCTCCCCAGCGGAGCACTGATTGGGGGCGCTGAGAGGAAAATAGCTCCCCGGACGTTGCCCCGGTGGGACGCCCGTTCGACGAAACGCGCGTAAAGTATTTGAAATAATGGCGCGCCCGGCAGGATTCGAACCTGCGGCCCCAAGCTTAGAAGGCTCGTGCTCTATCCAACTGAGCTACGGGCGCGCACGGGCATCGCCTAGCGCGGATTGCGGTCGGGCGAAACAGGTTGCATCATGCCGGGCATGAATGGGGGCGAGAGCGAGCCGCTGCGGGCGGTTGAGGCGCAGGCGGTTGCGGGGGGGCATTTCCGCTATTTCGATTTCGTGATGGCGGCGTTCGTCACCATCCTGCTGCTATCGAACGTCATCGGCGCGGGGAAGCGCGCGGTAGTCGATCTGCCGTGGATCGGGCCGTGGCCGTTCGGGGCGGGCATATTGTTCTTTCCGGTGAGCTATGTGCTGGGCGACGTGCTGACCGAGGTTTACGGCTATGCCCGCGCGCGGCGCTGCATCTGGGCGGGCTTTGGCGCGATGATCTTCATGGTGGTGATGTCATGGGTGGTGGTGGCGCTGCCGCCCGATGCGGGGTGGACGGGGCAGGCCGCTTACGAGAGCGTATTCGGCCAGGTGCCGCGCATCGTCGCGGCGTCGATCTGCGCCTTCTGGGCGGGCGAGTTCGCCAACAGCTTCGTCCTCGCCAAGATGAAGATCTGGACCGAGGGCAAATATCTGTGGACCCGCACGATCGGCAGCACGGTGGTGGGGCAGGGGGTGGACAGCCTGATCTTCTACCCGCTCGCCTTCATCGGCGCGCCGGACTGGCCGATCCACGCGATGCTGCTGGTGATGCTGAGCCAGTTCGTGCTCAAGGTATCGTGGGAGGTGCTGCTAACCCCGTTCACCTATGCGGTGGTTGGCTTCCTCAAGCGGCGCGAGGGGGTGGACGTGTACGATCGCCATACCGACTTCACCCCGTTCAGGGCGAAGGTTTGAGAAGGCCGAAGTTCACGAAGTTCACACGAATGTGTGAGTTGAATATTCCAGTTAAATGCAATTATAACAATATGTTATAGCGCATTATTGCCGTTCTCTCCGAGCTTGTCGAACGGCTGTCCTTCCTCTCGCAAGAAGGACAGTGCTTCGACAGGCTCAGTACGAACGGGAGGGGGGCGGAGCGTGATATCGCCCCGCCACGCCTCCCACATCAGTCCGCCAGTTCGAGCGCCACGGCGGTCGCCTCGCCGCCGCCGATGCACAGCGACGCAACGCCCTTCTTCCCGCCGCGATTCTGGAGCGCGGCGATCAGCGTGGCGATGATCCGCGCGCCCGATGCGCCGATCGGGTGGCCAAGCGCGGTGGCGCCGCCGTTGACGTTCACCTTGGCGTGATCGAGCCCGAGATCCTGCATCGCGATCATCGAGACGCAGGCGAAGGCCTCGTTCACTTCGAACAGGTCGACCTCGCCGGCTTTCCAGCCCGCTTTCGCCAGCACCTTCTCGATCGCCTTGACGGGCGCGGTGGTGAATTTCGCCGGCTCATGCGCATGGGCGGCGGTGGCGACGATCCGTGCGACCGGCTTCAGCCCCTTGGCCGCCGCGACGCTCTCACGCGTCAGCACCAGCGCGGCGGCGCCGTCGGAGATCGACGAGGCATTGGCGGCGGTGATCGTGCCATCCTTGGCGAAGGCGGGCTTGAGGTTCGGGATTTTCGACGCGTCGCCCTTCAGCGGCTGTTCGTCCTTGTCGATCGTCTCGACGCCCTTGCGTCCCTTCACCTCGACCGGGACGATCTCGCGATCGAACGCGCCCGATTGCTGCGCCGCCTGCGCGCGGGTGAGCGAGGCGATGGCGTAATCGTCCTGCGCGGCGCGGGTGAACTGATATTCGCCCGCCGTCGCCTCCGCGAACACGCCCATCGCCTTGCCCGGCTCATAAGCGTCCTCCAGCCCGTCGAGGAACATGTGATCCATCACGCGATCATGGCCGAGCCGCGCGCCGCCGCGATGCTTCTGGAGCAGATAGGGCGCGTTGGTCATGCTCTCCATCCCGCCGGTGACGATCAGGTCGACCGTACCGGCGGCAAGCGCCTCCGCACCCATGATCGCGGCCTGCATCCCCGATCCGCACATCTTGTTGACCGTGGTGGCCTCCACCGATTGCGGCAGGCCGGCCTTCAGCGCCGCCTGACGCGCGGGCGCCTGGCCCAGCCCGGCGGGAAGCACGCAGCCCATATAGATGCGCTCGACATCGCCGCCCGCGACGCCCGCGCGCTCGACCGCCGCCTTGACGACGGTGGCGCCAAGCTCGGTCGCGGACGCGCCTGCGAGGCTGCCCTGAAACGACCCCATCGGGGTGCGGGCGTAGGACAGAATAACGACGGAATCGGTGGTCATTTCGCTGCTCCGTTGATTTGCGTGCGATCTAGGCGGGGACGGCGCGCATTACAAACGATAGGACGAGCGGGATGGAGATGCTGGCTGCGCTACCCGGATGGATATGGCCGATATTGCTGGCATTAGCCGGCGCGATCGCGGGGAGCTTTCTCGCGACGATCGTGATCCGCTGGCCGGAAGGGCGCGGGGTGACGGCGGGGCGATCGGCGTGCGATTCCTGCGGGCGCACGCTGACGGCCCCGGAACTGGTGCCATTGGTTAGCGCGATGCTGCTTCGCGGGCGATGTCGCAACCCTGTTTGCGGCAAGCCGATCGACCCGCGACACTGGCAGATCGAGCTTGGTTGTGCGCTGATCGGCGTGGCGGCGGGCTATGTCGCGCCCGGCGTGGAGGGGGCGTTCGGGGCGCTGTTCGGCTGGCTACTGCTGACGCTCGCCGCGCTCGATGTGGCGGCGCTGTGGTTGCCCGATGTGCTGACCGGCACGCTGGCGCTCCTTGGGCTGGCGGCGGGCGCGCTCGGCGTCATGCCGTCGCTGGAGGAACGCGTGATCGGTGGGGCCGCCGGCTTCGCAAGTCTGTGGCTGATCGCGCGCCTGTATCGCGTGGTGCGTGGGCATGAGGGGCTGGGCGGCGGCGATCCCAAGTTGCTCGGCGCGATCGGGCTGTGGCTGGGCTGGCGGCTGTTGCCGGCGGTGGTGACGCTCGCGGCGCTTATCGGGCTGGGGCTGGCGCTGTTCGAGCGCGTGCGGGGGCGGGCGCTGCCGGCTAACGCCAAACTGCCGTTCGGGGCGTTCCTTGCCGTCGCGGCTTATCCCGCGTGGCTGATGATGATAGGGATGGCGGGATGATCGCGCTTCTTCTCGCGTTACTGGCCGATCCGCCCGCCCCGCCGGGGTCGATCGACGGCCTGCCGATCGGTCGGCTCGCGCCACAGGCTTTGCCCGCGCAGGGCTGTGCCGCGTATCTTTTCACGACCGGCACGACGCGGACGCTCGCCGCGATGGCGACGGCCGAGCCGGGCGCGATACGCCTGGTGCTGGACGGCGCGGTTACGGATTATCCGCGTGTCACACCGGGCGCCACGGCGAATTTCGGTTTCGCGCCCACGAGCGAATACCGGCTGGGCGATGTGACGATCACGCTCGATATGGCGGTAATCAGCGGCAGCGCGCTGACCGATGGCGCGTTGATATCCTCCGCCACGCTGAGGATCGACCGGGGCGCAAAGGATGGTATCGTGCTGCCGCTGGGCGGCCTGATCGGCTGCGCGAAAAAATAACAGGAGAGCGAGGATGCAGGAGATACTTGCGGCGCAACGCGAAAGCTTCATGGCCGCGTTGCCGGAGCCGCTGGCGTTGCGCAAGGACCGGCTGAAGCGCGCGATCGCGATGATCCGCGATAACGCCACGCGCTTCTGCGACGCGCTGTCGGAGGATTTCGGGCATCGCAGCGCGGATCAGACGATGGTTACCGATATCGCCGGCTCGATCGGGCCGCTGAACCACGCGCTGAAACATGTCGATCGCTGGGCGCGGCGGGACAGGAGATCGGTGCAATTCCCGCTTGGCCTGCTGGGCGCGCGGGCGTGGGTGGAATATCAGCCAAAGGGCGTCGTCGGCGTGATTTCGCCGTGGAACTTCCCCGTAAATCTCGTCATGGCGCCGCTTGCCGGCGTGTTCGCGGCGGGCAATCGCGCGATGGTGAAGACGAGCGAATATACGCCCGCCACCGCCGCGCTGTTCGAAGAAATCGTCGGCCGATATTTCGATCCGTCCGAACTGGTGTTCATCTCCGGCGGGCCTGAGGTGGGCAAGGCGTTTGCCGAGCTGCCGTTCGATCACCTGCTGTTCACCGGCGCGACCGGGATCGGCAAGCACATCCTCCACGCGGCGGCGGACAATCTTACCCCGGTAACGCTGGAACTGGGCGGCAAATCCCCGGTGATCGTGGGCGAGAATGCCGATGCCGCGCAGGTCGGGCAGCGCGTGGCGCTGGGCAAGATGCTCAACGCCGGGCAGATCTGTCTCGCGCCCGATTATGTGCTGGTGCCGTCCGCGCGCGAAGGGGAGGTGGTGCAAAGCCTCAAGAATGCGGCGAGCGCCATGTATCCCACGCTGCTCGCCAATCCGGATTACACCAGCATCGTCAACGACCGGCATTATCAGCGGCTCAACGCGTGGATCGACGATGCCCGCGCGAAGGGCGCGACGGTGGAGGTGGTGAACCCGGCGGGCGAGGATTTCGCCAGTACCAATTCGCGCAAGATGCCGCTGCACATCGTTCGCGACGTTACCGACGACATGACGCTGATGCAGGAGGAAATCTTTGGCCCCATCCTGCCGGTGCGCCGCTATGACGGGATCGAGGATGCGATCCGCCAGGTCAATCGGCGGGATCGTCCGCTGGGGCTCTATTATTTCGGGCCGGACGCGGGCGAGCGCCGCCGCGTGCTCGATCGCACGATATCGGGCGGCGTGACGCTGGACGATGTGGTGTTCCACGTTTCGATGGAGGATCTTCCGTTCGGCGGGGTCGGGCCATCGGGGATGGGGGCTTATCACGGCCGCGACGGCTTCGTGACGTTCAGCCACGCCAAGAGCGTGTTCAAACAATCACGACTCGATGTGGCGAAGCTTGCCGGGCTGAAGCCGCCCTATGGCGCCACGACTCGCAAGACGGCGGCGAAGCAGATCGGCTGATGTGAAAAGGGCGCCCCGTCATCCGGGGCGCCCGATATGGGCATCAATGCGCTGCGGACATTTCCTCTTTCACGCGCAATTTCTGTTTCTTGAGGTCGGCGACCAGAAACGTATCGGGCATCGGTCGATGCTCCTCCTCTTCAATCCGCCGGTCCAGCACCGCATGTTTGGCCTCAAGAGCCGAAAGATGCGCGGTTTGCATGACAGGAACCTCCTTTGTCAGGGTGAAGGGACTAAGGAGTAAATCACCGATCGCGCCAAATGTCGCCCTCGATTTTATGTGGTTTCGCCCGGCGGCGGCGACAACGGGATATTGCGCGCGCGACACGATAATTTGTCGCCCACAGCACCCCCGGATTCTGCTACGGTCGGCGATGGAGGGCGAGTGGGTGGACGACAGCGATATTGCGGCACGGCTGAACACGTTGCGGACCGAACACCGCGATCTCGACGCGGCGATCGTCGCGCTGGGGAGCGGCGGGCCGGTGGATCAGCTCCAGATGGCGCGCCTCAAGAAGCGCAAGCTGCGCCTGCGCGACGAGATCGCGGTGCTGGAGGATCGGCTGATTCCGGACATCATCGCCTGACGCGGGCGCGTGCAGCCGGAACCGATACGGCCCCGGCCTGTTTTTCCGTTTTGGGACGTGACGCCGGGAAACGATGGGTGCAGCGGCCGTGGCGAAGAAGCGCAAAACCTGTCACGCATCATCCATGGGCGAGGGACATTATGATTCGGCGGTGCACCGCCGGTTGATCGACGGTCTTTATACAGAAGCGATGCTGCTGGCCGACGAGGCGCGAAGCTATTTCGATGAAGGCGGGCGGGTGGAGCGCGAGGCGCTGCCGCCGATGATGCGCGTCAGCTTCTCCTGCGAATCGCTGAAGGTGACGACGCGGCTGATGCACGTGATCGCCTGGCTCCTGACGCAGCGCGCGGTGCAGCAGGGCGAAATCGCCGCACGCGACGCGCTCGATCCTTCGCGCAGATTGGGCGAGGCGCCGACGACGGAAAGCGATCTGCTGCGCGATCTGCCCGAACAGGCGCGGCAGATGGTGGCGTCGAGCATCGAATTGCACCGCCGCGTCGCGCGGCTCGATGCGGCGCAGCTTGTCGGGATGCCGGATGAAAGCCCGGCACGGCGGATGCTCGATCGCCTGTCGCTCGCCTTCTGACGCGATTCGAATCCCGCCGCCCGGCGCGTGAACCAGACGGGCGGCGCGCGGTTCGAAAGCAGCCGCGCGCCGCCTCGCGCGATTTATGCCGCCGCCGCCAGCCCCAGACGCGCGCGCGCGGCCAGATATTCGCGCTCGATCCGTTCGATCCGCTCGGCCACCGGCTCGACTTTGCTGACCGCGCCGATGCCCTGGCCCGAGCCCCAGATATCGCGCCACGCCTTGGCCTTGGCGCCGTTGCTCTGGCCGAAGTTCATCGTCTTGTAATCGCCCTCGGGCAGGTTTTCCGGATCCAGCCCCGCCGCGACGATCGAGCCGCGCAGATAATTGCCGTGAACCCCGGTGAACAGGTTTGAATAGACGATATCCGCCGCGCGGCCCTCGACGATGCCGTTCTTATAGCCTTCGTCGGCATTGGCTTCGGCGGTGGCGATGAAGGGGGAGCCGATATAGGCGAAATCAGCGCCCATCGCCTGCGCCGCCAGCACCGCGTCGCCAGTCGCGATCGACCCGGAAAGCGCGACCGGGCCATCGAACCACTGGCGGATTTCCGAAACGATCGCGAACGGCGAGAGCCGGCCGGCATGGCCGCCAGCGCCCGCGGCGACCGGGATCAGCCCGTCGGCGCCCTTTTCGATCGCCTTGCGCGCGAAACGGTCGTCGATCACGTCGTGGAAGGTGATACCGCCCCAATTGTGGACCGCCTGATTCAGCTCCTCGCGCGCGCCGAGCGAGGTGATGGTGATCGGCACCTGCCACTTTTCGCAGGTGGCGAGATCGGCCTCCAGCCGGTCGTTTGACTTGTGAACGATCTGGTTGACCGCGAACGGAGCGGCGGGGCGATCAGGATGGGCGCGATTATGCGCGGCGAGTTCTTCCGTGATGCGGTGCAGCCATTCGTCGAGCAGCCCCTGCGGCCGCGCATTGAGCGCGGGGAAGGAGCCGACGATGCCGGCCTTGCATTGCGCGATCACCAGATCCGGGCCGGAGATGATGAACAGCGGCGAACCGATGATCGGAAGACGCAGGCGGGAGAGGATTGCGGGTATCGACATAACCGGCGTTATGTCGGCGGTCCGCGCGCCTGTCCATCGCCTCTCGCGCGGTTTTCAGCGTGGTTATGCCGGGTCGATGCGCTTTAATTCGGTCGTCGCCTCGCGCGCCTTGCCGACATAGCTTTGCGCCGAGAGCTTGAGGAAGGCGATCGTCTTTTCATCCAGCTTCCGCACGGCCCTGGCCGGAGAGCCGACGATCAGGCTGCCGGGCTCGAATGTCTTCCCCTCCGTCACCAGCGCGCCCGCGCCGACGATGCAATCTTGCGGGATCACCGCGTGATTGAGCACGATCGCCCCCATGCCGATCAGCGCGCGATCGCCCACCGTGCAGCCGTGGAGGATCGCGTGATGCCCCACGGTGCAATCCGCGCCCACGGTGCATGGCGCGCCGGGATCGGAATGGAGCATCGCGCCGTCCTGAAAGTTGCTGCGGGCGCCGATCGCGATCGTGGTGTTGTCCGCGCGAATCACCGCGCCGAACCACACGCTCGCTTCCTCCGCCAGCACGACATCGCCGATCAGGTCCGCGCTGGGGGCGGCCCAGGCCGTGGCGTGGCAATCCGGCTGCTTTCCGCGAAATTCGTAGAGCGGCATCTTCCCTCCTCATGTGCCACGTCAGGACAGTCCCGCGTTAACGCTCTTTGGCGATGGCGGAAATCGTAAATAGAATATTAACTCATCGCCATGAAACGACCGCTTGTCCTCACCAATGAAGCCGCAGGTCATCCGTTTCGCCGGATCTTGCCGCCGCCCAGCATCGCCCCCGCGCCGCGCGGCGACGATCACGATCTGAAACTGTTCGTGCTGAGCTTCACGGCCTTTTTCATCTGCTTCTGGACTTTTTTGGTATAGCGGCACGCCGGCAGCTTCCGGCACATGGAGAGGATGGTGGCATGGAACAGATGCTTGCCGCATGGCGGCCACGGATGTTGAGCGTGCTTCGGATCATGGCCGCGTTGCTCTTTATGGAGCATGGCCTGATGAAGCTGTTCGCTTTCCCGCTGCCGCAACCTGGCGTGCCGGAGCCGCTGCCGACGATCCTCTATGCGGCGGCGATTATCGAGATTGCCGGCGGCGCGCTGATCGCGCTGGGATTGTTCACCCGGCCTGCCGCCTTCATCTGCGCCGGCGAGATGGCGATCGGCTATTTCACCGCCCATGCCAGCCATGGTTTCTGGCCGGCTGCGAACGGCGGGGATGCGGCGATCCTGTTCTGCTTCGTCTTTCTTTATATCGCGGTCGCCGGGCCGGGTAGCTGGAGCATCGACGCGGCAAGCTCCTCCCGCACGAGATAGCGGCGGGCTACCGTTTCGCCATGCGCGGGCGATAGGAAACGCTTGCCGTTCCGAACGCCTGCACCGGCATGAACAAACCTTGCCCGGTGGGGATCACGCGCCCGTGGGTAACCTCGCCGATATCGGCGCGGAGCACGAAATCGCCCTGCCGGCGCTCGGCGATGGCGGCGCGAGCGGAGCGCAGCACCTTGGCATAATCCTTCGCGAAATCCTGCGTCAGCGATTCGCGAATCGCCTCCACCACCTCCGGCGTTTGGAACAGCCGGATCAGCAGATTGACCGTATCGCGATTGGTGTTGGCGGCGACGCGCAGATCGCGGATTTCGACGCGCTCGGAATTGGCCGCGTTATATGGCTCGCCGGTCAACCACACCCGCCCGCTGATGTGCCCGATCAGCCCCGATTTCAGCTTCGCGTCGACCGTGACGCCCACCGCGAGCCGGTTGCCCTCGGTCGCGTAGATCGTGACCTCGCCGAACCGCGCATCGACCGGCCCCGCCCTGGGGATGGTGATCCCGCGCGCGGCGAGTTTGGCGAGCGCGCGCGCCACCACCGGCTCAAGCTGCGCGTAATCGGCGAGCACCGGAATCTGGAACGCGAGCCGGGGCGGCTTCGTCTGTCGGACGAGATCGGGAAGCGGGGTGGGCGCCGGATCGGTGGGGCGATCGCCAACGAAGGTCTGCGTCAGCGCCTCGGCCGTCGCGGTGAGTTCGAGATTGCGACCGCGCACCTTATAGCCAGCGAAGCCGATCCGCGTCGGGACGATGCGGAGCCACACCGGCGGGTTGTCATGGTTCAGTTCGAGCGTGGTGAAAGCCTGCGGCCACACCTTCGCCGCTTCCTTGCGCAGATCGAGCGCGCGGAGCTGTTTGGGAAGATCGCGTTCGAGCCTGGCGACCACCTCGGCCAGCTTGCCATCCGCCTTGTCGACGAAGGTGATGCGCTTGCCGAACAGCGTGACGCCGGGGGGTGTCGTCCAGTCATAATCAATCGAGACCTTGGCGGTGGGGGTCCAGTCAGGCTTGATATCGAGCCGGATATCGGCGTGCGCGGTCGCCGCGCCGGTCGCCGTTTCGCGATCTATCAGGCCGCCGATATCCTCGGCGCTGATCGTTGCGCGGACGGGGAGCGTGAGGCGCAGGGTGCTCCCGCTGCCGCCGAGCGTAACGCGTCCGCGCCGCACCGTGCCGACGATGCGGCAGCGCAGATCGGGCGTGATCCTGATCCGCGTGCCGAACACCGCGATGCGCTGCGCGGGGACGCATTTGTCTTCCACGCGGTTGATCGACCACAAGGTCTGCGGCATTTCCCGGTTGAGCGTGCGCTCCAGATCGGCGAGCCGCGCGGTGATCGGCACCGAAATGGCGGAAGGCGTTTCGGGCAATCTCAGCGGGGTTTCGAGTCGCGGCGGCGGCGGCGATGCCGGCTGACGATGGCATCCCGTAAGGGCCACCGTTCCGGCGATGACGATCGCCAGCAAACCGGATTTGCCATGCCGCCCGTTCATATGGCGCGGATCGTGCCGCGTTGCGGGCTATCCGTCGATAGCGGCGGAAGATTTTTTCCTTAAAGGCGCCGTGCCGGCGCCCTTTCGTCCCATGAAGCTGTCGTTCGATCAGTCTCAGGGATTTTAGCGATTGGACAGTCTGTCAGACGCGCGCAATCATCCCGCGCCACTAAGAGCACAACCATAGGAGCGGATGAGCGATGAACGTCGAAGCGCAATGCCCGATGAACGGCGGAAAGCTGGAAGGCGATGCCGTCCTGTTCGAGATGACCAACCGGCTGTGGTGGCCGAACATGCTCGATCTCTCCGTCCTCCACCAGAACCCGCCGGCGGGCGATCCGATGGGGACGGAATATGATTATGCCACGGAGTTCAAGACGCTCGATCTGGCGGCTGTGAAACGCGATATCTTCGCCCTGATGACCACGTCGCAGGAATGGTGGCCGGCGGATTTCGGCCATTATGGCCCGCTGTTCATCCGCATGGCATGGCATAGCGCGGGCACCTATCGCATCGGCGACGGGCGCGGCGGCGCGGGGAATGGCACGCAACGCTTCGCCCCGCTCAACAGTTGGCCCGATAACGCCAATCTCGACAAGGCCCGCCTGCTCCTGTGGCCGATCAAGCAGAAATACGGGCGCAAGCTTTCGTGGGGCGATCTGCTGATCCTCGCGGGGAATTGCGCCCTGGAATCAATGGGCTTCAAGACGGCGGGCTTCGGCGGTGGCCGCGTCGATATCTGGGAGCCTGAATCCGAGGTCCGCTGGGGGCCGGAGCGTGAATGGCTCGCCACCAGCGACAAGCCGAACAGCCGCTATTCGGGCGAGCGCGATCTGGCGAATCCGCTGGCGGCGGTGCAGATGGGGCTGATCTACGTCAATCCCGAAGGGCCGGATGGTAACCCCGATCCGCTCGCGGCGGCGGTCGATATCCGTGAAACCTTCGCGCGCATGGCGATGAACGACGAGGAGACGGTCGCGCTGATTGCGGGCGGCCACACCTTCGGCAAGACGCATGGCGCGGCGGTGCCCGATCAATATGTCGGGCCGGAGCCTGCCGCCGCCGGGATCGAGCAGCAGGGATTGGGCTGGGCCAACAGCTTCGGCACCGGCAATGCCGGCGATACGATCACCAGCGGGCTTGAGGTAACCTGGACCGCGACGCCGACGAAATGGGACGATACCTTCTTCAAGGCGCTGTTCGAAAACGAATGGGAATTGAGCAAGAGCCCGGCGGGCGCGCATCAATGGGTGGCGAAGGATTCGGCGGAGACCGTGCCCGACGCGCACGATCCTTCGAAGCGCCATCGCCCGACGATGCTGACGACCGATCTCTCGCTGCGCTTCGACCCTGTCTATGCGAAGATTTCGCGGCGTTTCTACGAGAATCCCGATGCCTTCGCGACGGCGTTCGCCGAGGCATGGTTCAAGCTCACCCACCGCGACATGGGGCCGCACGAACTGCTGCTCGGTGCCGATGCGCCGGCTGAGCCGCGCATCTGGCAGGATCCGGTGCCCCCGGTCACGCATCCGCTGATCGACGCGGCGGATGCGGAGGCGCTGAAGGCGAAGATCCTCGCATCCGGCCTGTCGATCGCGCGGCTGGTCAAGACGGCATGGGCATCCGCATCGACCTTCCGTGGCACTGACAAGCGCGGCGGCGCGAACGGCGCGCGCATCCGCCTCGCACCACAGAAGGATTGGGCGGTGAACGAGCCCGCCGAACTCGCCGATACGCTGGTGAAGCTTGAAGCGATCCAGCGTGATTTCAATGCCGGCGGCAAGAAGGTGTCGCTCGCCGATCTGATCGTGCTCGGCGGCAATGCGGCGGTGGAAGCGGCGGCGAAGAAGGCTGGGCACGACGTGAAAGTGCCGTTCACGCCGGGCCGCACCGATGCTTCGCCCGAACAGACCGACGCGGAATCCTTCGCCCCGCTGGAGCCGAAAACCGATGGCTTCCGCAATTATTCGGGCGGCGGAACCGATCTCTCACTGGAGGAGGCGCTGGTCGACCGGGCGCATCTGCTGACGCTGACCGCGCCGGAAATGACCGTGCTGGTGGGTGGATTGCGCGTGCTGGGCGCGAACCACGGCGGGTCTAGCCTCGGCGTGTTCACCGATCGCAAGGAAGTGCTGACCAATGATTTCTTCGCCAATCTGCTCAAGACGAGCACGGCGATGAAATGGGTGGCGGCAGGGGACGGCACCTTCATCGCGCATGATCGCAAGTCTGGCGAGAAGAAGCTGGCGGGCACGCGGGTCGATCTGATCTTCGGTTCGAACGCGCAGCTTCGCGCGCTGGCGGAGGCTTATGCCACGGATGATGCGGCGGATCGCTTCGTCGCCGCCTTCGTCAAGGCATGGGCCAAGGTGATGAACCTCGATCGGTTCGATATCCGGTGATCGCGCTGGCCCGCTTTCCCACCGGGAGGGCGGGCCATGATCGGGGCGCTCGCCGGTTGCCGACCGGGGCGGCACCGCCTATCTCCCGAACATGGCAACGATCGTATCCGAAATCGCGCTTTCCCCCGCCGCCGCCGCGCGCGTCGCGGCGATCGCGGCGAAACAGGGCAAGCCCGCGATCCTGCGGCTGTCGGTGGAGGGGGGCGGCTGTTCCGGCTTCCAATATCGCTTCGGCCTTGCCGATGCCGTCGAACCTGGCGACGTGACGGTGGAAACCGATGGCGTGACGCTGGCGGTGGACGATGTGAGCATTGATCTCGTGCGCGGCGCTTCGGTCGATTATGTCGAATCGCTCGGGGGTGCGGCGTTCAAGGTCGAAAATCCGGTCGCGGCGTCGGGCTGCGGCTGCGGCACCAGCTTTTCGGTCTGATCGCGCGTGAAGATCGTCAGCTATAATGTGAACGGCATCAAGGCGCGGCTGCCGCGGCTGGTGGAATATCTCACCGAGCAGCAGCCCGATATCGTCTGCCTTCAGGAACTGAAATCGAGCGACGAAACCTTCCCCGAGGCCGAGATTCGTGCCGCCGGCTATGGCGCGGTGTGGCACGGGCAAAAGGGCTTCAACGGCGTGGCCGTGCTCGCGCGCGGGGCCGATCCGGTCGAGCGCCAGCGCGGGCTGGAGGGCGAGCCGGAGGACGAGCACAGCCGCTATCTCGAATGCGCGGTCGACGGGCTGGTGGTCGCGTCGATCTACCTTCCCAACGGCAATCCGCAGCCGGGGCCGAAATTCGATTACAAACTGCGCTGGATGGAGCGGCTGGCGCGGCGCGCCCGCGCCCTGCTGGCGGAGGAAGTGCCGACGGTGCTGGCGGGTGACTATAACGTCATCCCCAACGACGATGACGTTTATTCCACCCGCGCGATGGCCGATGATGCGCTGATGCAGCCGGAAAGCCGCGCGGCCTATCGCGCGCTGCTGGCGCAGGGGTGGACCGATGCTCTGCGCACGCGCCATCCTCAGGGGCGAGTGTGGACCTTCTGGGATTATCAGGCGGGCGCGTGGCAGCGCGACGCGGGCTTTCGCATAGATCATCTGCTGCTCAGCCCGGCGGTTGCGGACCGGCTGGCCGAGGCGGGGGTCGATCGCGATTACCGTGGCCGGGAAAAGGCCAGCGATCACGCGCCGACCTGGGTGCGGATTCGCTAGAGTCGGTCGCCGGCGGCCAACCTCAATCGCAGGCGAGGTGCAGCCTCTGCGCCAGCCACGCCGATACGAAGCACATCGCGACGATCGCCAGCAGCAGATCGTTGGGGGTGACGCCGATCGCGGTCAGCCCGGCGACGGCGGCCGATCCGATCGTCATGGCGCCGGCATTTACCACATTGTTCGCCGCCACCGTTCGCGCTGTCTGATCCTTGGCCACGGTGGTGGTCAGAAACGCATAGAGCGGCACGACGAACATGCCGCCGAACACCGCGATGCCGACAAGCGACAGTAGCATGAACGCCGCGCCGGGATGGCGGATGAACCCCTCTATCCCGTAGAGCGTGCCGGCGGGTGCCGGCGCCCAGCCGCGCACCGAAAACCAGAAGGCCAGCACCGCGCCCGCCATCGCGATCACGGAAGCCGGGGAATATTTCGCGGAGATATGCCCGCGCAGCATCAGATTGATGACCACCGATCCGATCGCGACGCCAATGGAAAAGATCGCGAGCACCAAGCTCGCCACGCTGGCGTTCGAGGTGAGCACATTCTTCACCAGCGGCGGGAAGATCACCACCAGCACCGATCCGATCGTCCAGAAGAAACTGATCGCGCAGATCGCGAGGAACAGGCGCGGGATGTGCATCGTCCCGTTAATCAGCCGCCATGACGCGCGAAACGGATTGAGATCGAGCGTCAGCGCCGGCCCGAGCCGAGGTGCTGGGGGCACCTGACGCGCGGTGAGATAGCCCGCGAGCGCCACCGCGAAGGTGACGAGTGCTACGATCGCCACCGAATGATAGATGAAGCCGGCGAGTATCGTGCCCATCAGGATCGAAAGATAGGTGCCCGCCTCCACCAGCCCGGTGGCGCCAAGCACGTCATCCTCCTCCAGATGTTGGGGCAGGATCGCATATTTGATCGGGCCGAAGAAGGTGGAGTGGATGCCAAGCCCGGTAACCGCCGTCAGCATCAATATGACCGGAATGGTCTGAACCCCGGCGCGTGCGAGCAGCAGGCCGGCGCTGCCCATCGCCATGATCGCGAATTCGGCGATCTTCACATAGCGGATGATCCGCGCCTTGTCGGTGGTATCGGCGATCTGCCCGGCCAGCGCGGAAAAAAGGAAGAAGGGCAGGATGAACAGCCCCGCCGCCAGCGCGTTGAAAAAGCTTTCCTGCCGCGAATCCGCGAAAATCTCATAGGTCGCGAACAGCACCATCGCCGTCTTGAACAGATTGTCGTTGAACGCCCCAAGGAATTGCGTGGAGAAAAGCGGCAAGAAACGTCGACGCTTGAGAAGCCCGAGGGCGTTTATCATGACGCTGGTTATGCCCTGCTACATACGGATTTGGCGGAGGCATAGCCCAGCGCGGGGACCGACGCCAACCGCTAAACATCGCATATGGGACGGATATGATTGGCGGGTTTCGCCGGGGCCGTTGCGGCATCGGGAAGGGGTGCTTCGGGTTCAAGCTCAATCAGGGCCGCTATGCGGCGGGCGGCGTCGCTGCGCCGGTTACGATGCTTGCGTGTCGCGCCCTCCTTGTTCTTTGCCTGACACCATAAAGCCGCTTCCGGCACGGCGTTGTCTTGATTGAGTTTGAACCCTAAGTCCTGTCGCGATGCTGACCGTGCCGAATCTGCTGACCCTGTCGCGAATCGTCGCCTTGCCGCTGCTTGTCGCGTGTCTGTGGTGGCCGGCCTGGGCGGCGGGCTATTGGCTGGCCTTCGCGCTTTATTGTCTGATGGGCATCACCGATTATTTCGACGGCTATCTGGCCCGCGCGCAGGGCACCGTATCGAAGCTCGGTGTGTTCCTCGATCCGATCGCGGACAAGATCATGGTGGCCGCGGTCGTGCTGATGCTGGTGGCGACGCGCGATATCGAGGGCATCCATCTGATTGCGGCGCTCATCATCCTGCTGCGCGAGATCGCGGTATCGGGATTGCGCGAGTTTCTGGCGCAACTCCAGGTGTCCGTGCCGGTTTCGCGGCTGGCGAAATGGAAGACGACGTTGCAACTCGTCGCGCTCGGCGCGCTGATCCTCGGCGGCGCGGTGCCGGCGGAGGCGTGGGTGAAACAGGTCGGCCTCGTTTCGCTGTGGGGTGCGGCGGTGCTCACCATCGTCACCGGCTGGGATTATCTGCGCGTCGGTCTGAAGCACATGGACTGATGCGGCTCGTTTATTTCGCCTGGGTACGCGAACGCATCGGCGTGGGCGAGGAGGAAGTGGACCCGCCCGCGGAAATCGCCACGGTCGCCGCGCTGGTCGACTGGCTGGCGCGGCGCAGCGCGGGCCATGCCGCCGCCTTCGCGGATCGCGATCGTTTGCGCGCGGCGGTGGATCAGGCGTTCGTGCCGCTCGACGCCCCGCTCGCCGGTGCGCGCGAAGTGGCGCTGTTCCCGCCGGTGACGGGCGGATGATCTTCGTCCGCATAGCGTCGGAGCCGATCGACATCGCCGCCGAACATGCGCGCATCGAGCAGGGCGGGGCAGTGGCGACCTTCACCGGGCTGGTCCGCGCCGACGATGGCGTGGAGGAACTGACGCTCGAACATTATCCCGGCGCGACCGAGATGGCGCTGACGCGGCTGGCGGAGGAAGCGGTGGCGCGCTGGTCGCTCGGCGCCGCCTCGATCGTTCACCGTGTCGGCGCGATGCGGCCAGGCGAGCGGATCGTGTTCGTCGGCACCTGTGCCCCGCATCGCGCGGCGGCGCTGGAGGCGTGCGCGTTCCTGATCGACCGGCTCAAGACCGACGCGCCGTTCTGGAAACGCGAGACGCGCGGCGCGGAGGCGCGCTGGGTGAATGCACGCGCGAGCGATCAGCGCGCGGCGGAGAAATGGTCGCGCTGAGGGGCAGGGGGCGCCCGCACTTCGAGCGGTTTTCGCTCCCACTGCATCGGATCGCCGCTCGATTTCCCTTTATTTGTCGCGAGTTCCGAGCCGGTCGGTGATTCCACCTACCTTGAAATCGCTTTAGGCCTGCTCCGCCAGCACCTCCGCCAGCAGCAGGAAGTCGCGCTCACGCGGGGAGGCCTTGCGCCACGCCAGCGCGATCGTGCGCAACGGATGCTCGCCGGCGAGCGGGCGCGCGCGGATGTGGGTGTGTTCGAGGATCCCCGCCTTCAGCGCCATTTCCGGCAGCATCGTCACGCCCAGCCCGTTGTCGACCATCTGGACGATCGTGTGGAGCGAAGTGCCGAGCATCTGCGCTTCCGCGCGCAATTCGGGGCGGTTGCACGCCGCGAGCGCATGTTCCTTCAGGCAGTGGCCGTCTTCCAGCAGCAAAAGCCGCGTCTCGTCGATCTCATCGGCCGAAACCGGGGTCGCCACGGCGGGCAGTTCTCCATCCGGAAACGCCACGAACAGCCGATCGTCGAACAATGGCTGCGTCGCCACTTCGCCGCAGGCATAAGGCAGCGCGAGCAGCACGCAATCCGCGCGCCCGTTGTTGAGCGATTCGCAGGCCGCCGCGCTCGGCTCCTCGCGCAGATACAGTTTGAGATCGGGATAATCCGCGCGCAACCGGGGCAGGATGCGCGGCAGCAGGAAGGGGGCGATCGTGGGGATCACGCTCATCCGCAACTCGCCCGATAACGGCCGACCGGCGGCGCGCGCCATGTCGCCCAGTTCCTCCGCCTCGCGCAGCACCTTGCGCGCCTTGGCCGCGATTCGTTCACCGAGCGGGGTGAAACGCACCACGCGGCGCGTGCGCTCAACGAGGGTCACGCCGATCAGGGTTTCCAACTCGCGCAGCCCCGCCGACAGCGTCGATTGCGTGACGTAGCAGCTTTCCGCCGCGCGACCGAAATGGCCGTGATCCTTCAGCGCGATCAGATATTGCAACTGCTTCAGCGTCGGGAGGTAGATCTGCGTCATTGATCGCCTCAATCAATCAAGGCGAACGGAATAGCCTATTGGATCAATTAAACGAAGGCCTATATGTGTTGCGGCGCAAGAGGCGAACAATCGCCCGCGTAACGAAAACAGGAGATGGATGCGATGGAGGCCCGGATTCTATAACCAGGAGGCCATATAATATGCTGACCATCGGCAATTCCTTCCCCGCCATCAACGTTCCCGTCCAGCAGGGCACCAATGCGCTGCCGGCAGGCGAGACGCTCGACCTCACCACCGCCTATCCGGGCAAGTGGAAGGTGCTGTTCTACTGGCCGAAGGATTTCACCTTCGTCTGCCCGACGGAGATCGTCGGCTACAGCCAGCTCAAGGGCGATTTCGAGGATCGTGACGCGGTGCTGATCGGCGCCTCGACCGATACCGCGCACGTCCACCTCGCATGGCGCAAGTCGGATGCCGATCTCGCGGCGGCTGATTTCCCGTGGCTCGCGGACAATGGCGCGAAGCTGGCGGAAGCGCTCGGCATTCTCGACAAGAACGAGCATGTCGCGTTCCGCGCCACCTTCATCATTGATCCGGACAATGTGATCCAGGCGGTGCAGGTCAACGGCCTGAACGTCGGTCGGAACCCGGCGGAGACGCTGCGCGTGCTCGATGCGCTGCAGACCGACGAACTGTGCCCGTGCAACTGGAACAAGGGCGACGACGTGCTGCAGATCGCGGCATAATCCCCAAACCTGTTTAGGGCGCGGGACCATCGCGGTTTCGCGCCCTTTTTCTTGGCCTGAGGAGATAGAAAATGGCGCTCAAGGAATTCGCGGGCGGTCTGCCCGATTTCGCCAAGGACATCCGGCTCAACGTCGGCTCGCTGCTCAACGAAACGGTGCTGAACGATCAGCGCAAATATGGCACGCTGCTCGCCTGCGCGTATGGCTCCGGATATAAGCCGCTGGTCGACGCGACCGAGGCCGAAGTGGCCGACAAGCTCTCGCCAGAGGCCGCCAATGCGGCGCGCGCCGCGGCGGCGGTGATGGCGATGAACAACGTCTATTATCGCTTCGTCCACCTCGCCTCGAACGAGGAATATGGGAAAATGCCGGCCAAGCTGCGCATGAACGTGATTGGCGCGCCAGGGATCGAGAAGGTCGATTTCGAGCTGTTCAGCCTTGCGGTCAGCGCGATGAACGGCTGCGGCATGTGCATTGATTCGCACGAGCAGGTGTTGAAGAAATCCGGCGCCACCGCCGAGATGATCCAGACGGCGGCGCGCATCGGCGCGGTGATGAAGGCGGTCGCGACCGTCCACGCCGCGACGGCCTGAACGCAATTCGCGGCAGCGGCTGGCTCGCCGTCTCGTGACGGTGGAGCCGGTCGGCGCGGTTGCTAGAACAGGAAGGTGTGGAGAATGCCGTAGGCGCTGGTGAGGGTCAGCACGATGCCGACGAGCACGAGCATCACCCGCACGGGAATGCGCTTCGCCATCACCGCACCCAGCGGGGCGGCGGCGACGCCACCGATCAGCAACCCGATCGTCGCCGTCGCGAAATCGCGCACGCCCAGTTCGAGGATGAATGTGGCGGATACCGCCGCGGTCAGGAAAAATTCCACCGCGTTGACGGTGCCCACAACGCGGCGCGGCTCCACCCCCTGCACCAGTAGGTTGGACGTGACCACCGGCCCCCAGCCACCGCCGCCCGCCGCATCGAGGAAGCCGCCGATCAGCCCCAGCGGCTCGACTACCCTGGGCTTTGCCTGACGATGCCTGAGCGTCGCGGCGCGGATCAGCAGATAGAGCCCGACCAGCACCAGATAACCGAGCACGAAGGGCTTCACGGCGCTCGCGTCGATATTGCTCAGCAGATAGGCGCCGCTCACCCCGCCGATCAGTCCCGGTATCAGCAAACGCAGGAACAGCCGCCGGTCGACATTCCCGTGGAGCATATGGCTGATGCCGGAGACGGCGGTGGTGAAGGTCTCGACAATATGGATATTGGCGGAGGCGCGCGCCGGCGCCATGCCCATCACCGCGACGAGCAACGTGTTGCAGATGATGCCGAACGCCATGCCGAGCGCGCCATCGACGATCTGTGCGGCGAAACCGACAAGGATGAAGGGCAAAAGGGTATCGGCGCCGGCAAGCGTCAGGTCCAAACAGTTTTCTCCCGTGGGCCGCTGGTGTTACTGAATCGGCCTTCATAGACAAACCCGATTCCGGAGCCTTGGTTGCGGACAGGCGAAATCGGCGCGCTGCTGGAAATCGCGCGGGCGATTGCCTAAATGCTCGTTCTTCTAGGGGAAGACACGTCATGGCCGGACTGACGGCATATCTCGATTCGATCCGCGCGCGCGATCCCGCGCCGCATTCTCGGCTCGAAATCCTGCTTTATCCGGGGGTCTGGGCGCTGGCGTGGCACCGTGTTGCGCATCGCCTCTATCGCTCGCGGCTCTATTTCCTGGCGCGGCTGGTCAATCATTTTTCCCGCTTCATGACCGCGATCGACATCCATCCCGGCGCGACGATCGGGCGCAATTTCTTTATCGACCATGGCTTTGTCGTGATCGGCGAGACGGCGGAAATCGGCGACGATGTGACGATCTACCAATGCGTCACGCTAGGCGGCACCAGCCCGGATAACGGCGTTGCCGGCAAGCGGCATCCGACGATCCTTGACGGCGCGATCATCGGATCGGGCGCGCAGGTGCTCGGCCCGATCACGATCGGTCGTCGCTCGCGTGTCGGCGCGAACGCGGTCGTGACGAAGGACGTGGCCGAAGGCGCGGTGATGGTCGGCATTCCGGCGCGCGCGACGGTGGTGGAAGGCGGGCAGGCCGATGCGCCGAAATTCGTGCCTTATGGCACGCCGTGCAGCGAGATATTCGATCCCGCGACGCAGAAGGTGGAATTGCTGCGTTGCGAGCTTGAGGTGATGCGCCGCCGCCTCGATGCGCTGATGGAGGAACAGGCCGGCACCGATCGCGCGGCGACCCGCGCCTGATGGGGGTCGTCACCCCTTTTCCCGCCGCCACGGCCACGCAGCGGTGGCCGGGCCAGATCGGCTTCGAGCGGATGGAACTGACGCGGATTCTTGATCTTTATGGCCGGATGGTCGCTGCCGGGCATTGGCGGGATTATGCGATTGATCTTGGCCGGGATGCCGCGATTTTCGCCGCTTTCCGCCGCGCGGCGGAGCGCCCTGAGTTCCGCATCGAAAAGCGCCCGGCGCTGCGTAATCGACAGGGCATGTGGGCGCTCGTCAACGAGGCCGGTGCGGTGCTGAAACGCGGGCACGAGCTTGGCCCGGTGCTGGCGCCGGTGGAGCGCCGGCTGCTGAAACTGGTCGAGAGTTGATTTCTCCTTCCCCGGCAATGCGCTGCCGGGGAAGGAGAAACGGAGGGCCGGGCGGATCAGCCGCCGGCGAGCTTCTTGCCGATCAGCATTGATTGCGCGGCGCCGGAATCGGGCACGATCTCGCTCGCGCGATCGGTGATTTCGGCCCAGTGTTTCTGGATGCCTTCTGGGGACAAATCGTCGCCGGCAAGCAGCTTGCCCTGCGTCAGCGTGACATAGCTGGCCTGGAACACGCCCGCGCCGGCGCCCACGATCTGGTTGCTCGGCGCATCCTCGCTGACGAGGAACAGCGCGGCCGGAACGACCTTGTCCGGGGAGAAGGCCTTGAACGCATCTTCCGGGAAAAGATCCTCGGTCATGCGCGTGCCCGCAACGGGAGCGATCGTGTTGACCTTGATGTTGTTCTTCGCGCCTTCGAGATACAGCGTCTTGGTAAGCCCCGCGAGCCCGAGCTTCGCCGCGCCGTAATTCGCCTGGCCGAAATTGCCGAACAGGCCGGTGGACGAAGCGGTCATCAGCACGCGGCCATAATTCTGCTCGCGGAAGGTTTCCCAGCACGCCTTGGTCGCCATGGCCGAGCCGATCAGGTGGACCTTGACGACGAATTCGAAATCCGCCGGTTCCATCTTGGCGAAAGTCTTGTCGCGCAGGACGCCGGCGTTGTTTATCAGGATGTGGACGCCGCCCCATTTTTCCTTTGCGCGGGCGACCATTTCCACCATCTGCTCGTATTCGGTGACACTCGCGCCATTTGCCATGGCGGTGCCGCCGGCGGCCTCGATTTCCGCCACAACCTTCTGCGCGGCATCGGACGCGCCGCTGCCGGTGCGATCGCCGCCGAGATCGTTGACGACGACCTTCGCGCCGCGACGGGCAAGCTCAAGCGCATATTCGCGGCCAAGGCCGCCGCCGGCGCCAGTGACGATGGCTACCCTGTCGTCGAAACGGATGGACATGGAAAAGGCGCTCCTTCGATCGGAATGAAGCGCCTTTCCATACTCATCATTCAAACGGGCGCAACCACCGGCTTGCTGTGGTCGCTCACTTGCTGCTCGCCGTTTTCACCTCGGCCTTGTGCATGTGCCTTTTCGCGTGATGATGCCTGGGCGCGGCCTTGTCGACATGACCATCGCCCGTGCCGGCCTGCTGGCATTTGTCGAACTGGCCCTTCTTGCAGATCGGATAGCTGGCCTGCGCCGCCGGCGGCGGGAAGGCCACGTCAGGCGCGGGGGCCTGTTTGAAAATGACCGGGGAGCCGGGCGCCGGGGTTCCCTGAAGCGCGGGCGTACTGGGTTCCAGCCCGCCGAGCTGGGCCGCGGCGGAAGGATGCTCCTGCGCGATCGCAGGCGTGGCAAGCAACGCGGCGGCCGCCAGCAGAATGTATTTCATGTGAGAATCTCCTGTGAGGAATCGCACTTCGCGTCGAAATTACGCAGCGCCTCAACGCACGAGCGCGCGGTTGGCTCCATCGTTTCGCTAGCGATTCGACAACGCCCTAACAGCGCCGCGCGATTCTATCCGTCGGAGTCCAGCGCATAGCCCGCCGAACGCACCGTGCGGATGATGTCCCGCCGCCCGCCTTCGTTGATGGCCTTGCGCAGGCGGCGGATGTGAACGTCCACCGTGCGGCTCTCGATATCGCTGTCATGCCCCCATACGCTGTCTAACAGGCGCTCGCGCGAAAAGACGTGGCCGGGATGTTCGAGGAAGTGCTTGAGCAGGCGAAATTCGGTCGGCCCGAGCGGAATCACCGCGCCGCCGCGACGCACCTTGTGGCCGACGGTATCCATTTCGAGATCGGCATAGCTGAGCGCCTCGCCCGCCAGCCCCGGCCGCACGCGGCGCAGCACCGCGCCGACGCGCGCGACCAGTTCGCGCGGGGAAAACGGCTTGGTGACATAATCGTCCGCGCCGGTTTCCAGCCCGCGCACGCGATCCTCCTCCTCGCCGCGCGCGGTGAGCATGATGATCGGCACGTTCTGCGTTTCGGCGGCGCGGCGCAGCCGGCGGCATACCTCGATCCCGGAAATGCCCTCCACCATCCAGTCGAGCAGAACGATATCCGGCACCCGTTCCTTCGCCATCAGCAAGGCTTCCTCGCCGTCGATGGTGTGCGCGACATCGAAATCCTCGCGCGTGAAGTGCCAGATGAGCAGTTCGGCGAGGCTGGCATCATCCTCGACCAGAAGCATTTTGGCGCGGACCATCAGTTGTTCACTTTCTCTCGATCGGCAAGCCTGGTCCCGGTGGCGGCAAAATACACCATTTCGGCGACATTGGTGGCGTGATCGCCGATCCGCTCAAGATTTTTGGCGACGAACAGCAGATGCGCCACCTGGCTGATCGTCCTGGGATTTTCCACCATATAGGTGACGAGCGTGCGGAAGATGCTGTCGTAGAAATCGTCGAGCGCATCGTCGCGCGCGCAAACCGCAAATGCGGCTTCCGCATCGCGCGCTGCAAAGGCGTCGAGCACGTCATGGACCATCGCCGCCGCTATTTTCGCCATGGCCGGGATCAGCGAAAGGGGCTCGATGCGGTTCTCGCCCTCGATCATCGGGATGCGCTTGGCAATATTCTTGGCATAGTCGCCGATCCGCTCGACCACGCTCGCGATCTTGAGCGCGGCGACCACCTCGCGCAGATCGTTCGCCATCGGCGCGCGCAACGCGATGATGCGTACGGCGGTGCGCTCCACCTCCACTTCCAGTTCGTCGAGCGCCCTGTCGCCATCGCGGACCCGCTGGGCCAGCTCCAGATCGCCGCGTTGCAGCGCGGCGATCGCGTCGGTGATGGCGTGTTCGGCCAGCCCGCCCATCTCGCCGATCAGTCCGCGTAGCTGGCCGATATCCTGATCGAACGCCTTGACGGTATGCTTCTGTTCGGTTGGCATCTCACATCCTCTCAGCCGTAGCGGCCGGTGATATAATCCCTGGTGCGTTCCTCACGCGGGTTGGTGAAGATATCCGGCGTATCGCCATATTCGATCAATTGACCGAGGTGGAAGAACGCCGTTTTCTGGCTCACCCGCGCGGCCTGCTGCATATTGTGGGTGACGATCACGATCGCGTAGCGACCGCGCAATTCGTGGATCAGTTCCTCGATCCGCGCGGTGGCGATCGGATCGAGCGCGCTGCACGGCTCGTCCATCAGGATCACCTCGGGATCGACCGCGATCGCGCGCGCGATGCACAGCCGCTGTTGCTGGCCGCCGGAAAGCGCGGTGCCCGAATCGCCCAGCCGATCCTTCACCTCGCCCCACAGCCCGGCGCGCGCGAGCGATTGCTCGACGATCCGATCGAGATCGGCCTTGCCCCTGGCCAGCCCGTGGATGCGTGGGCCGTAGGCGACATTCTCGTAGATCGACTTGGGGAAAGGGTTCGGCTTTTGAAACACCATGCCGACGCGGGCGCGAAGCTGCACCACATCCATTTCCTTCGCATAGATATCGGCGCCGTCGAGCCGGATATCCCCCGTCACGCGCGCGGCGGCGACGGTGTCGTTCATCCGGTTCAGCGTGCGCAGGAAGGTGGATTTGCCGCAACCGGACGGGCCGATGAACGCGGTGACATCATCCTGAAGGATGTCGATCGAAACGTCTGTGATCGCCTGGCTTTCGCCGTAGAACACGTTGACGCGTTCGGCGGTCATCTTGGGCGGCTTGTTGTCGCGCATTACCAGCGGGTCTCGAATTTGTTGCGGAGATAGATGGCAAGCCCGTTCATCGCCAGCAGCAGCACCAGCAGAACGATGATCGCGGCGGAGGTTTTCTCGACGAAGCCACGGTTCACCTCGTCGGACCACAGGAACACCTGCACCGGCAGCACGGTGGCGGGATCGGTGAGCTTCTCGGGCGCGGCGGCGATGAAGGCGCGCATCCCGATCATCAGCAGCGGCGCCGTCTCACCCAGCGCGCGCGCGGTGCCGATGATCGTGCCCGTTAGGATGCCGGGCAGCGCGAGCGGCAGGACATGGTGGAACACCACCTGGATCGGCGAGGCGCCGACGCCCAGCGCCGCGTCGCGGATCGAGGGCGGCACCGCCTTGATCGCGTTGCGCCCGGCGATGACGATCACCGGCATCGTCATCAGCGCGAGCGTCAGCCCGCCGACCAAGGGAGCGGAGCGCGGCAGGCCGAACGCGCCGAGGAATACCGCAAGCCCGAGCAGACCGAAGATGATCGACGGTACGGCGGCAAGATTGTTGATCGAAACCTCGATCAGATCGGTCCAGCGGTTTCGCGGGGCATATTCCTCCAGATAGAGCGCGGCGAGCACGCCGATCGGAAAGGCGAGCGTGATGGTGACGAGCATCGTCATCAGCGAACCCTTGAGCGCCCCCCAGATGCCGACGCGCGTTGGATCGGTCGAATCCGCAGCGGTCAGGAAATCGCGGTTCAGCCCGCGCGATAGCTGGCCGCCGAGCGCCGCCACCGTCGCCTCCGCCTCGGATGTGCCGATGCCCTTGTACGCGATGTCGATCGTGCTTGAGGTGGGAAGCTCCAGCGTCGCGCGGCGGGTGAGCAGCGATGGATCGGCCTTCACCGCCTCGCGCACGCGCAGCCAGGCGCCATCGGAGAGCAATTCCGCGCCGCCCAGCTTCGGCCATGCGGCATTGGCGGCGGCGTCCACCGCATTCTCCAGCCCCGCGCCGGTCAGCGCGAGATCGGCGCCGCGCCCCTTGAGGCGCGCCGGCTCGATCGCGAGATTGGCGGCCTTCAGATCGAGCGGCAGCGCGATCCGCGTTTCGGTGAACCCGCCGATCCCGCGCACCAGCATCGAGCCGAGCAGGAAGATCAGGAACGCCGCCGACAGCGCGATCGCCGCCAGCCCGAGCAAGCGGAAGCGCCGCTCCGCGCGATAGCGGCCCGCGATGCGGCGCTGCATCCGCTCGCCGGACCAGTCGGTCGGCGTTCTCGACTGGCCGTTATTCATATGCTTCCCGATATCGTTTCACGATCACCAGCGCGACGATGTTGAACAACAGGGTGACGATGAACAGCGTGAGGCCGAGCGCGAAGGCGGCGAGGGTCTTCGCGCTGTCGAACTCCGCCTCGCCGGTCAGCAGATCGACGATCTGCTTGGTGACGGTGGTGGTGCTGGCGAACGGGTTGAGCGTCAGCGTGGCGACGCCGGAGGCCGCCATCACCACGATCATCGTCTCGCCGATCGCGCGGCTGATCGCCAGCAGCACCCCGCCGACCACGCCCGGCAGTGCCGCCGGGAGCAGCACCTTGCGGATCGTTTCGGACGGCGTGGCGCCGAGCGCGAGGCTGCCGTCGCGCATCGAGGCGGGCACGGCGGCGAGCGAATCGTCGGCGAGCGAGGAGACGAACGGGATAATCATCACCCCCATCACCATCCCCGCCGCGAGCGCGCTTTCCGACGAGGCGGAGGCGATGCCGAGCGACACGCCAAGGCTCCTCACCGCCGGCGCCACGGTGAGCGCGGCGAAATAGCCGTAAACGATCGTCGGCACGCCCGCGAGGATCTCCAGCATCGGCTTCATCCAGCGGCGCGTGGCCGGGCGGGCATATTGCGTTAGATAGATCGCGCTCATCAGCCCGAACGGGATGGCGACGATCATCGCGATCACCGCGCCGATGAAGAACGTCCCCCAGAACAAGGGCACCGCGCCGAGCGAGGCGCCGGGATCGTTCCGGTCGATCACCTGCGGCGACCAGTGCGTGCCGAACAGGAAATCGCCGATCGGCACGATCGAGAAGAAGCGCGCGCTTTCGAACAACAGGCTGGCGACGATCCCCATCGTCGTCAGGATCGCGATCAGCGAGGCGGCGAGCAGCAGCCCCATGGTCAGCCGCTCCACCTGCGTCCGCGCGGAAAAGCCGGGGGCGACGCGCAGGAAGGCGATCGCGCCCGTGCCGAATGCGAGCAGCAACGCGATCGCCGCCGCGATCAGATCGTATTTCCGCTGGGCGGCGGCATAAGCGGGCGCGAGCGTGGTGGAGAGGGAGTGGAAGGCGCCATAAAGTTGCCCGCCCGCGAGATTGCGCGCCTCGGACAGGATCGCCGCGCGCTCGAAGCCGGGCGCGGGGAGCGCGCTCGCGGCGGAGGTCGCGAGCACCGCATCGGTCACCATCGCGGGCGAGACGAAGCGCCACACGATGAGGAACAGCAGCGCGGGCACCACCGTCCACAAGGCGACGAAGGTGGCGTGATGGCCGGGCAGCGAACTGAACCGCCCCGGCGCCGCCAGCCGGAAGCGCACCGCGCGGGTGCGCGCCGTGAACCAGCCGGTCGCGCCCAAAGCGGCGATCAGGAACAGCAATGTCAGCGGCGACATGGGTGGCTCTCGCGCATCATTTCAGTGCTCGCGGATCGAGCGGGGTTTCGTTGCGGATGAGCGCCGTCGAGCGCGCCTCGATCGCTGGCGGGGCGGCGATCAGCCCGCGCCGCACGAGCGGCCCGCCCGCGCCCCACAGCTTCGCATATTGCGCGATGAATTCGCGCAGGCCCGGCACCGCGCGCAAATGCGCCTTTTTCACATAGATATAGAGCGGGCGCGCACCCGGATACTGGCCGTCGGCGATCGTGGCATAGCTTGGCGCCACGCCGTTGATCGGCACGCCCAGCACCGTATTCTCGTTTTCGGCCAGATAGCTGAAGCCGAACACGCCGATCGCATCGGGATTGGCGGCGAGCTTCTGGACGATCAGATTATCGTTCTCGCCCGCGTCGATATAGGCGCCGTCCTCGCGGATGCGCTGGCAGCGCAGCGCGAAGGCGCTCGCATCGTGCTTGTGGAGCGCCTTCGCCTGCGGATCGACCTGTTCGCAGCCGGGCGCGAGGATCAATTCGGCCAGGGCATCGCGCGTGCCGCTGGTGGAAGGCGGGCCATAGACCTGGATCCGCGTGGCGGGGAGCGCGGGGTTCACGTCGCGCCATGTTCGCGCGGTGTTCGGGCGGCCATGCGGGGTCGCGGCGAGCGCCAGATAGAGATCGGCCGAGGTTAGCGACATCTTCGCGCCATGCCTCGATTCGGCGAACGCGATGCCGTCGATGCCGATCTGGATTTCGAGCACCTGCCCCGCGCCGTTCTTCGCGCAGATATCATATTCGGCGCGCTTCATCCGGCGCGAGGCATTCGCGATATCGGGATGCGCCGCGCCGATCCCGGCGCAGAACAATTTCATCCCCGCGCCGGTGCCGGTCGATTCGATCACCGGCGGCCTGGCATCCGGCGTGTTGGCGAGGAATTGTTCGGCAACGATGGTGGTGAAGGGATAAACGGTCGAGGAGCCGACCGCCTTGATCTGCTGGCGCACGCCGCCGCCGCCGCTCGCCGCCTCATCGCGACAGGCGGCGAGCGAAAGTGCCATCAGAGCCAATAGCGTGAACGGGCGAATCATTGTGTTCCCAGTCGCCGGCGGGTGGCGGCGTTCGTTTCGAAACCGCACGTGTGACAAGAAAGTTACGCCAATATGACAGTGGCATCCGCCGCGCGCAGCATCACCGTGACGCGGGTGCCTTCGCCCGGCGTGCTGGCAATATCGAGCCGCCCGCGATGCCGCTCCACGATATGCTTGACGATCGCGAGGCCAAGCCCGGTGCCGCCAAGCGAGCGGCTGCGCCCCGCATCCACGCGATAAAATCGCTCGGTGAGGCGCGGCAGATGCTCGGGCGGGATTCCGTCTCCCTGATCGGCCACGACCAGCCGGATCATGCCCGACGCCGCCGGCGCGGCCTCCACGCGAATCGGCGTGCCCGCCCGGCCATATTTCATCGCGTTGCCGATCAGATTGTGGAGCAATTGCGATAGCTGGATCGCATCCCCCATCACGGCGGGCAGGCCGGGCGTGACGTAAAGCGCGATATCCCGCCCGCGCCCGTCGCGCGAATCGCCCAGCGCCTGCGCCACTTCCGCGATCAGGCGCGCGAGATTGATCGAATCCGATGGCTGGCGGAATTTATCCGCCTCGATGCGCGAGAGGCTCATCAGATCCTCCACCAGCCGCTCCATCCTGCGTGCTTCGTCGAACACGATGCGCAGGAAGCGCGCACGGACCGCCGGGTCTTCGCCCGCTTCGTCCGCCAGCGTTTCGACATAGCCGAGGATCGAGGCGAGCGGGGTGCGCAGTTCGTGGCTGGCATTGGCGACGAAATCGACCCGCATCTTTTCGGCGGCGTGGCTTTCGGTGCGGTCGATCAGGTGGACGAGGCGCCGATCGCCGCCGATCGTGTTCGCGCGCATTTCCCAGCGCTGATCGCGCGCGCCAAGCCCGACCAGCTCGATCGGGGGCAGCGTGGCGCCGTTGCCGCGCTGTTCGGAAAGATGCGCCACCGCCGCGGGATGGCGGATCGCGGTGCGCACGTCCTCACCGGCGACATGCGCGCCGAGCAGCGCGCGCGCCGCGCTGTTCGCGCTTATCACCCGCGTGCCTTCCACCAGCAGCACCGGCTCGACGATCGCCTCGATCGCCACCTCGATCGCCGTGCCGGGAACGGTCGTTTCGCGGGCGAGGGCGGCAGCCTCCGCCGCGCGCTCCTCGCGCATCTGCGACGCGGCGAGCAGCGCGACCAGCCCGCCGGTGAGCGTGACGAGCGGCACCTGCCAATCGTGCGACAGCGAATAGGCGACCGCCGCCGTCGCGACGACAACGCCGGTCGCAAACCAGCCGCGGGGAGTGATTCCATCCAGCACGGCGCGCGCTTTAGCCGATCGCGGTGCCCGGCGCATCCGGGGGGTGAAGGAGATCGTAAACGTCCCTGTGCGATACGGTTCGGCGGCGCGGCTTGTCTGATCGCGCCGATTGTGGAACTGCATAAGCGTGATGAACGACGGGAAAGACATCGCCGACGACGAAGCGCGTGCCGAAGGCGCCACGCGGCGGCGCGCGCTGATGCTCGGTGCGGCGGGGGCGGCGGCGGTCGTCTCGATCCGCCCGGCGCTGGCGCAGACGGCTGGCTCGGTTCTCACCTGCGAAATTCCCGTGCCCGATCCAAGCCGCGCGGGCGGCTTCATCGACGCCAACGGCAATGTCGTGCCGGCGGGCACCAGAAACGCCTTCGCGCCGCCGGTCCGCCCGCTCAGCGGCGAGGATGTGCGCCGCGCGATGGCGAGCGGGGGCAATCTGCCCGGTGTCGATTACGAACGCAGCCGCGCTTATATGAAATATGTCGGGCGGTTGCAGCGCGGGACGGCGGGCTTCACCTGTTTCGCCTCGCTCCAGATGCTGCGGAAATAAACGCGCGATGGCCGCGACGCGCTATCGCGCGCCCGCGCCCGATGGCCTGCGCATCGCGCCGCTCGACGATCTGACCGCCATCTATCAGCGCGCATCGGGCATCACCCATATCGTCATCGCGCCGGTGCCCGAATTGCTGGAGGCGATGGCCGGCGAATGGCGCACGCTGGATGCGCTGGCCGATGCGTTCGGCCTCGCCGCCGATGAGCGCGCGGCGCTAACCGAGCGGCTCGACGAACTGGTCGGCGCCGGGCTGATCGAGGCGGGATGAGGCACGTCTTCTCCGTCCGCATCGGGCCGGCATCGTTCCGCGTGGGATCGCACTGGCGCGCGCCGATCGCGCAATTGCGCGCGCTCTATGCCGATTATCCCGCGCCGGTGGACGGCATTCCCGATTATAGCGTGCGCCTTTGCGCGACGCGGCCATGGCGGCGCTTCGTTCGGCCGTCGGTGGCGATCGCGGGGGATTATATGCTGCCCGATGCCGCGCCATTGCCGCTGGCGCACGGGCTTCTGGCTGCTGAAATGGCGATGAATCTGCAACTTGCGCTCGGCGAGCGGCGCTTCCTGTTGCTCCACGCGGCGACAGTGGAGCGGGACGGGCGGGTGATCGTGCTGACGGGCGAATCCGGCGCGGGGAAATCGACGCTGGCGGCATTGCTCGCGACGCGCGGCTGGCGGCTGATGGGCGACGAATTCGCGCTGCTCGATCCCGAAACGGGGCTGCTCCACGCCTTTCCCCGGCTGGTCAGCCTGAAGAACGCCGCGATCGACGTGGTGCGCGCGGCCTTGCCCGACGCGCGGTTCGGCCCGTTGATGCGTGGGACGCCCAAGGGCGATATCCGCCACCTCGTTCCCGATGCCGCCGCGATTGCGGCGATGGATGCGCCAGCGCGCCCGGCCTCTCTGATGTTCCCGCGTTTCGGGTTCGCGAGTGAAATGCGCCAGGTGGGCGCGAGCGAAGCGTTCGTGCGGCTGACGCAGGCTTCCACCAATTATGTCGCGCTGGGTGAGCGCGGCTTCGATGCGCTCACCCGCTTCGTGCGGGCGGTGCCGGCGATCGCGCTCGATTATCCCGATGCGGATAGCGCGATCGCGGCGATCGAGGCGGTGGCATGAGCCGCGCGGCGGCGCTGCTGTGCCGGCTGCTCGCCGCGCCTGAGGCGGCGGGGGCGCTCGATCCGGCGCAATGGGTAGAGGTGATCGCGGTGGCGCGGGCCGAGTTGCTGATCGGCTCGCTCGCGTTCCGGCTGCGTGGATTGCCCGTGCCACCGCGCGCCGAGGCGATTCTCGCGGCGGCGATCCAGTCGGCGGAGGAGGGGCGGCGGCAGGCGCTGTGGGAAGCGGAGATGGCGCGCCGCGCGCTGGCGCCGCTCGGTTGCCCGGTGGCCCTGCTCAAGGGCACCGCCTTTGTCGCGGCGGGGCTGGACGCGGGGCGGGGGCGGCATATCGGCGATCTCGATATCCTCGTGCCGCGCGCGGCGCTCGATGATGTCGAGGCGGCGCTGCTCGGCGCGGGCTGGGAATGGGTGAAGCCCGATCCTTATGACGACGCATATTACCGCCGCTGGATGCATGAACTGCCTCCGCTGATCCACCGCGATCGCGATCGGATGATTGATGTCCACCACACGATCCTGCCGCTCACCGCGCGCGCGCGGCCCGATGCGGAGAAGCTGATCGCGGCGGCGCCGCCGCTCGGTGGCGGCCTGTCGATCCTGTCTGCGGAGGATATGGTGATCCATGCCGCGATCCATCTGTTCGGCGATGGCGACTTGTCCGGGGGCTTGCGCAACCTGTGGGATATCGACCGGCTGGTGCGCGAGTTCGTGGGGCGGGACGGCGATTATCTCGCGAAGCTCCGTGCGCGGGCGGCGGAACATCAGGCGGCGCGCGCGGTGGCGCGGGCGCTGAGGCTGGCGCATCGGCTGTTTGACACGCCGATTGCGAATGAACAGGCCGAGCCGGGCTTCGACGCGCTGGCGTGCCGTCGCCTGCTCGCGCGCGATGGCTGGGGCCGGGGAACGCGCCCGGCGACGCGCCTGGCCTTTTACGTCCGCTCACACTGGCTGCGGATGCCGCCCGCCATGCTGGCGCGGCATTTGTGGATCAAAGCCTGGCGTCGCCCCGGAAATGCCTGAAGACAACGACGACCGCGATCACCCCGATGATGACGACGGTATCCGCCACCCAGTCCATGATATCGCAATCGCGATGCAGCACGGGGAGCGACTGGACCAGCTCGATCATCGCGCCGAGGAAGGAGAGCCGCTCGCCCACCTGGAGCAAGGATGCTCGCGGATAGGCGAGGATCGAAAGCACCGTCAGCGTGCCGAACGCGGCCATATGCTGCCATTTGTCGCCGACCGGGAGCGCGGGCGGCTGCGGCAGCAACGCCATCGTTATCGCGAAAGTCAGCGCGACCGCGAGCAGCAATCGCCAGAAGGTCAGGCGTTCTTGATGGGTCATAATCTCTCAAGCGCTGGGACAAGCTCGTCGAAATGCGCGATCACCGCTTCCGCGCCAAGCGTTTCGACAGGCTGGTTGAGGAAGCCGAACGCACAGGCGACGGCGGGTATCCCGGCGGCATGAGCGGCATCCACATCAAAGCTCGAATCGCCGACGAACGCCGCGCGGCCACCCCCGCAGCGCGCGATCATCTCCTCGATCGGCACTGGCGAGGGCTTGGCGACGCCAAGCGTGTCCCCTCCGATTATCGTGGCGAAGCGGCTGGTGAGGCCAAGCGCGTCGAGGATCGGGCGGGCGAAATCCTCCCGCTTGTTGGTCATCACCGCGAGCGTGACGTTCAGCGCCGCCAGCGCATCGAGCGCGGCGATCATGCCCGGAAAAGGCGCGGTATCGACCACCAGATTCGCCGCGTAGAAATCGAGCAGCACCGGAAACAGCCGCTCCAGCGTCGCCGCGTCGCATCCGCCGGTCACGCTGAGCGCCTGCGCGAGCATCCGCCGCGCGCCGCCGCCGATCATCGCGCGGACCGCATCGGCGGGGACCGGCGCGCGGCCATCCACCGCGAGCGCGTGATTCACCGCCGCCGCCAGATCGGCGCTGGTATCAAGCAAGGTGCCGTCGAGATCGAAGCCGACGATTGTGAACGGAAAAACATTCATCAGACAGGCGCCAGACAGCAGCACACTGGAAATGGCAAGCATCCAATGCGAAAGCGCGCTTCATGAACGACAGACCGATCCCCGCCCCAATCGCCGCAATCGTCCTTGCCGCCGGCAAGGGGACGCGGATGAAATCCGATCTGCACAAGGTGCTGCACCCGCTCGCCGGGCGGGCGATGCTGCTGCATCTGCTGGATAGCGTGGCGGCGCTCGCTCCCGCGCGCACCGTGGTCGTGGTCGGGGCCGGGCGCGAGCAGGTGGAGGCCGCGGTCACGCCGATCGGGGCGACGGTGGCGCATCAGGCGGAACAACTCGGCACCGGCCATGCGGTGCATCAGGCGGAGGCGGCGCTCGGCGGGTTCGCGGGCGATGTGCTGATACTCTACGGCGATGTGCCGCTGATCGGCAGCGAAACGATGCGGCGGATGCTCGATCGGCTCCATGCCGCGGATCGGCCCGCGACGGTGGTGCTCGGCTTCCGCCCGTCGGATGCGGGCGCCTATGGCCGGATCATCGCGGACGACGACGGGCGGATCGCGAAAATGGTCGAGTTCAAGGACGCGACATCGGAGGAACGGGCGGTAACGCTTTGCAATTCCGGCCTGATGGCGGTGCGCGCGGCGGATCTGTTCGGGCTGCTCGCGCGGGTGGACAACAATAATGCGGCGGGCGAATTCTACCTTCCCGATATCGTCATGCTGGCCGCAGCCGACGGGCGCGCTTCCGCCGTGATCGAAACGGATGAGGCGCAGGTTGCCGGCGTGAACAGTCGCGCCGAACTGGCGATCGTGGAGCGGGCCTGGCAGGAGCGCCGGCGCGCGCAGGCGATGGCCGATGGCGCGACGCTGATCGCGCCCGAAACCGTGTGGTTCGCTTATGACACGGTGATCGGTCGCGATGTGACGATCGAGCCGAACGTCGTGTTCGGCCCCGGCGTGACGGTGGCGGACGGGGCCACGGTCCATGCCTTCAGCCATATCGAAGGGGCGCGGGTGGGCGCGGGCTGCTCGGTCGGCCCCTATGCGCGACTGCGGCCCGGCGCGGTGATGGAGGCGAAATCGCGCGTTGGCAATTTCGTGGAGATGAAGAAGGCGGTGCTTGGCGAAGGCGCCAAGGCGAACCATCTCAGCTATCTCGGCGATGCGGAAATCGGCGCCGGTGCCAATATCGGCGCCGGAACGATTACCTGCAATTATGATGGATTCTTCAAATATCGCACGAAGATCGGCGCGGGGGCATTCATCGGCTCCAACTCCGCGCTGGTAGCGCCGGTGACGATCGGTGACGGCGCGATCGTGGGCGCGGGCGCGGTGGTGACGCGCGATGTGAGCGCGGATGCGCTCGCGCTCGTCCGCCCGCCGCAGGAAGAAAAGCCCGGCTGGGCGGCGCGTTTCCGTCAGCAGATGACGGCGCGCAAGAAAGCGGCCAAATAACCACCTGAATAAAACCGAACACTTTAGGAAGATCGAGGCAGTCATGTGCGGCATTGTGGGCATATTGGGCAATGAAGACGTGGCCGATCGGCTGGTCGACGGGCTGAAGCGGCTGGAATATCGCGGATATGATTCGGCCGGGGTCGCCACCGTCCACAACGGCGCGATTGATCGCCGGCGCGCCTCGGGCAAGCTGGTGAACCTGGCGCGCGAACTCGCCGCCAATCCGCTGCCGGGCGATGTCGGCATCGCGCATACCCGCTGGGCGACCCATGGCGGCCCGACGACCAATAACGCGCACCCTCACGCGACCGATCATGTCGCCGTCGTCCACAACGGAATCATCGAGAATTTCAAAGCGTTGCGCGATGAACTTATCGCACGCGGCCGCGTGTTCACCAGCGAAACCGATACCGAGGTGGTCGCGCATCTGGTGAGCGAGAAGATCGAGGCGGGGATGGCGCCGGCGGAGGCGGTCAGCGAAGTGCTGCCGCGCCTCCATGGTGCGTTCGCGCTGGCGATCCTGTTTCGCGATCATCCCGAATTGCTGATCGGCGCGCGGCTCGGCTCGCCCCTGGTGGTGGGCTATGGCGATGGGGAGACCTATCTCGGCTCCGACGCGCTGGCGCTCGCGCCGCTCACGCAGCGCATCGCCTATCTCGATGAAGGGGATTGGGTGGTCTGCACCCGCGATGGCGCGCAGGTGTTCGATCGCGACAACAATCCGGTGGAGCGCGCGATCACCATCTCGGGCGTGACCGGGGCGCTGATCGACAAGGGCAATCATCGCCATTTCATGCAGAAGGAGATTTACGAGCAGCCGATCGTCGTCGCGCAGACGCTGCGTGCCTATCTCCAGCGGCTGGAGGATCGCGTTACGTTGCCGATCCCGGATTACGATCTGTCCGCGATCAAGCGCGTCACCATCGTCGCCTGCGGCACCAGTTTTTACGCCGGGATGGTCGCGAAATACTGGTTCGAGCAGTTCGCGCGCGTGCCGGTCGATCTCGATGTCGCATCCGAATTCCGCTATCGCGCGCCGGTGATGGAGCCGGGCGGGCTGATGATCGTCATCAGCCAGTCGGGCGAGACCGCCGATACGCTCGCCGCGCTGCGCCACGCGCGCAGCGAGGGGCAGACGATCGCGGCGGTGGTCAACGTGCCGACCAGTTCGATGGCGCGCGAGGCGGATCTGCTGCTGCCCACCCATGCCGGGCCGGAAATCGGCGTCGCTTCCACCAAGGCGTTCACCTGCCAACTCGCGGTGCTTGCCGCGCTTGCCGCCAATCTCGCCCGCGCCAAGGGGAAGCTGACCCCGGCGGACGAAAAGGCGATCGTCAAGCATCTGTCCGAAGCGCCGGCCGCGCTCAATGCGGCGCTCGCCTATGACGAGGCGATCGAGGGGATGGCGGGCGCGGTCGCCGGCGCGCGCGACGTGCTCTATCTCGGGCGCGGCACCGATTATCCGCTGGCGCTGGAAGGCGCGTTGAAGCTCAAGGAAATCAGCTACATCCACGCCGAAGGTTATGCGGCGGGCGAGATGAAGCATGGCCCGATCGCGCTGATCGACGAGAATGTGCCGGTGATCGTCATCGCGCCGAGCGGGCCGTTGTTCGACAAGACCGTCAGCAACATGCAGGAGGTGCAGGCGCGTGGCGGCAAGGTGGTGCTCATCAGCGATTATGATGGCGTGGAGGCGGCGGGCGAGGGGTGCATCGCCACGATCACCATGCCCAAGGTGCACCCGCTGATCGCGCCGCTGGTCTATGCCGTGCCGGTGCAGTTGCTCGCCTATCACGTCGCGGTGGCGAAGGGTACGGATGTGGATCAGCCACGCAACCTGGCGAAATCCGTGACGGTGGAGTGAGACCGCGCCTGAAAGCGATGAGCCGAGTGGGGTTCGTCGCATTCGATTTGCCGCGCCGCGCGCGCCGCTGATAGCCTCGACCCGCGTTATCGGGGTGGGATCAGCAATGAAGAATATGCGATTTATCTGCGCGGCGATGGTCGCGGCGCTTCTGCCGGGCGTGGCCCATGCCGATGATCCGCGCGATGCGACGATGCGGAGCGCGGCGGCCCGCGCGCGTGACAGCGAGGAGACACGGCAACTCAATGTCCGGGCCGGCGCCGCGATCACCGGGCCGCGCTGGCGCACGGTGCGCGCGAGGGGCGATGATGCCGGTTACGCGGCGGCGTCTCATGACCATGACCGCGACATGGCGCGCTATGCGAGCGATCGCGCGCGTTATGAGCGTGAAATGGCGGAATGGCGCCGCGCGGTCGCCGCCTGTCGTGCCGGGGATTATGCCGCCTGCGATAATTGAGGCGCGCGCGTTTCGGACCGTCAATGAAAAGGCCCGCCGGATCGCTCCGACGGGCCTTTTCTTGTCCCTGATGGGGAGCGGGCTTACGCCTGCTCCGCCTCCGGCTGAACCTCGGCGGTGGCGCCGGGCTCCGCATTGGGATCGTAATCTTCGGTGAAGCCGCCGGTATCGCGACCTTCCTCGAACATCTGCGCCGCGACATCGACGCCCGACGCCTGCAGTTCGGCCTCCTCAGGCGAACGCGCGACGTTGACCTTCACCGTCACCGCGACTTCCGGGTGAAGCGCGACCTTCACCTCGTACACGCCGATCGCCTTGATCGGACGATCGAGCACGACCTGGCTCTTGGCGACCTTGTGCTTGTCGGCAACCAGCGCCTCGACGATGTCACGCACCGCGACCGAGCCGTAAAGCTGGCCGGTGTTCGATGCCTGACGGATGATCGTCACGGACACGTTGTTGAAGTTCTTCGCTTCCTTCTCGGCATCGCCGCGACGGTTGGCGTTTTCGGATTCGATCCGGGCGCGATTGGCCTCGAACACCTTGCGATTGGCCTCGTTGGCGCGCATCGCTTTCTTGTTCGGCAGCAGATAGTTGCGGGCGAAGCCATCCTTCACCTTCACCACATCGCCGATGGTGCCAAGCTTCTCGACGCGCTCAAGCAGAATAACGTCCATGTGCGCGCTCCTTACTTAACGACGTAGGGCAGCAGGCCCAGGTGACGCGCGCGCTTGATCGCCTGAGCGAGTTCGCGCTGCTTCTTGGCCGACACGCTGGTGATGCGCGACGGAACGATCTTGCCACGTTCAGAGACGAAGCCCTGGAGCAAGCGGATGTCCTTATAGTCGATCCGGGGCGCATCCTTCGCGGAGAAGGGGCAGCTCTTGCGGCGGCGGAA
>NZ_CALMPA010000016.1 GCF_937871615.1 uncultured Sphingomonas sp. | reverse complement strand
TCAGGTGCTGGCGCTCGCAAGGGCGTGGAGGTTCGAGTCCTCTTCTGGGCACCATCCACTTCCAAGTGGCTGAAATCTCTCCGGGACCGGCGAAAGAACAGCCCCCGGGACGGGCGTGCCCCGACAAGCCGCTACGAAAGCCGGCCCATCCTCGGACAGGAAATTCCCGAAAGCGGCCCGCGCCGCCGCCAGACGGCTGGCTTGCCCTATAGTCTGAGGCTCCGCTTTCACCGGCCACGCGGATCGTGCCGATGCCGGCAACGCGCATATGCCCGTGCCGGCGCATCATCGCCCCGGATCGGCTCGGCGCCGGGCGGCGCGCTCAGGCCTTGACGTAGCGCATCGTCGTCTGGCGCGCGGCCTTGCGCCGCATTCCCGCGCCCACCGCGCCGAAGCCGAGAATCATCAGCGCCCAGGTCGCCGGTTCGGGAACCGCGCCGACATTCACTGAAAACGACCCGATGTTGTTCGACCATTGATAGCCGTCAACCGTCGCGAGATAGAGCGTCGTAGCGCCTGTCGGCACGACGAAAGTTCCCCCCGTCCCGATCAGGAACGGGTTATTCATGCCGAGATTGTTGAAGACGCCGATCAGCCCGTTGAGCGGCAGATTCGAATAACCGTTGACGATCTCGGTGAAGCCGTTGGCGGTGACGCCCGCTGATGCGACGCCGCCGGCGCCGTTCGGGCCGGACAGCAAACAGCCGGGGCAATTGCTTACCGCGCCGGTCGCGCTGATCGCCAGCGTCTGCCCGCCGATGACCGACACGCCGACCGGAGAGTTCGCCGCCGCCGTATCCGTATAACCGTTCATAACGACATTATCGCCGCCCGACGCGCCGGCGAGGAACGGGTTGGACGTGCCCGGCACAACATAGGTCGCCGCGTCCGCTGCTCCTCCCGCCAGGCCCATTGCGCCAAATGCTGCTGCTATCGCCAGTGCCTTGAGCTTCATGAGAACCTCCGCATATGTCGATCAATGGCGCACGCCCCCGATCATCATCGCCTGACCGGCCCGGAGGATGCGCGCACCCGCCACCGCCCGTCAATTCCGCGCCTATCGCCAAACCCGCTCAATCCGTCTTCTTTCGGGATAAACCGCCGACGGATCGGAGCGCTCCACAAGGAAAGCCCGTTTCGGCGATAGGCGATCCACGAATGCCGCCGTCGCCGCTATTGCAGCGGCCCGCGATAGGCGCCTTCGCCGTCGAGCGCCTCGACGACCAATGTGGGATCAATCTCCGTCTGGTGCAGCGGCGGACGCGAGAAACGCGCGCGATAGTCCGCGGGTGCCACGCCGATGCGGCGGATGAAGGCCCGGCGCATCCGTTCGTAATTCGCAAAGCCCGCCTGCCAGGCGATCTGATCGACGCGCTGCCCCGTCCGTTCCAGCAGCCGCTTGGCGATTTCGAGCCTGATCGTCTCCACCCATTCGGCGGGCGATTTTCCGGTCGCGCCTTCGAACGCGCGATAGAAGCTGCGCAGGCTCATATGCACGCGCTCGGCCAGAACTTCCGCGCGCAGATCATCGCCCGGATGCTCGATGATCCAGCGCAGCAACGGCGCGATCGGCCCTTCCACCGTCTGGCTCACCAATTCCTTGCTAAATTGCGACTGGCCGCCCGAACGCTGCAGAAAAACGACGAGGCTGCGCGCGACGAGCAGCGCGAGTTCGCGACCGTGATCTTCCTCCACCATCGCCAGCGCCATATCAATCCCGGCGGTCATCCCCGCGGAGGTCCACACCCCGCGATCCTCGACGAAGATCGAATCGCGATCGACCTCGATCGCGGGATATCCCGCCTGCAGCGCGTCGCAATCCATCCAGTGGGTCGCCGCCCTGCGACCGTCCAGTAGCCCGGCCTCGGCCAACGCGAAGGCGCCCATGCACACCGACGACACCCGCCGCGCCTTGCGATGATTGCGCTGCAGCCAGCCAATGACGCGCGGATCGCGGCAGGCGCGATCAATCCCGCCCACGACGATGATCGTGTCATATTCGCCCGTCGCCAGTTCGCGCATCGCCAGCGTTTCGATGCGAATCTCCTGGAGCGTGCGGGTCAGGCCGCCATCGGGCGAGAACAGATCAATGCGATAAAGGTGCCTGTCGGCCACCCCCAGATGCACGAGAAAGCGCGCCGCGCTGTGGAAAACCTTATCCGGGCCGGCGATATCGAACAAATCCGCGTCATCGAACGCGATCATCGCAATCCGCTTCACGATGGCGTCCATGATGCGCCCTCCACTCGTGAGATGGCGCATACTGCGCGCCATCGGAAGGTGGTTAATCTTCACGCATCCTGGCGCAAATGACAATCTGCCCTCGATCCATGCCGGGTTGGTCGCACGATTGCGGACGGGCAAGATTTTTGCGGGATTCGGGCGCGAAATGGCGACGCGCGCGGCACGTCGCCACCCCGCGACCCGACCGGTTCAACGCTGCGCGACTTCGATCGCGCCGGAGCTTGCGGCATTGCTCGCGATATTGGTCCGAATCTGCTGCTGGACCATGGCGATATCATTTCGCGCGCGGGCGAACGACGCATTGAAGCAACGCTGCTCCGCCTGCTCCTCGGCGATCGGCAGGCTCGCCTCGGAGACATCGCAGACCCATCGCGCGGCGCCTTTCGCCCGCATCGTCAGCCGCCTGACGCCTTCGTCGCTCGACATGTTGAGATCGGCGTAACTGATCCTCATCGTGCGCACCTGATCGGGCGGCGCCTTCACGGTGACTCGCTCGGCGTGCCCCGGCATCGCGACCACGGACAGGGCAGTCGCAACGGCGATTTTGAGACTCGTGTTCATGCCTTCACCCTTCCTATTTGAACGGTGGATAGAAAGCCGACAATCGGCCATGGCAAACGCATAAGAACAAGCCGCGCGCGACGCGTTATTTGCGGAACAGGCAGAAGTAGATCGTATTTCGCGACATGCATCAGCCCCCCAAACCGCCAAGGAAAGACACCATTAATCCGGCCCAAACCTTGCAGAAGACAGCGCTGAATCTATGCGTCCGATCGCTTCAATCAGCGATCGTGCGCACATTACATCGGCGTTTAGCCATCAGATATGCCAAGATGCGGTCAATATCTGCCAACCGACAGATGACCATCTCGCGCTCGCGGCGGATATCCGTCAAAGCCGCGACAGGCTGATCCAGCGCCGGTCGCCGAGCCATACCCGATCGAATGCCGCGCGCGCCGCGGCGGCTTCGAGGCGCGCGCCACGAGCCTCCTCGCTCTGTATCAGCCCGTAGAGCGCCCAGCCGTTGGATGGTGTCTGAGCCAGCGCGGCGCGAAACGCCTGGCTTGCTTCGTCCGCCTTGCCGGCGCGGAGCAGCGCGGCACCAAGCGACTGGCTGACCGGATAATACCAGAACGACGGTTCCTGATAGGCGATCGTCCGTTCGATCGCGATGGCGGCGCGATAATGGCGGGCCGCTTCGTCGAAGCGCCCTTCAGCGAACGCCAGGCGCCCATGCGCGACGCGCTCCGCAAGCGCGATGAGGTCAGGCGCCGGAAGGCCCTGCGACACTAGATCGGCGATGGCCGGCGCATCGCGCAACGCCGCCATCGCCGCGATCTCGCGATCGAAACCCGCCCGGTCCCGGCGCCCGGCGTAAGCGACCGCGCGCGCGTAATGGCGCATCGCGGTTGCGTAATGCAGCCGCGCGTCGGGCGCGGGCATGGCAAGTATCGTCGCGGGATCGGCGAATTGCGCCATTGCGAGGAACGGCGCCGCGTCGATCGCCTGTATCCAGCCGATTCGCGCCGAGGTGGCCGGATCGAGGATCGCGCGCAGCCGTCGCGCCTCGCGGATGGCGGTGCGCATGTCGCCCGCCATTTGCGCCGAGGTGACGATGAAATGGATATTGTGCGGATAATAACCGTAACGCACGAGGCCCTGATCGTTCGCCGAGCGGATATAGGCCTCATCCGCCCGCGCGGCATCGACATTCACCCGGATCGAATCGGCGTGGCGGCCAAGCAACTGATAGATATGCGCCGGCATGTGGACGAGGTGGCCGGCGTGGGGGGCGAGCGGCGCCGCGAGCCGGTCCGCAGCCGCTTCGGCGCGGCGCGGGTCGGCGCTGTTCTCCATGAGGTGAATATAAAGATGGTTCGCCTGCGGGTGGACGGGATTGCGCGCGAGCACAGCCTCGGTGAGGCGCACCGCCGCCCCGGACAGGCCGACCGGGGCGCGCTTGTCCGCCCCCCAGTAATTCCACGGCGTGGTGTTCATCGCCGCCTCCGCCGCCAGCACCGCCACGTCGTCGTGCTGCGGAAAACGATTGGCGACGGCCAGCATCGCGTCGGCATAATCGGCATCGAGCGCGGCCCGGTCCGCCGCCGGATCGGCGGCGTAGCGCCGTGCCGCCGCGTCGATCAGCGCCCGCTCAAGCGGGGTGACCGTCTCGCGCAGCACTTTGGCGCGGGCCAGTGCAGCAAGTGCCGCCGGGCGATCGCGACCGTCCATCGGCGCGTTGATGTTGGGGCCAAGCGCGATCGCCTCGCCCCACCAGCATAGCGCGCAACCCGGATCGAGCCGCTGCGCCGCGCGGAACGAGCGGACGGCCCCGGCATGATTGAAGCCATAGCCCAGCATCAGGCCCTGGTTGAAATAGCGCCCGGCCAGCGCGCTGCCGGTCGTCAGCGGCAGGCGCGGCGCGCTCAGGTCGTCAAAGAGCGCGACGCGCATGTCTCGCGTGCCCGCCGGAACGCCGGCCAGGCGCGCCATCACCAGATGGCTTTTCAGCACATCCCGCGCGCGTGCGCCGGAACAGATCGACTGCGCCGACCTGATCGGATCGAGCGCAGCGAGCCCGGCGACCGAATATCCTTCACCCGAAAAGCTCGTCAGCAGGAAGCCGGCGCCGCAAAGAATGCCTGTTCGCAAGAATTGCCGCATCGCCGCCTCCCCCAAAATCGGGCGATCTCATGATCTGGCGCGGCAAGCGATCGGAACAACTCACGCAGATGCCCGCCGCGAGTAAACGATTGCGGAATTCATATCATCGTTCTTCTGCCGGAACAACGCGTGCGCGCGATGCGGCGATCCACGGGCGCGTTCCGGAAAACTCGCCATTGCAGGTTGCGCGCACCTGCACACCGTCCGTCACGCCAAGGCCAGGTGCCCCCTCTCCCAGGCTTGCCGCCGGCCCCGGCGTAGGCCAGAAGTATCGCGGATCGAACGGGGTTCCAAAAGGGGAGAGGGCATGGCCCGCAGGACAGGCATCGCCGCGCTGGCATTGCTCGTGATCGGCGCGATCGCATTCTTCGTTTTCGCGCCGGGATATATCGAGAGTTCGATGAACAGGGTCGTCCCCGTGCCGCTGAAGATCAGCCCGCGCGCCACGGCATTGCAACAGACGATTGATGTTGCCGACATGCACGCGGACACGCTGCTGTGGAAGCGCGACCTGCTGAAGCGCTCGAATCGCGGCCAGGTCGATCTGTCGCGCCTTCAGGCCGGGCATTACGCCCTTCAGGTCTTCTCCTCGGTGACGAAGACGCCCCGGCATCAGAATTACGACGGCAATCCCGGCGATACGGATAACATCACCGCGCTGGTGATCGCCGAATTGCAACCGCTCCGAACGTGGAACTCGCTGCTCCAGCGCTCGCTCTATCACGCCGAAAAGCTCAGGGGCTTCGTTGCCCGCTCGAACGGACAGTTGCGCCTCATCACCACCGCGGCGGATATGGACAGGCTGATCGCTGACCGGCGCGCGGGCAGGCCCGTGATCGGCGCGATGCTGTCGATCGAAGGGTTGCAGGATCTGGAGGGGCGGCTCGACAATCTCGACCGGCTTCATGCCGCCGGCTTCCGCATGGCGGGCCTGGCGCATTTCTTCGACAATGATGTCGCGGGCTCGATGCACGGGCAGGCGAAAGGCGGCCTCACGCCATTGGGGCGGCAGGCGGTTGCACGGATGGAGAAGCTCGGGATGGTCGTCGATGTCGCCCATGCCAGCCACGAAGCGGTGGCGGAGGTGATCGCGATGGCACGGCGGCCGATCGTCTCCAGCCATGGCGGCGTGCAGGCGACGTGCAAGGTGAACCGCAACCTGACCGACGACGAAATTCGCGGCATCGCGCGGACCGGCGGCGTGATCGGCATCGGTTACTGGGATGCGGCGATCTGCTCGAACCAGCCCGCCGATGTGGCGAAGGCGATCGCGCATGTCCGCGATCTGGTGGGGATCGATCATGTCGGGCTGGGATCGGATTTCGACGGCGCCGTCACCACCGGCTTCGACGCCAGCCAGATTGCCGCGGTCACACAGGCGCTGATGGATCGCGGCTTTGCCGATGATGATATCCGCAAGGTGATGGGCGGCAATGTCATCCACGTCCTGCGTGGCGGGATCGCCCCGGCGGCCTGACCCGAACGATTCTGCGACAGGCGCGCCATGCTCTCGCCGCGCCGAGCATCTTGAGGAAACCCGATCCGGGTAGTCGCGCGTCACGAACATCGACGCCCCGCCGCGACAAAAGCGACCCCGTCCGCGACCAATCCTCTTGCCCCGAAGTCCGCGCATTGCCATCGGCTGGGCGATGACCGCCAGGATCGACATGGGATATGACGGGTCGGGTCGGCCGGTCGAGCTTGACCTTGAGGAGTTGCTCGCCACGCGCCTGCTCGTTCAGGGCAATTCAGGCTCGGGCAAATCGCATCTGTTGCGGCGCCTGCTCGAAGGCAGCGCCGGGCTCGTCCAGCAGGTCGTCATCGACCCCGAGGGCGATTTCGTCTCGCTTGCCGACGCATTCAGCCATATCGCGGTGGATGCCGCGCAATACAGCCTGATCGAAGTGGAGCGGCTGGCGGCGCGCGCGCGCGAGCATCGCGCCTCGGTGGTGCTCAATCTCGACGGGCTGGAGGTGGACGACCAGTTGCGCTGCGCCGCGACGTTCCTCGCCGCGCTGTTCGATGCGCCGCGCGAACAATGGTATCCTATCCTGGTGGTGGTCGATGAAGCGCAGCTTTTCGCGCCCGCCGCCGCCGGCGAAGTCGGCGAGGAAGCACGCCGCGCCTCGCTTGCTGCGATGACCAATCTGATGTGTCGCGGGCGCAAGCGCGGGCTGGCCGGGGTGATCGCCACCCAGCGCCTCGCCAAGCTCGCCAAGAACGTCGCGGCGGAGGCATCGAACTTCCTGATGGGGCGAACCTTCCTCGATATCGACATGGCGCGCGCCGCCGATCTGCTCGGCATGGAGCGGCGCCAGGCCGATCAGATCCGCGATCTCGCGCGCGGCGAATTCCTCGCGCTCGGCCCGGCGATCTCGCGTCGCCCGGTCAGCGTGCGCATCGGCAGCGTCACCACCTTCGCCCGCAATGTGAGCCCCAAGCTGATGCCGTTGCCGGACGCGGATGCCGATGGCCTGCGCGACCGACTGTTCACCGAGGATGCGGAGGAAATGCTTCCGCTGCCGCTGCCGGCACCAGCGCCGCCGTCGATCGCCGACCTGATGCAGAACGCGCTCGCCCCGCTGGCGCCGGTGCCCGACGTGCCCGAACTGGACGAGGCCGAGCAGGAAGCGGTGCGCGCGGCGGTGATGGCGGAAATGGCGCGCGAGGGCGCGCGGATGCCGTTGCCGCAATTATATCAGGATTATCAGGTCCGCTGCCGGATGCGCGGCGTTACCGCGAACGAGCCGCTCGATCGGTTTCGCCGGCAGTTCGCGGTGGCGCGCGCCGGCCTGAGCCCGGACGAGGACTGGGCCGACGTGCTGGCGCTGGGCGAATCGCTGCCCGAGGAAATGCTCGCGCCGTTCCTCGGGCTCGCGCGCGCGGCGCGCGCAGGGGATGATTGCCCCGACAATGCGGCGCTCGCGATCCTCTACGACACCGCCTCGCCAAGCCGGGCGCGGCGGATGCTCGACTATATCGAGGAGAAGGGGCTGATCGTGGTGCGCGTCGATCTGATCGGGAAGCGATCAATCAGCTTCCCGCATTTCGGCTGGACGACGCGCCCCGCCGTTCCCGAGCCGCCCCGCCCGCATGTCTCGCGCCGCACCACGGCGCCCGGCCGTGCCAGCGTGCGCGAACGGCGGCCCTAGGGCCGATCGCCCGCCACCGAAATCCGATCATCCCGATTGCGGCGCGGCCAACAAGACAGCATAGCTGCGCTATCCATAGGAAAAGCGGGGAGGACCGATATGAAATCACTGGCGTTGACCACAGGCGCGTTGCTGCTCGCGCAGACCGCGATGGCACAGGCGCAAACGCCCGCGCTCCAGCCCGATCGGCAGGCGTTCCGCGCGCTCTACCAGGAACTGGTGGAAACCGACACGAGCATCACCAGCGGCAGTTGCACCGCGCTCGCCGCGAAGATCGGCGCGCGGTTCAAGGCGGCGGGCTTCGCCGACAGCCAGATCACCTATTTCTCGGTGCCGGAGCACCCGAAGGACGGCGGCGTCGTCATCGTCTATCCGGGCACGTCGCAGACGGCGAAGCCGATGCTGCTGCTCGGCCATATCGACGTGGTGACCGCCAAGCGCGAGGACTGGACCCGCGATCCCTATAAGATGATCGAGGAAAACGGCTTTTTCTATGGTCGCGGCACCGCCGACATGAAGGCGATGGACGCGATCTGGATTGATACGCTGCTGCGCTTCAAGGCGAGCAACTACAAGCCGAAGCGCACGGTGAAGCTCGCGCTCACCTGCGGCGAGGAGACGACCGGCGCGTTCGACGGGGCGGAGTGGCTGGCCAAGAACAAGCCCGAACTGATCGCCGCCGAATTCGCGCTGAACGAGGGCGGCGGCGGGCGCGCCGGGCCGGATGGCAAGCCGATCGTGATGACGCTCCACGTGGGCGAGAAGATCGTGCAGAATTATCGCATCGAGGCGACGAATCCGGGCGGGCACAGCTCGATCCCGATCCGCGATAACGCGATCTACGAGCTGGCCGACGCGCTGGTGAAGATCCGCGCTTATGAGTTCCCGACCCAGCTCAACGACACGACGCGCGCCTATTTCGCCAAATCCGGCGCATCGCGGAAGGACGAGATCGGCGCGGCGATGGTCGCGATCGCGAAGAATCCGGGGGATGAGGCCGCCGCCGCGATCCTCAACAAGGATCGTTCCTATCATTCGATGCTGCGCACCACCTGCGTCGCCACGCTGCTCGACGGCGGCCATGCCAATAACGCATTGCCGCAGCGCGCCGGCGCCAATATCAATTGCCGCATCTTCCCCGGCAATGACGTGGAGGCGATCCGCGCCGATCTGGAAAAGGCGATCGGCGATCCGCGGATGAAGGTGACGCTGGTGCCGCCGATCCGCCCCGCCGCCGTGCCGCCGAAACTTGATCCGAAGATCGTCGGGCCGGCGGAAAAGCTGGTCGCCAAATATTATCCCGGCGTCCCGCTGGTGCCGGTGATGTCCACCGGCGGCACCGACGGCATCTATCTGGAGACGATCGGCATCCCGTCCTACGGGCCGCCGGGCCTTTATAACGATCCAGAAAGCGGCGCGCATGGCCTCAATGAGCGGATGCTGGTCGACGGGGTCTATCGCGGGCGTGATTTCCTGTTCGATCTCGTCAAGGCTTATGCCAGCGAGAGTTGAGCCGGATACGACTTCGCGGGCATGGCATCGTTCACGCCAAGCCCGCGATGACGACGGGGAGCATTGCGCCTCCCCGTCGATCGCGGTTACCCCGGTGTATCAAACAATCCGGGGAATTTTCAGTGGATCGTCGTTCGTTTCTTGGCCGCGCCAGTGTCGCGGCGGTTGCCGCCGGGCTGCCGGCAATGGCTCATGCGCAAGCTCGCCCCGCCGGTTCGGGTGAAGACGGCAAGCTGCGCCTGCTGCTCGACCGGATCTTCGCGGACCGGCTCACCAGCAACCCGGAAGGCGCCACCCGCCTCGGGCTGGATACGGGCAAGAATGTCGCGCTGAAATCGCAGCTTGAGGGGCGCGGCGCCACCGATGCCGCCCGCAGCCTCGCCCGCGCCAGAAGCGAGCTGGCCGCGATCCGCGCGATCGACCCGAAAAAGCTTGGCGAAGACGCGCGGCTCGATTTCGATGTGGTCTGCTATCAGCTCGAAGGCAGCATCGCCGGGCAGGAACGCTTCCACTATGGCGCCAACAGCGGGCGTTTCGCGCCTTATCGGCTGAGCCAGCTTACCGGCGCCTATCAGGACATCCCGGATTTTCTCGACACGCAGCATCGCGTTGGCGACGCCGTCGATGCCGATGCCTATCTCGCGCGGCTCGGCGCCTTTGCCACCGTGCTCGATCAGGAAACCGAGCAGCAGCGCGCCGACGCGGCGAAGGGCGTGTTCGCGCCGGATTACATCCTCGACACCACGCTGAAGCAATTCGCCGCGCTGCGCGACAAGCCGGCGGCGGAGACCGATCTCGTCACCGGCTATGCCGCGAAGCTGCAAAAGGCGGGGCTGCCAGCCGCACGGGCCGGCGAGGCCGCGAAGCTGGTTGCGGAGAAGGTGTTCCCCGCGCTCGATCGCCAGCGCGAACTGGTGCGTGCGCTGCGCGGCAAGGCGACGCATGAGGCCGGCGTCTGGCGGCTGCCCGATGGCGACGCTTATTATGCCGCCGCCGCCGAAGCGGCGACCACCACGCGGCTCAGCGGCGACGAAATCCACAAGCTCGGGCTGGAGCAGGTGGCGGAGATCAGCGCGCGGATCGACGGCATCCTGAAAGCGCAGGGCATGGCGCAGGGCACCGTCGGCGCCCGGCTCGTCGCGCTCAACGAGCGGCCCGATCAGTTATTCCCGAACACCGACGAGGGCCGCGCCGCGCTGCTCGCCGATCTCAATGCGCAGATCCGCCGGATGGAGCCGCGTCTCCACGAACAATTCGCGACGCTCCCCAAGGCCCCGGTCGAGGTGCGGCGCGTGCCCCCGTCGATCCAGGCCGGCGCGCCGGGCGGCTATTATCAGAACGCCTCGCTCGATGGCTCACGACCGGGCATCTATTATATCAACCTGCGCGACACGTTCGATCGCCCGAAATTCGGCCTCGCCACACTTACCCACCATGAAGCGGTGCCGGGGCACCATTTGCAGGTGATGCTCGCGCTCGAATCGCAGGATATTCCGCTGATCCGCCGACGCAGTTTCTTCAGCGGCTATTCGGAAGGCTGGGCGCTCTATTCGGAGCAGCTTGCCGATGAAATGGGGATGTTCGACGGCGATCCGCTCGGGCAGGTCGGCTATCTCCAGTCGCTGCTGTTCCGCGCGACGCGGCTGGTGGTCGATTCGGGGATGCACGCCAAACGCTGGAGCCGCGAGAAGGCGACCGATTATCTGATCGCCACCACCGGCATCGCGCGCGGCCGCAGCCAGGGGGAGATCGACCGCTACACCGTCTGGCCGGGGCAGGCGTGCAGCTACAAGATCGGGCATACCGTCTGGGTGAAGCTGCGCGACGAGGCACGGGCGAAGGCCGGCGCCAACTGGGATCCCAAGACGTTCCATTCGGTGCTGCTGAAGGGCGCGATGCCGCTCACGGTGCTTGAGCGGCTGGTACGTTCGCGCATCGCCTGATCGCCCGATACGAGGCGGCGGAACCCGGAAACCAGGGTTCCGCCGCCTTCGGATCAGATCACGCCAAGCGAACGCATCGCCTCCGCGACACGGACGAAGCCGGCGATATTCGCGCCCAGCACATAATCGCCGGGCGACGAATATTCCTCCGCCGTGGCGGCGCAATTGTCATGGATGTCGCGCATGATCTGCGCGAGCCGGTTTTCGGTCTGCTCGAACGACCAGCTATCGCGCGATGCGTTCTGCTGCATCTCCAGCGCGGAGGTGGCGACGCCGCCGGCATTGGCGGCCTTGCCGGGCGCGAACATCACGCCCGCCTGCTGGAACAGCGCGACCGCGTCCGGGGTCGACGGCATGTTGGCACCCTCGCCCACCGCGATCACATTATTGGCGATGAGCACGCGCGCATCCTTGCCGGTCAGTTCGTTCTGCGTCGCGCACGGCAGCGCGATGTCGCACGGCACGTCCCAGATCGAGCCATTCTCGATATAATGCGCTCCCTCGCCCCTGAGCGCTGCATATTCCGCCAGACGTTCGCGGCGGACTTCCTTGATTTCACGCAGCAGCGCGAGGTCGATTCCCCGCTCGTCGAGGATATAGCCGTTGGAATCGGAGCAGGCGATCACCCTGCCGCCGAACTGCTGCGCCTTGTCGATCGCGTAGATCGCGACATTGCCCGATCCCGACACGACGACCTTGCGCCCGTCGAACGCCATGCTTTTGGTGGCGAGCATCTTCTCGACGAAATAGACGAGGCCATAGCCGGTCGCCTCGGTGCGCGCACGCGAGCCGCCGTAAACCAGCCCCTTGCCGGTCAGCACGCCCGCCTCATAGCGGTTGGTGAGGCGCTTGTACTGGCCGAACATATAGCCGATCTCGCGCCCGCCGACGCCGATGTCGCCCGCGGGCACGTCGGTATATTCGCCAAGGTGGCGCTGCAACTCGGTCATGAACGCCTGGCAGAAGCGCATGATCTCACCATCGGATCTGCCGCGCGGATTGAAATCCGAACCGCCCTTGCCGCCGCCGATCGGCATCCCGGTCAGCGCGTTCTTGAAAATCTGCTCGAATCCCAGGAACTTGATGATCCCGAGGTTGACCGACGGATGGAAACGGATGCCGCCCTTGTACGGCCCAAGCGCCGAATTGAACTGGACACGGAAACCGCGATTGATCTGGACCTGCCCGGCATCATCGACCCACGGCACGCGGAAGATGATCTGGCGCTCGGGCTCGCAGATGCGCTCGATCAGCGCATGGCTGGCATAATCGGGATGTTTGGCGACGACGCGGCCAAGGCTTTCAAGCACCTCATGGACCGCCTGGTGAAATTCCGCCTCGCCGGCATTACGGCGCAATACCTCATCAAGAACCGGCTGCAACTTTTCATCAATCTTGCTCAAAAATACCTCCCGGACGCATATTTCGATCACCTCTGCATCGGGGACGCCCCTTTTCGCAACCCCATAAGAGCCATCGGCGCCGTCATTCAGTTTGGCATCAACCCATATGCGCGGCGCTTTCGAGCCGTGCCGATGATTTAGCTGATATCCGCCAAACTATTCGATATCGAAGAATCGCCGCGCAACCGCGCGAACCGATATCGGCCGGAAAGCCGGCATAAGGAGAGTGGCATAATGAAGATCGGCGTAATCGCATCGTTCAAGGCGCAACCGGGGCAGCGCGCCCAACTGGTCGCCGCCTTGCAGGAAAATATCGCGGTCGTCCGCGCCAACGAGCCGGATTGTCTCAGGTGCGACGTGTTCACCTCGATCGGCCATGACGAACAGGTCAGCCTCGTCGAGATCTATGCCTCGGAAGCCGCGTTCGAGGCGCACCGCACCGCGCCTTATGGCGCCGAGCTGTTCGCGCGGGTGAAGCCCTATATGGGCGGTATGCCCGTCGCCGATCGGTTTCACGTCGTCGAATAGCAGATGCCGCATGGCGGTGGCCGGCCCTTGATTCGGCCACCGGCATTCTTGTCGCCACCCGGCACGGCAATCGCCGATCACGGCAATGCGATCAAAAGCTGGTCTGGCGGCTAAAGCTGGGAGCGGCGCTCACGGTGCTGGCCGATCGCCTGAAACAACGCCGCGACGATCAGAAGCCTGGATGCCCCGCGAGGATTCGAACCTCGATTAACGGAGTCAGAGTCCGTGGTCTTACCATTAGACGACAGGGCAGTGTGGCAACCGGGAGGCGCCTCTAAGCCGGAACTGGCAGGCGGGTCAAGGCCGGCTTGCTCGTCCCGCGATGATTCTGTAGCCTCCATATCCAAGCACCGGGCGAACCCTCAGGGTTCGTGACGGCAGAACAGAATAGAAAGTAACGGCAATGGGCGACGCTTCGGCCAATTTGCCGTACCGGCCGGGGCCAGCCGCCCCCGCCCGTTCGGCGCCACTTCCCGCGCGGCCACGCGCCGGGTTCGCGCGGCATTATGCGGCGCTCGATCTGGGCACGAACAATTGTCGCCTGTTGATCGCCCGGCCACAAGGCGATGGCTTCGCGGTGGTCGATGCCTTTTCGCGCATCGTGCGCCTGGGCGAGGGGCTGGCGAACAGCGGCCGGCTTTCCGATGAGGCGATCGAGCGCACGCTCGCCGCGTTGCGGGTCTGCGCCGACAAGCTGAAGCGCCGCAACGTCGCGCTCGCCCGCTCGGTCGCGACCGAAGCCTGCCGCCGCGCGACGAACGGGGCGGAGTTCATCGCCCGCGTGCGCGCCGAGACGGGCATCCACCTCCATATCATCTCCGCCGAGGAGGAAGCGCGGCTCGCCGTGCTTGGCTGCCATGTCCTGCTCGAACCGGGCGAGGGCAAGGCATTGGTGTTCGATATCGGCGGCGGATCGACCGAGCTTGTGCTGATCGACACCGCCAGCACCGTGCCCACCGTGCTCGACTGGCATTCCGCGCCATGGGGCGTCGTATCGCTCACCGAAAGCGTCCCCGCGCAGGAGGGCGCGGCGGGGCGCGCCGCCACCTATGAGCGGATGCGCGCGCTGGTGCGCGAAAGTTTCGCGCCCTTCGCGCAGCGGCTGCCGGCGGGCGGGGAGCATCGCCGGCTGCTCGGCACCTCCGGCACGGTGACGACGCTCGCCTCGGTCCACCTCGGGCTTGATCGTTATGACCGATCAGCGGTGGACGGATTGATCGCGCCGGCCCATGCGATGCGCGAAGTGTCGAACAGCCTTGCCCATATGTCCCCCGCGGAGCGCGCCGCGCTGCCGTGCATCGGGCGCGAACGCGCCGATCTCGTCGTTGCCGGATGCGCGATCCTGGAGACGATCCTCGATCTGTGGCCGGCGGAGCGGATCGGCGTGGCCGATCGCGGCATCCGCGAAGGCATATTGCGCCGGCTGATGGCGGCGGGCCGATGAGCCGGGGCGGCCCCGTCGGGCATCAGCGTGTCCGCACCGCGCGCAACCGCACCGCGCAATCGACCCGCTGGCTCGAACGCCAGCTCAACGATCCCTATGTCCGCCGCGCCAAGGCGGAGGGCTATCGCAGCCGCGCCGCGTACAAGCTGACCGAACTCGACGAGCGATTCGGGCTGCTCAAGGGCGCGCGCCGCGTGATCGACCTTGGCATCGCGCCGGGGGGCTGGAGCCAGGTGGTGCGGCGGGTGGCCCCCAAGGCAGCGGTGGTGGGGATAGACCTGCTGCCGGTCGATCCGATCGACGGGGTGACGATCTTCCAGCATGATTTCATGGACGATGCCGCGCCCGCGATGCTGATGGAGGCGCTGGGCGGCGCGCCCGATATCGTGCTGTCGGATATGGCCGCGAACACCGTGGGGCATCCGCAAACCGACGCGCTGCGCACCATGGCGCTGGCCGAAACCGCCTTCGCCTTCGCGATCGAGGTGCTGGCGCCGGGCGGCACCTTCGTTTCCAAGGTCTTCGCGGGCGGCGCGGATTCAGCGTTCGTCGCGGAGATGAAGCGCCATTTCGCCACCGTGAAACACGCCAAGCCACCGGCGAGCCGCAAGGGCAGCGTCGAATGGTTCGTCGTCGCGCAAGGCTTCAAGGGGCGCCCCAGGGCAGCGGAATCGGAAAGCTGACAGGAAACCCGCCGCGTTCGCGCCAGCCACGTCAGCCGAAGGGTCGCCCTCCATCACGATGACGGGCGATATCGAGCACCGTCAGTCTGCCCGCCCCGGCAGGCGTGACGGGCAGGACAAGCCCTACGCGTTGGCAGCCCGCGTCAGATTGAGGAACACATCCTCCAGATCGGCCTCCTTGGTGGAAACATCGACGATCCCGAGCCCCGCGCCCTGCACGGCGGCCAGCACCTCGCCCGCGTTCACCTTGTCCTTCTGATAGGTGATTTCCAGCGTGCGATCGCCCTTCAGCGCGATCTTGCCGAAGCTCGGCGACTGCGGCGCTTCGGCAAGATCGCGATCGACCGTCACCGCCACGATCTTTTCCTGCGCCTTGCCGACCAGTTCGCGGGTCGGCTCATTGGCGATCAGCCGGCCGTGGTTGATGATCGCGATGCGATCGCACAGCTCCTCGGCTTCCTCCAGATAATGGGTGGTCAGCACCACCGTCACGCCCTCGTCGTTCAGGCGGCGGACGTAGCTCCACAATTGCTGGCGCAACTCGATATCGACGCCGGCGGTCGGCTCGTCGAGCACCAGCACCGGCGGCGAATGGACCATCGCCTTCGCCACCATCAGCCGGCGCTTCATGCCCCCCGATAGCGTGCGGGCATAAGCGTTCGCCTTGTCCTCCAGGTGAACCGCGCGGAGCAGCTCCATTGATTGCCGCTGCGCCTTGGGCACGCCGTAGAGACCGGCCTGAATCTCCAGCGTCTCCAGCGGGGTGAAGAACGGATCGAACAGGATTTCCTGATTGACGATGCCGATCGAGGCCTTGGCGTTGCGCGGATGCGCGTCGATATCGAAGCCCCAGATCGCGGCGGTGCCGCTGGTTTTGCGCACCAGCCCGGCAAGGATGTTGATGAGCGTCGATTTGCCCGCGCCGTTCGGTCCGAGCAGACCGAAGATCGACCCCGCCGGGACATCGAAGGTCACGCCGTCGAGCGCGCGCTTGCCGCCCGCATAGGTTTTGGAAAGATCCCGGATGGCGATGGCGGCGTCTGTCATGGCCAGCGCATTTACGGCGCGCCGCAGGTGATTGCTAGCGCGCGCGCGCCTTGCTAATCGCGCATATTATGTTGCCGCCACCCGAAGTCACCCGCGTTACCCACCGCCGCGTCGCCTGTGATGGCGCGCATGATGGCCTGCCCGCCGCGCTCGGCCACCCGCGCGTGTGGCTGGAGATCGACGAATCGGGCTATGCCGATTGCGGTTATTGCGACCGGCGCTTCGTGCTCGCCGGCGGCCCGGCGGACGGGGCGGACCAGTCGGCGCTGCCCGATCACGGGGACGGCGCGGGGCGATAGGCTCGCTCTCACCGCTCGTGCCGAGCCTGTCGAATGGCGAACGGGAAAGCTTTGCGGGGACGCGTTTCGCTCCTATCTAGGCGCCTATGACCGCCACCGATCCCCGCTCGTTCCTCTATCGCGATACGCTCGATCCGGAGGCCGCGAAGCGGCTCACTGCCGATGCGCTTTGCGCCGCCGATGATGGCGAACTCTATCTGCAATATCGCAAATCCGAAGCGTTCGGGTTCGACGATGGCCGGTTGAAGACGGCGAGCTACGACACGCATTCGGGCTTCGGCCTGCGCGCCGTTTCCGGCGAGATGACCGCTTTCGCGCACGCCAACGAGCTTTCGGAAGCCGCGATACGGCGCGCGGCGCAGACGATGGCGCTGATCGACCCGTCGCAAAACGCCAAGGCGCCGCCGCCGCAGGGCACCAATCGCCATCTTTATACCGATGCCGATCCGCTCGATCTGGTGCCGTTCGCCGACAAGGTGAATCTGTGCCAGACGATCGACGCCGCCGCGCGCGCGCGCGATCCGCGCGTCGCGCAGGTCTCGGTCAGCCTGTCGGGCACGTGGAGCGTGGTGGAGGTCGTCCGCCCCGATGGCTTCGTCGCCACCGATATCCGCCCGCTGGTGCGCCTCAACGTGTCGATCGTCGTGGAGCAGAATGGCCGGCGCGAAACGGGGACGTTCGGGATCGGCGGGCGCTATCTCTACGAATCGCTGTTCGACGAAAAGACGTGGAACCGCGCGATAGACGAGGCGCTGGCGCAGGCTTTGGTCAATCTCGAATCGGTCGACGCGCCGGCGGGCGAGTTCACCGTATTGCTCGGGCCGGGCTGGCCGGGCGTGCTGCTGCACGAGGCGATCGGGCACGGGCTTGAGGGCGATTTCAACCGCAAGGGCACCTCCGCTTTCTCCGGGCGGATCGGCGAGCAGGTCGCGGCGCGTGGCGTAACGGTGGTGGACGATGGCGCGCTCGCCGATCGGCGCGGCAGCCTGTCGATCGACGATGAGGGCACGCCGACCGGCGAAACCGTGCTGATCGAGGATGGCTTCCTCAAGGGCTATATGCAGGATCGCCTCAACGCGCGGCTGATGGGGGTCGCCCCCACCGGCAACGGGCGCCGCGAAAGCTTCGCCCACGCGCCGATGCCGCGCATGACCAACACCTTCATGAAGGCCGGGAACGACGACCCCGCCGAGCTGCTTTCCCGCGTGAAGAACGGCATCTTCGCCAAATCGTTCGGCGGCGGGCAGGTCGATATCGTTTCGGGCAAGTTCGTTTTCTCCTGCACCGAGGCGTATAAAGTGGAGAACGGCAGGCTCGGCGCGCCGATCAAGGGCGCGACGCTGATCGGCGACGGCCCGACCGTGCTGACCAAGGTGCTGGGCGTCGGCAATGATTTCGCGCTCGACGAGGGCGTCGGCATGTGCGGCAAGGGCGGGCAGAGCGTTCCCGCCGGCGTCGGCCAGCCGACGGTGCTGGTGGAGGGGCTGACGGTCGGCGGGACGGCGGCCTAATAGCCGCCGATCAGCCGATCCAGCGCTACGCCGATTTCATATTCATGCGCCGCCAGAGAGGCGATCGGCAACGTCATCGCGCTAACCGGCACGGCGGCCGCGAAATGGGTGAGCATGACGAACGGCTCGCCCGCGATCGCGAAAACCGGATTGAGACGCGCATCTCCCCCGGCGTGCTCCTCCGCCGGGCGAAGTGGCACGACGAAGCGGGTATTCAGCCCCCGCAACAGGTCCGCCTGACAGTCCAGCCAATAGGAACCGTGTTCCGCCGGATAGACATCGAACTTCGCCATCAGAACAGGCGGTATTTCTCAAGCGGGAGGCCGTTTCGTTCGACCCATGCGTTATTGGCCTCGACCCACGCCTTATTTTCTTCGTGCCACTTTTCCGCCTGCGCCTTGCGGGCGGCATCGCACAGCGCGGCCTCGCTGATCTGCGACAGGTTCAGCCCCGCTTCGCGCGCGGCGGCCACGATTCCGGTGTCGATCGACAGATTGACCGATTTGCGCTTGCCCGACGCGATAGGGTCATGTTTCATACGCAAAGGTTATGCGCATGGATCATGCGCGTCAAGCGAGGGTGCCGATGGCCGATTTCTTCCCCGCGCTGAGCGACGAGCATCGCGCGTTCATCGCGAAGCAGCCGGTGTTCTTCGTCGCCACCGCCGCGCAGGATGCGCGGATCAACCTCAGCCCCAAGGGGATGGACACGTTTCGCGTGTTCGATGCGAATATGGTCGCCTATCTCGATCTCGGCGGATCGGGGAATGAAACGCAGGCGCATCTCGCCGCCGACGGGCGGATCACGATCATGTTCTGCGCCTTCGACAACCCCGCGCTGATCCTGCGCCTCTATGGCCGGGGCCGGTTCGTGGTGGCGGGCGACGACGGCTATGCGCCGCTCGCCGCGCACTTCCCCCCGCTCCCCGGCCAGCGGCAGGTGTTCGTCATCACGGTGGAAAGCGTGCAGACCTCATGCGGCTGGGGTGTCCCGCGCATGACGCTGGAGGCGGAGCGGCAGACGCTGGCCAAATATCACGCGCAGCAGGAACCCGCAGCGCGGCTGGCGCGGATCGCGGGGCGCACCCGGAGCATCGACGGCCTGCCGGTGCGCGTGCAGACCGTGATCCCGGCGGTGAAGCCATGAGCCTCGTCGAACTCGGGCGTTATGACCGCAATCTCGCCAATATCCTCGTCGGCAGGCTGGAGAGCGAGGGGATTCCCGCGATCGCCTTCGATCAGGGGGCGAGCATCGCCGATGGAAGCTGGCTGCTGATCCCGGTGCGCGTGATGATCGACGAGGATGATCTCGACGAGGCAAGGCGCATCGTCGGCGCTGCCTGATTTTCGGGCACTCCCTCGCAACTGCACAAAAACTTGTCGCCCGATCGGGTGCAAACCGGCGATCCGCCGGCTGATCCGGTTCATTCCATATCTGGCACGACAGTTGCGATGCGCTGCTTCGGGTAAACCGAAAGGACGCGCAATGAAGCTCGTCATTGCCATCATCAAACCGTTCAAGCTGGAAGAAGTGCGCGAGGCGCTCACCGCGCTCGGCGTCACCGGCATGACCGTCACCGAGGTCAAGGGCTTCGGCCGGCAAAAGGGGCAAACCGAAATTTACCGGGGGGCCGAATATAGCACCAACATGGTGCCCAAGATCCGCATCGAGGTGGTCTGCCCCTCCTCGCTTGCCGATCGTGTGGTCGAAACGATCGAGACCACCGCCAACACCGGCGCCATCGGCGACGGCAAGATCTTCGTTCTCGATGTGGGCCACGCCGTGCGCATCCGCACCGGCGAAACCGACGATACCGCGCTGTGAAGGGGGTTATGATGAAGCAAAGCACCAGATTGCTCGGTCTCGCGCTGGTGGCGGGGCTGGTCGCCGCCGCGCCGGCCTGGGCGCAGCCGGTGGCCGCCACCGCCTCGCCGATCCCACCGCCCACCGTCGACAAGGGGGATACGGCGTGGATGCTGGTCTCGTCGTTGCTGGTGCTGATGATGTCCGTGCCGGGGCTGGCGCTATTCTATGGCGGGCTGGTGCGCACCAAGAACATGCTGAGCGTGCTCACCCAGGTGCTGATGATCGTGTGCATGGTCGCGGTGATCTGGGTCACTTACGGTTATTCGATCGCGTTTACCGGCGGAAGCGCCTTTTTCGGCGGCCTTTCCAAGGCGTTCCTGATCGGTGTCGACGCCAATAGCCGCGCGGCGACCTTTTCCAACGGCGTCTATATTCCCGAATATGTCTATATCTGCTTCCAGATGACCTTCGCGTGCATCACCCCCGCGCTGTTCATCGGATCGGTGGCGGAGCGGGTGCGCTTCTCGCCGCTGATGCTGTTTTCGGCGCTGTGGGTGACGCTGATCTATTTCCCGATCGCGCATATGGTGTGGTATTGGGGTGGCCCCGACGCGGTGGCCGCCGCCGCGCTCAAGGGCGCGAGCGCGCTCGCGGCGCAGAATGCCGATGCGGGCTATCTGTTCCAGAAGGGCGCGCTCGATTTCGCGGGCGGCACCGTGGTTCACATCAACGCCGGGATCACCGGCCTCGTGCTGTGCATCCTGCTCGGCAAGCGCATCGGCTTCCCGAAAGAGGCGATGACGCCGCATTCGCTGACCATGACGATGATCGGCGCCTCGCTGTTGTGGGTCGGCTGGTTCGGCTTCAACGCGGGCTCGAACCTCGAGGCGAACGGCGTCACCGCGGTCGCCTTCATCAACACCTTCGTCGCCACCGCGGCGGCTGGCCTCTCGTGGCTGCTCGTCGAACAGGCGGTGCACGGCAAGCCTTCGCTGCTCGGCGCGGCATCGGGCGTTGTCGCCGGGCTCGTCGCGGTGACGCCGGCTTCGGGCTATGCCGGGCCGATGGGTTCGGTGGTGCTGGGGCTGATCGTGTCGCCACTGTGCTTCTTCTTCGTCTCCACGGTGAAATCGAAGTTCGGCTATGACGACAGCCTCGACGTATTCGGCGTCCATTGCATCGGCGGCATCACCGGCGCGATCCTGACGGCGGTGCTCGACGCGCCCTATCTCGGCGGGCAGGGCATCGCCGATTACGCGACCAAGCCCGGCGCGATGGTCGCCGGCAGCTACGATATGCTCACGCAACTCTGGATACAGACCCAGGGCGTGGCGATCACGCTCGTCTGGTCCGGCGTCGGCGCGACGCTGCTGTTCTTCGCGGTCGACAGATTGTGGGGAATGCGCCCGACCGCCGAAGTCGAGCGCGAGGGCCTCGACATCGCCGAACATGGCGAGCGGGCTTACAATTACTGACCCGATCGGGGCGGGCGACACGCGCCCGCCCCCACCGGCGTTCCTCCTGCGGACGCTCCTCAGCCCGGCGCGAAAGTGTCGGGCGCTTTGTGTTGTTCGGTCGCCCTAAAGCGCGGCGAGGATTGCCGCCTCGGCGTGGAGCGTCGTGGTATCGAACAGCGGCACCGGGCTGTCATCCGCGCCGACGAGCAGCATGATCTCGGTGCAGCCAAGGATCACCCCCTGCGCGCCCTCGCTCACCAGCCGTGAAATCACCGCGCGAAAGGCGGCGCGGGATTCGGGGCGGATGATCCCGGCGACGAGTTCGTCGTAAATGATGCGGTGGACGGTCGCGCGATCCTCCGCGCCCGGCACCAGCACGTCGATCCCGTGGCGATCGCGCAGGCGCCCGGCGTAGAAATCCTGCTCCATCGTGAAGGCGGTGCCGAGCAGCCCGACCCGCGTGAAGCCGCGCGCAATGATCGCGGCGGCGGTGGGATCGGCGATATGGAGCAACGGCACGCCCACGCGGCGCTCCACCGCGCCCGCCACGCGATGCATGGTATTGGTGCAGAGCAGCAACAGTTCAGCCCCCGCCTGCTCCAGCCGCGCCGCCGCATCGCCGAGCAGTTCGCCGAGCGCGGGCCAGTCGCCGCGATGTTGCAGCCGCTCGATCGCGGCGAAGTCGAACGACCATAACAGGCACGGCGCCGACGCGGTCGGGCCGAAACGGGCGCGCGCGCCCTGATTGAGCAGACGATAATATTCCGCCGAGCTTTCCCAGCTCATCCCGCCGATCAGCCCGATCATCTTCATGGCGAACAAGGATAAACGCGCGCCACCGAAAGGCAAATCGGGCGGCTATCCGGCGGGCAGGCGAATTTCGAACAATGTCGGCCAGCGCTTGCCGGTGATGAACAGCCGCCGTTTCGCCGGATCCCAGGCGATGCCGTTGGCAACCGCCTCGATATCATCGGAAATGCCGACTTCGGCGACGATCGCGCGGAGATCGACGATCGCGGTCACCCGGCCGCTCGCCGGGTCGATGCGCAGGATATAGGGGGAGCGCCAGACGTTGGCGAGGATCGCACCGTCCACGGCCTCAAGCTCGTTCAGCCGGTCGATCGGCTTGCCGTTCAACGTCACCGCGATCCGGCGGCGCACCGCGAGCGTCCGGGGATCGTGGACGGTAAGCGTCGCCGTGCCGTCCGACCGGACGAGCGAATCGCCGAGCGTCGTCAGCCCCCAGCCCTCGCCGCTATAACGCGCGGCGCCGGTGCGCTTCAGCGTCGCCGCGTTCCAGCGATAGGCGATTCCGCCATGCCAGGTGAGGCTGACCAGCCCATCCTTCCACACCGCCAGCCCCTCGCCGAACAAGGCGGGGGGAATGGCGCCGCGCGCCAGCACGCGCCCGGACGCGAGATCGACCCGGCGAACATCCGAATGCCCCTCCAGCCCGACGCTTTCGTAAAGGTGGCCGCGATGCCACACGAGGCCCTCGGTGAACGCCTGCGGATCATGTGGGAAGCGCGCGACGACGCTCGGCTCCAGCATGACGGGCGCGGGCGCGGGCGGCGGCGTATCGGCGGCAGCCACGCCGGATGTCGCCAGCAGGAAAGGCGCGAACCAGCGCATCGTCACCTCAAGCGTTTCCTTTGCTGGCCACACCGATAACGCCCGACGGCGCGACACACAGGCAAAACGAAAGCGGCCCGCCCGACGCGAAGTCGGACGGGCCGCCATCAATCATTAAAGCGTCGATCAGCTCGACTGCTGAAGGTTCACCGCCGCGTACTTGCCGCGACGATCAACCTCGATCTCGAACGACAGGCGATCGCCCTCGTTCAGGCCGCCGAGGCCGGCGCGTTCCACCGCGGAAATGTGGACGAACGCATCGGGCTGCCCGTCATCGCGCTGAATGAAGCCGAAGCCCTTCATCGCGTTGAAGAACTTGACCGTGCCGGTCGCCTTCTCGCCAGTGAGCTGGCGCTGGGGGGCGCCGCCGCCGCGCGGGCCGCCGAAGCCGCCATCACGCCCGGAATCGAAGCCGCCGTCACGCGGAGCGCGCTCCTGAACCGGCATCGGCTCACCGTCGATCTTGAGTTCGGTGGCCGAGATGCGACCGCCGCGATCGACGAGGGTGAAGCCAAGCGGCTGGCCCTCGGCAAGGCCCGTCAGCCCGGCCTGCTCCACGGCGGAGATGTGAACGAACACGTCCTCGCCGCCATCATCGCGCACGACAAAGCCGAAGCCCTTCTGCGCGTTGAAGAATTTTACGACGCCCGTGCCTTCGCCAACGACCTGCGGGGGCATCCCGCCGCCGCCGCGGAAACCACCACCGCCGCCGCCGAAGCCGCCACCGCCGCCACGGAAACCGCCGCCGCCGCCGCGGAAACCACCGCCGCCGCCAAAGCCGCCGCCACCGAAGCCACCACCACCGTAGCCGCCGCCGAAGCCGCCACCGAAGTCACCGCCGGACTCATCGCCGCCGAAACTGTCGCGCTTGTCGCGGCCGCGCCCGCCACGTTGTCCGCGGTTACCTTTGTCGAAACCCATAAACCCGTTCGTCTTCCCATCCGCCCGACTTCGCCGTTAAGAGGTGCGCGCCGGACGGCGAATTGCAACCACACCTCTTCGGGCACCAAACCTTTTGCGCCACAGATGCCGCCATAGCCCAGCTTTGTTCTAACCGCGAACAGAATCGTATTCGGAACGCCATTTAACATGCCGATACTTGCAAGACTGTCGCACGTTAAACACAGGTTGTCGCAAGAAGTGCCTAGACGAACACGGATTCGCACGCGCTTCGCTCAACAAAAAACGCCGCGTGCCGGCGCGCGCAAATGCCACACCAGCCGATGATTCGTGCCTTTCCCGCGCTGTCAGCCGCCTTGCGGGGCATTGAGCGATGGTCGCTCGCCCGCTAGGGCGGCGCAATGACCGTTCATTTCCACGAGGAAGACCTCCCCTCAGACGTATTCGCGCCGGGCGCCTCGATCGCGGTCGATACCGAGACGATGGGGCTCATCACCCCGCGCGACCGGCTGTGCGTGGTGCAATTGTCCGACGGCGGCGGCGACGAGCATCTGATTCGCTTCGCCCCCGGATCGGATTATGCCGCGCCCAATCTGCGCGCGGTGCTCGCCGATCCCGCGCGGCTCAAGCTCTATCATTTCGCGCGCTTCGATCTCGCGGCGATTCGCCATTATCTGGGCGTGGTGGCGGCGCCGGTCTATTGCACCAAGATCGCCTCGCGGCTGGTGCGCACCTACACCGATCGCCACGGGCTGAAGGAGCTGGTGCGCGAATTGCTCGGGCAGGATATCTCCAAGCAGCAGCAATCCTCGGACTGGGGCGGCCCGGTATTGTCCGAAGCGCAGAAGGATTATGCCGCGTCCGACGTGCGTTTCCTGCATCAGCTCAAGGAGGAGTTCGACCGCCGGCTCGTGCGCGAGGGGCGGATGGCGCTCGCCCAGGCCTGTTTCGATTTCCTTCCCCACCGCGCCGAGCTGGATCTCGCCGGCTGGCCCGAGACCGATATTTTCGCCCATGCCTGACATGGCCGCCCCGGCGCTGGATGCGCGTCAGCGCTGGGCGGCGCCGGGGAGCCCGCACGATCGGATCGTCGGCGCGGCGAACTGGATTCTGCCGGTGTTGATCGGCGTGCTCACCGCCTTTCTGGTGATGGCGCCGCTCACCTCGGGCGGCGACGTTTCGTTCGTGCTCGACAAGAACAAGGTGGAGGTCGCGAAAGAACGGCTGAAGATCCAGGCCGCGCGCTATCGCGGCGAGGATGGCAAGGGCCAGCCGTTCGAGCTGACCGCCGGCTCCGCGATCCAGAAAAGCTCTGCGGAACCCGTCGTGCGGCTCCAGCAGCTCGCCGCCGATATCCGGCTGACCGACGGCCCCGCGTCGCTCGTCGCGAACCAGGGGCGCTATAATATGGATACCGAACAGGTTTCGGTCGACGGCCCGATCGCGTTCCGCGGGCCGGATGGCTACACGCTCGATACGCGCGACGCGACGGTGGACCTCAAGACGCGCCGGATGCGATCCGACAATCCGGTGACCGGCACGGTGCGGCAGGGCACGTTCAGCGCCGACAGGTTCGATGCCGATCTCGATACGCATACCGTGACGCTCACCGGCAACGCGCGCTTGCACATCGTGCCGAGACGCACGAAATAGCGGCGATCATGCAGCGCCTCGCCCTCCTTTTGCTCCTCGTCGCTTCGACGGCACAGGCGCAGACCCGTCACGATTCGTCGGCGCCGATTGATTTCGGCGCGAACCAGATTCAATTGCAGGACAAGGCGAACCGCGCGGTGCTCACCGGCAATGTGGCGGTTCGCCAGGCGGAAATGACCTTGAACGCGCAGCGCGTGACCGTCGCCTATACCGGGCAGGTGGTGGACGGAAATCCACAGGTATCGCGGCTGGACGCGGCGGGCGGCGTGATCGTCAAACGGCCCGACCAGGTCGCGAAAAGCCAGTTCGCGGTATATGATCTCAATCGCCACATCATCACGATGGTCGGCAATGTCTCGCTGCAACAAGGCGGGTCGAACACCGTCAACGGCGGGCGGCTGACGCTCAATCTCGATACCGGGCGCGCGGTGATCGACGGCTCAACCGCGCCCAAGGCATCCGGATCGCTGCCCGGCGGGAGCGTGACGACCGCGCCTTCGGGCCGCGTCACCGGCACCTTCTCCGTCCCCAAACGCGCGAACAACGCCGCGCCGGCAAGCAGGAACTGACGGGCGGACGGGGCTTTCATCTCGATGCCGGCTCGGGCAAAAGAACCATGCATGAATCCTGCCAGTCACGCGGCGATGCGACGGGCGGCAACCAAGAAACTGCGAGGTCGGCGCGAATATGGATGACGTGACCAGCCTGGATCGGATCGAAACGATCGCGGAACCGCCGCTGGCCGATGGCCTGCAGGTGGTGTCGATCGCCAAAAGCTACGACAAGCGTGTCGTGCTGAGCGACGTGTCCGTCTCGGTCGGGCGCGGTGAAGTGATCGGGCTGCTCGGCCCGAACGGCGCGGGCAAGACCACCTGTTTCTATTCGGTGATGGGGCTGGTGAACCCCGATGCCGGGCGCATCATGCTCGATGGGCAGGATATCACCGGATTGCCGATGTACCGCCGCGCGATCCTCGGCCTTGGCTATCTGCCGCAGGAAACCTCGATCTTCCGCGGGCTGACGATCGAGAAGAACATCATGGCGGTGCTGGAACTCGGCATCCGCGATCCGGCGGCGCGGCGGGCGCGGCTCGACAGGCTGCTCGACGAATTCGGCCTAACCCGGCTGCGCGCCGCGCCGGCGATGGCGCTCTCGGGTGGCGAACGCCGCCGCGCGGAGATCGCACGCGCGCTGGCCGCCGATCCGACGATCATGCTGCTCGACGAGCCGTTCGCCGGCATCGACCCCATTTCGATCGCCGATATCCGCGATCTGGTGAAGGATCTGAAGCGCCGCGATATCGGCGTGCTGATTACCGATCATAACGTGCGCGAAACGCTCGACATCGTCGATCGCGCGTACATCATCTACGATGGCCGCGTGCTGTTCACCGGCTCTCCGGAGGAGCTGGTCGCCGACGCCAACGTCCGCCGCCTCTATCTCGGCGAGGGCTTCTCGCTCTGATGTTCTGGTCCGGCTTCGCCATGCGCGCGGCGCCGGCCCGCTCCCCCACCCGGCCTCCCATTCAGGATATGCCGTGGGACGCCGGGTGGGGAAGCGGGCCGGTGCCGCACCTCGAATAATGTCGCTCGCGCCGCGCCTCGATCTGCGCCAGTCGCAATCGCTGGTGATGACGCCGCAGCTCCAGCAGGCGATCAAGCTGCTGGCGCTATCCAACCTGGAGATCGAAGGCGTCATCGCGGAGGAGCTGGAGAAGAACCCGCTGCTCGAAGCGACCAGCCCGGCCGACGACAATGCGCCGGTCAACGAACGCGAACCCGCCGACGCCCCGCGTGAGGAGCCGGCGGGCGCCGACGAACTGGTGATGGCGGGCGAGGCGGCGGGGGAGGCGCTCGACGTCGATATCGCCGCCGAACGCTTCGACGATGCGGCGGTGGATACGGTGGGGCTGGGCGGCGCGGGCGGCAGCGTCGCGGGTGACGACGCCCCCGATCTCGATGCCTTCGCGGAAAACCCGCCGAGCCTTGCCGATCACCTGTCCGCGCAGGCGGGCAACGCGCTGTCGGGCGCAAGCCTGCTCGTCGCGCGGCACCTGATAGATCTGATCGACGAGGCGGGCTATCTCACCGCGAACCTGCTGGAAATCGCCACCCGGCTCGGCGTTCCGCTGGCGATGGTCGAGCAGGTGCTCGGGGTGATCCAGACCTTCGACCCCACCGGCGTCGGCGCGCGTGATCTTGCCGAGTGCATCGCGTTGCAGGCGAAGGAGGCGGATCGCTACGATCCGTGCATGGCGCGGCTGATCGAGCATCTCGATCTGCTCGCGCGCGGCGAGATCGCGCGCCTGAAGCGCATCTGCCAGGTCGATGACGAGGATATGGCGGACATGATCCGCGAGTTGCGCGGTTATGATCCGAAGCCCGGCTGCCGCTATGGCGGCGATGTGGCGCCCGCGGTGGTGCCCGATCTGTTCATCACCCGCACGCAGGGCGGCTGGGCGATCGAGATCAACAATTCCACCCTGCCGCGCGTGCTGATTAACCGGCGCTATTACGGGGAGCTGGCCGCAGGCGCGCAGAACAAGGCATCGAAGGCGTGGCTCAGCGAATGTCTCGCCAGCGCCAACTGGCTGGTGAAGGCGCTCGATCAGCGGCAGCGCACGATCATCCGCGTCGCGACCGAGATCGTGAAGCAGCAGGAAGCGTTCTTCCTGAAGGGCGTGGCGCATCTTCGCCCGCTCACCCTGCGTCAGGTGGCGGATGCGATCGAGATGCACGAATCGACCGTCAGCCGCGTCACCTCGAACAAATATCTGAGCTGCGCGCGCGGCCAGTTCGAGCTGAAATATTTCTTCACCTCAGGCATCGCGGCGGCGGACGGTGGCGACGCGGTGTCGGCGGAGGCGGTGAAGGCCGCGATCCGCGCGCTGATCCAGAACGAGGGCGCGAAGATCCTGTCCGACGACACCTTGGTCGAGCTGCTCAACACGCGCGGCTTCGATATCGCGCGCCGCACCGTCGCCAAATATCGCGAGGCGCTGGGGATCGGCAGCTCGGTGCAGCGCCGCCGCCAGAAGGCGCTGGGCGGGTTGGGCTGAGGCTGCGCTACCCCACCGCCTCGCGCAACCATGACGATACCGCCTGAATCCGTGGCGTCGCCTGTCCATCGGCATGGGTGACGAGCCAGAAGGCGCGGTGCAGCACGATATGCGGGAGCACCGGCACCAACCGCGCGTCGCCCGCGGCGATGAAATCGGGCAGGATGCCGATCGCCGCGCCCGCCGCGATCATCGCGTGCTGGACGTTGATGCTCGTGCTGCGCAGCCTCGCGACCAGACCGTCGTGCACTTCGGACAGATAATCGAGTTCGGGCGCATGGAGATGTTCGGGCACATAGCTTGCCAGCACATGTCGCTCCAGCGCCGCCGCCGTCTCGGGCATCCCCGCCGCCGCGAGATGGCCGGGCGTGGCGTATAATCGCAGGCGATAATCGACCAGCCGCGCCGCGATCAATTGCCGGTTGCGCGGGCGCGCCAGCATCACCGCGATATCCGCCTCGCGTTTCGACGGATCGAGCAGGCCCGACGCGGTGATGAGATCGAGCCGGATGCGCGGATAGGCGGCGGCGAAAGCGGGCACGCGCGGCGCCAGCACATGCGTCGCCAGCCCTTCCGCGACGCTCAGCCGCACATGCCCAGCGGCGCCCGTCGCCACCTCGCCCTCGCTCGCGGCGGAGATCGCCGCGTCGATCGTTTCGGCGTGCTGGAGCAGCGCCTGCCCCGCCTCGGACAGCCGCCGCTCGCCCGCCACCGTTTCGAACAGCGCCGCGCCCATCGCGCCTTCCAGCCGCGCGAGCCGCCGCGCGACGGTGGTGGCGTCCACTCCCAGTGCGCGCGCCGCCGGGGCGACTCGCCCGCTATGCGCCACCGCGAGAAATATGCGCAGATCATCCCAGTTCCGCATCGTCGTTGCCTTGTTTGTCGCTGCTCCGGCCCGCTCCCCCGCCCCGCCTCCCATTCAGAATACTGGCATGGGAGGCGGGGCGGGGGAGCGCGCCGGCGCCGTTATCCTGCAAAAATGCACCACCCACCGGCAAATTAAGCGGGTTGAGTGCATAATTGCCGCAGGGCTACAAGCCGATCAAACACCAATTCGTGGAGAGCCTCCCCATGCGCGTGATAGATCATCTCATTGCCGGCCATTCCGGTGGCGGCGCGGGCCGCATGGGCGATGTGTTCGATCCCAACACCGGCAAGGTGCAGGCGCGCGTGGCGCTCGGCACCGGGGCCGATCTCGATCGCGCGGTCGCCGCCGCGCAGGCCGCGCAGCCGGCATGGGCCGCGACCAACCCGCAGCGCCGCGCGCGCGTGATGTTCCGTTTCAAGGAACTGGTCGAGGCGAACATCCAGGGCCTCGCCGAATTGCTCGCCTCCGAACACGGCAAGGTCGTGGCGGACGCGCGCGGCGATATCCAGCGCGGGCTGGAAGTGGTGGAGTTCGCGTGCGGCATCCCGCATGTCCTGAAGGGCGAATATACGCAAGGCGCCGGCCCCGGCATTGATGTATATTCGATGCGCCAGCCGCTCGGCGTCGTCGCTGGCATCACCCCGTTCAACTTCCCGGCGATGATCCCGCTGTGGATGGGCGCGGTGGCCACCGCGTGCGGCAATGCCTTCATCCTGAAGCCGTCGGAGCGCGATCCCTCATTGCCGGTGCGGCTGGCGGAGCTGTTCCTTGAAGCCGGGATGCCGGCGGGCATCTTCCAGGTCGTCCATGGCGACAAGGAAATGGTCGACGCGATCCTCGATCATCCGGCGATCTCCGCCGTCAGCTTCGTCGGCTCATCCGATATCGCGCATTACGTCTATCGGCGCGGCGTTGACGCGGGCAAGCGCGTGCAGGCGATGGGCGGGGCGAAGAACCACGGTATCGTCATGCCCGATGCCGATCTCGATCAGGTGGTGGCCGATCTTGCCGGCGCGGCGTTCGGCTCGGCGGGCGAACGCTGCATGGCGCTGCCGGTGGTCGTGCCGGTCGGCGACAAGACGGCGGACGCGCTGCGCGAGAAGCTGCTTCCGGCGATCGACGCGCTGCGCGTCGGCGTCTCCACCGATGCGGATGCGCATTACGGCCCCGTCGTCACCGCGCAGCACCTCCAGCGGATCGAAAACTGGATCCAGACCGGGGTGGACGAAGGCGCCGAACTCGTCGTCGACGGGCGCGGCTTCAAGCTGCAGGGGCATGAGGAAGGCTTCTTCATCGGCCCGACCTTGTTCGATCGCGTCACGCCGCAGATGTCCGCCTATAAGGAGGAAATCTTCGGCCCCGTGCTCCAGATCGTCCGCGCGGGCGATTTCGAGGCGGCGCTCAAGCTCGCCAGCGATCATCAATATGGCAATGGCGTGGCGATCTTCACCCGCAACGGCCATGCCGCGCGCGAATTCGCCGCGCGGGTGAATGTCGGGATGGTGGGCATCAACGTGCCGATCCCGGTGCCCGTCGCCTATCACACCTTCGGCGGGTGGAAGCGCTCGGCATTCGGCGACACCAACCAGCACGGGCTGGAAGGCGTGAAGTTCTGGACCAAGGTGAAAACCGTGACGCAGCGCTGGCCCGATGGCTCGCCCGATGGCGGCAACGCATTCGTCATCCCGACGATGGGCTAATAGGAACGCTTGTCGCAACCGGGGGAGGGCAGGAATGAAACGCACGCTGGCACTGGCGGCGCTCGCCGCGCTCACGGCCTGCGCCCCGGAACAGAAGAACGAGGCGTCCTATGACGAGGGCGCCTTGTTCAACACGGTGAACGCCCTCGACCCAGCCGCCTCGCCGACGCCGGGCACGCCGGTCGTCGGCGGGCGCATCCCCGCGGCCTTTCAGGGCCGCTGGGGGCTGGTGCCGGCCGATTGCACCTCGACCCAGGGCGACGCCAAGGGCCTGATGCTGGTCGAGCCGGATCGGCTGACCTTCTACGAATCGCGCGCCACGGTGACGCAGCTCGCCACCATTTCCCCCACCGAGATCAAGGCGACGCTCGCCTTCTCCGGCGAGGGGCAGACGTGGGAACAGGAAACCCCGCTGACGCTTGAGGATAACGGCAATGCGCTCACCCGCATCGCCGACGGCCAGACGCTGCGCTACATGCGGTGCGGAGCCTGAGAGGAATTATGACCAACCAGTTCGACCTTACCGACGACCAGCGCGAGATTCAGGAGCTGGCCCGGCGCTTCACCGCCGATCGCATCACGCCCTTCGCCGCGGAATGGGACGAGACGCATCATTTCCCGCGCGACGTTATCAAGGCGGCGGCCGATCTCGGCTTCGCGGCGATCTACGTCAGCGAGGAATCGGGCGGGATCAACCTTGGCCGGCTGGAAGCGGCGCTCATCATGGAGGCGATGGCCTATGGCTGCCCCGCCACCTCCGCGTTCGTCTCGATCCACAATATGGCATCGTGGATGATCGACCGCTTCGGCAGCGCGGACCTCAAAAGCCGTTACCTTCCCGATCTCGTCACGATGGAACGCATGGCGAGCTATTGCCTGACCGAGCCCGGCTCCGGCTCCGACGCCGCCGCGCTCAAGACGAGCGCGCGATTGGAGGGCGATCATTATATCGTCAACGGATCGAAACAGTTCATCTCCGGCGCGGGCGAGAATGAAGTGTATGTCACCATGGTCCGCACCGGGGCGGAAGGGGCCAAGGGCATCTCCTGCCTCGTCATCGACAAGGACATGCCCGGCGTGTCGTTCGGCGCCAACGAACGCAAGCTCGGCTGGCACGCGCAGCCGACGCGGCAGGTGCTGTTCGACAATGTGAAGGTGCCGGTCGTCAACCGTGTCGGCGCGGAAGGGGACGGGTTCCGCTTCGCGATGATGGGGCTCGATGGCGGGCGGCTCAATATCGGCGCCTGCTCGCTCGGCGGCGCGCAACGCTGCCTCGACGAGGCGATCGCCTATACGAAGGATCGCCAGCAGTTCGGCAAGGCCATCGCCGATTTCCAGAACACGCAATTCACGCTCGCCGATATGGATACCGAGCTTCAGGCCGCGCGCTACCTGCTCTATGTCGCCGCCGCCAAGGTGACCGCCAACGCGCCGGACAAGACGCGTTTCGCCGCGATGGCGAAACGGCTCGCCACCGATACCGGATCGAGCGTGGTCGATCGCGCGCTCCAGCTTCACGGCGGCTATGGTTATCTGATGGATTATCCGATCGAGCGTTTCTGGCGCGACCTGCGCGTCCATTCGATCCTGGAGGGGACCAATCAGGTGATGCGCATGATCGTCGGGCGGGAGCTGACGCGGCAATGACCGAAGACCTGATTGTCGAGACCGACGGCGCCGTCGGACGCATCCGGCTCAATCGCCCCAAGGCGATCCACGCGCTCAACACCGCGATGTGCGCGGGCGTGCTGGAGGCGCTGGAGGCGTGGCGGGGCGAAGATGCGGTGCATGTCGTCACGATCGACCATGCCGAAGGCCGCGGCTTCTGCGCAGGCGGCGATATACGTATGCTCGCCGAAAGCGGCGCGAAGGACGGTGCCGAGGCGCGGGCGTTCTTCCACACCGAATATCGCATGAACCACCGGCTGTTCACCTACGCCAAGGATATCGTGGCGTTCATGGACGGGATCACCATGGGCGGCGGTGTCGGCATCTCGCAGCCGTGCCGCTATCGCGTCGCGACCGAGAACACGCGGCTGGCGATGCCCGAAACGGGGATCGGGCTGTTCCCCGATGTCGGCGGCGGCTGGTATCTCTCGCGGTTGCCGGGGCGGATCGGGCAATATCTCGCGCTGACCGGGCACCGGCTGGGCGGCGCCGAATGCCTCGCGCTCGGGCTCGCCACGCATTATCTCCCCGCCGGTCGGCTGGCGGAAGCCAAGGCGCGGATCGCCGAGGGGCCGAAGGCGGTGCTCGACGCGCTCGCCGTCCCCGCGCCCGAAGCGCCGATCCTTGCGCGGCGCGCGGAGATCGACCGGCTGTTCGCATCCGACCGGCTGGAGGATATTTTCGCCGCGCTCGCCGGTGATGACGGCGATTTCGCGCGCGAGACCCTCGCGATCCTCAGGACCAAATCGCCGCAGACGATGAAGGTGTCGTTGAAGCTGCTGCTCGACGGCAAGGCGATGGCGACGTTCGAGGATGAGATGCGGCAGGAATATGCGGTCGGCAGCCGCGTCGTGCAGCGCCACGATTTCCTGGAGGGCGTCCGCGCGGTGATCGTCGACAAGGACAATGCGCCGCGATGGAATCCGCCGACACCCGAAGGCGTGAGCGATCATGTGATCGACCAGATCTTCGCCCCGCTCCCCGATGCGGAAAGCTGGACCCCGGCCTGATCCTGCCATAGCGCCGTCCCCGATTTTTCGGGTTGCCGGTTTGGAGAATTACCATGTCTGATTACGCCAATATCCTTGTCGAGCAGCGCGGCGCGGTCACGCTCGTCACCCTCAATCGTCCGCAGGCACTGAACGCGCTCAATTCGGATGTGCTGGCCGATCTCGCCGCCGCGTTCGGCGCATATGACAGGAACGATGCGCAACGCTGCCTCGTGCTGACCGGCGCGGGCGAGAAGGCGTTCGCGGCGGGCGCGGACATCAAGCAGATGGCCGATATGGCGGCGGCGGATTTCTTCCTGCAGGATTTTTTCGCCGGTTGGCAGACCGGGGTGGTCGCGACGCGCAAGCCGTGGATCGCGGCGGTCAACGGCTTCGCGCTTGGCGGCGGCTGCGAACTGGCGATGATGGCCGATTTCATCATCGCCGCCGATACCGCGAAGTTCGGCCAGCCCGAGATCAAGCTCGGTGTCGCCCCCGGCATGGGCGGATCGCAGCGGCTGACCCGCGCGATCGGCAAGGCCAAGGCGATGGAAATGTGCCTCACCGGGCGGATGATGGATGCAGCCGAGGCGGAGCGTTCGGGGCTCGTCGCGCGCGTCGTGCCGCTCGCCGATCTGCTTGAGGAAGCGCTCAAGACGGCCACGACGATCGCCGCGATGCCGCCGATGGCGGCGATGGTGAACAAGGAAATGGTCAACACCGCGTTCGAAACCAATCTCGCGCAGGGCATCCTGACCGAACGTCGCCTGTTCCAGATCCTCACCGCCACCGAGGACAAGGCGGAGGGCATGGCCGCGTTCATCGAAAAGCGCGCGGGCGTGTGGAAGGGCCGGTAACCCCATACGGGTTCGGGCGTTACGATTTGGAGAGGATGTGAAAATGGCGCGCGTCGGTTTCATCGGGCTGGGCAATATGGGCGGCGGCATGGCCGCCAATCTGGCGAAGAAGGGCCATGATGTACGCGCCTTCGATCTGTCGGCGGATGCGCTCGACAAGGCCAGGGCCGCCGGCTGCCTGCCGGTCGCATCGGCGCGCGAGGCAGCCGATGGCGCGGAGGCGGTGATAACGATGCTGCCGGCGGGCGCGCATGTCGAACAGGTTTACCGTGAGAGCGTGCTCGATGTCGCGCTGCCGTCGGCGATCCTGATAGATTGCTCGACGATCGACGTTGCCACCGCCAAGCGCGTCGCCGAACAGGCGACGGCCAAGGGGCTGGTCGCGGTCGACGCGCCGGTTTCGGGCGGGATCGCGGCGGCCAGCGCCGGCACGCTCACCTTCATGGTCGGCGGTTCGAACGAGGCGTTCGAGCGCGCGCGCGCTTTCCTCGCGGATATGGGCAAGGCGGTGATCCACGCCGGCGTCAATGGCGCGGGGCAGGCGGCGAAGATCTGCAACAACATGATCCTCGGCGCGGAAATGATCGCGACGTGCGAGGCGTTCGTGCTCGCGCACAAGCTCGGGCTGGATGCGCAGGCGTTCTACGATATCGCCAGCGTTTCATCGGGGCAGAGCTGGTCGATGACGAGCTATTGCCCCGTCCCTGGCGTCGGCCCGGAAACCCCCGCCGATCGCGATTATCAAGGCGGGTTCGCCGCCGCGCTGATGCTCAAGGATCTGCGGCTGGCGATGGAAGCCGCCGAGAGCGTCGACGCCGAGGTGCCGATGGGCGCGCGCGCGCGCGAACTCTATGAAGCCTATGCCGGCGCGGGCAACGGCGCGCGCGATTTCTCCGGCATCATCAACATGCTGCGCGACAAGCCATGAGCGTCGCCTTCCGCCGCGAAAGCGACGAGGAGCACAAGGAGCCGCGCTTCGAACTGCCGCTCCCCGCGGGGCCGAACCTCGTCACCCCGCGCGGGCGCGCGCTGATCGACGAGCGGATCGCCGCACTTGAGGCGGAACAGCGCGATGCCGGCGAGCCGCGCGGCGAGGAAATCGCGCGCGAGCTGCGCTATTGGCAGACGCGCCGGATCACCGCGATCCTCGCGCCACCGCCGCCCGCCGACGAGATCGCGTTCGGCAGCCGGGTGCGCTTCACGCTCAACGGCGCGGAGCGGACGATCGAGATCGTCGGCGATGACGAAGCCGATCCGGCGGCGGGCAAGCTCGCTTTCTCCGCCCCGCTGGCGCGCGCGCTGATCGGGGCGGGCGAAGGCGATCGCCTCCCCTTCGCCGGGCGCGAGGATGCGATCGCCGTGCTGGCGGTGCAAGCCGCGTTCACCGCCTGACCGCGCCGTGCCATAGGGTCAATCCGTTCACGACGCGGTCCTGAACGAGTTTGAGCCCAAACCTCTTGCCGCCCGCCGATGGCACGTTACAGCTAGCGCGCGGACGGCAAAGACCGATCCGAACGGGGGAGATGGGGCAGAATGGCGACGGTCGTTGCGCGGGATCACGATGTGGAGCCGTCCAAGGCGGAGATCAGGCTGGTCATTTCAGCCTCGGCGCTCGGCACCGTTTTCGAATGGTATGATTTCTTCATCTACGGCACGCTCGCCGCATCGGGGATCATCGGACGCACCTTCTTTCCCGCCGGCAACGAGACATTGCAGACCCTGCTCGCCTGGGCGGGCTTTGCGGTGGGCTTCGGTTTCCGCCCGATCGGCGCGGTATTGTTCGGCTATCTGGGCGATCGACTGGGGCGCAAATATACCTTTCTCGTCACCATCACGCTGATGGGCATCGCCACCGCCGGGGTGGGGCTCATTCCATCCTATGACGCGATCGGCATGGCCGCGCCGATCCTCGTCCTGCTGCTCAGGATCGCGCAGGGGCTGGCGCTGGGCGGCGAATATGGCGGCGCGGCGATCTATGTCGCCGAACATTCGCCGCGCGGGCGTTCGGGCTTCTACACCAGCTTCATCCAGGCCGGCGTGGTCGGCGGGTTCATCCTGAGCCTCGCGGTGATCCTGTCGTTCAAGACGGTGCTGGCCGGGCCGGCATGGGATAGCTGGGGCTGGCGCGCGCCGTTCATCTTCTCGATCGCGCTGCTCGCGGTGTCGCTGTGGATGCGGCTCAAATTGTCCGAAAGCCCGGTGTTCAAGGCGATGCGCGCGGCGGGCGAGGTCGCGCACAATCCGCTGCGCGAAAGCTTCACCTATCCCGGCAACCTGAAGCGGATGGCGGTCGCGCTGTTCGGCATCGCCGCCGGGCTGGCGGTGATCTGGTACACCGCGATGTTTTCGGTCCTTTCGTTTCTCCAGACGACGATGCGGCTGGAGGAAACCACCGCGCAGCTCATCACCGGGGCGGGGGCGCTGATGGGGGTGGCGTGGTTCGTGCTGTTCGGCTGGCTTTCCGATCTGGTCGGGCGCAAGAAACCGATCGTGATCGGCTATATCATGACGCTGATCCTGCTGTTCCCGATCTTCCACGTGATGGGCGCGGCGGCGAACCCCGGCCTGGCGCGCGCGGCGGAGCGCGCGCCGGTGGTGGTTTCCGGCCCGCATTGCGCTTATTCCCCGTTCGCCGCCAAGCAGACCGACGAATGCGCCCGGCTGCTCGATTATTTCTCCAAGAAAGGGGTGTCCTACACCAAGGAGGTCACCCCGGTGACGAGCGTATCCATCGGCGGCGTGCCGATCGCGGATCATGCGCCCGCCGCGCTGGACAAGGCGCTGGCGAATGCGGGCTACGATCTCAGCCGGGTGAAGCCGGGGGCGGGCAATATCGCGCTGATCCTGATCGCGATCCTCGCCGTCACCGCGCTTTCCGGGCTCACCTACGGGCCGGTCGCCGCGCTCTTGTCGGAAATGTTCCCGCCGGCGATCCGCTATAGCTCGCTGTCGATGCCCTATCACCTCGGCACCGGCTATTTCGGCGGATTCCTGCCGTTCATCAGCCAGTATATCGTCGCGCGCACCGGCGATCCGTTCGCTGGCCTGTGGTACACCTGGGGCATCACCCTGCTCGCGCTGATCGTCACCGTGCTGTGGCTGAAGGAGGATCGCCACGGGCGCATCGTGGCGTAACCCCGCCATCGACGCGTGCCGCACCGCCCGCTAACCGGGGGCGATGAACCGTTCCCCCTGCCGCCTTTCGCTCGATACGTCGGCGCTCGTCCACAACTGGCGCCTGCTCGATGCGATGAGTGGTGCCGCGGCGTGCGGCGCGGCGGTGAAGGCGGATGGCTATGGCCTTGGCGCGAGCGCGGTGGTGCGCCGGCTGGCGGACGCGGGGTGCCGCGATTTCTTCGTCGCCACCTGGGCGGAGGCGCGCGCGCTGGTCGATACCGGGGCGAGCCTTTCGGTGCTCCACGGCGTTCGCGCGGAGGATATGGCGCTGGCGCGGCTGCGCAACGCGCGGCCCGTGCTCAACACCCCCACGCAGGTGGCGCGGTGGAAGGAGGCGGGCGGCGGCGATTGTGACGTGATGGTCGATACCGGCATGAACCGCCTCGGCGTATCGGCGGAGGACATCGCGGGCGGGCTGCTCGACGGCCTCAGGATCGACACGCTGATGACGCATCTCGCCAGCGCCGACGAGGATGTGGCGCTCAACGAAACGCAGCGCGCCCGCTTCGCGGCACTCGCCGGAACAACGCGGGCGCGGCGGATGAGCATCGCCAATTCCGCCGGCATCGCGCTGGGCACGAGCTATCACCTCGATCTCGTCCGGCCCGGCATCGCGCTTTACGGCGGCGTGCCCCGCGCCGAACTGACAGCGATCCGCCAGGTCGCGCGGCCCGAGGCGCAGGTGCTCCAGCGCCGCCGCGTCCGCGCGGGCGAAACGGTTGGGTATAACGCCACCTGGGTCGCCCCCGCCGATACAGAGGTGGCGATCCTCAACCTTGGCTATGCCGATGGCTATTGGCGCGGCTTCTCCGGCACGGGCCATGCGCTGCTGGGTGATGCGCGGCTCCCGCTGCTGGGGCGCGTCTCGATGGATCTGATCGCGGTGGATTGCGGCGGATGCGCGGTGGCGGAGGGCGACTGGCTCGCGCTCGATTACGCGCTGCCGCAAGCGGCGGCGGCGAGCGGCATGTCGCAATATGAGCTGCTGACCGGCCTCGGCACCCGTTTCGATCGCGTCTGGCGCTGACGCGCGCGCCGGCTGGTCAGGGCACGATTGACCGTTTCTTCATAGAATTTTCAGTATGATTTCCCCCATCCGGAGATAACCGGGCATATCAATTGGGGGACGGCGATATGATTGCGATCGTCAATCGCCGTTCGGTCACAAGTGGCGCGCGCGATAATCTCAATCGACTGTTCACATGGTCGATCTGCTGGATATTGCTGCCCAACGCCGCATTCATGTGGCTGTGGATCATCGGCGCGCCGCCGCGCTATTCCGAAATCATCACCGGCGGCGCGATCGGCCTGATCGTGCGCAACGCGCGCTATCCGATCAGGCTGGCCGCATTCGTGTTATTGATGATCTATTCGGCGCTCTCCTTCGTCGCCGCGCTGTTCAATTTCCGCGTCAGCTCGCTGATCGAATCGCTCAGCTTCCTGATCGAGATGCGTCCGGAAAGCTCGATCGAATATTATTGGGGCGCGGTCGCGTTGATCGTGACGCTGCTTGCCGGCGCCCGGCTTCTCAGGATGCGCACGGATTTCCGGGGCAATTGGGCGATCATCGCCGCGATCGCGATCACGGCCTGCCTTGCCGGGCTCGATGCCTTGCTGTCGTTGAGCACCAGCGGCGCCTATCAACGCGCCACCGCCGATGGCGCGCCGTTCGATTCGGGCGTGCGGCGCAGCGGCTTCGCATCGCAACCCGATGGGCGCCGCGATCTGATCCTCGTCATCGTGGAGTCGCTCGGTCAGCCGCACGATCCCGCGACAGCCGCGCGGCTGATCGAACGCTGGAAGCGCGCCGATATCGCGGCGCGCTACGATTTCACGCAGGGCACCGCGCCATATTTCGGCTCCACCACCAGCGCCGAAATGAGGGCGTTGTGCGGTCGCTGGGGAAATTACGCCGAGGTGATGGAAAAGCGGGACAAGGGCTGCCTTCCCGCGCGGCTCCGCAAGGCGGGATATGCCACGCTTGCGCTCCACAGTTTCGACGGCGCCTTTTTCGATCGGGCGCGATGGTATCCCAATATGGGGTTTGAACGGCGGCTGTTCCGCGACGATCTGATCCGCCGGGGCGCCGCCTCCTGTCCGGGGGTGTTTCCCGGCGCCTGCGATCGCGACGTTCCGGGGATCATCTATCGCGAGTTGAAAGCCGATCCACGCCCGCAGTTCATCTATTGGCTGACGGTCAATTCGCATCTTCCCGTTCCGATCTCGGAGGCGCTCAACACCGGCACCTGCCGCGCGGACCTGCCGGATGAGGTGCGGCGGTTCCCGATGCTCTGCCGCCAGTTCGCCCTGTGGCTAGAGATCGAGGAGCGGTTGGCCGAGCAGATGACGAAGCCCGATTTCCCCGATGCCGATATCCTGCTCGTGGGCGATCACATGCCGCCCTATTTCGATGGCGCGCAGCGTTCGCAATTCGATCCCGAAAACGTGCCATGGATGCTGTTGCGGCGAAAAACCGCCCCCGGACGCGGCCTTCAGCATCGGCAATATTTCGCGACCGCAAACGATCCGCCCCGAACCGGCCACGCCGCCCCGCTATCGCCCGCGCGGATCGCGAAGCCAGTCGCGCAGCGGTTCCCATAATTGCCGGCGCGCGCCGCTGCCGACGATCATGCCGACATGCCCCGCACCGATATCGCGCCGCGCCGCCAGCCCCGCCGCGGTCGCCGCCGGCACGATCCGGTCGGATAGCGAGACGAATTCGATCGCCGGGCAATCGAGCTTCCCCGGCCCGACGATCTCGCCGCCGACCCGCCATCGCCCCGCGCCCGGCTGATCCTCCATCACCATCGCCTCGAACAATTCCGCCCCGGCGGCATAGGTCAGCGGCTCCCCCGCATTGGCCCAATCCTCCAGCGCGACGAACATCGCCGCGCGCTCCTCCGCCATCGTCGCGAACGCCTCGAACTTGCGGATGGTGCGCGCGGGATCGAGCCGCCAGAAGCCCGATTGCAGCACCTCCACCGGCACCAGCCCGAGCGTGCGGCACGCGGGCTCCGCGATTCTCCACAGCGCCGCGATATCGTCCGCCGCCGCGCCATAGCCCGCGAAGCGCCATGGCGCCGCGATCGTCGCCAGCCCGGCGACCCTCATCCGGCTCGCCGCCGCCATCGCCATCGTGCCGCCAAGGCAATAGCCGACGAGCAGCGGCGGCTCGGGCAGCTTCGCCAGCAGCGGCTCCAGCACCTGCGAAACATGCCCCGCGACATCCAGCGCGCGGTCTTGCGGATCGGTCACGCCCCAATCGACCAGCCAGGCGTGGAATCCGGCCCCCGCGATCCACCGCAGCAGCGAGGTTTCCGGGGTCAGATCGAGCACGAACGGCGGGTTGATGAGCGAGGGCACGAATACCACCGGGCGCCCCGCCCCGCCATAATCGCGCAGCCGCGCGCGGCGCTTGCGAAAGCGCGCCGGGGCGCGGGCGCGAGGCTTGCCGCGTGGCGCCTCCTGATAGCGGCGCAGCCCCGCCAGCGCCGCGCTTGCGCGCTCGGGTGATGCTGCGGTTTCGCTGCGCAGCATATCGAGGAACAGCGGCAGCGGGCGCGGCCCGTGTTGCAGCGCGGCAGGATGTGCTGTACCGCAGTAAATTCTCATTGCGGGAGCTTTCGATGAAGAAGCAGCATTCCGGTGACGGCGCGGTGATTATCAAGAAATACGCCAACCGCCGGCTCTATAATACCGAAAGCTCATCCTACATCACGCTCGATCATCTCGCGCAAATGACGCGCGAAGGCCGCGAATTCCGTGTGGTGGATGCCAAGACCGATGAGGATATCACCCACAACGTGCTGACGCAGATCATCATGGAGGAGGAAAGCCGCGGGCAAACGATGCTCCCGGTCAATTTCCTGCGCCAGTTGATCGCGATGTACGGCGATTCGATGCAGGCGATGGTGCCGGGCTATCTCGATGCGTCGATGGAAAGCTTCCGCCGCAATCAGGCGCAGTTCAAATCGGCGGTGGAGGGCGCGTTCGCCCATTCGCCGTTCGCGGAAATGGCGAAGCGCAACATGGCGATGTTCGAGGCCGCCGCCGGCGCGTTCAAGCCGGGCACGGGCAATGCGCCCCCCCAGGCCGCCGACCCGGCGGCGAGCAAGGATGACGAGATCGCCGCGCTGAAAGCGGAGCTGGCGCGCCTGCAGGACAAGGTCGAGAAGCTCGGACATTGACTGGCGCGCGCGCGTTTCGCGCCGCCGGCCGGGCATCCGCTCAATAGAAATCCGCGAGCGTCAGCCGCCGCGTCGTGCCGTCGCACATGCCGAGCGTCACCGTTCGCCCCGCCTTGTCCGCCGACCAGTTGGCGAGCGGGGTTGCGGCATAGCCGCGCGCGATCGCGGTGCCGTCGATCGCGCAGATCAGATCGCCTTCGCGCCAGCCCGCTGCCGCCGCCGGGCCGCCGCGCATCACATGCAGCACGCGCAGCCGATCCGGCTCGATCCCCAGCAGCAGCCCGCTGGTCGAGCGCAGCGGCGGCTTATCCGCCCCCGCCTCGGGCGCCAGCACCATCCGCCCCGCCTGCGGATCGAGCAGCACGCGATAATTCTGGAGGAAGCCCGAGCCGATCCGCCCCGCCGCGCCGATCGCCTCGGAGAAACCACCGACCGGCTCGACCCGCACCTCCACGTGCCGCGCGACAAGCTGGCCCACCGATAGCTGCGGCACGATCCCGATCGTGCTGACGACCGCGCCGGCGAGGCCGAACGAGATCGCGGTGGTGGTGCGCACCCCCGCCAGCTTCGCCTCGCGCCAGCCCGCCGATGTCACCGTGATCGACGATCCGTCCCCGGTATCCACCACCATCGGGCGCAGCCGCGCGTCGCCCAGCGCCACCTCGCCGATATAGACACGCTTCTCGCGCGAGATGGCAAGCGGGGCGACCGCGCCGCGAAACGGCAACCGGCCCGAACGCAGCACGCGAAATCGCCGCGCGGCGTAATCAATGTCGAGCGCGTAATCGCCGGTCATGTCGCGCCCGACGAGCAGATCGACCGGGCGGGCGCTGCCGGTGGCGATCGCCGGCAGATCGGCCACGCTCAGCCCGCCGCCGGTGCGGGTCAGCCCGCCCAGCACCACATCGCGCGTCGCGACCCAGCCGATATCGACCGCGCCGCCGATCGCGGTGGCGCTGCCGCCCGCCGAGATCGGCAGCTTCGCCGCCTCGGCATAGCGCCGCGCGAGCACCGAATAGCTGACGCCGGTATCGAGGATCGCGGTCAGCGGGCGCCCGTCGACGGTCATGTCGAAACGGATCTGGTTGCCCGGCGTCAGATCGAACGACACCCATTGCGCCTCGGCATTGGCGGCGAGCCGCGTCACGCCCGCCTCGCGCTCCGCCGGGGGCGCGGGGGATGCCGCCACGACGGGCGCAGCGGCGGCGAGCAGCAGGGAGAGGATCAGCGCGGATGCCATCGCGCCACGCCATGCACGTCCCGGCCCCGAAACGCCACCGCCCGGCGCTGGTTTGTACCGCAGCGCCGAAAAGCCCCGCCGGCTGACGCCTGATCCTTAGGGCTGATCGCCATTCAGGTCAGGTCGAGCCGAAAATGGTGGTTTCTCGTGACCCGCAAGCGCAGCGTACTAAAGGTACGTGAGCACCGAAAAGCGCGGGAAACCGCCATTTGCAGGCCGGCATGGGCTGAATGGCGATCAGCCCTACAGGCACGCCTCCAGAAACGCCTGATCGAAGCCATATTGCTTGGCCTTGTCGATCGTATAGGGGCGCAGGCCCATCGCGCGATATTCGCCCAGGATTTTCCCGTCGGCGCTTTCGTCGAGATATTCGAATTTGAACAATTCCTGCGTCACGATCACCGGGCCTTCCATCCCGATCACCTCGGTGACGTTGGTGACGCGGCGGGAGCCGTCGCGCAGGCGCTTGACCTGGATAATCATGTCCACCGAATCCGCGATCTGGCGGCTGATCGCCTCCTTCGGCACCTTGATGTCGGACATCATCACCATATTCTCCATACGCGCCAGCGCCTCGCGCGGGCTGTTGCTATGGAGCGTGCACATCGAGCCATCGTGGCCGGTGTTCATCGCGGCGAGCATGTCGAAACATTCCGCGCCACGGATTTCGCCGAGGATGATGCGATCCGGGCGCATACGCAGCGCGTTCTTGACGAGATCGCGGATCGAAATCTCGCCCTGCCCTTCAAGGTTCGCGGGCCGCGTTTCCAGCGGCAGCCAGTGCGGCTGCTGGAGCCTCAGTTCCGCCGCGTCCTCGATCGTCAGCACGCGCTCGCCGGGGTCGATCATCTTGGAAAGCGCGTTGAGCATCGTCGTCTTGCCCGAGCCGGTGCCGCCCGAGATGACGATGTTGAAGCGGCTGGCGCCCGCGATCTTCAGCGCGGTCGCCATCTTCGGGCTCATCGAGCCGAAACCCGCCATCATGTCGAGCGTGATCGGCTTGGCCGAGAATTTGCGGATCGAGATCGCGGTGCCGCGCAAGCTGAGCGGCGGAACGATCACGTTGACGCGGCTGCCGTCCTTCAGGCGGGCGTCGGCCAGCGGCGTGGTCTGATCGACGCGGCGGCCGACCGAGTTGCAGATGCGCTGCGCGATCTGGAACAGATGCTCCTCGTCGCGGAACTGGATCTTGGCGAGTTCCAGCTTGCCCTTGCGCTCGATGAACGTCTGTTCCGGGCCGTTGACCATGATGTCGGACACTTCGGGATCGGCGAGCAGCTCCTCAAGCGGCCCGAGGCCGAGCAACTCGTCGACCAGCACCTTCTCCAGCGCGAATTGCTCGCGGCGGTTGAGGGTGAGCTTCAGTTCGGCGAGCACCTCGCCGATGATCGGGCGGAATTCCTCGGCCAGTTCATCCTTGCCGAGCGTCGCCGCCGCTTCGGGATCGACGCGTTCGAGCAGGCGCGGCAGCACCTGTTCCTTGATCGTGTGGATCGACGCCTCGAAGCCGTCGACCTTGCTCGATCCGGCATCGCCGCTGGCGTTCTGGCGATCCTGCAACCGCTGCATCGCGTCGATCTGCGAGGCGGGGATGTTGAGATCGGGATCGGCGACGAGCGGCAACGTCTCGATCGGCGGGAATTGCTCCCCGCCATCGGGCCGCGCCTGAACGCCGCCGCCCTGCATCGGGCGCGCTACACCGAAACCGGGGCGCGCGCCGCCATTGCCACCACCACTACGACGCCCGAACGCGCTCATAATCTGCCTGCCCTAAAAGTCCGGCTCGATCAGGTAAGCGGGAAGGATTTAGATTTGCCTAACCACGTCGCGCAGGCGCGGTGCCGGATTCCTCGCGCTCCTGTAAAATGCGTTTGCGCTCAAGACCATAGGCATAGCCCCCCGCACTTCCATCGGCGCGTTGCGCGCGGTGGCACGGGATCACCACCGCCACCGGATTCGCGCCACACGCCGTCCCCGCGGCGCGCACCGCGCGCGCGTTGCCGGCGATCGCGGCCAGCTCGGCATAGCTTCTCGTCTCGCCCGGCGGAATCGCGCGCAGCGCCTGCCACACGCCCTCCTGAAACGCGGTGCCGCGCACGTCGAGCGGCAGATCGTGATCGCGCTCGGGCGATTCCACCGCCGCCACCACGCGCGCCGCCAGCGCGGCGAGCGCCGCGCCGCCCGGCTCGATCGTCGCCCGCGGGAAGCGCGCGGCGAGCGCCAGCGCATCCTCGTCGAACGACACGCGGCACAGCCCCTTGTCGGTCGCCGCGATCAACAGCGGGCCTAGGCTGGTGCCCGCGATCGTCCAGCGGATCGTAACCCCCGCGCCGCCGCGCACCCATGCGCCGGGCGACATGCCCAGCCGTTTCGCGCCATGCGCATAAAAGCGGCTCGGCGCGGAATAGCCAGCCTCGTAGATCGCCGGGGTCACGCGCGCCTCGCCGCTCAGCGCCTCGGCCGCGCGGCGTGCCTTCAACCCGCGCGCATAAGCGGCGGGCGTCACCCCGGTCGCGCGCTTGAACAGGCGGTGGAAGTGATGCGGCGCATAGCCGACCCGCGCGGCGAGATCGTCGAGCGCGATCGCCGCCTCGCTCGCCTCGATCGCCGCCACCGCCTCGGCCACCGCGACGCGGTCGCGCCCCACTGCATCGGGCTTGCAGCGCAGGCACGCGCGATATCCCGCCCGCGCCGCCGCCGCGCCATCGGCGAAGAAGCTGACATTCTCGCGCTTCGGGTGCCGCGCGGGGCAGCTCGGCTTGCAATAGATGCCGGTGGTGCGCACCGCGACGACGAAGCGCCCGTCGGCGTTGCGATCCCTCGCCGCGAAGGCGGCCCAGGCGGCGGCGGTGTCGATGGCGTCGGTCATGTCACCGATCTAGGCCCTTGCCACGCCGCCCGCATCCCGGCGTTTGCGATCAAAGCGTCACAGCGAAACATTCTGGATGTTGAACCGCCGCACCCCGCCCGCGCGGGCGATCGCCGCCTGAACATCCGCCCGCGTCTTCAGCGCCTGGAACAGCCGGTCGAGCGAATTGACCGGCGGATCGACCAGCGGCGCATCGAATGTGCTCAGCCGGCGCAGCGCCGCGAGGCGGTGCTCGGGATCGCCGAGCTGCGCCACCAGCGACGCCGCCGCGCCATCCTGATCGCCGATGCACAGCAATGTCTCGGTCAGCGTGCCGGGCGCGTCGGCGGCGTTCGCGCGGACATAGGCGATATCGCGCGCGGCATCGGCGGCCTTGCCGGTCCGCGCCAGTGCGCACCCACGCGCCATCGCCACCTGCATCTGCCCAAAGGGGCTGAGGGAGCGCCCGCCGCCAGCGAATACGGCAATGGTATCGAGCGCGCCGGCGGCGTCACCAAATTCAAGCTGGGCCTGCGCCAGATTGATGACCTGGCTGACGTTCTGCCCGCCGTGCTCGCGCAGCTTTCCCCCGGTGCGCAGCGCGTCGACCGCCCCGGCATAATCCCCCAGCATCGCATGGGCGCGCGATCGCTCGTCCCACCACCAGGTGACGCGATCGTCCTGATCCGCCGCTTTCCCGCTTTCCACCAGCGGGCGAATCGCGTCGAGCGCGACGAGCGCCTCCTTCGGGCGGCCCAGCATCCGCAAATAACCGGCCATTTCGAGAACCGGCCCGATCCGGTCCGGATAGCGTTCCGCCGATATCCGCGCCTCCGCCAGCCGCCGCTCCGCCGCGGCACGAATATCAGGATCGTTCGGATAGGCGTCGCGGAAACGCGGATCGAGGCTCAGATCGACGATCATCGACGGATGCGTGATCTCGCGCACGATGCGCATCGCCGCCTGACGCTCGCCGGCATCCTGGAGCGCATCGGCATAGAGTTTGCGGAAAGCCTCGTTATCGGCGCCCGGTTCGTCGGGCTGATAGGCGTTGTCGGCCAGTATCGCGAGCAGGCGCAGGCCGGTCGCCTTTTCCTTCTTCAACCCATTGTGGAGTTGAAAAAGCCACCTGATTTCGAGCGCGTTGAGCGCGGCGCCATGCCCCTGCCGCATCGCCTCGATCGTCGCCACCGCATCGGCGTAGCGCTTGTCCTCCAGCTCATAGGCCAGCCGCAATTGCCACATGCTCTTGTCGCTGTCGGCAAACGCGGTCGCGGCCAGCGCGTCGCGATATCCCGCCGCGCGCTCATTCATCCGCGCCTCGCACCCGGCGGCGATCGTCAGCGTCACCAGCCGCAGGTCGTCTGGCTGGGTCGCGAAATCCTTTGCCGCGCGCACCTTACCGGTCGCGCCGAGCGCCTTGCGGCAATCTCCTGCCTCAGCCGCGTCGATGGCGGTGCGCAGATTGGCGATGATCGGCGGCTCTTTCTCCCGCAGCGCGGCGCGGCTCGCTTGCGCGCCGCCGCCCAGAACGACCGCACCGGCCAGTGCCACGGTCATGGCTCGTTTCATATACTCCTCCCCCGTTTTCGCTGCGGAGCTTGGCACGACTCGATTTGCCGTGCCAGCGGCGCCCGCGCGCGATAGGGGATGGCGCGAACCACAGGAGCAAGCCCGATGAGCGAACTGATCCTGCTCGACATCGCCGATGGCGTCGCCACCGTCACGCTCAATCGCCCGGAGGCGATGAACGCGCTGTCGCGCGCGCTGCGCGCGGCGTTGCATGATGCGATGCGGCGGCTCGATGCCGATGATGCGGTGCGCGCGGTGGTGCTGACGGGGGCGGGCACGCGGGCGTTCACCGCCGGGCTTGATCTGAAGGAACTGGGCAGCACCGCCGGCGCGCTGGGCGCGGCCAATGCAAGCGGCGCGGAGGAGAATCCGGTCAAGGCGATCGCGGCGTGCCGCAAGCCGGTGATCGGCGCGATCAACGGCGTCGCCATCACCGGCGGGTTCGAGGTCGCGCTGGCGTGCGACATATTGATCGCGAGCGAAAATGCGCGCTTCGCCGATACGCACGCGCGCGTCGGCGTGATGCCCGGCTGGGGGCTGAGCCAGAAACTTTCGCGGCTGATCGGCATTGCGCGCGCGAAGGAATTGTCGCTCACCGGCAATTTCATCGACGCCGCCACCGCCGAGCGCTGGGGGCTGGTCAACCGCGTCGTCCCCGCGGGCGAGCTGCTTTCCGCCGCGCGGCGCCTTGCCGCCGATATCGCCTCCGCCGACAGTGATTTCATCATGGGGTACAAGAAGCTGATCGACGACGGCCATGCGCTGCCGTTCGGCGAGGGGCTGGCGCTGGAACATCGCATATCCTCCGCCGCCAACGCGCGCGTCACGCCGCAGGCGGTGGAGGCGCGCCGCGCGGCGGTGCAGGCGCGCGGGCGCACGCAATAGGCGATTGCCCTTCCGCGGTTCCGCGCGTTATCCTCGCGCCAAACCGGGGGAGGAAAGCCGATGATGAAGCGGCTTGTGCTGGCGCTTGTCGGGCTCGGCGTCATGGGGGCGTCCGCCGCGCGGGCGGAATGGATGGAGGCGCGCTCGCGCCACTTCATCCTTTATGGCGACACCAGCGAGAAATCGCTCCGCGCGCAGGCCGTGGCGCTGGAGCGGCTCGATCAGTCGCTGCGCTTCTTCCTGAAGAAGGACGATACGGCGGAAAGCGCCTCCAACCCGCTCACCGTGTTCATCACGCGCGATTCGGATGTCCGCAAATTCTCCGGCAACCCGGCGGCGGCGGGGCTTTACCGCGCGCGCGTCGGCGGATCGGTCGCCTTCAGCGCCGGTTTTGACGGCAGCTCGAATTTCCCGCGCATCGTGCTGTTCCACGAATATACGCATCACTTCATCGCCGAGAGCTACCCGCTCGCCTTCCCCTCCTGGTTCAGCGAGGGGGTAGCGGAATTCGCCTCGACCATGCGGCTTGAAAGCGATCGCGCGGTGATCGGCATCCCGGCGCAGCATCGCGCTTATGGCCTGTTCGCCGCGCCCAAGATCCCGGTCCAGTCGATGCTCGATCCGGCGACATGGGCGCGGCTGCAATGGGCGGATCAGGCGGATGCGTTCTACGGGCGCGGCTGGCTGCTGACGCATTATCTGTTCTTCCACGAGGGGCGGTTCGCGCAATTCTCCCGCTATGTCGCGTTGCTGAACGCGGGCCGCCCCCCGCTGAAGGCGGCGGAGGAGGGGTTCGGCGATCTGCGCGCGCTCAATCACGAGGTGGAAGGCTATCTCGGCGGACGGCGCATCCCCGGCATGTACCTCCCCTTTCGCGACAAGGCCGAGCCGCAGGTCACCTTGCGCCCGCTCCTGCCGGGGGAGGCGGCGATGATCCGGCTGCGGATGGAATCGACCAACGGCGTCGATCAGAAAACGGCGAAATCGCTGTATGAACGCGCCGCGCCGATCGCCGCGCGCTTCCCCGACGATCCCGTGGCGCAGGGCTGGTTCGCAGAAATCGCGCATGACGCGGGCGAGATCGAAGCGGGGCAGAAAGCGGCCGATCTGGTGCTCGTGCGCGATCCGAAATCGGTGCAGGGGCTGCTTTACAAGGCGCGGTTGCGAATCAGGGAATTGGTGCGCGACAAGGTGCACGATCCCGCCGCGTGGCAGGCCGCGCGCAGCACGATCATCGCCGCCAACCGGCTCGATCCCAATAATGCCGAGCCGTTATGGGAATTCTGGAAAAGCTTCGCCGCGCAAGGCGTGCCGCCGGTCAAATCGGCCTTCACCGGCCTCTATCGCGCGCAGGAGCTGACGCCGCAGGACGATGACGTGCGCTATGCCGCCGCTGTCGCGCGCGTCCAGGCCGGCGAGGAGGATTGGGCGCGCGCGCTGCTCCGCCCGCTCGCTTATGATCCCCATGCCAAGGGGGATAATCCGGCGGCACGGATGCTCGCCGCGCTCGATGCCGGGCTGAAGGGCAATGCCGTGCTCGCCGCGGCGGAGGGTGCGCCGGTGCTGAACGACACGGGCAGCGGCACCTCGCCCAAATAGCGCACTGACGCCCGCTCAACCGCCGTTGGCGCGGAACAGCGCCAGCGTGCGCTCCTTCGCCAGATCGGCGGATGGCTCGTGATAGTCCTTGCGCCGGTCCGAATTGAAACCGTGCCCGGCCTCGTAAACATGCACTTGGGCGTTCGGCCATGCCTTCGCCGCCAGTTTCTCCACCCCGTCCATCGGGATGCCCGAATCGAATCGCCCGAAATGCAGCACCACCGGCACCTTGGGTTCCTCGTCCGCCGCAGCGGGGATGAGGCTGCCGTAATAGGCCGATGCGCCCGCGACGCCGCGCATCCGCGTCGCGGCGAACCAGGCGACCGACCCGCCATAGCAATAGCCGACGACGAACACCGGCCCCCGCGCCGCCAGCGCGTCGACGCAGTGTTGCACATCGGCTAGCGACTGATCGAACGGATGCGCCTCGCGCGCCAGCCGCACGCCCTCGGCCAGCCCGGCGGCGTCGTAACCCGCCTCGAAACCGGGGTGTTCGCGGTCGAACAGCGCGGGCGCGAGCACTTCATAGCCATCGGCGGCATATTCGTCGGCCATGTCGCGGATATGTTCGGTAACGCCGAAAATCTCCTGCACCAGCACGATGCCGCCGCGGCGATTCCCCTGCGGTTCGGCGCGATAGACCGCGATTTCCGCGCCATCGTCCATCGTCATCCCGGTGAATCCGCCCATCGCTCTCTCTCCGTCGCATCCGTCGTTCGTCATCCGATATGACGCAAGCATTGCATCGCCGCGACCCCTTTGCTACGCGCCCCCACAACCCAAGCGAGGTGCGTCAAGCGCGCCATCCGTTCGCTCGGGGCCAACCCGTGTCGACGAGGAAAGCGAATCGCGTGGATAGTTCCAGCGGTAATCAAGGTGGCAGCATCCAGGCCAGTCTGGGCGGGCGATATGCGACCGCCCTGTTCGGGCTCGCCAAAGAAGCCAAAACGATTGATGCGGTCGAGGCCAGCCTCGCCAAGGTGCGCGCCGCGCTCGATCAGTCGGATGACTTCAAGGCGCTGACCACCTCCCCGGTCGTCCCGCGCGATGCCGCGGGCAAGGCGGTGCTCGCCACCGCCGCCGAGCTTGGCGTCGATCCGACGACCAGCAATTTCCTGGGCGTGCTCGCGCACAATCGCCGGTTGGCCGAGCTGCCGGCGATCATCCGCGCCTTCCGCCTGCTCGCCGCGCGTCATCGCGGCGAGGCCAATGCGGAAGTGACGAGCGCGCATCCGCTTTCCGACGATCAGGTGGCCGAACTGAAGCAGCAGCTTCGCCAGCGTATCGGCCGCGAGGTCTCGGTCGATCTGCGGGTCGATCCCGCGCTGCTTGGCGGACTGGTCGTCCGCATCGGTTCCCAGATGATTGATTCGTCGATCCGCACCCGTTTGAATGCGCTCGCCAGCGCGATGAAAGGCTGACGTAATGGATATCCGCGCCGCAGAAATCTCCAAGGTCATCAAGGACCAGATCGCCAATTTCGGCACCGAAGCGCAGGTTTCGGAAACCGGCCAGGTGCTGAGCGTGGGCGACGGCATCGCGCGCATCTATGGCCTCGACAACGTCCAGGCGGGCGAAATGGTCGAGTTCGCCAATGGCGTGCAGGGCATGGCGCTCAATCTTGAGGCCGATAACGTCGGCGTCGTGATCTTCGGCACCGATTCGGAGATCAAGGAAGGCGACACCGTCAAGCGCACCGGCACGATCGTCGACGTGCCCGTCGGCAAGGGCCTGCTCGGCCGCGTGGTCGACGGCCTCGGCAACCCGATCGACGGCAAGGGGCCGATCGAGGGCACCGAGCGTCGCCGCGTCGAGGTGAAGGCGCCGGGCATCATCCCGCGCAAGTCGGTCCACGAGCCGGTGCAGACCGGGTTGAAGGCGATCGACGCGCTCGTTCCCGTCGGCCGCGGCCAGCGCGAACTCATCATCGGCGATCGCCAGACCGGCAAGACCGCGGTGGCGATCGACACCTTCATCAACCAGAAGGGGCCGAACAAGAGCGGCGACGAATCGAAGAAGCTCTATTGCATCTATGTCGCGGTGGGCCAGAAGCGTTCGACCGTGGCGCAGATCGTCCGCCAGCTCGAAGAAAATGGCGCGATGGAATATTCGATCGTGGTCGCCGCGACCGCGTCGGAGCCGGCCCCGCTCCAGTTCCTCGCGCCCTATACCGGCTGCGCGATGGGCGAATATTTCCGTGACAACGGGATGCACGCGGTGATCGTCTATGACGATCTCTCCAAGCAGGCGGTGGCCTATCGCCAGATGTCGCTGCTGCTGCGCCGTCCGCCGGGCCGCGAAGCCTATCCGGGCGACGTTTTCTATCTCCACTCGCGCCTGCTGGAGCGCGCGGCGAAGATGAACGACGCCAACGGCAATGGCTCCTTGACCGCGCTGCCGATCATCGAAACCCAGGCGGGCGACGTGTCCGCCTATATCCCGACCAACGTGATCTCGATCACCGATGGGCAGATCTTCCTCGAAACCGATCTGTTCTTCGCGGGCATCCGCCCGGCGATCAACGTCGGCCTGTCGGTCAGCCGCGTCGGCTCCTCGGCGCAGACCAAGGCGATGAAGAAGGTGTCCGGCTCGATCAAGCTTGAGCTGGCGCAATATCGCGAAATGGCCGCGTTCGCGCAGTTCGGCTCGGATCTCGATGCCTCGACGCAGAAGCTGCTCAACCGTGGCGCGCGCCTGACGGAACTGCTCAAGCAGCCGCAGTTCAGCCCGCTGCCGTTCGAGGAGCAGACCGTGTCGATCTTCGCGGGCACCAACGGCTATCTCGACGATGTCGCGGTGAGCGACGTGGTGCGCTACGAAGCGGCGATGCTCGCGTTCATGCGCGACGGCCATGCCGACGTGCTGACCGAAATCCGCGACTCGCGCGATCTCGGCGACGCTCCGAAGGCGAAGCTCAAGGCGGCGCTCGACGCGTTCGCGAAGACCTTCGCGTAAACCGATGTGCTCCCGCGCAAGCGGGAGCTGAGGCTGGGTCTCCGCGATGGCGGAGACGCATGAAGGATTGAAATGGCTAGTCTCAAGGCCCTCAAGATCCGCATCGGCTCGGTGAAGTCGACGCAGAAGATCACCAAGGCGATGAAGATGGTCGCCGCCGCCAAGCTGCGTCGCGCGCAGGAGGCCGCCATCGCCGGCCGCCCCTATGCCGAGCGGCTGGAGGCGGTGATGGCGAGCCTCGCCAGCAAGGTGACGGTGAGCGAAAGCTCGCCCCGGCTGCTCGCGGGCACCGGCAAGGATCAGGTCCATCTGATCGTCGTCGCCACGTCCGAGCGTGGCCTCGCCGGCGCGTTCAACACCAACATCGTCCGCGCCGCGCGCCGCAAGGCGGAGGAACTGATCGCGCAGGGCAAGTCCGTGCGCTTCTATCTCGCGGGCAAGAAGGGCCGCGTGCTGCGCCGCTTCTATCCCAAGGATATCGCGGTCGATTTCGAGCTTGGGCATCACAAGACGCTCGGCTTCGAACAGGCGCGCGAGATCGCCGACGATCTGATCGCGCGGTTCGACGCGGGCGAATTCGATGTCGCGCATCTGTTCTACGCCAAGTTCCAGTCCGCGCTGGTGCAGATCCCGACGGGGATGCAGATCATCCCGGTCGCCGTGCCATCGAGCGTCGAGACCGCCAATGACGGCGGCGCCGCGGTCACCTACGAGCCCGATGAGGAAGCGATCCTCGCCGAGCTTCTGCCGCGCAACGTGGCGATCCAGGTGTTCCGCGCGATTCTGGAAAATGGCGCGTCCGAACAGGGCAGCCGCATGAACGCGATGGACAATGCCACGCGCAACGCGGGTGACATGATTAACCGCCTCTCGATCCAGTATAACCGCACCCGCCAGGCCGCGATCACGACCGAGCTGGTGGAAATCATCTCCGGCGCTGAAGCGCTCTAAAGTTTCGAAAGCAGGAAGCAGAACATGGCTACCGTCCTTGAGGATCGCCCCACCACGGGCAGCAACAACGTCGGCCGCATCAGCCAGGTGATCGGCGCGGTCGTCGACGTCTCGTTCGATCAGGATCATCTGCCGGCGATCCTGTCGGCGCTGGAGACCGACAATAACGGCCAGCGGCTGGTGCTCGAGGTTGCGCAGCACCTCGGCGAAAACACCGTGCGCACGATCGCGATGGACTCGACCGAGGGGCTGACCCGCGGCCAGACCGTCACCGATACCGGCGCGCAGATCACCGTGCCGGTCGGCCCGGCGACGCTTGGGCGCATCCTCAACGTGATCGGCGAGCCGATCGACGAGCGCGGCCCGGTCAATTCGGCGCATCACGCCCCGATCCACGCCGAAGCGCCGCTGTTCGTCGATCAGTCCACCGAAAGCTCGATCCTCGTCACCGGCATCAAGGTGATCGACCTGCTCGCGCCTTATGCAAAGGGCGGCAAGATCGGCCTGTTCGGCGGCGCGGGCGTGGGCAAGACCGTGCTGATCCAGGAACTCATCAACAACATCGCCAAGGGCCATGGCGGCACTTCGGTGTTCGCGGGCGTGGGTGAGCGTACCCGTGAGGGCAACGATCTCTATCACGAATTCCTCGACGCGGGCGTCATCGCCAAGGATGCCGATGGCAACCCGACGAGCGAAGGCTCGAAGGTGGCGCTGGTGTTCGGCCAGATGAACGAGCCGCCGGGGGCGCGCGCGCGCGTCGCGCTGTCGGGTCTCACCATCGCGGAATATTTCCGCGACGTGGAAGGGCAGGACGTGCTGTTCTTCGTCGACAACATCTTCCGCTTCACCCAGGCGGGCGCGGAAGTGTCGGCGCTGCTCGGGCGTATCCCCTCGGCGGTGGGCTATCAGCCGACGCTGTCGACCGACATGGGTGCTCTCCAGGAGCGCATCACCTCCACCAACAAGGGCTCGATCACCTCGGTGCAGGCCGTGTACGTCCCCGCCGACGACATGACCGATCCGGCGCCGGCCACCTCGTTCGCCCACTTGGACGCGACGACCGTGCTCAACCGCGCGATCTCCGAGCTTGGCATCTACCCCGCGGTCGATCCGCTCGATTCGTCCTCGCGCGTGCTTGAGCCGCGCGTCGTGGGCCAGGAGCATTACGAGACGGCGCGCGCCGTGCAGGCGACGCTGCAAAAGTATAAGTCGTTGCAGGACATCATCGCGATCCTCGGCATGGACGAGCTTTCCGAAGAGGATAAGCTCACCGTCAGCCGCGCACGCAAGATCCAGAAGTTCCTGTCGCAGCCGTTCCACGTGGCCGAGGTGTTCACCAACATCCCCGGCAAGTTCGTCCAGCTCGACGATACCGTCCGCTCGTTCAAGGCGGTGGTGAACGGCGAATACGATCACCTGCCGGAAGCGGCCTTCTACATGGTCGGCGGCATCGACGAAGTGGTCGCCAAGGCCGAGAAGCTCGCGCAGGAGGCGTAAGCCCCGGCGCCTATCCATCCCCTCCCCTTTGAACGGGGAGGGGTTGAGGAAGACAAGATGCTGCATTTCGAACTCGTCACGCCCGAACGCCTCATCCGTTCCGAGTCGGTCCATATGGTCACCGTTCCCGGCTCCCAGGGCGATTTCGCGGTGCTGGAAGGCCATGCGCCGCTGATGTCGACGATCCGCGACGGCGAATTGCTCGTCCAGCGCACCGCCGGCGGCGCGCCCGAGGCGATCACCATCCGCGGCGGCTTCGCGGAAGTGAACGCCAAGGGCCTGACGGTGCTGGCCGAACACGCGGGGTGATCCCGCGCGCTTAGCCTTGCATTAACCAACCTGCCCGTAGAGCTGCGGCCGATGAGTGCCGCGGCTTTACAGATATGACCGGCCCCGCCGGCGCCGCGCCGCGATCGCGCAAATGGCCGATCGCCCCGCTCCCGATCATCGCTTTCCTGTGCATCATCGCCGCGACGCTGCTGATGCGCCTCGCCCAGCTCGGCAATCCGATCGCCGGGCTCGACGACCAATTCTACCTGCTCGTCGGCGATCGCATGTGGTCCGGGGCGATGCCCTATGTCGATATCTGGGATCGCAAGCCCGCCGGGCTGTTCTATCTCTACGCCGCGATCCGCGCGCTGCCGGGCGATGGCATCCTCGCCTATCAGATCGTCGCGCTGGCGTTTCTCGCCCTCACCGGCATCGTCGTCGCGCGGATCACCGCGCGCACGCTCCCGCTCCATGCCGCGCTCGCCAGCGGCCTCGTCATCGTCGTTTACGGTGCGCTGTTCGGCGTGGGCTTCGGCGAGGCACCGATCTTTTATGACCTGCTGACCGCGATCGCCGGTGCCTGTGTCATCCGCGCGATGGAGCGCCCGCGCGGCGCGCCCGGCATCGACGCGGGCGCGCTGGCGGCGATGTTGCTGTGCGGCGTCGCGCTGACGATCAAGACCAGCGCCGTATTCGAAAGCTGCGCGTTCGGCCTGTTGCTGGTGAGCGATGACCGCCGGCGTGGCCTAGCCATGGCGCAGCGGGCACGGCGGGCGGCGATTTACCTCGCGCTCGGGCTCGCCCCCACCGCGCTGACCGCGCTCCCCTATCTCGTCAACGGCGGCTGGGATGCATTCGTCTTCGCCAACTTCCGCTCCGCCTTCCTGCGCACGGGCGGGACGAACATCGACAGCTTTGGGCGGATGATCGCCATGCTGCTCCTGTTGTCGCCGGTCATCCTGCCCGCCGCCGCCGAATGGCGCGGCATCGCCAGGCCGCGCCGGGATGTGTTGACCGCATGGCTCGCGGCGGGCTTTCTGTCGTTCGTCGCGATCGGGCGTTGCTACGAACATTATGCGCTGCCGCTGGTCACGCCGCTCGCGCTGCTCGCCGCTTATGGCTTCCGCCGGCGCTGGGTGGCGGTGCCGGCGTTCGCGCTGCTCTTTGCGGTGATCGGCTGGTACGGCCTCAACACCGGCGCCGGGGCGCGGCGCGACAAGGCGGATATCGCCGCGCTGGCGAAGGCGCTGCCGGCGTCGGTGCGAACGGGCTGCCTGTTCGTCTATGAAGGGCCGACGATCCTCTATCATCTCAGCAACGCGTGTCTGCCGGGGCGATATGTTTTCCCCGGCCATTTCACCGAGCCGGAGGAAGACGGCGCGCTCGAACGGCCAATGGCCGATATCCTGCGGCAAACCCTGTCGCATCGCCCATCGGTGATCGTCTCGGTGCCCGATCTGCGACGTGGCGGGGCGGCGACGCCGAACGATCTGATCCTGAACGCCGCGCTACGCGATTATCGCCCGATCGCGGCGCGCAACATCCGCCTCTATGGCGGGCAGCGGGTCGATGTCGTCGTCTGGCAACGCGCCACCTAAAGAAAGCTATACGGGTCCACATCCACCGCGACGCGCACCTTCGCGGGCCAGTCGAGCGCGCCGAGCCAGTCGCGGATCACATCCTGCACGTCGAGCGTCCGCCGCGCATGGACCAATAGCCGGTAACGGTGCCGCCCGCGCAGCATCGCCAGCGGCGCGGGCGCGGGGCCATAGACGTGCATCCCCTCCACCTCGGGCGCCGAGCGGCCGATCAGTCGCGCGATCTCGTGCGCGGCCGCCTGATCCTCGCTCGATATGACGATCGCGGCATAGCGCCCGAACGGTGGCGCGCCCGCCTCGCGCCGCGATTCGGTTTCCGCCGCGTAGAATGCGTCCGCGTCGCCCGTCACCAGCGCCTGCATCACCTCCGCCCTGGGGCTGTGCGTCTGGATATAGACATGGCCCGGCTTCTCCCCGCGCCCGGCGCGCCCCGATACCTGGCGGATCTGCTGGAAGGTGCGTTCGGACGCGCGCAGATCGCCCCCCTCCAGCCCGAGATCGGCATCCACCACCCCCACGAGCGTGAGATTGGGGAAGTGATAGCCCTTGGTGACAAGCTGGGTGCCGACGACGATGTCGATATCGCCCGCCTCCATCCTGTGCACGAACTCCGCCGCCTTGGCCGGGGACCAGATCGTGTCCGACGTGACCACCGCCACCCGCGCCTGCGGGAACAGCGCGCCCACCTCATCGGCGATCCGCTCCACGCCGGGGCCGCAAGCGACGAGCGTGTCCTCCTCCTTGCATTCGGGGCAGACGCGCGGCACCGGCTCGATATGCCCGCAATGATGGCAGGCGAGCCGCCGCGTCAGCCGATGCTCCACCATCCACGCCGTGCAATTGGGGCATTGGAAGCGATGCCCGCACGTCCGGCACAAGGTCAGCGGGGCATAGCCGCGCCGGTTGAGGAACAGCAGGCTCTGCTCGCCCCGTTCCAGCGTCTCGGCCAGCGCGCTCACCAGCGGCGGGGCGAGCCAGCGCCCGCGATCGGGCTTGTGCTCCAAAAGGTCTAGCGCGGTGATCGTCGGCAGCTCCGCCACGCCATAGCGGCCCGGCAGCTTCAGTTCGGCGTAATTGCCCAATGCCACCTGCTGGCGCGTCTCGATCGCCGGGGTGGCGGAGGCGAGGATCACCGGGCAGCCCTCGAACTTCCCGCGCATCACCGCCACGTCGCGCGCGTGATAATGCACCCCGTCTTCCTGCTTGAAGCTCGTCTCGTGCGCCTCATCCACCACGATCAGCCCGAGATTGGCATAAGGCAGGAACAGCGCCGATCGCGCGCCCACCGTCACCAGCGCCTGGCCGCTGGCGATCGCGCGCCACGCGCGGCGGCGCTGCGAGGAGCGCAAGCCCGAATGCCACGCCACCGGCTCGCAGCCGAAACGATCGCGGAAGCGTTTGAGGAACGGCTCGGTCAGCGCGATCTCGGGCAGCAGGACAAGGCATTGCCGCCCCTCGCGGATCGCCGCCGCGATACCCTCGAAATACACCTCGGTCTTGCCCGATCCGGTCACCCCGTCGAGCAGCGTGGGGTGGAAGGCGCGCGCGCGCACGTCCGCCACCAAAGCATCCGCCGCCGCCTGCTGCTCGCCGGATAGCGCGGGCGGCGCGTGATCCGCGTCGGGCAGCGGATAGGGGCTGTCGATATCCACCTCTACGCCGTGCAGCGCGCCTGCCTTCACCAGCCCGCGAATCACCGCGTCCGATACGTCGGCGATCGCCGCCAGTTCGCGGATCAGCCCCTGCCGCTCGCCGATCCGCTCCAGCGCCTGCGCGCGCTGCGGGGTGAGCCGATCGGGAACATGGCCGGTCGCGCGATATTCGACGATCAGCTTCTGGCCCTCAAGCGCGGCGGTGGAGGATAGCGCCATGCGCACCACCGATGCGGGCGCCGCGAGATAATAATCCGCCGTCCATTCGATCAGCCGGCGCAGCGGCGCGCCGAGCGGCGGGGCATCGGCCACCGCGATCAGGTTGCGCAGCCGATTGTCCCCCACCTCGGCGTCGGCGGGCATCCGCTCCGGCTCCCACACCACGCCGACCAACTGGCGCGGCCCCAATGGCGCGACGACGATCGACCCCGGCTCCACCGCCATCCCGTGCGGGATGCGATAATCGAGCGGGCCAAGCGCGGCATTGAGCACCAGGACGCGGGCACGGGACATCGCCTCCGGCCTAGGGTCCAAACGCGATCAGGGCAACGCCGCGGCTCGCGGCTCGCGGCGTTGCGGGTTGTGCGGTCAAAGGGAGCGTTGTCGATGTGGCGTGACGGGTGCGGCGACGCCGCAGAGCGCCACAAGCCCCCTCGCGGCGGCCACGCGGAAAATGCCGATCCGCGCGATCACGATCCTGTCCTGATCGGATTTGCGCCCGGATACGGGTTTGCGGCAAAAGGCACCCCATGACGGCGCAGCACCAGTTCGGCGGCTTTACCCAGCGCGCGCGCTCCCGTCGCGGTGCGGCTGCCGGGCGCGGCGCGGCTCGCTTGCGGCAATTGCGCGACAAAAGGCATCTCATGACCGCGCGGCACCAGTTCGGCAGCTCTCTCCATCGCGCGCACGCGCCCATCGCGGCGTGGCTGCCGGGGGTGACGCGGCGCGCTTGCGGCAATTGCAATGCGGGCGCGGTTCGCGTGCGCGCGGATCGGCGCCGGGCCAGCGCGTTTCCCGGCGGTCCGTGCGGGTTGCCGGGGGGCGGCGGCACGCGGATGCGCCACGCCTCGATCCGCGTCGCCGATCCGACGGGAGCGCGGCGGCGCGCGATCCGCTCCACCGCCGCCAGCCGACGGCGGCGCGGCGCATGAACGCGGCGGCTGAATATGGCGCGCATCTGCGCCGCGATCGTCGCCGCTCGGTGCATACCGTGCGCGCTTATGAAGCGACCGCGAACCGCCTGCTCGTGTTCCTCGCGCGGCATTGGGGCGGGCCGGTCGATCGCGGCGCTCTTGCGCGGGTGAGCGCGGTCGATCTGCGCGCCTATCTCGCGCATCGCCACGCCGATGGGCTGTCCGCCAATTCCACCGCGCGGGAGCTTTCTGCGGTGCGCGGCTTTCTGGAGTTCGCCAATGGCGCCGGCGCCGCACCGCGCCTGAAGGGTCCGCGCGTCAGGAAAGGCGTGCCGCGCCCGATCGCGCCGGACGAGGCGGTCGCGCTGGCGGAGGAGGTCGGCGAAGGCGCGCGGCTGCCATGGGTGGGCCTGCGCGACTGGGCGGTGCTGCTGCTGCTCTATGGCGCGGGGCTGCGCATCGGCGAGGCGATCGCGCTCACTGGTGCCGCGATCCCGCTCGGCGAAACGCTGGTCGTCACCGGCAAGCGCGACAAGGCGCGGATCGTGCCGCTGCTGCCACGGGTGCGCGAGGCGATCGAGCGCTATCTCGCGGCGTGCCCATGGCCGCGCGACCGCGCGGCGCCGCTGTTTCGCGGGGTACGCGGCGGCGCGCTTTCGCCGGGCGTCGTCCGCGTCGCGGTGCGCGCGGCGC
>NZ_CALMPA010000015.1 GCF_937871615.1 uncultured Sphingomonas sp. | reverse complement strand
CGCGCGTGCGGGGGGCGGCCCGGACCACCGGGGCGGCCATGGCGCGGCCCCTGATGATCGCCGCGCGTACCGGGCGGCGGCGGGCCATCCGACGGCTCGATCCGCACGCCATGTTCATCGTCCTCGCTGCCGGCGGTGCGGGAGAGCGCGGCGTTGAACTTGGCGGCGATCGCGCGCGGAATCTGGAAATGGGTTTCCGCCGGGCCGATGCGGATCGCACCGATCTCGTTGCGCGAAACATGCCCGCGCCGGCAGATCAGCGGCAGAATCCAGCGCGGATCGGCATTCTGCCGCCTGCCGACATCCATGCGGAACCACATCACGTCATCGAAGCCGGGGCGGTGACGCTCCTGCTGCGCGGCCCGGCGCGCCTCGGGCGTATCCTCCATCATCTCCTCTGGCGCGGGCATCGCCGCGCGATGCGCGCGGACCAGCGCCGCGGCGATATCCTCGGGCGAACGCTCGGCGAGCAGCTTCGCCCCGAGCAGCCGATCCTCCTCGTCAAAGGTGGTCGGCTCAAGCAGCGCGGCAAGCAGCCGTTCGCGATCCTGCGCGCGGATCGCCTCCGGGGTAGGGGCGGAAATCCATTCCGCGTTGATCCGCGCGCGCCGCAACATCGATTCGACGCGCCGGCGCATCGGATAAGGCACGACCATCACGGCGGTGCCCTTCTTCCCCGCGCGGCCCGTGCGGCCCGAGCGATGCTGCAAGGTTTCCGCATCGCGCGGAATCTCGACATGGATGACGAGGCTCAGGCCCGGCAGATCGATCCCGCGCGCGGCCACGTCCGTCGCGACGCACACCGCCGCGCGGCGATCGCGCAATTCCTGCAGTGCGCGGTTACGCTCCGATTGCGAATGCTCGCCGGACAAAGCGACGGCGGTGAAGCCGCGCTCCAGCAGGGTCGCGTGCAGCCGGCGCACATTATCGCGCGTGGCGCAGAACAGCATCGCGGTTTCCGCCCCGTGGAAACGCAGCAGATTGACCACCGCCGCTTCGATCTCCGATGGCGATACGGTCACCGCCTGATAAGCGATATCGCCATGGCCACGCTCCTCGCCCGTGGTCGCCAGCCGCAGCGCGTCGCGCTGATAGCGTTTCGCCAGCGCGACGATCGGGCGGGGCATGGTGGCGGAGAACAACAGGGTCCGCCGGGTTTCCGGCGTGGCGTCGAGGATTTCCTCAAGGTCTTCGCGGAACCCCATGTCCAGCATCTCATCGGCCTCGTCGAGCACCGCGACACGCAGCGCGGAGAGATCGAGCGCGCCGCGTTCGAGATGGTCGCGCAACCGCCCCGGCGTGCCGACGACGATATGCGCACCGCCACGCAGTACGCGGCGTTCCTTCGATGCGTCCATCCCGCCGACGCAGGTGGCGATGCGCGCGCGCGCCTTGCCATAAAGCCACTCAAGCTCGCGGCTCACCTGAAGCGCCAGTTCGCGCGTCGGCGCGATCACCAGCGCCAGCGGCCTTTCGGCATAAGGCATCACCGCCTCGTCACCGAGCAATTCGGCGCCCATCGCCAGCCCGAATGCCACTGTCTTGCCGGAGCCGGTCTGTGCGGAAACGATCAGATCGAGTCCGGCCGCCTGCGGATCAATCACGGCTGCCTGCACCGCCGTGGGCGCGGCATAGCCACGCTCGGAAAGCGCCTCGGCGAAAACGGGCGGAAGATTGGAAAAGGTCATGAAACTCACGGGTCATCTGGCCGCGAAAGGCCGTGGGATTTAAGTATCAGCGGCCGTCGAAGCACCCACCACGGCTGCTCTGAAACCCGTTGAAGCGAGATCGGTGCAGACGCAGGGCAGCGCGGACACTCGGCCGAGGGCGCTAACGGATCGGGCTGTCATCGATCGGGCGCGCATATCACAGGCGCCGCGCTCATTCCATCGCCGATTGCAACCAGCGCAATCGCGCCGGGTTCACGCCTCCGCGCACCCGGCATAGCGCCGCGCGAGGATCGAGCAGACGATCAGTTGCAACTGATGATAAAGAATGATCGGCAGCATTATCATACCGAGCGCGGGACTCGCGCCAAACAGGATTTTCGCGATCGGCGCGCCATTGGCGAGGCTTTTCTTCGATCCGCAGAACACGGTCGTCACCTCGTCCGCCAGCGAGAATCCCCAGGCACGCGCCGCTATCGTGGTCAGCCACAAAACCAGCGCGAGCAACGCCGCCGCGATCCCCGCGATCTCGGCGATCACCCATGGCGAATAGCTCCACCACAGGCCCGAGGCGGTCGATTCACAAAAGGCCGAATAGACGATCAGCACGATCACCCCGCGATCGCACAGATTGATGAGCCGCTTGTTCGCCGCGAGCCATCGCGCGATCAGCGGGCGCAGCGCCTGCCCCGCCGCGAACGGCACCAGCAAGGTCATCGCCACGTCAGCGATCGCGGGCAGGATCGGAAACGATTGTCCGCTCACCGCCGCCACTGTCGCGATCAGCGTCGGCGTGATCGCCATGCCGATGATGCCCGAAAGCGAAGCGTCAAACACCGCCGCCGGCACGTTGCCGCGCGCCATGCTGGTCATCGCCACCGAGGAGGAGATGGTCGATGAAAGCGCGCACAGGAAGAAGATGCCCAGCCGCACCTCGTAATCGAGCAGCGATCGCAGCCCGAAGAACAAGGCAAGGCCGATCAGCGGAAACAGGACGAATGTGGTCGCCTGCACCGCGGCATGGATACGCCAGTTGGCCGCACCCGCTTTCAGCGCCTGTGGCGAAAGATTGGCGCCGTGCAGGAAAAAGACGAATCCGATGCCCAGCGTCGTCACCAGCCCCATGTGCAGCGGCCCATGGGGCGTGCCGATTTGCGGCGCGACGAACGCCAGCAGGATCGCGGCGAGCATCGCCAGCAGGAAACCGTCAATCTTCATGTCTTATCCCGTTCCGGCGCCCGCCGTGCGCGTCCAAAAGGGGCGACGGGCGGGTAAAGCTGAGCGGCGGCGCTCACGTCACCGCCTCCCGCGCGTGATAACGCGGATCGCGCCACGCGCCGGTTTCCATCACATCGGCGAGGACA
>NZ_CALMPA010000014.1 GCF_937871615.1 uncultured Sphingomonas sp. | reverse complement strand
TCCACTATTTCGCGCTCAGGAAGATGCACTTCCTGCTCCACGCGCGCGCGCTGGCGGCCTTTCCGGGCGGCTTCGGCACGTTCGACGAGCTGTTCGAACTGCTGACGCTGATCCAGACGGGCAAGATCGCGCCGATCCCGGTGCTGCTGTTCGGGCGGGATTTCTGGGAGCGGGTGGTGAATTTCGACGCGCTGGTGGAGGAAGGCGTGGTTTCCGAGCGCGATCTCGAAATCTTCACCTATGTCGAAACCGCCGCCGAGGGATGGGCGGCGGTCCAGCGTTTCTATCAGGACAATCCGTCCGCCTGAACGCGCGGGCGCGGCGGTTGCCGCTCGCCCGCTTCATCCAGATACGCAAACGCGCCGGAGAGGGCCTCCCCCCGGCGCGTTTCGCATCCGGCCATCGGGCGGCGCGACTGAAAGCGTCACGCCGCTGGCCCAGGTGTTTACTTCTTCGCAGCCGATTCGGCAGCCGGCGCGGCGGCGTTGGCCGGGGCCGCGGCGCCAGCCTCCGCCGGGGCGGCGGCATTGGCTGGAGCAGCACCGGCGGGCGCAGCCTCCGCGGCAGCCGCTGGCGCGGCGGGCAACGGCAGGTTCGATCCCTGCTGATTGAGATACAGGATGATGTCGGCGCGGTCCTGCGGGTTGGACAGGCCGGCGAAGGTCATCTTCGTGCCGTTGGCGAACTTGCGCGGGCTGGTCAGCCACGCGTTCATCTTGTCGAAATCCCAATTGCCGCCAACTGCCTTCAGCGCGTCGGAGAAAGCGAAGCCGGCCTTGCCCTGCGCGATCCCCTCACCCAGCGTGCCATAGAGATTCGGGCCGATGCCGTTGGCGCCGCCCTGATTGATCGTGTGGCACGCGGCGCATTTCTTGAACACCTCCGCACCCTTGGCCGCATCGGCCTTGGGCAGCAGCGCGGCGATCGGCACCGCGGCCTCCGCCGCGCCCGCGCCGCCGTCCTCCGCGGCTTCCACCGGATAGCCGAATTTCTCGACATGGCCGGAATGGAAAATCATTCCGCCGGCAATCGACAACCCCAAAGCTGCGCCACATGCAGCCAGCACCCACCCGGCAATGGTGTTGTTCCGATCGTCCATATCGTGAAACCGCCCCTGAAATTTATCCCGAACCCCATAGAAAAGGCGCGATGGCTCCGCAAGCGGCGGTTTGGCTCCGCAAGCGGCGGTTTGCAGGGATCGTGCAAGGTTCGCCAAACGGCTTCCCTGAATGAGCGTCTGCGGCTAACGCCCGTGCCCGTAATGGAGAATTTCGCCGCCCCCGCCCGCCCGATCGTCGCCGCGATGATCGCCGCCGCCGCCGCCGATCCGGCCCGCGCGGTCGCGTTTCAGGGCGCGCCGGGCGCCAACAGCCATGTCGCCGCGCTGGAAGCCTTCCCCCAGGGCTTGCCGCTGCCGTGCTTTTCGTTCGAGGACGCGATCGACGCGGTGAAGGAAGGCCGCGCGGCGCAGGCGATCATCCCGATCGAAAATTCGCTCCATGGCCGCGTGGCGGACATTCACTTCCTGCTGCCCGAATCGGGGCTGGTGATTACCGGCGAGCATTTCCTGCCGATCCGCTATGCCTTGATGGGCATCGGCACGCGAGACGATGTGCGCGAGGCGATGAGCCATCCGCAGGCGCTCGGCCAGTGCCGCCACTGGCTGAAGGCGCATGACATGCAGCCGCTGGCCTATCCGGACACCGCCGGCGCCGCCGCGATGGTGGCGGAGATCGCGGACGCGCGCACCGCCGCGCTCGCCCCGCCGCCCGCCGCCGAAATCTATGGCCTCAAACTGCTGGCGAACGATATCGCGGACGCCGATCACAACACCACGCGCTTCGTGATGCTGGCGCGCGGCGCGCGGCCAGCGGTGGGCGACGGGCCGTGGATGACGACCTTCATCTTCGAGGTGAAGAACATCCCCGCCGCGCTATACAAGGCGATGGGCGGCTTTGCCACCAACGGCGTCAACATGACCAAGCTGGAAAGCTATCAGCGCGGCGGCACCTTCGCCGCGACCGAATTTTACGCCGATGTCGATGGGCGCCCCGGCGATCCGGCGTTCGATCGCGCGATGGAGGAACTCGGCTTCCATTCCAAATGGGTGCGCGTGCTCGGCACCTATCGTCAGGCGCGCAAACGCGGCTGAACTGGACAGCGCGGCACCGTCGCAGCATCTTCCTCCGGCCCCCGCACGGAGGAATAATGCGATGAGCGCCCCGCCCAGCACCATTCTGTCGGTTTTGCCCGAAGAAGCGGAGGCGATCCGGGGCGCGGTGCGCGCGCCCGATCTCGCCGCGCTCGGCAGAGGGCAGGTGATCGCCGGGCCGGAACATGTCGCCGGGCTGCTCGCGCTGCTCAGCGATCCCGCCGTGTCGGACCCGATCTATGATCTGCCGCGCCCGTTCACGATCGAATCAATCAGCCAATGGGTGGCGGAGGCGCGCCGCAAACAGGCCGATGGCGAGGCGATCCTCACCGTGGCGCTCGACGATAACGGCGAAATAGCGAGCTATTCCTATTTCACCATCTGGCCCGAACGCTCCGCCGCCGAACTGGCCGGCGCGATCCGCGCCGATCGCCAGCAATCGGGCAATGGCCGATCGGGCGCCGCGCGCAGCTTTCAATGGATGTTCGAGCGGCTCGGCGTCCGGCTGATCGGCCTCACCGCCGCGCTCGACAATGATCGCTCGGCCCGCGTGATCGAAGCGGCGGGGTTCGTGGCGAAGGGTGTACGAGACAGCGTGCGACCGGACGGCACCATCCGGCAATCACGCTATTGGGAATTGCTGCGCGATTCCGCCTGACGCGATTTCCAGACAGGTGAAATCACCTGCCAGCCCGTAAAATTGCGGCGAACAACGGAAAATCGAGCGGCGATCCGATGCGGTCGGATCGCAAAACCGCTTTAGCCGCCCGCGATCCGGCAGGTCGCGCCGCGCCGCGCCGCGTCGATCGTGGGGAAGCGCGCCGGATCGTCGACCAGGATACGGATCAGCGCCACGCCGCGCGCGCCCTTCACCCGCACCACTTCCGATTTTGCCGCCGCCTTCGCGCCTTGCTCGACAAGGCTGACGGTGATCGGTTTCCCGCCATTTTCCACATTGTTGCGGACGAACGCGACATCGGTGTTCGCCTGAAACACCGAGAGCGACCAGTAATTCGCCGGAATCGACGGCACCGAGATTTCCAGAACCCCCTTCGACAGATCGAACGGGCAGGCTGAATAGGCAAGATCGGGGCTTGGCCGCACGATCGCCCGCGATTTGCTGGTGGCGAGCGGCACATGGGTGAAGCTGTTCATCCCCCCCTTGCCCAGCCGCGATACCGCCGCCGCCATCAGCGTCTGCGGCGTGCGCGACAGCGTGACGTAATAAGTGACCAGCGCCAGCACCACCGCCAGCACGATCGGCCCCGCCCAACGCCGCATCATGCGCATGTCTCCCGCCGGATACTGGGTAATTGATCGCGCGCCGGATTGGTTTTGCCCGCATCGGGCGGAAGATAGGTGCGCACCGTCAATTCGAAATGCTTCAGCCCGGCGGTGGGCAGCCAGTTCCCCGGCTGCCGCTGGGGCGAGACCAGGACAGTCCAGCGCCCCTGATTTTCCGCTGGAATCGCGGCGTTGCCGATCGAATAGGGGCCATCGCCGGCGAGATGGCCGTCGCCGTCGTACAGCGTCATGCTCCACCAGCGCCCCGGCAGCGCCCCGCCGGTGATGCGATAGCTGCACCGCCCGTCGAGCGAGCGGCCCGCATCATCGACCGAGGCGGTGTAATAGCGCGCTTCCCGCGCCGGCAATGCGAGCAACCCGCGCCGCGCGACCACCGCGCGCGTCCGCGCGCCCTGCTCCGCCGTGCCGAAATCCTTGCCGGTCGCCCATGGCCCGATCGAGACGTTCGAGCCGAGCGCCCCGGCGCGCACCGCATAGATCGCGCTGCCCAGCCCCACCACGATGCCCACCACCACGGCTATGAGATAGCGGGCCCATGGTTTCACAAGCGCTCTCCTATTTTTTCAACGCCGCCTGTGCTGCCGCCAGCCGTGCGATCGGCACACGGTAAGGCGAAGCGGAAACGTAATCCAGCCCCACCGATTCGCAGAACTCGATCGACGCCGGATCGCCGCCATGTTCTCCACAAATGCCAAGCTTGATATGCGGCCGGGTCGAACGCCCGCGCTCCGCCGCGAGCTTCACCAGCTCGCCCACGCCGTCCACGTCGATGCTGACGAACGGATCGCGCGCGTAAATGCCCTTTTCGACATAGCTCGTCAGGAAGCGCGCGGCATCGTCGCGGCTCACGCCCAGCGTGGTCTGCGTCAGATCGTTGGTGCCGAAGGAGAAGAATGCGGCGGCCTCGGCGATCTCGGCGGCGCGCAGCGCGGCGCGCGGCAATTCGATCATCGTGCCGACGAGATAGTCGACCCGCTTGCCCTGCTCCGCGAACACCGCCTCGGCGGTGCGATCGACCACCGCCTTCATCAGCTCCAG
>NZ_CALMPA010000013.1 GCF_937871615.1 uncultured Sphingomonas sp. | reverse complement strand
GCGCCCGGCGAGCGCGGCGAGCGCGTTCGCCGCCAGCGCGCGCGCGGCATGGGCGCGGGCAAGCGCGAGTTCGGCCTGGGCGAGCAAGGTGTTCGCCGCCTCGCGATCGAGCCTGCTTGCGAGATGGCTGCGGATGCGCACGTCGATCAGCTTCAGCGATTGCGTTCGCGCCGCGATCGTGCGCCCGGCCAGCGCGGCCTGCCGCTCCGCGCGCACCACCTCCAGATAGGTCGAGACGATCGCGCCTTGCAGCATCAGCCGCGCCGCCGCCGCATCGAGCGCCGCCGCCTGCGCCGAGGCGCGCGCGCCCGCGATCGCCGCCTTCTGCCGCCCGAACAGATCGAGATTCCATTCGAGCCCGGCCTGCGCGGTGCCGAGGAAACGCACCGTCCCGCCATAAGGCGGCGGATAGATATAGGTGCCCGACAGGCGCTGCGCCGTGCCATTGGCGTCGAACGCCACGTTCGGCCCGTCCTCCGCCCGGCGCGAGGCGAGCGCCGCCTGCGCCTGCCGCACGCGCGCGGCGGCGGCATCGAGCGTGGGATTGCCCGCAAGCGCATCGGCCACGATGCGATCGAGCTGGGCATCGCCCAGCGCCCGCCACCAGCGCGCATCGACCGCGGGCGCGCTCGCCCCGGCAAGGCCGAGATCGGCGGGCGCCTTCGCGTTCACCGCCGGGCGCACATCGGGCGGCGTGCAGCCGGCCAGCGCGCCGCCCGCCAGCAGCGCCATCATCGTCACGCCTCGCATGGACCAGCTTTCTCCATTGATGTCATCAACCGCCGCAGCATCGCCAGCAACGCCAGGACATCCGCCTCGCTCCAGTCCGCCAGCCAGTGGTTCCAGCAGGCGAGCACCTTGCGCCGCCCGCTCATCGCGACATCATATCCGTCCGGCGTCAGCGCGAGGCGGACGATGCGCCGATCGTCCTCCGCGCGGGTGCGCTCCACCCAGCCGCGCGCCTCCAGCGAATCAATCAGCCGCGTCATCGCGCCCTTGTCATGCGCCAGATGCCGGGCAAGCTCGGCGCAGGTATCGGCGAAATGGAAATGCAGCGAAACCATCGCCATCCATTGCGTGGCGGTAAGCCCGTCCTCCGCCAGCGCCTGTTCAAGCCCGGCGATGCTCATCTGGTTTATCAGGCGCACCAGATAGCCCGGCGACGAATCGGGCACGAAATTCGATTCATTGAAGGGCTGCATTTAGTTGCGTTGGCAATCATTGCCCTGGCAGTCAATTGCCTTTCGCCGCCGCTTTACGACGCGCGATCACGCGCCTAGCGTCGCCATCCTGTCCGTCAGGAGTTTCCTCTTGCGTTTCATGCCTCTCACGGGCGCCGCCATGGCGCTGGCGCTCGCCTCTCCCGCTGCATTCGCCCAGGCCGACGCCGGCAAGGCGGCCCCGGTTTCCGAACTCGTCCAGGCGATCAACATCCCCTATCAGCAATTCACGCTGAAAAACGGGCTGCGCGTGGTGGTCCACACCGATCGCAAGGCGCCGGTCGTCGCGGTGAGCGTGTGGTATGATGTCGGATCGAAGAACGAGCCGAAGGGCAAATCGGGCTTCGCGCATCTGTTCGAGCATCTGATGTTCAACGGCAGCGAGAATGCGCCGGGCGATTTCTTCGAGCCGCTGAAACAGGCCGGCGCGACCGATCTGAACGGCACGACCTATTTCGATCGCACCAATTATTTCGAAACGGTGCCGCGCGCCGCGCTCGATCGCGCCTTGTTCCTCGAAAGCGACCGGATGGGCTGGCTGACCGGCGCGATCACGCAAACCGCGCTCGATACGCAGCGCGGCGTCGTCCAGAACGAGAAGCGGCAGGGCGACAACCGCCCCTATGGCCTGGTGCGCTACAAGCTGACCGAGGGGCTGTTCCCGCCCGACAACCCTTATGGCCACACCACGATCGGCTCGATGGCCGATCTCGACGCGGCGAGCCTTGCCGATGTGAAAGGCTGGTTCCACGATCATTACGGCCCCAATAACGCGGTGCTGGTGCTCGCGGGCGATATCGACCTCGCCACCGCCAAGGCGCTCGTCGAGAAATATTTCGGCGCGATTCCCGCCGGCCCCAAAAACCTGCCGCCAACGGTGGATATCCCCACGCTGCCCGCCGCGCGATCCGAGGTGATCCGCGATCGCGTCGCCGCGCCGCTGGTTATCAAGGCATGGGCGGTGCCCGGCCTCAACGATCCGGATTCGGTGCCGCTCGATGTCGCGGCGGCGGTGCTGGGCGGGCTTGCCAGTTCGCGGCTCCAGAACGTGCTGGTGAAGCAGGAGAAACTGGCGGTCGATGTCGGCGCGGATTCGGAAGCCTTCGCGCAGGCCGGCATGTTCACCGTCAACGCGATCGTGCGCCCCGGCGTCGATCCAGCGATCGTGGCGCGGCGGCTGGGCGAGATCGTCGACGATCTGGCGAAGAACGGCCCCACCGCCGACGAGGTGCAGCGCGTGCTGACCACCAGCATTTCGCATCGCATCAGCGGGCTGGAAGCGGTGGGCGGGTTCGATGGAAAGGCGGTCGCGCTGGCGGAGGGCGAACTCTATTCGAACGATCCCGGCTTCTACAAGAAACAGCTCGCCGCGCTCGCCGCGCAAACCCCCGAAACGGTGCGCGCCGCGGTGCGCAAATGGCTCGAACGCCCCGCCTATACGCTCACCGTGATGCCCGGCGAGCGCGAACATTATGCCGAGGCGGAAACCAGGCCCGCCACGCCCGCCAAAACGCCGCCCGCGCCATTGCCCAAGGGCACGCGCGGCCCGATCCCGGCAGTCGGCCCGGTCGCCGATCTCGCCTTCCCCGGCGTCGAGCGCGCCCGGCTCGCCAACGGCATCGAGCTGATCTACGCCAACCGCACCACCGTGCCGATCACGCGCGGCGTGCTGAGCTTCGATGCCGGCGCCGCCGCCGATGTGGCGGACAGGCTCGGCACGCAGGCGCTGACGCTGGCAATGATCGACGAGGGCACCGACAAGTTCGATTCGATCGGGCTGGCGGAAGCCAAGGAGAGGCTGGGGCTGGATATCTACACCGGCTCGTCCGCCGATCGCACGACGTTGAGCTTCCGCGCGCCCAGCGCCAATCTCGCCCCCGCCGCCGCCTTGTGGGCGGACATCGCGCGCGCGCCCGCCTTCCCCGAAAGCGAGCTGCCCCGCGTCAAGAACCAGCTTCTCGCAGGCATCGCGCAGGAACTTACCGATCCCGCCGGGCTCACCAGCCGCGTGCTGCCCCCGATTCTTTACGGCGCGGGCAACCCTTATGCGAAAACGCGCGGCAGCGGCGACGCCAAGGCGGTGGAAGGGCTGAACCGCGCCGATCTCCTCAATTTCCGCAGCGCCTGGCTGCGGCCCGACAAGGCGAAGATCTTCATCGTCAGCGATCGCCCGCTGGCCGAGGTGAAGGCGGTGCTCGACCATACGTTCGGCGACTGGCGGATGGCGGGCACTGGCGGCGAAAAGCTGTTCCGCGAGGATCGCAGCCTGCCGGCCCCCCGCATCATCCTGATCGACCGGCCGGATTCACCGCAATCCTTGATTTCCGGGGGCCTGCGCACATCGCTCAGGGGCACCGACGATCTGCTGCCCGCGATCACCGCCAACGATGCGCTGGGCGGCGATTTCCTGGGGCGGCTCAACATGGACCTGCGCGAGAGCAAGCACTGGTCCTATGGCGTGTCGGGCAATTTCATCCGCAACGCCTTTGCCGCGCCCTATGTCGTCCGCGCGCCGGTGCAGGCCGACAAAACCGGCGCGTCGATCGCAGCACTTCGCGACGACATGAAAGCCTTCGTCACCACCAGGCCGATGACGCAAACCGAGTTCGATCGCGCGATCGCGGACGCGACTCGCTCGCTCGCGGGGAATTTCGAAACGTCCAGCGCGGTGCTCGGCGCGATGCAGGCGAACGACCTGTTTCACCGGCCCGACGATTATTATGCGACGATCACGCAGAAATATCGCGCGCTCACCCGCGACGAGCTGGACGCTACGGCAAAGCGGATAATCGACCCCGCGCGCTTCGTCTGGGTGGTGGTCGGCGATGCCAAGACGGTGCGCCCGCAGCTTGACTCGCTCGGCCTGCCGGTTGACGTCATCACCGCTGCGTCCATCGCGGACGCGAACAACGAGGAGAGCGCCAATGGCCGTTGATGGCACCTACGACGTCACCGTGAAATCGCCGCTGGGCGACCAGAAGACGACCCTTACCGTAAAGAGCGACGGCGCGACCTTCACCGGCACCGCGGGCGGGGCAATGGGCTCGTCCGACGTGACGGGCGAGGTCGACGGCAACACGATCACCTGGAAGCAGCAGATGACCGTGCCGATGCCGATGACGCTCGACATGAAGGCGACGATCGACGGCGACACGCTGACCGGCACCGTCACCGCCGGCGCATTCGGCTCGTTCCCGATGAACGGCACGCGCGCGGCCTGACGCGCCGATCATTGTGATCCGAACGCGGCCGCGCCGGGGGATGCTCCGGCGCGGCCGTTTTCATGGGCGGAACGCAGCAACTTGCGCTGACACGAATGTTTGACTGCCCGATCGAGCGACAATATCATTCGTTAGCTAATAAAAATCACAGGAGAGGGCTGATGAACCCACCCGTCCGGATCGACCCGATGTCGCCCGAGTTTCGTCAGAACAGCGTCGCGATCTATCAGCAGCTCCTGCGAACCCAGCCCGTCACCGCGCTGGAAGACGGCCGCTATCTCATCTGCGGCTATCACGACGTGAAACGGGGGCTGACCGATTTGGCCGCCTTCCGCCGCCCGGTCGAGACTTCCATCGCGCGCCGCAAACCGGGCAGCATGTCCGAAGCGTTTGCGCGCAACAACATGATCGGCCTCAACCCGCCCGACAACACGCGGTTCCGGCGGGCGATGGCGCGGGCCTTCGCGCCCCGGCGGATCGAGCAGCTCGCGCCCGACATACAGAAAAGCTGCGACATGCTGATCGACGGGCTGATCGAAAAAGGCGAATGCGATTTCATCCGCGATTTCGCCCTGCCGCTGCCGGTGGCGATCATTTGCCAGATGCTGGGTATCCCGCTGGAAGACCAGCATCTGTTCACGAACTGGTCCGCCGCGCTGCTCGCTGGCCTCGAACTTTCAGCCGACCCCGGCGACGCCGCGAGAGCGGAGACGGCGACCGCGAACCTCTATGACTATCTGACCGGAATCGCGGAGGAACGGCGCAGGAATCCCGGCGAAGATCTGATCTCCACGCTGATCGAGGCCGCCGACGAGGAGAAGATCCGCGCGGAGGAGGTGATCTGGGGGGCCATCACCCTGCTCGTTGCCGGCCACGAAACCACCACGCATCTGCTCGGCAACGGAATGCTCGCGCTGATCCGCAATCCTGACCAGTTGCGGCTGCTGCGCGAACGACCGGAGCTGACCGTCAACGCCGTCGAGGAATTCCTGCGCTACGATCCATCGGTATATGTGCTGTTCCGGGAGGCGTCATGCGACGTGACATTCGGCGCGACGGCGATTCCCAAGGGCGCTTTTCTCATCCTGTCGCTGGCTGCCGCCAATCGCGATCCATCCGTGTTCGCCGAGCCCGATCGCCTCGATATCACGCGGGAAAACGCGCGGCAGCATCTTGCCTTCGGCGCCGGCTTCCATCTGTGCCTGGGGCAGGCCGTGGCGCGGCTGGAGGGGCACATCGCCTTTGAAACGCTGATGCGTCGGACCGCCAGGGTCGAATTGACCCGTGAGCCGACCCCGCGCGACGGCCTGATGTTCAAGGGCTATCACGAAATGCCGGTGCGCGTGCTATAGGGCCGACGCGACATTCAACCCATGCCGGCCTGCAAATGGCGGTTTCCCGCGCTTTTCGGTGCTCACGTACCTTTAGTACGCTGCGCTTGCGGATCACGAGAAACCACCATTTTCGGCTCGACCTGACCTGAATGCCGATCGGCCCTAGGCGCAGCGCGGCGCTACGCCTGGCGCTTCACCCGCGTGACATGCCCCATCTTGCGCCCGGCGCGCGCCTCGCGCTTGCCGTAGAGGTGAAGGTGCGCGCCCGGCTCGGCGAGCAATTCAGGCCAGCGTTCCCACGCATCGCCGATCAGATTCTCCATCTCGATATGCGGGGCGGTGAGCGCGGTATCACCGAGTGGCAGGCCGCAGATCGCGCGGATATGGTTCTCGAATTGCGAGGTGGCCGCGCCCTCGATCGTCCAATGGCCGGAATTGTGGACGCGCGGCGCCATTTCGTTGAACACCGGGCCGTCAGCCGTGGCGAAGAATTCGCAGGTCAGCACGCCGACATGGCCGAGCGTTTCGGCGATCCGCCCGGTCAGCGCCGCCGCCTCGGTCCAATGCGCGGCGATCTCCGCCGGGGCGGGCAAGGTCGATCGGGCGAGGATCGCATTCTCATGCTCGTTCCATGGCGGCGGATAGCTCACCATCGCGCCATCGTGCCCGCGCACCAGCACGATCGAGAATTCGTGGCTGAAACTGACGAACGCCTCCAGCACCGCCGGGCCGCCGATCGCCTCCCACGCCGCATCGGCATCGGCGGGCGTATGGAGCCGCGCCTGCCCCTTGCCGTCATAGCCCATCCGCGTCGTCTTGAGCACGGCGGGCGTGCCGACGCGGGCGATCGCCGTGTCCAGCTCCGCGCGGCTGTTCACCGCCGCCCATTTCGCCGGGCGCCCGCCAAGCTTTTCGACGAAGCTCTTTTCCGCGATCCGGTCCTGCGCCACGCGCAGCGACGCGGGCGAGGGGTGCACCGGCACCTTGCCCGCCAGCCACGCCACCGGCTCGACCGCGATATTCTCGAATTCGTAGGTCACGACATCGCATTGCTCGGCGAAATCGGCGAGCACGATGCGGTTATGATAATCGGCGCGGATCAGCGACGAGGCGGTCTGCGCGGCGACACTCTCCCGATCGGGCGCCAGCACATCGACGCGATAGCCAAGCTCCGCCGCCGCCGACGCCAGCATCCGGCCAAGCTGCCCGCCGCCAAGGATGCCGATCGTCGAACCGGGGGGAAGGATCGTCATTGCGGCGTATCCGCCACGCCATCGGTCTGCGCCGCGCGCCACGCCTTGAGCCGCGCCTCCAGCGCGGAATCGCCCAGCGCGAGGATCGCGGCGGCCATCAGCCCCGCGTTGGTCGCGCCGGGCTTGCCGATCGCCAGCGTGCCGACCGGAATCCCGCCCGGCATCTGCACGATCGAAAGCAGGCTATCCATGCCCTTCAGCGCCTTGGATTCCACCGGCACGCCCAGCACCGGCAGATGCGTCATCGACGCGGCCATGCCGGGAAGATGCGCAGCGCCCCCCGCGCCCGCGATGATGACGCGGATGCCGCGATCCGCCGCGCCGCTCGCATAATCATACAGCCGCTGCGGCGTGCGATGCGCGGAAACCACGCGCGTTTCGTGCGCGACGCCCAGCGCGTCCAGCACGTCGGCTGCGTGTCGCATCGTCTCCCAATCGGAGGTGGAGCCCATGATGATACCGACGTGCGCCATTGCGAGCGGTTAGCGGCCATCGCGCGCAAGGGCAATGCCCCGATTGCCGGGTTCAGCGCGCGGCATCCTTCGCGGGGACGAACATCGGGGCGACCACGGGGGCCGCGTAACAACCGGGAATGGAGCCGTCATAAATCCCGCCGCGCACCCGCTCGTCGCGCGCGCCCTGGCCGGTCAGCGGCACGAACATCGTCCAGCCGAGCGAGCAGCGCGTCGTCGTGCCCGGCCCGGTCCTGGTGACGACGAGCAATTGCTCGCTCGCCCAGGTGGCGCCGACCGGCATCACCAGCCGCCCGCCGACCTTGAGCTGATCGAGCAGCGGCTGGGGCACCTTATCGCTGCCCGCCGCGACGATGATCGCGTCGAACGGCGCGCGCTCCGGCCAGCCGGCAAAGCCGTCTCCGCTGCGCACCTCGACATTGGCATAGCCGAGCTTCGCCAGCCGCTCGCGCGCCGCCGCGGCGAGATCGGGCATGATCTCGACTGACGCGACATGATCGGCGAGCCGCGCCAGCACCGCCGCCTGATAGCCCGAGCCGGTGCCGACATCGAGCACATTGGCATGGGGCGGCAGCGCGGCGGCGGCGGTCATCACCGCGACGATCGACGGCGCGGAAATCGTCTGCCCGTCGCCGATCGGCTGCGACAGATCGGCCAGCGCCTGCCTGCGCTCCGCCGCCGGGACGAACGCCTCGCGCGGCACCTCTGCCATCACCGCGAGCACGCGGGCGAGTTCGGCGTTATCGGCATCGGGCGAGGCGCGATGCACCGACGCCCTGATCGCCGCGACCATCGCCTTGCGCGCGCCGTCATGCGATCGCGCCGCAAGCGGCGCGGCCAGCGCCAGCGCGCCGAGCGCCGCCACCGATATCAGGCGAGCGGCGCGCGCCACGCTCAGCGCTCGCTCAGATAATAGCGATCGGTCGCGTTCAGCGCGGCGTCCAGCTCATAGACGATCGGCTGGCCGGTGGGGATTTCGAGGCCGGTGATCTCGTCGTCAGGAATGTTGCTGAGATGCTTGACCAGCGCGCGCAGCGAATTGCCATGCGCGGAGATCAGCACGCGCTGCCCGTCGCGCAGCGCCGGGGCGATCCGCGCTTCCCAATAAGGCAGGACGCGCGCGATCGTATCCTTCAGGCTTTCCGTCGCGGGGACGGGGATGCCGGCATAACGCCGGTCGCCGCTCAGATCATAGGCGCTGCCCGCGTCGAGCGGCGGCGGCGGCACATCGAAGCTGCGGCGCCAGATATGCACCTGTTCGTCGCCATGTTTCGCCGCGGTCTCGGCCTTGTCCAGCCCGGTGAGGCCACCATAATGGCGCTCGTTCAGCCGCCAGTCCTTCTCCGTCGGCAACCACAGCCGCCCCATCGCCTCCAGCGCGAGGTTCAGCGTCTTGATCGCGCGCGTCTGGAGCGAGGTGAAGGTCATGTCGAAATCGAGGCCCTTCGCGGCCATCAGTTCGCCGGCGGCGCGCGCTTCGGCGGCGCCCTTTTCGGTCACGTCGACATCCCACCAGCCGGTGAAACGGTTTTCAAGGTTCCACGCCGACTGGCCGTGGCGGATCAGGACGAGGCGGGGCATTGGCTCTCCTTGCTACAGACGCGGCTGGTCTGTAGCGACTTGCGCATATCCGGCAACCGTGGAGAGAATATCGTGGCGATCGTCAGGCAGACCTTGGTGTATGATGGCCCCGGCGGCCCGTTCGAAGGTGTGATCGCCTATGAAGACGAGGTGGAGACGCCCCGCCCCGGCGTGCTCGTCATCCCCAATGTGCTCGGCCAGAAGGAAAGCGACACCGTAAACGCGGAGAATCTCGCCAAGCTCGGCTATGTCGGCTTCGTCTGCGACGTGTTCGGCCAGGGCCGCCGCAAGACGCGCGAATCGGACAATGTCGCCGAATATATGAACGAGCTGAACGCCGATCGCGCGCTGTTGCGCGATCGCCTCGCCGCGTCGCTGAACGTGCTAAAGGGCTTCGGCCATGTCGATGCGGGGAAGACGGCGGCGCTCGGCTATTGCTTCGGCGGCAAATGCGCGCTCGACATGGCGCGCGCCGGGCTCGACATCCTGGGCGCGGTGAGCTTCCACGGCGTTTACGACCGGCCGGATTACGCCAATGTAGCACCGATCGCGGCGAAGCTGCTGGTGTGCCATGGCTGGGACGATCCGATCGCACCACCCGAGGCGGTCACCGCGCTCGGCAAGGAACTGACCGACAGCGGGGCGGACTGGCAGATCCACGCTTACGGCAATGCCGCCCATGCCTTCACCGATATCGAGCTGAAGGGCGCGAAAACCTCGCCCGGCATCGCTTATGACGCGCGCGCGGACCGGCGGAGCTGGAAGGCGATGCAGGATTTCCTCGCCGAACTGTTCATCTGATCCAGCCGCAAACCCCTCCCCCGGCGCACTGCGGGAGGGGTGACGGCGGCGCGCGCGCAAGGGGCTGGCAGGCCGGTGGCGCGCGTGCAATTATGCGCGTCCACGCGGGGGGCCGCGTCTTTTCACAATCACGCGGGTATCCATGAATCGTTTCCTCATCGGCATTGCCGGCATCGTCGTGATCCTGCTGATCGCGGTGTTGCTGTCGACTGACCGGCGCTCGATCCGCCTGCGCGTGGTGGGCGCCGCCTTCGCGCTTCAGGCGGGGATCGCGGTGCTGGTGCTTTACGTGCCATGGGGGCGCCATGCGCTCGCCTTCCTGTCGGGCGGGGTGGCGAACCTGCTCTCCTATGCCAATGCCGGCACCGCCTTCCTGTTCGGCAAGCTGGCGGACGATCCGCTCGGCAAGAATTTCGCGATTCAGGCGCTGCCGGTAATCATCTTCTTCGCAGCCCTGGTCTCGATCCTCTACCATCTGGGGATCATGCAACTCGTCGTGCGCTGGATCGGCGGCGCGATCGAGCGGGTGATCGGCACGAGCAAGGTGGAAAGCCTGTGCGCGGCGGCGAACATCTTCGTCGGCCAATCCGAATCGCCGCTGGTGATCCGGCCCTATCTCGCCGGGCTGACGCCGCCGCAATTGTTCACGGTGATGACGAGCGGCATGGCGGGCGTCGCCGGCACGATCCTCGCCGCCTATGCCTCGATGGGGATCAGGATCGAATATCTCCTCGCCGCCTCGTTCATGGCGGCACCCGGCGGCATCCTGATGGCGAAGATCATCATGCCCGATCGCCGCGAACCGGCGGAGGGCGAACTGCCGCTGGGCGACATGAGCGCGGAGGATCGCCAGCTCGCGCTCGCCGAGGCGCGTTTCAGCGGAGAGGCACCCGAGGGCACCCCCGGCGAGCCGATGCCGCAGGCGACGCACGACGAGGAGAAACCCGCCAACCTCATCATGGCCGCCGCGCAGGGCGCGCAGACCGGCGTGCGGCTCGCGGTGGCGGTGGGCGCGATGGTGCTGGCGTTCGTCGCGCTGGTCGCGCTCGCCAACGGCATATTGGGCGGGATCGGCGGATGGTTCGGCTTTCCCTCGCTCAGCTTCCAGGGGCTGCTCGGCTATGTCTTCGCGCCCGTCATGTTCCTGCTCAACGTGCCGTGGAACGAGGCGGGAATCGCGGGCGGCCTGTTCGGGCAGAAGATCGTGCTCAACGAATTCGTCGCCTATATCTCGCTCGGCGAACAGCAGGGGCAGTTGAGCCAGCGCACCGTGGCGATCATCACCTTTGCCTTGTGCGGCTTCGCCAATTTCTCGTCGATCGCGATCCAGATGGCGGTGACCGGCAGCCTCGCGCCCAATCAGCGGCCGATGATCGCCAAGCTCGGCATCCGCGCGCTGCTGGCGGGCAGCCTCGCCAATCTGATGTCGGCGGCGCTCGCCGGGCTGCTCATCGGTTAGAGCGGACCTCAGGGCCGAGCGTCAGCAGCCACAGATCGGGCGGCGCGCCAAATCGCAGCGGGACGTTGCTGGTGCCGATCCCCGCGCTCACCACCAGAATGCGCCCGCCCGCGCGGATCAGCCCGCAACGATAGAGATTGCCCGAAACCCGCGAGACGTTGATGAGCGGGCCGATCAGCGGGAGGACGATCTGCCCGCAATGGGTGTGCCCGGCGAGCAGCAACGCATGATCGGTGGGCAGGAACTGCATCAGATCCGGCGAATGGGTGACGAACACCGTCGCCAGCGCCACCCGACGGCGCAATTTGTCCAGCCCGACATAGACCGGCCCGAGCCGCGCCGTGCCCGCGGACGTGTCCCCCGACAGCCCGAGCGCCAGCGGGCCGGCGCGGACCGCGACATTCTGCGTCGCGCCCAGCCCCGCCCCGGCCAGCGCGCGCGGCACCGCGCCGCCGCCGGCATCGTCGTGATTGCCGAACACGACGAACACGCCAAGCGGCGCGCGCAAACCATGCAGGATATGCGCGACCGGGGCGGCGCGCGCACGCGCGTCCGCATCACGATAGCCCGCCAATATGTCGCCGGCGATGAACACGATATCGGGCCGCTGCGCGTTGGTGAGCGCCACCACGCGCGCGAGCCGTGCCTCATCCGTCGCGAGATTGCCGAAATGCAGATCGCTGAGCAACGCGACCCGCACCGGCGCCGCGCCATCGGGCCAATCCGGGAGCGCGATCGCGGCGGTGCGCACCACCGGGTCCGCCCGCGCGTTGCGCAGCCCTAGCCCCGCGAGCGCGGCCAGCCCCGCCAGGGCTACGACAAGAACGATCCAGCGGCGCATTCCGCTGCGGACCGTAAGGCGCAAAGCCGCGCGCAACAACGCCGCAGGTGGTGCATCGCGTCAGCCGCTTCGTAGCGCGACATATCCCGTTCACGTCAGGTGATTGGTTGCGATTCCTCGCAAACTCGCCATAAACCCTTTTCGATTAAGGGAAGGGGCGCACGCGGCGACAGATCGCCGCAACAATGCGTTAAGGGAGGATATGCCACCGGGCGACCTCGCCGGGCGGCATGTTCACGCCCCGAAAAGTGGAGTGCTGGCGTGACGAGGCAGAGAGCCGTTGAAAAGGCCCCGGCGAACGGGTTGCCCAACGCGATCAGCCTCAACAAGCGCAATATTCGCGGATTGCTCTTTATCGGGCTGATATTGTGCGACATCGCCGCGATCCGCGCGGGCTTTTCGGTGGGGCGGATGCTTCGCGACTGGCGCTGGCTTGCGCCCAACGGGATCGTGTTGAGCTGGCTGATCCTGCCGATCCATCTGATCTTCGCGGCACGCAACGGGGCGATCTCGCGCATCGCGCTGGAGCGTCTTTCCGAATCCATCCGCCGCGCGCTGGCCGCGTTCATCATGGCGACGAGCGCGGTCGCCTTGCTGATCTTCTTCCAATATGCCGGGCCGCTCGTCTCGCGCGTCGCCTTTGGCGTGGCGATCGTTTGCAGCATCCTGTTCATCGCCCTTGGCCGGCTGATCTTCGCGATGTGCTTCGTCAGCCCCGTGCCCGGCGGGCTGGTGGGCGAATTGCTGATCGTCGACGGCGTGCCGCCCAGGCCCGGCGCCTATCACGTGTTCGATGCGCAGGCCGCCGGATTTCGCCCCGATCTCAACGATCCCAACATGCTCGCGCGCCTCGCCGCGCTGGTCGGCCCCTTCGATCGCGTCGTCGTCGCGACGATCGAGGAGCGGCGCCGGCAATGGGCGTTGCTGATGAAGGCCTATAGCGTCACCGCCGAAGTGCTGCTGGAGGGCGAAACGCCGCTCGGCGCGATCGGGGTGGGGCGCTATCACGGGCGCGATACGATCGTCGTCGCGCGCGGGCCGATGTCGCTTGGCGCGCGGACGAAGAAGCGCACGATGGATCTGGTGATGGCGAGCGCGGCGGTGGTGCTGCTGGCGCCGTTGCTGCTGCTCGTCGCGATCGCGATCAAGCTGGACAGCCGCGGCCCGGTGCTGTTCGCGCAGACCCGGCTGGGCCGCGACAACAAGCCGTTCAAGATCATGAAATTCCGCAGCATGAAGGTGCAGGCGAGCGATTTCGACGGCAATCGCTCCGCAACGCCGGACGACGATCGCGTCACCCGCGTCGGCCGTTTCATCCGCAAGACGAGCATCGACGAGCTGCCGCAATTGTTCAACGTGCTGAAGGGCGACATGAGCATCGTCGGCCCGCGCCCCCATGCGCTGGGATCGCTCGCCGGGGATAAATTGTTCTGGGAAGTGACGCAGAAATACTGGCTGCGCCACACGCTGAAACCGGGCATCACCGGGCTGGCGCAGATTCGCGGCTATCGCGGCGCGACGCACGAGCAATCCGATCTCGAAAAGCGGCTTCAGGCCGATCTCGAATATATCGACGGCTGGCGGCTCTCGCGTGACATTTCGATCATCGCCAACACCATTCGCGTGATCGTCCACCCCCGCGCCTATTGAGCGCGGCGGCGATCAGGCGGCGGTGGCGCGGCGGTTCACCAGCGGGCGCCGGGTGCGCCGCCGCTGCGTCCAGACGAACTGCGTCGCGACACCGAAGTTGAACACCGCGCTCATCAGCGCGCCGGCGATCCCCGCGAGCGCCCAATTGCCATCCCCCGCCAGCACCAGATCGGCGACGCCGATATTGGCGATGCCGCCGATCGAACAGACCAGGCAGAATATGAAATAGCCGATGACGAACCGCCCGCCGCGCAACCGCTGCGCACGATAAGTGACTGAATTGTTGACCACATAATTGAGCGTCATAGCCGAGATCGTCGCGGCGGTCTGCGCCACCAGGAACGTGCTGCCGGCCACCTTGAACGCCTGGAGCACGGCGAGGTGGAACAACAGCCCCAGCCCGCCGACGGCGGAGAACAGCACGAAACGCGGCGGCACCAGCCCGCGCGTCACTTTCTCGATCAGCAGGAACAGGAATTCCAGCATAATCATCAGATCGACCTTGCTCTCGCCCTGCGTGCGATTGCGGAAGACATAGGGGATTTCAGTGATCTTCAGCTCGCGCGGGGCGGAGCTGATGATGTCGAGCAGGATCTTGTAGCCCTGTTGCGACAGATCGTGGACGCAGGCGTGGAACACATCGCGGCGGATCGCGAAGAAGCCGCTCATCGGATCGCTGATGCCGGTGCCGATCACGATATTCGCGCACCAAGTGGCGAAACCGCTCATCGCCTGACGATCCTTCGACCAGTCCCCAACGCTGCCGCCCTCGACATGGCGGCTGCCGACGACCAGATCGCTGCCTCCCTCGGCGATCAGCGCGAGCATCTGCGGCAGCAGCCGCTCGTCATGCTGGAGATCAGCGTCGATCACCGCGATCACCGGCGCGGTCGCCGCGAGCGCGCCCTCGACCACCGCCGAGGCAAGGCCGCGCCGCCCGATCCGCCGGATACAGCGCACCGGATAGCCTTCGTGCGCGACCGCGAACACCTCGTCGATCGTGCCATCGCCGCTGTCGTCATCGACGATAATCAATTCCCAGCGCGCGCCCTGCATCGCCGCGGCGATCGCCAGCACCAGCGGGCGGATATTGTCCCGCTCGTGATACGCCGGGGAGATGATCGACAGTTGCGGCACGCCCGTCGCCGTCGCCGTCGCCATGCCGATGGCGGCTTCCGGCCCGGCGATATCGGCATCGGCTGTCGCGGCTGGGGTCGATGACATCGTGGAACCTCGAATAACCATGTGAACGGTGGCTCGCCGGTCAGCCAAAGGCGCGCGGCCCCGAGCAAGGCGCGATATCGCCGCGTCAGATCATCCCGCGCACCGCGCCAGCCAGAGATAGAGCGCGATCGCATCATCGGCGAAGCGGAAATTGTCCGCGCCGTGGGAATTATCGGGGATGAGCACGCGCGCCTCCACCGCCTGGGCGATCAGCGCGGCGCGATCGGCATCCCCGGCAGCGGCGGCATTCACCAGCCCGAACGCGCGCAACCCTTCCTGCGCGATCGGCCCCATCGCCGCCGGCGTTGACATCGACAACAGCAGATTGAGGTGGAACTGGCTGCGCGGCGAGAGGCGCACCTTCGATTCCTGCATCACCCGCCCGATCGCGACGCGCACATCGTGCAGCTCCACCACTTCCTGCTCGCGATCGAGCGTGCTGCTGGCGGCATATTGGGCGAGCAACCCGGCGACATAGGGGGAGCCTTGCGCCGCCTCGATCACGGTGCGCCGCGCTTCCTCCGCGAACGTCAGCCCCGAGGTGGTTTCGCCGATGCTCAGCATCTCGCGCACCTCCTCCTCGTTCATGTTCGTCACCGGAATGCCGATGACGTTGCGGCGGATCGAGGGAATATGTTCGAACAGCTCCGAAAGGTTCCCGGCCACACCGGCGATGACGATCTGCACGCGGGCCGACTGATCCGACAGGCTCTTTATCAATTCCGCGATCGAGCGCTTGAACTCCGCCGAATGGGCACGATCGAACTCGTCGAGCACGAGCAGCACCCGCGTGCCGGAAACGCGCGCGAAAATCTCACCGAGCTGCACCGGCGTCACCGGGGTTTCGGGCAACAGATCGGCCAGCGTGCCACCGCGCTCCGCCGCTTCCGACGTGGGATCGAAATCGCTGTGATAGAGCAGGGGGATATCGGCGGCGCAGGCACGGAATACCGGATCGAACTCGGAAGTTTCGCTGCACGAGGTATAGCGCACGATATAGCGCGCCTCGCGTGCCAGGCGCGAAAAGACGTGGAGTAGCGAGGTTTTGCCCATGCCGCGATCGCCGAAGATCACGGAGTGGAGATGCTGCTCCTCCACCGCGCGGATCACCGCCGCAAGCGTTTCCTTGCGCCCGGCGAAACGCTTCGCATCCTGCACCGGCTGCGACGGCGTGAACGCCTGTTGCAGCTTGAGGCGGGCCTGATTGGGATTGCGCTCGCCACGCGTCGCGCGCCCGGTATCGCTCGCGCTGCTGCGGAAACGCGGCAGCGCCTCCGGCCCCTCGCCCTCGGGCAGTTCGGACGCGCGGCGGATCATCGGCCCCTGGCGAACCGCCGCGGCGGCCAGCGGCGCTGCGGGTTGCTCGACAGGCCGGCGGGCGGATCGAAAACTGAAAAAACGGGTCCAGATCATCACGCGCTCCGGAATGGCGGGAACAGGGCCGTGGAGCGATCCGCGGCGCGAGGGGCGGCGCCTAGCGCCAGGGCCGGGATCAGAAGCTGATCTTCGGCCGCAGCACGTAATAGATATAGGCGATCACCGCGACCAGCCCGATGATCGCGATCGCCACATATCCCTCGTTGCCGAGATAGTTGACGATCGCGCAGCCGATCGCCGGCGGCGCATATTGCCACAGCTTGTCGACGGGATTTTCCGCAGCCGAACGCTGCAGCAGCAGCACCACCAGCCCGGTGAACACCATCAGCGTCAACCAATCGAACGGGGTTTCCATCTGTCACCTCTGGTTACGCGAATCGACAATCGACATGGTGGGTTACCCGTCTGACGTGTTGTAGCAATCGCCCCCGTCTTACCCGGATTGAGGAAATGGCCCGTTAACGGCGTCCATGCAAGCCGGCGCGTGGACAATCAGCGGATCATTCCCGCCGCCACCCCATCGAGATAGGCGATCAGCGCCGATGGATCGGTGGTCGCCGCCACCGGCTGGCGGCGGCGCGCGCGATCGAGCGCGGGGCCGAGCGGCTCGTCGGCGCCCACCACCTCGATCAGCCCGCGTTCGGCGAAAGCGGCGGTGATTTCGGCCTGATGATCGTCATAATGTTCGCCAAGCGCGAACAGCCGCGGCACCGCGATCACCCGGCAATGCGCGCGGAGCGCGGTAATCAGCGAGCCGGTGCCGCCATGGCACACCACGATATCGGCACGTTCGAGCAGCTCGCGCACCTCGCCGAACGGCAGCGTTTCGACCGAAGCGAGCGTTGCCGGCTGCTGCCCGCCAACCCCGCGCTGGAGCACGATGCGCTGCGGAATCTCGCCGGCGGCGTGCGCCTCCTCGACCAGCCGCACCAGCCGGTCGAACGGCAGCGTCGCGCCGACCGTCGCGAACAGCAACGGCTCTTTCTCCGGCGGCGGGCCATCGAGCGTGCGGAACGGATCGAACACCAGCGCGCCGCGCCACTGCGCCGCGCTTTCCGCCGATTGCGCGATTCGCACATGCGCGATCCACCCCGCCAGCCGCGCGAAGCCCGACGGGCGGGTGAAGCGCGCGAACGAATCAATCAGGATCACATGCGCGCCGGTGAGCCGGGCGAACAGCATGACGAACAATTGCGAACCGGCGCCGGTGGTGATGAACAGGTCCGGGCGCCGCCGCGCGATGATCCGCCATGAGCGAAACACGCTGCGCCACGCCTCGGCGATCATCGTCCACGGGCGCCCGAGCCGCGCCTGCCCGATCGCGAAATGCGGGACGAAATGCGTTTCCTCCTCCTCGGCGATCGAGCGGCCGAGCGCGGTATCCTCGGTCACGAAGAAGCGCGGATATTTCTCCCACACCGGCTTCAAGTCGAGGATCTGGCGGACATGCCCGCCCCCCGATGCGGCGAGGCAGATCGTCGGCAGGCGGGGATCGGCCCCGCCGCTCATCGCACCACCCGCATCAGCGCGTCGCGATAGCCCGCGAGGATCGCATCGCGACCGAATCGCGCCGCCGCGCCGCTTTGCTGCCACTCGGCGAGCGCCTGTTTGCGCACGTCATTCTCCACGATCAGCATGTCCATCCCCCGCGCCACCGCGCGGGGATCGCGCGCGTCGACGCCGATCGCGAACGGGCAATCGTCGAACCAGCCGTCCACCGCCGCGCCGCGCGGATAGACGATCGGGCATCCGGCGAACAGCGCCTCGATGAACACCAGCCCGAAGCTTTCCCGGCGCGAGGGCAGCGCGAAAACCGCGCAACTGTTCATCCATCGCTGGAGATCGGCGGGCGTGAGCGCCCCGATGCGCCGCGCGATCCCGCTCACCCCCGCATGAGCAAGCGCGCGATCCACCGCCGCCGCGCTCGCCGCGTCGCCACCGCCGGCGATCTCCAGCGCGCCTCCCCGTGATAGCGCGGTCGCACGCGCCAGCGTGGCGATATTCTTGTTGCGCCAGTGCATGAGGTGAAAGGCGGTACCGATCGCCGCCCGCGTCGCGCGCGGCGCGATCACCGCTTCGCTCGCGGGGATGCACGGCAGGTCGATCACCGGCCCGGCGCGCGCGCCGAATCGCCGCGCGCACCAGCGCGCGATCCACGGCGCGAACGCGATCACCGCCGCCGCATCATGCCACAACCGGCGATAGGCCGCATGAAGATCGCGCCGGATGCGGACGATCTTCTGATCGCTATTGCCCTGCAATGTCAGCAGAAAAGGTATGCCGAGCCGCTCCGCGACGCGCCGTGCGGCGAGCCCCTCCACGCTCAGCTTGTGCGCGTGGATCGCTGCGGGCGCGATGCCGCGCCCGCGCAGATCGGCGAGGATCGCATCGGCCACGCGTTCCATCGCGGCGGCGAGGAACAACCCGCGCGCGGGGGCGACATAGCGCCAGCTCGCCACCGTGCCGTCATCCGCCACCGGCTCCACCAGCCCCGGCCTGCGCCACCCGCGCGGCGCGGCGATGCGATTGAGCGAATAGACGCGGTGCGTGAAATCCCGCGCCGTCCCCTCCACCAGCGCCGCGATCACCCGCGTCTTTACCGGCTGCGCGGCATCGGGATAATCCGCGCTGACATGCACGATGAGGGGGGGCATCGCGTCCCCCCGTCAGTAACCGGCGAGCCAGTCGCGCCGATTCCGCCAGATCTGCATCAGCCGCGCGCGCTCGTCGGGATCGCGCGAAAGCCCGGCGCCGATGCGCCGTGCCAGCCCCCACAGCCACAATTGCGCGATGCCCAGCGGCGCGAGCCATGCCGGCCAGTGATCGCGCACCAGCGTCGCCTTGGCGCGCATCACCGCGACGATCTTGTCCCCGCGCTTGCGGGTGGATGCGCCGACGAGGTGCATGATCTGCGCATCGGGCGTTATCATCGGGCGATAGCCGAGCGCGCGGGCGCGCAGGCACAGATCGGCATCCTCGCCGTACATGAAATAGCGCCGGTTGAATCCGCCCAGTTCGCGCCACAGCGCGGTGGAGATCATCAGGAAGCACCCGACGACGATATCCACCTCGCGCACGCTATCGCGCCGCCAGCCGCCCATCGCCTCCGGATTGAACAGCGAGGAGCGCGGGAAGGCGCGCGCCAGCCCCGTCGTCTGGGTGAACAGGCTCCACGGCGTGATCCGCCGCCAGCACGAGGCGGGGTTGAGCGAGCCATCCGGGAACACCGTGCGCCCGCCGGTGACGCCGGCCTGCGGGCGGGCCTTGGCGAAGGCGAGCAGGTTGGCGATGGCGTGCGGGTGGGTCTCGGTATCCGGGTTCAGCAGGCACAGCCACGGCGTCGTCACGGTTTGCGCGACGAGATTGTTGGCGCGCGCGAAGCCGATATTTTCCGGGTGGGCGATCGTTTCGATGCCGGGAAACGCCGCCGCCACCGCTTCCGCGCTGCCATCGGCCGAAGCGTTGTCGAACACCACCACGCGCATCGCGACCGGGCCGGCATTGGCGAGCAGCGTCTCCACCGCGCGCAACGTCAACTCACGCGTGTTGTAGCTGACGACAATCACCGTCACCTCGGGCACAGGTTCGGAAGGCGGCGCCATGCTCATGCGGGAAGCGATAGCCAAGCCGGGCGGTGTCGGTCGAGCGCTTTGTTCAGGCGTCCGCCCCCGCTACGTACCGCGCCGGGACCGGCGAGCGTGGCGACGGCCTGCCGCTGGCGGGAAGTTTCATCAAGTATCAACTTCCAAGTCCTATCATCACCATAGAATTACGGCTATAAACCACAACGCTCGCGTCATTTTGGGGGAATAAAAGAGACATGCTGAAGAAAAGCGGCTCTATCACCGTGTTGTTCGCCTGCGCGGCGCTCGCGGGTTGCGGCAAGGGAGCGGCCAACGGCGCCCCGCCGACCGGCCAGGTCGCGGCGACGGTGGACGGCAAGGAAATCACCGCCTCCGAAGTGCGGCTCGAACTCGGCCCGCTCGCGGGCGATCCGAGCGCCAGCGAACGCGCGCAGCCGGCGGCGCTTCAGTCGATCGTCAACCGCAAGATACTCGCCGACGCGGCGGTGGAGCGCGGGCTGGACAAGACGCCCGCGGCGGCGATCCTCCTCCAGAAGGCGCGCGATATGGCGCTGATCCAGCTTCTGGAACAAAGCGTGCGCGCCAACCTGCCGAAGGTGTCGCCGGACGAGGCCGCCGCTTATGTCCGCGATAATCCGCAGGCATTTGCCCAGCGCCAGCTCGTCTCGGTCGATCAGGTCATCGTCGGCCCGGTCAAGCCCGAGCTTGTCCAGCAACTCGGCCCGCTCAAGACGATGGAAGAAATCACCGCGCTGCTCGACAAGAACAACATCGAATATCGCCGCAGCGCGGCGGTGATCGACCCGATGACCATCCCGCCGGAAGCCGCCAAGCAGATCGCCGATCTGAAGATCAACGACGTGTTCATTCTGCCGAACAACGGCGGGGTGATGGTGGCGCGCATTCGCGAACGCCAGTCGCAGCCCTTCTCGGGCAACGAGGCGAACCAGATCGCCACCCAGATCCTCACCAACCAGCGCGCGCAGAACATCGTGCGCGAGCAATTCGCCCAGATCATCAAGCAGGGCGAGGCGAAGGTGAACATCAATCCGCAATACAAGCCGCAGGCGGCGCCCGCCGCCGCGAAGGCGGGCGCCGCACCGGCGCCAGCCAAGGCGAACTGAGCATGAGGGCCGTCGTTCGCACCCCGCACGCGCGCGGAATCCGCGCAGGCGCCGCCGTGCTGGGTGCGGCGACGGCGCTGATCGCCGCCAGCGGCGCCGCAGCGCAAGCCGTGGACCCGGCGCAGGAGGGAATCCACGTCAACGCGGGGCTGGATGTCAGCTACGACAGCAACGCCGCGCGCTCCGCCGGGCTGATTCTCGCCAACGGGCGGCAATCCGACGAACGCGCCACCCCCAGCCTCAGCGTGTCGATCAGCAAGACGCTTGGCCGCAACTCGCTGACGCTCAATGCCAGTGGCGGTTATGATTTCTATCGCCGCAACAAGGAGCTGAACCGCGAGCGACTCGGCTTCGACGCCGATCTCGCGCTGGTCGGCGGCCCGTGCGTCATCAATCTGCAGCCAAGCATCTCGCGGGCGCAAAGCGACCTTGGCGATATCGTCCCGATCGACATCCCCGGCAGGCGCAGCGTCCGCAACACCCAGACCACGCAGAGCTACGCCGGCGAAGTGCAATGCGGTGACAGTTACGGGCTGCGACCGCTTATCACCGCGGCCCATACCGCCGGCAACAACAGCGAGCCGCTGCGTCGCATCTCAAACTATCGCTCGAACACCTATGGCGCGGGCGTCGCTTATGGCGATCCGATCTATGGCGAGCTTGCGCTGCGCGTGACGAAGCAGGACACATCCTATCCGGATCGCCCGGCGATATTCGGCCCCGGCGACTTTTCCACCAGACGCGTCGCGCTCAACGCGCAGCGTTCGATCGGGTCGACGCTGACCGGATCGGCGGGCGTCTCCTATGTGATGGTGCGCCCGGACAGCGGCTCCGCGGCGCGGGATTTCAACGGCTTCGGATGGAATGTCGGGCTGGCGATGTCGCCCAGCCCCGATCTTCGCGTGAACGCGAACACATCGCGCGACATCTCGCCCTCGCTTGGCACCGATTCGCTCTATCAGGTCAACCGCAGCTATTCGCTGGGTGCCGACTATGCGTTCAGCGACCGGCTGAAGGCCAACGTCAGCGGCTCGATCGACAAGGTGCGCTATAACGGATCGGGTGGCGTGTTCGGCCCGGTACTGGCCAACTCGCTCAACCACCGGCTTACCGCGTCGCTGAGCTTCATTCCGTCGCAGCGGCTCACCTATACGCTATACGGCGGCTATCAGGACCGCGAGACCAATAACACAATTTATAACTATCACAGCTATTTCATCGGGCTCCGCACTTCAATCGCACTCTGATCCGAGAAAACGCAAGACCATGCCGCAGATACGCCGCCTCCTCCGCCATCTCTCCCTGATCCTAATCGCCTGGCTGGCGATCGGCCCCGGCGTCGCGCTCGCGCAGAAGGCGCCGCCCCCGCCGCCGCCAGCGGCGACCGCCGCCGCGCCCGCCGCCGCCGACAAGCAGCAGAACAGCCTTGCCGACGGCTATGTCCTGGGCGTGGGCGACGTGGTGGAAGTCTCGGTGCTGGGGCGCGAGGAATTCAAGTCGCGCGTGCAGGTCCAGGTGGATGGCACGATCCAGCTACCCTATATCAAATCAATCCCTGCCGAGGGCAAGACGGTGCTCCAGTTGCGAGAGGAGGTGCGTCGGCGGCTCCAGCAGGGCGGGTTCTACACCGATCCCGTGGTCAGCGTGATCGTCGCCAGCTATACCGCGCGCTATGTGACGGTGCTGGGCGAGGTGGGCACGCCGGGGCTGGTGCCGGTGGATCGCGCCTATCGCCTGTCGGAAATCATCGCGCGCGTCGGCGGGCTGCGCCCGACCGCCGCCGACGATATCCAGGTCCGCCGCGCCTCGGGCCAGGAATATTCGTTCGAGATGAACGAGATCGCCAGCGGCGGCCCCGACAAGGATATTTTCGTCGAGCCCGGCGACAAGATCTTCGTGGCAACCGCGCCGACCTATTACATCTACGGCCAGATCGCGCAGCCCGGCTCGTATCGCATTGATCGCGGCATGTCGCTGCGCAAGGCGATCGCGCGCAGCGGCGGGCTCACTCCGCGCGGATCGGAAAAGAAGATCAAGCTGTTCCGCGACGGGAAAGAGGTCAACCACATGGACCTTTCCGACATGGTGAAAAACGGCGACACGATCGTCATCGGCGAACGCTTCTTCTGAGAAGGCCGCCGAGGGAGCGCTGGTTATGAGTTTCGTACAATTCTTTCGTATCCTGTGGGTGCGCCGATGGATCACCATCCTGACGACGCTCGCCTGCTTCCTCGGCGCGATGTTCGTGGCGAGCCTGCTTCCCCCGCGTTACGAGGGGAATTCGCGGCTCATCCTCGATCTGGTGAAGCCCGATCCCGTCACCGGCGAGATGATCGGATCGAATTTCGCGCGCGCCTATGTCCAGACGCAGACCGAACTCATCAAGGACTATCGGATCACCGGCAAGGTGGTCGACGATCTCGGCTGGACCTCATCGCCGCAATTGGCGGCGGCCTATGCCGAGCGATCGAGCAACGACAAGCGCGATTTCCGGCGGTGGCTGGCGCAGCGCATCTCCGACAATACGCACGCGGATCTGATCGACGGCTCCAATATCATGGAGATCCAGTTCACCAGCGACAGCCCGGCGAATGCCGCGCGTGTGGCCGATGCCCTGCGCACCGCCTATGTCGCCGAAACGCTGGCACTGCGCCGCGACGATGCGATGGAGAACGCCGCCTGGTTCCGCAAGCAGGCCGATCGCGTGCGCGCCGATCTCAACGCCGCCGAGAAGAAGAAGAGCGATTTCGAAAAGGCCAACGGAATCATCCTTCAGGACAATAATGTCGACGCGGATACCGCCAAGCTCAATGCCCTGGCCGCTGCCCAGCCCGTCACCAGCGCCGCGCAGATGTCGTTCAACCCTGGCATTTCGCCCGCGCAGGCGCAGCTTGAGCAGGTCGATGCGTCGATCTCAAACGCCGAAAAGGTGCTTGGGCCGAACAACCCCGATCTGATCGCGCTGAAGAAGCAGCGCGATGCGCTCGCCCAGGTGGCGCGCACCTCCAGCCCGACGGTGACGCGCGGTGCCGCCGGCCCGTCGATCGCGAGCCTTTATTCGGCACAGCAGCAAAAGGTGCTCGCGCAGCGCGGCAAGGTCGCCGAGGCGCAGCAGCTCGCCGCTGATGTCGCGGTGCTGCGCGATCAATATCAGAAGACGCTGCAGAAGGCGGCGGACGAGCAGCAGCGTAGCGAATCCACCATCACCGGCCTCACGCTGCTGGGCAATGCGACCGAGCCGACCTCCCCGTCCTTCCCGCGCTGGCCGCTGGTGATCGCGGGGTCGCTGATCCTGGGCCTGCTGTTCGGCCTGTTGCTGTCGCTGCTGGTCGAGCTGCTGGCGCGCCGCGTGCGTGGCCCCGAGGATCTCGCCATCGACGGCATCCCCGTCATCGGTGTGATGGCGCCCGCCCCGCAGCCAACGCCACGCCGCCGGCTGTTCCGCTGGTCGCGCGGCGATCAGGACGCCACGCTGGCGCAAGGTGCCTGACGCATGAACATCTCCCAACAGATCGCCAGCGGCGACGATCATGCCGGCGCGCCGGGCATCCCGATCGACGATCGCTTCACGCTGTCGTCGTCGCTCGTCGCGCTGGGCGACCCCACCGGCGTGCAGGCCGAATCGATCCGCGTACTGCGCGCGCATATCGTCGCCAAGCATCTGCGCGAGGGCCGGCGCTCGCTGGCGATGGCCGGCCCTGCGTCGGGCGGTGGATGCAGCTTCGTCACCGCCAATCTCGCGGTCGCGCTGGCGCAGACCGGGGCCAGCGTGCTGCTGATCGACGGCAATATGCGCGCGCCGCGGCTCGACGCTTTCTTCACCCCGCGCGAAGCGCCGTTCGGGCTCTCGGATTGCCTGTCGGATCACAGCATCGGCTTCTCCGACGCGGTGCAGGACGATGTGCTGCCACGGCTGTCGCTGCTGTTCGCCGGCGCTCCGCGTGAGGACGCATCCGAATTGCTGAGCGGCGCGGAGTTCAAATCGCTGATCGAAAGCTGCATCCGCGATTACGATATCGTGCTGATCGACACGCCGCCGGCGAATAATTTCGCTGACGTGCGGCGGATCGCCTCGGTCACGCGCTATGCGATGATCGTCGCGTGCCGCGATCGCAGCTATGTACGCGACGTGCGGACCCTGATCGAGGAACTGGAGAGCGACAAGTCGCAGGTGATCGGAACCTATCTCAATGTACGCTGAGGCGGGCGCGCGAGGGCGGGCAACACCGGGCGAGGGCGGATCGGCGACGCGCGATTTCGTGCGCCGGCACTGGCCGATGCTGCTTGGCCTGCTCCTGCTCGCCATCCCGACCGTCATCACCCTCGGCCGTCAGGCTTGGTCGACCGAGGCCGGCGCGCACGGCCCGATCGTGCTGGCGACCGGGCTCTGGCTGCTCAGTTACAATCGCATCGTGCTCGACAAAGGGGTGCGCCAGCCGCGCGCCACATTGTTGCCGCTCATCATCGCGCTGCCGCTTTACGTCGTCGGGCGCGCCTATGATTTCCTGAGCGTCGAGGTCGGCGCGCTCTATATCGTTTTCGTCACCGCGCTGGTGCAGGTCGCCGGCCTTGCCGAGGTGCGGCGCAACCTGTTCGCCCTGTTCTACCTCGCCTTTGTCATCCCCCCGCCGGGCTGGGTGATCGACTATCTCACCGCGCCGCTGCGCATGTTCGTATCCTATGCCGCGGTCGGCGTGTTGCAGCCGCTGGGCTATCCGATCGAGCGCTCGGGCGTTTCGCTGACGATCGCGCAATATCAATTGCTGGTCGAAGACGCATGCGCCGGGATGAATTCGATCACCGGGCTGATCGCGATCAGCCTGTTCTATATCTATCTGATGCACCGCGCCTCGTGGCGCTATGCCGCGCTGCTCGTGATGATGATTATCCCGGTCGCGGTGTTCGTGAACATCCTGCGCGTGATCGCGCTGATCCTGCTGACCTATTATTACGGCGATGCGGTCGCGCAGGGCTTCATGCATGTCACCACCGGGCTGGTGCTGTTCGTATTCGCGATCGCCAGCATCTTCCTGATCGACCGGCTGTTGCAGAAGCTGCTGGCCCGTCGCCGCGCGGAGGGCGCGGCATGATCGAACGGCGCGAATTCATGTTCGCCGGCGCCTGCGCCGCCGCGCTCGGCACCGCCGAATGGCTGCGCCCGCGCAAGATGCGGCTGCTGCTGCCCGAAAACGAGAAGCTCACCAACGTCATCCCGCAGCATTTCAGCGGATGGGATGCAGGCGGTGGCGGCGATATCGTGCTGCCGGATATGGCCGACAGCCTCGCCGCCAAATTGTATAGCGAGCGGGTCGCCCGCTCCTATCGCCGCACGATCCAAGATCAGCAGCAGGACGTGATGATGCTGATCGCTTACGGCCGGTCGCAAAGCGACGTGCTGCAACTTCATCGCCCGGAAAAATGCTATCCCGCGACCGGCTTCGCCGTCACCGCGAGCAAGCTGTTCCCGCTGTCGATCACGCCGAACGTCGCCGTGCCGGCGGTGATGCTGACCGCCGAGATGGGCTCACGCGTCGAAGACATCGTTTACTGGACCCGGCTCGGCGAGATGCTGCCGCAAACCTATAACGAGCAGCGCTGGGCGCGGTTCGAAACGGCGCTGCACGGCTATATCGCCGATGGCGTGCTGGTCCGCGCCTCGATCATCCGCACCGACGGCATATCGTCGTTCGACGTGCTTTCCGCCTTCCTGCGCGACATGGTGCTGGGAATAAAGGCGAATCGCCGCGCGACGATGATCGGCGACACGCTGGCGCAACGACTGGCCTGAGGCGTCAGCGCCGCCTCAGCCGCCCGCGCCCCAGTGCAACGCCAGTTTCGCCGCGAGCGCCGGCAGGAACGGATAAAGATCGTCGGACAGATAGGCGGGGCGGTGCGATCGACCATTTGCGCCAACCGCCGGATCGGCCTCGAACCGCGCGCACGCCGCGGTGAGCGCCGCCGCGATGCTTTCCGGGCGGATATCCTCAAGCGCGACGATATTGTCATGCGCCCGCGCCATCACCTTGAACGCATAATCGTTGGTGACGGTCAGCACGCCGAAATGCGCCATTTCCAGCGGCGGATAGCTTGGATGCGGCGAGGCCATCAGCGATAGCCCGATCGCCGTGCCGCGCAGCATCCCTGCATAATCGTCGAGCGACAATTTGCCCGCCGCGCGCAATTCCACCCCATGCCCCAGCGCCAGCGGGCGATGCGGCGCGCCAGCCGAGATCACTTCCCACCGCGCCGCGCCGGGATAGCTGGCGGCCCATTCGCGCAGCCCGGCGACCACCGCCGGGAAGCAATTGCGCGGCACGCCGGGGCGGCCATAGACCAGCAGCCGGCGGGTGCGCGGCACGGGACCTTGCGGCAGAAACGGGCGCAGCGCGGGCGAGAGCGTCGGCTCGATCACGAACGCCTCCTCCGGCGCCACGCCGAGCGCCGCGAGATAGCTCGCCAGTTCTGCGCTGTTATAGATCGCCCACCACGGCCCCTCCCCGCGCAACGCGCGCCATGCCACGAGATGGGTGGAGGAAAACGGATAGAAACCGGGCTCGAAATCCTGGCAGATATAGATGCAGGGCGCGCGCTTCCCCCCGGCGGCCTGCGCCTGCGCGGCCACCAGCGCCTGCATGTTGAGCATCGTCCACCAGTTATAGCCGATGAAGATGTCGCGCGCGCCCACGCCGATCCGTGGCGCATCGGTGGCGCGCGGCACGACCGTCACCCTGGCCGGTTCCAGGCCGATCCGGCGGCAGGCGGCATCGAGGACGCTGCGATCCGGGGCGGGGTTGAAATCGTCGATGATGACGCGCGCCTGCGCGCCGGTCGCGGCGGCAAGGCGCAGGTAGAAATCGAGGCCGGTCAGCACCCCGCCGAACGCCATCCGCGGCTCGATGCTGGGAATGACGAGGTTTAGGCGCGGACGATCGTCCGCCTCCGGGAACACGTCATAGCCATGGAGGACGCGTTGCTCCTGCGGCGGCTGGCCCAACAGGCCGCGCGCCGCGCCGACCACGCGATGGATGAAAGGCGGCGCATATTGTTTGAATCGTTCGCGAAGCCCCGGCATGATCCTTCCTTAGGGTTCAAACTCGATCAGGACAACGCCGTGACGGAGAGCGGGCGGCGATAGCGATCGAGCGCCCCGACCGGCGCGCGCACCACGCCCGGCAGATGCACGCCGTCCCACGGATACGCACGCCGGACAAGCCGCCCGGCGTGTCGCATTCTGGCATGGCCCAGCCTATCGAACCGGAAAGGGGGCGCTTGCCACATCGCGTCGCGCGGTGGCAAGGAAGCGACCGATGCAGCCCCCCTCACCAGAGCGCGATCCGGCCCCCGCGCCGAACGTCCGGGCACGGGCGGCGACCGGCGCGTCGACGCTGGTGTTCGTCAATCTCGTCAGCCGCGGCATGGGGATTTTCAGCATCGCGGTGCTCGCGCGGCTGCTGACGCCCGGCGATTTCGGCATCGTGTCGCTGGCGATGATCGTCGTCGAATTCGCGCAGATGCTGACCGATTTCCAGCTCATCAAGGCACTGCTCCGCCATCCCGGCCGCGATCAGCATCTTTACGCCACCGCCTTCACGATGGCGATGCTGCGCGGCCTGCTGACCGCGATCGGCATCGCGCTGGCCGCGATCCCCGCCGCGCTGCTGCTGCACAACCAGCAGGTGCGCGATGTGCTGCTGGTGCTCGCCATCGTGCCGATCATTGATGGCCTGCGCAGCCCGCGGATGGTCGATTATCTGCGCGATATCGATTTCTCGCAGGACGCCGCGGTGACGATCATCGGCCGGGTGGCGGGATTGCTGGCGATGATCGCGGTTGCACTGGCGACGCACAGTTACTGGGCGCTGGTGACCGGCACCGTGGTGGCAAGCATCGCGATGACCATCGCCACCCATTGGTTCAAGCCGTTCCGGCCGCGCCTCGCGCTGCGTGATTATGGGCTGTTCCTTGGCTTCGGCGGCTGGATGTCCGCGGCGGCGATCACCAATTACGCCAGCTCGAAGCTGGATGCGCTGATCGTCGCCGGACGTTTCAGCGTCGCCCGGTTCGGCGAATATAATCTCGGTATGCAGATATCGACGATCGTGACCAATCAGCTCGCCGACCCCTTCGAGCGGGCGATCTTCTCCGCGCTCTCGTCGATGACCGACGATCTGCCGCGCCGGTTGCGCGCCTATGACAGCGCGCAGGCGACGATATTGGGCGTGCTGCTGCCGATCGGTTTCGGCATGGCGCTGGTCGCGCACGAGGCGATCATGGTCGTGGCCGGCCCGAAATGGGCCGATGCGATCTGGGTGGTACGCTTCGTCGCCCCGCCCATGGCGATCGCCACCGTCGCCGTCTGCGCACAGGCGCTGCTGATGGCGGAGGGCGACACACGGACTGTCTTCATCCGCAATCTCATCGGCCTGGGCGCGCGGTTAGTCGCATTGTGGGTCGGCGTGGTGCAGTTCGGCCTGACCGGACTGCTCGCCGGATATGCGATCAGCAACATCTTCTATCTGTTCCTCACGCTGCAACTGGCCGCGCGCCGCTTTTCGATTCCGCTGCTGTCGCCGTTCCTGCTGGCGTGGCGCAGCTTTGCCGCGACGGGCGCGATGATCGCGGCGGTATTGGCGTTCGATGCCACGCTGGCGCTGCCGTCGGGCACGGGCTTCATCGACAATCTCGCCATGCTGGTGGCCAAGGGGGCGATCGGCGGGCTGACCTATGCCGCCGCGCATATGCTGCTCTGGCTGGCGAGCGGGCGGCCGCCGGGTTTCGAGCGGTTCATGCTTGATTACATCGCCCATGCCAGAACGTCGGTGCTGCGCCGCTTCACCAGCCCGGCCTGAGGCCGCTTCGTCACGCGCGGGGGCCGCGGCTGACCGCGTCGGTTCCCGTCACGCGCCATTTCATCCCGTTGCCGGGGGCGTTCCTCGAAGTCAGCGCCCGCCGGACGAAGCGAGGACAACCAGCCTCGCGCGGCGTCGGCGGAGCATCGCCCCGATCATGCCGAATCCGCTCAACAGGCAGAGCCAGGTGGCAGGCTCCGGCACATCCGAGCCGAGGAACAGCGCGACAAACGATCGCTCCCCCTTCCTTTCCGCCTGCCGCCCTTCCGCACCGGGGGAGACGCGGAAATCCAGCAGCCGATCGAGCGACACTTCGTTGGGAAGATCGAAGCGGCTGGCCAGCGCCTGCGCGAAGATCGCGTTATTGGCCAGTGGCGTCTGGACGCGACTGGCCCAACCCGTCCGCTCGGCGGCGGCGCGCGCGGCATCCTCCATCCCGCCCCACACGCCGGCGCTTTCGATCCTCGCATCGGCGCCGGTGATTTCCGCCGGCGCGGACTGGCCCTGGCTCACCTGTTCCAGATAAACCACCCTGGCCAAAACCGGCGACGACGACAGCAGCGCCACCGCGATCAGCGATCCCCGCCAGATCCGTTCGCGCCAGTCCACCAAAATCATTCCTTCACCAATTAGGCGATATCAGCGGTTTACGCCTCGCTGATCCGGCCAACAATGCAAATCGCGCATCCAATGGAGAATCCTGTCGGACAATTCAAACGCTTTACCCTCCTCCCCACGCGCGCCGATGGCGCCCCCGTCAACGCAAGAGCTTGCGCGCCATCATGGCGGATGCGATGCATTCGCCCGGCTTGTGCCGGAATGGCCGCCAAGATGCCGCATCATCCGATTAAGGGCCTGATGAACGCCACCCCTCCCCAAGTGCCGATGGTCAACAATCTGACGCTGGTGAGGCTGGTGCTCGCATCGGCGGTGATCTGGTCGCACAGCATCTGGCGCATCACCGGCGCCGACACCAACGATCCAACGGTGTGGCTGATGGGCGAGCCGGTGTCCTCCTTCGCGGTCGACGGCTTTTTCTTTCTCAGCGGCTTTCTGGTTTACAACAGCCTGCTGCGGCGCGGCAGCGCGTGGGATTTCCTGTTGGCGCGGCTCGCGCGGCTGTGGCCGGGGCTCGCGGTCGCGGTGCTCGTGATGGTGACGGCGGGTTTCTTCATCGCCGGCCTGCCGCTGAGCGAGTATCTGAGCGGAGACACCGCGCGGTTCATCGCCAGCAACCTCTCGCTGGTCAAAGGACATTATACGCTGAGCGGGATCGGCACCGAAAGCGCGCCGATCACCATCAACGGCTCGCTGTGGACGATCCCGTGGGAGATGCGCTGCTATCTTGTCCTGTTCCTTGCCGCGTTGCTGAGGCTGTCGGGCCGGGAACGCGTGGTGGCGCTGCTGCTGGTGCCGACGCTGCTGTTCGCGATCGTCGCGCATCTTCCCGCATTTCAGGCGCTGGCCGGCGGCGACCCCTCGCGCGGCGCGCTCTACAATCTGATGCTGTTCGATCGCCTGTGGTCGATGTTCGCGCTCGGGATCGCCGCGCTGATCTTCTGGCCGTGGCTGCACCGGCGCCTGTCATGGCGCGTCGCGCTGCTGGCGCTCGTCGCGCTCGCGCTCAGCGTCCATTTCTTCCCGATCCCGCATCTGGCCGGGCTGGTGACGGGCTATTGCGTGTTGTGCGCGGGCTTCCGCACCGGCACCGCGGCCGCGCGCTGGCCCGATTACAGCTATGGCATGTATATCTATGCCTTTCCGGTGATGATGGCGATCGCGGCGGTGGCGCCAAGCCATTCCGCGCCGCTGCTCGCGCTGCTCACCGCGGTGGGGACGGTGCCGCTCGCCGCCTTGTCCTGGCATTTCGTCGAGCATCCCGTGCTCCGGCATGTCCGCGAGCGCCGGCGCGCGCGCAAGGAGGCGCGCGCATGATCGCGCCGCCATCGCCCGGCGGGACGGTGATTTCGCCATTTGCCGCTTTCATTCCGGCGCCCGCCGCGCCATCGCTGCACGGCGGCACGGGGCGGCACCCCGCCTGTTTGGGTGGACTTGACCAGCGATGATCTCACGCAAATTCTTCCGGCGATCGCCGCGCAGGCCCCGGTTTCAGCCCGCGGTGCTGGGCAGCTACACCACGCCGGGCTTCTGGCAGCGGCATCGCATCAAGCTGCTGCTGCTCGTCTCGCTATATTCGTGGTTCGTCGGCATGTTCTTCGCCATCACCACCACCTATTTCCTGGTGCCGCTGCTGATCCCGCTCGCGTTGCTCGCGACATTGGTGATCTGGCTGCTACCCGATCTGGGCAAGGCGCCGACTAGGCTGATGGCGCATGGCGTATTCGCGTTCGTCATCGTGCTGCTGTGCTGGCCCAATTATATCGGCATTGATCTGCCGGGGCTGCCGTGGATCACGCTGCTGCGCCTCGTATCGCTCCCGCTCGGGCTGGTCCTGCTGGTCAGCCTGTCAGTGTCCCGTGAATTCCGGCGCGAGCTTGTCGACACATTGTCGGTGATGCCAGCCGTGTCGTGGCTGCTCGGCGTTTTCGCGGTGATCGCCTTCCTGTCGATCTTCTGGTCGACCGGGTTGGCATATTCGGCGAACAAGTTCAGCGTCGCGATCTTCAGTTGGTTCGCACCCTTCTTCGCGGCGGTTTACGTCTTTCGCACGCCGGGCCGGTTGCGGCAGTTGGCGATCACCATCTGGGGGATCACGATTTTCGCCAGCCTGATCGGGCTTGTCGAGGCGCATGAACAGCACGTCCTATGGGCCGGCCATCTGCCGAAGCTGCTGTCGATCCAGGACGAAACCGTGATGCATATTCTGGCGGGCGCGACACGCGGGTCGACCGGGAAATATCGCATCGTCAGCGTTTTCCCGACGCCGCTGAACTTCGCCGAATATCTCGGTCTGGCCATGCCGTTCATCATGCACTTCGGCCTCACCGCGCGGCGCCTGTTCGTGCGCGTCGCCGCATTCGTCACCATCCCCGCGATTTTCTGGATCCTCACCCACACCGATTCGCGCATGGGGATGATAAACTTCTTCCTGGCGGTCCTGTTCTATCTGTTCTTCTGGAGCCTGCTCTATCGCCGCAAGCGGCCGGACAGCCCGATCGGCACGATGGTGCTGGGCGGCTATCCGGCGTTGTTCGTCGCCTCAATCGCGTCGGCGATCTTCGTCGGGCGGATTCGCCATCTCGTCTGGGGCGATGGATCACAGGAATCCAGCAACGACATGCGCAAGGCGCAGATCGAGATCGGCATTCCCAAGATCCTCGATCGCCCATGGGGATGGGGCATGGGCCGCGCGCCCGAGACATTGGGCCTGCCGTCGATCGACAATTTCTATCTCACCGTCGGGCTGGAATATGGCCTGATCGGCTTCGTGGTATTCTTCGGGATGTTCGCGATCGCGATCTGGAACGGCCTGCGCCGCGCCATCATTTTTCCCGATGGCGAACTGGGCCTGATCGTGCCGCTGTGCATTTCGCTGATTAACTTCGTCATCGTGAAGCTCACGCTCAGCCAGCAGGATGCGCATGGCTTCGTTTTCGTGATGCTCGGCGCGCTCGTCGCGTGCTGCTGGCGGATTGATCGCGAGGTCGCGCCGACGGGCGCCGTCCGGCAGAAATCCGCCCCCCGTCCGCTCGCGATATCGTGATCCGGCGCGCTCGCGCGGAGGCCGCCTCGCGGGCGGATCACCCTCCGGAGCGGGCGCGCCCAAGCACTTGCGCGGCTTCGGGGATTCACGTAACCCGCGCCTGCGAGGTGCATTGATGCGAAACCTGTTGGCGCCTGTCTTGCTTCTGTGCGCGGCCCCCGCACCGATCAGCGATCAGCAGAGCATATCGGCGGTCATCCCGCAGGGCGATATCAGCGCGGCGCAATGGACCGCCATCCTGAAGGCGGCGCGCGCCGGCAGCACGATCGATCTCGGCACGCGCCGCGTCACCTTCGAGCGTTTCAAGGGGCTCGCCAATGTGACGATAAAAGGCGGGGTGTTCGGCGCGATCACGCTCGATCAATGGCGCAACGTCACCTTTTCCGGCACCCGCTTCGAGCCATTCCCCGGAGACGATCCTCGCGGCCCGTTCATCATCGCCTACGACCCCGACGGCCTCCACTTCAACCACACCAAGTGGAGCGGCACGACGACGCCGGACAATCAGCTTGCATTTTCATCGCTTAGCATACGCGGCGGCAACAACGTGGTCGTTTCGCATTCGTCATTTCGCGACATGGCGAACTTCATGGCGTTTCTCCGCACCACCAATGTGCAGGTTACCGACAACGATTTCTCCAATATCCGCGAGGGCGTCCAACTGGTCGGGACGAGCAACGCCCTGGTTGCCCGCAATTCGTTCGGCCCGTATCGACCGGCGCCGGGCGACCATGCGGATGCCATTCAGTTGTTCACCGCGGGCCTGAAGCAGCCCGACGATCATGGCGCACGCGATGTCGTGATCGAAAACAATCTGGTCGATCCGGGTGTGGGCCAGCGCACGCAGGGCATTTTCATCCGTGACGAGGCGAATCTGCACGCCGCCGGGCGCGGTTACAGCAACATCATGATCCGCAACAACCTGCTGGTCGGAACGGGCTGGCACGGCATCTCCGCGGTTGACCCGGTCGAGCGACTGACGATCGAGAACAATCGCCTGTTCATCCGCCACGGCCCCGACAAGGTGACCGACAATTGGATCATGGTGGAAGCAGGCGGCGGGATCGTGCGCAACAATACCGCCGGCAGCTTCCTCTTGAACAAGCACGTTCAGGCGCAATCCAACAAGGCGGGGCGCCGCCCGGCGAAACCCGCCGACATCCAGCAAGCGGAAGCGGTGTGGCACGCCACGGTGGCACGCCCCGCCAACTGACCGACGGCGGCCCGGCAGCATAGCCGGATGCGCCCTGCCCCTTTTAGCTGTACGCCCCCGCCGCGTCCGCGCCGCTGGTCGGTCGCGCGGCGCCGGCCAGATCGAATGCCAGCCCACGCGCCATCACCCGCCCGCGCGCCGGGCTCCCCGGCTTGAGGCGATAATCCCCGCCGCCCACGCCGTAAGCGGTCGGGCCGGTCATCGCCTGATAATCCATGAACAGCGGATCGCTGCGCACGGTCGCGCTGGTGCCGATCGACGCGCCGATGCCGGGGTAAAGCTGCGAGAAGCCGCTGCCGGTCGCCGCGCCGTCCGCTGCGCAGAATTGCGAGAACTCGCCCTGACAGCCCACCCCATGGACATAGGCGAGTTGCCCGATGCGGTTCGGCGCTTCGGCTGGATTGGAGCCGCCGTAGAAGATATCGCCCTTGGTGTTGATCGCGCAGTGGATGTTGCCGACCGCGCGGATCAGGCGGTGCTGGCGGCGGTTCGTGCCGGTGCTTTCATCGTAGAAATTGTTGTTCCGCCCCGTGCCGTAAAAGCCGGTCAGCGTGTTATGCGCGATCACCGTATGCACGGTATCGCCATTCGCATTGTCCGATGACAGGCGCAGCGCCGGGCTGCCATTGGCATGGCCGCCTGCCACCTCGAACAGATTCTGCACGATGGCGATGCCGGTGATCCTGTCGCCGGGATTGGCCGCGTCGATCGCGAAGCCGGGCGCGATCGCCTTCATCTTCAGCAGCCGGTTGGCATAGCTGATCGCGCCCCTGGTCGCGTCGGTATAGCCCTGGCTGCCGGGCTGCTGGAGCGTGCAGCCGACGAGCACCCATTGCTCATAAGCGCCATTGTTGAGATCGCCGACAACACCGCGCGTCATGCGGATTTGCAGCCCGGTATTGAGGCTCAGCCACAGGTTCGTCGTCGCGAACGCCGCACCGAAGAAATAGCCATGCGCATTCTGCCACGGCGATGCCCCCGCCGTATCGTTGATCGCGACGTTCCAGAATTGCGCGCCGATCGGCACGCCGGTCTCCGCGAAGATTTTCTGCGTGTTGACGGTGCGCGCGATCGACAGGTCGCAGAAGGTGATGTGCGGCTCCAGCCCGGCGATCGAGCAGGTCATCTGCGGCCGGAAATAGCTCGATCCGAAATTGAACACCGCCTCGCCGCGCGCGGTGCCCGGCGCGCGTTCGATCACCGGCCCGGCGGCCCCTTGCGGGAAGGTGACGGTGGTGCCCGCACCGTTGTTTACGGTGTTGTCGACGATCCGCACCCGTGCGCCCGTGCCGGTCTTGTCGGGCGTGCCGCGCGTCGCGTGCTTGATCGCGGCGAACGCGCCGAGCACCGTCGCGAACGGCGTCGCCAGCGCGGTCGCGGCATTGGTGGACCACACCCCCGTCGCATCCGATCCGCCCGCCTTGACATAGGCCAGCGGCGGCGCGGCGGCCAGCGCCGCATCCTTGTGATAATAGCGCGTGGAAAATTCACGCGGGGTCGCGTTGGTCGCGCTGTCGAGGATGGAAGACGCATCGCCGATCCACGGACAGACCTTTGCGTCCACCCTTATCGTGCCGGTCGCCAGCGCCGAAATGTCAGTGGCCGGCAGGGCATATACTTCGACCGGGTTGGCATCCTCGACCGATGTGGAGATGACCGTCGCGCCCACCGCCACCGTGATCGTCTTGACGCCGTCGGTGATCGTGTAAACGACGCACGCGACCTGCCGGTTCAGGCGGAAGTCACGATGAAACGCGATCACCTCGACCGGCGCGCCGGTCCCTGCGCCGATCGTGTTACCGATCAGCAAGCGGCTCGGCGTGACGAATGCCGCGACCGGCTTCGGGCTCGTCTCGCTCGAATTGTTGACGACGCCCGCAATCGTGTCGGTCGCATAGACGTAATCGTCGAGCGCGACGGTCTGTGCGGTGGCCAGCGCGTGGTTGGGGTAGGCTTGCCGCTTGCGCTTGGTGATGATGCGGGTGTCGCTGTGGCTCACCGCAGCCCCGCTCGCGTCGAACCCGGCGCGCGACACCGCCACCGTCTTCGGCGCAGTATCGGGCGCCATCTCGCTCGGCAGCGTCAAGGTTATCGCGGGCAGGTCGCCCGGCACCGCATATTCCGCAGACCAGCCCTCCACGTTGATCGAGGCGATGAGCGGGGCCGACGCGGCAGGTGCATCACCGCGAGCGCGGATCGTGGTGATGGCGAGATCGAGCGCGATCATCGGCGCCCTCCCGCACAGGGGATCGAACACGGAGTCGCGCCGCACCGCGCGCCGGTTTGATATCGAGGAATCATGGCCAGCCCTTCGCTTCTGGCCGGCACCATGCCGGCGGAAAGGCGGATCAATTAGGCCAGAACGACCGCTGTAGGAAACCTATTTGGTTATGAGAGGGCGTAAATCGCCCCGCCGATCGCCGCCCAGAGTAGCAGCGAGGCGCCCAGCATCACGCCAACGCGCGCGCTGAGCGGCAGCATTTCCGGGCTGGGATGCGCAGGCGACGGCGCCCCGAATGCGCCAAGCAGGCGATCCTGCAACGCGCGCACCGGCGAATCGCCCGCCGCCCCACCCGCGATCCAGCGTGGTTCGGGCAGTGGTAGCGAGTGCATCACGAGATCGTCGCGATGGCGTGGAGCCGGCTGTGCCATGGCACTCACCCTGCCCCATGCGCGGTTAACGGATGGTAAAGTCGCGCGTCAGGGGATCAGGCGCCGCACGATCAGTTCCGCCGCCTCCTCCGCGGTCATGCTCATGGTATCAATATGGATTTCTGGATCGTCCGGCGCTTCATAGGGCGAATCGATCCCGGTGAAGTTCTTGAGCGCCCCGCTGCGCGCCTTGGCATACAGCCCCTTCACGTCGCGGGCCTCGGCATCGGCGAGCGGCGTGTCGATGTGCACCTCGATGAACTCGCCCGGCTGCATCATCCGCCGCACCATCTCGCGCTCGGCGCGGAAGGGCGAGATGAACGCGGTGATGACGATCACCCCGGCATCGGTCATCAACCGCGCGACCTCGCCGACGCGGCGGATATTCTCGACGCGATCGGCATCGGTGAATCCGAGATCCTTGTTGAGGCCGTGGCGCACGTTATCGCCATCGAGCAGGAAGGTGTGGCGGTTCATCCGTGCCAGCTTCTTCTCGACGATATTGGCGATGGTCGATTTCCCCGCGCCGGACAGGCCGGTGAACCACAATACCATCGGCTTCTGGTTCTTGAGCGCGGCGCGCGCCTCGCGGCTCACGTCAAGCGCCTGCCAATGGACGTTCTGTGCGCGGCGCAGGCTGAAATGCAGCATCCCCGCCGCCACCGTCGCGTTGGTCAATTTGTCGATCAGCACGAACCCGCCCAATTGGCGATTGTCGGCATAAGGCTCGAACACGATCGGGCGATCGGTGGAGAGATTGGCGACGCCGATCGCATTCAGATCGAGCGTCTTGGCGGCAAGATGCTCCAGCGTGTTGACGTTGATCTGATATTTCGGCGCCTGCACCGTCGCGCTCACCGTCTGGGTGGCGAGCTTCAGCCAGTATGAGCGACCGGGGAGCATCTCCTCCTCCGCCATCCACACGATCACCGCCTCGAACTGATCGGCTGCCTGCGGCGGCGCGTCGGCGGTGGCGATCACGTCGCCGCGCGAGCAATCCACCTCGTCGGCAAGCGTCAGCGTCACCGATTGCCCCGCCACCGCTTCCTCAAGATCGCCATCGAGCGTCACGATCCGCGTGACCCGCGAGGTCTTGCCAGACGGCAGCACGCGGATCGCATCGCCCGGCTTCACCCGCCCGGTCGCGATCAGCCCGGCAAAGCCGCGGAAATCGAGGTCCGGCCGGTTGACCCATTGCACCGGCAGCCGGAACGGCAAGGCCTGATCGCGTTCCGCATCGAGCGGCACATTCTCCAGATGCTCGATCAGCGCCGGCCCGCGATACCAGGGCGTATTGAGCGAGAGCGCGGTGATATTGTCGCCTTTGAACCCCGAAATCGGGATCGCGACGAAATCGGCGATGCCGATCGAGCGCGCGAACGCATCGTAATCCGCGACGATCGCGTCGAACACCGCCTGATCGTAATCGACCAAATCCATCTTGTTCACCGCCAGCACCACGTTCCTGATGCCGATCAGATGCGCGAGATAGCTGTGCCGCCGCGTCTGGGTGAGCACGCCCTTGCGCGCGTCGATCAGGATCACCGCGAGATCGGCGGTGGACGCGCCCGTCACCATGTTGCGGGTATATTGTTCGTGGCCGGGCGTATCGGCGACGATGAACTTGCGCTTTTCGGTCGCGAAGAAGCGATAGGCGACGTCGATCGTGATGCCCTGTTCGCGCTCTGCGGCAAGGCCGTCGACCAGCAGCGCGAAGTCGATCTCCTGCCCCTGCGTGCCGACCTTTTTCGAATCCGCTTCGAGCGCGGCGAGCTGATCCTCGAAGATCATCTTCGAATCATAGAGCAGCCGCCCGATCAGCGTGGATTTGCCGTCGTCCACCGAGCCGCAGGTGATGAAGCGCAGCAGCGATTTGTGCTGATGGCGATCGAGATAGGCATGGATATCCTCGGCGATCAGCGCATCCACCTGATAGGCGCTGTCCGAAGCGGGAACGGTCGTTGCCATCAGAAATACCCCTCCTGCTTCTTCTTTTCCATGCTGGCCGATCCCGCATCGCGATCAATCGCGCGGCCCTGCCGCTCGCTGGTGGTGGTGAGCAGCATCTCCTGGATCACTTCCTCCAGAGTCGCCGCTTTGCTCTCCACCGCGCCGGTCAGCGGATAGCAGCCGAGCGTGCGGAAGCGGATCGAGCGTTCCACCGGCACCTCACCCTCGGCGAGCGGGAAGCGATCGTCGTCGACCATCAGCAGCAGCCCGTCGCGCTCCACCGTCGGGCGCGGCGCGGCGAAATAGAGCGGCACGATCGGGATGCGATTGAGCTGGATATATTGCCAGATATCCAGCTCGGTCCAGTTCGAGATCGGGAAGACGCGGATGCTCTCGCCCTTCGCCTTTTTCGTATTGTAGAGGTTCCACAATTCCGGGCGCTGGTTTTTCGGATCCCAGCGGTGGTTGGCCGAGCGGAAGCTTATCACGCGCTCCTTGGCGCGGCTTTTCTCCTCGTCGCGCCGCGCGCCGCCGAACGCCGCATCGAAGCCATATTTGTCCAGCGCCTGCTTCAGCCCTTCCGTCTTCCACATGTCGGTGTGCAGCGGGCCGTGATCGAACGGATTGATCCCGCGCTCCTCGGCTTCGGGGTTGCGGTAGACGAGCAATTCCATGCCCGATTCGCGCGCCATCCGATCGCGCAATTCGTACATCGCCCTGAATTTCCATGTCGTATCAACGTGAAGCAGCGGGAACGGCGGCGGCGCGGGATAGAAGGCCTTGCGCGCCAGATGCAGCATCACCGCCGAATCCTTGCCGACCGAATAGAGCATCACCGGCTTTTCGCATTCCGCCACCACCTCGCGGATGATGTGGATCGATTCGGCTTCGAGCCGTTCGAGATGGGTGAGCGTTCTGGCGGCGATCGTCATGCCTTGCGAATTGGGCGGCTGGCATTTGCGCGCCACCTCCCATATGGGAGGTTGATGGCATTCAGCCGGGTGGACGAAACGGATCTGCTGCTGCCGCTCCACGCGGGCGCGCGGGAGGAGCCGCGCTGGCAGACCTTCCTCACGCGCCTGCGCCAGCGCACCCGCGCCGATGCCGCCCACCTCATCACCGCGCCCATGCCCGCCACGCTGCCCGCGCCATTGCCCGCGATCCCGCCCGATCGGCTGCGCCCCAATCGCGTCTATGCCGCCGCCGAACTCGATGAAGCCACGCCCGGCAGCGATCTGCGCATCATCCGCGTCACCGAACCGGGCGGAACGAGCGCGATCCTCGCCATCACCAGCGCCGAACGGGCCTTCGCCGCCGCCGACAGCGCCCTGCTATCCGCGCTCGCGCCGCATCTCGCCGTCGCGCTCGCCGGGCTGGGGGAAGCGGAATGGCAACGCGCGCGGCTCGCGACCATGGCGGACGCGCTGGCACGCAGCGGCACCGGCTGGATCACGTTCGACCGCGACGCGCGGCTGGTCGATCTGGATGATGTCGCCGCACGCGCGCTTCACGCACGCACCGGCATCACCCCCACCATCGGCCAGCGGCTGCGCACCGGCGATGCGGAGGCCGAGCGCCTGCTCCCGCTCGTCGCCGCCACATTCGCCATGAACCAGGACACGCCGCCGCGCGCGCTCACGCTATCGCCAGCCGCCGCGCTCGACGCGCTGCTGATCCCGGCGCCGCCCGCGATGACGGCATTGATCCGCGTGTCGCCGCGCGCCGGCCCGGCGCGTATCGCCGCGCTGGAGGCGCTCCACGGGCTGACCCATAGCGAAGCGCGCCTCGCCGCCGCGCTGGCCGATGGCGCCAGCATCGCGGCGGCAGGCGCGCATATCGGGCTGACGATCGAAACCGCGCGCAACTATTCCAAGCGCATCTACGCCAAGACCGGCGCGCGCGGCCAGGGCGACCTGATCCGCCTGCTCTGCACTGGCGTCGCCGCGCTCGCCTGACGCCGGAAAACGGGCGAGCCGAAAAAATCCATCCGAACGGGAACTTGCGGCGCCCCCGCCTGTTTCACCCACTCAGCAGACCTCCCTTGTGAGCGGCGGGCGCATCCCTCCCGTGCCCGCCGCTTCTTTTTCCCGCACCGTCATTTCCGCGTACCGAGCTTGCGGCGGTTGCCAGCCCGCCGCGCGCGCCATAGGGCAAGGAACATGCGGCACAGGCGCATCATCCATCGGCTCAGCCACGGTTCAGGCCCATGCGTGTCGATGCGGGGGATGGTCGCACGCATCCCGCAGGAAACCGTCGCATGATATTGGCGCTGCTGCTTCAGGCCGCCGCTCCCGCCGCCGCCACGCCGCCGGGGCCGGGCCAGCCCCCCGCCACGATGATGGTGGAGCCGGTCGCGATGATGATCGCCGCCTGCGATCTGGATGGTGACGGCCGCACCACCGCCGCCGAGCTTCACACCTGCGTCGCGCGCAGCTTCGCCGCGATCGACACCGGGCATCAGGGATCGCTCGGCTATATCGCCTTCGCCGACTGGGCCGAACGCTGGCTGGGCGATCGCAACGCGCTGCCCGGCCCGTTCGAAACGGATACCGATGGCGACAATCGCATCACGCTGGCCGAATTGCAGGCCAAAATGGCGCAGATCTTCCGCCGGCTCGATCGCGATCACGATGGCGTCGTCACCCGCGCGGAATGCCTGACGATCCGCGCCACCGTGCCCAGCGACCGCGCGCCGCGCGAAAAGCGCAAACCCAGATGATCCACCGGGGCATTATCACGATACGATGACCGATCGTTTCACCTTCACCATCGCCGCTACCGACGGCGCGGCGCGCACTGGCACGATCGCGATGCAGCGCGGCGTGATCCGCACGCCCGCGTTCATGCCGGTCGGCACCGCCGCCACCGTCAAGGCGATGAAGCCCGCCGATGTCGCCGCATCGGGCGCGGACATCATCCTTGGCAACACCTATCACCTGATGCTGCGCCCCGGCGCGGAGCGCATCGCGCGGCTCGGCGGGCTGCACGGCTTCATGGGGTGGAATCGCCCGATCCTCACCGATTCGGGCGGCTATCAGGTGATGAGCCTCGCCGATCTCACCAAACGCAGCGAGGAAGGGGTGTCGTTCAAGAGCCACCTCGACGGCTCCCGCCACATGCTCAGCCCCGAGCGTTCGATCGAAATCCAGCGGCTGCTCGGCTCGAACATTATCATGGCGTTCGACGAACTCGTCCCCACCACCTCGACCCGCGAGGTGCAGGCGGCGGCGATGGAGCGCTCGATGCGCTGGGCGAAGCGCAGCCGCGCGGCGTTCGACGCTGGCGAGGAACATGCCACGTCGAACGCGATCTTCGGCATCCAGCAGGGCGCGCTCGATCAGGGCCTGCGCAAGGCATCGGCGGACGCGCTGATCGACATCGGCTTCGATGGTTATGCGATCGGCGGCCTCGCGGTGGGCGAGGGGCAGGAGGCGATGTTCGGCTGCCTCGATTTCGCGCCCGGCCAGTTGCCGGCGAACAAGCCGCGTTACCTGATGGGGGTGGGCAAGCCCGACGATATCGTCGGCGCGGTCGAACGCGGGGTGGACATGTTCGATTGCGTGCTCCCCACCCGCTCGGGGCGCACCGGCCAGGCCTTCACCCGCGCCGGCCCGATCAACATCCGCAACGCGCGCTTTGCAGAGGATATGGGGCCGCTCGATCCGGCGTGCGCGTGCCCGGTATGCGGCACATGGAGCCGCGCCTATCTTCACCATCTCGTCCGGGCGGGCGAGATTCTCGGCGCGATGCTGATGACCGAGCACAACATCTGGTTCTACGAAGCGTTGATGGCGGATCTGCGCGGCGCGATCGCCAGCGGCTCGCTGCGCGCGTTCGCCGATGCGTTCCGCGCGCGATATCTGGGTAGTGAAGGAGAGTAAGCGTGTCCGATAATGACGAACCCAATGAGATCCTCGCCGCCGCGCGCGATGCGAAGGCGCACGAAATGGGCGCCAACGAGGCGAAGCGCGAGCGGCGCACCCGCAACTGGAATCTCGGCAAGATCAGCCTTGGCGTAGGCATCGGCTCCGCCGCCGTCGCCGCTGCCGTCCTGTTCGCCAATCGCGAAAAGAAATGAACGAAGCCGCCGCCCGTGTCGCCACCGCGCGGCGCTGGTTCCGGCGGCTTGGGCATAGCGCGATCGCCGCCGCCCCCGGCATCACGGTGATCGCCGCGCCCGAACATCCCGATACATGGGATGCCAATTTCGCGACCGCTGACCTGGGGGCGAAGCCGGCGGCGCTGTTTGACGCGCTCGATCGGCATCTGGCGCATTCGCCATGGCGTGTCGTCATCACCGATGCGCTGACCGATCCCGCGATCGCGGCGGCGCTGGCGCTGGCCGGCCATGTCGCGCAACCGCCGGTGATCGAGTTCATCGCGCATGATCCGCTCGCCTCGCCCCATCCGCTTCCCCCGATCGCGCCGACGCGGGTGAGCGACGCTGCGGGCTGGAACGCCTTCGCCGTGCTGGTCGACGCCGATCACCGCGAAGGCAAACGCACCGGCACGATTGACCCCGCCGTCGGCGCCGGGCTGCTCGACGGGATGCGCCGCCGCAGCCCGCCCGCCGATTACTGGCTGATCGCATCGGGCGCGGGCGGGCCGCCGATCGGTTACGGCCTCACCCTCGCCTGCCCCAACGGCCTCGGGCTGATCGAACATCTGTTCGTTTTGCCCGATCATCGCGGGCGCGGGGTGATGTCCGCGTTCATCCTGTGGGCCGAGCGACACCTCCGCGCCGCGGGTTGCGACGCCTTGTTCATCGACGCCCATGCCGGCGCGCCGCCGGCGTGGCTCTATGCCTCGCTCGGCTTCGCGCCCGTTTCGCTGACCCGCAACTGGGTGAGCCACCCGCCCGCCCAGATCGCGCCCGCGCGGAGCGAAATCGTAAACGATCGGCGCTAGAACAAGCGGCATGTCGACCGCAGCGACGCATCCCAGCGAACGACGCGCCCGGCGCCTGGCGGAGCGCCCGGCGCGAATGCGCGCGTTGCGCCGGCGCGCGATGATCGCGCTGCCGCTCATCGGCGGAACTGCGCTCGTGGGTGCGACCGCGCTTCATTTCGTCCGCGCGCGCGCCGTGCCCGTCCGCGCGAGTCATGCGCCCGCGCCCGCCGCGTCGATCGGCGCCGACGCGGAGGAGTTCGCCTCCCCCGCGCATGGCACCACCGGCACGATCGCGCTGCCCCCGGTGCCGCGCGGCGCGGTGGTGGCGGGGAATGGCGGGGTTACGCCCGCCGCGCCCTTCTCAACCCGGCTCGCCTCCTCCATCGACCGGGCACGCGCGCTCGAATGCCTGACGGCGGCGGTCTATTACGAAGCGGCATCGGAAAGCGACGCGGGGCAGCGCGCGGTGGCGCAGGTGGTGCTCAACCGGGTCCGCCACCCGGCCTTTCCGCCCACGGTATGCGGCGTCGTCTATCAGGGCGCCGCCCGCGCCAGCGGTTGCCAGTTCAGCTTCGCGTGCGACGGCTCCGCGCGGCGCATCCCGGCGCGCGGCGGCTGGGCGCGCGCCGCGCGCAACGCCGCGATGATCCTCGCAGGGCAAGTGTTCGCGCCGGTCGGGCTGGCGACGCATTACCATACCTATGCCGTAACCCCGTCGTGGAACCGCACGCTCGTGATGACCGATGCGATCGGCGCGCATTTCTTCCATCGCTGGAAGGGTTATTGGGGGACGGCGGCGGCGTTCAGCCGCGTCTATCGCGGCGGCGAGCCGCAAGCCGCGCTTCCCGCGCCGCTTGCCGTGCAGGCGCCGGGCATGATCGCCGAGCCGCCCGCGCAACGGGCGAACCGTGTCGCGCTACCTCCCGCGATCCAGCCTGCCTATACGGAAAGCGGCGCGGCCTTGCGCAACGCCGCGCCCGACAATCTGCCCCAATCCCCGGTGCTCGATCGCTGGAAGGATTCGGGCAAACCGCTGCGCTGACCCGCGCTACCGCCGGTGCCCGCCGTGCTTTTCGAAGCGGATTTCCGCGCTGAGCCGAGCGAAGCGTTGATCGAGATCGCGCCGCTCCGCCAGCGTCAGCCCGCCGCGACGATAGCGCGTCTCCCGCGCCTTCAGGTGGCGCACCTCGCTACGCAGCCGCACGCCCTGAGCGCGATTGAGGCTGCCGGAATGCAGGCCCTGACTGATCCGCGCGTCGAGATTCGCGCTGCGCTCAGCGATCGGCACCCACCGCGCGGCCACCACCGGCGCGGCGGCGCAGGCGATGGCGATCCCGGCGGCGATCACAGGCAGCTTCTTCATCGTCATCCTCCCGACGCGGCCAACAAGCTGGCCGGGAACAGGTTCGCCGCGCGACCGTCGCACGAATGCGCCGGGCGGCGGCGGAAACCGGATTAACGGCAGCGCACGTCCTTCTTGTCAATCGACTTGCCGAGCGCCGCGCCGCCGACGCCGCCGATCAGCGCGCCAAGCAACCCCGAACCGCCCGGTGCGATCGCCGCGCCAAGCGCGCCGCCGGCGATGCCGCCGACGATCAGGCCCGTCGTGCCGTCGCTGCGGCGGCAATAATAGCGCCCGTCCTGGCCGACATAGACGCGATCATTGCTGCCCAGACGGCGTTCGCGATAGCGTGGGCTGTCGCGATAATAGCGATCGGCATAATAGCCGTTATAATTGGGGTCCGGGCGGTTGTAGTCATAGCGGTTATAGCCGTTGCCGGCATAGCCGGGGCCTTCGTCGCCGACGCAGCCCGTTACCAGCACCGCCGCGCCAAGCGCGGCCAAAGCAACCATCCGCATCTCAGGTTCTCCATCGTTCCCAATGAATGCGAAAATGGTTTCGCTCGCGAAAGGTTGCGCGGCGCATCCCATTTAATGGACGGCGCGGCGCGGGGATGGCCTGTGCCATCCACCGCGCCGCGCGCGATATCAGCGCGCGATTCCCCCGGCGGCGAGCACCGCGAGCGTCACGAGTTCGCTCGCCGTGGAGGTCATCGGCGCGATCTGCACCGGCTTTTCCATCCCCAGCAGCATCGGCCCGATCATCGAATCGCCGCCCAGTTCGCGTAGTAGCTTGGCCGAGATATTGGCCGATTGCAGGCCCGGCATCACCAGCACATTGGCGGGGCCGGAAAGCCGCGCGAACGGATAATTGGCAAGCTGCTTCGGATTGAGCGCCACGTCCGGCGACATTTCGCCTTCATATTCGAAGCTCACCTGCCGCTCGTCGAGCACGCCCACGGCGGCACGGATATTCTCCAGCCACTGCCCCTCGGGGTTGCCGAAGGTGGAATAGCTGAGGAAAGCGACGCGCGGCTCCTGCCCCATGCGCCGCGCCACCTGCGCGGTATGCTCCGCGATATCCGCCAGTTCCTCGGGGCTGGGGCGCTCGTTCACCGTCGTATCGGCGATGAACACCGTGTGCGTCTGCCCGACGAGGATATGGATGCCGAACGGCGTGCGCCCCGCCTCGGGATCAATCACGCGCTTCACCTCGCGCATCGTCTTCGCCCAGGTGCGCGTGATGCCGGTAATCATCGCATCGGCCTTGCCCAGTTGCAGCAGCACCGAACCGAAGATGTTGCGATCCTGGTTTATCATCCGCTCGCAATCGCGGCGCAGATAGCCGCGGCGCTGAAGCCTGGTGTAGAGGAAGTCCACCATTTCCGGCACCAGCGGCGAATGGCGGCTGTTGTGCAGCTCATATTCTTCCGGGTTGGTGACGCCCAGCGCGCGCAGCCGATCGGGCACGTCGTCCCGCCCGACGAGGACGGGCGTGCCATAGCCGCCTTCCTTGAACTGGATCGCGGCGCGCAGCACCACCTCCTCCTCCCCTTCCGCGAACAGCACGCGCTTGGGATGCGCGCGCGCGCCCTCGTAAGCGAGCGTGAGCACCGAGGTGGTCGGGTTGAGCCGCGCGCGAAGCTGCTCGCGATAGCCCGCCATGTCGAGGATCGGCTTGGTCGCCACGCCCGAATCCATCGCCGCCCTGGCGACCGCCATCGACACCACTTCCATCAGGCGCGGATCGAACGGCGCGGGGATGATATATTCCGGCCCGAAGACGTGGCGCACGCCATAGGCCATCGCGACCTCCTCGGGCACGCGCTCGCGCGCCAGCTCCGCGATCGCCTGCGCGGCGGCGATCTTCATTTCCTCGTTGATCGCCGAGGCGCGCACATCGAGCGCGCCACGGAAGATGAACGGGAAGCCGAGCACGTTATTCACCTGGTTCGGATAATCCGAACGCCCGGTGGCGACGATCGCGTCGGGGCGCGCCGCTTTCGCATCTTCCGGGCGGATTTCCGGCTCCGGATTCGCCATGGCGAAGATGATCGGCGCCTTCGCCATATCCTTCACCATCTCGGGCTTGAGCGCCCCGGCGGCGGACAGGCCGAGGAACACATCGGCGCCCTCCAGCGCCTCGGTCAGCGAGCGGCGCTCGGTCGGCACGGCATGGGCGGATTGCCACTGGTTGACGCCTTCGCGCCCCTGATAGATCACGCCCTTGCGATCGCACATCAGCACGTTTTCATGGCGCACGCCCATCGCCTTGATGAGTTCGGTGCAGGCGATCGCGGCGGCGCCCGCGCCGTTCACCACCACCTTGATCGCGCTGATATCGCGCCCAGTGAGCAGGCAGGCGTTGATGAGGCCGGCGGCGGTGATGATCGCGGTGCCATGCTGGTCATCGTGGAACACCGGGATGTTCATCCGCTCGCGCAGCGTCTGCTCGATGATGAAACATTCCGGCGCCTTGATATCCTCAAGGTTGATGCCCCCGAACGACGGCTCCAGCAAGGCGACGCAATTGATGAAGGCGTCCACATCCTCCGTCGCCACTTCCAGGTCGATCGAGTCGACATCGGCGAAGCGCTTGAACAGCACCGCCTTGCCCTCCATCACCGGCTTGGACGCGAGCGCGCCGAGATTGCCCATGCCGAGGATCGCGGTGCCATTGGAAATCACCGCGACCAGATTACCCTTGGCGGTATAATCATAAGCGGTCGCGGGATCGTCCGCGATCGCCTGCACCGGCACGGCCACGCCCGGCGAATAGGCCAGCGCCAGATCGCGCTGCGTCGCCATCGGCTTGGATGCGATGATCTCGATCTTCCCCGGCCGCCCCTCGGAATGGAACAACAGGGCTTCGCGCTCGGAAAACTGGACGTTGGTGGGTTCGGACATAAGTGGGCCTTGGTCGGGGAGGGTCTTGCGGCTTCCTTTAGGGTGCCACCGGCACGATGCAACAATCTACCACCGGAAACAGCCGCCCGCACGGGCGTCGATTGCCGCTACGGCGAGCCCGCACCCGCGCGCGCCACCCCAATTCCGCTGTTCCCCAGCGCCGCGCGGAACGGTATCGCCACACGGATGACCGCGCCCTCCGCCCCCACGCCGATGATGGCGCAATATCTGGCACTCAAGGAAGAGTCGGCGGATTGCCTGCTGTTTTACCGCATGGGCGATTTCTTCGAGCTGTTCTTCGATGATGCGAAGGTGGCGAGCGCGGTGCTCGATATCGCGCTCACCGCGCGCGGCGAGCATCACGGGCAACCGATCCCGATGTGCGGCGTGCCGGTCCATGCCGCGACCGCCTATCTCCAGCGGCTCATCAAGGCGGGGCACCGCGTCGCGATCGCGGAACAGACCGAGTCGCCAGAGGCCGCCCGCAAGGCGCGCGGATCGAAGGCGTTGGTCAACCGCGCGATCGTCCGTGTCGTCACCGCCGGCACGCTGACGGAGGAGGCGCTGCTCGATGCGCGCGCCGCCAATTGGTGCGTCGCGGTGGGCGAGGCGGCGGGCGAGATCGCGATCGCGGCGGCCGATATCTCGACCGGGCGGTTCGAGGTGATAGCCTGCTCGCCCCAGGGGCTCGGCGCGGAACTGGCGCGGCTGGCGGCAGCGGAAGTGGTCGCGGCGGACGGCGGCGAGGCGCCCGCCACCGTGTGGCGCCCGCGCGCCGATTTCGAGAGCGGCGCCGGCGAAGCGCGCCTGAAGCGGCTCTATGGCGTCGCGACGCTCGACGGCTTCGGGCAATTCAGTCGCGCGATGCTGGCGGCGGCGGGCGGCCTCATCGCCTATCTCGATCACACCGCGAAGGGCGCGCTCCCCTTCCTGCGCCCGCCGCGAGTTTCGAGCGCGAGCGCGGCGATGGCGATCGACGCGGCGACGCGCGACAGCCTTGAACTCACCCAAACCACCGGCGGCGCGCGCAAAGGGAGCCTGCTCGACGCGGTGGACCGCACCGTAACCGGCGCGGGCGCACGGCTGCTCGCCGCCGATATCGGCGCGCCGCTGATGGACAGGGACGCGATCGACGCGCGGCTCGATCTAGTCCAGCTATTCCATGACGATGGCGTGCTGCGCGAGCGCCTCCGCGCTGCGTTGCGGGCGCTGCCCGATGTGGGCCGCGCGCTGGGGCGGTTGGCTGCGGGGCGCGGCGGCCCGCGCGATCTGGGGCAACTCCGTGACGGGCTCGATGGCGCGTGGCTGCTGGGGGAAGTGCTCGATAAGGTCATCCCACCGCCTCTCTCACCTCCCGTTCGTGCTGAGCCTGTCGAAGCACTGCCTTCTTCGGAAGCAAAGGACAGCCCTTCGACAAGCTCAGGGCGAACGGGGAGAGGGAATGCGCCCGGCCTCCTCGCCACCCTCGCCCCGCAGCTACGCGGGCACGGCGCGCTGATCGACCTGTTGAAGCGCGCGATCGTCGCCGCGCCGCCGATCGAGGCGTCCGACGGTGGCTATATCGCCGCCGGCTATGACGCCGCGCTCGACGATCTGCGCGATGCCGGCGCGGGCGGGCGCCGCGCGATCGCCGCGCTGGAGGCGAAATACCGCGCCGAAACCGGCACGCAAACGCTCAAGATCCGCCACAATGGCGTGCTCGGCTATCATATCGAGGTGCCCGCCCGCGCCGCCGATGCGCTGATGAAGCCCGAATCCGGCTTCACCCATCGCCAGACGCTGGCCGGGGTCGTCCGCTTCAACGCGCCCGAACTGCACGAGGTCGCCGCGCGCGTCACGCAAGCCGGGGCGCACGCGCTCGCTGCGGAGGCCGCGCATCTCGAAGACCTTATCGCGCAGGCGCTCGCCCGCCGCGAGGAGATCGCCGCCACCGCAGACGCGCTCGCCCGGCTCGACGTGGCGGCAGGCAATGCCGAGCGCGCGGCGGAGGGCGCATGGGCGCGCCCGCATCTGGTCGAGCATCCCTGTTTCAAGGTGGCCGGCGGGCGGCATCCGGTGGTCGAGGCGGCGGTGGCCAAGGCGGGCGAGCGCTTCGTCGCGAATGACTGCGCGCTCTCCGAAACGTCGCGGCTGTGGCTCGTCACCGGCCCCAATATGGGCGGAAAATCCACCTTCCTGCGCCAGAATGCGCTGATCGCGGTGCTGGCACAGGCAGGGGCTTACGTCCCCGCGAGCAAGGCGACATTGGGGCTGGTCGATCGCCTGTTCAGCCGCGTCGGCGCATCGGACAATCTCGCGCGCGGGCGCTCCACCTTCATGGTCGAGATGGTGGAAACGGCGGCGATCCTCGCCCAGGCCACCCCACACAGCTTCGTGATCCTCGACGAGGTGGGGCGCGGCACCTCCACCTATGACGGCCTCGCCATCGCCTGGGCGGTGGTGGAGGCGATCCACGAGGACAATCGCTGCCGCTGCCTGTTCGCGACGCATTACCACGAACTGACGCGGCTGGCCGAACGCTGCGACGCGCTCACCCTCCACAACGTCCGCGCGCGCGAGTGGAAGGGCGAACTGGTGCTGCTGCATGAGGTGGCGGAAGGCCCGGCGGATCGCAGCTACGGCCTGGCGGTGGCGCGGCTCGCGGGGATGCCGCCGGCGACGGTGGCGCGCGCCAAGGCGGTGCTGGCGAAGCTGGAGGCCGGGCGGCAGAAGACGGGCGGGCTCGCGGCCGGGCTGGACGATCTCCCCCTGTTCGCCGCCGCGATGCCGGTGGAGGCGGATAAAGGCGACGCGATCCGCCGCGAGGTGGAAGCGCTCGACGTGGACGCCCTAACCCCGCGCGAGGCACTGGAGACGCTCTACCGCTTGAAGGCGCTGGCGCGGGAGGGGTGATGTTTCCGTCGGGATAGCGTTGGCTTCGCACGGCCAGTTTCGCTCCGGCGCAAATTCAGGCAGCTTCGCACTGATGGACCCGTCGCCCACCGCTCCGCGCATCCGCGATCGCGTGCTCACCACCGTCGACCTCGCGGCGACTTTCGTTCTGGCTGCGGCCTGCGCGCTCACCGGCGTGCAGGCCGATTTCGATCTGTTCGGCATATTGGTGCTGGCCTTTGTCGGCTCGGTGGGAGGCGGCGTGATCCGCGATCTTCTGCTTGGCGAACATCCTCCCGCGCCGTTTCGTGACTGGCGCTATGCGGCGCTGGCGGTCGCGGCGACGGCGGGGGTGGTCGCGGCGTCCGTCTCAGGGCGTATCGGCGATTTCACGCCCCCGCTCGCGATCGACGTGTTCGAGGCGATCGGCCTCGCGCTTGCCGCCACGGCGGGCGCGCGCAAAAGCATTGATTACCAACTGAACAGCGCCAGCGTCATCGTCATCGCCACTGTGAACGGGTGCGGCGGCGGCATCATCCGCGACATGCTGAGCGCGCGCGTACCGCACGTCTTGCATCAGGACTTTTACGCGACCGCCGCGCTGGCCGGCGCCGCGCTGATGGTGGTGCTGATGCGGCGTTTTGATGTGCGCAAGGACGTGGCGGGCACCATCGCGGGCATCACGATCTTCGCGCTGCGGACCGCCGCGTTACTCGGTGGATGGCGGCTGCCGCATCTTCATTGATGCGGGCGCCCCCTTTCACCCCACCCCGAACGGCACCACGCAATTGCCCTGCGTATGCCCGATCTCCGCGCGGCCCAGATACGGCACGCCCATATCGCGGCACCAGCGGCGAAGCATCGTGTCTAGCGTTTCACCCCATGGCGGATCGTTCTCCGCCACATCGGTCACCGCGCCCAGCCTCACGCCCGCGATGCCGCGCAATTGCGTGGCGTTCGCCATGGTGAACAGCATCCGGTCGATCCGATAGAGCGGCTCGGACACTTCCTCGATCAGCAGCACATGATCCGCCAGATCAGGGAGCCAGGGTGTGCCGATCAGGCTGTCCAGGATCGCGAGGTTGAACGCGACCGACGGCCGCCCGCCCAGCCCCGGCTCCAGCCCCTGGCGGTCGCCGGTCAGCCAGCCGAGCGTGCGCGCGATCGTGCGGTCGCCGCCATCGCGCATCACGTCGATCGGCATCGGCCCGTGCGCCGGTCGCCCGATCCGCCGCGCATAGAGCGCCGCGAGCAGGAAGCCCATGTCCGAATAGCCGACATAGGCCTTGGCCCTGGCGGGCGCCGACAGCCGCGGCATCGCCTGCGTCAGGATGCGGTTCGAGCCATAGCCGCCGCGCCCGAACCAGATCGCGTCGAACGCCGCATCATTGGCGAATTCCAGAAACGCCGCCGCACGGCGCTCGTCAGGCCCGGCGAAATGCCCGTCGTCGCTTTCGAAACATTGCGGGTGAAAAACGAGGTCCACCGCCGGATAGGCGATCGCTGCAAAGGCGGCGGTGCGCTCCGCCGCCAGCGGGTCGAGCGATTTTGCCGGTGAAACGATCCCGATACGCACCCGTGATTCCCCGCCGCCGGTTGAGCCTGTTCCCGATCCGGGATAGCGCCATGCGATGCGCAACGGCAACCTGCCTCCTGTCCCCCGTCATTCCCGCGCAGGCGGGAATCCATTCCTCCCGGCCCTTGCGATGGAGCCGCAACCGCTATGCCTGTGGATTCCCGCCAGCGCGGAAACGACGGGGCGGGAAGGGAAAGGCGCATGACCGACAGGCAACATTATTTCCTCGTCGGGATCGGCGGATCGGGGATGATGCCGCTGGCGATGATCCTCGCCGGGCGCGGCGCGATCGTCGCGGGATCGGATCGCTCGCTCGATCAGGGACGCGTGCCGGCCAAGTTCGATGCGTTGAGGGCGATGGGCATCGCGCTCCACCCGCAGGACGGATCGGGCATCACTTCGCCGGAGCAGATCGTCGTCGCCTCGGCGGCGGTGGAGGCGAGCGTCGCCGATATCGTCGCGGCGGAGCGGCTCGGCTGCCCGCGCCTGACGCGCGCGGCACTGAACGCGCGGCTGTTCAACGCCAGCCGCCTGCCGATCGGCGTCGCGGGCACTTCGGGCAAATCCACCGTCACCGGCATGATCGCGACGATCCTCGATGCGGCGGGCAGCGATCCCACGGTGATGAACGGCGCGGTGATGAAGGATTTCGCGCGCCCCGATCGCCCGTTCGCGAGCGCGCTGGTCGGCGCGGGCGACGCATACGTCAGCGAGGTCGACGAAAGCGATGGCTCGATCGCGCTTTATGCACCACGCATCGCGGTGCTCAACAACGTCAGCCTCGATCACAAATCGCTCGCCGAACTGAACCAGTTGTTCGGCGATTTCATCGGCAAGGCGGCGCACGCGATCGTCAATATCGACAATAGCGATGCCGCCACACTCGCGCTGGCATTGCCACAGGATCGCGTAACGCGCTTCGCGATTGACCGTGACGCCGATCTCAGCGCCACCGATATCGCCGAGGAGCCGTTCGCGGTGAGCTTCACGCTGCGCGGCCACCGCGTCCGGCTCGCGGTGCCCGGGCGGCACAATGTGGCGAACGCGCTGGCCGCGATCGGCGCGGCGCTGGCGGCGCGCGTCACGCTCGAACAGGCGATCGCGGGCGTCACGCGCTTCACCGGGCTCAAACGGCGCTTCGATCTGGTCGGCACGGCGGCGGGCGTCGCGGTGATCGACGATTTCGGGCACAATCCGGACAAGATCGCCGCCACGCTCGATACGCTCCATGCCTTTCCCGGTCGGCTGCTCGTGCTGTTCCAGCCGCATGGCTATGGCCCGCTCAAGGTGATGCGGTGCGAACTGGTGGCGATGTTCGCCAGCAAGCTTGCGCCGGGCGATCTGCTCGTGCTGCCCGATCCGGTCTATCAGGGCGGCACCGTCAACCGCGAGGTGACGAGCGCGGATATCGTCGGCGATCTCTCGCTCGCGGGCGCCGATGCGCGGCATATCGCCGATCGCGACGCGGCCGCCGCGCATCTCGTCGCCACCGCGCGCGCCGGGGACAGGATCGTCGTGATGGGCGCGCGTGACGATACGCTGCCGCTGCTCGCGGCGCGGATGGTGGAGATGCTTGCCGCGCGGTGAGCCGCTATCCTAGATATGGGGTCATGCGTCCCCGTCTAGCTTTCCGTCACACGCCGGGCACCAGCCCGACCGTGATCTTCCTCCCCGGCTATGCCTCCGATATGGAGGGCACCAAGGCGCTTGCGCTCGAACAATGGGCGCGCGCCAGCGGGCGGGCGTTCATCCGCTTCGATTACGGCGGATGCGGCGCAAGCGAGGGGGCGTTCGAGGAACAATCCTTCGCTGACTGGCGCGATGATGCGCTGGCGGTGATCGACGAGGTGGCGCAAGGCCCGGTGGTGCTCGTCGGCTCCTCGATGGGCGGGTGGATCATGCTGTCGGCGGCGAAGGCGCGACCGGATCGCGTCGTCGCCTGCGTCGGCATCGCGCCCGCGCCCGATTTCACCGACTGGGGCTTTTCCACCGACGAGAAGATGCGGCTGTTGCAGAAAGGGCGGATCGAGCGCGCCAACCCCTACGGCCCAGAACCCACCATCTATACCAGCCGCTTCTGGCAATCGGGCGAGGCCAACCGGCTGATGTTCGGCGAAATCCCGATCGACTGCCCGGTGCGGCTGGTGCAGGGGCAGCGCGATCCAGACGTGCCGTGGCATCGCGCCGGGCGGCTCGCCGAACTGCTCCGTTCAGCCGATGTGCAGACCTGGCTGGTCAAGGATGGCGATCACCGCCTGTCGCGCGATGCCGATATCGCGCTGATCGTTCGCGCGGTGGAGGATGTGTTGCGATGATCCCGCTGTTCGCGCTGCTGCTCGCCGCCGACGATCCCGCCGCGCGCTGCCTGTCCGCCGCGCGCGCCGATCCAGCGGAGGGCGAGCGGATGGCGGAACGCTGGTCGCTGAATGGCGGCGCGGCAAGGGCGAAACATTGCCTCGGCCTCGCGCTCACCGAACAGACGCGCTTCGGCGAGGCCGCCGCCGCCTTCGAGGATGCGGCGCGACAGGCGGAAGTGGCGAAGGATGCTCTCGCCGCAAGCTATTGGGCCGCCGCGGGCAACGCGCAACTCGCCGCGGGGCAACCCGCCAGAGCGCGCATCGCGCTGGACGCCGCGCTGGCGGCGGGGACGTTGCAGGGGTTGCAGCGCGGCGAGGCGCATCTGGATCGTGCCCGCGCGCTGGTCGCGGCGGGCGACATGGCGGGCGCCCGCGCCGATCTGGACGCGGCGACACACGACGCGGCGGACGATCCGCTGGCGTGGCTGCTCTCCGCGACGCTCGCGCGGCGGACGGGCGATCTGCCGCGCGCCCGCGCCGATATCGCAGCGGCGCTGAAACGCTCGCCCGACGACGCGCAGGTCCAGCTTGAGGCGGGCAATATCGCCGCGCTCTCCGGCGACGAGGCCGGGGCGAAAGCGGCATGGCGCGCGGCGCAACGGATCGCGCCAAATGCGCTGGCGGGGGTTGCGGCGGCGAAGGCGCTGGCGCAATTCGATGGCGACCAAGCGAAATGACGCATTTCCCCGACCGGAGCCGAACATGAAATATCTCCACACGATGATCCGCGTGACCGATCCGGACAAGACGATCGCTTTTCTTGAAACGGTCGGGCTGAAGGAAGTGCGGCGGATGGAGAGCGAGGCGGGCCGCTTCACGCTGATCTTCCTCGCCGCATCGGGTGACATGAACGCCCCCGGCGAGCGCGCCGAGGCCGAGGTGGAACTCACCTACAACTGGCCGGCCGAGGGCAAGGAGCCGGAAGTTTATACCGGCGGGCGCAATTTCGGGCACCTCGCCTATCGCGTCGACGATATCTACGCGACGTGCCAGCGCATCATGGACGCGGGCTATACGATCAACCGCCCGCCACGCGACGGGCATATGGCGTTCGTGCGGACGCCGGATGGCATTTCGATCGAACTGTTGCAGGATGGCGTGCTGCCCCCGCAGGAGCCATGGGCGTCGATGCCCAACACCGGCAACTGGTGATGCCGATGGGCGCGGCAGCCGATTTCTTCGCCGCGCTCGGCGCGCGCTGGCCGGTCATTCAGGCGCCGATGGCGGGCTTCGGCGACGCGACGCTCGCGATCGCGGCGATCCGGGGCGGCGGAGTCGGGTCTCTGGCGGGCGCGATGTTCACCCCCGATCGGCTGCTTGTCGAAGCAGCCACGGTGCGCGCCGCCGCGCCTGGCCCGCTCAACCTCAATTTCTTCTGCCACACTCCGCCCGCCGCCGATGCCGATGATGTCGCGTGGCAGGCGGCGCTCGCGCCCTTTTACGCGGCGGAGGGCATTGCCGCGGACGGCGCCGCGCCCGCGTCCCGGTGCCCGTTCGATGCGGATGCGGCGCGCGTGGTGGAGAAAGTGCGCCCGGAGATCGTCAGCTTTCACTTTGGCCTGCCCGCGCCCGATCTGCTCGCCCGCGTCCGCGCGACCGGCGCGCGCGTGATCGCCAGCGCTACCACGGTGGCCGAAGCGCGCTGGCTCGCCGCCAAAGGCTGCGACGCGATTATCGCGCAGGGCTTCGAGGCGGGCGGCCATGCCGGCTATTTCCTCGCCGATCATCGCCCGGTCGGCACCTTCGCACTGGTGCCGCAGGTGGTGGATGCGGTGGCGATGCCGGTGATCGCGGCGGGCGGCATCGCGGATGCGCGCGGCGCGGCGGCGGCGATCGCGCTCGGCGCTGCGGGGATACAGGCCGGCACCGCCTATCTCGTGACGGAAGACAGCAGGGCGAGCGCGATCCACCGCGCAGCGGTGGCCGCCTCGACAAGCGACGACAGCGTTTTCACCAACGTCTTTTCCGGGCGGTTCGCGCGTGGGGTGCGCAATCGCCTGATCGACGCGCTGGGGCCGACAAGCGCGGTTACGCCGCCCTTCCCGCTCGCGGCGGCGGCGATCGCCCCGTTGCGCGCGGCGGCGGAGGCGGCCGGGCGCGGCGATTATTCGTCGCTCTGGGCCGGGCAGGGCGCGCCGCTCGCCCATAGCCGCCACGCCGCCGAACTCACCGAAATGCTGGGCGCCGCCGCGCTCGCCGCCCGAAGGAGCCTTGCATGACCAGCCGTCTCGACGTGATCCGCGTTCCAGTGCTCAGCGACAATTACAGCTGGCTCGTCCATGATGAGGAAAGCGGCGAGACGATGGTGGTCGATCCCGGCGAGGCCCAGCCGCTGCTCGACGCGGCGGCGGCGCGCGGCTGGACGATCACGCAGGTGTGGAACACGCACTGGCACCCCGATCACGTCGGCGGCAATGCGGAAATCGTCGCCGCCACCGGCGCCACGGTGACCGGGCCAGAGGCGGAGCGCGCCAAGATCGGCCATCTCGATCATGGCGTCGGCGAAGGCGACACGATCGCGCTCGGCACGCATCGCGCGGCGGTGCTGGCGGTGCCGGGGCATACCGCCGGGCATATCGCCTTCCATTTCGCGCAAGATCGCGCGGTATTCACCGGCGACACGCTGTTCGCCATGGGCTGCGGCAGGCTGTTCGAGGGGGATGCGGCGCAGATGCTCGCCAACATGCGCCGCTTCGCCGCGATGCCGGGCGAAACCCGGGTCTATTGCGGCCATGAATATACCCAGTCGAACGGCCGGTTCGCGCTGGTCGCGGAGCCCGACAATGACGCGATCCGCGCGCGAATGATCGCGGTGGATGCCGCGCGCGCCGCCGGCAGCGCCACCGTCCCCACCACGATCGCGCTGGAATGCGCGACCAATCCTTTCCTGCGCGCCGCCGATGCGGAAACGCTCGCCGCCCGGCGCAAGGCAAAGGATGAATTTCGCGGCTGATATCCCCATATTGCGCCACGGGGCGATGAAGGAGTTGTTGTAATGCGCATGATCCTCATTCCACTGATCGCCGCCACGCTTGGCGCGGGGGCGGTAGCGATCGCCCAGTCCCCGTCGAACGATCGCGCCGCCGCCAACGAGGCCGCGTTCCAGAAGGAAGTGCAGGGCCTGACCCCCGGCAAGCCGACCGACTGCATTGATACGCGCTTCAACCGGGCGTCGCTGAAGGCGATCGGCCCGCGCCTGATCTACCGCGTCGGCCCGAAACTGGCCTATGTGAACGATACCGGCGGCGGTTGCGAAGGGGTGGCGCGCGGCGATGCGCTGGTGACCAGGCAGTTCACCTCGCAACTGTGCCGTGGCGATATCGCGCGGACTGTGGATATGACCTCGCGCGTCAATACCGGCAGTTGCGCGCTGGGCAGCTTCATCCCCTATCAAGCGAACTGAATTTCCGGCACGATATCCGGCATCATGGGCCGCGCCCGCGTTTGGCAAAGCGCGCGCGGCCAATCGTTCGGAGATCAGGATGACCAAGGAAAGCGAAGCCCGCCCGCATGGTGTCAAGGCGGGGGGATCGCAGCGCCCCGCGATCGAGCGGATCGGCGGCCGCAAGCTCAAGCCGGCGACGCTGATGATGGGGCATGGCTATGATCCGGCGCTGTCGGAAGGCGCGCTCAAGCCGCCGATCTTCCTCACCTCCACCTTCGTCTTCCCCAATGCGGCGGCGGGCAAGCGCCATTTCGAGGGCCTGACCGGCAAGCGGCCCGGCGGCGCGGAAGGATTGGTCTATTCGCGCTTCAACGGCCCCAATCAGGAAATTCTGGAGGATCGCCTCGCCGTCTGGGAAGAAGCGGAAGACGCGCTCTCCTTCTCCTCCGGCATGTCCGCGATCGCCACATTGTTCCTGGCGATGGTCGAGCCCGGCGACACGATCGTCCATTCCGGCCCGCTCTATGCCGCGACCGAGACGCTGATCGCCCGCATCCTCGGGCGGTTCGGGGTGAAGTGGCTCGATTTCCCCGCAGGCGCGACGCGCGCTGAGATTGACGCGGTGCTTGCGGAAGCGGCCAAGGGCAAGGTCGCGCTGATCTATCTCGAAAGCCCCGCGAACCCCACCAACGCGCTGGTCGATGTGGAGGCGGTGGCGGCGAGCCGCGATACGATCTTCGCCGGCCAGGCGACAAAGCCGCCGATCGCGATCGACAACACCTTCCTCGGCCCGCTCTGGCATCGCCCGCTGCGCCATGGCGCGGATATCGTCGTCTATTCGCTGACCAAATATGCCGGGGGCCACAGCGATCTCGTCGCTGGCGGCCTGCTCGGCACCAGGGCGCATATCAACACGATCCGGCTGATGCGCAACACGATCGGCACGATCTGCGATCCGAACACCGCATGGATGCTGCTGCGTTCGCTCGAAACGCTGGAATTGCGCATGAGCCGCGCGGGCGAGAATGCGGCGAAGGTCTGCGCCTTCCTCGCCGATCATCCCAAGGTAGAGCGGGTCGGCTATCTCGGCTTTCTCGAAGGCGGCAAGGATGCGCGGCAGGCCGATATCTATCGCCGCCATTGCGACGGCGCGGGATCGACCTTCTCGCTCTATCTCAAGGGCGGTGAGGCGGAGGCGTTCCGCTTCCTCGATGCGTTGCGCATCGCCAAGCTCGCGGTCAGCCTCGGCGGCACGGAGACGCTGGCAAGCCACCCGGCGGCGATGACGCATCTGTCCGTTCCGGATGCGCGCAAACAGGCGCTGGGTATCACCGACAATTTGGTGCGCATCTCGATCGGGGTGGAGGATGCCGACGATCTGATCGCCGATTTCGCGCAGGCGCTCGACGCGATCTGAGTCGGTGCGGGGTGGAGGCACGGTCTTCACCCCGCGCCAATCTAACGCAATCGACTTACTTTCCTCTTTCCTCTCCGCGCATCACGCGGCATCCTGTGTCGCAACGCGGCGGATGACCGCGAAATGGAGAGCGGTTGAGATGGCGAAGCGTATTGCAGTGGTTGGCGCGGGCATGGGCGGGCTGTGCGCCGCGATCCTCGCGCGGCAGGCCGGGCATGAGGTGACGATCTACGAGCACGCCGAATCGGTCGGCGGCACCTGGCGCGCGAACCGCTATCCCGGCGTCGCCTGCGACGTGCCCGCGCTCCTCTACCAGTTCAGCTTCGCGCCCAATCCGCTGTGGAGCCACAATTATGCGCGCGGGAACGAAATCCACGCCTACACCAAATCGCTGGTCGATCAGTTCGGCCTCGCCGGCTCGCTCCACCTGAACGAAGGCGTGACGCACGCGTCCTGGGACGACAGCGCACGGCAATGGACGATCGAAACCGAAAAGGGCGAGACGGGCACGTTCGACGTGCTGGTCCCCGCGCTCGGCCAGCTCAGCCGCCCGACCTTCCCCGATATCGCGGGGGTCGACGATTTCGCCGGGCCGAAATGGCACGCCGCCGACTGGCCCGCCGCCGCCGATCTCGCGGGCAAGCGCGTCGGCGTGATCGGATCGGCGGCAAGCGCGGTGCAACTGATCCCGGAGATCGCCAAGGAAGCCGCGCACCTCGTCGTCTTCCAGCGCACCCCCAATTGGTGCGTGCCGCGCAACGATTTGCCGGTGACGCCCGAGATGAAGATGCTGCTCGCCACCAACATCGAGGCGGCGATGAAGCTCGGCGCGATGCAGCGGGAGATGATCTTCGATCAGGCGGATGTTTTCTCCTGGCAGGCATTTCAGTGGACGCCGCAAGGGCGCGCCGCCTTCACCCGCGCCGCGCTCGATCATCTCGCCGAGCAGGTGCCGGATGCCGAACTGCGCCGGAAGCTGACCCCCGATTATCCCGTCGGCTGCAAGCGCATCCTGCTGACCGACGATTTCTATCCCACGCTGATGCGCGACAATGTGACGCTGGAAACCGCCGGCATCGAGCGGATCGCGGCCAATGGCGTGCAGACGCGCGACGGTTTCCACGATCTGGACGTGCTGATCTTCGCCACCGGGTTCGAGACGACGCAGTGGAACTGGTCGATGGAGGTCACCGGCAAGGGCGGCGACACGCTCCGGCACCGCTGGGCGGACGGGCCGGAAGCCTATCTCGGCATCATGGTATCGGGCTTCCCCAATATGTTCGTCCTCTATGGGCCGAACACCAATCTGGGGCATAATTCGATCAGCTTCATGATCGAGGCGCAGGTGAATTACATGCTCAAGACGCTCGCCGCGCTCGATGCCGAAGGCGCGACGGCGGCTGATGTGACGCCCGAAGGGCAGCACCGCTTCTATCAGCGGATCGAACAGGCGCTTTCGGGCACGGTCTGGGCCGATCCGCATTGCAACAGTTGGTACAAGGCGGCAAATGGCCGCATCTACCAGAACTGGTCCGGCGATTGCGCGAGTTATGCCGAAGCCACCGCAACGGTGGATCGGGAGGAAGTGGCGTTCGCCTGACTTGCGCCGCAGCTACGCCGGCTCGGCGAAGGTGACGATCGACACGCCGGGCGGCATCGGCACGCGGCCCACGAGATGGCGTTCCAGCCGGAAAACCGCCTCGAACAGCCGGTTAACCGGCGCGGGCGGCGGCGCGTCGTCGCTGTCGTCGCGCCCGGTGATCCGCCCGGCCAGGCGCGCGCCGGCGGCGAGCGGAAACAGCAGCGAGTTGAAGTAACCAAGCCGGCGCGGGCGCAGCCCCGCATCGGTGATCGCCTTCACCAGCCTGGCCTTGGAATAACGGCGGTGGTGGTGGTTCACCACGTCGTGCGCGCTCCACATCCATTGATGCGCGGGCACGGTGATGAGGATGCGCCCCCCCGGCGCCAGCCGCTCGCGCATCGCGCTGAGCGCCGCCACATCATCCTCGATATGCTCCACCACATCGAGCACCGCGATCAGATCATAATGCCCCCTGGGCACATCGGGCAGCACCGGCAGCGGCGCGGCGCCCACTTCCTTGCCGAGCCGGGCGCTGGCGATGGCGCGCGCGGCGGGGTCGATCTCGATCGCATCGACCTCGCCGAACCCGGCCAGCATCGGCAGATTGTGCCCGGTGCCGCAGCCGATTTCCAGGATGCGCGCGCCTTCGGGCAACCCGCCGTAGCGCGCCAGATAGTCCGCCAGAATGTCACGTCGCGCGCGATACCACCAGTGCGTGGAATCGTGCGCCGCCATGCGGTCATAGACTATGCGGTCCATATCAAGCGAACACCAGCCAGCGATTGAGGATGAAGGTGAAGATCGTCGCCAGCGCGATCGCCGGCAGCAGCGGCGCCCAGGCCGGGAAGCCGAGCCAGGCGGTGCCGAACCAGGTGATTACGGCGTTGAGCGCCATGCCCGACGCCTGCACCGCGACGAACTTCACCTGTTGCCCGCCGCCCGCCTCACGCTTGCCGTGGCCCTTGAAGCTCCAGCGGCTGTGCAGGAAGAACCCGACCGTCACCGCGACCGCGAAGGCGAAGGGCACCGCATAGACGGCATGGGCGCGCGAGAAGACGAAAAAGGTAAGCGGCAGATAGACCGCCGAATAGATCAGCGTCGAAAGGCCGCCCGCAACGCCGAAGCGCACCAATTGCCAGAACATTTCCCTCAGATGAGGGGATCGGAAATGCCTGAGAACCGCTTCCACGCCTTGCCCTTTGCGCCGGCCGCGATAGAGCGGCGAACCGGCGGTCACCAGACCGGACCGCGAGCCGGCGTCTAATGCGCCATGCGGATTGAGGAAAGTCCCCTTTGACAAAGCGCGCCGGTTCGTCGTTCCTGCCAGCTCTCGATCGTCACTGGCTGCGCCTCACCCTCGTCGCCTGGGCGGTGATCGCGCTCTGGTATATCGGCCAGCGCTGGGCGGCGATCCAGTGGCTGTCGCTGGGCGATACCGACGACAATATGCGGCTGATGCAGGTCCGCGCGCTGCTCGATGGGCAGGGCTGGTATGATCTGCGCAACTATCGGCTCAATCCGCCGGCGGGCTTCAACATCCACTGGACGCGGCTGGTCGATCTGCCGATCGCCGCGCTGATCCTGATCCTGCGCCCGTTCCTCGGCACCGGCGAGGCCGAGCGGCTGGCGTGCGGGATCGCCCCGTTGCTGCCGCTGTCGCTCGCGCTCGTCGGGCTGGCGGCGACCGTCCGCCGGCTGGTCGCGCCGCTCGCCTGGCCGCTCGCGATCGTGTTCATGCTCTGCTCGACCGTCGGGCTGATGATGTTCATGCCCGACAGAATCGACCACCACGGCTGGCAATTGGCGATGCTGAGCCTCACGGTCGCGGGGCTGTGCGATCCAAGGGGCGCGCGCGGTGGCGCGATCGTCGGCATCGCGAGCGCGGTATCGCTGACGATCGGGCTGGAGATGCTGCCCTATGCGGTGATGGCCGGCGCGATCATCGCGCTGCGCTGGGTGTGGCAGGCCGAATCGCGCGATCGGCTGGCGGCCTATGCGTTGACGCTGGCTGGCGGATCGGCGGCGGGCTTCGCCGCCTTCGCCTCCTATGACAATCGCGTGCCGCGGTGTGACGCGCTGACCCCGGTGTGGCTGTCGGTGATGGTGATGGCGGGCGCGTTCCTGCTGGTGCTGGCGATGATTTCGCCGCAGCGGCGCGAGGTCCGCCTCGCACTGGCGATCGCGGCGGGCGTGGTGATCGCGGGCGCCTTCGCCCTCGTCTTTCCGCAATGCCTCGGGCGGCCGGAGCAGGTTTCCGACGAACTCTATCGCAACTGGCTCGGCAATATCCGCGAGGCAAAGCCGATCTTCAAGCATCCGTTTCGCGTCGGCTTCCCGGTCGCGGCGCTGCCGGTAATGGGGCTGATCGGCGCGGGCATCGCGACATGGCGCGCACGGCGCACGCCCGAGGCGCTGCTCGGCTGGGCATGTGTTTCGCTGTTCGCCACCTTCGCCGCGGCGATGCTGTTATGGCAGATCCGCGCCGGGCCGGCGGCGCAATTGCTCGCGGTGCCCGGTGTCGCCGCGCTCGCCTGGATCACATTGCCGTGGCTGCTCGGGAATCGTTCCGTCTTCGTGCGGGTGTTCGGAACGGTTGGCGGATTCGTGCTGATTTCCGGGCTGTTTTCGGGGCTGGTGCTGAAATGGACCCCGATCGACAAGCCCAGCCCTTATGTGAACCGGGTCAACAAGGCATCGGGGCGCTGCGTGACATTGCCCGCGATGCAGCCGCTCGATCGGTTGCCGGCGCAGACGGTGTTCACCTTCGTCGATCTCGGGCCACGGCTCATCACGCTCACCCATCATTCGGCGATCGCCGGCCCGTATCACCGCAATGGCGATGCGATCCTCGATGTGCAGCACGCCTTCACCGGATCACCGGAGGAGGCGCGCGCGATCATGAAGCGGCACGGCGCCACCCTGCTGCTGGTCTGCCCGAACATGGCGGAATCGACGATCTATCGCGCGCGCGCACCGGGCGGCTTCTACTCGCGGCTGGCGAGCAACGAGAAGTTCCCGTGGCTGGTGCCGGTGCCGCTGCCGCGCAATTCGCCGCTGCGCGCCTTCCGGATCGAATAGCGCGCCAGCAGCTCAGCGCAGGAACTGCGCCTGCACGCCATCGAGCACGAACTGCACCGCGAGTGCTGCGAGCAGCACGCCGAGCAGGCGGGTAATCACCGCCTCGATCTTCGGCCCCAGCACGCGCATCAGGCTGCCGGCGGCGAGCAGCGCGGCGAGCGTCAGCAGCAGGTTGAGCCACATCGCGCCCAGCACCACCAGGCTGCGCTGCACCCCGTCGTTGCGCGCCATCAGCAGCATCACCGAGGCGATCGAGCCTGGCCCCGCGATCATCGGCATCGCCATCGGGAAGATCGAAACGTCTTCCGATTCCTCCGCCGTCACCCTGGCCGCGCGATCCTCGCGCCGCTGGGTGCGCTTCTCGAACACCATTTCGAGCGCGATGAGGAACAGCATCACGCCGCCCGCGATGCGAAAGCTCGCCAGTTCGATGCCCAGCCCATGGAGCAGCTTTTCGCCGAACAGCGCGAAGACGGTGAGGATCAGCGCCGCCACGCCGACCGCGCGGATCGCCATCGCCCGGCGGTGCGCCGCATTGGCCCCCGCCGTCAGCCCGGCGAAGATCGGCGCACAGCCCGGCGGGTCGATCACCACGAAGAAGGTGGCGAAGGCGGAAACGAACAGTTCGATCATCGGGCCGCCGCCGCGATGCGATCGTCGATCACGATATCATAGGCGCGACCGTTCCATAGCCGCACCGCAAAAGTGCGCGCGCCATCCCGCGCGACCTCATACCACCAGATCAGGGTCTTGTCGGGCGAGGCGCCGGCACCGACCTTGCTTTCGATGCCCAGCGGCGGCTCCGGCGGATTGCGCGGGTGATTGCATATCGCCTTATGAACCTTCGCTTCCCTGGCTTCGACACGTGGCACGGCCAGCGAATCCCCGCCATCCACGATCCATTTCCATCCGCCGTCCGGCTGGCGTCGCCAGATCGTCGAGAAATAGCCGTGACCACCGTTCGCTCCGCGCCACGGGCCGGTGTTCGCGGCGGTGGTGCCATCGCAGGAGATATAGCTCGCCGCGGGCGACCAGCGCACCGATTGCGGCGGATCAGCGCGCGGCTGAAGAAAGGTGTGGGCGTTGACCGGCTGTGGCGTGAACATCGTCGCATCATCAGCGGCGAAGGCGCGAAACGCGGTCCATTGTCCCTTCGCCTGCGCCATCGCGGCGAAGGCGCGCTCGGCATCAACCGCCGTTTGCGGCGCGCCCGCCGCAAGCAGCAGCGCCGCGAACATCACAACCGCTCGTCCCAGGCCACGCCCAGCCGGCAGCACGCGGAAACCAGCGTGTTGCGCAGCAGGCAGGCGATCGTCATCGGCCCGACGCCGCCGGGCACCGGGGTCATCGCGCCCGCCACCGCCGCGCACGCCGGGTCGATATCGCCGACCAGCCCCGCCTCAGTGCGGTTGATGCCCACGTCGATCAGCGTCGCGCCCGGCTTCACCCAATCGGGCTTGACCATGCCCGCGCGCCCCACCGCCGCGACTACGATATCGGCGCGGCGCACCACATCGGGCAGATCGCGGGTGCGCGAATGCGCGACCGTAACGGTGCAGCTTGCGCCGATCAGCAATTGCGCCATCGGCTTGCCGACGATGTTCGACCGCCCGATCACCACCGCATCCTTGCCGGACAGATCGCCCATTTCATCCTTGAGCAACATCAAGCAGCCAAGCGGGGTGCACGGCACGAACCCCTCCAGCCCGGTCGCCAGCCGCCCGGCGTTGACCGGGTGGAAGCCATCGACATCCTTGTCCGGGTCGATCCGCGTGATAACCGCGCGCTCGTCGATATGCTTGGGCAGCGGCAATTGCACGAGGATGCCGTCAACCGCCGGATCGGCATTGAGCCGCTCGACCAGCGTGACCAGTTCGGCCTCGCTCGTGTTATCCGCCAGCCGATGCTCGAAGCTCTCCATGCCCGCGGCGAGCGTCGCCTTGCCCTTCGAGCGGACATAGACCGACGAGGCCGGATCATCACCCACCAGCACCACCGCCAGCCCCGGCTTGCGCCCGCCTTCGGCCAGCAGTTTCGCCGCGCCTTCCGCCACACGGGCGCGCAGCCCGGCGGCGAATGCTTTTCCGTCAATCGTCTTTGCAGTCATGGAGCGTCGCCATAAAGCGCGCGGGCGCGTTCGGCCAGCGCCCGTGCATCGCCCGTGATCGCCAGCCGCTTCAGCCGCGCGCTTTCCCCGCCGATGATCGCCACATCGCGTTTCGGCACACCGAAGGTTTTGGCGACCAGCGCGATCAGTGCCGCATTGGCGGCGCCATCCACCGGCGGGGCCGATATCCGTGCGGCGAAATGCGCCGCCGTTCCCGCCATCAGCGCATCGCGCCCGCCGCGCGGCGTGACGCGGATGGCGAGCACGATGCCGTCAGGCGCTTCCTTCCAGGCGCTCAGATACCGCCGCCGACCACGCTGAGCGCGATATTGCCGAGAACGATGCGCAGGATCGCGATCCCGAGCAGCACCACCGCGGGCGCCAGATCTAGGCCGCCGAGATGGGGCAGGATGCGCCGGATCGGGCGATAGAGCGGCTCGGTCAGCCGATCGAAGCCATAAGCCATGCTACGCACGAAATTCGACTGCATGTTGACGACGTTGAACGCGATCAGCAGCGACAGGACGAACTGGATGATGATGACCCACCACGCGACGTTCAACAGCACCTGCAGGATCTGAATGATGGTGAGCGTCAGCACGCGGCCCTCTTTAGTCTATTTAGCTCCGGGCAACCGCCTAGCCCATGCAACCGCCCGGCGACAATGCCCATGACCGATACCATGCGGCCACCGCGGCCGAACCCACAAAGAAAAAGCCGCCGGCATCAGGCCGACGGCTTTTCCCGGATCGTAAGGAATAATCTGTGCGTCAGGCGTAGGCCACGCTCGTGCGGCGGCGGCGCAGCGCCCCACCGATCGCGCCAAAGCCAAGGATCATCAGCGCCCATGTGGCCGGCTCCGGCACCGCGCGGGCGAGATTGTCGAACTCGAAGGAGTTCTCCCGGGACGAGAAGGTCGCGCCGTTAATCAGCGGGCCGCCGCCGGCGTTGTATGAAACAACCCCGTTGGTTTCGCCGCTGATCTGGTCCCCGCTCGGGAAGATCAGATCGTTGATGATCTGGCCGCCAACATAGGTGGTCGATCCGCCACCGACGAAATGCAGCGTCAGCGAATTATAGGTGTCGAGCGAACCGAGCACGAACGAGAAGATCGAGGTCGGCGCGAAATTGACCGTCCAGTTGCCGCCACCAAGCACCGCGGCGAAATTGCCGGTGCTGCCATAAGCCGGGCGAGCCGCAACACCCGCAATCGACGCGCCATAGGCAAAAGCGCTGGTGCCGCTTGGCAGCGCCGCGCCGGAGGCGAAGCTGTCGAAATTCTGGAAAACGGTGGTTCCAGGCGCGGTCGCACCCGAACCGCCGGCAAAGTTGACTGTCACCGCCGCATCGGCGTTGACGGAGACGAACGCCAGTGCGGCTGCCCCCAAAATCGCGATATTTTTCATAACCTGCTCCCATTGCGATGTGCGACGAGCGCCGGGACCCTCGATTATTTTTCGACTCGGCAGGTTCTTGACTACGCGATTTTTCCGATTCTAAATAGTATGTTAACGACACCAGTGCCGAAATGGGACAGAACCGGCGTCACTTGCGGCGAATGAGCGTACCCGCGCCGCGCCGGGTGAAAATCTCCAGCAACATGCCGTGCGGCACCCGCCCGTCGAGCACGACCGCGGCATCCACCCCCGCTTCCACCGCGGCGACACAAGTTTCGAGCTTTGGGATCATGCCGCCCGAAATCGTGCCGTCGGTGCGCAGCCGCGCGATATCCGCCGGCGTCAGATCGGTCATCAGCGCGCCCTGCTTGTCGAGCACGCCCGCCACATCGGTCAGCAGGAAGAAGCGCGAGGCGCCGAGCGCGGCGGCGATCGCGCCAGCCATCGTATCGGCGTTGATATTGTAGGTGTGGCCGTCCGCCCCCGCGGCGACCGGCGCGATCACCGGGATGATCCCGTCGCGCACCAGCGAATCGATCAGCCGCCGGTCGACCGCCACCGGCTCGCCGACGAAGCCCAGATCGACGTTGCGTTCGATCCCCTGCAACGGATCGGGCTTGCTGCGGCCAACCTTCTCTGCCTGCACCAGCCCGGCATCCTTGCCCGAAATGCCCACCGCGCGGCCGCCCGCACGGGTGATCCAGCTCACGATCTCCTTGTTGATGGAGCCCGCCAGCACCATTTCGGCGACCTGCGCGGTTTCCGCATCGGTGACGCGCAAGCCATCGACGAAGCGCGATTCGACCCCCAGCCGCTTCAGCATCGCGCCGATCTGCGGGCCGCCGCCATGGACGACGACCGGGTTGATCCCCACCGCCTTCAGCAGCACGACATCCTCGGCGAAATCGCGCTGCGCCTCGGGATCGCCCATCGCGTGCCCGCCATATTTCACCACGAAGGTCTGGCCGGCGTAGCGTTGCAGATAGGGCAGCGCCTCGACGAGCGTTTCGGCCTTGGCGAGCAGATCGGGCGCGGGAGAGTGATCGTTCATGCGCGCGCGCTTACGGGGCAAATGCCTTGAGGGCAACGCCAGGTCAGGTGGCGCGATCCAGCCTGCGCCCCAGCGCCACGAACAGATAGATCAGCGACGGCACCAGGATCACCGACAGAATCACCTTGGTCAGCATCTGGCCGAGCAGAAGCTCGCGAATCGGAAAGACGCCCCAGAAAGCGATCGTGACGAACAGCAACGTATCGACGATCTGGCTCAGCACGCTGGCGATCCCGGCGCGCAGCCACAACAGGCTGCCGCCCTCCCGCCCCTTCAGCCAGGCGAAGATCGTGACGTTGAGCGTCTGCGACGTGCCATAGGCGACGATCCCGCCCGCCCAGATGCGCGGCGTGCCCGTCATCATCAGTTCGAACGCGGAAAGCCGCGCCGGGTCCATCGCCGGCGAAGCGGGCACGGCAAGCACGACGAGCGTGAGCAACAGCGAGGCGATCAGCGGCACGAAGCCGATCCGCACCAGCCGGGTGGCGATCGCCGCCCCGTGCAATTCCGCGATCGCGCTGGAGGTGACGACGAGCAGCAGGAAAGCGAATATCCCCGCCTCCACCGCAAGCGGCCCTACCGCGACCTGCTTGTTGCCCAGCACGCCCGCGATGCAGACCATGCCGCCATAGAAAATGGAAAAGACGAAAAGCGAAGGCGAGATGCCGCGAGTGGTGCTCATCGCGCCTTGCTAACAGAGCCAGCGGCGGGATGCGACATGGATTGATTTGTTGAGCAATGTTCTTCAAATGTCCTCACCGTTCAAGACGGCGGGGCAACATGATCGCGATTTCGGAGGAACAGCGGCGGCACGCATTTTCGACGTGGCTGCGAACAGGATATTGGCCGGTCGCACGCGACGCCGACGGCACGGAACTGAAATTCAATCCCTGACATGATCCGCGGGACGGTCGCTTCACCTTCGCCAATTCGGGCAATTATTATGGACGGAGCTTGGGCGGGGGCGGTTTTTCCGGAGGCGGGGGCGCCTCGGGTGGCTGGGAAACTCCAGGGGAGCGCAAGCAACGCGGTCGCGCGGCGCGCGCCCGGGCATCAGGCGCCATCAAGTCGGCGCAGCGAATCGCGCCCACGCCAGCGGCGTCAGTGGCAAAGCCGGCCGAACAGCGCACGCACATCTTGCGCAACGGATATGATTACGAACTCGACGAGAATGCACGAACGCGGAGGGTTTCCGGCTATCTCGACACCACTCGAATCTCGCCTCGTTCCCGCACGACCCAAGCACGAGCAGGTGGCGCTGATCGCAGGCGGAGCGATGACGGCGGGCATTATATTGCGGCTCGCTTCAATGGACCGACCGATGCGTTCAACCATTTCGCGCAGGATGCGAACTTCAATCGGAGTCGCTATCGCGCGGTTGAAAATGAGTGGGCGCGTGAGAAAAAAGCGGGAAAGACCGTATTTGTGAAAATTGTCCCGGTTTATGAGGGAAGATCCCGACGGCCCTTCCGAATCAACGTATGGTTCACTGTCGACAATCACGAGCGAAGCCTCAAATTTGACAACGAAAATGGAGCGAATCGCCATGGAAAATGATGCGACACAGCGCCTTCTTGTCGAAATAGGTCAACTCCTTGCCAATGACACCGAATATCCGCTCGACGGAACGCTTCTGTACGCGGAATTAGATCACGCGATGGTCGCGCCGTCGATCTTCAAAAATCTCGGCAATCACGTCCTTTATCGAAGGCCGGATCTTGACACGCTCGGCGACGCGCTTCTCGATCTATGGGAAGCTCAGGACTCGAAACCACGCTGGGTCGAGATAGAATATCTTATCGAGAACGGGCGCTTCACTGCCACGTACACCTACCCCGATGAGATCGACCCGAACGAGAATGAGAACGATATGTTCGCCCGCACCAAACGCATCGTGCGAAAATATTTCGGGGACAAGCCGATCGTCTATCCGCCGCTCCCGCCCGACGACGATGACGACCCCACCTACGAACTATAGCGCCAGCGTCATGAAACGGTTGTGCGGGCTTGCGGGATAACCGCCGAAGGGCGCGCAATCGGCGAAGCCCACCGCTTCGTACATCCGGTTCGCCGCGTGGAACATCGGCGCGGTGCCGGTTTCCAGGCTCACCCGCGTACAGCCTTGCTCCCGCGCCAGCGCGATCAGATGCGCGAGGATCGCCCGCGCCACTCCGCGCCGCAGATGCGCGGGCGCGGTGCGCATCGACTTGATCTCGGCATGGTCGGCGTCGAGCCGGCGCAGCGCGCCGATGCCGAGCAGTTCCTCCCCCTCCCACATCGCCCGAAAACTGATGTCGGGACGATCGAGCGCCGCCGCGCCGAGCGCATGGGCGTTATCGGCGGGCGTGGCGCCGCGCGCTTCGGCGAGGTGATGCGCGATCAGCGCGCGGACGCGCGGATCATCGAGCCCGCCCGCGCGCAGCTCCACCGCGTCAGATCCCGTCGATCATGCCAGCCAGCGTCTCCAGACAGGAGACCGCGAGGCGGCGCGATCGTTCGGGGCTCCAGCCGAATTCCGGGTCCGCATTGGGCGCGTGATCCTTGAACGGCATTTCGAGCGTCACCGATACCGCGCCGAATCGCTCGGCGAGCTGATTGGTCGACATCGACAGATTGGCCTTGCCGGGGGCGGATTTGTCATAGCCCTTCTCGGTCTGGAAATCGGGCGTCGCGGCGGCGAGCCGGCGCCCATATTCGTAGAATTTCTCGCCATGCGCGTCGGTCCATGACGGGATGCCCTCGAACCCGGCGATGAAATTGGCGGCGATCGCCTCGTCGCCATGCACGTCGATCGCGAAATCCACCCCGGTTTCGTCCATCGCGTTGCGCACGCACAGCACTTCGGGGCTGCGCTCGGGCGTGGGGGAATGCCACTCGCGGTTGAGGTTCACGCCCGCGGCATTGGTGCGCAGATGGCCGCGCCGCGTGCCATCCGGGTTCATGTTCGGGACGACATGGACGGTCGCCTTCGCCAGCAGATCGCGCGCCGCATCGCTGGTCAGCCAGTCGAGCGCGCCATCCATCCACCATTCGGCCATCGATTCGCCGGGATGCTGGCGGGCATAGAGCCACACCTGCTTCGCCCCGCTGCCGAGCGTGAAGGCGTCGATCGGCTGGCCATCGAGGCTGAGGCCCAGTTCGCGATGCGCGACACCGGGGCGGCGCGCGATCCGCGCGATCAGATCGGCGTGCATCTCCATCGTGAACGGCGCGAAATAGGCGAACCACGCGACCTGTGCGTCGCCGCTCCAGTCGAATTCCAGCACGCCGTTTTCGTAGCGCGTGGGGATCATCCGCCAGTCCACGCGATCGACCGAGGCGCGCGCCTGATACCCCGGCCAGCCGAACGGATAGGCGGAACCGGCGGCGTTCAGGATACGGAAGGTCACGCGTTCGCCGCCGCCAAGCCCGGCAACGCGGAAATAGAACCATTGATAGAAATCGGACTGGTGATCGTTGACGATCTCCAGATCGACTTTGCCACCGTCCTGCCCGATGACGCGGATGTTGCCGCCATCGAAGGCGGAATTGATCGTAAGGCTCATTTCACCTCGATAGTGCGCCCGCTCTCTCCGGGGAACCCCGTGAACAGCGCGCGGGCGAGTCGGCCCGCGATCGCCTGCGTATCGACATTGGGCGCGCTGGTGTCGGTCAGCGATTGCGCCTGCCCTTCCCAGATCGCGTCCGCGCCGTGGCGGATGCGGACGGACAGTTCGGATACGATCCCCACCCGATCGCGCTGGCCGCCGACCGGGAAGCTCACGCCGCCGCCCAGCCCGACCCCGCCGCCGCGCCCGCCGCTGAACGATCCGCCGCCGATCCCGATGGTGAACGGTGAGCGCTTGGGCGGCAGCGGGCGCTCGGCGCGGCTGAACGAAACGGTGGCGAGATATTCGCCCGGCGTCCCCGGCGGCGGGCTGGTGAAGCCCGCGCGCAGCAATTCGGCCTCAACCGCGGCGGCATAGGTCTTATATTCGATGCTCGCGACGGTGCCGCCCGGCAGCGGCGCCACCGTGATCGTGCCGCGCGATTTCATCGCATCGAAATGATAGCGTGAAACCTGCACCGGAAAGGAGCCCGGCGTGGTCGCGCAGCCCGAAAGGCCGGCCGCCCCCGCCCCGATGGCAATCGCAACGACGAAACTGCGCATGACCCGAATCCTTGTTCTTGCGATAGTGCAACGCACCCGCTTCGTCGCGCGCTCCGGCTTGACTTGCAAGGCCCTCGGGACTAGGCGGCCAGCCTTTCACCAGAACCCCGTATTCAAGAAGCGAATCCACCATGAAGATCCGCAATAGCCTGAAGTCGCTCAAGGACCGGCATCGCGATAACCGCGTGATCCGTCGTCGCGGCCGCACCTACGTCATCAACAAGACGAATCGTCGTTTCAAGGCACGTCAGGGCTGATCCAGCCCCGGCGCGCCAAGGGGTGAAGGCTGCCATGCCCAACCCTCGCAACGTCATCTTCGACGTTGGGCACGTCCTGTACGATTGGGATCCCCGGATCCTTTATCAGCGCCTCATCCCCGATGATGAGGCGCTTGACGTGTTCCTCAGCGATATCTGCACGCGCGAATGGCATTTCCAGCACGATCGCGGGCGCGATTTCGCCGACACCTCGGCGGAGCTTATCGCGCGATTCCCTGAACATGCCGCGCTGATCGCCGCCTGGGGGCCACGTTTTTCCGAACAGATTCCGGGGCCGATGCCGGGGATGCCCGCATTGGTCGGCGATCTCGATTCGGCGGGCGTGCCGCTGTTCGCGATCACCAATTTCAGCCACGAATTCTTCCCGCCCTTCCGGCATCGCGAACGCGCGCTGTTCGATCGTTTCCGCGATATCGTCGTCTCGGGCGAGGAACGGCTGATGAAGCCGGATGCGGCGATCTATCGCCTTTCGCTCGATCGCTTCGGCATCGACGCGGCGGACGCGGTGTTCGTCGATGATCGACAGGCCAATGTCGATGGCGCGGCGGCGGTGGGTATGCACGCGCTGCTGTTCACCGATGCGGAACGGCTGCGCGCCGATCTGAGGGCGCTGGGCTTCGCGCTTTAGCGGGCCGTCGGCGCGCGGCGCGAATAGACTTGCGCCCGCCGGAAAGAGCGCCTAGCCCAAATTTGCCGGGAGAATGATACAGTATCTCTTGGAGTTGTCATGCGACCTAAGTTGCTGGCCGGTATCGCGTTTCTCGCTCTTTCCTCCACCTTCATCGCCGCCGCGCCCGCGCGGGCCGAAGACAATCCGCCTGCTGGCACGCCTCAGGCGGGCGATGCCGCGCCTCCGGATATCGTCGTCACCGCGCGCAGGCTCGATGAGGCGCGCGCGCATATCCAGCCGAGCCTCGGCGCGACCAGCTATGGCGTCGACAGCGCGGCGATCAAGGATTTGCCCGGCGGCGACAATCAGCAGTTCAACCAGATTCTGTTGCAACTGCCGGGCGTGGTGCAGGACGGATTCGGCCAGTTCCACGTCCGCGCCGATCACAACGGCCTGCAATATCGCATCAACGGCACCGTGCTGCCCGAAGGGCTGGCGGTGTTCGGCCAGACGCTCTCGCCCCGCCTCGTCAACAAGGTCGATCTGCTGACCGGCGCGCTGCCCGCGCAATATGGCCTGCGCAGTGCGGGAATCATCGACATCACCACCAAAAGCGGGATGTTCGAAAACGGCGGCACCGTGTCGCTCTACGGCGGCAGCCGCGACACCTACGAGCCAAGCTTCACTTATGGCGGATCGAGCGGGCAGACGAACTATTTCGTCTCCGGCGATTATCGCCACGATGCGATGGGGATCGAAAACGTCAACGGTCGCGCGCACGCGATCCATGACGATACCGATCAATATCAGGCGTTCGCCTATGTCGATCACATCATCGACGAGAGCAATCGCGTGTCGTTCGTCGGCGGCTATTCGAACCAGTGGTTCCAGATTCCCAATCCCGTCGGGCTCCAGCCGGATGGCACATGGAAAGTCGCCGGCCAGTCCGCCTTCCCCAGCGAGCGACTGGACGAAACCCAGCTTGAGCGCACCGGCTTCGGCCAGTTGAGCTGGCTGCACGATGCCGAGCCGCTGACGGTCCAGACATCGCTGTTCGCGCGCTATTCGTCGCTCGCCTATCGCCCGGACGTGCTGGGCGAATTGCTGTTCAACGGGCAGGCGCAGGCGGCGCTGAAGCAGGATCTGGCGCTCGGCGGGCAGATCGACGCGGTCTATCACCTCGGCAGCGCGCATACGCTGCGCGGCGGCCTGTTGCTCATCCACGATCACAGCACCAGCGACACCTCCACCCACGTATTCCCGGTCGACGCCGCGGGCGCGCAATCGGGCGAGCCGTTCGTCATCACCGACAATACCGCCAGCAACGCGACGACCTTCAGCGCCTATCTTCAGGACGAGTGGAAGCTCACGCCGACGCTGACGCTCAATTATGGCGCCCGCTACGATCGCTTCGCCGCCTATCGCACCGAGGATCAGCTAAGCCCGCGCGTCAATCTGGTGTGGCAGCCGGATTCTACGCTCACGATCCATGCCGGCTATGCGCGTTATTTCGTGCCGCCGCCGTTCGAACTGGTCGGCGCGGCCAGCATCGGCAAGTTCGCCGGCACCAGCGCGGCGCCGATCGTGACTGAGGACACCACGCCCTATTCGGAACGCCAGCATTATTTCGACATCGGCTTTCAGGCGAAGCCGAGCAGTTCACTCACTTATGGCGTCGACGCTTATTACCGCATCTCGAAGAACCTGATCGACGAAGGCCAGTTCGGCGCGCCGATCATCCTCACCCCGTTCAACTATGCGCAAGGGCGGATCGGCGGGGTGGAGGCGAACATGGCCTATTCGCGCGGCGGGTGGAACGCCTACGCCAATTTCGCGGTGGCGCGCGCCAAGGGGCGCGGCATCGTTTCCAGCCAGTTCGCGTTCGATCCGGATGAACTGGCCTATATCGCCAATCACTATATCTTCCTCGATCACGATCAGACCTTCACCGGCTCCGCCGGCGTCACCTATTCGATCAAGCACGGCGCGCTCGCGCGGACCGCGATCGGCGCGTCGATGATGTACGGATCGGGGCTGCGCACCAGCCTTGCGCTGGCGGACGGCAGCATCGTGCCGAACGGCGCGCATCTGACGCCCTACGCCCAGTTCAACCTCACCGCGAGCCACCATCTCGCCGGGCCGAACATCGACGTGCGGCTGGACGTCATCAACCTGTTCGATCACGTTTACGAGATTCGCGACGGCAGGGGCGTGGGCGTGGGCGCGCCGCAATATGGCCCGCGCCGCGGCATCTTCATCGGCGTGACCAAGACGTTCGGGGCGTAGCGGTCGTTCAGCGCCCGGCACCGGGCCGGGCGCTGAACGACCGGCGTTACTCGGCGCGCTCGCCGTAATTCTTCAACTCGTCGCCGATGATGCGCACGACATGGAGCACGTTGGTGGAGCCGGGCGTGCGGAACGGCACGCCCGCCATCACCACCACGCTGTCGCCCGCCGCCGCGATGTGGTGGCGCAGCGCCATGCGCTTCGATTTGGCGACCATCTCCTCGAACGATTCGACATCGCGGGTGTGCGCGGCGTGGACGCCCCACAACAGCCCCAGCCGCCGCGCCGTCTCCATCTTCGGCGTGAGCACCAGCAGCGGCACCGACGGGCGCTCGCGCGCCACGCGCCGCGCGGTGGAACCGGAGGTAGTGAAGCAGATGATCGCCTTCGCCGACACGGTGCGGGCGATATTCTTGGCCGCCTCGGCCAGCGCATCGGCGGTGGTGGGATCGGGGCGCATCACCGTGAAATGCACGCGATCGCCGTGCATCGGATCGCGCTCCACCGCCTCGCCGATCGCGTTCATCATCGCCACCGCCTCGATCGGATAATCGCCCGCGGCGCTTTCCGCCGAGAGCATGATCGCATCCGCCCCGTCGTAGATCGCGGTGGCGACATCGGACACTTCGGCGCGGGTGGGCGAGGGAGATTTAATCATCGATTCGAGCATCTGCGTCGCCACCACCACCGGGCGGCCCATCCGGCGTGACACCTCCACGATGCGCTTCTGCAGCGGCGGCACCGATTGCGGCGGCAGCTCGACGCCGAGGTCGCCGCGCGCGACCATCACGCCGTCGCACATCTCGACGATCTCCTCCAGCCGGTCGATCGCCGCCGGTTTCTCGATCTTGGCGAGCAATGCCGCCTTGCCGCCGATCAACCGCCGTGCCTCGGCCAGATCCTCCGGCCGCTGGACGAAGGACAGCGCGATCCAGTCCACCCCATGTTCGCACGCGAAGGCGAGATCGCTGCGATCCTTCTCGGTCAGCGCCGCCATCGGCAGCACCACATCGGGGACGTTCAGCCCCTTGCTGTCGCTGAGCGCGCCGCCCACCTCCACCACGGTGACGATGCGATCGGCATCGTTTTCCACCACGCGCAGCACGAGCTTGCCGTCATCGAGCAGCAGCCGCGCGCCCGGCTGGATCGCCGCGAAAATCTCCGCGTGCGGCAGCCTGACGCGCGTGGTGTCGCCCGGCGCGTCTTCCCGATCGAGCACGAAGGTCGCGCCGGTTTCGAGCATCACCCGCACGCCGGTGAAGCGCCCCACGCGCAGCTTCGGCCCCTGAAGATCGGCGAGGATCGTCGTCGGGCGGCCGTATTTCTTCTCCAGCGCGCGAATCGCCGCGATCACCGGAATCTTCGATTCCTGATCGCCATGGCTCATGTTGATGCGGAAAGCGTCGGCGCCCGCTTCGAACAGCGCGGCGATCATCGCCGGCGTGCTGCTGGCCGGCCCCAGCGTCGCAAGCACGCGGACCTTACGGCTGCGGGGGCTGATCGCTCTTGTCATGATGGTCCTCGTAGTGATTAGCCGGCTGCCTTAAAGACAATCCATGACCGATCAAACCGGGAGAGCGATGATGGACCCGATCGACGCGATCGACGACGCGGCGGCGGCAGCGGCATTCCGCCGGCTGGTGCGCCACCTGCGGCATCGCGATGATGCGCAGAATATCGACCTGATGGGGCTCGCGGGCTTTTGCCGCAACTGCCTGTCGGATTGGGTCGGCGAGGCCGGCGGGCTGAGCCGCGAACAGGCGCGCACCGCGATCTACGGGATGCCCTATGCCGAATGGAAGGTGCGCCACCAGCAGGAAGCCAGCCCCGAACAATTGCGCCGGATGGCGCAAAGCGTCGCCAAAAACGCGCCCTGATGAAGCCAGGGTGAACTGATCGCTTGCCCGGCGGTCGATCTGTCCTCTACCCCGTTGCTTCGGGTACGAAGGGGCGCGCCAAAAGCGCCCCGCCCGATCGGGAGTATTGAGAGGAAATGTTGAAAAAGCTGCTGATCGCGCTCGCGGTCACCACCGCCGCGCCGGCCATCGCGCAGACCGCCGCCCCGGCGAAGGTCACCTATATCCACGCGGGCGCGCTGCTCGATCAGCCGGGGCAGGCGCCGCGCGGCAAAAGCACGATCATCGTGCGCGACGGCAAGGTGGCCGAGGTTCGCGACGGTTTCCTTGTGCCGCCGGCGACAGCGGAGCTGATCGAGCTGAACGACAAGTTCGTCCTGCCGGGGCTGATCGACATGCACGTCCATCTGTGGGGCTTCGGCGGCGATCCCATGCGGTCGCGCCTGATGGCGATGACGATGGATGACGCCGATTACATGATCCAGGCGCAGCTCAACGCGCGCAAGACGCTGAACGCGGGCTTCACCACCGTGCGCGATCTCGGCGGCAATCCGCGCGGCGTTCGCGCCCTGCGCGACGCGATCGAGCGCGGCGATGTCGAAGGCCCGTCGATCGTCAATGCCGGGCAGATGGTCTCGATCACCGGCGGCCATGGCGATGGCAGCAACGGGCTTGCCGAGGAATGGTCCGATGCGGTGCACGAGCATCAGATCAACACCTGTGACGGGCCGGATGATTGCCGCCGCGCGGTGCGCGCGCAGGTCGGCCTCGGGGCGCAGGTCATCAAGTTCGCGGCGACGGGCGGCGTGCTCTCGAACGTCGCGGGCGGCCTTGGCCGCGCGATGACCCCGGAGGAGATGCGCGCGCTGATCGACACCGCGCATAGCTTTGGCCGCAAGGTCGCCGCGCACAGCCATGCGGTGGAAGGCACCAAGGCGGCGATCGAGGCCGGGGTCGACACGATCGACCATGGCACCTTCCTCGATGATGAAGCGATCCGGCTGTTCAAGGCCAGGGGCACCTATCTCGTGCCGACGATGATCGCGCCGATCACCGCGCTGGCGCAGGCGCGCGCGGGCGCGCTGCCGGCGAATACGATCCCGAAGGCCGAAGCCGCCGCCGCGTCCGCGATGACAAGCCACAGCAAGGCGATCGCCGCCGGCGTGAAGATCGCGTTCGGCACCGATACCGGCGTATCGAAACATGGCGAAAACGCGCAGGAATTCGCGCTGCTGGTGAAGGCGGGGATGACTCCCGCCGCCGCGATCCGTGCCGCCACCGTCTCCGCCGCCGACGCGCTCGGCCGCGACGACATTGGCGCGATCACGCCGGGCAAGCGCGCGGACATCATCGCGGTCAGCGGGTCGCCGCTGGAGGATGTGACGCGGCTGGAGAAGGTCGCGTTCGTGATGCACCACGGCGTGGTCGCGCGCGCCGCGCAGTAAGGCCGTGATCGGCTTCTGACCTCGAAGGCTGTCGCCCGGAATGCCCTGCTGGTCCGCCAGCGGGGTACTCCGGGCGGCGCTTTTTGCGGCACGTCGCTCCCGTGGCCGCACCGGCGTTGTCCTCGGCGGTTTTGCCCCTTATCGCGGGGCGATTTTCCGACTGGAGTGATTCATGACCGACAATGTTTCCGCCGAGCAGCTGCGCCAGTTCATCGAACGCATCGAGCGGCTGGAGGAGGAGAAGAAAGCGTTCGCCGACGACATCCGCGACGTTTATACTGAAGCCAAGTCGACCGGCTTCGATGGAAAGACGATCCGTGCCATCGTCCGCCTGCGCAAGATGGAAAAACATGCGCGCGATGAAGCCGACGCGCTGCTGGAGCTATACCGTCAGGCGCTGGGCATGAACTGACCCGGCCGGGCGGAGGGAAGGAGAAGATATGCATATCTACGGTTCGCTCGCCTCTCCCTTCGTCCAGCGCGTGCTGATGGCGGCCCGCACCAAAGGGCATGAGATCGCCGTGCTGCCGCCACCCGGCGGGGGTATGCAATCCAGCGAATTTCGCGCGATCAGCCCGATGGGGCGCGTTCCCGTGCTCGAAATGGATAGCGGCGAGCATCTGTGCGAATCGGCCGCGATCACCGGCTATATTGATGATGCGCTCGATGGGCCGGCGCTGTTGCCCGGTAATCCGCTGGCGCGCGCCCGCGCGCGTGAGCTGGAGGCGCTGGCGGTGGGCGAAATCGCGGTCGGGCTGCGGCCGATCATGGCGCATATCGTCTTCCGTCGTGGCGATGCGCCCGAGGTTGTCGCCGCCGCCCGCGCGACGATCGCGCTCGGGCTGGATGCGCTTGATCGGCTGATCCCCGCCGGCCCCGGCGCCAGCGCCACGCTCGCCGATTGCGCGCTGGTGCCGGTGCTTGGTCTTGCGCGGCTGATTGATCCCGTCGCGGCCACCTGGGCGGCGGTCACCGAACGCGGGCATGTCGCGAACTATTTCGCGCGCGCGCTGCTTCATCCGGTCGCGCGGCGCTCGATCGACGAGATGGAGGCCGCGTTCGCGGCGATCCGCGCACGTACCGCGGGTTAGGCAGGGGATCAGACCGGGCTCAGCAGCAGCTTGTCGATGCGCCGCCCGTCGAGATCGACCACCTCGAAGCGCCAGCCCTGTTCGACGAAGCTCTCGCCCTCCGTCGGCAGGTGCCGAAGCGCGGCGAGCACCAGCCCGGCCACGGTGGCGTAATCGCGGTCTTCGGGCAGATCTATGCCGAGCCGCTCGGCCAGCACGTCCGCCGCCATCGTGCCGGCAACGAGCAGCGAGCCATCCTCGCGCTCGACGATCGAGGGGCCATCCTCCCCATCCGCATCCGAAACAAACTCCCCGGCGATCGCGGCGAGCAGATTGGCGGGTGTGACGATCCCCTCGAAATGCCCATATTCGTCGTGGATCAGCGCCATCGGCACCTCTGCCCGGCGCAACGCGTCGAGCGCGTCCATCGCGTCGATCTGGTCGATCACCACCGGCGCCTTGCGCACCAGCTTCGCCAGATCGAGCGTCTCGCCACGGAACAGCGCAGCGGCGATGTCGCGCGATTGCACCACGCCGATCACCGCGTCGATTGACCCTTCCGCCACGGGCAACCGGCTGTGTGAATTGGCGAGCAGCCGCGCCCGGATGCCCGCGTCATCCAGCCCGACATCGAGCCAATCGACCTCGGTGCGCGGCGTCATCACCTCGCGCACCGGGCGATCCGCCAGCCGCACCACGCCGGAGATGATCGAGCGTTCATGTTCCTCGATCACGCCTGATTTGGATGCCTCCGCCACGATCAGGTGAAGTTCCTCCGCCGTCACCTGATCCTCGCTCTCCCGGTTCAGGCGCAGCAGCCTGAAGACGAGCCCGCTGGTCGAATCGAGCAGCCACACGATCGGCTTGGCGGCCACCGCGAGCCACATCATTGGCACCGCGACGATCGCGGCGATCGGCTCGGGCGAGCGCAGCGCGATCTGCTTCGGCACCAGTTCGCCGACGATCAGCGAGGCGAAGGTGGTGAGGCCGATCACCAGCGCGAATCCGGCGCTTTCCGCCAGATGGTGGCCCAGCCCCATCGCCTCCAGCCGCGCGGCGGTGGGGTGGCCGAGGCTCGCGCCCGAATAGGCGCCCGCCAGCACGCCGATCAGCGTGATGCCGATCTGCACTGTGGACAGGAACTTGCCGGGGTCATTGGCAAGCGCGGCGGCGGCGCGCGCGCCACGCTTGCCCGTGCGCGCCATCGCTTCCAGCCGCGCCTTGCGCGCGGAGACGATCGCCAGTTCGCTCATCGCGAAAACGCCGTTGAGCGCCACCAGCGCAAGGATGATAAGGACGTCGATCCAGGGGAACGGCGGTAACATGATCGCCGCATCTCTTGACGGCAAAAGGCCGCGACGACAACCGTTGTTGTCATCCCCGGTTCATCACGAAGGCGGAACAAGGCGCCGGATGCGTGGTTTCATCCCGCGAAATACGAAGGCACAAGGGAGCATGATGACTTTTCGTTCGAAAATCGCCGCCGGTGCCGCGCTGGCCGCGCTAGCCATGACGACCGCCGCCTGCACCACCGATCCCGAGACCGGCCAGCAGCGCCTTTCCAAAACCGCGATCGGCGGCATCGGCGGCGCGCTCGGCGGCTATCTGCTCGGCGATCTCGTAGGCGGTCGCCATGATCGCACGGAAAAGATCGTCGGCGCCGGGATCGGCGGCGTCGCGGGGGCGGCGATCGGCGCCTATATGGACAAGCAGGAGCGCGAATTGCGCCAGCGCACCGCCGGCACCGACGTGCAGGTGATCCGCCAGGGCGACGATCTGTTGCTCAATATCCCGTCGGGCGTGAATTTCGCGCATAACAGCGCAATGGTCGAGCCGCGGTTCCAGCAGACGCTCGACAAGGTGGCCGGCGTGCTTTCCGATCCGCAGAACAGCCGCACCTATGTCGACGTGTACGGCCACACCGATTCGACCGGCAGCGCCACGTACAACCAGGGCCTGTCCGAGCGGCGCGCGGCGGCGGTGGCGCTCTATCTCGAATCGCGCGGGGTGCAGGCGGCGCGCGTCGCGACTCGCGGCTTTGGCATGACCCAGCCGATCGCATCGAACGAGACCGAGGAAGGCCGCGCGCAGAATCGCCGCGTCGAGATCAAGATCGTGCCGATCGCGCAGAGCGATATCGGCTGACCCGGACCGCCCGTCAGCGCCCGCTCTCCACCGCCGCCGCCAGCCGCCGGGCCAGCGGATGCGCGAGCAACGCGGCATCGGCGGCGAGCAGCCCGAGTTCGCGCACATGATCGAACTCGGTGAGCGGGCGCATCGTCACCCCCTCGCCCCCGAACGAGGCCGGAGCCACGGTTACCCCCAGCCCGGCGGCAACCAGCGCGTGCGCGCGATCGTCGCTGGTGGTGCGCGCGGGAAAGAACGGGCGCACCCCGCGCGCGGTGAAATGCCGGCTCGTCTCACCGAGCAACTCGCAATGCCGGCGCACGATCATCGGCTCATCCACCAGCTCCTCGGCGGCGATCTCGTCGCGCCCGCTCAGCGGATGCGCGGCGGATAGCGCCATCAGATAGGGTTCGCGCAGGATCGACACCCCCGCGAAGCGCGGGTTGCCGCGCAGGATGCCCAGCGCCACGTCAATCCGCCCGCGCGTCAGGCGATCGACCAGCTCACGCTCACGTCCCTCGACCAACTCCACCTCATCGCCATCACGCGGCAGCGACGCGACGAACGCCGCGATCCACCGCGTCGGCGCGCTCGCCAGCACCCCGATCCGCAAGCGCCCCGCGACCCGCGCCGCCCCCGCCTCGCGCTCGGCCAGCGCAAACTCCGCCTCGATCCGCCGCGCGCGGGCGACGAGCCGCGCGCCGGCCTCGGTCAGTTCCACGCGACGGTTGGTGCGGGAGAACAATTGCCGCCCGAGCGACGCCTCCAGCTTGGCGATTCCGGCGGAGAGCGTCGGTTGCGACACATTACACGCGGCGGCGGCGCGCGAGAAATTGCCCTGGTCGATCACCGCAAGGAAATAACGCAGCAGATAGCGGTCAATCATAGGCGCCATCTATGATATGCCGCGCGCCGTTTCAATTTTCCTCGCGGTCACCGGGCCGCTAAACAGGCCATATTCAAGGCGAGAGGAAAGACGGTGGACGACCTGCATTCACTCGGCGAGACCGCCGACATGATCCGTGAGACGACGCGGCGCTTCGCCGCCGACCGGATCGCCCCGATCGCCGCCGAGATCGACCGCGATGACAGCTTCCCGCGCCACCTGTGGCCCGAGATGGGGGCGCTGGGCCTGCATGGCATCACGGTGGAGGAGGAATATGGCGGGCTGGCGCTCGGCTATCTCGATCATGTCGTCGCCGTCGAGGAAGTGAGCCGCGCCTCCGCGTCGATCGGCCTTTCCTATGGCGCCCATTCCAATCTGTGCGTCAATCAGATCCGCCGCTGGGGCAATCCCGAACAGAAAGCGAAATATCTGCCCAGGCTCGTTTCGGGCGAGCATGTCGGCAGCCTCGCCATGTCGGAGGCGTCCGCCGGATCGGACGTGGTGTCGATGAAGCTGCGCGCGGATCGCGTCGACGGCGGGTGGCGGCTCAACGGCACCAAATTCTGGATCACCAACGCCGCTTATGCCGACACGCTGGTCGTCTATGCCAAATCCACGCCCGACGCGGGATCGCGCGGGATCACCGCCTTTCTGATCGAGAAGGATTTCGCCGGTTTCGGCATCGGGCAGAAGATCGACAAGCTGGGGATGCGCGGCTCGCCGACCGCGGAACTATTGTTCGACGATTGCTTCGTGCCCGACGAGAATGTGATGGGGCCGGAGAACGGCGGCGTGGGCGTGCTGATGAGCGGCCTCGATTACGAACGCGTCGTGCTTTCCGGCATCCAGCTCGGCATCATGCAGGCGTGCCTCGATGTCGTCCTGCCTTATGTGCGCGAGCGCCAGCAGTTCGGCAAAGCCATCGGCAGCTTCCAGCTGATGCAGGCCAAGGTGGCGGACATGTATGTCGCGCTCAATTCGGCGCGCGCCTATGTCTATGCCGTGGCGAAGGCGTGTGACGCCGGGCGCACCACCCGGTTCGACGCGGCGGGCGCGATCCTGCTCGCGTCCGAAAGCGCGGTGAAGGTGGCGGGCGAAGCGATCCAGGCGCTGGGCGGCGCGGGTTATACCAAGGACTGGCCGGTCGAGCGATACTGGCGCGACGCCAAGCTGCTCGATATCGGCGCCGGCACGAACGAGATTCGCCGGATGCTGGTGGGCCGCGAACTGGTGGGGGCGGCGTGAGCGCCCCCGTCCTCGACACCAGATTGTCGCCGGAGAGCGCCGATTTCCGCGCCAATGCGGCGCATAATCGCGCCCTGGCGGAGAAATTGCGCGGCGATGTGGCGAAAGCCGCGCTCGGCGGCAACGACAAGAGCCGCGAGCGCCACACCGCGCGCGGCAAGCTCTTGCCCCGCGATCGCGTCGAGCGGCTGCTCGATCCCGGCTCGCCGTTCCTTGAGATCGGCCAGCTTGCCGCCAACGATCTGTACGGCGGCGAAGTGCCCGGCGCGGGAATAATCGCGGGCATCGGCCGTGTTTCGGGCCGCCAGTGCATGATCGTGTGCAACGATGCGACCGTGAAGGGCGGCACTTATTATCCCCTCACCGTGAAGAAGCATCTGCGCGCGCAGGAGATCGCCGAGGAGAATCGGCTGCCGTGTATCTATCTCGTCGATTCGGGCGGGGCGAACCTGCCCCACCAGGCCGAGGTGTTCCCCGATCGCGAGCATTTCGGGCGCATCTTCTTCAACCAGGCGAACATGTCGGCGAAGGGCATTCCCCAGATCGCCTGCGTGATGGGCAGTTGCACCGCCGGGGGCGCATATGTGCCCGCCATGTCGGACGAAACGGTGATCGTGCGCAATCAGGGCACGATCTTCCTCGCCGGGCCGCCATTGGTGAAGGCGGCGACGGGCGAAGAAATCTCCGCCGAGGAACTGGGCGGGGCGGATACGCATGGCCGCAAATCCGGCGTGGTCGATCATGTCGCGGAAAATGACGAACATGCGCTGACGATCGTGCGCGATATCGTCTCCACGCTCCAGCCACAGGCGCCCGCGAGCATCAACCAGCGCAGCCCTCGCCCGCCGAAATTCGCGGCGGAGGAATTGTACGGGATCGTGCCGCAGGACGTGCGCGCGCCTTATGACGTGCATGAGGTGATCGCGCGGCTGGTGGACGCATCGGAGTTCCACGAGTTCAAGGCGCTCTATGGCTCCAGCCTCGTCTGCGGCTTCGCGCACATCTGGGGGATGCCGGTCGCGATCCTCGCCAACAACGGCGTGCTGTTCAGCGAATCCGCGCAGAAGGGCGCGCATTTCATCGAACTGGCGTGCCAGCGGCGCGTGCCCCTCCTGTTCCTCCAGAATATCTCCGGCTTCATGGTCGGCGGCAAATATGAGGCGGAAGGGATCGCCAAGCATGGCGCGAAACTCGTCACCGCCGTCGCCACCGCCACCGTGCCCAAGATCACGATCCTGATCGGCGGCAGCTTTGGTGCTGGCAATTACGGCATGTGCGGGCGCGCCTATTCGCCGCGTTTCCTGTTCACCTGGCCGAACAGCCGGATCAGCGTGATGGGCGGCGAGCAGGCGGCGAGCGTGCTCGCCACCGTCCACCGCGACGCCGACAAATGGTCGCCCGAGGAGGCGGAAGGCTTCAAGGCGCCGATCCGCCAGCGTTACGAGGATGAGGGCAATCCCTGGCACGCCACCGCGCGCTTGTGGGACGACGGGATCGTCGATCCGGCGCAGACCCGCGACGTGCTCGGCCTCGCGCTCGCCGCGACGCTCAACGCCCCGATCCCCGAAGCCCCGCGCTTCGGCGTGTTCCGCATGTGATTGGACAAACCATGATCGCGCCGCTCCTTGCCCTGCTGCTCCAGATCACCCCCGTCGCCCCGATCGTGAAGGGCACCGCGCTGCCCCCGCCCGCCGAGGAACAGGAGGTGCTCGCCGTCGCTGACAATCTGTTCCGGGCGCTCACCGCGCGCGACAAGGCAAGGGCGCTCAGCTTTTTTCGCCCCGACGGCGCGGCGCAGGCGGTGGTGGAGAAGGCTGACGGCACGCGCGCCTATCGCCACCTGACCTGGCAGCAGTTCGTCGGCGGCATCGCGGACAGCGGCCCGCCTTTCGTGGAGCGGCTCACCAATCCGGCGGTCGAGATCGACGGCGATATCGCGATGATCTGGAGCGACTATGTCGCGACGGTCGACGGCAAGGTCGCGCACTGCGGGGTCGATCATTTCGATCTCGTGCGCGAGGGCGGCCAGTGGAAGATCTTCAACATCACCTGGACCCAGCGGACAACAGGATGCCCCGCCGCATGATAACCTCGCTCCTGATCGCCAATCGCGGCGAGATCGCCTGCCGCATCATCCGCACCGCGCGCGCGATGGGCATCCGCACCGTCGCGGTCCATTCCGATGCCGATGCGAACGCGCTGCACGTGCGCCAGGCGGACGAGGCGGTGCATATCGGCCCATCGCCGGCGCGCGAAAGCTATCTGGTCGGCGAACGGATCATCGCCGCCGCGCTGGCGACGGGCGCACAGGCCATCCACCCCGGCTATGGCTTCCTTTCCGAAAACACGGATTTCGCAGCCGCGGTGATCGACGCGGGGCTGATCTGGGTCGGCCCCAAACCCGCCAGCATCCGCGCGATGGGGCTGAAAGATGCCGCCAAGAAGCTGATGCAGGAAGCGGGCGTGCCGACTACGCCGGGCTATCTCGGCGAGGATCAGTCGCCCGAGCGGCTCCGGGCGGAGGCCGACGCGATCGGCTATCCCGTGCTCATCAAGGCGGTGGCGGGCGGCGGCGGCAAGGGAATGCGCCGCGTCGAGCGGACCGAGGAATTCGCCGATGCGCTCCTCTCCTGCCAGCGCGAGGCGGCATCCTCGTTCGGCGACGATCGCGTACTGCTGGAAAAATACATCCTCAGCCCACGCCATATCGAGGTGCAGGTGTTCGGCGACACCCACGGCAATGTCGTCCATCTGTTCGAGCGCGATTGCTCGCTCCAGCGCCGCCACCAGAAGGTGATCGAGGAAGCCCCCGCGCCGGGCATGGACGCGGACACCCGCGCGGCGATCTGCGCGGCGGCGGTGCAGGCGGCGCGCGCGGTGGATTATCTCGGCGCGGGCACGATCGAGTTCATCGCCGACGCAAGCGAGGGCCTGCGCGCCGACCGCATCTGGTTCATGGAGATGAACACACGGCTCCAGGTGGAGCACCCGGTGACAGAGGAGATCACCGGCGTCGATCTGGTCGAATGGCAACTCCGCGTGGCGAGTGGCGAGCCGCTGCCCAAGCGGCAGGAGGAATTGTCGATCAACGGCTGGGCGATGGAAGCGCGGCTCTATGCGGAAGATCCGGCGAAGGGGTTTCTGCCGTCGACCGGGCGACTGGATCACCTTGCCTTGCCGGGTGATGCGCGGATCGAAACCGGGGTTGAGGAACGGGACATGATCTCGACCTTCTACGATCCGATGATCGCCAAGCTGGTCTGCTGGGCGGAAACCCGCGCTGAAGCGATCAGCGAGCTTTCAACCGCGTGCCGTGAAGTCGAGTGCGAGCCTGTGAAGACCAACGCCTGGTTTCTCGCGCGGCTCCTCGACAGGCAGGAGTTCGCGCAAGGCCATATCACCACCGCGTTCATCGCCGACCATCAGGATAGCCTGATCGCGGCACCACAGCCTTCGGACGACCTGCTGCAATATGCGGCGGACGACCTTGCGTTCGATGATGATTCCATGCCGGGCGGATGGGACAATCCGGCGCGGGAGTTTGTCCAGGCACGGTTCGGCTTTCGTCTGAACGCGCCCCAGCAGCGCGCGGTGAGGCTGCGCGTCGATGGGGAACCAAAAACAGTCGAAGTGGGCGACGAAGCCCTTTGGCACGACAGCGTTCGGGTGTCAGTGATTGACGGACCACGGCGCACCTATTTCGAAGACGGTGCAGCATTCGTGATCGAATTGCCACGAGCATCGGGCGCTGCCAGCGGCACCGCCGCCGACGGCGCGATCCTCTCCCCCATGCCCGGTCGCATCATCGCGGTGGAGGTCGCGGCGGGCGATACCGTCGCCAAGGGGCAGAAGCTCGTCACGCTGGAGGCGATGAAGATGGAGCATTCGCTCGTCGCGCCGTTCGACGGGACGGTCGCCGAACTCGACGCCACCACCGGCGGACAGGTGAGCGAAGGCGCGCTGCTCGCGCGGATCGAGCGGGCGGAAGGGTGAGCGGCCTTGCCCCTCGCGTCGCCACCATGGCGGACCTGCCCGCGATCGTCGCGCTGCTCGCCGATGACGTGAACGGCGCGGGGCGCGAGGATGCGTCGCTGCCGCTCGACGCGGGCTATCTCGCGGCGTTCGACGCGATCGCGGCCGATCCGAATCAGGAGCTGATCGTCGCCGAACTGGGCGGGCGCATCATCGGCACGCTCCAGTTGAGCTACCTCCCCGGCCTTTCATTCAAGGGGGCCTGGCGCGGGCAGATCGAGGCGGTGCGGATCGCCAGCGACCTGCGCGGCCAGGGGCTGGGCGGCGCACTTGTCGATTGGGCGGTAGAGCGGTGCCGCGCGCGCAACTGCCGCATGGTGCAACTCACCTCGAAGCTGACGCGCGCCGACGCGCACCGTTTCTACGAAAAGCGCGGCTGGGAAAAATCCCATGCCGGATTCAAATTCCATTTCGACGGAGAAGCATGATGGCCGGGCGCTGGTTCGACGAATGGCAGATCGGTGACCGGATCGAACATGAGATCCGCCGCACCGTGACCGAGACGGACAATCTGCTGTTCTCGACCATGACACACAATCCGCAGCCGCTGCACCTCGATCTGGAGGCGGCGAAGGCAAGCGAATTCGGCCAGATCCTCGTCAACGGCACCTTCACCTTCGCGCTGATGGTGGGGCTCTCGGTGGGCGATACGACGCTTGGCACGCTCGTCGCCAATCTCGGCTACGACAAGCTCGTCATGCCCAAGCCCGTGTTCATCGGCGATACGATGCGCGCGACAAGCGAGGTGCTCGCCTTGCGCGAAAGCCGGTCGCGCCCCGATGCGGGGATCGTCACCTTCACGCACCAGCTCATCAACCAGCGCGGCGAAATGGTGTGCCAGTGCGAACGATCGGCATTGCTCAGGCGGCGCGCGGATTGAATTTTTGCCGGTCCGGCTTTGCGGAAGCCGCTCGCGGGGGCGCGGCGGTGGCGCGACCGGGCCTAACGCCGCGCGGCGAAAAAATCGCGCAGCAGCTCGCCCGCCTCGCGATCGCCGATCCCGGCGAATATCTCCGGGCGGTGGTGGCACGTCCGCTGGGTGAAGAAGCGCGCGCCATGCTCCACCGCGCCGCCCTTGGGGTCGGGCGCGCCATAATAGAGCCGCGCAATGCGGGCGTGCGCGATCGCCCCGGCGCACATCGCGCACGGCTCCAGCGTCACCCACAGATCGCAATCCTCCAGCCGATCGCGCCCCAGCGCCTGCGCGGCGGCGCGAATCGCCAGCATCTCGGCATGGGCGGTGGGATCGCGCAAACGCCGCGGCGCATTGGCGGCGGCGGCGATCACCACACCATCGCGAATCACCACCGCGCCCACGGGAACCTCGCCCTCGCTCGCGGCATGGGCGGCGGCATCGAGCGCGGCGCGCATCGGGGGAGGCAGCGGGAACATCGCCCTCGCCTAATGTTTTATGCAGCGGCGAACCAGTCTCAACGACTTGACGAAATGCCGCCCCCGGACTAGGAGCGCGCTCTTTCCGGGCAACCGAAATTCAGGATTAGATCATGTCGCGCATCTGCGAACTGACCGGCAAGGGCCGTCAGGTGGGGAACAACGTTTCCCACGCCAACAACAAGACCAAGCGGACGTTCCTGCCGAATCTGCAGAATGTGACGCTGATCTCCGATACGCTGGAGAAGGGCGTGCGCCTGCGCGTCTCGACCCATGGGCTGCGCTCGGTCGAGCACAATGGCGGCCTCGACAACTGGCTCGTCAAGACCAACGACGAGAAGCTGTCGCTGCGCGCCCGTCGCCTGAAGCGCGATATCGTGAAGAAGCGCGCCGCCGTCGCGGCCTGACGCTTCTTACCGATTTTCCGTTTGCGAATCGCACGGCCCGTCCTCCCCAGCGGAGGGCGGGCCGTTCGGCGTTGCGCGAGATGACGATCAGCGCAGCCGGAATTTCATCAGATACGTGCGCCTGAACGCCATCTGATCGTTATCGGTGGTGAGCCACAGCATCGTCGCGCCATTTTCGCGCGAGACGGCCAACCCCTCGCAATTCTCGTCGATGATCGGCGCGGCGAGCGTGGCGATCTCATGGCCCGCAACAATCGCGCCCGCGCGAATCGCCGCACGCGGCACCACCACCAGCTTCGCCGAAAAACGCAGCCAGCCATGATGCCGGCGGTTGAGCACGACAAGATCACCGGACGGCAGCACCGCAGCATCGCTTGGATCATATCCAGCGGGCGGGCGATAGCTGAACCGGGCGATGCGCGTCGCCCGCTCAGCCGGATCACCGAGAAACAGCAACGCAGGGCGCGTCGCCCCACGCCACCGTTCGGCGATCGCGACAAAAGCGCCATCGGGAAAACGCGCGAGCGATTCGGCGCCGCCATTCTCCCACCACCGCGCCATTTCACGCGGCGCGCGATGCGCCTCGCCACGCTGCAACGACGAATCATAGCGCCAGATCTGGTTGGCGCGCTCGAACCCCACCCATGCCCGGCCGCTTTCCGGATCGACCGCAAGCGATTCGCTGTCGCGATCCTCCTTCGTCCAGCCGCGCCCCGGCCCCGTGCCAAGCGCGCCGGTTTCGCCGGAGACGAGGCGCCCGCCCGCGATGCGCAGCCGCAGCCAATTGCCCGAATCGCTCAACAAGGTCGCGCGCCCGCCTGCCAGCGCGAGCGCGGAAAACCCGCCGAACCCGGTCGCCGGGCTGTCGAGCACCATCGCCCCCACCGGCTCCAGCCGCCCGATCCGCGCCGGCCAGCCGCCAGGCGGAACATAACGCTCAAGACGCGCCTCCGCGCCGGGCGCGAGGCGCGCCACCGGGTCGATCCCGGCATAGCCCGGCACCACCAGCAGCACGGCGACAATCGAAAGCAGCAACGGGCGCATTGCACCCGCGATAGCCGCATCAACCCTGAACGGTCGATAACCAGCGCATTCAGGATCGGTTCGTCACGGATCGGGCAATCCGCATTTGTCGAGGCGGGAAACCGGCGCTCGACCGGAATTCGGACGGGAGACGAGACAATGTTCAAGAAGCTTTCACTGGCCGCCGTCGCCCTTTCCATCGGCGCGGCCACGCTGGCCCCGAGTGCCGCCGAGGCGCAGCGCTACAACGGCTACGGTTACGGCAATGGTTATGGCCACGGCTATAACGATCGCGGTCGCTACGATCGCGATTATGACGCGCGGCGCTATGACGACCGGCGCTATCACTATCGCGATCGCGGCTGCTCCGACGGCACCACCGGCACGGTGCTCGGCGCGGTGGCGGGCGGGCTGCTCGGCCGGACGGTCGACACGCGTGGCGACCGGCTGGGCGGCACGCTGATCGGCGGCGTCGCGGGCGCGCTGGCGGGCCGCGCGATCGAGAAATCCGGCAATCGCGGTTACTGCCGCTGAGCCGAAAACCTCTTTCCCTCGCGTTGCGTATCGAGGGAACCCTCCGGTTGTGTAACGAGGGCGCGGGCCTGTCTCCCCGGTGGAGGCAGGCCCGTTGTCGCCATCGCGCCCGCGCGCTATATGCACACGCATGAACCGCGCCGCGCGATCCATCCAGACTAGCACTACCCCCGGTTTTCCGGGGGGCCTGACGCGTATCGGCTGACGATCGCTTCAGGCGCCTTCCCGGAAACGGGGAGGAGCAAGCGCCCGGCCTTCCCTGTTTCCTGCAACTTTCCCTCGGGGCCTGCGATGTGCATAAGCCCGCGTGAATCGACAGGATACGCCTTCACATGAACGACATGATTTCGATCTCGCTGCCCGATGGCTCGGTCCGCGTGATGCCGCACGGCACGACGCCCGCGGATGTCGCCGCCGCGATCGGGCCGGGGCTGGCGAAGGCGGCGCTCGCCGCGCGGGTCGATGGCGAGTTGCGCGATCTCAATCGCCCGATCGAACGTGACGCGCAGCTCGCGCTGGTCACCGCGCGCGACGAAGCCGACGCGCTGGAATTGGCGCGGCACGATTTCGCACACGTGTTGGCGGAGGCGGTGCAGGAATTGTTCCCCGGCACGCAAATCACCTTCGGCCCATCCACCGACGACGGCTTCTATTACGATTTCGCGCCCAGGGACCGCCCCTTCACGGAAGAAGACCTGTCCGTGATCGAGGAGCGGATGCGCGCGATCATCGCCGCGAACAAGCCGCTGCGCCGCGAAGTGTGGACGCGCGAGCAGCTCATCAGCCGCTGGAAGGAGCAGGGGGAGACGTTCAAGGCCGAATGGGCCGCCGAACTGCCCGGCGACGAGGAACTGACGGTCTATTGGTCGGGCGACGACTGGCTCGATATGTGCCGGGGGCCGCACCTTGCCTCCACCGGCAAGCTCGATCCACAGGCGTTCAAGCTGACGCGCGTTTCGGGCGCCTATTGGCGCGGCGACCAGAATAACGCGATGCTGAGCCGCGTCTATGGCACCGGCTGGCTCAACAAGAAGCAGCTCGACCAGCATCTGTTCCGGCTGGAGGAAGCCGCCAAGCGCGATCACCGCAAGCTGGGGCAGGAGATGGACCTGTTCCACCTCCAGGCCGAAGCGCACGGCAGCGTCTTCTGGCACCCCAAGGGCTATATCATCTGGCGCGAACTGGAGGCGTATATGCGCCGCGCGATCGACGGCGCGGGCTATCGCGAGGTCAAGACGCCACAGGTGATGGACGCGCGCCAGTGGGAACAATCCGGCCATTGGGGCAAATATCGCGAGAACATGTTCGTCATCCCAGACGAGGTGCCCAACACCGAGGATGACGGCCCGATCGTTTCGGACAAGGCCGAGTGGATGGCGCTGAAGCCGATGAACTGCCCGGCGCATATCCTGATCTTCAAACAGGGCATCAAATCCTATCGCGACCTCCCTTTACGCCTCTATGAAAACGGCTGCTGCCACCGCAACGAGCCGCACGGCGCGCTCCACGGGCTGATGCGCGTGCGCCAGTTCACGCAGGACGACGCGCATATCTTCTGCCGCGAGGATCAGATCGTCGATGAGGTGCAGGCGTTCTGCAACCTCGCCGACCGCATCTACAAGGATTTCGGCTTCACCTATTCGATCAAGCTCGCGCTGCGCCCGGACAAGCGCTTCGGCAGCGACGAAATGTGGGACAAGGCGGAAAACGAACTGCGCGACGCGGTTGCCGCCGCGGGGCTCAACACGCCCGAATATGGCTGGGAGGAGCTACCCGGCGAAGGCGCCTTCTACGCACCCAAGCTCGAATGGCACCTGACCGACGCGATCGGGCGGACGTGGCAGGTCGGCACGATCCAGTCTGACCGCGTGCTGCCCGAGCGGCTCGACGCGAGCTATATCGCCGAGGACGGCCAGCGCCATCGCCCGGTGATGCTGCACCGCGCGATCTTCGGCTCTTACGAACGGTTCATCGGCATTCTGGTGGAGCATTTCGCGGGCAGGCTGCCGCAATGGCTAGCACCCGTACAGGCGGTGGTGGCGACGATCGTTTCCGATGCGGACGATTATGCCGAACAGGTCGCCGCCGAATTGCGCAAGGCGGGCCTGCGCGTCGAAACCGATCTTCGCAACGAGAAGATCAACTACAAGGTGCGCGAGCACAGCCTGGCCAAGGTTCCCAATCTGCTCGTCGTCGGCAAGCGCGAGGCGGATGAGGGTACGGTCGCGCTGCGCCCGCTCGGCGAAGGCGCGAAACAGGAGGTGCTGGCGCTTTCGGCCGTGATCCAGCGGCTGCGCGACGCGGGCATGGCGCCGGACCTCGCGTGACATCATCGCGACCGGCAAGGTGTGGCCGTTTCGCATCTTCCGGTTTGCCCGCGAAAGCCCTATATCACGCGCAGTGAACCAGCAGGAGAAGTACCTATCCGTCCGCCCATGATGCGCCGCCCGATGCAGGCGCCGCCGATGAATGGCCCCCGTTTCAACGAGTGGATTCAGAGCCCCAAGGTTCGTGTGATCGACCATGAGGGCGAGAATCTTGGCGTGATGTACACGCGCGAGGCGATCGAGCAGGCCCGTGACGTGGGGCTGGATCTCGTCGAGGTTTCGCCCAACGCCGATCCGCCCGTGGCGAAGTTCCTCGATGTCGGCAAGTATAAGTACGAGGCGCAGAAAAAGGCGAACGCCGCCCGCAAGTCCCAGAAGACGCAGGAGATCAAAGAGATCAAGATGCGTCCCAACATCGACGACCACGATTACGACACCAAGATGAAGAAGGTCGTCGAGTTCCTTGAGGACGGCGACAAGGTGAAGGTGACGATGCGTTTCCGTGGACGCGAATTGAGCCACGGGCAGATCGGCATGGCGGTGCTCCAGCGGGTCGCCGAAGCCACCGCCGAAATCGCCAAGGTGGAAGCCTATCCGCGCATGGAAGGCCGCCAGATGCTGATGGTGATCGCGCCGAAGTGAGGTGGATGAAGCCCCTCCCCTTCAGGGGAGCGGTTCGGGTGGGGCGGCGATAAACCGCGGGCGACGGCCTCGGTGAGACTTCCCCCACCCCCTCCCCTGAAGGGGAGGGGAGATCAGAGCGATTTCGAGGCAGGGGGAATCACCTGCCGCCCCGGAAATCGCGACACACAAAAGAATAGGGAGCGGCGATCCGATGCGATCGGATCGACAACCGCTCCACGGTCACGCCGCCAGCTCGCTCGTCACCCCCGCCGCCGCATCCAACAATCGCCGCTCCAGCGCCTTCACCCGCGCGCCCGCGCTGATCTTGTCCCCGGTCAGATCGGTCAGGTAGAAGGTATCCACCGCGCGCGCGCCATAAGTGGCGACATGCGCGGAATGGATCGTCACCTTCGACTGGAACAGCGCGTGCGCCAATTGGCTGAGCAACGCCGGTCGATCGCGCGCATTCACCTCGATCACGGTGAAACGGTTCGAGGCATGATTATCCACCAGCACATTCGCCTCGACCGGAAAGGCATCGGCGCGCACGCGCGGTAGCGGCTTCGCCTTCAGCCGGTCGATGAGCTTGCCGCGATTGGCGAGCGCATCCTCGATCGCGGTGCGCAGCCGGTTTAGCTGACCGTCTTCGTCGAATGGCCGGCCAAGCGGATCCTGCACGAGGAAATTGTCGAGCGCCATGCCATCGCGCGTGGTGTGGATGCGCGCGTCGATGATATTGCCGCCGGCAAGATGGATCGCGCCGGCGATGCGATAGAAGATGCCGGGATGGTCGGCGGCGTAAACCGTCACCAGTGTCGCGCCGCGATCGGGATAAACCTGCGCCTCGATCGTCAGTTGCGCATCGCCCGCCGCGGTGATGAGCCGCGCGTTATGCGCCAGCACGTCCTCCGGCTCGGCAATCCAATAGGCTTCCGGCATGTGGCGGACGAAACGCGCCAGCGTCGCTTCGTCCCAATCCAGCGCCCGCGCGAGATTGGCCTGTTTTTCGGCCAACCGCTCCGCGCGCCCGCGCTGCTTGTGGCCGAGCCGCAGCACCTCCTCCGCCGCCTCGAACAGATCGTTGAGCAACTGGCGCTTCCAGCCGTTCCACGTCGCCGGGCCGACCGCGCGGATATCGACGACGGTGAGCGCCAGCAGCATCCGCAACCGCTCGGGCGACTGCACGGTCGCGGCGAAATCGAGGATGGTCTTGAAATCGGCGAGGTCGCGCTTGAACGCCGTCGCCGACATCAGCAGGTGATTGCGCACGAGCCAGGCAACGCTTTCCGTCTCCGCCGGCGTCAGCCCGAAACGCGGGCACAGCCGCTCGGCTACCTGCGCGCCCAGCACCGAATGATCGCCGCCGCGCCCCTTGGCGATATCGTGAAGCAGCACCGCGACATAAAGCGCGCGCCGCGACGCGATATGCTTGAAAATCGCGGTCGTCAGCGGATGTTCTTCGATAAAATCGCCGCGCTCGATCCTGCTCAGCAACCCGATCGCGCGGATCGTATGCTCATCGACGGTGTAATGGTGATACATGTCGAACTGCATCTGCGCCACGACGCGGCCGAAATCGGGCACGAAGCGACCGAACACCCCCGCCTCGTTCATCCAGCGCAACACCAGCTCAGGATCACGTGGGCTGGCCACCAGATCGAGGAACAGCGCGTTCGCGCGCGGATCGTCCCTGATTTCGTCGACCAGCTTCGCATCGCGCGCCGCCGCGCGCATCGCCATCGGATGAATTTCCAGCCGATGCAGATCGGCGAGCTGGAAAATCTCGATCAGCCGCACCGGGTCTTCGGCGAAGAAACCATCGTTCGGCAACGCCAGCCGCCCGCGATCGAGCACGAAACCGCCCAGCTTGCGCGGGCGTCGCCTGATCGTCGGCAGGCCGAAACGCCGCCCGCGCGCCGCGAACAACTCATCGAGATGCGCGAGGAACACGCCGGTCAACGTGCCCACCGCCTTCGCCTGCAGGAAGTAATATTGCATGAAACGCTCGACGCCGGATTTCCCCAGCCGGTCCGAAAAGCGCATCCGATCCGCAATCTCGCGCTGCACGTCGAAGGTCAGCCGATCCTCGGCCCGGCCAGTGACGAGATGCAGGTGGCAGCGCACCGCCCACAGGAAATTGTCGGCACGGTGGAACAGGCGATATTCCGCCGGGGTGAACAGCCCCTTGTCGACCAGATTGGCCGCGCGATCGACATCATAGACATATTTGCCGATCCAGAACAAAGCGTGGAGATCGCGCATCCCGCCCTTGCCCTCTTTCACATTGGGCTCGACGACATAGCGCGTATCGCCCATCTTGAGGTGGCGCTGATCGCGCTCGGCCAGCTTGTCCGCGACGAACTGCCGCTCGGTATCGCGCTGCACCTCGGCCTTGAAACGGTGCGCGGCCTCGTCCGCCAGCGCCTCATCACCCCAGACGTAACGCGCTTCGAGCAGCGCGGTGCGGATCGTCACGTCGCTTTTGGCCTGACGCACCATCTCGTCCAGCGAGCGGCTGGAATGGCCGAGCTTCAGCCCCAGATCCCACAGCACATAGAGCATGGATTCGATCACCTGCTCCGCCCATGGCGTCTGCTTCCATGGCGTGAGAAAGGCGATATCGACATCGGAGAACGGCGCCATCTCCCCGCGCCCGTATCCGCCCACCGCGAGCAGGGCGAGCCGCTCCGCTGCGGTTGGGTTGCTCAGCGGATAGAGCCGCTGGGTGACGAGATCGAACAACACGCGCAGCAACTGATCGATCAGGAACGCCTGCGCGTTCGCCGCTTCCAGCCCGCGCGACGGGCGCTCGATCAACCGGCGCGCGATCTCCGCCCGGCCCGCATCGAGCGCCTGCTTCAACTGCGCCGTCACCGCGCGGCGCAGCGTCGCCGGATCGGCGGTTTCCAGCGCGGCGAGGCGATCGGAAAGCGCGCGGCGATCGACGATCGCGCGGCGGTTGGTCAGATTGTCGAAGCGGCTCGGCATATCGGGCGAAGGTACAGGAAAGCGCAAACGCGGTCGATGCGGGAGGGACGGTGCGGTGGCGGGGCTGGCAGCGACGCGGGAGTGAATCCCGCGTCGTCGGACGGGTTCGCTGCGCGACCCGCCGACCGTGCCGGGCCGTGCGCCGATGGCGCAACGGCGCCGTCGCCGCGCCGACGCGCCTCGGCCCGTCAATACATATGCTGCCCGCCGTTGATGCTGAGCGTCGATCCGGTCACGAACCCGGCATCATCCGAACAGAGGAACGCCACGCCGCGCGCGATTTCCGCCGCCTGCCCCAGCCGGCCGACCGGAATCTTGGCGACGATCTTCTCCAGCACCTCCGCCGGCACCGCGGCGACCATATCGGTGTCGATATAGCCCGGCGCGATCGCGTTGACCGTCACGCCGGCGCGCGCGCCCTCCTGCGCCAGCGCCTTGGTGAAGCCATGGATGCCCGATTTCGCGGCGGCGTAATTCACCTGGCCGTATTGCCCGGCCTGCCCGTTGATCGAGCCGATGTTGACGATCCGCCCCCATTTGCGCTCGCGCATCCCCGGAAACACCGCCTTGGCCATGTTGAAGCAGCCGCCGAGATTGGTGTCCATCACCTCGCGCCACATCGCATAGGTCATCTTGAGGATCGTGCCATCGCGCGTGATGCCGGCATTGTTGACGACGATATCAATCTCGCCCAGTTCCGCCGCCACCGTCGCGCAGCCCTGCTGGCAGGCGTCATAATCGGCGACATCCCATTTATAGGCCCGTATCCCGGTGCGCTCGGTAAATTCGCGGGCGCGCTCGTCATTGCCGGCATAGTTCGCCGCGACCGTTATGCCCTTGTCCCGCAACGCGACACTGATCGCCTCACCGATGCCTCGGGTTCCGCCCGTTACGATCGCCACACGCGCCATTCGGAAATCTCCTCGTCCATCAAGACGGATCGAAGCTACGGAAGCGAGACCCATCCTTCAAGCTCCCGCGCAAGGAGCGTCCGCAGCATTTCCAGCCCGATCGCGCTATCGTTAAGGCACGGAAGATAGGCGAAATCCTCTCCTCCTGCGGCGGTGAACGTATCGCGGCCACGGATCGCCAGTTCCTCCAGCGTCTCGATGCAGTCGACCGAGAAACCGGGCGCTACGATCGCGACGCGCTTCACGCCCTTCGCCGGCAGCCCGGCCAGCATCGCATCGGTCGCGGGTTCGAGCCATTTCGCGCTGCCGAAGCGCGACTGGAACGTCACCGTCACCTCGCGCCCCAGCGCCGCGCCCAGCAACCGCGCGGTTTTCAGGCAATGGCAATGATAGGGATCGCCCAGTTCCAGCGTGCGCGTCGGCATCCCGTGAAAGCTGACTACCAGCGCATCCGGCGCGAAACCCAGCCCAGCGAGCGATTCCTCCACCGACTGCCCGAGCGCGGCGATATAGGCCGGATCGTCATAATAAGGCGGCAGCGTGCGGACCGCCGGCTGCCAGCGCATCCCGGCGAGCGTCGCGAAGGCTCGATCATTGGCGGTCGCGGTGGTCGCCGCGCAATATTGCGGATAGAGCGGCGCGAGCAGGATGCGCTCGCATCCAGCGGCCTTCAGCGCCTTCAGCCGATCGCCGATCGCAGGCGCGCCATAGCGCATCGCCCAATCCACCATCACCTCCGGCCCGAACGCGCCGCGCAACCCTTCGGCCTGCGCGCGCGTGAACACGGCAAGCGGCGAGCCATCGGGCCGCCACACCTGCGCATAGGCATGAGCGGATTTGCGCGGCCGCGTCATCAGGATCGGCCCGCGCAGGATCGGCTGCCACAGCAACCGGGGCAGTTCGACAACGCGTTGATCCGAAAGGAACTCCGCCAGATAGCGCCGCACCGATTTCGCATCCGGCGCATCGGGCGTGCCGAGATTGACGAGCAGCACGCCAACGCGCGGCCGCGCCATCCCCGGATGATCGACCGGCTTCACGCCACGCGCCCGAACGGCAGCGCACGTGGCCGCTTACCCGTGGCGGAACGCAGCGCATTGGCGACGGCGGGCGCGACCGCGACCATCCCGAGATCGCCCACCCCGCCCGGCTCCGCATTGCTCGCGATCAGTTCCACGGTGATATCGGGCATGTCCGCCAGCCGGGGCAGCGCCAGTTCGCCAAGGCGATGCGCGGTGATGAGATTGCGTTCGATCTGCACGCCGGCGGACGTGGCCGCCGCCACGCCGAAGATCAACCCGCCCTCGATCTGCTGGCGGATGATATCGGGGTTCACCTGCCGCCCGCAATCGACTGCCGCGACCAGCCGGGCGACGCGCGGGCGCCCATCCTCGCCCACTTCCGCCTCCGCCAGCACGGCGATGCAGCTTCCCGCCATGGTATGGCACGCAATGCCCTGCCCGCTGCCGTCGCCGCCGCCGTCCCACCCGCCCAGCGCCGCCGCCGTCGACAGGCACCGCGCCAGCCGCGCGTCGCCGCCGAGCATCCCGATGCGATACGACATCGGCTCCATCCCCGCGCGACGCGCCAGTTCGTCGATGAAGCTTTCGGTGAAGAAACAGGTATAGCCATGCGCCTGCCCGCGCAGATGGCCGGTGGAAAGGCCGATCGTGGCGGGGTGATGCTCGACGATGCAGCCCGGCAGGCGATAGGGCGGCAGCGCGCCCGCCACGGCATAGCCATCCGCCCCTTCGGGCAGCGCGAGCGCCGCCCTGACCAGCCGGTCGTCCGGCATCAGCCGCGCGGCGAGTTCGCGCCCGGTCGCCGGCGCCGCGATCTGCGCGCGCCAGCCGAGGATCGCACCGTTTGAAGACAGTCGCGCGGTCATTCGCGCCTTGGCCGGCGCACGGACGCGATCGCGCGCCAGCGCCTCACGCCGCGACCACATAAGCTGCACCGGGCGCTTGGCCTTCACCGCCAGCACCGCCGCCTGCGCTGCGGCATCGCATTCCAGCGCCGCGCCGAACGATCCGCCGATCAGCGTGGGGTGAAGGATCACCTCAGCGGGCGAAATACCGATCGCGCGCGCCGCCGCTTCGCGCGCGAGGCCCGACGCCTGCGTGCCGACCCACAATTCCAGCCGGTCACCATGGAACCAGGCGGTCGCGCAGGGCGGCTCGATCGCGGCATGGAAGGCGGGGGCGGCGGCATAATCAGCCACGATCAGCCCAGGCCCGCCCATCACCGGCGCGATATCGCCGATCGTCGCAAGGCGATGCCCCGGTCCTTTCAGCGCATCATCGAGCGCCGCCGCGATGCTCGCGTCGTCCACCACCGGCGCCTGCGTCTCGAAGCGCGGGGCAAGCGCGATCAGCGCGCGATCCGCCGCCCACCAGTTGCTCGCAAGCGCCGCGACCCAATGATCGCCCTCCACCACAGAAACCATGCCGCGCACCCGCTGCGCCGCCGCGCGGTTCACACGCACCAGCCGCGATGCGCCGATCGGCCCCTGCATGATGCTGGCGAACAGCATGTCGGGCAGCCGCACGTCGGCGGCGAAATTGGCCGAGCCGTCCACCTTCGCCGGCACGTCGAGCCGGGGCACCCCCCGGCCGGTGAGCCGCCCTTCCTCATCGACGCGGAGCGGCAATTCCCCCGGCAGATCGAACGCGACCGCCTCGACGGCCAGTTCGGCGAAGCGCAGCCGCCGCTTGCCCGCGACGACGAAGCCGGCTTGCGTCTCGCACGCCGTCCAGTCCACCCCCCAGCGCTTCGCCGCCGCCTTGCACAGCAGCACGCGCGCCGCCGCGCCGGCCTCGCGCAGCGCTGGCTCGAACATGCGGATCGAGGTGGAGCCGCCGGTCAGCATCAGCGCGCTGCGCACCGCATGTTCGCGGCGCAACGCGGCGGGGATGCGATCGAACGTGCCGGCGAACAATGTGTCGGCGGCCAGCGGATTGGCATAAAGCGGGTTGAGCGGCGCGGCCTCCACGCCCACGGTGCGCCAATCCGCGCCTAGCTCATCCGCGACGATCTGCGGCAGTGCGGTCCACGTGCCCTGCCCGTGTTCCGCTTGCGGCACCGCGACCGTCACCTGCCCGTCCGCGCCGATCTTCAGCCATGCGCCATAGATCGTCTCGCCCGGCGCGGCGGTGAGATTGGCGCGATAGCTGCGCGGCCACGCCGCCCACGCCACGATCAGCCCCGTTCCCGCCCCGCCGGCGATGAGCAAATTGCGTCGAGTGACCATCGCGCGGGCCTTAGGGCCTATCGCCCGGCAGCGGAAGCGACCTGCTCAGGCCATTTCGGCAGCGGCCAGCGCGCGATATTTCGCGCGGAGCGTCACCTTGTCGATCTTCTCTGTGCCAAGCCGGGGAAGCGGATCGGCCACCACCCAGATGCGCGCCGGCACCTTGAACGCGGCGATATGCTGGAGGAGGAACGCGGCAAGCGCATCCGCCGTCAGCGTCCTGCCCTCCGCCGGCAGCACGACCGCGCCGGGCACCTCGCCGAACTTCTCATCCGCCAGCCCGAACACCGCCGCCTCGGCCACATCGGGATGCTCGTACAACGCCGCCTCAACCTCCTGGCAGCTGATATTCTCGCCACCGCGGATGATGATATCCTTCTTGCGATCGACGATGAACAGATAGCCCTCCGGATCGAGGTAACCGATATCGCCGGTGCGGAAATAACCATCGGCAGTGAAGGCTTCGGCGGTCGCCTGCGGATTGCCCCAGTAACGCTCGAAATTGGCGACCGAACGGATGCACACCTCGCCACGCTGCCCCTCTGCCACCGGAGCGCCCGCATCGTCGAGGATCGCGAGATCGACCAGCGGCGGAGACGGGCGGCCCGCCGAATTGGGCTTGGCGAGATAATTGCCGCGCCAGTTGCCGGTGCCGACGCCGTTGGTTTCGGTGAGGCCATAGCCGATCAGCGGCGCGCCCTGCATCTCCTCATGAATGCGCCGCACGTGATCCACCGGGCGCGGCGCGCCGCCGGCGGCGATATCGGTCATCGTCGACAGATCGTATTTGTGGCGGTTGGGATGGGTAAGCATCTCGAAGCTCATCAGCGGCACACCGACGAAATAGGTGATCTTCTCCTTTTCAATCAGCCGCATCGCCTCCTCCGCATCCCATTTCGGCATCAGCACCAGCTTGCGCCCGATCGCGAAGGACTGGAGCATCACCGGCACCTCGGCGGTGACGTGGAACAACGGCACGTTGAGCAGGGTGGACGGCTGGAGCGCGCTCACCTCGCCTTCCTCAGTCGCAATGGCGAGCATCATCATCGCCGACGCGAGATAGTTGAACACGCCCTGCACCACCTGACGATGGGTGGAGAGCGCGCCCTTCGACTGGCCGGTGGAGCCGGAGGTGAACAGGATCGTCGCGAAATCGTCCGGGCCGATCTCGGGCAGCGCGGTGCCATCCGCCTGCGCGGCGATATCCGCCAGCGCTGCCGGCAGGCGCTTAGTATCGTCGAAGGTGACGACCTTCGCCTTCAGCCCGTCGATCGCCGCCAGCCGCGCGGCGCGCGGCGCATCCGCGAAGACGAGGCCGCATTCGACATCATCGATCCCGTCGCGCAGCTCGTCCGATTGCCACCAGCCGTTGAGCAGCGTCACCGTGCCGCCCGCGATCAGCACGCCCATGTAGAGCGCGATCCATGACGGCGAATTGCGTGCCGCGATGCCGACGCGATCGCCCTTCTTCACGCCCAGCCCGCCGACCAGCCCGGCGGCGACCTGCTGCGCGACCGCATGGACTTCGCCGAAGGTCAGCCGCTCCTCGCCCGCGATCAGAAATTCCGCCCCGGCGTGTTGCGCGCTGAAGAACGCCAGATAGGCGGTGAGCGTGGGCGGGGCCGCCGCGATCGTCGGCAGCTTGCGCCCGAATCGCTCGATCTCACCAAGCGCGAGTTGCCCGCCCTCCCCGGTCATCGCGGCAAGCGCCGCGTCCATCTTCAGGTCAAGCTCGGTCTTCATGCGTCTCTCCGCTTGGTCTTGCTTCTTTCGCCCACTATGCAGGGGCGACGCACGAGGGGAAAGCCTTGATCCTGTCTTTGTTAGCCGAGGCCGCCGGCCATATCCGTTTCACCGATCTGGGCCTGCACCCGGATGTGTTCTCGATCGGCTTCTTCACCCTGCGCTGGTACAGCCTCGCCTATATCGCCGGGATCGTCATCGGCTGGTGGTATCTGCTGAAGCTGCTTGCCCAGCCCGGCGCGCCAATGGCGCGGCGCCACGCCGACGATCTAGTGTTCTACGCGACCCTTGGCATCATCCTTGGCGGGCGGATCGGCTATGTGCTGTTCTACGCCCCCGAAATGATCCTCCACCCGATCCGCATCCTGAGGCTGTGGGACGGCGGCATGAGCTTCCACGGCGGGGTGATCGGCACAACGATCGGGATCATCCTGTTCGCGCGGAAAAACGGGCTGAACTGGCTGCGCATCCATGATTATGTGGCGTGCGCCGCGCCATTCGGCCTGTTCTTCGGGCGGCTCGCCAATTTCGTAAACGGCGAATTGTGGGGCAAGCCGAGCGACGTGCCATGGGCGATCGTTTTCCCGCATACCGTGCCGCCCGGCATGATCGAGCCCGCGCGCCATCCGAGCCAGCTTTATGAGGCGGGGCTGGAGGGCGCATTGCTATTCGCGATCCTGTGGTTCTTCTTCTGGCGGACCAAGGCGCGCTACGAGCCGGGCAAGCTCGTCGGCATCTTCGTGCTCGGCTACGGGATCGCCCGCTTCTTCGTGGAATTCTTCCGCGAGCCGGATTCGCAGTTCGCCGGCACGTTCTTCGCCACGACGATCCATATGGGCCAGCTTCTCTGCCTGCCGATGATCGCGGGCGGGCTGTGGCTGATCCTCACCGCGCGCGGACGCCGGAATCGCGTCGAACCGATCGCCGGGAGCGACAGCGTAGCGTGAGCGGAGACGCCGAAGACACCTCGCCGCTGCCCGAGCGGCTGGCGCGCGCGATCACGCTTGGCGGGCCGATCCCGGTCAGTCAGTATATGGCCGCCGCCAACGCGCATTATTACGCGACACGCGATCCCCTGGGCGCGGGCGGCGATTTCACCACCGCGCCCGAGATCAGCCAGATGTTCGGCGAACTGATCGGCCTGTGGTGCGCCGATCTGTGGAATCGCGCCGGGCGGCCCGACGTGGCGTGGGCGGAGCTTGGGCCGGGGCGCGGGACGCTCGCGGCGGACGCGTTGCGCGCGATGGCAAAGGCCGAGTTCACCCCGCCGGTGCATTTCGTCGAGACCAGCCCCACATTGCGCGCCGAACAGGCAAAGCGCGTGCCGCACGCGACCTGGCATGACGATGTGGAGGATCTGCCAGCCGATCGCCCGCTGCTGATCGTCGCCAACGAATTCTTCGATGCGCTGCCGATCCGCCAGCTCGTCCGCGCGCGCGCCGGGTGGCACGAACGGCTCGTCGCCTGTCAGGACACGATGTTCCTGCCGATCGCGGGCAAGCAGGTGCCCGATGAAGTGATCCCCGCGCACCTGCGCGACGCGCCGCCGGGCGCGATCATCGAGACATCGCCCGCTTCGGTTGGCATCATGCGGGTGCTGGCGGCGCGGATCGTGGCGCAGGGCGGCGCGCTGCTCGCCATCGACTATGGCTATGAAGGCCCGGCGGTGGGCGACACGCTGCAGGCGGTGCGCGGCCATGCCTTTGCCAATCCGTTCGAGGAACCGGGCGAGCGCGATCTCACCGCGCATGTCGATTTCGCGACACTCGGGCTGGTCGGCCATGCCAGCGGCGCGGTGGCGAGCGGCCCGGTCGGGCAAGGCGCGTTCCTCCGCGCGCTCGGCATTGATGCGCGGACCACGGCATTGGCGCGCAAGGAAGAAAGCGTCCACGCGGACCGGGATCGGCTGGTCGACACGATGGGCACGCTGTTCAAGGTGCTTGGCCTGCGCCATGCCGGCTGGCCCGAACCCGCAGGATTCGCATGATCGAATATCGCCCCGCAACGCCCGCCGACGGCCCCGCGCTCGACGCGATGGCCCGCAAGATCTGGCTTGAGACGTTCGAACGCTTCACCGCGCCGGACAATATCGCGGCCTATTTCGCGGAAGCCTATGGGCCGGACGGCAAGCTGATCCGCGATCTTACCAACCCCGATGTGGCGTGGCGCATCGCCTGCGATCGCGGCGAGATCGTGGGTTATGCCAAGCTCACGCCGCCATTCCTCCCCGATCCGGCGATGACGCAGGGCGCGGCGCAGTTGAGCCAACTCTATGTCGCCGGCTCGCATCATGGCGCTGGCATCGCGCAGGCGCTGATGGCATGGGCGGCGGACACCGCGCGCGCAGGCGGCGCGACGGCCTTGCTGCTCACCGTGTTCGAGAAAAATCCGCGCGCGATCCGCTTTTACGAGAAGTTCGGCTTCGTCCACATCGGGGATTATGATTTCCCGGTCGGCGATCAGGTGGATCGCGATCTCATCATGCGGCTTGCGCTGTGAGCGCGGTCGAGGTCAATCGCGCCACGGCGCTTGCCGGGGTGGCGCACGGCTTTCTCGGGCGGCGCGGGGGCGTCTCGACCGGGCTGCACGACGGGCTGAATGTCGGCACCGGGTCCGCCGACGAAGCCGACGCGATTGCCGAAAACCGCCGCCGCGCGACCGCCGCCGTGCTGCCCGCCGCGACATTGGTGACGCTTTATCAGGTCCATTCGGCGGAATGCGTTACGGTGTGCGCGCCGTTCGATCACGCGCTGCGCCCACATGCCGACGCGCTGGTGACGGATCGGCCGGGCCTCGCGCTCGGCGTGCTGACGGCGGATTGCGCGCCGGTGCTGCTGGCGGATCGCGAGGCGGGCGTGGTCGGCGCGGCGCACGCCGGCTGGAAGGGCGCGCTCGCCGGGGTCACCGACACGACGATCCTCGCGATGGAGGCGCTGGGCGCGCGGCGCGATCGGATCGCGGCGGCGGTCGGCCCGTGCATCGCGCGCACCAGTTATGAGGTCGATCTCGCCTTTCGCCATCGCTTCGAGCAGGCGGATGCGCAGAACGAGCGTTTCTTCGCCGACGGGCGCGCGGGCCACGCGCAATTCGATCTGGAAGCCTATGTCGCGCACCGGCTCGCCGCCGCCGGGCTGACGCGGATCGAGACGCTCGGGCTGGACACCTATGCCGACCCGGCACGCTTCTTCAGCTACCGCCGCGCGACGCATCGCGGCGAGCCGGATTATGGCCGGCAAATCGCGATCATCGGAATCCGGTGAACATCTTAAAGCCCCTCCCCTTCAGGGGAGGGGTTGGGGTGGGGCAGTCAAAGGCATCGGTCTCGGTGAGACATCCCCCACCCCCTGAAGGAGAGGGGCTTACTGGCGGCTACAGCACGAACCGGCTGAGATCGGTGTTGCGCGCGATGCTTGCTAGTTGCTTTTCGACATAAGCGGCGTCGATCGTCAGCGTCGCGCCGGCGCGATCCTCCGCGTCGAAGCTCACCTCCTCCAGCAGCTTTTCCATCACCGTCTGGAGCCGGCGCGCGCCGATATTCTCGATCTCGCTGTTCACCTCCGCCGCGATCCGCGCCACCGCGCGCACCCCTTCGGGCGTGAAGTCGATCGTCACGCCCTCGGTATCGAGCAGCGCCTTATATTGCGCGGGGAGCGAGGCCTTGGTGTCGGAAAGGATCGCGACGAAATCCTCCTCGGTCAGCCCCTGCAACTCGACGCGGATCGGCAATCGCCCCTGAAGCTCGGGCAGCAGGTCGCTCGGCTTGGCGACGTGAAACGCGCCGGAGGCGATGAACAGGATATGATCCGTCTTCATCGGCCCGTATTTGGTCGAAACCGTCGTGCCTTCGATCAGCGGCAACAGATCGCGCTGCACGCCTTCGCGGCTGACGCTGCCGCCGCGCACATCGCTCACCGCGATCTTGTCGATCTCGTCGAGAAAGACGATCCCGTTCGCCTCCGCATCGGCCAGCGCGACCCGGCTCACCTCATCCTGATCGAGCCTTTTGTCGGCCTCCTCCTCGACCAGCTTTTCCCACGCCGCCGGCACGGTCAGCTTGCGCCGCTTGGCCTGCCCGCCGCCGAACGCCTTGCCCATCATCTCGGACAAGTTAATCATGCCCATCGAGCCGCCGCCGGGCAGTTCGAACGGCATCTGCGGCGCCTGTTGCAGTTCCAGTTCGATCTCGGTGTGTTCGAGGTGCCCGTCGCGGAAACGCTGGCGGAAGCTCTCGCGGGTCGCCTGGCTCGCATCCTTGCCGACCAGGGCATCGAGCAGGCGCGCCATCGCGGCCTCCTCCGCCTTGTCCTTCACGGCGTTGCGACGGCGCTCCCGCTCCAGCCGCACCGCTTCCTCGACCAGATCGCGCGCGATCTGCTCCACATCGCGCCCGACATAGCCGACCTCGGTGAACTTGGTCGCCTCCACCTTCACGAACGGCGCATCGGCCAGCCTGGCTAGGCGGCGGCTGATCTCGGTCTTGCCGCAGCCGGTCGGGCCGATCATCAGGATGTTCTTCGGCGTCACCTCATCGCGCAATTCCGGGCTGAGCTTCTGCCGGCGCCAGCGGTTGCGCAACGCCACCGCCACGGCGCGCTTCGCATCGCGCTGGCCGATGATATGCGCGTCGAGCGCGGCGACGATCGCCTTGGGCGTCAGATTGTCGTTCATTGCTGTCTTTCGTGAAGGTGAAAGGGGGCGTCAGGCGGCGCTGTCGAGCGTTTCCACCACCAACCGCTCGTTGGTGAAGACGCACAAATCGGCGGCGATCTTCATCGCCTTGCGCGCAGCCGTTTCCGCATCCTTTTCATATTCGGCCAGCGCACGCGCGGCGGCGAGCGCGAAATTGCCGCCCGATCCGATCGCGGCGATGCCTTCCTCCGGCTCCAGCACGTCGCCGTTCCCGGTCAGGATCAGCGTCACGTCCTTGTCGGCGACGATCATCATCGCTTCCAGATTGCGGAGATATTTGTCGGTGCGCCAATCCTTCGCCAGTTCCACCGCCGCGCGCATCAAATGCCCCTGATGCCGCTCCAGCTTGGCCTCCAGCCGCTCGAACAGCGTGAAGGCGTCGGCGGTCGCGCCGGCGAACCCGCCGATCACCTTGCCGTCCGCGCCGAGCGTGCGGACCTTGCGCGCATTGGGCTTCATCACGGTGTTGCCCATCGAGACCTGGCCGTCCCCGGCCACCACCACCTTGCCGCCGCGCCGGATCGACAGGATCGTCGTACCATGCCACACAGGCATGCTGTTTTCGTTGCTCATGGCGCCGCATATGGTGCGGCGGCGCGGACGCCGCAATCTCCCGTCCGCGCTGTCGCATTGATCCTATCCCTCGCCGCGCGTGCAACGCAGGATCAGCGCAATGGGAAGGAGGGGATAACCAATGACAAGCCAATTCCCGCAGGACCGCGCCACCTCACTGATCGAACGCGCGAAACGGATCATTCTGCAACCCAGGGACGAGTGGGCCGCGATCGACGCCGAACCGATGACGGTGAAGGGGATCATCACCGGCTGGGCGGTGCCGCTCGCCGCGATCGGGCCGATCGCCGGGCTGATCGGCAGCCTGACGTTCGGCTACAGCCTGTTCGGCATAACCTATCGCCCCTCGATCGGCGGCGCGGTGACGACCGCGATCGTATCCTATGCGCTGGCGTTGCTGGGCGTGTGGGTGATCTCGCTCATCATCGACGCGCTGGCGCCGACCTTCGGCGGCACGAAAAACCCGGTCGCGTCGATGAAGGTCGCCGCCTTTTCGATGACCGCCGGGTGGCTGGCGGGCATATTTCAGATCATCCCGATGATGGCGTTCCTCGGGCTTGTCGGGATTTACAGCCTCTATCTGCTCTATCTCGGCCTCCCGCGCTTGATGAAAGCGCCGGAGGACAAGGCATTGGGCTATACCGTGGCGACGATCGTGGCCGCGATCGTGGTGATGGTCGTCATCTCTTTCGCCACCACCGCGCTCACGTCAAGCCTGATCCGCCCGGCATTCAACGCGGGCACGATGGGCGGCGCCGTCTCGGTGCCCGGCGTCGGCTCGGTCGATCTTGGCAAACTCGATGCCGCGAGCAAGCAGATGGAGGCAGCCGCCAACAAGATGGCCGCCGGCGCCCAATCCGGTACCCCCACCGCGCTTACCCCGACGGCGACGCTGCAAGGCTTCCTCCCGGCAACGATCGGCGGCTGGAAGCGCGGCGATATCGAAACCGCAAGCGGCGGCGCCGGCGGCATCGGCGGATCCAAGGCCGAAGCGCGCTATACGCTTGGCAATGACACGATCACGCTGTCGGTGGCGGATGTTGCGGCGATGGGCGCGCTCGCCGGCCTCGGGCAGGCGCTCAACGTCCAGTCGAACCGCGAGACGAAGGACGGGTATGAGCGCACCGCCACCATCGATGGCCGGATGACCACCGAAAAGTGGGACGGCGCATCACGCAACGGCGAATATAACGTGATCGTCGGCAATCGCTTCGCCGTTTCCGCCGAAGGCTCCGCGCCCGATGCGGCGGCGTTCAAGGCGATCGTCTCCGCGGTCGATCTCGGCAAGCTGGATGCGCTGGCGAAGAACTGATGGCGCGGGCGAAGGGCGCCTCAGCGTCCCTTCGCCTTCCCCCATTCGCGCGCCACGGTATAGCCAAGATAGCCGGTGCCGAACAACGCGTAGAGCGGCTCGGGGATGCCGTTGAGATAGGCGTTCATTCCCTGCCCGATCGCGACAGCCCATGCCGGGCGGAATGCCGCGATCACCCCCATCGGGATCGACCACAACAGCAAGACATACATTACATAGAGGAAGCTCGGGCGCGCGCGGCTGGTCCATGGATCGGCGGAATTGGCCTCGGCCAGCACCGCCGTCATCTGCGCCTTGATGCGCTCCAGTTCCTGCGTCCCGTCCAGCCGCAGCAATTCCAGCTTCGCCGCCTCGCGCGCGGTGGGATCGGGGATCAGCCGGTCGAGCAAACCCGCCACGGGCGCGATGATTCCGTCGAGCAACGCCATAACGTCTCTCCCCAGGATCAGCCCAGCCGGTTCGCGAGCCAGCCGTAAAGAAACGCCTCATTGGCGGGGCGACTTTCGGCAAGCGCCATGTAGCGCGCGCCCTGCAGCGCCTCCAGCGCCTTGACCAGCACCTTCTCGCCCGCCGCACCGCGCTTCGCGACGAAGCCGTCAAGCGCGCCGAGCGTGCGCGGGCCGATCGCCCCGTCAACCGCGATATCGGGATAATCGGTCGCGCCGCGATTGAGCGCGTTGAGCACGCGCTGAAGGAATTTGCTCGCGACCGCTGGCCCCATGTTGACGCCGGTGTCGAACAATTCCGCCGCGACCAGCGGCACCCGCGTCGCGACGCGATCAAAACCCGGCTTCTGCCAATAAAGCCGGCGATAGATCGTCACCGCCATCGCGCGCGGCAATCCGCGCATGTCGCCGGTGTAACCGTTGGTGCGCGCCACTTTCTCGGTGATGCCCCAGCGCGTCGCGCCGCCGCGATCCGCCTTGTTATTGGCATAGCCGCCCTCGCGGCCGATCACCTCGTCAATCAGGTCGTCGATATCCATATGCTGCCCTTTCGCATCGGGAAAGGCGGCACCATCTAACCTGATTGGTTCATGTAGGACAGTAAAATTATCCGAAATCTATCGAATCGAACCGGATCGGCGCCCCCTGTGGTGCGTCGCCAAGGCTATCCTCCCACATCGCCACCGTGCCGCGGATGATCGTGCCGATCGCCTTGCCGGTCAGTTCCATGCCGGTGAACGGGGACCAGCCGCAGCGCGAGGCGAGCCATTTGTCGTCCACCGTCCAGCGTTTCTTGAGATCGACGATCGTGAAATCGGCGTCATAGCCCGCCGCGATCCGCCCCTTGCCGGCGATCCCGAAGATGCGTTGCGCGCCCGCGCTCGTCAGGTCGATCACTCGGCGCAGCGACAGCCTGCCCTGCGCCGCATGATCGAGCAGCAGCGGCAGCAGCGTCTGCACGCCGGGCATCCCGCTCGGCGAAGCGGGGTAGGGCTTCGATTTTTCCTCCAGCGTGTGCGGCGCGTGATCCGATCCGATCACATCGGGCACACCCTGATTGAGCCAGTGCCACAGCCCGTCGCGATGCGCAGCCGATCGGATCGGCGGATTCATCTGCGCCAGCGTGCCGAGCCGCGGATAGGCATCCTCCCCCGCCAGCGTCAGGTGCTGCGGCGTCACCTCGCAAGAGGCGATGTCCTTGTGCCGCGAGAGCAGCTCCAGTTCGGCGGGGGTGGTGACATGGAGCACATGGATACGCCGCCGCGCTTCCCGCGCGAGCTTCAGGATGCGTCGCGTCGCGAGGATCGCGCTCTCGTCGTCGCGCCACACCGGATGGCTGGACGGATCGCCCGCGACGCGCTCGTCGGCGCGCGCGTTCATGCGATCCTCGTCCTCGGCGTGGATCGCGACGCGGCGATGGCCCGATGCCAGCACCTCGGCCAGCCGCGCATCCTCGCTGACCAGCAGATCGCCGGTCGACGCGCCCATGAAGATCTTCACGCCGGCGGTGCCCGGCAGCCGCTCCAACTCGGCCAGATCGCGCGCATTATGGTTGGTCGCGCCAACGTAGAAAGCGTGGTCGCACCACATCCGCCCCTTCGCGCGGGCAAGCTTGTCGGCGATCGCATCGGCGCTGTCGGTATTGGGCTTGGTGTTCGGCATCTCGAACACGCCGGTCACGCCGCCCATCACCGCAGACAGGCTGCCGGTGGCGAGATCCTCCTTATGCTCCAGCCCCGGCTCGCGGAAATGGACCTGGGTGTCGATCACGCCGGGGAGGATATCGAGCCCGGCGCAGTCGATCGTCCGCCCGGCATCACCGCTCGCGCCGATCGCCACGATCTTGCCGTCACGCACGCCGACATCCGCCGCGATCGGGCCGCCCGGCGTATGCACGATGCCGTTCACCAGCTTGAGATCATAGGTCGTCATCGTTCAGCCCTTCCGTCGCCCGCTCAGCCTCCCTAACTGTGAGGCATGAGCGATACCACCCCAACCATGCTGGCGGACCGCGCCGTGATCCGCATTTCCGGCGAGGATGTGCGCGGCTTCCTGCAAGGGCTGGTAACGAACGATGTGTCCGGTCCGCTCCCGATATGGGCCGGGCTGCTCACGCCGCAGGGCAAGGCGCTGTTCGATTTCCTGTTGTGGGAGGATGGCGCGGACGTGCTGGTCGATTGCGCCGCCGCACAGGCGGGTGCGCTGATCCGGCGGCTGTCGCTCTATCGCCTGCGCCGCGCGATCGCCATCGCGCGCGATGATTCGCTGGCGGTGCACTGGAGCCCTGACGGCGATCATGGCGCGCCCGATCCGCGCCTCGCCGCGCTCGGTCGCCGCTGGATCGGCGCGCCCGGCGCGGCGGTGGACGGCTGGCTCGCGCACCGCCTGTCGCTCGGCGTAACCGAGGGGATCGACGAACTGGGCGACGGCACGACGCTCTGGCTGGAATGCAACGCGGGCGAGTTGAACGGCGTCAGCTACACCAAGGGCTGCTATGTCGGGCAGGAGAATACCGCGCGGATGCACCATCGCGCCAAGGTCAACCGCCGCCTTGTCGTCGCCCCGATCGGCGCGCCGGGCGAGCGCACCCGCGCCAGCTATCCCGCGCTTGGGCTGATGATCGAGCATCGCCGGGTAGAGGCGCTGGGCGACGCGATCATCCCCGACTGGCTGTCACCCGCGCTCGGCTGACGGGCGATCCGCATCATTGGGCCACAGCCCCGGCGTCGCCAGTTCGAGGATATGGCCGTCAGGGTCTTTGAAATAGATGCTCGTGCCGCCACGCGGCCAGTGCATTTCGCCCAGTACCGTCACGCCCGCCGCGGCGAGATGCGCGCGCCATGGCTCCAGCGCGTCGCCCGCGATCGCAAAGGCCATGTGCAGCGGCCCGCGCCCGTCATGGCCCGGCACGATCCCGCGTTCATTCCGCACATCGTGCGTCGCGCCGCCTTGCGGGAACAGCAGCAGCACGCCGCCGCTCCCGGCGTCGAATGCGGTCAGCCGCGCGCTCTCCACCATGATTGCGAGGCCCAGCGTCTCGCTGAAGAACGCCACCGATCGCGCCATGTCGGAGACGTAGAGCGAGGTCTCCAGCAGGCCCGCGATCGGCGGCGGGGCGCTCACCGGCCGATCGCCGTATAGGAGAAGCCCGCCCGCTCGGCTTCGTCCCGATCATAGATGTTGCGCAGATCGACGAGCACCGGCGATGCCATCGTGCCGGCCAGCCGCTTCAGATCGAGCGCGCGAAACACATCCCATTCGGTGACGATCACCACCGCATCGGCGCCCGCCGCCGCGTCATAGGCATCGGCGCAATAAGTGATATCGGGCATCACCGCCCGCGCCGTCTCCGCGCCCTCGGGATCATAGCCACGGACATTGACGCCGGCATCGCTCAGCGCCTGGACGATCGCGATCGAGGGCGCATCGCGCATGTCGTCGGTATTGGGCTTGAAGGTGAGGCCAAGCACCGCGACCGTCTTGCCGCGCGGTTCGCCGTCCAGCACCCCCAGCACCTTGCGCCCCATCGCGCGCTTGCGGGCATCGTTCACCTGCACCACCGCCTCGACGATCCGCACCGGGCTTTCGAAATCCTCGGCGGTCTTGAGCAGCGCGAGCGTATCCTTGGGAAAGCACGAGCCGCCATAGCCCGGCCCGGCATGGAGGAACTTGCGCCCGATGCGATTGTCCAACCCGATGCCGCGCGCCACATCGCGCACATCGGCGCCCACCGCCTCGCACAGATCCGCCATCTCGTTGATGAAGGTGATCTTGGTCGCGAGGAACGCGTTGGCGGCATATTTGGTCAGTTCGGCGGTGCGCCGCCCGGTGAACAGGATCGGGCTTTCACCAAGATAGAGCGGGCGATAGACCTCCCGCATCACCGCCCTGGCGCGTTCGTCATCGGTGCCGATCACGATCCGGTCCGGTCGCTTGAAATCGCCGATCGCAGCGCCTTCGCGCAGGAATTCGGGATTTGAAACCACCGCGAAATCGCCGTCCGGGCGCGCATCGCGCAGAATCTGTTCGACGCGATCGCCGGTGCCGACCGGAACGGTCGACTTGTTGATAACCACCAGCGGCCCTGTCGCCGCGCGCGCGATTTCCTCCGCCGCCGCATAGACGTAGCTCAGGTCCGCATGGCCGTCGCCACGCCGCGATGGCGTGCCCACCGCGATGAACACAGCATCCGCCCCCGCCACGCCCGCAGCAAGGTCCGTCGTGAAGGCCAGTCGCCCCGCCGCGACATTGCCGGCGACAAGCTGTTCCAGCCCCGGCTCGAAAATCGGCATCCGCCCGGCGAGCAGTGATTCGATCTTGTCCGCCGCCTTGTCCACACAGGTCACGCTATGACCGAAATCGGCGAAGCACGCGCCGGAGACCAATCCGACATAGCCTGAGCCGATCATCGTGATGCGCATCTGAACTCCCTTCGGTGAGGCTTGCTAGCTTTGCGCCTCTAAAGTCTCCGTCGTCAAACGCCACTAATAACCGTGGGCCGCCCCCTTCGCGTAACCCTGCGAGTGTCGTTGCGGACGGTTCCACATGGCATGTGCCGGAGCAGGCCGCGCCAAATCGGAAGCGCCTGCCCCTTTTTCTCGTCCCCGCGCGGCGCGAGCGGCACCCGCATCCCGCCCCATGTTTCCGCGCCGGATAGCCGTCGCGTCGCTGACACATAGGAAAATCGGGCACATTTTGACGGGGTGTGCCGGGCCGGATTGTCTTTTCGGCCATGACGGCTCGAAGTGCCCGGTCGCCAGCGGCGCGAGAGTCGCGGATGGAAGCGCGGGAAATCGCGGATCACGCCGATCGGAACTGAAGGTCGACCCGGCCTGCGCTGCGTGTGGCGCTCCTCTTGCGCCGGGGTCGATGGCGCGCATAATCGAAGCGGGCTGACATACCCACTGGCGCGGCGCCCGGCGCAGTGGCTGCCGCGCCCCACCCCTTGCCGCATCAGGCGATACCCGGTGCTCGAACCCGCTCGAAATCCTTGACGGCGCGCCAGTATATGCGGACGGCCCATTGGGGATACGCTGACGAGCCTATGTTGCGCCACGAGCCCCGGCCCCGAACTCCGGCCTCAGCACGGATATGTAGCGGGAGGTGCATTGGCCAAACGGGCCGGCGCGGCATCGACAGATGAATTTCGGCGATGCTGAGGGTCGAAACCGGCGCGACCGACATCTGCGATCAACGCTGCGACGTATCGGCGCGATCGGGGCCGGGTCATTTCCCATCGAACGGGCCGACGTGAGGCAACGCTTCGATCGCGTGATGCCCGTCCGCTAATCCAAAACCTCGACGGGATCGCCCCGGATCGCCGCGTCGCCAGTCGCCCCGCACAAAAATAGGGAGGCCGGCAATGCCGACCTCCCGATCTTTTCGTCTGATGGACGATCTTAGCGGCCGGAACCCGGACCGTAAGTGATCTCCACGCGACGGTTCTGCACTTCGCGGACGCCATCGGCGGTCTGCACGCGCAGGTGCGTCTTGCCGAACGCCTGGGTCGCGATGACGCCTTCCGGGATCGACTTCGACGTCAGATACGCCTTCACCGAGTCCGCGCGACGCTGCGACAGGCCCATGTTGTACTTCGCCGAACCCGAGGTGTCGGTGAAGCCCGCAACCATGACCTGCGCATTGCCGCAGCTCTGGTACTGGGTGACGGCGTTGTCGAGAATCGACGCTGCTTCCGGCGTAACGTCCGACTTGTCCCATTCGAAGAAGACAATGAACGGACCCGGCGAGCACACCACTTCCGGCGGCGGCGGCG
>NZ_CALMPA010000012.1 GCF_937871615.1 uncultured Sphingomonas sp. | reverse complement strand
CTTTTCGAGGTCATAGAAACGCGTCGCGCATTTCGGGCACGTACGCTTCGTGCCCCATTCCGGCTTGATCATGCCGTGCAGAACCTTTCGGATGGGTGTTTCAACAGGCCGTCCCTGCGAAGAAGCGCGCGCCTTGCCATAGCATAACCCGGCTGGCAAGGCCGCGCGAACATGGTTCACGCTGCCCCCCAACCCGTCACCGTCACCGCCGCCGCCGTCCTCCGGGGCAAAATCCGCGTTCCCGGCGATAAATCAATCAGTCATCGCGCATTGATGCTTTCCGCGCTCGCGGTAGGCGAAAGCCGGGTCGAGGGACTATTAGAGGGCGAGGACGTGCTCGCCACCGCCGCCGCGATGCGTGCGATGGGCGCGCGGATCACGCGTGGCGAGGATGGCATCTGGCGCATATATGGCGTCGGCGTGGGCGGCCTGCTTCAACCAGAATCCGCGCTGGAGATGGGCAATTCCGGCACGTCCACCCGCCTGCTGATGGGGCTGGTCGCCACCCACCCGATCACCACGACCTTCACCGGAGACGCCTCGCTCTCGGCGCGACCGATGAAGCGCGTGATTGATCCGCTATCCACGATGGGCGCGCAATTCACCGCCTCGCCCGGCGGGCGGCTGCCGCTGATGGTGCGCGGGCTCTGCCCCGCCGTGCCGATCGGCTATACGCTGCCGGTGGCGTCCGCACAGGTGAAGTCGGCGATCCTGCTCGCCGGGCTCAACACGCCGGGCTCCACCCGCGTGATCGAGCCGATCCCGACGCGCGATCATAGCGAGCGGATGCTCGCCGGGTTCGGCGCGGCGCTGAGCGTCGAGGAATCACCGCAGGGGCGCATCATCTCGATCACCGGCGAGGCGGAATTGAAGCCGCAATCCATCGTCGTGCCGGGCGATCCTTCGTCCGCCGCCTTCTGGCTGGTCGCCGCGTCGATCGTGCCGGGCAGCGATGTGGTGGTGGAGAATGTCGGCATGAACCCGACCCGCAGCGGCATCGTCATCGCGCTCCGGCTGATGGGCGCGGACATCACCGAACTGAACCCGCGCACGGTGGGCGGCGAGCCGGTTGCCGACCTGCATGTGCGCCACGCGGCGCTCAAGGGAATAGAAGTGCCGCGAGAACTCGCGCCTTCGATGATCGACGAATATCCCGCGCTGTTCGTCGCCGCGGCTTTCGCCAGTGGCCGCACCATCGCGCGCGGCGCGGAGGAGTTGCGCGTCAAGGAATCCGATCGCATCGCCGCGATGAAGGCGGCGCTCGAAGATAACGGCGTGGCGCTGATCGAGCATGAGGATGGCCTGTCGATCGACGGCACCGGCGGCGATCCGATTCCCGGTGGCGCGCGCGTCGCCACGAAGCTCGATCACCGCATCGCGATGAGCATGGCGATCGCCGGGCTTCACGCGCGCGCCGCCGTGATGATCGACGATGCCGCGCCGGTGAGGACGAGCTTCCCCACCTTCTTCGAATTGCTCGAATCGCTCGGGGGAAATGTCGCGTGGGACTGATCGACAGGCGACTGCTGCTCGCCGGCGGGCTGGCCACACTGCTGCCGCTGCCCGCGATGGCGCGCGGGCTGGCAAGCTATCCTGCGCCGACCCGCGAGGAAATGGTGCTGGTCGAGGGCGGGCGCGTCTATGCCCGCGTCAACGGCGACCTCGCCGGCCCACGCGCGCCGCTGCTGCTGATCCACGGCGGCCCCGGCGGCACGCATGACGCGCTGCTGGAAGCGCTGCCGCTGGCCGACGAGCGCGCGGTGATCCTCTACGACCAGCTCGATTCGGGCCGGTCGGACCAGCCGAACGATCCCGCCAACTGGCGCGTCTCGCGTTTCGTGGACGAGGTCGATGCGATCCGCCGCGCGCTCGGCCTCACCCGCTGCCATGTGCTGGGGCATAGCTGGGGCGGCACGATCGCGCTGGAATATGGCGCGCGGCGCCCGGCGGGCCTGGCAGGTCTCGCTCTCGCCAGCCCGCTGATCGCGACCAGAAGCTGGATCGGCGACGCCAACATCCTCGTTGACGCCCTCCCCGCCCCGATCCGCGACGAAATCCGCCGCTGCGAGGCGCTCAAGGCCCCGCAGCCGGCCAGTTGCGCGACGGCGAGCAAGGCGTTTTACGCCGCCTACAATGGCCGTGAACCAGCATCGGACGCGCGGCGCGCCTATGCCAGCGCCGTCGGGGGCCACGGTTTCAACGCGCGGCTCTATGAAACGATGTGGGGGTCGAGCGAGTTCGTATCGACCGGCACGCTGAGAAAATATGACGGCGAGCCGCTGCTCGCCAGGCTCGATGGGAAGCGCACATTGTTTATTTGCGGCCAATATGACGAAGCCCGCCCGGCGACGATCGGCAGCTATGCCGCGCGCGTGCCCGGCGCCGAATTCGCGGTGATCCCCGGCGCGGCGCACAATATCTTCGGCGATCGCCCGGAGGAGACGATCGCGGTGCTGCGCGGCTGGCTCGCGCGGCAGGATGCGCTGGCATGATTATCGCGGTCGATGGGCCGGCGGCATCCGGCAAGGGCACGATCGCCAAGGCGCTCGCCAAACATTATCACCTGCCGCATCTGGATACCGGGCTGCTTTATCGCGCGGTGGCGGCGACGGTCGATCGACTGGGGCTCGATCCGACGCGCGAAGCCGATGCGGTCGCAGCCTGTGGGTTCGATGACCTGACGCTGGCCGATCCGGTGCTGCGCGATGGCGAGATCGGCAAGCTCGCCTCCGTGGTGTCGGCGCATCCGCTGGTGCGCGCCGCGCTGTTCCAGCGGCAAAAACGCTTCGCGCACCAGGAAGGCGGCGCGGTGCTCGACGGGCGCGATATCGGGACCGTGATCGCGCCCGATGCGGATGCCAAGCTGTTCGTGAAGGCGACGCCGAACATCCGCGCGCGCCGACGCCACACAGAGCTTCATTCGCACGGCTCCACCATCAGCTTCGATCAGGTTCTGGCCGACATCCGCGCGCGCGATCAGCGCGACAGCACGCGCAGCGCGGCCCCGCTCGTACCCGCGCCCGATGCCGCGCTGCTCGATACCAGCTTCCTGTCGATCGAGGCATCAGTGGAGAAGGCGATCGCGCTGGTTGAGGAACAGCGCGCGCGAAAGGCGGCAGCGAAGGGCTGAGTGGGCGGCGAACCGCCATGCGCGAAGCCCCATCGCGCCCCACCGCATCCCACCGCCATTTGCTTGTGGATAACCATCACTTGAGCTAAGGGGCGCCGGTCCGGCAGGCTGGGGTCTGCGGGGGCACGGCGGAGAGGCTATCCTCTCGCGCCCTTTTCGCATTGGCGTCTTGGCCCTCTCACCCCCCCGTCCAATGGATGCCGCATCGACATGGGGTCGGCGCGGCAGTGAAGGCCAAGACCAGCGGATTCAACCGTTTGGCCGGAAACGACTTAAGGAACTCTAGCTTTATGGCCTCAATGCCAACCCCAACCCGCGACGATTTCGCCGCGATGCTCGATGACATGTTCGGCGGCGCCGACAGCTTCGAGGGCCGCGTGGTGCACGGCACCGTCACCGGCATCGAAAACGACATGGCGATCATCGACGTCGGCCTCAAGAGCGAAGGCCGCGTGCCGCTGCGCGAATTCGCCGCCCCCGGCCAGAAGGCCGAGCTTAAGGTCGGCGACGAAGTCGAAGTCTATGTCGATCGCGTCGAGAACATGCACGGCGAAGCGATGCTGTCGCGCGATCGCGCGCGCCGCGAAGCCGCATGGGACAATCTGGAAACCGAATTCGCCAAGACCGCGCGCGTAGAGGGCGTGATCTTCGGCCGCGTGAAGGGCGGCTTCACCGTCGATCTGAACGGCGCCGTCGCCTTCCTGCCCGGCAGCCAGGTCGATATCCGCCCGGTGCGCGATGTCACCCCGCTGATGGATATCCCGCAGCCGTTCCAGATCCTGAAGATGGATCGTAAGCGCGGCAATATCGTGGTCTCGCGTCGCGCCGTTCTGGAAGAAACCCGCGCCGAGCAGCGTTCGGGCCTGATTCAGTCGCTGCACGAAGGCCAGATCATCGACGGCGTGGTGAAGAACATCACCGATTACGGCGCCTTCGTGGATCTGGGTGGCATCGACGGCCTGCTCCATGTCACCGATCTGAGCTACAAGCGCGTCGCCCATCCGAGCGAGATGATCAACATCGGCGACACCGTGAAGGTGCAGATCATCCGCATCAACAAGGATACGCAGCGCATCTCGCTCGGCATGAAGCAGCTCGAAAGCGATCCGTGGGATGGCGCGGGCGGCAAATATCCGGTCGGCGCGAAGCTGTCGGGCCGCGTCACGAACATCACCGAATATGGCGCGTTCGTTGAGCTGGAAGCCGGCATCGAGGGCCTCGTCCACGTCAGCGAAATGTCCTGGACCAAGAAGAATGTCCATCCGGGCAAGATCGTCTCGACCAGCCAGGAAGTCGACGTGGTCGTGCTCGAGGTCGATGAGGACAAGCGCCGCATCAGCCTCGGCCTCAAGCAGGCGCAGGCCAATCCGTGGGAGAAGTTCGCAGCCGAGCATCCGATCGGCTCGACCGTCGAGGGCGAAGTCAAGAACGCGACCGAGTTCGGCCTGTTCATCGGCCTCGACAGCGATGTCGACGGCATGGTCCACATGTCCGACATCGCCTGGGGCGTTTCGGGCGAGGACGCGCTGGCGCTGCACCGCAAGGGCGAGATGGTCACCGCCATCGTGCTCGATATCGACGCGGAGAAGGAGCGCATCTCGCTCGGCATGAAGCAGCTTGAGCGCGGCGGCCCGGTGGTCGGCGCGTCGGCGGCGGGCGATCGCCTGTCGAAGAACGCGATCGTCACCGTCACCGTCCTCGAAGTCCGCGATGCGGGCCTCGAAGTGCAGGCGGGCGACGATGGCGCGACCGGCTTCATCAAGCGCACCGATCTCGGCCGCGACCGCGACGAGCAGCGCGCGGAGCGTTTCCAGGTCGGCCAGAAGCTCGACGCGATGGTCACCGGCTTCGATCGTTCGAAGAAGCCCACCTTCTCGATCAAGGCGATGCAGATCGCCGAGGAGAAGCAGGCTGTGGCGCAATACGGCTCGTCCGATTCGGGCGCGTCGCTCGGCGACATCCTCGGCGAAGCGCTGAAGGCTCGCGAAACCAAGAAGTAATGTCGGCGAACCGGGTGGGATCTTTTCCCGCCCGGTTCTCGATCCGGCACAAATTTGTAAGATATCGTCGTTTCGGTCCTATTCCGACCCGCACTTTGCCTGTATTATCGCGACCGAATGGTTCCCGCGCGCCGCGGAGAATCGCACCTGAGGTTGCACTATGATCCGCTCCGAACTCGTCGAGCAGCTTGCCGAGGCCAACCCCGAGCTTTCGTTGCGCGAGGTTGAGGCGCTCGTTTCCACCTTCTTCGATGAAATCGTGCGCCGGCTGGCGGAAAACGGCCGTGTCGAGTTGCGCGGCTTCGGCGCCTTCTCCACGCGCGCGCGCGATGCGCGCACTGGTCGCAATCCGCGCACCGGGGAGCTAGTTGAGGTGGATGCGAAGCGCGTTCCCTATTTCAAACCGGGCAAGGAAATGCGAATCCGGCTCAACGTCGCTTGACGTTCGCTTCCCGGTAGACTTCACGTCGCGGGCGATGCGCGGACGTGGCGGAATCGGTAGACGCTGGAGACTTAAAATCTTCTGCCATTGGCGTGCGGGTTCGAGTCCCGCCGTCCGCACCATCGCATGTGCCGCACTGGCGTTGATCGCCGGTTGCGACCGGCGCGCCGATATCGGCCCGGTCGTCGCCAGCGTGATCGGCACGGCGCCCCAATTGCGCGACGCCAGCCGCGGCGAAACCCCGGAAAGCGATCGCCTGCTGGCCGATTCGGTCGCGCAGGGGCTGGTGCGCTTCGATGCCACCGGCCAGATCGAGCCGGGCGTCGCCGAACGCTGGATCGTTACGGATGAGGGGCGAACCTATATCTTCCGCCTGCGCGAGGCGCGATGGTCCGATGGTCGCCCGGTCACCGCGCCCGAAGTGGTGGCGATCCTGAAACGCCAGATCGCGCCGGCCTCGCACAACCCCCTGAAGCCCTATCTCACCGCGATCGAATCGATCGTGGCGATGACGCCGCAGATCATCCAGATCGAGCTTTCCTATCCGCGCCCCGATCTGCTGAAGATCTTCGCCCAGCCCGAACTGGCGATCATGCGGCTGCGCGGGCCGGCAACCAGCGGCCCCGCCGGCAGCGGGCCGTTTCGCATCGCGCACCAAAATCCCCGCTCACTACTCCTGACGCCAGTGCGCGCGCTCGATCGCTCGCCCGACGAGGAACGGGAAAAAGTGCCGGAGGATGACGTTCGGCTGATCGGCGAAACCGCCGCACGCGCGATCACCCGCTTTGCCGCGCACCGATCGGACCTCGTCACCGGGGGCACCGTGCGAGACTGGCCGTTGCTCCAACTCGCCTCGCTTCCACCCGCCAATGTGCGACTCGATCCAGCGGGCGGGTTGTTCGGGCTGGCGATCGTGAAGCGGACGGGCTTCCTGGAGGAGCAGGCCAACCGCTCTGCCCTCGCTGGAGTGATCGACCGCGCCGCGCTCACCGCCGCCTTTTCCGCCGATTGGGCGTCAACCGAGCAATTGCTGCCCGATCAGCTCGATTCAGCCGCCGCCCCGGCATCGTCGCCATGGGTGGCGCAGGATCACGATAATCGCCAGCTACAAGCGGCCACCCGTATCGCGATATGGCAACGCAACCATCCTGGCCCGCTGCGGCTTCGCATCGCGCTTCCCTCCGGCCCCGGCGGCAACCTGCTGTGGGGGCGGATCGGCGCGGACCTGATCGCGATCGGCATCCAGCCGGAACGGGCGGCACTGGACGATCGCGACGCGGATTTGCGGCTGGTGGACGCGGTCGCGCCCTATGACAGCGCCCGCTGGTATCTGGCGGCGGCCTGTGCACCATGCGGCGGCGCCGCCGATCAGGCGCTGGAGGCCGCGCGCGTCGCCCCGACGCTTGCCGCGCGCGGTGACGCGATCGCCGCCGCCGATGCCGCGATCGCCGCCGATGTCCCGTTCATCCCGATCGCGCGCCCGCTGCGCTGGTCGCTCGTTTCGCTGCGGCTGCGCCAATGGCAACCAAACCCGCGCGCGTGGCACCCGTTGAACCACCTGAGGGCCGTCCCCAAGTGATCGGGCATGAACCAGCGCACCGCCCGCATTGACCCCGCCCTTCTGGATCGGCTGCCGCTCAGTCGCGATCCGGCGCACGTCCGCCAACGCGTCGAAGCGATGGAGAAGGTGCTGGAAGGGCTGTTCGTCGTGCCGGGGATCAACCGGCGGGTCGGGCTGGATGCGCTGCTCGGCCTCATTCCCGTCGTCGGCGATCTCATCGCCGCCGCGCTTGGCGCATGGATCGTATGGGAAGCCCGCAACCTGCGCATGAGCCGCTTCCAGCTCGCCCGGATGAGCGCACGCGTCGGGTTCGACGCGGTGCTCGGCATGGTGCCGCTGATCGGCGACGCGGCGGATTTCTTCTACCGATCGAACACGCTCAACCTGAAGACGATCAAGCGCCATCTCGACAAGCATCATCCATCGACGGTGACGATCGAGGCCTGAACCCGACCTTCAATAAAGCAGGAACCCGCGCCGTTCTTCCGCCCATGCCTGCTCGTCCGGCACGGCCAGCCCGTCTAGGTCCGCCGGTGCCGCCGCCGCGTCATCCACCCATTCGCGCAGCATCGTGCCGCCGTTAATCACGTCGATCGCGAGCTTGCCGAATTCATATTCATACGGAAAATCGCGCCATAGCGGATAATCGGGCCAAAGCCGCCGGATCGCCTTGAACGCCAGCGCTTGCAACCGCCACGGGCGGAAAGCGGCATCGTCATAAGCCGGGCCTTCAGCGTGGATGAACACGCCGGTGCAAAGCTGCCCGACATGCTTGTGGAAGGTCGGCTGGAACCAGAAATCACGTAACGCACAGCCCGCGAGCCATTGGGGCGCGAGCCTGCGCATCTCCGCGATCACCGCGCGCGCGTCGATATCGGGCGCACCGAACAGTTCCAGCGGGCGCGTCGTTCCCCTGCCCTCGCTCAGCGTCGTCCCCTCCAGCATCACCGTGCCGGCATAGGCGCGCGCCATATTGACGTTGGCGGCATTGGGGCTGGGATTGATCCACACACGATCAGCCGGCCAGCCATAGCCGGGCGCCGCATCGGGCCGCCACCCGTCCATCCCGATCACGCGATATGCCACGTCGAGCCGGAAATGATCGACGAACCAGCGCCCCATTTCACCCAGCGTCAGCCCATGCCGCATCGGCATCGGCCCTGCACCGACGAAGCTTTCCCAGCCGGCGCGCAAGGTCAGCCCCTCGATCGGCCGGCCGGCCGGATTAGGGCGATCGAGCACCCACACTTCCTTGCCGTGCGCGGCCGCCGCCTCCAGCACGTAAAGCAGCGTCGTGACGAAGGTGTATATGCGGCAGCCGACATCCTGGAGATCGACCAGCAGCACGTCGAACGTCCCCATCGACTGGCTGGTGGGTCGCCGCACCTCGCCATAGAGGCTGAACACCGGCATCCCGTAGGTGGGATCGGTGAAGTCCGGCGACTCCATCATATTGTCCTGAAGATCGCCGCGCACGCCATGTTGCGGCCCGAACACCGCGCTTACCTTCACCCCCGCCGCGATCAGCGCATCGAGGCTGTGCGTCAGATCGGCGGTGACGGAGGCGGGATGCGCGAGCAACGCCACGCGTTTCCCCTCCAGCGGCTTCCTGAGGCTCGCGTCGGCGAGCAGGCGATCAATCCCGAACTTCATGGCCGCCCCGGTGCCGCGAGCCGCGCGACAAAGCAATCGTCGTGGTGGAAATCCGGCGCGCGGGGGGGATGCGCCAGCGACCAAAAGGAACGCCTGCCGCCACTTTCCTCGATCACCGCCGTCAGCGCCACCCGCATCGGCGCGTCTCGCCGGCCGGCAAGCGCGCAATCGACCTCGACCCTGTCGCCGCCTCGCCTGATATGTGGCGGCCTCGGTTGTGACAGGTCGCGCATTCCCGTCCGATAACCGTCGAACGCATAGGCTGCCCATTGACCGGACGGGGAGAAATTGAACTCGAAATAACCCGTAAGATCAACAGGCTTAAGGAACAGTTCGAAGCACGTCGCCTTCCACAACCCATCCGTCCGGACCGGCAAGGCGGGCGCCGGCCAGACCATTTCCGCCGCGCCCTCGACTCGATAGAAAATGTCCAGCCGGTCGCCGCCATCGGTCAGTTCGACGGTCACCGCGCGCACGGCCAGCGGCGGAAATTCGGGATGCGGGATCAGGGTATAGTGCGCCATATGCGCAGCACCCTAGGAAAAGCCCGCGCGAATCGCTATGTGGCGCGTTCCCCTATGGCTACCAAACTCCCCTCCCCGCCCCGCGTGGGCATGGTCTCACTCGGCTGTCCCAAGAACCTGGTCGATAGCGAGCGGATTCTCACCCAGCTTCGCGCCGATGGCTATCAGATGTCGCCCGATTATGCCGGGGCGGATGTCGTGCTGGTCAACACCTGCGGCTTTCTCGATTCGGCGAAGGAGGAAAGCCTTGAGGCGATCGGCGAGGCGATCGCTGAAAACGGCCGTGTCATCGTCACCGGCTGTATGGGCAAGGAAGCGGAACTGATCCGCACGCGTTTCCCCAACGTGCTCGCGATCACCGGCGCGCATGAATATGAGCAGGTGGTGGAGGCGGTGCATGAAGCGGCGCCGGCCAGCATCTCGCCCTATGTCGATCTGATCCCCGACGCGGGGCTGAAGCTCACCCCGCGCCATTACAGCTATCTGAAGATTTCGGAGGGCTGCAACCATCGCTGCGCCTTCTGCATCATCCCTTCGCTGCGCGGCGATCTGGTCAGCCGCCGGCCCGATGCGATCCTGCGCGAGGCCGAGAAACTGGTTGCAGCGGGCACGAAGGAGTTGCTCGTCATCAGCCAGGACACCTCGGCTTACGGGGTGGATCTGCGGCACAAATCATGGCCGTGGAAGGGCGATGAGGTCCGCTCGCACATGACCGATCTGGCGCGCGAGCTGGGCCGGATCGCGCCATGGGTGCGGCTGCACTATGTCTATCCCTATCCGCACGTCGATCAGGTGATCCCGCTGATGGCGGAAGGGCTGGTGCTCCCGTATCTGGATATTCCATTCCAGCACGCCAGCCGCGCGGTGCTCAAGGCGATGAAGCGCCCGGCCAACGAAGCGAAGGTGCTGGAGCGCATCCGCTCGTGGCGGGAAATCTGCCCGGATATCGCGATCCGCTCGACCTTCGTTGTCGGCTTCCCCGGCGAAACCGAAGACGATTTCCAGTATCTGCTCGACTGGCTGGATGAAGCTCAGCTCGATCGCGTCGGCGCCTTCCGCTTCGAGCCGGTCGAAGGGGCGGCGGCTAATGCGCTTCCCGATCACGTGCCCGATGAGGTGAAGGAAGAACGCTACGCCCGCGTGATGGAGAAAACCGCCGCGATCTCCGCCGCCAAGCTGCAGGCGAAGATAGGGCGCACGCTGGAGGTAATCATCGACGCGGTCGGCGAGGATGGCGCGACTGGCCGCTCCTATGCCGACGCGCCGGATATCGACGGCGAGGTGCATTTGCGCGACGCGGGGCACCTTTCTGTCGGAGACATCGTGCCGGCAACGATCGAGGATGCCGATGAACACGATCTGTTCGGCGCCCCCATCGACGCCCGGAACGAACTGCGCGCTTGACCGCTCCGGCGGCACTGCTAATAGGCCCCCTCGCTTCGGCGAAAACGCCTTGGGGCGGAGTAGCTCAGCTGGTTAGAGCAGCGGAATCATAATCCGCGTGTCGGGGGTTCAAGTCCCTCCTCCGCTACCATTCGTTATCCGAACATATGCCGTGACAACGGCTCCCATCGCCCATCGCGATACCACCAGGCGGCCAGGCCGGTGATCGTGACAGGCCGCGCGCGAAAGCCGGCGCGCATCGCCGCCAGCAGCGCCCGCGCAGTATCGGGCGCGACCTTGTTCTGGATCGTGACATGCGGGCGCCACCCCGCCATGTCCTGCGGAACCAGCAGCCCGGCAAACGCCTCGCCAAGCCGCGCGCGGATATCCGCAAGCGCCGCGCTTTCGATTCGCCACGCCACGCCGCTGCCCAGCGAATAAGGTTCACGCAATGTAGCGGGCGGGCGCGCCACGCCGTGCGTTTCCAGCGAAAGTCGGTGCTTCACCTCCGCCGCCTGCGATGGCGGGAGATGATGAAACAGCGTGAGATGCGCGGGGAGCCGATTGCGCTCCGCCGGATAATGCGCGCGGCGCAGCGAATCGAACCACGCCTGATCCGCCGCCGCGAACAGCGCGGTCACGACGATCGGGGCGTTCAAATCTCGATCTGCGTGCCGAGTTCCACCACCCGGTTGGTCGGCAGATGGAAGAATTCCATCGCGCTTTCCGCGTTGCGCAGCATCCAGGCGAACAGCTTCTCGCGCCAGATCATCATTCCCGGTCGCTCGGACGGCAGCAGCGTCTGGCGCGAGAGAAAGAAGCTGGTGTCGATCATGCGGATGTCCGCGCCGCAGCCGTGGAACTTCTTCAGCGCCGCGGGCACGTCCGGCGCCTCCATGAAGCCGTAGCGCAGGATCACGCGGTGGAAACCCTGCCCCAGATCATCGTGCAGGAAGCGATCATCTTCAGGGAAATAGGGCATGTCGGTGACCTTCACGGTCAACAGGATCACCCGTTCGTGCAGCACGCGATTGTGCTTCAGATTATGGAGCAGCGCGTGCGGCACGCCCTCCGGCGTCGAGGTCATGAACACCGCGGTGCCCGGCACGCGCGTCGCCGAATTGGCCGCCGAGCCGATGAATATCTTGATCGGCATCGCGCCTTCGCGCATCCGCTGGATCATCAGCTTGCGCCCGGTCGCCCAGGTGGTGAGCAGGACGAAGCAGACCATCGCGACGAGCAGCGGGAACCACCCACCATCGAGGATTTTGGTCAGGTTTGACGAGAAGTACAGGCCGTCGATGAACACGAACACGCCGACGAACGGCGCGACCACCCACCACGGCCAGCGCCACACGCGATAGATCAGCACCCCGACCAGACAGGTGGAGATGAACATCGTGCCCGTCACCGCGATTCCATAAGCCGCAGCGAGGTTGGACGACGCGCGGAAGCCGAAGATCAGCAACAGCACCATCACCATCAGCGTCCAGTTGACCGACGCGATATAGATCTGCCCCGCTTCGGACGCGCTGGTGTGGCTGATGCGCAGGCGCGGCATCAGGCCGAGCTGGATCGCCTGCTGCACCACCGAATAGCAGCCGGTGATTACCGCCTGGCTGGCGATCACCGTCGCCACCGTCGCCAGGATCACGAGCGGTAGGCGCCATTCCTCGCTTGCCATCAGGAAGAACGGATTTTCCGCCGCAGCCGGCTGGCCGAGCAGCAGCGCGCCCTGCCCGAGATAATTGAGCATCAGCGCCGGAAAGATGAACCACAGCCAAGCATAAGCGATCGGCTTGCGCCCGAAATGCCCCATATCGGCATAGAGCGCCTCCGCCCCGGTCAGCGCCAGCACCACCGAGCCGAGCGCGAGGAAGGCCAGCTTCCCGTCGGTGGTGGCGAATCGAACGGCCCAGCGCGGATCGAGCGCCTGCAGGATATGCGGCTGCTGGATGATGTGGATCAGCCCGAGCACCGCGAGCGTGATGAAATAGACCGACATGATCGGGCCGAAAAACTTGCCCACCCGCGCGGTGCCGATCGACTGGATGTAGAACAACCCGACGAGGATCGCGACCGCGATCGGAATGACGAAACTGTCGAACCCCTGCTCCACCGTCGCCAGCCCCTCCACCGCGGAAAGGACGGAGACGGCGGGGGTAATCATGCAATCCCCGAAGAACAGCGCGGACGCGAGCACGCCGAGGATGACGAGGCTCGGCCCCCATCTTTTGCCCGCCCCGCTGCGTCGCTGGATCAGCGCGAGCAACGCGAGGCTACCGCCTTCGCCCTCGTTATCGGCGCGCAGGATCACCATCACATATTTGAAGGTGACGATCAGCACGAGCGACCAGAAGATCAGGCTGACGACGCCGAAGATATGAAGCTGGTCGACCGTCAGCGGATGATGGCCGACGAACACCTCCTTCATCGCGTACAGCGGGCTGGTGCCGATATCGCCATAGACGACGCCGATCGCGCCCACCGCCAGCTTGGCAAGGCTGTCGCGGCGCAGGTCGTGGCCTGGCGCCACACCCAAGGTTTGGGAAGTGCTCACTAAATGTTCGCAGACACCGAAATCACGGCAGAAAACCTGCAATCACCCTGTTGGAGCGGGGCGCCTAGCACGGCCCCAATCGCCCCGCAACAAGAGCCACGGGGGCCGCTGTCCCGAAAAATCAGGGCGGTTAGCGCGCGCTGACACCGCGCGGCGGCATCCGCAGCACGCGTTCGAGCAGCGCCAGTTGGCGCGCGATATCCTGCCCGTAATCCGATCCCGGCGCGGAAAGCGCCGCCGCGCGCTTCCACAGCGGCAGCGCCGCCGGGAGGTTTCCGGCGCGAACATAGGCCAGCCCCATGTAATAAACCGGCGCGGGATGCCTGGGCGCCAGCCGTATCGCCTGCCGGAACGCGGCAACCGCCGGCGGAGACATCTGATCGCCATCATGCAACGCCAGATTCGTCCCCAACTGGGTCCAGAGAACGAAGCTGCTCGGGAATGCGCGAAGGCCGCCCAGCACCACCTGGGTCGCCGCGGCGGTGTCTCCGGTGCGCAGCATCGCATCGGATGCGATGAGATAGGCACCATCGGCGGTATAGCGCCCCATCAGCCGGTCGCGCAGCGCGATCACCGCCGGCTCCACCGCGATCGGCTGAGTCGCGGCAACCGCGTCATATGCCGGCACGCCCGGTCGCCCTTGCCAGGCATAACCGGCGGCACCGAGGAACAGCGCCGCCCCCGCAAAGGTCCACAGCATCCTGGGCAGCCGCAACACGACGAGCGCCGCAAAAGCCAGCAACCCAAGCAACGCGAGCGCGATATAGCCGCTCATTGTTCGAGCGACTTCGTTTCGTGCATCTTTCCGGCCATTTCCGGTGGCATATATTTCTCGTCATGCTTGGCGAGAAGGTTGGTCGCGACGAAGGAGCCGTCGGGATGGAACTCACCCTCCGCCACCACGCCAGAATTTTCCTTGAACAGATCAGGCGCGATCCCGGTGAAGCTGACGGGGGTGGTGGCGCGGCCATCGGTGACGCGGAAATGGATCGTCACCCCATCGCCCGCGCGCCTGATCGACCCCTTTTCGACCATTCCGCCCAGCCGCACGGCGCGGCCCAGCGGCAGCGTTTGCGGCGTGACATCCGATGGCGCGTAGAAGAACGCCGCCTGATCCTTGAGCGCGGAAAGCGCGAGCAGCGCCGCGCCGACGATCGCCGCGACAGCAAGCAACGCGAGCGTCAGGCGTTGATGCTTCGCCTTCACTTCTCCGCCTTTCGCATCACATGCCAGCTCCACAGCGCGACGAGCGCCGCGCCGGCCAGCGTGACCACATAGGCCGCCGTCACGAAAGGCCAGGGGTTCACGCCGCCGCCTTCCGGCGCATCCGCGCTTCCGCCTTGGCCGCGCCAAGGATCGCGCGCATCCGCATCAGCACGATGCCGACGAACAGCAGCGAGAAGCCGGCGAGCATGATCGGGAGCGGCCACAGCAACGAACGATCAATCGAGGAACTGGTCAGCCCGATGCTCGGCCCCTGATGCAGCGTGTTCCACCATACCACCGAATAACGGATGATCGGCAGCAGGATCGTGCCGGCGATGCCGAACAGTGCGGGGATGCGCCCGTCCCCGCCGCGTTCCCGATCGGCGCGGGCCAGCGCGATATAGCCGAGATAGACGAAAAACAGCAGCAGCATCGAGGTAAGCCGCCCGTCCCATTGCCAGTAAGTGCCCCAGGTGGGCCGCCCCCAGATCGCGCCGGTGACAAGGCAGATCAGCGCGAACGCCGCCCCCGGCACCGACACCGCGCGCGCCGCGACATCGGCGAGCGGATGCCGCCAGACGAGAAAGGCGATGCTCGACAGCGCGATCCCGCTCCATCCGCCCATGCCCAGCCACGCGGCGGGCACATGGATGTAGAGAATGCGCACCGTTTCCCCCTGAAGGTAATCCGGCGGCGTCTGGGTAAGCCCCGCCCAGCAGCCGAGCGCGATCAGCGCGATGCCCAGCCAGGTGGCGGCCGGGGTCAACGGGCGCGCCAGCTTCAGGAAGCGGGCGGGATTGGCAAGGGCATGAAGCGCGGGCACGGTGCTCGGCCAATATGGCAAGAACGCGCGTGCGTCACCCCACTTCCCGCACCACCGGAACGAGATGCGCCTGCGCGCGCCCTGCCCTTCCCCGCCCCGGTTTTCACCGAAGGCAACGATGGCTCAGCCGCGCCCGATCAGCCGCTGCGCGATGCGATCGGCCACGTCCGAGGCTGGATCGCCGCTCGCCGCGCTTTCATCCCACACCTGATTGAGCCGATCCGGAATACGGTCGATCCGCGCCCGCACTTCCGCTTCATCGCCGTGGCCGAGATATTCGAGGCCGACGTTGATGATGCCGCCCGCGTTGATGACATAATCGGGCGCGTAGAGAATCCCGCGTTCGTGAACGCGGCGGCCATCCTCGCTCGTCGCGAGTTGATTGTTCGCGGCGCCCGCGACCACCTTCGCCTTCATCGCCGCGATCGAGGCTTCATGCAGAACGGCGCCCAGCGCATTGGGGCTGACGATATCGACATCCAGCGCGAGGATCTCATCGGTGCGCACCACGTTCGCGCCGAGTTCCGCCGCCAGCGCCTCCGCGCGCTTCTGATCCATATCGGCGAGCGTCAGTATCGCGCCATCCGCGGCGAGCAGGCGAGCAACGCCGCCACCGACCGCGCCGACGCCCTGAACAGCGATTCGCACGCCCTTCACGTCGCCCGCGCCCAACCCGCGCTTCGCCGCCGCCTTGACGCCGAGATATACGCCCATCGCGGTGAACGGGCTGGGATCGCCGCCAGCCGCGCCGCTTTCGACCGGCAGGCCCGAAACGTAGCGCGTTTCGCCCGCGATCACCTTCATCCGCGCCACCGACATGCCGACATCCTCGGCTGTCACGTAACGCCCGCCGAGCGATTCGACCGCGCGACCGAATGCCTTCAACTGCGCCTCGCTGATCGTGGCGCCCGGCGCGGGCGCCAGCACGACGCCCTTGCCACCGCCGAGCGCGAGATCGGCCATCGCATTCTTGTAGCTCATCCCGCGCGACAGGCGCAGCGCATCAGTGATCGCGCCGCTCGCGCTCGCATAATGCCAGAATCGTACGCCGCCGGCGGCGGGGCCGAGCGCGGTGGAGTGAATCGCGACGGCGGCATGGAGGCCCGATGCGGGATCGGTGAACAGGTGGACGCCTTCATGCGCGTCGAAATCGGCAAAGCCCCAGTCCGTCATCATCGCAACCTCATCTCGTGCGCAAGAAAGATACTTGAGCACGCAATAAAGTTATAGCCAGCCGATTGCCAGCCAATTTCAGAAGTGGTGGGAAATGGGGCGATCGACGGGACTTGAACCCGCGACCCTCGGTACCACAAACCGATGCTCTAACCAACTGAGCTACGATCGCCATATGGGATGCGCGCCCCTAGCGGGGGTGTGGGCATCTGGTCAAGCTATCAGAACCGTCCTTCGATCGCCAATTGCCAACCTTGTTGCGTCTGGACGAAGCCGGATGCCTGCAAACGCGCCGCCTGCGCGGGATCGGCGGGCGCCAGCGTGAGGTCCGCGTGATAGCGCCCGTCGGGCCAGATGCGGATCGTCGAGCCCTCGCCCGCCGGGCTGGTCAGCGGCAGGAGCAGCGCGCCGGCATCGCACCGCGGCGTGCCGCTCATCGAAGTGGGGATCACCTGCCCCGCGACATCACCCGTCAGAACCGCGCGCACGCGCCCCGCCGCGCGATCGCAATTTTCGGCTTTGAAACTAACACTTACGTTATCCAGCTCCAGCATCGTCACCGGCACTGGCGCGAAGGCGTTGCCGACGGGCAGGCTCGCGGTAACATCGCTCAGCCCGACGCTATGCCGCGTCACGTCGACGGCGCCGGTAAGGCGCGGCCCCGTCGCGCCATCGGGGGCTGCAAGCGCGATCCGCGCCCGACCGAGCAGCAATTGCAGCGGCGAGACGCGCGCCGAAAGATCGCCCATCGCGATATCGCCGAATCGCGAATCGGTCAACGCGCCGGACCAGATCGTGCCGCTCACGTCGCACGCGGTCATCCCCGCCTCGGCGACACCGAACCACCCGAGCGCCAGTCGCATCGGCAGAAAGACGATCAGCGCCACGATCAGCACCGCGACGAACAATATGCCGCGCCCGGAGGCGAAGCGATGCCGCATCACGGGCGCCGCGCCTTCAGCGTGAGTTGCGCGGCCACGGTGCCATCGCCATTGGCGGTGATCGTTCCGGCGTCGACCAGCACGCCATCGGCTTCAAGCCCGGCCACCCAGCCGAGCAACGGCGCTGCCTTCGCGCTCGAAATCACGATCCGCACATTCTCGCCATCGGGATCGAGGCTGGCGAGCGTGAACCCCGCGGCATCCGCGCGCTCCCGCACCGCATCCGGCAACGGCGCGCCCAATGGCTGCGGATGGCCGCGCTGGATCGCGTGGATCGCGCCGGCCATCGCCTGCGTCTCGCTCAGCCGGCGTACCGCTTCATCATAATGCGCCCGCGTGGAAACAAGCCCCTCGCGAACCGGGCGGATCACGCCGGCCCACACGATCGTCACCGCGAACAGCGCGAGCATGAGCAGGATCAGCCTGCGTTCGCGCGGCGAGCGGGCGGCATACCATGTCCGCAAGGCGCTCATCGCGAACTCACCGTCAATTCGCCCTTCAACTGGCCGCCGGTCGATTCGAACGGCCCCGCGCTGACCGTGAAATTGGCGGCACGCAGCCGCGCCTGAAGCGCATTGGCCTGCGCATCCCCTTCCACCATCACGGTAACGCGCAAATCGCCGTTAGGCTGGAAATCGAGCGCGGTCGCCTCGCTGCCCGGCGTCGCGCGGATCGCGGCGAGCATGGCGGCGAGCGTCCGCGTGAAGCCCTGCCCCGGCCCGCGCAGCCGCGAGAGGCGCTCCACCAGCAAGCGATTCGTGCCCCCGGTTTCCGCCGCGCCGCGCGGTAGCGCCTGACGGGCGATCTCATCGGCCTGCGCCTCCAGCCGATCCGCCGCGAGCGAGTAACGCGTGATCCTGACGAGATCCATCGCCAGCATCGCCAGCAAGATCAGGCCGGCCAGCACCGCGATTCGGCGCACCAACGGCCAATCTATCTCACGGCGGCGGCGGCGCGCGAAGGCGCCTTGTCGCAGGTTGAGTGCGGGCGCGCCAGCGGCCTGCACCAGCGCGCGTTCCAGCGTTTCGCGATCCAGCGTCTCTATCGTGCCGCCGCCGGTAATCAATTCGGTCAGCCCGGCCTCGTCGGCGAAGCCACTCGCCTGCCCGCGCACCACCGCCTGCCCGCCCAGATCGGCGCGAACGAACCCCTCGGCAGCGGGCGGGAGCAGCAGCGGCGCCGGAACCAGCACGGCGGGATCAATGCCGATCGCGCGCAACGCATCGAGCCACTCGCGCATCCGATCGACCGCGACGACGCCGATCGCGCGATCCGCATCGTCGAGGTTACCGACCGCGACGTGAAGCTGCTCCTGTGGCGAGGCGCTCGCTTCGCCCGCAACGATTCGCGCCGCCGCCATTGCCTGCGCGCTCGAACGATCGGGCAGCGCCGCCCAGTGCAGCGTCACCGCATCGGCAGGCGCGACCGCGACGATCGGCGCGCCATCCGCTTCCGGCACGCCTTCGCCGCGCGCGGTGATCGCATCGCCCGCGATCCGCAGCCAGCGCCACGGTTCCCCGATGCGGGGCGGCAGGAAAAGCAGGGTTGCGGTCGTCACGGCTCTCCCCATTGCCGCGATACGAGCCGCGCGGGAAGTGCGGTCGCGTCGATCAGCCCCCGTTCCTGCAACGAAACGCCCGCCAGCGCCACATCCACCCGCAGCGCGAACCAGCGCGATGTCACATCCACCTGATCCATCGCGAGTGGATCGGGGCTGATCCCGGCCTGCCCCGGCGCGCGCCAGATCGCATCGCGATTCGCATAACCGCCCGCTGGCCGACGCGCCAGAATCGCGCGCGCACCGGCGACACCCATCGCGTCGGACAGCAGCATGGCGAGCAGCGGCGCCTGTTCCGGGCCGAGCGTGTTGACGTTGATGACCGATCGTTCGGCGCGCGGCAGCGTGCAAATCCATGGCTTGAGCGCGGCATAAGCCTCAGGCGTCACCCCGGCGACCGCGCGCAATTCGCTCGGGTCCGCCATCAGCGTGCCGGCGGTGCGATAAGCGGGCTGGCTCGCGAGATAGGTCACGTCCTCCGCGCCGCCGGGCAATGGCGTGTCATCGCTGTCGATCCAGTCCGCGGCGGCGGCGGCGATGCTGTTTCCGTTGGGCGCGCCGATCAGCCGCATCAGCCGCGCGAACTGCTCGATCGCCGGCGTATAAGCGACATAGCGCCCATCCCCTTCGCGCTTGACCAGGCTGTTGAGATTGAAGCAATTTCCGCCGTCCGTCACCCGCGCCACCGCCGTTCCCTCCGGCACCGGCAGGGCGAAGGGCCGCCCGCTCCAGCCGCCAGCCAGCGTCACGCGGGTCGCATCCTGCCTAAGCAGCGCGGTGACGCGGGTTGTCGCCAGCGTCTCCACCGCCTGCGCATAGGCCCGCGCCTGATCGAGCGCGATCGTGTTCCCGCCAAGCCGGGTGGCGATGCGCAATTTCTCCAGCCCGGTCGCCGCCATCACCGCGATCACCGCGACGAGCAGCAGGACGGTGAGCAGCGCGGCGCCGCGTTCGCGCTCAGGGCGCATGATTGCCGCCAGGTGGCGCGACAGCATAGCCGGTGCCGGTCAGGAACATCTGCCGCAGTACGATCCCATCACGCCGCGTTATCGCCAGTTCCACCGCTTGCGGCAGCGGCGCGCCCTGCGTCCCGTCCCAGCGATCGCTCCACGCGCCATGGAAGCGATAGCGCAGCGCGATCGCCTGCACCTTGCCCAGCATCGCGCCCGGCGGAAAAGCCTCCGCGCCATCGAGCATCGGATAGCCGATGCGCTCGATCGTATCCCCGTCCAGCCGATATTCCACCTTTTGCAAGGACGCCCGCGCGCCCGCGTCGATATTGCTCCACCCGCCGCGCACGAGCTTCAGCGAGGTGGCATCGCCAACGAACGCGGGAACGAGCGTGCCGCGTTCGTCGCGGGTCGGCCGATCGACCGCCTGCGCCAGATCCGCGCCGAGGATCGAGGAAAGCCGCTCGACCGCGCCGAGATCGTCAAGCCGATCCCCCACCGCCGATTGCGCGCGGATACTGAACGACAGCATCGCCACGCCGGCAGCCGCGATCATGCCGAAAATCAGCAGCGCGATCATCACCTCGACCAGCGTGAATCCCGCATCGGCGGCGCGGCGCATGTTCATCGCGCCACATCGGCGGGCGGGCGCACCATCGTCAGCCTGGCGATCTGCCGGCCATCGCGCCCCGCGACCGACACATCCACGCGCAGCACCTGACCGTCGCCGATCGCGCTGACCTGGCGCACCCAATGCCAGTCCGCGCCGCCGTTACGCTCGCTCCCTTCAGCCTTCCCGGCGGGCGGCGGGGCGGCATCGGTCACCGCCGCGATCGCGATGTTGCGGGCGACCGTCTGCGCGAGCAACGTCGCATCCAGCGTGCCGGTAGATCGTATCGTCGCGCCCTCCAGCCGGATCAGCGCCAGCGCGGCGAGGCTGAACACCACCAGCGCGACCATGATCTCGATCAACGTGAAGCCGTGTTCGGCGGAACGTCGCGGAAACACGAAGCCGTGTTCGGCGGAACGTCGTGGAACGCCGCAGCCGTGTTCGGCGGAGCGTGCCGCGGCCCCGGCATCGCCGTGCGCGCATCGCTCAGCCACCGACGCGCACCGCGCCGGTGGGATCAATCGTCACGGTCGCCCGCGCGCGCTCGCGCAGCAGCGGGATCGTTGCCGGGCGATCGGCCATGCCCGTGGTGTCGAAGGTCACGCGCATCCGGTCCGGGATCGTCGCGCTGGTGCCACGCGCCCATTGCGCCACCTTCAGCGGCTTTTCATCCATCGCCACCCACCGGCCACCATCCCAGCGATCGAAGCCATAGCCCTGCGGCGTCACCCATACGCTCGTCGGGCGCGCGTTGACGATCGCGCCGTCGCGCGCCGCGCGCACCCTGACGGCGAAGCGCGCACCCTCGTCGATCACCCGCCCGCGCGGATCAGGCATCGCCAGCACCGCCGCCGACGCCGCCAGCGCGATCACCGTGATGACGACCATCAGCTCGATCAGCGTGAAGCCGTGTTCGGCGGAACGTCGCGAAAACGTGAAGCCGTGTTCGGCGGAACGCCACGAAAACCTGAAGCCGTGTTCGGCGGAACCCGGCAACGGTCGCGTCGGGCTATTGCCAGGAGCCGATATCAGCATCGACGCCCTCGCCGCCTTCCTTGCCGTCCGCGCCCAGGCTCCACACGTCCGCGGGGGAATGTTTCCCCGGTGACGCATAGAGATACGGGCGATTCCACGGATCGTCGGGCAGTTTCTTCAGATAGCCGCCCGCCTGATAGCGCGCCACATCAACCCCCGTCGGCGCGGTGACGAGCGCGCCAAGCCCCTGAGACGTGGTGGGATAGCTGCCGATCTGAAGCTTGTAGAGTTCCAGCGCCTGCTCAATATTGGCGATATCGGCCCTGGCCTTCTGAATGCGCGCGGTGTCACCCGAGGGCAGCACGTTTATCGCGACGATCGTGGCGAGCAGGCCGATGATGACGATCACCACCATCAGTTCTACCAGCGTGAACCCATCCTCGCGGCGGCGGCGCCGGCGGCGGCTGGGCTCGAAATGGCGCTTCTGTTCGTCGGTAAACATCGGATTCCTCATTGGCCTGCAAGCGTGTTGAGCTGGAGGATCGGCAGCAGGATCGACAGCACGATCGTCGCCACCACCCCGCCCATCACGACGATGATCGCCGGTTCCAGCAGCGAAAGCGCGGTGGCGGTGAAGCGATCGAATTCACGCTCCAGATAATCGGCGGCGCGCTCCAGCATCTCGTCCAGCCGCCCAGCCGCCTCGCCCGACGCGGCAAGATAGGTAAGCAGCGGCGGGAACACCCCCGTCCGCCGCATCGCGCCGGACAGGCTGCCCCCGCCCCGGATCGAGGCGGTGATCTCATCGGAGGCAAGCCGCAGGCGGCGATTGTGGATCGTCCCCGCCGTCAGCGCCAGCCCCTCCAGCAGCGGCAGCCGGCTCGCCACCATCGTCGCCAGCGTCCGCGCCATGCGCGCGGCGTGGAGATCGCGGATCAGCCGGCCCAACAGCGGCACGCGCAGCAGCCACGTGTCGAACCTGAGCCGGATCGGCGCTTGCCGCAGCGCGAGCCACGCCAGCCCGCCAAGCGCGGCGAGGCCGAGCAGCATCGCCCACCACCAACCGACCAGCAGATGCGATATCGCGATCACGATCCGCGTGAGCAGCGGCAATTGCTGCCCCACGGTATCGAACTGCTCCACCACCTGCGGCACGACGAACGCCATCAGCGCCAGCACCACGCCCATCGCGACGATCGCGAGGATCGCGGGATAGGTGAGCGCGGTCAGTATCTTGCCGCGTATTTCCGCCTGTCGCTCGAGCAACACCGCGAGCCGATCGAGGATCGTCGGCAAGGTGCCGGAGCTTTCGCCCGCCGCCACCATCGCGCGATAGAGCGTCGGGAAGCTGCGCGGCTCGCGCGCCATCGCATCGGCCAGCCGCCGCCCCTCCACCACGCCGGCATGGACGGTGGCGACGATCGCGCGGACGCTTTCCTGCTCGGTCTGCCGCGTGATCGTGCGCAGCGATTCCTCCAGCGGAGAAACGCGATTGAGCGTGGCGAGCTGGCGGGTGAACAGGGTGAGTTGCTTCGCGGACATGCGCCCGCGCAGCAACTGCAGCCCGAACAGCGGCTTGCCGCGCGCCGGCTGCGGCGCCCCCGGCTCGATCCGCACGACATACAGCCGCCGCCGATCGAGCACCGCCCGCGCGGCCTGCGCATCGGCGGCGGCGACATGCCCGCGCGTCTCGTTCCCGCGCGTGTCGATCGCGAGATAGTCGAAATCAGCCATGCGCCGCGCGGCTTGCATCAGGCATCGGTCGCCTCCGCGACATCCATCGCGTCGTGGCGGGAAACGCGCACCGCCTCCTCCGCGGTCGTCACGCCCTGTTCGACCAGCCGACGCGCGGCATCGGCCAGCGTTTCGTTTACCGCAAAAGCATGGCGTGCGATCGCCACCTCGTCGGCGCCCTCGTTGATTAACCGGCGGATCGTATCGTCCACGCGAACCGCCTCGAACACGCCGACGCGCCCCTTATAGCCGGTGTGCGAACACTCAGCACAACCATTTGCCGCAAACACGATCGTTTCCGGCGCGATGCCGAGCAGGGTCGCCACCGTTTCGCCCGCCTTCACCGGGCGTCGGCATGACGGGCACAATCGCCGCACCAGCCGCTGCGCCACCACCGCGCGCAGAGTGGAGGCGAGCAGAAACGGCTCCACCTTCATATCGCGCATCCGCGTGATCGCGCCGATCGCATCATTGGTATGGACCGTGGAGAGCACGAGATGCCCGGTGAGCGAGGCCTGCACCGCGATCTCCGCCGTTTCGCGATCGCGGATTTCGCCGACCATCACAACGTCGGGATCCTGCCGCAGGATCGCGCGCAAACCCGCCGCGAAGGTGAGGCCAACCTTGGGATTAACCTGCGTCTGCCCCACGCCGTCAACCGCATATTCCACCGGATCTTCCACCGTCAGGATATTGCGGCTGCCGTCGTTCAACATGCGCAGCGCGGCATATAGCGTCGTCGTCTTGCCGCTGCCGGTCGGCCCGGTGACGAGCACGATGCCGTTCGGTTCGTGGATCGCATGGTCGATCAGCCCGTGCATCCGTTGGCTCATGCCGAGCGCATCGAGATCAATCCCGGCATTGTCCTTGTCGAGGATGCGCAGCACCACGCGCTCGCTCGCGCGACTCGGCAGGGTCGATACGCGCACGTCAAGCAATTTGCCGCCCAGCGTCAGCCCCATCCGGCCATCCTGCGGCACGCGCCGCTCCGCGATATCGAGCCGCGCCATCACCTTGATCCGGCTCACCACCACCGATGCGACATGCGGCGGCATCCTGAGCGTTTCGCGCAACACGCCGTCGATCCGCATACGGACGACCAGCCCGGTTTCATACGGCTCGATATGGATATCGCTGACGCCGTGCCGCGCGGCATCGGCGATCACCCCGTTGATGAGGCGGATCGCCGGCGCGTCGTCGGCGGTATCGAGCAGATCCTCGGCGGTCGGGATGCCATCCGCGAGCAGATCGAGTTCATCCCCCATGCCGACCGCCGCCAGCGCGGTCGCCTGCCCGTCCATCGCATAATGATCGCTGAGCAGCCGGTCGAACGCCGCCGGGGCCACCGTCTCCACATCGAACGGATGGCCGACGACGCGGCGCACCTCGATCAGCGCCTTGGGGTCCGCTCCCTCGCGCAACGCGACCCGCGCGCCATCGAGGATCACGCCAAAGCGCCGCGCGAAGGCATAGGGCAATTGCACCGGCGGAATGACGGACGCCGCCATTTCAGCGGCTGCCTCTGGCCGGGGCGCAGCCTCCGGTACGCCGCCGGTATCAATCATTTCGGTTTCCCGCGCTTGATCGTCACGGTCGAGTTGCGCTGGATCGGCACGTTGACGCGCGGGTCTTCGATATTGCCGGGCACCGGCGCCGGCGGGATCGGCGGCGCGGCGCCCATATAATCGCGGACCAGTTCGTCGATCGACGGCTCGCGCTTCGGATCCTGGATTCCCTGCTGGAGGCGGAGATAACCGTAGCGCTGCTCGGTCACGCGGCGATTGTCGCCCGCGTCACGCAGGATCGTCGGGCGGATGAACACCATCAGATTGGTCTTGGTCCGCGTCTTGGCCCTTGATCGGAAAAGCTGGCCTAGCCCCGGAATATCGCCAAGCAACGGCACCTTTTCGATCGTCCGCCGCTCGTTATCGTCGAGCAGGCCGCCGATGATCGCGATCTGCCCATCATCCACCGTCAGCGTCGTCTCCACCTCGCGCTTGTTGAGGATCAGGTCCGAATTGTCGCTCGAAACCGGCCCGGCGATCGAACTGACCTGCTGATGCAGGAACAATTTGATCGAGCCGGACGAATTGACCTGCGGGCGCACCTCAAGCTGGATGCCGACATTCTCGCGCTGCACCGTGCGGAAGGCGTTGTCGAAATTCTGGCTGAGCGCCTGGCCCGTGGTGATCGGGATTTCCTGCCCCACCAGGATGCGCGCCTCCTGATTGTCGAGGGTTATCAGGCTGGGCGCCTGCAACAGGTTCGACGTGGTATCGGATTTCACCGCATTGATGATCGTGCCGAAGATCGTGTCGCCGATCTGGCCGCCATAGCCGGCGAACCCTCCGCTCGCGCCGAGGATGGAGTTCACCGCCTGTTGCGCGAGCGCGTCGCTGACGGTGTTGTTGGTGGTGGTAACCGTGGTCTGGCCGTTGACCGTCGTGGTGGTCGTCGCGAGCTTCCGCGCGCCGATCGCGCCCGCGATCGTCAGCAGATTGGGCGCGGACCCGGCGAAGCTCGTCGCGCCGAACGCCCCGCCCTTCAGGCTGCCGAGCAGGAACTGGAAGCCGAGCCGGTTGGCGGTCGTATCGGAAACCTCCGCGACGATCGCCTCCACCAGCACCTGCTCGCGCCGGGTATCGAGTTGACGCACAACTTCCGAAAGCTGGCGCTGGATATCGGCGGGCGCGGCGATGACGATCGCGTTCGCGCCGACGAACCGCGTCACCACCGCCGGCGCGCGGCCACCCTGCGCGGTGATCGCCGGCTGCCCCGCAGCACCGCCGCCGGGCGCCGCCTGAGACTGCGCCTGCGAGGCCATGCTCGCGAGCGGCGCGCTGCCGCCTGAGCGCCCACCCGTGCCCGACGACGACGCACCGAAATTCGATTGCGTCAGCGTGTTCTGCGGGATTTGATCGGGGGCCTGGCCGACAAGCTGCTGCAACACCGGCAGAAGCTGCGCGGCATCGGCATGTTCGAGGAAGACGACGCGAATCTCGGTGCCGCTCTTGGCCTTCTGATCGAGATCGAGCGCCACCTGCGCGAGCCGCGCGACGGTTGAGGGATCGCCACGCAGCGCGACCGAATTGGCTCCCTCCACCGCGACCACACTGGTCTGCTGGCCGCCGCCCTGCGCCGGGGCGCCGACCAGCCCCTGAAGCGCGGTGGCGATATCGCGCGCGCCGGCGTTCTTCAGCGCGATCACGCGGGTGGATGCGTTGTCGTTGTCGATCCGCTGCAACACCTCGCGCACACGCCGGACGTTATCGGCGAAATCGGCGACGACGATCGAATTCCCGCCCCGATTGGCGGTGACAGAGCCTTGCGGGCTGACCAGCGGGCGCACCGTGTCCACCGCGCTTTGCGCGTCGATCGAGCGCAGCCGCACGATCTCGGTGACGAACTGGTTGCGCGCGGCTCCCTTCAGGCCGACCCGCCCTGGCTGGGTAGCGGCATTGTCGATCGGCTGCACGCGAAGCGCACCGTCGCTGGTCGGCACCGCGACAAGCCCGTTGGCGCGCAGCGTGGAGAGAAACACCTCGAAATATTCGGATTTGCTGAGCGGACGATCGGTCACCACCGTGACCTTGCCCTGCACCCGGCCATCAATGATGAAGACGCGCCCCGTCACCTTCGCCGCATCCGCGATAAAGGCGCGGATATCGGCATCGCGCACGTTGAGCGTCGTTTGCGCTGCCACCGGCATCGCCAGTGCAAGCGCGAGGCCCGTCGCCAGCGGCAGCACCCTCATCGCGTCGCCACCGGCACGGACAATGCCACCGTCCGGCCATTGCGCGACACCGAGAGCGAGAGCGTCCCCCCTTCGCTGAGGCCCGCGGCGACATTGTCGAAATCAGCGAGGTTGTTCACAGGTCGGCCCCCGATCGAGGTAATGATGTCGCCCTCCTTCAGCCCGGCGGCACGGAAGGCCGCGCCGGAGCCCTGCGGCCGCACGACGAGGCCGACGATCCGCCCGCCATCGACGCGCGGCACCAGCCCTACGTCAGCCTGAAATTTCTCGATAGTGATCGCCTCGCCAGTTGCCGACGGCGACGGCGCGCTGGATACGCCCGGCCCCGATGCGCCCGGCAAAGGCGCCCCGGCGCCGGCCCCGCTCGCGGATTGATCGAGAAACAGATCCTCGCGCGCGCCGCCGCGTTCGATCGTCACATGATCGAAAGCCACTTCCTTGAGCACCACGCCAGCGATGATCTCATCCCCCACGTTCACGCTTTTCTGCTCGCCGTCCGGCCCGGCGAGGATCGCCGATCCGCGCCCGGTCGCCTCGTTGATCCGCGTGCCGAACAGGGTGAGATGGAGCGAGGTGACGACTGCCGGCGCGCCATCGCCCTGCCCGCCAAGCCGATAAAAGGGATCGAAGCCGCGCAGCACGTCGGCGGGCGCTGCGGGGATCGTCGGCGCGATCGACCTCCAGTCCCCCAGCGGCGCGATCGGCGTGACCACCGCCCAGGCCAGTCGCGCGACTTCCACCGCGAGGCCGGCCACCAACGCCAGTTCCGCCAGCGAACGGGCATTCGCCGTCGGCAATCGTCTCATGATCGCTCGCGCGCGAGCGTCGAACCTCGATTTCATGTGGCGTGACCAATTCCCGCGCGGCCGGTACGGGCACGACCCTAACGACAGATCGGCGGTTTGTGTAATATTTCTCTCGCGCGTTCGCCCATCCGGCGCTTGCCGCGCACCGCCTACCGATGATGCGCCACGCGGCTGGGGCGTCGTCGCTTCGGCCGGAAGACAAGACGATACGCCGGCTCAGACCGCCTCCCCTCCAGCCGATCGATTACCTGAGTTCGATCAGGGACGCCCCCGTTTTCGCGCACCGCAATCGACCTCGGCGCGCCGCGATCTCACCCTCAAGGGTCGAACAACACCGCGCGCCACCGCTTGCGAATCACCACGAACCGAGCACAGCTCGCACACTACTCACCGCACGTCCGCTCAATTTCGCCACTGGCCCACGACAGGCGATAACCCATGCCTCAAAACGCAAAGAGCCGGCGGGTCATGGCGACCAGCCGGCTCCTTATGCGTCTTGCGGATTCGGATCAGGCGGTGGCTTCGACCGCGCCTTCGCGACGGCGGCGCATCATGCCCGCGACCGCACCGAAGCCGAGGATCATCAGGCCCCAGGTCGCCGGCTCGGGCACACCTGCCGCCTTGATCGTGAAGGCGCCCTGATAATCATAGTTCGCGCCGATCGGGCGATTCGGATCATCCTTGCTGGCAACGGAATATGATCCGACGATGTTAGACATGCCGCGGAACCAGTTGAAATCGGTCAGCGAGTAATTCACTCCCGAGAAATTCACCACGCCGTTGACCGGGGCGAAGGTTCCATTGCTGCCAAATGACGTCGGCTCGGTGAAGATGCCGGACAGCGTCTTCGACACGTTATTCTCTTTGAGGATCAGCGTCAGGGTATAAAAAGGATCGGAATTCCCCGCACTGGTATGCTGCGGCCACCCGTCACCCGCGATCGTCACGTCCGTGCGGCCCGGATCGAGCGCGGCGGAGGTGAAATTGTCGTTCGGGTTAAGGTTGTTGCCGTAAGGATTCTGGAGAAACAGCGTGAAATAGCTGTCGACGGTCGTGTTCCACACGGTGCCCGACGGGCCGGTCACCGCAGCCGAAGTAATGACAGGCACCGCGCTGGCCGGAACAGCAGCCGCGACGGCGGCGGCAGCGGCGATCTTCAGAATGATACGCATACCCAATCCCCTATTCAAAAAATTGGCGAACGAAAACGACCGCTGCGCTTCTTTGGTTTTTGTAGCTCGATGATGGGACTAACCCACGAGCCAATTCGTTTCAAGAATGTTAACCTTGATTCAGCGCAAGAATCGCCACCCCGGAGAATCCCGCGTTGGGACAGAATGACGTGCCCGGCGGAAAACCAAAAAGCCCGCCGATCCGCTGACCGACGGGCTCTAAATGGTGGGCGCGACAGGGATTGAACCTGTGACCCCACCCGTGTGAAGGGTGTGCTCTACCGCTGAGCTACGCGCCCGATCGCCCTGTGGGCAAAACCGGAAGCGGGCCTTTAGGCGCCGGAGCCGCGCCTGTCCAGCCCGCGCTTCGCCTCAGTTGAGCGAATCTTTCAAAACCTTGCCCGCCTTGAACTTCGGCTGGGTCGACGCCTTGATCGTCATCGGCTCGCCGGTGCGCGGATTGCGACCGGTGGAGGCCTTGCGCTTTGAGACTGCGAAGGTGCCGAAACCGACCAAGCGCACTTCGTCGCCCTTCTTCAGACTGGCCGAGATCGTGTCGAAAACCGCTTCGACGGCCCGGCTGGCATCACCCTTACCGAGGCCGGAGGCATTCGCCACCGCCGCGATCAGTTCTTGCTTGTTCATGTCCAGTGACCCCCGATGGCTGGATAGTTGGATAGGTAAGAATGGATTCGCGGCCACTACGCCGATCACGGCAGTAAGGCGCGTGGCTCGGCGAGTGTCAAACGAAACTAATCACTATCACGCAAAACCCGCGCGGGGAAGTGAACGATCCCCCGCACGCCATTGCGATCAATGATGTAATTTGCCCCCCGTCGGCGTGGTCGGCGCCGCGGGGAGCGCTGCCAGTTCGTCCGCATCGGTCCAGTCGATCGGCTCCAGCGGCTCGGTCAGCGCCAGCCGCAGCACCTCGTCGACATGCTCGACCGGGATGATCTTCAGGCCGTCGCGGATATTCTGCGGGATTTCGGCGAGATCCTTCTCATTCTCCTGCGGGATCAGCACCGTCTCGATTCCGCCGCGCAGCGCCGCGAGCAGCTTTTCCTTCAGCCCGCCGATCGGCAGCACGCGCCCCCTGAGCGTGACTTCGCCGGTCATCGCCACCTCGCGCCGGATCGCCACGCCGGTCAGCGTCGAAACGATCGAGGTGACGATGCCGATCCCCGCCGACGGGCCATCCTTCGGCACCGCGCCCTCGGGCAGATGGATATGAATATCCTTGCGATGGAACAGGCTCGGCTTGATCCCGAACGACGGCGCGCGTGCCTGGACGAAGCTGAAGGCGGCCTGCACCGATTCCTTCATCACATCGCCGAGCTTGCCCGTCGTCTTGACCGCGCCCTTGCCCGGCACCGTGACGCTTTCGATCGTCAGCAATTCGCCGCCCACCTCGGTCCAGGCGAGCCCCGTGACGGCACCGATCTGATTTTCCTGCTCGGACAGGCCGTGGCGGAATTTCTGCACGCCGGCGAATTCGTGGAGGTTCTCGGGCGTGATCGTCACCGACACAGCCTTGCCCTCCAGAATCCGGCGGAGCGCCTTGCGCGCCAGCTTGGCGATCTCGCGCTCCAGCGTGCGGACGCCCGCCTCGCGGGTGTAGCGCTGGATCAGCGCGCGCAGCCCCTCGTTGGTCAGCGTGAACTCGCCGGGCTTCAAGCCATGCGCCTGCACCTGCTTGGCGATCAGGTGACGCTCGGCGATCTCGACCTTCTCGTCCTCGGTATAGCCCTCAAGCCGGATGATCTCCATGCGATCGAGCAGCGGCTGCGGAAGGTTCAGCGTGTTCGCGGTGGTGACGAACATCACGTCCGAGAGATCAATGTCGATCTCCAGATAGTGATCGTTGAACTTGTTGTTCTGCTCCGGATCCAGCACCTCAAGCAGCGCGGAGGCCGGATCGCCACGGAAATCCTGCCCCAGCTTGTCGATCTCATCGAGCAGGAACAGCGGGTTCGACGCGCCGGCCTTCTTCAGGTTGGTGACGATCTTGCCCGGCAGCGAGCCGATATAGGTGCGCCGATGCCCCCTGATCTCGGCCTCGTCGCGCACGCCGCCCAGCGACTGGCGGATGAACTCGCGCCCGGTCGCCTTGGCGATCGACTTGCCGAGGCTGGTCTTACCCACGCCCGGCGGGCCGACGAGGCACAGGATCGGCCCCTTCAGCTTGTTGGTGCGCGCCTGGACCGCCAGATATTCGACGATCCGGTCCTTCACCTTCTCCAGCGCGTAATGATCCTCGTCGAGGATCGCCTGCGCGGCGGCGATATCCTTCTTCAGCTTGGATTTCTTGCCCCAGGGCAGCCCGAGCAGCACGTCGAGATAATTGCGCACCACCGTCGCCTCGGCGGACATCGGCGCCATCGTCTTGAGCTTCTTCAACTCGGCGGTCGCCTTGGTCCGCGCTTCCTTGGAAAGCTTGAGCGTGGCGATCTTCTGTGTCAGCTCGGCGATCTCGTCGCCCTCGCCTTCCTCGCCCTCGTTGCCGAGTTCGCGCTGGATCGCCTTCAACTGCTCGTTGAGGTAATATTCGCGCTGCGTCTTTTCCATCTGGCGTTTGACGCGGCTCTTGATCTTGCGCTCGACCTGCAGGACGCCAAGCTCGCCCTCCATGAAGGCATAGACCATCTCCAGCCTCTTGGCCGGATCGACCTCCACCAGCAGCGATTGCTTGTCGGAAACCTTGATCGCGATATTGCCGGCAACCGCATCGGCCAGCCGCGCCGCATCCTCGATCTCGGCGAGTTGCACCGAGGTTTCCGCCGGCAGCTTGCGGTTGAGCTTGGCGTAATTCTCGAACTGCTCGACCACCGAGCGCATCAAGGCGTTGATTTCGGCGCCTTCCGCAGCGGTTTCCTCCACTGGCACGGGCCGTGTCGAAAGGAAGCCATCGGCCTCGATCAGCCCGCCGAGCCGCCCGCGCGCCTTACCCTCGACAAGCACGCGCACGGTGCCGTCCGGCAGCTTCAGCAACTGGAGCACCGTCGCGGTGACGCCGATGTCGTAGAGATCGTCTTCCTTGGGATCGTCCTGCGCCGGATCGAGCTGCGCGACGAGGAAAATCTCCTTGTCACCCGCCATCGCGGCTTCCAGCGCCGCGACCGACTTGTCGCGACCGACGAACAGCGGCACGATCATCTGCGGAAAGACAACAATGTCGCGCAGCGGAAGTACGGGAAGATTCTGGCTCATGGATACTCCACAGCCGCCCCGACCGGGCGGCGAACTATCATTATATGGTGATGCGGCCCGATGCATCAATCATGCTGTGCTCATCGCGGCTTTATGATGATCCTCCTCGCGCTTGCCGCGGCCGCGCAATTGCCGGCGAAGGGAATGCCGCCGCTCACCGCGCAGACGCAGCGATCGGGCGGCGCGATCGACCCCGAACAGGCTAAGCTCGCCTTCGATCACGCCGATCTGTCGTTCGAGGTCTATCCCGAAAAGCGCGCGTTGAGCGGCATCGCGATACTCACCTTCACCGCGCGCGCGCCGCTCGATCGGGTGGTGCTCGATCTCGATCGCAACTACGCCATCTCGGCCATCGCGGTGAACGATGTGGCGCTGCCGAAAGCCGCATGGCGCAATCCCGAGGGGCGACTGACCATCACCCTACCCCATACCGTCACGATCGGCGGCCAAGTGCGCGTGCAGATCACTTACGGCGGCGAACCGCATGTCGCGGCCAATCCCCCGTGGGACGACGGGATGGTCTGGGCACGGACGCCCGACAAGCGCCCGTGGATCGCCTCCACCGACGAAGGCTATGGCTGCGATCTGCTGTGGCCCTGCCTCGATTTTCCTACCGGGGAGCCGGCGCTGGTCGATCTGCACATAACCGTGCCCAAGGGGCTGAAAGCGCCCGCCAACGGCGTGCTGCTCGGCGTCGATACCCTGCCCGATGGCCGCACGCGCTGGAACTGGCGCGCGCGCCAACCGAACACTTATGCCATCGCGCTCAACATCGCGCCTTATGAGGAGATTTCGGGCAGCTACCACAGCCGCTTCGGCAACACGATCGCGCTGCATTACTGGTATCTGCCCGGCGAGGAAGCGCAGGCGCGCGGATTGTTCGCGGAATTCGCCCCCACGCTCGATTTCTTCGAAAGCGTGATCGGCCCCTATCCGTTCGGCGACGAAAAGGTCGGCGTGGTCGAGACGCCGTACAAGGGCATGGAGCACCAGACGATCAACGCTTATGGCAACGGCTATGCCAAGGCGCCCGAGGGGTTCGACTGGCTGTTCCAGCATGAATTCGCCCACGAATGGTTCGGCAACCAGATGACCGCCGCCGACTGGGACGATTATTGGCTGCACGAGGGCTTCGCGAGCTACATGCAGCCGCTCTACGGCCTCTGGCGCGAAGGTGAAGCGCGCTACATCGTGCTGCTCGATCAGCAGCGGAACCAGATTCTCAACCGCGCGCCGCTGATCTCCGGCCAGCCGCGAACGGAAGAAGAAGTCTATGAACCGTCAAAGGGCGGCCCGGCGACGGACATTTACTATAAGGGCGCCTGGACGCTCCACACCTTGCGATGGCTGATCGGCGATGCCGCGTTCTTCGATGCGACGAGGCGACTGGTCTATGGCCGACCCGATCCGAAGCCGGGCAATTTCGCGCCGCGCTATGGCTCGACCGCGGATTTCGAGCGCGCGGTGAAGACGGCGAGCGGGCGCGATCTCGGCTGGTTCTTCGACGTCTATCTCCGCCGCGCGGCATTGCCCGAACTGATCGCAACGCGCGACGGCGATTCGCTGACGCTGCGATGGCAGGCAGGCGGGCCGTTCCCGATGCCGATCGAGCTTTCGATCGACGGCATTGCGCGCCGCGTCGAAATGCCGGGGGGTGCAGCGACACTCGCGGTGCCGACCGGCGCGCATGTCGTGATTGATCCGATGGCCCGCGTGCTGCGGCGCTCGATCGCGGTGGAGCAATATCAGGCCTGGCGCGATCGCCAGCCGCAACTGAAATAGCCGCCCCTCACCCCGCCGGGCGCAGCATCGACCAGAAGCGCGGGCCGCCTTTGGGCACGTGCCATTCATCCGTGATCTCGAAACCGAGCGCGCGATAAAAGCCGAGATTCCGCTCGGTCGCGGTTTCGAGATAGGCCGGTAGCCGCCCCGCCCCGCGCTCAAGCCCGCCGCGCACCGCCATGCCGCCCAGCCCCTTGCCCTGCGCCACGGTGTCGCATCCGGCGATATGCAGATACCAATAATCGCCGCCCGGATGATGCGCGGCGATCGCATCCGAGACGATCAGCGCGCGCCGGGCGCCGCCGATACCGAGCGCGTGGAGCAGCGCCGGCGCATTGCGCACGATCTCCCATGTCGAAAGGTCGGCATCGCCCGGCCCGCGCCACAAGGTCGCCGCCTCGCCGCCCGGCGTCACCAGCCGCATCCCCCCGGCATCGCCATCGAACAGCAAACGAAACAGGCGCGGCAGGCGGCGCGCGCGATCGGCGGGATCGGGCAATATCCAGGAAGTCGCCGGATCATCCTGAAACGCGCGCGCCAGCATCGCCGCGATCGCGTCGCGATCGGCGTTGCCGGCGACGCGCATCGTCATGGCACCACCGTGACAAACAGATAGACCGCGAAAATCACCAGATGCACCACCCCGCCCAATATCGTCGTCCGCCCGGTGCCGAGCGACAGCGTGATCGAGAACAGCGACAGGATCAGCAGCGTCAGGCCCTTGGCGCCAATACCCAGCGTCAACGGCAATCCGAGCATTAGCGACACCACCGCGACTGTGGGGATGGTCAGCCCGATCGAGGCCAGCGCCGATCCCAGCGCGAGATTGAGGCTGGTTTGCAGCCGGTCGCGCCGCGCCGCGCGAAACGCCGCGACGCTTTCGGGCGCCAGCACCAGCGCCGCGATCACCACGCCGACCACCGCGATTGGCAGCCCCGCGCTCAGCACCGCCGCCTCGATCGTCCCGGCCAGTCCCTTCGCCAGGAACACCACCCCGCCAAGCGCGACGAGCAACACCGCCAGCGCAGCCCAGGTCGTGCGCACGGTCGGCGCATCGGCATGTTCTTCCCGCCCGCCGCCTTCGGGCAGGAAATAGCTGCGATGCCGCACCGTCTGCACCACCACGAACGTGCCATAGAGGATCAGCGAAACGATCGCGACGAACACCAGTTGCGATGGCGCATAGACCGGGCCGGGCGCGCTTTCGACGTAATTGGGCAGCACCAGTGTCAGCACCGACATCGCCACCAGCACGTTGAGCGCCGCCGATACGCCTGTCTGCGTGAAGCTCTGTTCGCGAAACTGCACGCCGCCCGCGAGCAGGCAGACGCCGACGATGCCGTTCAGGATAATCATGATCGCCGCGAACACCGTGTCGCGCGCCAGCGTGGAGGCGTCCCCTGCGCCCGACAGCATCAGGCTGACGATCAGCGACACCTCGATCACCGTCACCGCGACGGCGAGCACGAGCGTGCCGAACGGCTCGCCCACCCTGTGCGCCACCACCTCGGCATGATGCACCGCCGCCAGCACGCTGCCGACGAGGATCGCTGCGGCGACAAGCACACCGGGCGTCCCCATCTTCGCCAGCCCGGCCAGCACCGCGACGATCGCCAGCGCGGGAAAGGCGAGCGACCACCATGGCAGCCCGATGCCCTTTCGGATCGACACCGCGTCCAGCGGTCCGTTGGCATGGTCTGCTGCCATCGTTCCTCCCGTTTCGTTCAGGGAACGGAATGCACCAAGCGGCGGCTTCTTTCCATCGTTTTACGAAATATGCGCGCGACAGGCTCAGTGCGCGTGGGCGATAAAAGTCCTTATGCCGATCCATGCCGCCGCCAGCACGCCACCGATCGTGACGCAAGATGCCCCCTTGATCGCGAACGTCAGCGCATCACCGCGCGCGACCGCGCGCGCGGCCATCGCACCCGACCACAGGAGCACCGCCGCCACCGCCACCCCGGCAGCGGGCACCGCAAGCTGGATACCGATCCCCAGCATCTGACACAGCCCGCCATAAATGGAAAAGCCGAACAACACGGAAAGTCCGACCATTTCTGCGGTGTTAACGGGCATGAACGCCGCGAACAATGCCCACAGGACAGCATAAGCGACAAGTGCCAAGGCGACCTTCCCCACCGCATTGCTCCGTCGATCCATGGCTATCCTTCTATCCTCACTTACTAGTGAACCTGCCGTCCGGAAGTTTGCGGAAAGACCAAACAGAAACGGGCGCCGCTCATCGCGACGCCCGCCCGATTATCCCGCCGGCGACAGGATCACGCCGCGTCGCCGGCCTTTTTCTTCTCGGCATAGACGCGGATCGGCTCTTTGCGGCCCTCCACCACGTCCTTGTCGATCATCACCTCGTCAACGCCCTCCATGCCGGGCAGGTCGAACATCGTATCGAGCAATATGCCCTCCAGGATCGAACGCAGCCCGCGAGCGCCGGTCTTGCGCTCGATCGCCTTCTTCGCCGCCGCGACGAGCGCGTCGTCGGTGAAGCTCAGCTTCACCTCCTCCATCTCGAACAGCTTCTGATATTGCTTCACCAGCGCGTTCTTCGGCTCGGTCAGGATCTTGACCAGCGCCGGCACGTCGAGATCCTCCAGCGTCGCGACCACCGGCAGGCGCCCGACGAATTCTGGAATCAGGCCGAACTTGAGCAAATCCTCCGGCTCGGTCTGGCGCAGCATCTCGCCGGTGCGCTTCTCCTCCGGCGCCGCGACATAGGCGCCAAAACCGATCGACTTGCCCTGAAGACGATCGCCGATGATCTTTTCGAGACCAGAAAACGCGCCGCCGCAGATGAACAGGATGTTCGTCGTGTCGACCTGCAGGAATTCCTGCTGCGGATGCTTGCGCCCGCCCTGCGGCGGAACGCTGGCGGTGGTGCCCTCCATCAGCTTGAGCAGCGCCTGCTGCACGCCTTCACCCGAAACGTCGCGGGTGATCGACGGATTCTCGGCCTTGCGGCTGATCTTGTCGATCTCGTCGATATAGACGATGCCGCGCTGCGCCCGTTCGACATTATAGTCGGATGCCTGGAGCAGCTTCAGGATGATGTTCTCGACATCCTCGCCGACATAGCCCGCCTCGGTCAGCGTCGTCGCGTCGGCCATGGTGAAGGGCACGTCGAGGATGCGCGCCAGCGTCTGCGCCAGCAGCGTCTTGCCGCAGCCGGTGGGGCCGACGAGCAGGATGTTCGATTTGGCCAGTTCTACATCGGCACCCTTGGCGCCGTGATTGAGCCGCTTGTAATGGTTGTGCACCGCGACCGACAGGACGCGCTTCGCCTGCTTCTGCCCGATCACGTAATCGTCGAGCACGTCGCAGATTTCCTGCGGCGTCGGCACGCCACCATCCTTCTTGGAAACGAGCGCGGACTTCGTTTCCTCGCGGATGATGTCGTTGCACAGCTCGACGCACTCGTCGCAGATGAAGACCGTCGGGCCGGCGATGAGCTTGCGGACCTCGTGCTGCGATTTGCCGCAGAACGAGCAGTAGAGGGTGCTCTTGGAGTCGCCGCCGGAGAGCTTCGTCATTCAATCAATCCTTTCGCGCCCCCGCGCGGGGGGCGGCATTCGGGCCGAGCATGGTAACCCGGCCCGTCACGAAACGGCAATGCCTGAATGTGACTAACGTGCGCCGCCAGTCACGCGGGCATTCAGGCCGCTGCCGCCACATCATCGGCCGGCGCGGGGCGCTTGTCGAACACCTCGTCGATCAGGCCGAATTCCTTCGCTTCGTCCGCGGACATGAACTTGTCGCGATCCATCGAACGCTCGATCTCATCCAGCGGCTTGCCGGTGTATTTCGCATATAGCGAATTGAGGAAATGCCGCATCCTGAGGATTTCGCGCGCCTGAATCTCGATGTCCGCGGCCATGCCCTGCGCGCCGCCCGAAGGCTGGTGGATCATGATTCGCGCATTAGTGAGCGCCACGCGCATCCCCGGTTCACCGGCGGCGAGCAGGAACGACCCCATCGACGCCGCCTGACCGATGCACACCGTGCCCACGCGCGGGCGGATGTATTGCATCGTATCGTGGATCGCCATGCCCGCCGTGACGACCCCGCCCGGCGAGTTGATGTACATGAAGATGTCCTTCTTCGGATTTTCCGATTCGAGGAACAGCAACTGCGCGGTGATGAGGCTCGCCATGCCATCCTCGACCCCGCCGGTGACGAAGACGATTCGCTCACGCAGCAGGCGTGAGAAGATGTCGAACGAGCGCTCGCCGCGGTTCGACTGCTCGATGACGATCGGAACGAGGCCGGCCTGGGTCTGCTGCAGGCCGAGGCCCGCGCTGGCCAGCTTGCCCGCGAAATCGCCAGTGTCGAACGGATTGTGCATGGAAGACTCTCTTTGCAGGATGGATCGCCAACATCGGCGCTCCGCGAGGCTTGTTCAAGCCCCGCGCGACGGGGCACGATGCGCAAGATAGGCAAGCCGCCGAACCTCGCGCCGCCCGTGCACCACCGTATCGAGGATAAGCCCGGCGAATCCGTTCAGCGCGGCGAGGATCGTCAGCCCCGTGACGAGGATCGCGGTCGGGAAACGCGGCACCAGCCCGGTCTGCGCATAGGTCGCCACCAGCGGCGCCGCGAGGATCAGCGCCAGCAGCAGTAGCAGCGCGCCGATCGCACCGAAGAACCACAAGGGCCGCTCGATACGATACAGCGTGATGATCGTGCGCAGGATGCGCCAGCCGTCGCGATAGGTGGAGAGTTTCGAAACCGAGCCCTCCGGTCGCGCGAAATACGGCGTCTCGATCTCCGCCACCGGCATCTTGAGTTCCAGCGCATGGACACTGATCTCGGTCTCGATCTCGAAACCCGCCGACAGCACCGGGAAGCTCTTGGCGAATCGGCGCGAGAATACGCGATAGCCCGACAGAATGTCGGTGAAGCTGCGCCCGAACAGCCGGGTGAGCATACCCGTGAGCAGCGCGTTGCCGAAACGATGCCCGCGCCGATAGGCCTCGGTCGCTTCGCCGACGCGGCTGCCGACCACCATGTCGAGTTGCTCGTCGAGCAGGCGCGCCACCAGCGCGGGCGCGGACGCGGCGTCATAGGTCGCGTCGCCGTCCGCCATCACATAGATGTCGGCATCCACGTCGGCGAACATCCGCCGCACCACCGCGCCCTTGCCCTGAATGCGCTCGGAACGGACGATCGCCCCGGCGGCGCGGGCCACCTCGATCGTGCGATCGCGCGAATTATTGTCGTAAACATATATCGCCGCCGTTGGCAGCGCCTCGCGAAAACCGGCGATCGTCTGCGCGATCGCGGCTTCTTCATTATAGCACGGCAGCAGGACGGCGATCGTGGGGCTCATATCGCCCCAATAACAGGATCGCGCGCGGCTTCGATATATTTGTTGGCAGAGCCTGCTTCCGATCAGGCGGTGGCCGAAGCACGACGATACGGCAATGCCGCACTGATCCTGTATATGTCCTATCCAGCGAGCGACTGCTTATCCCCGTTCGGGCTGAGCTTGTCGAAGCCCTGCACTTTTCTTCCAAAGGAGAAGGGCAGCCCTTCGACAAGCTCAGGGCGAACGGACCGCATTTGGCTTTCGACGCCGACCCATCGCAGGATCCACGATGAAAAGCGCATTCGACAAAATCGCAGACGGACTGGAAGACGCCATCGCCTATGCGAAGGGCGATGAATGTCGAGGCCGAACTGCCACGGTGAATGTCAAAGCTGTGCGCGAGGCGCGCCGCGCTGACTCAGACCGCGTTCGCCAAGACCTATCACTTCCCGATCGGCACCGTGCGCGATTGGGAGCAGGGCCGGAGAAGCCCCGACGCAGGATCAGTCGTGCTGCTGAAAATGATCCAGGCTGACCCCAAGGGCGTCGAGCGAATCATCGCGAAGGTGGCTTGATACGAAACGGGCGGGGTCGTCCAACGACAACCCCGCCCGCTCCGTTGATACAGGACGTAAAGATCAGGCCTTGGCGGTGGCCTTCTTCGCCGGCGCCTTCTTGGCGGGCTTGGCGGCGTCGTCAGCAGCCGGGGCTTCCTCAGCGGCGGCTTTCTTCGCCGGGGCCTTCTTGGCGGCGGGCTTGGCGGCTTCCTCGACCGGCGCCTCGTCCTTCGCCGCAGCCTTCTTGGCCGGAGCCTTCTTCGCCGGCTTCTCCGCGGTGTCCTCGCTCACGTCAGCCTTTTTCGCCGCCGCCTTCTTGGTGCGCGGCTTGTGGTTGTCGTGATCGTGGGTGTGCGTGCCGGTCGAGAAACCGTCGTCGCTCTCGATCGCGGCTTCCAGCGCCTCGCGGGTGGTTTCGCTGTCGGTGATCTCGGCCTTGTCGAACAGGAAATCGACGACCTTGTCCTCATAGAGCGGCGCGCGGAGCTGGGCGGCGGCCATCGGCTCCTGCTGGATATACTGGATGAAGCGCTGCTGATCCTCGCCGCGATATTGCTGCGCGGCCTGGCCGATCAGGCGGTTCATTTCCTGCTGGGTCACCTCGACGCCATTCGCCTGGCCGATTTCCGACAGAAGCAGGCCGAGCCGCACGCGGCGCTCCGCGATCTTGCGGTAATCGTCGCGATCGCTCTCCAGCTCCTCCATCGCGGCCTTCGGATCGGCCTCATGGGTCGCTTCATGCTCAAGCTGCTGCCAGATCTGCGTGAATTCCGCCTCGACCATCGACGGCGGCACTTCGAAATCATGCCCCGCGGCGAGCTGATCGAGCAGCTTGCGCTTCATATAGGTGCGCGTAAGCCCGTTATGCTCCTGCTCGATCTGCCCCTTGAGCAGGCCCTTGAGTTGCTCAAGGCTCTCAAGCCCGAGGTTCTTGGCCAGATCCTCGTCGATCTTGCTCTCGGCGGCCACCTGCACCGACTTCACGGTGAGATCGAACGTCGCGTCCTTGCCGGCCAGCTCCTTCGCCGGATAATCTTCCGGGAAGGTGACCTTGATCTGGCGCTCCTCGCCATTCTTCACGCCGACGACCTGATCCTCGAAGCCGGGAATCAGGCGGCCCGAGCCAAGCTCGATCGCCATATCGGTGCCGGTGCCGCCATCGAACGCGACGCCGTCGAGCGTCTTGCCGACGAAATCGACCGTCACCTGATCGCCGAGCTTCGCCTTGTGGCTCGCCTTGGCGTCTTCCCAACGCTTCATCTGGTCCGCGAACTTCTTGAGCTGCTCGTCCACCGCCTCGTCGGAAACGGGCACGGTCAGCCGCTCAAGCTTCAGCGCGTCGATCGCCGGTGCCGGCACCTGCGGCAGCACTTCGAGCGCGACCTTGATCTCGGCATCCTTGCCAGGCTCATAGCCCTCGCCAAGCTCCACCGACGGCTGCATCGCGGGGCGAAGCTGCTTGTCGGCGAGCAGGGTCTGCACGCCTTCCTGGATGGAGGTGTTGAGCGCGTCCTGCAGCAGCGCGGGGCCGTGCATCTTGCGCACCAGATTGGCGGGCACCTTGCCGGGGCGGAAGCCGGGCATCCGAACCTGCGGCGCGACGCGCTTCAGTTCGGCATCGACCTTCTTCTCGATGTCCTTGGCGGTGATGGTCAGCGTGTAGCCGCGCTTCAGGCCTTCGTTCAACGTCTCGACAGTCTGCATCGTCAGCCTTCGTAAAGGGAAATACGGAAGAGGTGGTGCCGCCCCGCTTCTGCGCGGGGTACTGGTGCGGGCGAAGGGACTCGAACCCCCACATCTTGCGATACTGGAACCTAAATCCAGCGCGTCTACCAGTTCCGCCACGCCCGCATGGGACACCGCCGAAGTGGGCGCCTCTATACCGCCCGGATCGCTTCGGCAAGCCGCAGGCGGAAACCACGCGCCTGATCGCTGGATTGCTCGCCCAAGGGATCAGCAAATGGCCCAGTCAGCACGGCCCGATTTGCCGCCGCCCGGACGTGAGCCGACCGCCCTACGGACGATCCCAGCCTGGCAAACATTGCTGCGATTTTCTGGAGTTACGCCTTCCCCCTGGAGAGGGATGGCGCGAGTGACGGGGCTCGAACCCGCGACCTCCGGCGTGACAGGCCGGCGCTCTAACCAACTGAGCTACACCCGCTTGGAAAGCGTGAGGCGCGCCAACTAGGCGGGGGCGCCGGGGCTGTCAACAGGGGTTGGCGAACCTTTTTCAAATCTTCGTGAACGGCGGCGTTCCTGACGCACCAATGTGCCATGCTCAAAAAGGAATCCGGCGATGTCCGGCCTGCCCGCCGCGCCAAGCACGGTTTGAATGATTACCAGCAGAGGAACCGCGAGCAGCGCGCCCGGCGTCCCCCAGATCCAGCCCCAGAAGCTGATCGAGATGAGAATCAGAATCGGGCTGATGGTCAGCCGGTGCCCCACGATCAGCGGGGTCAGCACGTTCGCCTCGATCAGATGGCAGGCATACATGATCCCCGGCGCGGCCAGCGCGGTCCATACGTCGCCGAACGTCATCAACGCGCCCACCGCGATCAGCAGCGCCGCCACGACCGGCCCGAAATAGGGGATATAGTTCAGCAGCGCGACGATCCCGCCCCACATCAGGGGGAATGGCATCCCGAGCAGGTGCAGCGCGCCCGCGACGATCAACCCGAGCGCGACGTTGATGACCGTGATCGTGCCCAGATACGAGGACACATGGTCCACCACGTCCTGAATCACCCGCGCGGTCGCCATGGCGCCGCCGAAACTGGTACGGCTGGTGATCGCGCGCTCGCGAATCCGCGTCCAGCCCGAAAGGAAGAAGAAGGCGACCAGCACCGCGTAGAATAGCTGGACGACCGCCGCCGGGGCCGAGGTGGCGGCAAGCTCCAGAATCGAGCTGGGCGGCGCGACTGCGGCGGTCGGCGACGGGCGAACCGGGGTCGCCGCGATCTGGTGCAGCGTGCGGTTCGCATAGCGTTCGAGGTTCGAATAAAGATCGAGCAGCGGCGCGAGATTTTCCTGAATCCGCCCGATTCGCTTGGGCAGCAGCCGGAAGAAGTCGATCGCGGGAAAAACGATCGCCGCCACCACCACGTTCGCGGCGAGCAGGAACAGCAGCACGCAGAACAGGGCCGCGAGCGCGGATGGGATGCGCCGCCGCTCCAGCCATTCGAGCAGCGGTATCAGCGCGATGCCGACGACCAGTGCCACCGTCGTGGGCAGGAAGAACTCCGCCCCCGCCTTCAGCGCGAACGGCGTGCCGAGCGCCACGCCAAGGCCGGCAAGCAGGGTCAGCGCGGCGAGCAGGCGATCCCGTCGCAGCGCGATCCGCGCATCCTCGATTCCGTTCGCGGTCAGCGGCAGCCCGAACGCGCCCTCCCCCGCCGGCCCGGAAAGTGGCGGCGGCGCTGGTTCATCGGATTGGTTTGCGGACCGCTCGGCCATCGGGCGACCCTAGGGGCCAAATTCGGATAGAACAACGTCGTGATCGCCCGGTGAAGCCGGTCGCCGGGCGGGCTTCTCGCAAAGCCGCGCTTTTCACGGCGCACAAGAGAGCGCGGCTTGGCCACGTAGCAGCAAAGCCACACGCAAGCAGGCGCACGGACCAGCCCTCCCCGCCAATCCATCGCGCCGCCACCGCCCGATCGCGATATTCCGGCAACGGACCTGCGCCACCGCGCCAGATGTGGATGCACGGACCGCCGACGCCCGCGATCAGGCCGCGACGCGATCCTCGAACAGCGCCTTCAGATCGCGCTTCATGATCTTGCCATTGGCGTTGCGCGGCAGCGTTTCGGGGGAGAAGCGGATCGCCACCGGCACCTTGAACGCCGCCAGCCGTTCGCGCACCCATGCCTGAAGCTCCGCCTCGGTCGCCTCGGCGCCGGGCGCGAGATGGACCACCGCCGCCGGTTCCTCGCCCAGCGTGCGATGCGGCACGCCGATCACCGCGCAATCGGTCACCGCCGGGTGATCGTAGAGGATATTCTCCACCTCGCTTGAATAGATGTTCTCGCCGCCCCGGATCAGCATATCCTTGGCGCGATCGACGATGAAGCAGAAGCCCTCCTCGTCCAGCCGCGCAAGGTCGCCGGTGCGCACCCAGCCATCGACGAAGGTTGCCGCTGTCGCTTCCGGCTTGTTCCAATAGCCCTTCACCACCATCGGCCCGCGCGCCCATAATTCGCCGATCGCGCCGATCGGCAATTCGCGCTCCCCGTCCGCGTCCATCACCCTCAGGTCGGCCACCGCGACCGGCGGCCCCGCGCTATCTGGCCGGTTGAGATAATCTTCCGCGCCGTGCGTGGTGACGGTGGCGGTGGTCTCGGTCATGCCCCAGCCGTTGGCGGGCAGCGCCTTCAGATCGGCCGCGATCTTGCGCACCAGTTCGGGCGCGGACGGCGCGCCGCCATAAGCCATCATCTCCAGGCTGGAGAGATCGAAGCGGTGGCGCTCGGGATGTTCCAGCAATTGCCAGGCGATCGTCGGCACGCCGCCGGTGGAATTCACCCGCTCGCGTTCGATGATCTCCATCGCGGGGAGCGCCTCGAACTTGCGCATGTAGATCGTGGTATTGCCCGCCGCCATCGAACTCATCAGCCCGGCGGACAGCGCCGTCGCGTGGAACAGCGGGATCACCGTCAGCCCCACCTTGTGCGCCGGTTCGGGCAATGGCTCGCCGCGCCGCACGAACATCCGCGCCATCGCAAAGCCGCTCGACAGGATATTGGTCATGAAATTGCGATGGGTGCCCAATGCGCCCTTCGGATTGCCGGTCGTCCCGCTGGTATAGAGAATCGAAACTTCGTCGTCGGGCGCGAGATCGGTTTCGGGCAAATCACGATCGGCGAGCGCCATCCACTCGCCGGGCGCGCCGATCACCGCCTCCAGCCGCTCGGCGGGCGGCGTGAGCGGCATGACGGCGCGGCTCACCAGCACGCGGGTGAGCGCGGGCAGTTCATCGCGATGCGGCGCGATTCGCGCCCAGCGCTCCTCATCCGCGATCAGCAGCTTCGCCCCCGAATCGCTCAGGCCATAGGCCAGTTCATCGCCGGTCCACCACGCGTTGAGCGGCACCGCGATCGCGCCAAGCACCGTTGCCGCGAAGAAACCGACAACCCATTCCGGCAGATTGCGCATCGCGATCGCCACCCGATCGCCTTTCTCCACCCCGTGCGCGCGAAGGTCCGCCGCCAGCGCCGCGATCGCGCGGAACTGCACCTCATAGCTGACCCGCTCGTTCTCGTAGATCGTCGCCAGCCGCTCGCCATGAGTGCGCGACAGCCGGACCAGCGCCGCCATGTGCGGCGGGACATTCTTCCACACCCGCGTCGGCCGGCCATCTATTTCCACAGTCTCCATTTCGAAACGGGAGCCCGATGCGGTAAGAATCCTCGTTGCCTCGGCCAGCGACACAGCCGGCCATGCGCTTGCGGCTGACGATTGATTCTCCACGGTGATCCTCTCCCACTAGAAAAACGGGTTTGTCGGCACTGAGGTTATGATTGATTTCAGCGCCGCTCAAGCGATAGGGCATGAAGACGATTTGAAACAGGGGTATGGAGACGGCATGAAGATCGCCAGGCCAGAAGAACACGGCTTCGATTCAGGTCGGCTGGCCGCGATTGATCGCCTGGTCAAGGAGCGTTACCTCGATTCGGGCGAGTTCCCACACGCCCAGTTGCTCGTCGCGCGCGATGGCGAGATCGTGCATTTCTCCTCACAGGGCACCGCGCGGGAAGGTTCTGCCAAGGCGATCGACGAACATTCGCTGTTCCGCATCGCTTCCATGACCAAGCCGATCACCTCCCTCGCGTTCATGATGCTGGTGGAGGAGGCGAAGGTCGCGCTCGACACGCCGGTCCACCACGTCCTGCCCGAACTGAAGAAGGTCGGCGTCTATAACGGCGGCGGCGCTGGCGTGCCGTTCATTACCAAACCTGTCGATGAACCGATGCGGATGGTCGATCTGCTGCGCCACACCGCGGGGCTCACCTATTCGTTCCAGAACCGCTCGAACATCGACGCGGCGCACCGCTCGCTGAAGCTGGAGAACTGGCACGGCGGCTATGACATGGACGGGTTCGTCGCGGAACTCGGCAAGCTGCCACTGGAATTCTCGCCCGGCACGCGCTGGAATTATTCGGTGGCGACCGACGTGCTCGGGCTAGTCGTCCAGCGCGTTTCGGGGATGCCGCTGGAGCGCTTCTTCGCTGAACGCATCTTCAAGCCGCTGAAGATGCACGACACCTTCTTCACCGTGCCCGCCGACAAGCTCGATCGGCTGGTCGATTGCTACACGCTGGAGCCGGGCAAAGGCCGCAAGATGTTCGATCGCGCGGACGACAGCATGTGGGCGACGCCGTTCACCTTCGTCTCCGGCGGTGGTGGCCTGGTCTCCACCGCGCTCGACTATAACCGTTTCTGCCAGATGTGCCTCAACGGCGGCGAACTGGACGGCGCGCGCATCCTCGGTCGCAAGACGATCGAGCTGATGACCAAAAACCACCTGCCCGGCAACGCGGATCTCGCCGCCATGTCCGATTCGCTGTTCAGCGAAACGCAGAACGCGGGCACCGGCTTCGGCCTCGGCTTCGCGGTGACGATCGACGTGGCACGCTCGATGATGCCGGGGTCGGTTGGCGAATATTATTGGGGGGGCATGTTCTCCACCGCCTTCTTCATTGATCCGGTCGAGCGGATATCAATGGTGTTCATGACACAATTGTCGCCGTCGATGATCTACCCGATCCGCCGCGAGCTGAAGACGATGATCTATTCCGCGCTGACCTGATCCGCGCGAACCACGCCTGATTCGCTCCCGTCGCGGGGCAACGACCAACTGGAGTATATTTGCATGACCTCCCCCGTACGCACCGAACGCAACGGCGAAATCCTCGTCATCATCTCCGATTCGCCGCCGGTGAACGCGCTCGGCGCCGCCGTCCGCGACGGGCTGGAGGCGGGCGTGAAGGAAGGCATCGCCGATGCCTCGATCAAGGCGATGGTGCTGCGCTGCGACGGGCGCACCTTCTTCGCGGGCGCAGACATCACCGAATTCGGCAAGCCGCCGATGGGCGCGTCACTGCACGATGTGATCGACATGATCGACGCCTCGCCCAAGCCGATCGTCGCGGCGATCCACGGCACGGCGCTGGGCGGCGGATGCGAGACCGCGCTTGCCTGCCATTATCGCGTCGCGGTGCCCTCTGCGATGATCGGCACGCCGGAGGTGAAGCTCGGCCTGCTCCCCGGCGCTGGCGGCACACAGCGCCTGCCGCGCCTGATCGGCATGAAGGCCGCGCTGCCGATGCTGGCGATCGGCGATCCGGTGCCGGCGAAGAAGGCGGCCGAGCTTGGCCTGATCGACCAGGTGGTTCGCGAGGATAACCTTGCAGGCGAGGCGATCGCCTTCGCGATGGAGATCGCAGCCAAACGGCCGATCCCGCGCATCCGCGACAGGGAGGCGAAGGCCGACCCGCAGGTGGTGGAGGAATTCCGCAAGGCCAATGCGAAGAAATTCCGTGGTTTCGACGCGCCGGAAGCCAACATCCGCTGCGCCATCGCCGCGACCGAACTGCCCTTCGACGAAGGCATGAAGTTCGAGCGCGACGAATTCATGAAGCTGATGATGGGCGTCCAGTCCGCCGCGCAGCGCCACATCTTCTTCGCCGAGCGCCAGGCCGCCAAGATCGACGATGTCGATCCGAAGACACCGCTGCGCCCGATCAACCGCGTCGGCGTGATCGGCGCGGGCACGATGGGCGGCGGGATCAGCATGAATTTCCTGTCAGCGGGCATCCCCGTCACCATCGTCGAGATGCAGCAGGAGGCGCTCGATCGCGGCACCGGCGTGATGCGCAGGAATTACGAGGCATCCGCCGCCAAAGGCCGGATCAAGCCGGACGCGCCGGAAAAGGCGATGGCGCTGCTCACCCCCACGCTCAGCCTCGACGATCTCAAGGACTGCGACCTCATCATCGAGGCGGTCTATGAGAATATGGATGTGAAGAAGGATATCTTCGGCAAGCTCGACAAGATCGCGAAGCCGGGCGCGATCCTCGCCTCGAACACCTCCTATCTCGACGTGAACGAGATCGCCGCCGCGACCAGCCGGCCCGAGGATGTGCTCGGGATGCATTTCTTCTCCCCCGCCAATGTGATGAAGCTGCTGGAGGTGGTGCGCGGCGACAGGACGGCGAAGGACGTGCTCGCCACGGTGATGGCCGTCGCCAAGAAGATCCGCAAGGTCGCGGTGGTCGCTGGCGTATGCCACGGCTTCATCGGCAACCGTATGCTCAGCCCCCGCCAGCTTGAGGCGAACAAGCTGCTGATGGAAGGCGCGACGCCGCAGCAGATCGACAAGGTCCACGCCGATTTCGGGATGCCGATGGGGCCGTTCCAGATGTCCGATCTCGCCGGCGTCGATATCGGCTGGCATCGTGATCCGAGCCGTATCGAAACGATCCGCGACGCGCTTTGCGCCGAGGGCCGCTGGGGGCAGAAAAAGCAGGCCGGTTTCTACGATTACGATGAAAAGCGTAACCCCACCCCCTCGCCGCGCGTGGCCGAGATCATCGAGGAATTCCGCCAGAAATCGAACCTGCCCAAGCGCGAGATCACCGATCAGGAGATCGTCGAGCGCACGCTCTATTCGATGGTCAACGAAGGCGCGCTGATCCTTGAGGAGAAGAAGGCACAGCGCGCGTCTGACATAGATGTGGTGTGGATCTATGGATATGGCTGGCCGGTCTATCGCGGCGGCCCGATGTTCTGGGCGCAGAGCGAAGGGCTGAAAAAGGTCGTCGCGGGGCTTGAGAAGCACGGCTTCAAGGTCGCCGAAAGCCTGAAGGCGGCGGCTGAAAGCGGCGGCCAGTTGAAATAGGCCCCTGCCCTCATCACCCCGGCGGCCCGCGCCGGGGTGACCGATATCCCGTAAAAAGCTGGAGTTGCCCTTCATGACCGAACGCTCCGCCCTTCAAACCGCCGCCGCCGTTCGCGCCGGCGAAACCACCGCATTGCTCGAAACCGAGGCGGCGATCGCCCGCATCGAGGCGCGAGACGGCCCGCTCAACGCGGTGGTGGTGCGTGATTTCGCCCGCGCGCGACACGCCGCCGCCGAACTCGATCAGCGGATCGGCAAGGGATATGATGCCCCGCTGCTCGGCGTGCCGATGACGGTGAAGGAAAGCTATGACCTCGCCGGCCTCAGGACGACATGGGGCTTCACCGAGCATCGCGACTTCACCGCGAAGCGCGACGCGGTGCTGGTGCAGCGGCTGAAGAACGCCGGGGCGATCGTGCTGGGCAAAACCAACGTGCCAGTGGGCCTCGCGGACGTGCAGTCGAACAACCCGATCTACGGGCGCACGCATAATCCGCACGATCATGGCCGCTCCGCCGGCGGCTCGTCGGGCGGCAGCGGCGTGGCGCTGGCCTCCGGCATGGTGCCGCTGGAGATCGGCTCCGATATCGGCGGCTCGATCCGCACCCCGGCGGCATTCAACGGCGTTTGGGGGCTGAAGCCAACGTTCGGCCTGCTCTCCACCACCGGCCACAGCTTCCCCGGCATGGATGGCGCGCGCGTCGCGCTCAGCGTCTGCGGACCGATGGCGCGGGATGCCGATGATCTGGCGGTCGCGCTCGACATATTGGCGGACCATCCGGTCGCCCCCGCCAAGCCGCGCAAGCCGGGCGAATGGCGCATCCTGATCCTCGCCGATCATCCCGAAACGAGCATTTCCGGGGAAATGCGCGCGGCGCTGGAAAAGGTCGGCGCGGCCTTCGCCGATGCGGGCGCGAAGGTGGATCGCAAGAGCGACCTGCTGCCCGACCTGGCCGTGCAGCACCGTGATTACATGCACATGCTCAACATCGCGATGACACGCGGCGCGCCCGATCCGGTGCGCGGCGTGCCGACGCTCGCCGAATGGTTCGACCTTGCCGACCAGCAGGCGCGCAATATCCGCCAGTGGCATGAGGTGTTTGGCCGCTATGACGTGGTGATCGCGCCGATCTTCGGCACCACCGCCTTTCCGCACGACGACACCCCGCTGCCCGAGCGCCGGCTGGAGATCGACGGGCGCGACAGTTCGTTCGCCGCGCAGTTCGCCTGGGCCGGGCTCGCCACCTTCGCCAATCTCCCCGCGACCAGCGTGCCGGTGGCAATGGGCGCGGGCGGGCTTCCGATCGGCGTGCAGGTGATCGCCGATCGCTATCAGGATCATCTTTCCATCGCCGCCGCACGCGCGGCGCACGAACTCGCATGGAGCAAGTAATGAGCGATCTCGAACTATTCCGCGCCGAGACGCGCGCCTGGCTCGAAGCCAATTGCCCGCCGGAGATGCGCGAGCCGGTCCGTACCGAGAAGGATTCCGTGTGGGGCGGTCGCGATCAGAGCGCGATGACGCCGGCGCAGAAGCAATGGATGGACCGGATGGGCGCGCGCGGCTGGACCGTGCCGGATTGGCCGAAGGAATATGGCGGCGGCGGCCTTTCGGCGGCGCAAACCAAGGTGCTGCGCGAGGAAATGGCCGCGATCCGCGCGCGCAATCCGCTCTCCTCGTTCGGCATTTCGATGCTCGGGCCGGCGCTGCTCAAATATGGCAATGAGGCGCAGAAGAAGGAGCATCTGCCCAGGATCGCGCGCGGCGAAATCCGCTGGTGCCAGGGCTATTCGGAGCCGAACGCAGGCTCCGATCTCGCCAGCCTCGCCACCAGGGCGGAGGACAAGGGCGATCACTTCCTCGTCAACGGCCAGAAAATCTGGACCAGTTATGCCGACAAGGCGGACTGGATTTTCTGCCTCGTACGCACCGATCCGACGAACAAGCACAACGGCATCAGCTTCGTGCTGTTCGATATGCGCACGCCCGGCGTCTCGACCAAGCCGATCCTGCTGATCTCGGGCTATTCGCCGTTCTGCGAAACCTTCTTCGACAATGTGAAGGTGCCCAAGGAAAATCTCGTCGGCGAACTGAACAGGGGCTGGGATGTCGCCAAATATCTGCTGGGGCACGAGCGCGAGATGATCTCCGGCATGGGCCTTGGCGGCGGGGGCAAAAACCCGCTGATCGAGGGCGCGAAGGCGACGATCGGGCTGGACGCCGATGGCCGGCTCGCCGATCCGCTGCTCCGCGCGCAGATCGCGCTGTTCGAAGTGCGCACCAAGGCGTTCGCGGCGCAATCCGAGCGGTTCATCGACGAATTGAAAGCCGGCAGGGCGCACCCCGCCCAGCCATCGATGATGAAATATTACGGCACGGAACTGAACAAGTCTCGCCATGAACTGATGATGGCGGCGGGCGGCTCGGACGAACTGGAATGGGAAAGCACGGCCTCCGATGGCGGGCACGAGGCGCGCGCGTGGCTGCGCACCAAGGCGAATTCGATCGAGGGCGGCACATCGGAAGTCCAGCTCAACATCATCGCCAAGCGCATCCTGCAACTGCCGGGCGCCTGATCGCCCCCGCCATCCAGTTATCACTCGATCCCGGCCCGGCCGGGGCGACGGAGCAAGATAATGCCGCTTTTCCTGAATGATGAACAGTCGATGCTGCGCGATACGGCGAAGGATTTCGTCGCGGAGCACGCGCCGGTCAAGCATATGCGCAAGCTGCGCGACGACAATGACCAGACCGGCTTCAGTCGCGATCTGTGGAAGCAGTTCGCCGACATGGGCTTCACCGGCATCCTGATCGGCGAAGATCATGGCGGGCTGGGCCTCGGCCATGTCGAAGCGGGCGTGGTGCTCGAGGAGATCGGGCGCAACCTTTCCCCTTCCCCATTTCTCTCCACCGCCGTCGCGGCGGTGGAGGCGCTGAAGGGCACCGGGCACGCCGGGCGCTGGTATCCCGGCATCCTGAAGGGCGAAACGATCGCCGCGCTGGCGATCGACGAAGCCGCGAAGCATCGTGCCAGCGTCGGCCTGAAGGCGGAGCGCGCCGGTAACGGTTTCCGTCTCACGGGCAGGAAACAATTCGTCACCCACGGCCATGTGGCCGATCTGCTGATCGTCGCCGCGCGCACGGCGGGCGCGCCCGATGATGAGGCCGGCGTCACCTTGTTCGCGGTGCCGCAGGGCGCGGCGAAGATGACCGTCACGCCCGAACGGCTGGCCGATTCCAGCCTTGCCGCGCGGATCGAGTTCGACGGGGTGGAGGTGGATGCCGATGCGGTGATCGGCGAGGTCGATGGCGGGCGCGGACCGCTCGCGCGCCTGCTCCGTGCCGGGCGCACGGGTGCCGCCGCCGAGATGCTCGGTGTCGGCGCGGGCGCGATGGACATGACCATCACCTATCTGCGCGAGCGCAAGCAGTTCGGCACGCTGATCGGCAGCTTCCAGGCGCTCCAGCACCGCGCCGCGCATCTTTATAGCGAAATGGAAGTGGCGCGCGCCGCCGTGCTCAAGGCGCAGCAATTGCTCGACGCGGGCGACGCGAAGGGCGACGCCGCCGTCTCCGTCGCCAAGGCGATGACGGGCATGGCGACGATGCTCAGCGTGCAGGAAGGCGTGCAGATGCACGGGGGCATCGGCATGACCGACGAATATGACATCGGCTTCTACATGAAGCGCCAGCGCGTGCTGGCCGAGATGTTCGGCGATGCCAATTTCCATGCCGATCTGCTGGCGCGGGCGGCGGGATATTGAGGGAGCGAGAATCAAAGCCCCTCCGCTTCAGGGGAGGGGTTGGGGTGGGGCGGTCAGTGGGATGATCTCGGCGAGGTATCGCCCCCTGCCCTCCCATGGAGGGGAGGAATGAGCGTGCGCTTGTCCATCACCCGCCTTATCCGTTACCCCGGCCACCGCAAAGGAGCCGATCAACGTGTCAGATACCCCACCCACCCCGGCAGAACTCGCCGCCGATCTCGTCGATCTGCTCGATGTGGAGGAGATTGACACCGATCTCTATCGCGGGCGCCGGTCGAATGGCGGGGTGGGTCGCGTGTTCGGCGGGCAGGTGATCGCGCAGGCGCTGCAGGCCGCGCAACGATCGACCGACGCGCCCAAGACCGCGCATTCGCTCCACGCCTATTTCATGCGGCCGGGCGACGAGAATTACCCGATCATCTATCGCGTGGTGCGTGATTTCGAGGGCCGCAGCTTCGCCACCCGCCGCATCATCGCGATGCAGCGCGGCGCGCCGATCCTCAACATGGCGGCATCCTTCCAGCTTCCGGAGGAAGGCTTCCACCATCAGGATCAGATGCCCGATGTCCCCGCGCCGGAGGAACTGGAGAACGAAGCGGAGATCCGCGCGCGGGAGAGCGCGCACGTCGACGAGCGTTTTCGCAAGCAACTCACCCGCCCGCGCCCGATCGAGATACGCCCGGTTTACCCGCGCAAATGGTTCAACCCCACACCGACAGCGCCGATCCAGCATAGCTGGTTCCGCGTCGTAGCGCCGGTGGGAGACGATCCCGCGATCCACCGTGCGATCCTGTCCTATGCGTCAGATATGTCGCTGCTCGGCACGTGCATGTTGCCGCATGGCGTGAACTGGACGACGCCCGGTTTCCAGAGCGCGAGCCTCGATCATGCCGTGTGGCTGCACGAGGATTTTCGCGCCGATGACTGGCTACTCTATTCCACCGACAGCCCATGGTCGGGCCATGCGAGGGGGATGAATCGCGGGCAGGTGTTCACCCGCGACGGGCGGCTCGTCGCCAGCGTCGCGCAGGAGGGGTTGATCCGCCAGCGCCAGCCACGCGCGTGAAGTCAATCGGATAAGGGAGGGGGAATCATCATGCAGGTCGATCGTCGCGGGTTCGTTGTCGGTGCCGCCGCTCTGGGCGTAACCACCGCCCTTCCCGCGCGCGCCGCCGCTTCCGGCGACGCCGCCGCGATGGCGGTGCTCGATCGGCAGGCCGAGGCGCTGCTCGCCACTTATCCCGAAAACGCCGCCTTCCTCGGCATCGACACCGGCAAGCGCGCCGCGCTCAAATCCATGCTGAGCGATCATAGCGCCGCAGCGGAGGCGAAGCGCCGGATCGACGCGACACGGCGCCTTTCCGAATTGAAGGCGATCGACCGTAGCTCCCTCTCCCCCACCGTCACCACCCATGTCGAAACGGTGACCGTGGCGCATGAGATCGCGCTCGATGGCTGGCGGCGGATGCCAGTGGGCGACATGGCCTTCCTTTCCGCCAACGGATATCGCTCCACCCCCTATATCGTCAGCCAGGGCAATGGCGCGTTCGTCGACGTGCCCGATCTGCTCGAAAACAAGCATCAAATAGCGGACACCGCCGATGCCGATGCCTATCTCACCCGGATGCGCGCCTATGCGCAGGAAGTGCGCGACGAGACCGAGCGGCTGAAGGCGGATGCGGCGAAGGGCGTCTATCTCCCCCGCTTCCTCAATGACATCACCGCGCGCCAGCTTCGCAACGGCGCCGCCGATCCGGCGAACTGGGCGATCGTCACCGGGCTGGGTGCGAAGGCACGCGCAGCGAAGCTCGCCGGGGACTGGACCGCACGCGCCGCCGCGATCGCCGAGCAGGAAATCGCGCCCGCACTGGCCGCGCAGTCCGATGCGTTCGTCGCGCTGCGCCCCCGCGCGCCCGATGTCGCGGGCATGTGGCGGGTGCCCGATGCCGACAATATCTACGGCTGGCTGGTGGAGGCCGGCACGACGACGAAGCGCACACCGGAGGAAATCCACGCCGCCGGGCTGGAGCAATGCAAGGCGCTGGCGGCTCAGATGGACCCGTTGCTCCGCGCGCAGGGCCTGACACAGGGCACCGCTGGCGAGCGGCTCGCCCAACTCGGCAAGCGCCCCGATCTGCTGTTCGCCAATACCGATGCGGGCCGCGCCGAGTTGCTCGCCTATCTCAACAGCGTGGTGGCGAAGATCAGGCCGCTGATGCCCAATGCGTTCGGCAAGCTGGTGCGCGGCAATCTCAACATCAAGCGCGTGCCGCCCGCGATCCAGGACGGCGCGCCCAACGGTTATGCCGGCCCCGGCTCGATCGACGGCAAGATCCCCGGCACTTACTATATCAACCTGCGCGATACCGGCATCTGGCCGCGCTATTCGCTCCCCACGCTAACCTTCCACGAAGGCATTCCGGGGCATATCTGGCAGGGCGAATATACTTTCGATCTGCCGCTGATCCGCACCTTGCTGAGCTTCAACGCCTATTCCGAAGGCTGGGGCCTTTATGCCGAGCAGATCGCGGACGAGGTGGGCTTCTACGCTGACGATCCGCTGGGCCGGATCGGCTATCTCCAGTCGATGAACTTCCGCGCCGCGCGGCTGGTCGCCGACACCGGGCTACATCACAAGCGCTGGACGATGGAGCAGGCGATGGCGTGGTTCATGGCCGCCACCGGCTTCACCGCGAGCCAGGCGCGATCGGAGCTGAATCGCTATTGCACCTGGCCGGGGCAGGCGCTGGGCTACAAGACCGGCCATAACGAGATCAACCGCCTGCGCGACGCGGCCAGGGCGAAGATGGGCGCGCGCTTCGACGTGCGCGGCTTCAACGATACGGTGGTGCAGACCGGCGGCGTGCCGCTCGGCGTGCTGGCGAAGGTGGTGGACCGCTGGGCGGGGGTGTAAGCGAGGCGCGAGCGGGCGGCGGGAAACGCCCCAGCATCGGTCATCAGGGAGGCTTGTGCGCTTACTCCAAAGCCGACACACCGCCGCTGGAGACTGCCTTGTGGAGCTTGTGAATGGTGCATGTGTTTTGCCATCTCGAAGAAATGGAGGACGGCCTAGCGCCGCTATGCGACATGACTTTCGAAATCATCGATAAGGTTTACGATGAGGAGGCATCGTCATGGCGGTTGGTTTTTCGCGCGGATGCTACCCCGTATGAACCGGTGGGATTTTGCGCGATTATCCCGGTGACAGGTTGGCGCGAACAAGTCGAAGGTGAAGGCGATGACGCGTTCCACAGCTTCTGGGGACCAGTCACGCTAAAATCTTTAGGAGACGATAGCGATAGGTTGCTTGCACTTCTGGCAGAATATTACGGGATTTCTACGACGCCTTCGGCAAGTAGCGGGTGGTTAAAAAAAAAGAATTTTCAACCTAAAGACTCTCTTTTGTCTGCTGAATGGTCGCTCGCAAATAGCATCGAGTGCTTCGCGGTAGGAATCGCATCGAATCCAGCCGCGATTTCAAGCGATTTCGTGCGTATGAAATTATTTTTTGACGATGGTGTTGAAAATGGGCGGTACGCCGAGATATTCCTCAATATCGATATGCCTCAAGGTTTCTGCGCTCTGAATGAAAAGGACGAGGGATACCGATCGGATTTAGTTCATTGGTTATCGCAGCCGGGTGATATCATCGCGAATCCTTACGCCGGGAAACAATGAGGTTCCGCACAAAACCTACCAGACCGCTTCCCACCCGCCTTCAGCCATTTGTCCCCCCTAAACCGCCGTCCGCCCATATTCCTGCTTCGTCACCGGATGGCTTGACGACAGGCCGCCATCCACCGCGATCGCCTGACCATTGACGTAGCTCGCATCATCGGAGGCGAGGAACAGCGCGACCTTCGCCAGTTCCTCCGGCTGCGCGCCGCGGCGCAGCGGGTTGAGCCGACCGAGGCGATCCATCTTGCCCGCATCGCGCGCATAATCGAAGGTGGGGCGCGTCATGCCCGTCTCGGTCAGGCCGGGGCAGATCGCGTTGACGCGCACGTTGGAGCCGGAAAGCTGCTGCGCCGAGACCTTGGCGAGATTGATGACCCCGGCCTTCGATGCGGAATAGGCCGGCGACCCGGCGCCCGAGCGGATGCCCGCGACGCTGGCGGTGAGGATGATCGCGCCCTTGCCGCGCTCGGCAATGCGCGGGGCGGCGTGTTTGATGGCGAGATACGGGCCGATCAGGTTGACGCGCAGCACTTCGGTGATGAGCGAGACATCGGTATCGAAGATGTTCGCCATCCCGCCGGAGATGCCGGCGTTGGCGAACATCACGTCCAGCCCGCCAAAGCGATCGCAGGCGAGTGCCACGGTGCGGATCACATCATCCTCGGAGCCCGCGTCCATGCGGATCGCCTCCGCCACGCCGCCGGCATCGCGGATCGCCTTCGCGGCCTGCTCCGCGCCATCGGACAGGTCGGCGACGATCACCCTGCCGCCCTCCGCCGCGAACAGTGTCGCGGCGGCGCGCCCGATGCCGGAGCCAGCGCCAGTGACGATAATCGACTTGTCGGTAAACCTGCCCATCCCCACACTCTCCTGCTTAAATCGTCACGCCGCCGTCGATCACCATCACCTGGCCGGTCATGAACCCGCTTGCCCGCGACGCGAGATAGACCACCGCGCCGGCAATCTCCTCCGGCTCGCCGATGCGGCGCAGCGGGGTCGTGCGGTTGCGCTCGGCGACCGCGGCTTCATCCTCCCACAGCGCTTTGGCGAAATCGGTCCTGATGAGGCCCGGCGCGATGCAGTTCACGCGGATGCCGTGCGCCCCATATTCGTGCGCCAGATTGCGCGCGAGTTGCATGTCGGCGGCCTTGGAGATGCAATAGGCACCGATCACCGTCGATCCGCGCAGCCCGCCGATCGAGGAGACGATGACGATCGAGCCCTCGCCGCGCGCCTTCATTTCCGGCGCGACCATCGAGATCAGCCAGTGGTTCGAGATGATGTTGTTATCGAGAATCTTGCGGAACTGCTCATCCGCAATCCCCTCCTGCGGCCCATAATATGGATTGGAGGCGGCATTGCAGACGAGGCAATCAATCCGCCCGAACGCGCGCCGCGTCTCATCGACGAGATGCTGAAGCCCCGCCTTGTCGGAGATGTTCGCCGCCACCGCGATCGCGGTGCCCGCGCCGAACCGATCGTTGATCTCCTTCGCGGTCACGTCACAGGCATCCTGCTTGCGGCTGGAGATGACGACCTTCGCCCCCTGCTCGGCACAGGCGATGGCGGCGGCCTTGCCGATCCCGCGTGACGAGCCGGTGATGAGGACGATCTTCCCCGTCAGATCGAACAACGACATCGCGAAATCCTCCCGTTACGCGCCGGCCTTCACCGCGAATTCCCATGCCGCCTCCGCGAGCAGCGGCACGCGCGCGCTGGTCGCCTCCGCATTGGCGTTGGATGCGGTGCCGATCAGGAAGCGTTTCCTGATGCCCTGCACGATCGAGGCGAGGCGAAACAGGTTGAACGAAATATACCAGTTGAGATCGGGCAGCCCGTCGCGCCCGGTCTTCGCGCAATAGCGCGCGACGACTTCCTCCAGCGTGGGAATGCCGGTTTCCGGGCCGGTCATGCCCTTCACGCCCGAGCGCCCTTCCGGCTCGGTCACCCAGGAGATGAGGAAATAGGACAGATCGGCGATCGGATCGCCCAGAGTCGACAATTCCCAATCGAGCACCGCCGCCACCCGCGGCTCCACGCCCGGCGCGAACTTCATATTGTCGCAGCGATAATCGCCATGGACGATCGAGGTGCGCGTCTGCGGCGGCAATGTGCGCGGCAAAAACTCGATCAGCCGCTCCATCGGCTCCATATGCTCGGTCTCGGCGCCGCGATATTGCTTCGTCCAGCGCGATACCTGCCGCTCGAAATAATTGCCGGGGCGGCCAAAGCTCTCCAGCCCGGCGGCGGCGTAATCCACGTTGTGAAGCTGGGCCAGCGTGTCGATCATCGCATTGTAATGCGCGCGCCGCGTATCGGCATCCATGCCGGGGAAAGCGCCGTCCCAGATCGTGCGGCCTTCCACCATTTCCATGACATAAAAGGCCGATCCGAGCACCGCATCGTCCTCGCACAGCCCGAACGGGCGCGGCACCGGGAAGCCGGTGGGATGAAGCCCCGCGATCACGCGATATTCGCGATCGACCGCGTGCGCGGAAGGGAGCAATTGGCCCATCGGCTTGCGGCGCAGCACATAGCTGCGCTCCGGCGTGGTAAGCTTGTAGGTCGGATTTGACTGGCCGCCCGCGAACTTCGCGTAGCTGAGCGGGCCGGCGAATTCCGGCACGTTCTCGCTCATCCACACCGCCAGCCGCCCGGTATCGAGCTGGTCGCGTTCGGCGATTTCGGTCTGAAGGCTGCTATCGCTCATTGATCGAATACAATCACGCTGCGCGTCGCATCGCCCTTGCGAAGTTCGTCGAACGCTTCGTTGATACGGGTGAGCGGCATCCGATCGGCGATGATCGTATCGAGATCGAGCAGCCCGCGCTGATAGAAATCAACCAGCCGGGGGATATCGACCGGGAAGCGATTATAACCCATGATCCCGCCCTGAAGGCGCTTACCGGAAAGCAGATCCATCGCCGAGAGGCCCACCTTCTCGCTGAGCGGCATCATGCCGAGGATGGTCGCCGTGCCGCCGCGCCGCAACACCGCCACGGAGGTTGCTGCCGATTGCGGCCTGCCGACCGCCTCGATCGCGTGATCGACCCCGCCCTTCGTGGCCTCGATCACTTCGGCGACGACATTCTCCGCCATCGGATCATAGCTGTGCGTCGCGCCCAGCTTCTCCGCGATCGCGCGCTTTTCGGGCACCGGATCGAGCGCGATGATCTTGCCCGCGCCGGCGATCTTCGCCGCGTTGACCGCCGCAAGCCCGATGCCGCCGCAACCGACGACGCACACCGTTTCGCCCGGAGACACATCCGTCGTGTTGAACACCGCGCCCGCCCCGGTCGTCACCGCGCAGCCGATCAGCGCGGCGCGATCGAGCGGCATATCGCGGTCGATCGCGACACAGGCATGTTCATGCACCAGCATCATTTCGGCATAGGCCGACAGATTGAGCATCTGATTGACCGGATCGCCGCTGGCGAGCCGCAGGCGCGGCTCCGCGCCGGCCGGGCGCCGCGTATCGGCGCCAAGGCAAAGATACATCCGCCCGGTGACGCAGAACTCGCAATGCCCGCAGAACGCGGAAAGGCAGGTGACGACATGATCGCCCGGCTTCACGGTGCGCACTTCATCGCCCACCGCCTCGACGATCCCGGCGGCTTCATGGCCGGGAATCGCCGGGAGCGGATGCGGATAGGCGCCGTCGACGAAATGCAGGTCCGATCGGCACACGCCGCACGCCAGCGTGCGGATCAGCACCTCGTGCGCGGCCGGTTTGGCGACGAGCACGTCGGTCACTTCCAGCGGCTTCTTGGCTTCGAACAAAACGGCGGCCTTCATGCGCCTCTCCTATCCATATCCTTGCCGCGACCGCAGGGTGGCGGCATTACTTCTGCTGCGATGCTCCGGCCCGCGCCGGGGATATCAGCGCGAAACGCCGATATCCCCGCTCGATACGTCGCTTCCCTGACGGGGCGCCGGGCGCTCGGCCTTCCAATCGGCATATTTGCCGAATTCGTCGCGAGCGATCGCGCGGGCGTGAACCTCGTCCGGCCCATCGGCGAGCCGCAGCGTGCGCATCGAGGCCCAGGCGTGCGCAAGGCCGTAATCCTCCGCCACGCCACCGCCGCCATGCGCCTGCACCGCATCGTCGATGATCTGGAGCGCCATGTTCGGCGCATAGACCTTAATCATCGCGATCTCGAGCTTGGCGGATTTGTTGCCGGCCTTGTCCATCAGATCGGCTGCCTTGAGGCACAGCAGCCGCGTCATCTCGATGTCGATGCGCGCGCGGGCGATGCGCTGTTCCCACACGCTATGATCGGACAATCGCTTGCCGAACGCGATGCGACTGACGAGGCGCTTCGCCATCTTCTCGATCGCGACCTCGGCCACGCCGATCGTGCGCATACAATGGTGGATGCGGCCCGGCCCGAGCCGCCCCTGCGCGATCTCGAATCCGCGGCCCTCGCCGAGCAGCAGATTTTCCACCGGCACGCGGACGTTGGTGAAGCTCACCTCGCCATGGCCGTGCGGCGCATGATCGTAGCCGTAAACCGACAGCATCCGCTCGACCTTCACGCCCGGCGTGTCCATCGGAACGAGGATCTGGCTCTGCTGCTGGTGGCGCGAGCCTTCGAAGCTCGTCTTGCCCATCAGGATGCCGATCTTGCAGCGCGGATCGCCCACCCCGGAAGACCACCATTTGCGCCCGTTGATGACGTAATGATCGCCGTCACGCTCGATCCGCGTTTCGATATTGGTCGCATCGGACGAAGCGACCGCCGGCTCGGTCATCAGGAATACGGAGCGGATTTCGCCGTTCATCAGCGGGCGGAGCCATTGCTCCTTCTGCTCACGCGTGCCGTAGCGGTGCAGCACTTCCATGTTGCCGGTATCGGGCGCGGAGCAGTTGAAGCATTCGCTCGCCCAGCCGATCTTGCCCATTTCCTCGGCGCACAGCGCATATTCGAGGTTGGTAAGCTGCGTGCCCTCGAATTCGAACGTGTCGTCGACATGGGTTTGCCCGGAATGCGGCGGCATGAAGAAATTCCACAGCCCGGCGGCCTTGGCCTTGGCCTTCACCTCCTCGATCACGGGTAGCACCTTCCACGGATCGCCCTCGTGGTGCTGGCGCTCATATTCTTCCTGCCGAGGGCGAATATGCTGGTCGATGAAATCGCGTACCCGGTCCCGGAAATATGTTTCGCGCTCGGTCAGCGTGAAGTCCATTGCATCCCTCCAAAGCCTGTTTCGGGAACCGCTCTAGACCGTACCCATCTTTCGGTAAAGCGATCTAATCATCATTTCGCCCCATATGAATGCGCGCCGAAACGGGCATATAGAAAGGGACTGTTTCTTCGAAATCTTGCTGCTAGAGTGGCTGAATGCACGGCTCTGGGGAAACCGGCCGGGGGGAGGATACGAGCACGCGCCGCTTCCGGGCGAAGCGTGATGCGATCCTTGCCGCGGCCGCTGACGCAATCAACGAACAGAGCGCGAAGGGCATGACCTTCGCGGATGTCGCGCGGCGCGTGGGCCTGAACACCACCAGCGTCACTTATTATTTCAAGCGCAAGGAGGATCTCGCCGCCGCCGCGTTCGAGCATACGCTCGATTCGCTGCTCGACATGCTCGATCAGGCGATGACGGAGCCGACGCCGGAGGCGCGGGTCGAACGCTATCTCGCGCTCAACATGGCGCGGCTGGCGCGGGTTCAGCGCGGCGAGGAACGGCAGATGGCCGGCCTTTCCGATCTGCGCGCGATGGACGAACCCGTGCGATCGCGGCTGATGGCGCGCTGGCGCGAGGTGTTCCGCCGCACCCGGCTGTTATGGGGGCCGGCCCAGACCCGTGACGAAACCGATCTCAAGGGCGCGCGCGCGCACGTGCTGCTGGAAAACACCTTCTGGCTGCCGGTGTGGCTGGGGCGTTACGAGCCCGATCAATATGGCCGGGCCGAAGCGCGGCTGATGGATGTGTTCCGCCATGGCATCGCCGGGCCGCACGCCATCTGGCGGCCCGAGCCGATCGGCCTGCCGCATGACGAGGCGGTGCCGGGGCGCGAAGCCTTCCTGCTCGCCGCGACGCGCCTGATTAACGAACTCGGCTATCGCGGCGCATCGGTTCAGCGGATCGCGTCCGAACTGAACGTGACCAAGGGCAGTTTCTACCATCATCTCGACGCCAAGGACGATCTGGTGGTCGCCTGCTACAAGCGCAGCTTCGACGCGATCGCCGCCGCGCAGCGCCTGGCAGACGAGCGCGACGGCAACCATTGGGAGCGGCTGGCGAGCATGATCGCGACGCTGCTCGACGTGCAATTCTCCGAACTGGGGCCGCTGCTTCGCACCACCGCGCTCACCGCGCTGCCACTGGGCGTGCGGCAGGTGATGGTGGAGCGATCGAACCGTATCGCGCGGCGCTTCGCCGGCACCATCTCCGATGGCATCGCCGAAGGAACGATCCGCCCGGTCGATGCGCTGATCGCGGCGCAGGCGCTGATGGCGTTTCTCAACGCGGCGTTCGATATGCGCAAATGGGCCTGGTCGATGCCGCGCGAACGCGCCATCGCGCTCTACGCCTCCACCCTCATGTTCGGCCTGTTCGACGATCGCGCGATCGCGGCTTAGGACCGATCGACATTCAGGCCAGGTCGAGCCGGAAATGGTGGTTTCTCGTGACCCGCAAGCGCAGCGTACTAAAGGTACGTGAGTACCTAAAAGCGCGGGAAACCGCCATTTGCAGGCCAGCATGGGTTGGATGCCGATCGGCCCTAGACCGGCGCGCCGAGCACTTCGGCACGGGTCTGCATGACGAGCGCGTGGAGCGGGCCGCGCCGCTGGCGGAATTCTCGGATCGAGCAACCAAGGAAAAGATGCGCATCGCGCAGGAAGTGCGAGCGATCCCAATAACCCGCCTCTGCCAGCAACCCGCCAGATTCCTCGGGCGCGGCATCCAGCGTGACACTCAGCGCGCGAAGGAAACGGCGGCGGCGCAGCAGCACCTTGGGGGTGAACCCGAAATTCCGCCGCGACAGCGTGCCGAGTTGGCGCGCGGTGAGATCGAGTTCCTCCGCGAGCGTTTCGATCCGCGCCGTCGCCGCGTCCGCGATCAGCGCCTCCAGCCGCGTCAGCCGCGGATCGACCGTGCGGCGCGCGGCGAGCAGGCAATCGAGCCATCGCTCGAACACCGCCGGCGGATGCTCGCATCCGTCAAGCTTGTCGAGCAGCGCGTCGGCGCCGATATCAAGCGTTGAGAGCGGGACGACCCGGTTGGCGTAGGCGGAAAGATCGCCACCGAACAACCGCGCCCACCCTTGCGCGCGCAGCCCGAGGCCGACAACCGCGCCGCCCTGCGCCTCCACCCAGCCGGCCACGTCGGTTGGCCCGGCGAACGAGGCGAACGGCATGTCAAACCGGCGCGCGCCAAGCCGCATCGACCAGGGCCGTGCATCTTCGATCGCAAACCGAATAGTGGCGAAGCTCGGAAAGAAAACGTCTCGAAACGGCACCGCGGAGGGAAGTCCAAGCCGGAAACGGTGAAACCCTGTTACCAGCCCTTCAAACCTTTCACTCGCCCGCCAGAAAGTGACGGGCGAGTTATCCGCGTTCGCCATTTCATCCCTCACCCGTTGAGAATGGCGTTAGCACCAAAAAGGTCAACATTTGCTACCAATTTTGCGATCAATTTTTGCGATCCACGCCACCGCCTGCTGTTTTCGTTTCAGAAACCGTTCGCGCGGATAAAGGAAAACATGGCGGAAAGGACCGACGCGCGCCGAGACCATCGCCGGGAAAAGAACGGTACCGAAATGGCTGCAACCGGAATAAGATATTGAATTACAATATATTCACCCGGACGAGCGCTGGAACGCCTGCCGCTCAATAGCCGTTGAGGCGTCCGAAACGATCGCGATGATAGGATGCCGTTCCCCACATCGCCTCCAGCGCCGCCGCGCGCTTCAGATACAGCCCGGCATCATATTCGTCGGTCATGCCCACGCCGCCGTGAAGCTGCACCATCTCCCGGCTGACGAGACGCAGCGTATCATTGGCCACCGCCTTGGCGAGGCTTACCGCCTGATCCACGTCCGAACGCCCCGCGTCGATCGCTTCCAGCGCGCCTTCCACCGCGGAACGCATCAGTTCCAGTTCGGTCAGCATCTTCGCCATGCGGTGCTGGAGCGCCTGGAAGGTGGAGAGCAATTGGCCGAACTGAACGCGCTGCTTAAGATAATCGAGCGTCTGGTGGAACGCGCTGTCCGCCATGCCGAGCATCTCGGCGGCGGTGACGGCGGCGGCGCGATCGGCAACCGCCTGCGTCAGCGCGACATCGCCCAGTTTCTCGGCGGGCGCATCCTTGAAGGTCACCGCCGCACGGCTGCGGCTATCGGCCATGCGCCGCGGGCTCACCGTTACGCCTTCGCCCTTGGCGACGAGGTAAAGCCCGTCGGTCGCGGCGACGACGAACGCGTCCGCGCTCTCGGCTTCCGCGACGAACTGCTTGGTTCCGCTCAGCTTGCCGCCTGAAACGCTTGCGGCAATCTTCAGATCGTGGCTCGGCCCCTCGTCGATCGCCAGCGTGGCGATCGCTTCGCCGGCAGCGAGCCGGGGCAGCCAGTCGCCTTTCGCCTTGTCCGACGATCCCATCACGATCGCGCTGGCGGCAACCGCCGTCGAGGCAAGCGGCGAGGCGGCGAGGTTGCGACCGAGTTGCTCCATGACCAGCCCGAGCGAGAGATAGCCGAACGCCGATCCGCCGAACTCCTCCGGGATAACGATCCCGGCCCAGCCCATGCCGCCGATCGCGCCCCACGCCTCCGCATCGAAGCCCTTGCCCGCGCCCGCATCGCGCAACTTGCGGAAAGCGGCGACCGGGCTTTCGTTATCGGCCCATTCGCGCGCCATATCGCGCAGCATCACCTGTTCTTCGTTCAGTGCCGCCATCTTCATTCCCTCTTGGAATTACCGGGGAGGAGGGCATCTGGCGCACCCTCCTCCACCCGGCCCTCTCCAGACGCTGGGGCTCGATCCCCATGCGCCTAACCATCATGCATCACTGGTGATCCAGCATCCCCAGAATGCGCTTCGCGATCACGTTGTTCTGGATTTCGCTGGAGCCGCCGTAGATCGACACCGCCTTGCCCCACAGCCAGGTGCGCGTCTGTTCGAGTTCGGCCTGGGTGAAGCCCTCGCCTTCCCAGCCGAGGCCCTGCAGCCCCATGATCTCCACATTCAGTTCCGCGCGATCCTGCGTGATGCGCGCGCCGACATTCTTCATCACGCTCGTCGCGGCGGAGGGGCCGGCATTGCCCTTCGCCTCAAGCGCGGCGCGGCGCAGCGTCAGCGCGAAGGCGCGCTGATCCATCTCGTGCTTGATGATCCGCGTGCGAAGATCAGCATCCGCGAGACGCCCCGACGCATCGGTTTCGCGATAGCGTTTGGCGATATCCGCCACGCGCTCGCCGGCATTCATCCGCCCGGCCGAACCGCCGCCGCCCGAAAGCGAATTTCGTTCATGCTGAAGCAGGCGCGTGCCGATTTCCCAGCCCTGCCCTTCGCGCCCGACGAGATTTTCCTTCGGCACCTTCACGTTGGTGAAGAAGGTCTCGCAGAACGGCGACGAGCCGGAGATCAGCCGGATTGGCCGGGTTTCCACACCCGCACTCGTCATATCGAGCAGAAGGAAGCTGATCCCGGCATGTTTCTGGGATTTGTCGGTGCGAACGAGCGCGAAGCATTTGTCGGCCCATTGGCCGCCGCTCGTCCACGTCTTCTGCCCGTTGACGATATAATGATCGCCCTTGTCCTCCGCGAAGGTCTGCAGGCTCGCAAGATCAGAGCCGGCGCCCGGCTCGGAATAGCCCTGGCACCAGCGCACCTCGCCACGGACGATGCCGGGGATATGCTGCTGTTTCTGCGCCTCGCTGCCATATTCGAGCAAGGTCGGGCCGAACATCATCACGCCCATCCCACCGATCGGGTTCCACGCGCCGATGCGGCCCATTTCCTCCTGGAGTACGCGGGCTTGCGCGCGGGAAAGGCCGCCGCCGCCATATTCCGTCGGCCAGGTCGGCACGCCCCAGCCCTTGTCGCCCATCGCCTCGCGCCATTTCCTCTGCGCGGGCGTTTCGGCGGTCGGCCCGTCCACCGCGGACATCGCATTGTCGTGCCCGCGCAACTCGGCGGGGAAATTCTCCCCAAGCCACGCGCGCGCTTCATCACGGAAGGTTTCGAGATTGTCGGCAGGACGGTCCAAATCGGCGGCTGTCGCCATCGGCATTACTCCACGATTCGCAAATCTGAAGATCGGGTATGGCAAGCGGCATCGCACGACTCGCACGAAGATGCAAAGGGACAGCGCGATCGCGACCTGATAAAAACACACCGGACGACAGGCGCGGCTCGCGCCGGATCGCAACATGAGGGGGCCGCTTGATCCGTTTCCACCATCGCGCGGTGCCGATCGCGCTGGCCGCCGTGCTGATCGACACGATCGGGTTCGGGATTGTCACCCCGGTGCTGCCGACGCTGATCGTCGAGCTGGCGCATGTCGGCCTGCCCGAGGCCACCCGGATCGGTGGCTATATGCTGATCGCCTTTGCGGTGGCGCAATTCTTCGCGGGGCCGGTGCTGGGCAATCTGGGGGACCGTTTCGGCCGCCGCCCGGTGCTGCTCGCCGCGATGACGGCTTTTTCCGCCGATTATGCGCTGATGGCATTGGCGCCGACGATCGGCTGGTTGTTCCTCGGTCGCGTGATCGCGGGGATAACCGGCGCGACCTATGGCCCGGTCAATGCGGTGCTGGCCGATGTGACCCCGCCGGAAAAGCGCGGCGCGACCTTCGGGCTGGTCGGCGCGGCATTCGGCGCGGGATTCATCATCGGCCCGGCGATCGGCGGCCTGCTCTCCACCCTCGGCCCCCGCGCGCCCTTCGTGGCGGCGGCGTGCCTCGCGCTCGCCAATGCGGCGACGATCGCGCTCATCATGCCCGAAACCCTGTCACGCGAGCGCCGGCGCCCGTTCGAGTGGAAACGCGCCAATGTGTTCGGCGCCTTCGCACCGCTGCTTCACGCGGGCGGCGCCGCGCCGCTGCTGCTGGCCGCGCTGATGTGGCAGATCGCGCATATGGTCTATCCGGCGACCTGGTCTTTCTACGCGGAGATCGCGCTCGGCTGGGATGCGCGCGCGATCGGCTGGTCGCTCGCCGCCGTCGGCGCGACGATGATGCTGGTGCAGATATTTCTAACCGGGCGCGCGATCGAGCGGTTCGGCGAGGAACGCACCGTTCTGATCGGGCTGGCGATCGGCGTGATCGAATTCTTCCTGTTCGTCTTCGTGACGAAGGGCTGGCAGGCCTATACGCTGATTCTGGGCGGCGCGCTGACCGGGCTGATCTTCCCGTCGATCAACGCGATCCTGTCCAATCGAGTGGATGCCGGCCATCAGGGTGCGCTGCAGGGCGGCATGGCGAGCCTTGCCAGCATCTCCTCGATCGTCGGGCCGCTGGCGATGACGCAGGCGCTGGCGTTCGGCGCCGATCATGGCGAACCGGGCAGCGCCTTCCTGCTCGCCGCGATATTGGCCGGGTTGTCGCTGGTGACGATCTGGCTTGGCGTCGTGCGGCGGCAGGGCGCGCTTGCGTGATCGTTCGCGCCCGCCCATCTTCGTCGCGAAGGGGAATCCAATGATCGACCTGCATTTCTGGCCCACGCCGAACGGCCACAAGATCACGCTGTTTCTTGAGGAAGCCGGGCTCGATTACACGATCAAGCCGGTCAATATCGGCGGGGGCGAGCAGTTCAAACCCGAGTTTCTGACGATCGCCCCGAACAACCGGATGCCCGCGATCGTCGATCACGCGCCATCCGACGGCGGGGAGCCGATCGCGATCTTCGAATCCGGCGCGATCCTGCTCTATCTCGCGGAAAAGACGGGCAGGTTCGGCGGCGAAGGGCTGCGCGAACGGACCAAGGTGAACCAGTGGCTGATGTGGCAGATGGGCGGCCTTGGCCCGATGCTGGGGCAGAACCACCATTTCACCCGCTACGCGCCTGAAAAAATCCCATATGCGGTCGATCGCTACGTCCGGGAAACCAACCGGCTCTACGGCGTGCTCGACCGGCGGCTGGAGGGGCGCGAATTCATCATCGGAGACGATTTCACGATCGCCGACATGGCGAGCTATCCATGGATCCTGCCCGAGATACAGGGGCAGGACATGGCCGATTTCCCCAACCTCGCCCGCTGGCGCGCCACGATCCGCGCCCGCCCCGCCACCGAACGCGCCTATGCGAAAGGCAAAGCGATCGCCCCGCAGCAACAGACGCTGAGCGAGGAGGCGAAGAAGATATTGTTCGGGCAGACGGCACGGGGGTGAGGTTGGAAGCGGCGCGGTGGCGGGAAGCGCCGCAAAATGAGCCTGCCGATCCCTTCGTATTGTATCCCGTTATCAGATCTTCTGGAACGCGAGCCACGTCCAAGATACCCCCATCACCTGATTGTTCAATTGCACGGACTTGGCTTCCCGCCTGCGTATAAGATGCAGGTCGCAAGTCCGTGCCTCCTCGACCATCATGTCAGGCGACACCGGAAATACTCTGCGGCCCACGCCGCCAGGGCCGTGCCGAAGCGACACAATGAGGATTCCTTCTGGTGCGATGAGCGTCGCGAGGCGTGAGATCGCGACCGTACGATCCTCATCCGTCAGGTGCTGCCACACGGCGCACAAGATCACCAGATCGAACGAAGCCGAGGCGGGGACGACGGAAAGGTGCGGCAGGCGATCGTCGATCCACTCAATATTTCCGGCGGTGTGGAGCGCCCGGCCTGCCTCGCGAAGTTCCCGGACCGGCTCGACTGCAAGCACGTAATGCCCCTTACCGGCGAACCAAGCTGCGTCCCGCCCCGTCCCGGCCCCGATATCTGCAACTTTAGCATTTCTAGTTGGGAACAGATCAATAACGTGCTCGTATATGCTTTCCGGAGAAAGGCCGTCATACGCAGCGACGAAGTCCGCTGTGGCGGCAGCGGCATATCCTTCCAGAATGTCTTGCATCATGCTCTCGCGAATGGCCCGAGATCACGATGCACACGTGGAAAGAGACAGGCAAGAATTCACCCAATCCCCGTCACAGTCACGCCCACAATCCGGCGCGCAACCCGCCGCGCTCACCCCATCTCCCGCCCCGGTCGGCGGCTCAGCCCCACGTCGAGGTGTGCGCCCGCGTCCACCCGCCACACCTCGCCGGTGATCGCGCGGGCGGCGGGGTCTAGCAGCATCTCGATCGGGCCGGCGATATCTTCCGCCTGCGGGGCCATCGCCATCGGGGTCATCCCCGCGATGCGCGTGTCGAGCGCGGCCTTGCCCTCTGCCCCCAGCGCCTTTTCGAACCAGCCGGTGCCGACATAGCCGGGCGCCACGGCGTTCACCCGGATGTTCGGCGCCAACACCCGTGCGAGGCTCTGCGTCATTGTAATCATCGCGCCTTTCGACGCGGCATAGGCGATCGACGAGCCGATCCCGTGAAGCCCCGCGACCGAGGCGACGTTGACCACCGCGCCGTGCGGGCTTTCGCCCAGCGCCGCGGCGCCCGCGCGCGTCATCTGGAAGGCGGCGATCGTGTTGAGGCGATAGATGTCGATGAAATCCTCCGCCTCCAGCCCGTCGAGCCGCTCATGCGCCATATGCTTGGTGCGCCCCGCGTTGTTGACGAGGAAATCGACGCGCCCGAACCGTTCCAGCGCGGTCGTGACGAGCGCGCGGCACGTGGCGTCCTCGGTGATATCGGCCTGAACCGCGATCGCGCCCACCCCCACCTCAACTGCTAGCGCCTCCGCCTCGGCGCGGCTGTGGGCGTAGTTGATGACGCAGGCCACCCCGCGCCGCGCGAGTCGCCGCACCACCGCCGCGCCGATCCCCGTGCCACCGCCGGTCACGATCGCTACCGAGCCCTTCATCCATCCCTCCTGATGCTTTTTCGAAAATCGCGTATGGCATTCGGCGATCGCATCGCCTAGCGCCGTTGTCCATGATCGACGCCGCCGCGATGCTCGCCGAGCCGTTCGGGCTCCTGCCCGACCTCATCCGCCGCCATGCGACCACCCAGCCGGAAAAGCTCGCCATCGCCGACGAGGATTCGCGGGTCAGCTATGCCGAACTGGATCGTGCGATGGATCGCGTGGCCGCCGCGCTGCAACGCGACGGCACCGCGCAACGTCAGGCAGTGGCGATGGTTTCCTATCCGTCCGTCCGGCAGGCGATCGTGTTCCTTGGCGCGTTGCGCGCGGGCAGCATCGCCGCGCCGATCCAGCCCTCCGCCACGCCGGAGCAGATCGCGGGCATGGTGGCGGACAGCGGCGCGAACCTCGTTTTTCTCGACGCCGCCAATGCCGAGGCGCTGAAAGATCAGTCGCTCGCCGCGCGCGTCGTGCCGCTGGAGGCGCTGGACGACTGGCTCGCCCCGGAAGGCGCCACGCCCGCCCCGGTGGAAATCGCGCCGGACGACGGCTTCAACATCATCTATTCGTCGGGCACCACCGGGCTGCCCAAGGGCATCGTCCAGAGCCATGCGATGCGCTGGCAGCATTTCTCGCGCAATGCGGCCGCCGGGTTCGGCTCGGCGGTGACGTTGCTTTCCACCCCGCTCTATTCGAACACCACGCTCGTCAGCTTCCTGCCAACGCTGGCATGGGGCGGCAGCGTCGTGCTGATGAAGAAGTTCGAGGCGCGCCGCTTCCTCGAACTGGCCGAGGAATATCGCGCGACGCACACGATGCTGGTGCCCGTGCAATATCAGCGGATCATGGCGCTGGCTGATTTCGATCGCTTCGATCTTTCCGCCTTCCGCTTCAAGACCTGCACCTCGGCGCCGTTCAAGGCCGAACTGAAGCGCGACGTGATCGCGCGCTGGCCGGGCAAGCTGGTGGAATATTACGGCATGACGGAGGGCGGCGCATCCTTCGCGCTGGTGGCGGACGAGTTTCCGGACAAGCTTCACACGGTGGGCCGCCTGCTTCCGGGGCATGAAGCGAAGCTGCTGGATGACGAGGGCAACGAAGTGCCCCCCGGCGGCATCGGCGAGATCGTCGGTCGCTCGCCCGCGATGATGAACGGCTATCACCGCCGCGAACAGGCGACGCGGGATGCCGAATGGTTCGACGGAAACGGCGATCGCTGGCTGCGGCACGGCGACGTGGGGCGGTTCGACGAGGACGGCTTCCTGACGCTCATGGACCGCAAGAAGGACATGATTATCTCCGGCGGGTTCAATATCTATCCATCGGATCTGGAGGCCGTGCTGGCCACGCACCGGGCTGTGGCGGACTGCACCGTGGTCGGTGTGCCAAGCGAGGAATGGGGCGAAACGCCGGTTGGTTTCTATGTGCCGCGCGCCGATGCGACCGATAGCGCGGAAGACATCCGCCAATGGGCGAATGCACGACTGGGCAAGACGCAGCGGCTGTCCGCGCTGTTCGGCGCGCGCGAATTGCCGCGCAGCGCGATCGGTAAGGTTTTGAAGCGCGAGTTGCGGGATCGCCTCGCGGCGGGGGAGTTCGCATGACAAGCCTGAAGCAGATACTCGACGCGCTGGAGCCACTTGCCGAAGGCATCGGCTGGCGTGGGACGATCCCCGACGACTGGTTGCAGGGCCGCACCGCTTATGGCGGCGTTTCAGCGGCAATCGCGCTGCATTGCGCGATGCAGTCCGATGAAAATCTGCCTCCGCTGCGTTCGGCGCAGGTTTCGTTCATCGGCCCGCTCTCCGGCCCGATCCTGGTGACGACGCACCGGCTGCGGCGCGGCAAGAACGCCGCGTTCATCCAGGCCGATATCGAGAGCGAGGCGGGCCTCGGCCTGCGCTGCACCTTCGTTTTCATGCGCGCGATCGAAAGCGAAGTGGATTATCAAACCACCGTTCTGCCCGATTTTCCCCGCCCCGGCCCCGGCGACACGACGTTCAGGGGCAACGCTCACGTATCCTTCACCCGCAACTTCGAATTCGTCGATCGGCGCGAGGGGCCTGGTCTTCAGCCCGCGGAATGGCTGCGCTGGACCCGGCTCAACGAGCGCGAGGGGCTTGATCCGATGGTCGAACTGATCGCGGTCGGCGATTGCCTCCCGCCCGCCGCGCTGCGCCTGATCGGGCGCAATGTGCCGATGAGTTCGATGACATGGATATTGAACCTGCTCGGCCCCTCGCCTTCAACCGAGGACGGTTGGTGGCTGCTGCGCTCCAACGCCGATTATGCCCGCTCGGGCAGTTCCTCGCAGCAGATGGGGATCTGGAACGCGAGCGGCGAGATGGTGGCGGAGCAGATGCAGTCGGTCGCGCTGTTCGCGTGAAGCGGGTGGCGAGATAATGCGCTGATATTCCGGCGGCGGCGGGCTGGAAGCGACGTTGCCACCCGCCGCCGCAATATTTTTTGCGAATTCGCAGGAGTTTTCCGGTTAGGGGCAGGCCATGCGAATCCCGCCCCGCTCCCTTGCCGCTTTGGCCGTCGCGATTCTCGTCACCGGCTGTGGCGGATCGGATGGCGGCGGATCGGCGGGAAGCGGCATCGCGCCTCCGATCGCAACGCCATCGCCGACGCCAACCGCGACACCGACCGCATCGAATAGCTGGGCCGGCCTCGCCGCCGCGCTTTATGATGTACCGCCCAATGTCTCCGCCTGCACATCCGGCACGCTCAAGGCATCGGTGAAGCAGGATTTCCTCAACAGGCTCAACGGCATTCGCGCGCTGCACAATCTTCCCGCCGTGACCTATTCGGATGACGAGGACGGGCAGGAAGCGGATTCATCGCTGATGATGGTGCTGGCGAAGCAACTCAGCCATGAGCCGGATACGAACTGGCGCTGCTATAGCGCGAGCGGGGCGAGCGGCGCGGGATCGAGCAATCTCGTCGGCGGCTGGGGCACGAGCCTGCCGTTCCACAGCGAGGACGATTATCTCGGGCTATGGCTGACCGAAGGCGGGTCCGCCGACATCGGCCATCGCCGGTGGATCCTGAGTCCGTTCCTGGGCAAGACATCCTATGGCCGCGTCGCGGTGGTCCTGCCGGACGGGACGCGGGCCAGCGCGGCATCAATGCGCGTGTTCAAATTCAAGAGCGATCCGCCGGTGCCGGGCGGCGTGCCGCCGTTCGTCGCTTATCCTTATGGCGATTATCCGCAGCGTTATTTCGGGCTGTCGAACTATCTGTCGTTCACCGCGATCGCCGATCCCACCAGTTCTTGGGCGAATCAGAGCGTCAGCTTCGCCAGCGCGACGATCACCGTCACCGGCCCGTCCGGCCCGATGACCGTTACCGACATCGCCATCGACAATCAGGGCTATGGCGTGCCCAACAGCCTTCAGTGGCGCGTCACCGGGCTTCAGGCCGGCGTTTCCTATACCGTGAGAATCAACGGCGTGAGCGGCGCGCCGCAATCGAGCTACAGCTACAGCTTCCGCGTCATCTGATCCGCGCGGTTGCAAGGCCGCGCCGTTTCGGCTAACGGCGCCAGCTTCCCCGCGATAGCGTGGGAATGCTTGCGGGAGGGCGAATGCCCGATCGAACCGCTAAACTTGAAACCAGGTCGCCGCGTGGCTTCGCCCACGAGCCGACCGGATTGAGAGAGTGACATGGCAAAGAAGATTACCGGCTATATCAAGTTGCAGGTGCCCGCCGGCGCCGCAAACCCCTCGCCCCCGATCGGCCCGGCGCTCGGTCAGCGTGGCGTGAACATCATGGAATTCTGCAAGGCGTTCAACGCCCAGACGCAGGACATGGAAAAGGGCGCGCCGCTGCCCACGATCATCACCGTCTATGCGGATCGCTCATTCTCGTTCGAGACGAAGACCCCGCCGGCGACCTTCCTCATCAAGAAGGCGATGAACCTGAAGTCCGGCTCGAAGGAGCCGGGCAAGGTGAGCGCGGGCAAGATCAAGCGTTCGCAGCTTTCGGAAATCGCGCAGACCAAGATGAAGGATCTGAACGCGACCGATCTCGAATCCGCAACCCGGATCATCGAAGGCAGCGCGCGGGCCATGGGCCTCGAAGTGGTGGAGGGCTGAACATGGCGAAGCTGACCAAGAAGCAGAAGGCGAACCAGGTCGACAGCGAGAAGCTGCACGGCGTCGATGAGGCGATCGCACTGGCCAAGGCCAATGCCACCTCGAAGTTCGACGAAACGATCGAGATCGCGCTGAACCTCGGCGTCGATCCGCGCCATGCCGACCAGATGGTGCGCGGCGTCGTCACGCTGCCGGCCGGCACCGGCAAGACGGTGCGCGTCGGCGTGTTCGCCAAGGGCGCGAAGGCTGACGAGGCCCGCGAGGCTGGCGCGGATGTCGTCGGTGCGGAAGACCTGATGGAGACCATTCAGGGCGGCACGATCGACTTCGATCGCTGCATCGCGACCCCGGACATGATGGGCGTCGTCGGTCGTCTCGGCAAGGTGCTCGGCCCCAAGGGCCTGATGCCGAACCCGAAGCTCGGCACCGTGACGATGAACGTCGCCGAAGCGGTGAAGGCAGCCAAGGGCGGCCAGGTGGAATATCGCGTCGAAAAGGCCGGCATCATCCACTCCGGCATCGGCAAGGCGAGCTTCGCCGCCGAGGATCTGCGCCGCAACTTCGACGCGCTGGTCGATGCGGTGGTGAAGGCCAAGCCGTCGGGCGCCAAGGGCAAATATGTCCGCAAGATCGCCGTCAGCTCGACGATGGGTCCGGGCATCAAGGTTGACGTGGCGGAAGTCGCCGGCGCCTGAGCCAGCGTACTTTCCTGTACGGATATCGGGAAGGAGCCGGGAGAAATCCCGGCTCTTTTCATGTGCGCGGCAGATATTACGCGCTTTAAAATAGTTTGATATCCCACTAAAGGGACGCGCATGATCCGCTTGCTCGCCATCGCATTGCTCTGCTCCGCCGCGTCGCCCGCCATCGCGCAGGCCGTCGAACCCTCTGCGCAGCCCGACGTTGTCGTCACCGGGCGCGGGCTGGATGACCGTGTCGGCGACAGCGCGCTCGATGTGGTGACGATCGACCGGGATCGAATCACCGACAACGCGAGCGGGCGGCTGGAAAGCATCCTGCGCGATGCAGCGGGGCTCCAGCAATTCCGTCGCTCGGACTCGACTTCGGCCAATGCGAGCAGCCAGGGCATTTCGCTGCGCGGCATCGGCGGCAATGCCTCCAGCCGCGCGCTGCTGATCCTCGATGGCGTGCCGCAGGCCGATCCGTTCGGCGGCTGGGTGCCCTTCCCCGCCTATGCGCCCGAACGGCTCGGTCGGATCCGCGTGACGCGTGGCGGCGGCAGCGGCTATTTCGGGCCGGGCGCGCTCGCCGGCACGGTGGAGATGGATAGCGCGACCCCGGATCAGCTTTCCCCGCTCGCGATGGGCGTCGCCTATGGCAGCCGCAATTCGCTGGAGGCGGACGGCAGCGCGGCGCTGGTGCGCGACGGCGGCTTCGCCACCATCTCCGGCAGCTATGCGCGCGGCGACGGCTTCACGCCGACAGTGGCCGAATCGCGCGGGCCGGTCGATCGCCCTGCCCCTTATGAGCAGGCGAGCGGCGCATTTCGCGGCGTGATCGGCATCGCGCCGGCGACCGAGCTTCAGGCCAACGTCAGCGCCTTCACCGACACGCGCGATCGCGGCACCGCCTTCACCGCCAACACAAGCAAGGGCGCGGACGCCAGCCTGCGGCTGGTGGGGCATGGCGCGTGGAACTGGTCCGCGCTCGCCTATCTCCAGACGCGCGCTTTCGCCTCGAACTTCGCCAGCATCAACGCCACGCGTACCGCCGCGACCGAAACGCTCGACCAGTATAACACCCCCGCGACCGGGATCGGCGCGCGGCTGGAAGTCGCCCCGCCCATCGGTGAGGGGCTGTCGCTGCGGCTCGGCGCGGACGTGCGCGCGGTATCGGGCCGGACGCAGGAATTGTTCAGCTATGTCGCCGCCGCGCCGACCCGCCAGCGTTATGCCGGCGGCGAGACGCGCAACGCCGGGCTGTTCGCGGACGGCAGCGCCCGGCTCGGGCGGGTGACGCTCGATCTCGGCGGGCGGATCGACTGGTGGCGGATCGCCGACGGCTATCTCAGCGAGCATGTGCTGGCGACCGGCGCCTCGCTCAACAACCTGCGCTTCCCGAACCGCGACGGGAGCGAGGCGACCGGCCGCGTGGGCATCGCCTGGCGGCCGATCGACGCGATCACCGTGCGCGCGGCGGCCTATCGCGGCTGGCGGCTGCCCACGCTGAACGAGCTTTATCGCCCGTTCCGCGTCGGCGCCGATGCCACCGCCGCCAATGCCGCGCTGAACCCGGAGAAGCTGACGGGATATGAGGGCGGGCTGACGATCACGCCGACGGCCACCACCTCGATCGCGGTCACCGTGTTCCACAACCGGCTCGACGATGCGATCGCCAACGTCACCGCCGGCACCGGGCCGGGCAATTTCCCCGGCGTCGGCTTCGTCGCGGCGGGCGGCGTCTATCGCATCCGCCAGAATCTCGATGCGATCACCTCTACCGGGGTGGAACTGGACGCCAGTTGGCGCATCGGGCCGTTCAGCGCGCGCGCCTCATGGCAGCATGTCGATCCGCGCGTGGTCGCATCGGGCGCGGCGGCGCGGCTCGACGGTCTGCGCCCGGCGCAAACGCCGCTCGATCAGGTGTCCGGCACGCTCGGCTGGCGCGCGGGCGCCGCGTCGCTCGCGGCGACGCTGCGCTATGTCGCGCGGCAATTCGACGATGACCAGAATACGCGCAGCCTGCGCCCGGCCACCACGATGGACGCCGTGGCCACAGTGCCGCTCAACCGAGCGTGGCTGATCGAGGCGCGCGCGGAAAATGCGTTCGATGCGCGGGTGGAAGCCGGGATCAGCGGAAACAATATCGTCGAGCGGGCCACGCCGCGCACCTTGTGGCTGGGCGTGCGCTATCGGATGCGGTGATCCTTGACGCCGCCGCTCATGCTGGCCGAAAACACCGGCACAAGCATGACAGGCGGAGGCGAGGATGCCGCATTACGGCGATTTCCAGAATTTGATCTATGGCGCCGGGCTCACCGGCATCCAGCCGACGCTCCCGGTGGATTTCGCGACACTGAAAGCGCGGGCGGAAGCCGCGATGCCGCCCTCGGTGCTCAATTACGTGCAGGGCGGCTGCGGCGACGAATTCACGCAAGACGAAAACGCCCGCGCCTTCCGCCACTGGGGCATGGTGCCGCGCATGATGGTGGATTGCACGAACCGCGACCTGTCGATCGAATTGTTCGGGCAGAAGCTCCCCTCGCCGCTGTTCATGGCGCCGATCGGCGTCACCGGCATTGTCACGCCCGACCAGCACGGCGATCTCGCCGCCGCGCGCGCCTCGGCGGCGAGCGGAGTGCCGCTCTGCGCCTCCACCCTGTCGAACGATCCGCTGGAGGACGTGCACGCCGCATGTGGCGAAACACCTGCTTTCTTCCAACTCTACACCCCACGCGACAGGGATGTCGCGGCAAGCCTCGTCAGCCGGGCCGAGGCCGCCGGGTCTAAGGCGATCGTCGTCACGCTCGATACGTGGGTGACGGGATGGCGCCCGCGCGATCTCAACGTATCGAATTTTCCGCAACTACGCGGCCACGTGCTGACCAATTATTTCGTCGACCCCGCATTTCGCAAATTGCTCGTCAAGACGCCGGAAGACGATTTGCGGGCCGCGATCGGCACATGGAGCGGGACCTTCGGCAAGGTGCTGACCTGGGATGATCTGCCGTGGCTCAAATCGCTCACGCGGCTACCGATCGTTCTGAAAGGAATCTGCCACCCCGATGATGCCCGCCGCGCGCTCGATAGCGGCGCGGACGGCATTTACGTTTCAAACCATGGCGGGCGGCAGGCAAATGGCGGGATCGCCGCGATCGACATGCTGCCGGGGGTCGCGGAGGCCGTTCAGGGGCGCGTGCCAGTGCTGTTCGATTCCGGCATCCGTTCGGGCAGCGATGTAATCAAAGCGATCGCGCTGGGCGCGGATGCGGTGGGGATCGGTCGGCCCTATGCCTATGGCCTCGCCCTCGCCGGCGCGGATGGCGCAGCGCACGTGCTGAAGTCGATCCTCGCTGAAGCGGATTTGCTGATGGCGGTCAATGGCTATCCCACGCTGGCGGCGGTCCGCGCGGAGGGCGCGCGGCGGACGGATCGGTAACCCCTCGCTTTCCTGTCGTCCCCGTCATTCCCGCGCAGGCGGGAATCTATAAGCACTGTCGTCAAGGCTCCATCCGGGGCGCGTGCGAGAGCGGATTCCCGCCTGCGCGGGAATGACGGGGAAAGTCATTTCCCTCCGCCGCAATTGACTTTCACCGCGCAGCCTGTAATGGCCCGCGCTCGTCCGGCAGCTTCGTGCCGCCGGGCACCGTCCGAGACAGTAGGTGCCGGTCAGCCGGCTTAATCTTCCTACCGAGACGGGGACAGGATTTTACCGGCTGGTCATTCGTGCCGCGCCGGTCTGCCGCGGCCTGCTCATGCAGGCGATGCGTCTGCTTCCCATTCCCCATCGCTGGACAATCTCATGCGCCCGCAAGGCGCGTGGGGCAATGCAACCGGGCATGGGCTTCGGCTTGTGCCCAGAACGTGGAGAATGGCATGGATCGTGGTCAAAAGGCCGCTGCCGTCGCCGAGCTCAACCGCAATTTTTCCGAGGTCGGCGTGGTGGTTGTCACCCGCAATCTCGGGATGACCGTCGCGCAATCAACCCAGTTGCGCAACAAGATGCGGGAGGCCGGCGCCAGCTACAAGGTCTCGAAGAACAAGCTTGCCAAGATCGCGCTCGACGGCACCGACTATCTCTCGCTGGGCGAAATGCTCACGGGTCCGGTCGGTCTCGCCAGCTCGATCGACCCCGTCGCTGCGGCGAGGGTGGCGGTCGAGTTCGCGAAGACGAACGACAAGTTCGAAATCGTGGGCGGGGCGATGGGCGCGAACGCGCTCGATGTGGAGGGCGTGAAGGCGCTCGCCTCGCTGCCGTCGCTGGACGAGCTGCGGGCGAAGATCGTCGGGCTTCTCGTGGCACCCGCCACGAAGCTGGCGACCATCACCCAGGCGCCCGCGGGCCAGCTCGCGCGCGTGCTCAAGGCATATTCGGAGAAGGAAGCCGCCTGATCCCTCAGGCGTCTTTATCAACCAATCTTGATGCCTTGCGCGAAATGCGCCGGGCAACGATTTGAAGGAAATGAACAATGGCAGACCTGAACGCGCTGGTTGACCAGCTTTCCGAACTCACCGTTCTCGAAGCGGCCGAGCTGTCGAAGCTTCTCGAAGAGAAGTGGGGCGTGAGCGCCGCTGCGGCGGTTGCGGTTGCGGCTCCGGCCGGCGGCGCCGGTGCGGCTGCTGCGGCTGACGAGAAGACCGAGTTCGACGTGATCCTCACCGGCGACGGTGGCAAGAAGATCAACGTCATCAAGGAAGTCCGCGCGATCACCGGCCTCGGCCTGACCGAAGCCAAGACGCTCGTTGAGTCGGCCCCGAAGCCGATCAAGGAAGGCGTCTCGAAGGACGAGGCCGAGAAGGTCAAGAAGCAGCTTGAAGAAGCTGGCGCGACCGTCGAGCTGAAGTAAGCCGCTGTGCGGATGCGGGCTGGCACGCCAGCCCGCAACTCGCACAAGGCCGGCCGGCGCGGCCCATGGCCGCGTCCGACGTCACGGGCTTTGCCCGTGGCGGGCCGACAAAAAGAAAGGGGCGGTTCCCACTGCGGGAGCCGCCCCTTTTTTCGTCGCACTCAAACCGCGCGCTATCGCTTCACGGTCGTCCCATGCGCGCGAATGCCGATCGCGTCATGCATCCGGGCCGGCTCATCGAGCCACAGCGGGCCGAGCTTGGCCCCATCCGCCCGTTCAACCCCCACCGCGAATGCCGCGGTCGTCTGCCCCGGCGCACCGCCACCCGCGTCATAAAGCAGGTTGAGCGCGACGACCGGCACGAACATCGGTCGCCCGCCCGCATCAAGCGCGACGATCGCGTCGCGCGCCAACGTGGCGATCCCGCGCACGGCCCGTTCCTCACCCGGCGCGAGATCGAACGGCGGCGTCGCCGGGCGCTCGATCGGCTCGGCGAACAGCGCGTCGAGCACCGCATCCTGCCCCGGCTGCGCGCTGGTCAGCCGGATCGCGAGCCGCACGCCACGCGCCGGCGCGCTTCCCTCGTTGCGGACGACCAGTTCGACATCCGCAGTGGCGGTAACGAAGTTGATGCCCGCGCGATGCACCACCGGGGCGGCGAGATCGAGCCATGCGCGCTCGCTCGGCGCGCTGCGTTCGAGAAACTGCGGCGGATCGGCCACCGGCGCGGACACTGGCCGCGAAGCCGGCGCTGCCGCGGGGACGACGGGTGCCGCCGCCGGTTCAGGATCATCAGGCACGAGCTGCGACGTGCCCCGGATCGGGGCGCCGGGCGCGGCGCCTGCGGTCTCCGTTATCCCACGACGCCGTTTCAGCGCCGCTAGCCCCGCAACCAGCGCCGCGATTCCGCCCAGCGCCGCAGGGAGGAGCCAGCCCGGCCAACCTTCCGCGATTTCCGGCTCGGGCGCTGGAGCAACGGCGGCTGAGGCTGGTGCAGCGGGCGCCGCAGACGACGCGGGCGTCGGCTCGATCACCGGCGCAGCAATTGGTACGCCAGCCAGCTCCGCGCGCGGCGCGTTCGCCTGAGGGGTCGCACGCGTGGTGGGGCGTGGCACCGGCTGACGCAGCGCCGCCGGTTCGACCGGGCGAGGCGTGGCCCGCGCGCGCGGCGGCGCCAGCGGCGCGGTCGACGGTTCAACCGGCACGATAGCGAGTGGCGCCTCCCCGCCCGCCACCGGCGCCGGCCCAGGTGTGGGCGTAGGCGTAGGCGTAGGCGTAGGCGTTGGTGTCGCCAGCGGCACCTTGATCGGGGCGGGCGCGAGGTTTTCCGGCGCGGTTTGCGGCGTCGCCTGCGCGATCGCCTGTCCGCCCGCCAGCGCCGCCCCGGCGAGCGCCAACATCTCGATGCTTATCTTCATGCCGCGCGCGTTATCCCGTCCAAGCTGAACCGCGCCATAAAATCCTCATTCGCCCGGTCGCGTCGCGGGCACGATTGGCAGCCACACCGCGCTCGCCTGCGCCCCGCCGCGCATCAGCGTGATCGTTGCCTTCTGGTAATCCCCCTGCTTCGCGAGGAAGATATTCGGCACATATTTCTGCGGGTTGCGATCATAGAGCGGGAATTGCGACGATTGCACCTGCACCATGATGCGGTGCCCCGGCTGGAACACATGGTTCACCATGGGCAGGCGGAAACGATAACGCTGCACCTTATTGGCCGGGATCGGCGAGGGATGCTCGAAGCTGTCGCGATAGCGGCCCCGAAAGATATCCTGACTGATCGAAAGCTGATATCCACCTTTCTTCGGCTCATCGGCATATTGATCGGGATAGACGTCGATCACCTTGACGACGAAATCCCCGTCGGTGCCGGTCGTTTTCGCGAACAGATCGGCAAGCGGCGCGCCGGACACGCGCACGGCCTGCGTCAGCGGCGCGGTTTCGTAGGTCATCACATCGGTGCGACCGTCAACGAAACGCTGATCGTGCACCAGCCACGTCTGCCAGCGCGCGCTGTCGCCGAAATTCACCGGGCGCGGCAGATGCGGCACCGGCTTGGCGGGATCGGAGACGTAGCTGTCGCCCCCCTCCCCGCCCTTGGCAAAACCGAGCGCGCCATCGGCCTCAAGGTAAATCGGCTTGAGCGGCGCGGCGCATCCCGCGTCGCAGGCGAGCGGCCACGCCGAAAGCTTGTCCCAATGGTTCTCCCCGGTGTTGTAGATCAGCGCCTGCGGCGGGGTGAAGGCCGGGCGGCCATCGCGCAGATACTGATCGAAGAACGGAAACAGATATTGGTCGCGCCATTCCGTCGCGGTGTCGCCCTTCCAGCGGAAATCACCGAGCGACGATCCGTCGTAATTCGCCTGGCTATGCCGCCACGGCCCCATCACCAGGAAGTTGGTGCCGAGCCTGCCCTTCGCCTTCAGCGCCTCCCACGTATGGATCGCACCATACATATCCTCCTGATCCCACAGCCCCTGTTCCCACATCGTCGGCACATTCGAGGGATTGGCCGCGACGATCCTGTCGAGCGCCTGCCCCTGCCAGAAACCATCATACGCGGGATGCGCCGCCATCTGCTCCCAGTAAGGCAAGGCGGCATAACCCGATTTCGCCGCCCATGCGCCAGCCGAGCCGACGCGGCGGAAGCGTTCGTAATCGTCATAGCCGTCGGACGCCGGCGCATCGCCCGCGCCCTTGAAGCCGGTTTGCGCGCCGAGCCAGCCGATATTGGCGAGGCGGAACGCGCCATAATGGAACCAGTCGTCCCCCATCCAGCCGTCGATCATCGGGCTTTCCGGCGCCGCGACCTTCAGCGCGGGGTGCGGATGGAGCAGCGCCATCACCACCGTGAACCCCTCATAAGAGGAGCCGAGCATCCCGACGCGCCCGTTTGATTGAGGCAGATTTGCCTTGTTCACCAGCCAGTCGATCGTATCCCACGCATCGGTGCTATGATCCACCTTCGTCGGGTTGAGCGGACCGACCACCGGGCGCGTGACAATATAATCGCCCTCCGATCCATATTTGCCGCGAATATCCTGAAACACGCGAATATAGCCCGCGCGAGCGAATGGCTCGTCCCCCTGCGGCAGGATCGAGATCATCTTGGGGCTTGCCATCCGCGCGACGCGGGCGGAGGCGTTATAGGGCGTCCGCGTCAGCAGGATCGGCGCGTTCACCGCCCCTTTCGGGATGACGATAACCGTATGCAGCTTCACGCCGTCGCGCATCGGGATCATCACTTCGCGCTTCACATAATCGTTCGCCTCGGTCGAATAGGCGAAGTTCGCGGGGATATCGCCCCCGACGGGCGGGGCGTACAGTTGCTGCGCGGCAAGCGGCGCGGCAGACAGCGCGAGGCAGGCGAGGATCAGCGATTTGCGGTGCATCGAACTTCCCTGTTCCGGCGGATGATGCGCCGGGTTATGCCCGGTTGCCCGGCACGATCAACCTGCCGCACGCGCCTTGACGCTGCGCGCCTTGTCTCCTACATCACGCCCCTTACCGGAAGCTTCGGGACATGATGCGGCGTCGCGCACCGTATTGGACGAATGGGAGTTTTCGGTTTCATAAGGACGCTCAAGGCTGCCGTCGCTCCGATTGGGGGAGTTGACTGCGGCCTTTTGGCGTCTGTTCTTGCGCTCGAACGGTTTTTTGACTGAGGGCTGACAGCTACATGGCAACCAAGGCGATCGAGGGCGCAACCACGCCCAAGCGGCGCATCCGCAAGGTGTTCGGCAACATCCACGAAGTGGTGCGTATGCCGAACCTCATCGAGGTGCAGCGCGAAAGCTACGAACAGTTCCTGCGCTCCGATTCCTCGATCGGCTACGTCTCGGGCCTTGAAAAAACGCTGCGCAGCGTGTTCCCGATCCGCGATTTCGCCGGCACGGCCGAGCTGGATTTCGTGAATTACGAGCTGGAACCGCCGAAGTTCGACGTTGAGGAATGCCGCCAGCGCGGCATCACTTATGCCGCGCCGATGCGCGTCACGCTGCGCCTGATCGTGTTCGAGGTGGATCCGGATACGGAAACCCGCTCCGTGCTCGATATCAAGGAGCAGGACGTTTACATGGGCGACATGCCGCTCATGACCGAGAACGGCACCTTCTTCATCAACGGCACCGAACGCGTCATCGTCAGCCAGATGCACCGTTCGCCGGGCGTGCTGTTCGACCATGATCGCGGCAAGACGCACTCGTCGGGCAAATATCTCTTTGCCGCGCGCGTGATCCCCTATCGCGGCTCGTGGCTCGATTTCGAGTTCGACGCGAAGGATATCGTCAACGTCCGTATCGACCGCAAGCGCAAGCTGCCGGTGACGGCGCTGCTCTATGCGCTGGGGATGAATTCCGAAGAAATCCTCAATCACTTCTACAATCGCCTGACGTTCCTGCGTGGCGAAGGCGGCTGGAAGATTCCGTTCCAGCCCGAGAACTGGCGTGGCACGAAGCCGAGCTACGACATCGTCGATGCAAGCTCGGGTGAGGTCGTGTTCCCCGCCGGGCAGAAGATCAGCCCGCGCGCCGCGAACAAGGCGGCGAAGGACGGCCTAGCCGACCTGCTGATCCCGACCGACGAGATTTTCGGCCGTTATTCGGCCTATGACCTCATCAACGAGGCGACCGGCGAGATCTACGTCGAGGCGGGTGACGAGATCACGCCTGAAAACCTCGAATTGCTGGACAAGGCCGGCGTCGACCAGATCGAACTGCTCGATATCGACCATGTCACCACCGGCGCGTGGATCCGCAACACGCTGAAGGCCGACAAGGCCGAGGAACGCGAGCAGGCGCTGAGCGACATCTATCGCGTGATGCGCCCCGGCGAGCCGCCGACGCTGGAGACCGCCGAGGCGCTGTTCGCGGGCCTGTTCTTCGATCCGGATCGCTACGATCTGTCGGCGGTCGGTCGCGTCAAGCTCAACATGCGCCTCGATCTCGACGCCGAGGATACGGTGACGACGCTGCGCACCGAGGATATCCTTGCGGTCGTGAAAACGCTCGTCGACCTGAAGGACGGCAAGGGCGAAATCGACGATATCGACAATCTCGGCAACCGGCGCGTGCGCTCGGTGGGTGAGTTGCTGGAAAACCAGTATCGCGTCGGGCTGTTGCGCATGGAGCGCGCGGTGAAGGAGCGCATGTCCTCGGTCGACGTGTCCACCGTCATGCCGAACGATCTTATCAACGCGAAGCCCGCGGTCGCCGCGGTGCGCGAGTTCTTCGGCTCGTCGCAGCTCTCGCAGTTCATGGACCAGACCAACCCGCTCTCCGAAGTGACGCACAAGCGCCGCGTTTCGGCGCTTGGGCCGGGCGGCCTCACCCGCGAGCGCGCGGGCTTCGAGGTCCGCGACGTCCATCCGACGCATTATGGCCGTATCTGCCCGATCGAAACGCCGGAAGGCCCGAACATCGGCCTTATCAACAGCCTCGCGTCGTTCAGCCGCGTCAATAAATACGGCTTCATCGAAACGCCGTATCGCAAGATCATCGACGGCAAGGTGACCAACGAGGTCGTCTATCTGTCGGCGATGGAGGAGGCCAAGCACACGATCGCGCAGGCATCCGCCGATCTGGACGCGGAAAACCGCTTCACCGAGGAACTGGTTTCCTCGCGTCAGGCGGGCGAATTCCTGATGGCGCTGCCCGATCAGATCACGCTGATGGACGTGTCGCCCAAGCAGCTCGTGTCGGTCGCCGCCTCGCTCATCCCGTTCCTTGAGAACGACGACGCGAACCGCGCGCTGATGGGCTCGAACATGCAGCGCCAGGCTGTGCCGCTGGTCAAGGCCGAGGCGCCGTTCGTCGGCACCGGCATGGAAGAAACGGTGGCGCGCGATTCGGGCGCGGCGATCGGCGCCAAGCGCGCCGGCATCGTCGATCAGGTCGATGCCAGCCGTATCGTCATCCGCGCGACAGGTGAGGTTTCGGCCGAGGAATCGGGCGTCGATATCTACACGCTGATGAAGTTCCAGCGCTCTAACCAGTCGACCTGCATCAACCAGCGCCCGCTGGTGAAGGTGGGCGATGTGGTGCGCGCCGGCGATATCATCGCCGATGGCCCGTCGACCGAGTTCGGCGAGCTGGCGCTGGGCCGCAACGCGCTCGTCGCGTTCATGCCGTGGAATGGCTACAATTATGAGGATTCGATCCTCATCTCCGAACGGATCGTGAAGGACGACGTGTTCACGTCGATCCACATCGACGAGTTCGAAGTGGCCGCCCGCGATACGAAGCTCGGGCCGGAGGATATCACCCGCGACATCCCGAACGTCGGCGAGGAGGCGCTGCGCAACCTCGACGAGGCGGGCATCGTCTATATCGGCGCCGAGGTCGAGCCGGGCGACATTCTCGTCGGCAAGATCACGCCGAAGGGCGAAAGCCCGATGACGCCGGAGGAAAAGCTCCTCCGCGCGATCTTCGGCGAGAAGGCGAGCGACGTGCGCGACACCTCGCTGCGGCTGCCGCCGGGCGTGGCGGGCACGATCGTCGACGTGCGCGTGTTCAACCGCCACGGCATCGACAAGGACGAGCGCGCGATGGCGATCGAGCGCGAGGAGATCGAGCGCCTGAAGAAGGACTCGGACGACGAGCGCACGATCCTCAACCGCGCCACCTGGTCGCGCCTGCGCGAGATGCTGCTGGATCAGGTCGCGACCGCGGCTCCCAAGGGCCTCAAGAAGGGCGTGACGATCGACGCCGATGTGCTGGACTCGGTGGACCGCCACGAATGGTGGAAGTTCGCCGTGGCCGACGACAAGGTCCAGAGCGATCTGGAAACCGTCAAGGCGCAGTATGACGAGGCCGCCAAGCGGATCACCGACAAGTTCCACGACCGGCGCGAGAAGCTGGAGCGTGGCGACGAGTTGCCGCCGGGCGTGCTCAAGATGGTCAAGGTGTTCGTCGCGGTGAAGCGCAAGCTTCAGCCGGGCGACAAGATGGCCGGCCGTCACGGCAACAAGGGCGTCATCAGCCGCATCCTGCCGGTGGAGGACATGCCGTTCCTCGCCGACGGCACCCCGGTCGATCTGGTGCTCAACCCGCTGGGCGTGCCTTCGCGCATGAACGTCGGGCAGATCTTCGAAACCCACCTCGGCTGGGCCGCGCGCGGCTTGGGCCAGCAGGTTTCGCAGGCGCTGGAGGATTGGCGCGAGGCGAACCCAGATGCCAAGGCCGGCGCGATGCCGGAAGCGGTGAAGGATCGCCTCAAGACGATCTATGGCGAGCATTATCTCGCGGATATCGACAGCCGCGATGGCGACGGGATCGTCGAGCTGGCGCAGAACCTCAAGGGCGGCGTCCCGATGGGCACCCCGGTGTTCGACGGCGCGGTCGAGGCGGATGTGGCGAACATGCTTGCGCTGGCGGGCCTCGACACCTCGGGCCAGTCGGACCTGTTCGACGGGCGCACCGGCGATCAGTTCGATCGCAAGGTGACGGTGGGCATCATCTACATGCTGAAGCTCCACCACCTTGTTGACGACAAGATCCACGCGCGCTCGATCGGGCCGTACAGCCTCGTCACCCAGCAGCCGCTGGGCGGCAAGGCGCAGTTCGGCGGCCAGCGCTTCGGCGAAATGGAAGTGTGGGCGCTGCAGGCATATGGCGCGGCATACACGCTCCAGGAAATGCTGACGGTGAAGTCCGACGACGTTGTCGGCCGCACCAAGGTCTATGAGGCGATCGTCAAGGGTGACGACACGTTCGAGGCCGGCATCCCGGAGAGCTTCAACGTGCTCGTCAAGGAAATGCGCAGCCTCGGCCTCAACGTCGACCTGAAGTCGATGGACGAGGACGACGGCCTCGCGGAAGCGGCGGAATAACGGGTGCGGGCGTCGCCGGCTGGCGGCGCCCCGCCCTTCCTTCGCCCAGCAGAATTACCCTCTAGAGGGATGAGATTATGAACGAGATGACCCCCTTCGCGAACCCGATCGCGAAACCCGAGACCTTCGATCAGATCCAGATCGGCATCGCCTCCCCGGATCGTATCCGCTCCTGGTCGTTCGGCGAGATCAAGAAGCCGGAAACGATCAACTATCGCACGTTCAAGCCCGAGCGCGACGGCTTGTTCTGCGCCCGCATTTTCGGCCCGATCAAGGATTACGAATGCTTGTGCGGCAAGTACAAGCGCATGAAATACAAGGGCATCGTCTGCGAAAAGTGCGGCGTGGAGGTTACCGTCTCCAAGGTCCGTCGCGAGCGCATGGGCCATATCGAACTGGCCGCGCCCGTCGCGCACATCTGGTTCCTGAAATCACTGCCATCGCGCATCGGCCTGCTGCTCGACATGCAGTTGAAACAGCTTGAGCGCGTACTGTATTTCGAAGCCTATATCGTCATCGAGCCGGGCCTGACCCCGCTTGAGAAGTATCAGCTTCTCACCGAGGACGAACTGCTCGAAGCGCAGGACGAATATGGCGAGGACGCTTTCTCCGCCGGGATCGGCGCGGAAGCCGTGCGTATCATGCTCGAAAGCCTCGATCTCGAGGGCGAGAAGACGCAGCTTCTTGAGGAACTGGCCACCACCAAGTCCGAACTGAAGCCGAAGAAGATCATCAAGCGGCTGAAGGTCGTCGAGAGCTTCCTCGAATCCGGCAACCGGCCGGAGTGGATGATCCTTGAGGTCATCCCGGTCATCCCGCCTGAGCTGCGCCCGCTGGTGCCGCTCGATGGCGGTCGCTTCGCGACGTCGGATCTCAACGATCTCTATCGCCGCGTCATCAACCGCAACAACCGCCTGAAGCGGCTGATGGAACTGCGCGCGCCGGACATCATCGTCCGCAACGAAAAGCGCATGTTGCAGGAAGCGGTCGATGCGCTGTTCGACAACGGCCGCCGTGGCCGCACGATCACCGGCGCCAACAAGCGCCCGCTGAAGTCGCTGTCCGACATGCTCAAGGGCAAGCAGGGCCGCTTCCGTCAGAACCTGCTCGGCAAGCGCGTCGACTATTCGGGCCGTTCGGTCATCGTGACGGGGCCGGAACTCAAGCTGCACCAGTGCGGCCTGCCCAAGAAGATGGCGCTCGAACTGTTCAAGCCGTTCATCTACGCGCGTCTCGACGCCAAGGGGCTCTCCATGACCCTGAAGCAGGCGAAGAAGTGGGTCGAGAAGGAACGCAAGGAAGTCTGGGATATCCTGGACGAGGTGATCCGCGAACACCCGGTGCTGCTGAACCGCGCGCCGACGCTGCACCGTCTTGGCATCCAGGCGTTCGAGCCGGTGCTGATCGAGGGCAAGGCGATCCAGCTTCACCCGCTGGTCTGCTCCGCGTTCAACGCCGACTTCGACGGCGACCAGATGGCCGTGCACGTTCCGCTGAGCCTTGAGGCGCAGCTTGAAGCGCGCGTGCTGATGATGTCGACCAACAACATCCTGAGCCCTGCGAACGGCAAGCCGATCATCGTGCCGTCGCAGGATATGGTGCTGGGCCTCTACTATCTCTCGATCGAGAAGCAGAAGGAGCCGGGCGAAGGGATGCTGCTGAGCGACATGCAGGAGGTGCATCAGGCACTGAATGCCGGCGCCGTCACGCTGCATACGAAGATCATCAGCCGCGTTCCGCAGACCGACGAGCAGGGCAACCAGTATCTCAAGCGGTATGAAACCACGCCGGGCCGTATGCTGCTCGGCGAATGCCTGCCCAAGAGCCACAAGGTGCCGTTCGAGACGGTCAACCGCCTGCTGACCAAGAAGGACGTCACCGACGTTATCGACGAGGTCTATCGTCACACCGGCCAGAAAGAAACGGTGCTGTTCGCGGACGCGATCATGTCGCTCGGTTTCCGCCACGCGTTCCGCGCCGGCATTTCCTTCGGCAAGGATGACATGGTCATTCCGGGCGACAAGGAGAAGCTGGTCGACGAAACGCGCGATCAGGTGAAGGACTTCGAGCAGCAATATCAGGACGGCCTGATTACGCAGCAGGAGAAGTACAACAAGGTGATCGACGCCTGGAGCCGTTGCGGCGATCAGGTGGCGAATTCGATGATGAACGAGATCAAGGCGGTGAAGCACGATCCGGAAACGGGCCGTGAACTGCCGATCAACTCGATCTACATGATGGCGCACTCCGGGGCGCGTGGCTCGCAGGCGCAGATCAAGCAGCTTGCCGGTATGCGTGGCCTGATGGCCAAGCCGTCGGGCGAGATCATCGAAACGCCGATCATCTCGAACTTCAAGGAAGGCCTGACCGTCCTTGAATATTTCAACTCGACCCACGGCGCTCGCAAGGGCCTTGCGGATACCGCGCTGAAAACCGCCAACTCGGGCTACCTCACCCGCCGTCTCGTCGACGTTTCGCAGGATTGCGTCATCGTCGAGGAAGATTGCGGCACCGAGCGCGCGCTGGAGATGAAGGCGATCGTGCAGGGCGGCTCGACCATCGCGTCGCTCGGCGAGCGTATCCTTGGCCGCACCACGGCAGAAGATATCGTAGACACCAAGACCAACGCGATCATCATCCCGACCGGCACGTTGCTGGACGAGGCGGCAGTCACGGTGATCGAAGGCACCGGCGTTCAGGCGGTCAAGATCCGCAGCCCGCTGGTCTGCGAATCCAAGGTCGGCGTGTGCGGCAAATGCTACGGGCGTGATCTCGCACGCGGTACGCCGGTCAACATCGGCGAAGCGGTGGGCGTCATCGCGGCGCAGTCGATCGGCGAGCCGGGCACGCAGCTCACCATGCGTACCTTCCACATCGGCGGCGCAGCGCAGCTCAACGAAACCTCGAACCTTGAGGCTCATGCCGATGGTACGGTGGAATTCCGCGATCTGCGCCTGATCGAGGATCAGCGCGGCCGCCGCGTCGTGCTGAGCCGTTCGGGCGAAATCGCGATCATGGATATGGACGGTCGCGAGTTGTCGGTCGATCGCATCCCCTATGGCGCTTATGTCATGTTCGACGACGGCCACATCGTCTCCAAGGGCGATCGCATGGCCGAATGGGATCCGTTCACCATGCCGGTGATTACGGAAACCGGTGGCTCGGTGAAGTTCCAGGATCTCGTCGAGAACAAGACGCTCGCCGAGCAGGTCGACGAAGCGACGGGCATCGCCCAGCGCGTCGTCACCGAATTCCGCGCCGGGACCAAGTCGAAGGAGGATCTGCGTCCGCGCATCACCCTGCTTGATGAGGGTTCGGGCGAAACCGCGCGCTATATGCTGGCGCCGGGCGCGGTGCTGTCGGTCGAGGATGGTGCCACGGTGCAGGCCGGTGACGTGCTGGCGCGTGTCGCGCGCGAAAGCGCCAAGACCCGCGACATCACCGGCGGTCTGCCGCGTGTCGCCGAACTGTTCGAAGCGCGTATCCCCAAGGAAGCGGCGATCATCGCCAAGGTTTCCGGCCGGGTCGTGTTCGGCAAGGATTACAAGGCGAAGCGCAAGATCGGCATCCAGCCCGAGGATGGCAGCGAGGTCGTCGAATATCTGGTGCCGAAGTCGAAGGTGATCGACGTTCAGGAAGGCGATTACGTCAAGCGCGGCGACAATCTGATCGGCGGCTCGCCCAATCCGCACGACATTCTGGAAACGATGGGGATCGAGCCGCTGGCCGAATATCTCGTATCGGAAATCCAGGAGGTCTATCGTCTCCAGGGCGTGAAGATCAACGACAAGCACATCGAAACGATCGTCCGCCAGATGTTGCAGAAGGTTGAGATCACCGAAGGCGGCGACACCACGCTGCTCAAGGGTGAGCAGGTCGATCGCGAGGAGATGGACGCGACCAACGACAAGCTGGCGAAGAATCAGCAGCCCGCACAGGGCAAGCCGATCCTTCTCGGCATCACCAAGGCGTCGTTGCAGACCCGCTCGTTCATCTCGGCCGCGTCGTTCCAGGAAACCACGCGCGTCCTCACCGAGGCGGCCGTTCAGGGCAAGCAGGACACCCTGATGGGCCTGAAGGAGAATGTGATCGTCGGCCGCCTTATCCCGGCGGGCACCGGCGCGGGCATGAACCGCCTGCGCGTCGCGGCATCCTCGCGCGATGCGGCGCTCCGCGTGCAACAGCGCAAGCTGGCCGAGGCGATGGCGATCACCGCACCGGTGAGCGCGGCGCAGGAGCACGCCGCCGAACTGGCCCGTTCCACGCGCGATGCGCAGGGCGGCGGCCAGGATCCACTCGCCGCGGTCGTCGCTTCGGGGGACGGCAGCGATGAAGCCGCGGGCGAATATCTGAACGACTGATCCGGGCAGTCATTTGTCCGGTTCGAAAAGGGCCGTCGTCCGCGATGCGGGCGGCGGCTGTTTTCGTTTCAAAACGCTCATGTTCGCCTCATCCATATTTGGGACGCCATTCGGCCGCGCGACAGAAAATTACGCGATCCAGGCGCGACAATTCCTGTTAACGAGCGATTAACAACCTGATCGGAGCACGATCCCGGCGCCGATCCCGACCAAGGGGGTCCAATGAAAAATCGCCTTTTAATCACCGCAGCGGCGCTCACCCTGGCAATGCCGGCCGCCGCCTCCGCGGCAACGCTGTTCCAGTCGCTTCCCGATCTTACGGTCGCGCCCGCCACCAATGCGTGGTGCAGCAGTTGCGGCGGTAGCTATCAGGTTTTCGACACTTTCTCGCTCGGCAGCGCATCGACGCTCAACAGCATTACCTTCGCGGTCCAGGCGAATTACAATTATCCCACCGCAACTACCGTCAGCTTCCACACTTTGTCGGGCGGGCTGCCGGGCTCGACGATCGCGTCCTATACGTTCAATCCATCCGCTTTCGTCTCGGCCACGCTGACCGGAAACAATACCGCGCTCATCACGGTCGCGCTGCCTGGCCTTGCGCTTGGCGCCGGCAGCTATGACGTGAGTTTCTACAGCCCGACGAATCTCGGCGTGCCGGGTTATGCCAAGGCGGGCGGGCAACTCTATCAGGCCGGTGCGGGTTTCCACGCCGATCAGGTCGCGGCGTTCAGCATCTCGGGGCTTGCGGGCGCCGTGCCCGAACCCGCCACCTGGGCGCTGATGATCCTCGGCTTTGGCGCGATCGGCGGCGTGCTGCGGCGCAAGCATCGCCATGCCGCGCGCGTCAGCCTCGCCTAATCGGCATCAATCCATGATAGGGCGCGCGGCGGGGAACAATCCCCGCCGCGCCAGCCCAGGCCGCGACACCAACGCGCATCGCCGCGTCAGTCCGCCTTCCGCGCGAGTGTGACGAAGCTATAGGCTGGCCGCGCATCCGCCGCCGGGTGATCTTCCCGCCCCACCTCGCACCAACCATCGAACGGCGGAACGATCGTATCGCCTTCCGCAGCAAGATGCACCTCGGTCAGTTCGACGCGCTCGGCGAACGGCAGCAACAGCGCGAATATCTCCGCGCCGCCGATCACCGCCGCATCCTCCCCCGCCAGCGCCAGCGCTTCCGCGACGGTGGAGGCGATCTCGGCGCCATGCGCGTGCCACGATGGATCGCGGGTCAGCACGATGTGGCGCCGCCCCGGCAAGGGCGCGGGAAAGCTCTCGAAAGTCTTGCGGCCCATAATCATCGGGCGCCCCATCGTCTGCGCCTTGAAGCGCTTCAGGTCAGCCGGCAGATGCCACGGAAGCCCGCCATCGCGGCCGATCACGCCATTGTCGGCGCGCGCGAGGTGCAGCGACACCCGCGTCATGCCCGCCACCCCCGTTTCAGTGCGTGGCCGCACCCGTTGGCGCCGTCGCGCGGGCCGCGACCACCGGCGATGGCGGCGCCGTATGCTGGAGCAGCCATGCCGCCGCCGTGGCGGTGATGATCGTGATGAGATAGTCTCGCATCGCACCGTCTCCCCAAGTATTGACTACGTATGTAGTCAATACGGCTGAACGATGGGTGAACCGATGCGATCATGCGCGGAAGGTTAGGGGAATCTCGCGTCGAACGGAAGCGCGCTACCCACGGGCTTTCGCCTCCGCACGGAAGCGGTGAAGCAGCGGCTCGGTATAGCCGCTCGGCTGCGCGACGCCTTCGTACACCAGCGCCTTCGCCGCGCGGAGCGCGAGATTCGCATCCCCTTCCCGTGCCATCGGCCGGTAAGCGGCGTCGCCAATATTCTGGGCATCGACCTTCGCGACCATACGGGTGAAGGCTTCGTCCACCTGCTCCCGGCTCGCGACGCCGTGCAGCAGCCAGTTGGCGATATGCTGCGACGAGATACGCAAGGTTGCGCGATCTTCCATCAGCCCCACATCGTGGATGTCGGGCACCTTGGAGCAGCCGATCCCCTGGTCGATCCAGCGCACGACATAACCAAGGATCCCTTGCGCGTTATTATCGAGTTCCTCGCGCACCTCGTCCGGCTGCCAATTGCGTCCGCTCGCGACCGGAACGGTCAGCAGCTTTTCCAGCGGCGCGATTGGCTCGGCGGCGCGCGCCCGCTGCCGCGCAAACACGTCGACGCGGTGATAATGCGTCGCGTGCAGAGTCGCGGCGGTTGGCGATGGCACCCATGCGGTGTTGGCGCCCGATCGCGGGTGCCCGATCTTCTGATCGAGCATCTCGGCCATCCTGTCTGGCGCCGCCCACATGCCCTTGCCGATCTGCGCGCGCCTCGAAAGACCGCAGGCAAGGCCGATCTGGACGTTGCGATCCTCATAAGCCGCGATCCACGGCGCCGCCTTCATCTCGCTTTTGCGGATCATCGGGCCGGCACGCATCGCGGTGTGCATCTCATCGCCGGTGCGATCGAGGAACCCGGTATTGATGAACATGATGCGATCCTTCACCGCGTGGATGCACGCCGCGAGATTGGCGGAGGTGCGGCGCTCCTCATCCATCACCCCCACCTTGATCGTGTGGCGCGCGAGCCCCAGCAGGTCTTCGACCCGATCGAACAGCCGATCGGCGAACGCGCATTCGGCGGGGCCATGCATCTTCGGCTTGACGATATAGATCGACCCCGCGCGGCTGTTCGCCATCCCGCCCTGCCGCTTGAGATCATGCAGCGCGATCAGGCTGGTGACGATCGCGTCGAGAATGCCCTCCGGCGCCTCGTTGCCGTCGGGCAGCATCACCGCCGGATTGGTCATCAGATGGCCGACGTTGCGGACCAGCAGCAGGCTGCGCCCCGGCAAGGTGAGGCAGGAGCCATCAATGGCGATATAGCGCCGGTCATCGTTCAACCGCCGCGTCATGCGGCGACCGTTCTTTTCGAACGTCTCCTCCAGATCGCCGCGCATCAGCCCCAGCCAGTTGGCATAGGCCGCCACCTTGTCCACCGCATCCACCGCCGCGACCGAATCCTCCAGATCGCAGATCGTGGTGAGCGCTGATTCCAGCACCACATCGGCGATCCCCGCCGGATCGTCGCGCCCGATCGGATGATCGCGATCGAATATGACCTCGATATGCAGCCCGTTGTGGCGATAAAGCCGCGCCTTATCCGTCTGCCCCACCAGTTGCGCCGGATCGCGAAGCACCGGATCACCTGCAAGCTCCGCCCATGAACCGCGCGCGAGCGGCACCGCTTCATCAAGGAACGCTTTGGCCCAGGCAATCACCTGGCTGCCACGCGCCGCATCATAGCCGCCCGCCGCCGTGCCGGGAATCGCGTCCGTGCCGTAGAGCGCGTCATAGAGGCTACCCCAGCGCGCATTGGCCGCGTTGAGCAGGAAGCGCGCATTGAGGATCGGCACGACGAGTTGCGGCCCGGCGAGCCGCGCAATCTCGTCATCGACATTGGCGGTGGCGACGGTGAACGGCGCCGGCTCGTCGGCGAGATAACCGATGCCGCGCAGGAATGCCGCGTCCACCGCTTCGCCGGCCATGTAACGCGCGTCGATCGCCTGTTGCAGCCGCTCGCGCTCGGCCAGCAGCGCGCGGTTCTCCGGGGCGAGATCGGCGAAGATCGCCGCTGCATTGCGCCAGAAATCCTCCGCCGCAATCCCCGTGCCGGGCAACGCCCGCCCATCCACGAACCGCGCCAGTTCTTCCGCAACCCGTAAGCCCGCCTTGTCGACCATCGCCATCGCACGCTCCTTTGACGCCCCGGATAGACCATCCACCACCTGATCGGTAGACTTGAAGAAATTGAAGCAGCTTTTCCAAAACGGAATGAATGATGCTCGATCCGGATTATGAGCTTTTCGCGCAGGTTGTCGAAGCCGGCAGCCTTTCCGCCGCCGGTCGCGCGCTCGGCATCTCGCCGGCGATGGTGTCGAAAAGGCTGGCACGGCTGGAGGAACGGCTCGCCGTGCGCCTCGTCCATCGCACCACGCGGCGCCTCGCGCTGACCGAGGCGGGCGCCCGTTTCCACGCCGATCTTACGACGATCCTTGCTGATGTTCGGGCGGCGGAGGCGCGCCTCACCGGGGTGAGCGCCGCGCCCGGCGGCCCGCTGCGCGTGTCCGCACCCACGTCGTTCGGGCGGCTGCATATCGCGCCGCGCCTCCACCGCTTTCTGGATGCCTATCCCGCTGTCGCGCTGGAGTTCAACCTGTCCGACGGGTTCGACGACCTGCTGGCCCAGCGCATAGACCTTGCGATCCGCATCGCGCCACAGATCGCATCGGGCCTCGTCGCGCATCGCCTGGGCACCAGCCACCGTCTGCTGTGCGCCGCGCCGGCTTATCTTGCGCGGCATGGCGCGCCGGAAACGATCGCGGCGCTCGCGGAGCAGCGGCTGCTCGCCGCGAGCGGGCAAATGCCATGGCGGCTGGTGAGCGGCACGCGCCGCGCGACGGTGGATCAGCCGAGCGCGGTTGCCACCAATTCCAGCGAGATCGTGCGCGAACTGGCGCTGACCGGGTCCGGCATCGCGCTGCGCTCGCTATGGGATGTGAGCGACGCGCTGGAGCGTGGCGCGCTGGTCCGCGTGTTGCCGCAATGGGAGGGATCGGCCGATGTCGGCATCTATGCCGTCCATCCCGCCGCGCCCACCGTCCTGCCGGCGGTCACCGCGTTCATCGCCTTCCTGCGCGAGATATTCGCCGACGCGGCGTTCTAGGGCCAATCGACATTCAGGTCAGGTCGAGCGGAAAATGGTGGTTTCCGTGACCCGCAAGCGCAGCGTACTAAAGGTACGTGAGCACCGAAAAGCGCGGGAAACCGCCATTTGCAGGCCGGCATGGGTTGAATGTCGCGTCGGCCCTAAACCGCCACCGGCGCAGCGATATGCGGATGCGGATCATAATCGCTCACCGAAAAATCCTCGATCCGGTAATCGAAGATCGAGTTGGGCCGCCGCGCGATATGAAGGCGCGGCGCGCCACGCGGGGAGCGCGCCAGCGTCTCCTCCACCAGATGCGCGTGGTTGAGATAGATATGCGCGTCGCCCGCGCTCCACACCAGTTCGCCCGGCTCCAGATCGCATTGCTGCGCCAGCATCCTGAGCAGCATCGCCGCCGAAAAGGCGTTGAACGCGAAACCAAGGCCAAGATCGCACGAACGCTGCCACAACATGCCCGACAAACGCCCGCCCGCGACATGATATTGATAGGTCATGTGGCACGGCGGCAGCGCCATCCCACCAAGCTCCGCGACATTCCAGCCGGTGAACAGCAGCCGCCGCGAGCTGGGGTTGTGCCGGATCGCGTGCACCAGTTCCGCGATCTGGTTGACCGGGGCACCGCGCCGGAACAGCCCCTCGCCCGCCGGTTCATAGGTGTCCCATTTCACCCATTGCTTGCCATAGACCGGGCCGAGATCGCCCCAGGCTGCGGCGAACGCATCATCGCCAAGGATACGCGCCTCGAACGCATCGCGGTCGATCGCCTCGCCGGTTTCGCGGCGATAATGGTCAAGCGGCCAGTCGGTCCAGATATGCACCTTCTGGCGCACCAGTTCGCGGATATTAGTGTCGCCGGTGAGGAACCACAGCATCTCGCGCGCGGCGGTTTTCCACGCGACGCGCTTGGTGGTGAGCAATGGCACGCGGTTCCCCGAAAGATCGAAGCGCAGCGTCGGGCCGAACAGCGATCGCGTGCCGACGCCGGTACGGTCGCGCCGCTCGTCGCCGTGTTCCCACACGTCGCGCAGCAGCCGCAGATACTGATCCTCGTAATGCCGCCCATCGCTCATGCCGCAGCAGTGACAGCCCCCGGCACGTGCCGCAAGGGCATCGCCGTTATTGGCGCAGTTGAATCCGTTTCGGATGATAAGCGGTGGCGAACGCCTCGCCGCCCCGCATCGTGCCGCGATGATCGACCCGGAAATAACCCGCCTGTTTTTGCCGATCGCACGCGCCACCACGGAGATCGCGATATTCGCCTATCTCGATTCGGCCGGACGATTGCTCGCACTGCGTCACGTCCCGTCGGGCCATGCCGCCGAAGTGGAGGTGCCGATCCGCGCGATCGCGGGCGATGCGCTGGCGTTTGGCGCGGATCAGGTGATGATGGCGCACAACCATCCATCGGGAAAGCCCGAGCCTACGCGCGACGATCTGGCGACGACGCGCCGGATCGCCACGGCGCTGGACGCCTTAGGAATCCGGCTCGTCGACCATCTGGTGCTGGCGGGTGGGCGCATCATCAGCCTTCGCGCCAGGGGCCTGCTCTAGCGATTGCTGGCGGCAGGGCTTGATCGCGGTTGGGTCCGGTCTTGCGCCAGATGCCTTGAACGTCGCGAAATAGCCGCCCGCCGACGGCATGTTCTCGATCTTCACCAATTGATAGCCGACAGCGCCGAATTCGCATTTCAGCAGCGCGGGCGGCGTGCCGTGATCGGCGGTCGGTCGGTTCGCGTCGACCACCACCACCAGCCCGTCGGGGCGAAGCGACGGGCGCATCCGCCACAGGAACTCATATGGCTGCTCGATCTCATGGTACATGTGCACCATGAATATCCGGTCGAAGCTCGCCTCCGGCAGCTTGGGGTCCGCCGGCACGCCCAGCCGGACGCTGACATTGTCGAGCCGCTCGCGCGCGACGCGCTCGGCCAGTGCATCGCGCACCGCCGGCATGATATCCTCCGCCAGCACGCGCCCGTCCTTGCCGACGCGCTGCGCGAGGCGGACCGTGTAATAGCCCTCGCCCGCGCCGATATCCGCGACCGTCATGCCGGGTGCGATCCGCGCGCGCGCCATCACCTCGCCCGCCTCGTTCAGCCGATCGCGCGCTTCCTCGGTCGACCAGCGCGCGGAGACGATATGCGCCACCGGGCGATCGGCGGCGGGAAACGGCCCCGGCTCGCGATCGTTATGCCGGATCAGCGGCTGCGATCCGTCGCAACCGGCAAGCACAAGCAGAACGAGCGAGAGCGGCGCCAGCCTCAATCGACGTCCTCCACCTCCACCGTCTCGCCCGTCACGCGCTGCGACAGGGCTGCGGCCATGAAATCGTCGAGATCGCCGTCGAGCACATCGCCGGGCGACGTGGAGGTCGTGCCCGTGCGCAGATCCTTCACCAGTTGATAGGGCTGGAGCACATAGGAACGGATCTGATGCCCCCAGCCGATATCGGTCTTGGTGGCGTTGACCGCGTTCGCCTCCTCCTCGCGCTTGCGCAGTTCATGCTCGTAGAGCCGCGCGCGGAGCTGGTTATAGGCCTCTGCGCGGTTCTTGTGCTGGCTGCGCTGGTTCTGGCAGGCGACGACGATCCCAGTCGGCAAGTGCGTGATCCGCACCGCCGAATCGGTGGTGTTGATATGCTGCCCGCCCGCGCCCGACGCGCGATAGGTGTCGATGCGCAATTCGCTGTCGTTGATCTCGATGTCGATCGAATCGTCGATCACCGGATAGACCCACACCGACGAGAAGCTGGTGTGCCGCCGCGCCGAACTGTCATAGGGCGAAATGCGCACCAGCCGGTGCACGCCGCTTTCCACCTTGGCATAGCCATAGGCGTTCTCACCCTTCACCAGCAGCGTCGCGGATTTGATGCCGGCCTGTTCGCCCGCATGATAATCCACCAGTTCCACCTTGTAGCCGCGCCGCTCGGCCCAGCGCGTGTACATGCGCTGGAGCATCTCGGCCCAGTCCTGGCTCTCGGTGCCGCCGGCGCCGGCGTTGATCTCCAGATAGGTATCGTTGCTGTCGGCCTCACCGGCGAGCAGCGCCTTCACCTTGTCCTGCTGCGCGCGCACGGCGAGTTGGGCGAGCGCCTGCGTGCCCTCGCCCGCCATCTCCTCGTCGCCTTCGGCCTCGGCCATCTCGATCAGTTCGCTGGTGTCGGCGAGTTCGCGCTCGATCGCGCGCGTGGCGCCGATCGCCTCGTCCAGCCGCCGACGCTCGCGCATCACTTCCTGCGCCGCCTTGGGATTTTCCCACAGCGTCGGATCTTCGACCCGTGCGTTCAGTTCGTCGAGCCGGCGAAGCGCGCGGTCCCAATCGAGGAACCGACGCAACAGCGCCAGCGCCTCCTTGATCGTCTCGACATGGGCCTGCGCCTCGGCGCGCATTTCAATTCTCCAAAGGTCGCATCATCCGACGCGGCAAAACCCCGCGTTTCGAACGTGAAGTGCCAGATCACGCCGGGATAACGTAAGTGTGGCGGCGGGGCTTAGTAGATTCCACCCTGCCGCTGCAAGAATTCGCTGTCATTGGCCTGCGTGCGCGGCCCCGCAGCCGTTGTGGCGGCGGCGCTGGGCGCCGCTTCCGGGCGGCGCGGCGCGCGGCGCGCCTCGCTCTGCGGCTTGAACGCTTCCCAGATCACGCTTGGCCTGGGGTCTCCGGTCGAGGGCCACACGCCGAACACCGGCTGCCCGGATGCGCGGTCGATACGCACCATGCGGATGCCTTCCGGTGCGCGGAACGGCAGCTTCTCCAGCCCGTCATAGGCCTTGATCGCGAATTCCTTGAAGATCGGCGCGGCCATCGTGCCGCCCTGCGCATAGCCGCCGAGGTTGGTCGGTGTGTCGTAGCCCATATAGAGCCCGCCGACCATCTGCGGCGTGCCGCCGATGAACCACACGTCGGTCGGCCCGGAATTGGTGCCCGTCTTGCCGAACATCGGGCGATCGAGATCGCGCAACACGGTGGCGGTGCCGCGCTGGATCACGCCTTCGGTGATGTGGATCATCTGATAGGCGGTCATTGCATCGACCACCTGGCGCCCGCGCGACGCCGGGCGGGGCATCGCCTTGCCATCCCAATCGGGCATGTTGCAGCGATCGCACGCGCGCCAGTTTTCCGGCCAGATCACCTTGCCGTGGCGATCCTGCACGAAATCAACGAGCGTCGGCGAATGCCAGCGCCCCTGATTGGCGAGCACGCCATAGGCATTGACCATCCGCATCACCGTGGTGTCGCCGGCGCCGAGCGCATAGGAGAGATAGGGCTGGTAATCGCCGATGTTCATCGCCTTCATCAGCCCGACAACATTCGTCATCCCGGTCTGCGCGGCGAGACGCACCGTCATCAGGTTGCGTGATTGCTCGATTCCCCAGCGCAACGTGTGCGGCCCGGCGCCACGGCTGTTGCCGAAATTACGGAAGCATTTCTGCCCCAGACGCGCGCCCTGATAGACGCAGAACGGACCGTCGATGATGATCGAGGCCGGCGTCATCCCGTGTTCCAGCGCGGCGGAATAGACGATCGGCTTGATCGTCGATCCCGGCTGCCGCATCGCCTGTGTCGCGCGGTTGAACGGCTGGATCGAGCTGTCGAAGCCGCCCTGCATCGCGAGGATGCGCCCCGTCGCCGGCTCCTGCACGACGAACCCGCCCGAAACCTTCGGCACCGCGCGCAGCGCGAACCGCCCCCCTTCGGGCGCGACGGCGATAATATCTCCGGGCCTGATCGCCGCGAACGCGTTGCCGCCCTTCCCGCGCACCGGCATCTGCGCCAGATCGCGCGGCAACTCGCCCGTCTGCCCGTTGATGAAGCCGATGCGCCACGCATCGCCATCCCGCGCGATCGCGATCGCGGCACGCCAATCGGCATAGTTGATGCCGATGTTGGTGCCGATCAGCGCGCCGAGCCAGCCATCGCCTTCGAAATCGACATGCCGCAACGGCCCCGCCCAGCCGCGCCCGCGATCGTAACGGATCAGGCCATCGCGCAACGCCTGCGCGGCATAGGCCTGAATCTTCGGATCGAGCGAGGTGCGCACCCACAAGCCGCCAGAATAGACGCTATACGGCCCGTCACGCGCCGTTTCACCATATTTGTCGATCAACTGGCGACGCACTTCCTCCACGAAATAGCCGCCGACACTTTCGAATTTCGGCATACGATGCGAAATCGCGCCGATCGGCTGCGCTTGCGCCGCATCGCGCTCGGCGGCGGTGATGAAGCCGTTCCTCGCCATCTCGCCCAGCGCCCAGTTGCGGCGGGTGATCGCGCGCTCGGTATCGCGATAGGGATCGTAATTCGCCGGCCCCTTCGGCAGGATGGCGAGATAGGCCATCTGCGGCAGCGTCAGCTCATTCAGTTCCTTGTCGAAATAAGCGTGGCTCGCAGCTTCCACCCCATAAGCGTTACGACCGAGAAAAATCTGGTTGAGATAGAGTTCGAGAATCTGCTGCTTGGTCAGCGCATTCTCGATCCGCCACGCGAGGATCGCTTCCTTCACCTTGCGCGTCGGCGAATAAGCGTTGCCGATCAAGAGGTTCTTCGCGACCTGCTGGGTGATCGTCGAACCACCGCGCGCGCGCCGGCCAGACCCGAGCTTCGACACATAATCAATCACCGCGCCCGCGATGCCGGGATAATCGACGCCGTGATGCTCGAAGAAGCTTTTATCTTCCGCCGCGAGGAATGCCTTGACGAGCAGCGGCGGATATTCGGCGAACGACAGCTCCACCCGGCGTTCGCGCGCATAGGAATAGATCGGCGCGCCGTCGATTCCGCGCACGTTGGTGGGCAGCGGCGGCTCATAAGTGCGCAACTGATCGACCGACGGCAGATCGCGCGCGAAGATCAGCCAGAACACGCCAAATGCCACCACCAGCAGCGCGGCCAGCGCAGCGACGAGCTTCACCCAGCGCTTCGCCCATGCTTCGCCGAGCGCCTGACGCAGGCGGCCAGAATTACGATGCAGCTTGATCGTCGCGGGTTCGGGAGGAGAAGACGCCATACGCGACGCCGGTGTTTAGCAGGATTGCCCGGCTGGGGAAGCCCAAGCCTCGACCACCCGTCGCACGACAGCTATTTTGCGGCGACGCGCCGCGCGAAATGGATTTCCACCGCGCGTTTCACGCTCTCCGCGATCCGCTCGCGCCCGGCCTTGCTGTCGAGGAAGGCGGCATCCTGCGGATTGGAGATGTATCCCGTCTCGAACAGGATCGAGGGCATATCCGGCGCCTTCAGCACCATTAGCGATGCCATGCGATGAAAATTCGCCTTCACCGGCATCAGCGGCGCGGCCTCGCGCCCCAGCAATCGGGCGAAACCTGCGGACGCGTTCATCGTCTCGCGCTGCGTGAGGTCGATCAGGATCGAAGAGACATCCGGGTTCTGATCGAGATCGACCCCGGCGATGATATCGGCCTTGTTCTCGCGCGCCGCCAGCCGCGCGGCTTCCTTGTCCGACGCGACTTCCGACAGCGTATAGGCGGTCGCGCCGCTGGCATCCCCCGCGCCCACGCTGTCGCAATGGATCGAGATGAACAGATCGGCGTGCAGCCGCCGCGCGATCCCGAAGCGTTCGCGCAGCACCAGATAGCGATCGTCGTCACGCGTCAGCGCCACCCGCACGCGGCCCGAGGCGACGAGCCTGTCGCGGATCGCCCGTGCGATCTTCAGCGTAACGTCCTTTTCGCGCAACCCGCTCTCGGTGTTGATCGCGCCGGGATCCACCCCGCCATGCCCCGCATCTATCACCACCAGCGGACGATCGGCAGCGCCCGACACGCGCGGCAACGGCGCGCGCTTCGCCGGCGGAACAGGAACGGAAATCTTGTACTTCGGCCTACTGTCTCCGAAATGAAACGGCAGAAAGCTCAGCGGGCGTTCCCCGCTCGCCTCAGCGAAGCGGCGCGCATTGGCCCGCTCCAGCGTCAGTTCCAGCGTGCGCCCGGCATCGCGAAACTCGCCGCCCGAAACGATCATCGGCCGTTCCAGATCGAGCACGACGCGCGCGCCATCGCTGCCGCGCCAGCCCTGGCGGATCGCGGCAACCGCGCCATCCCCCGCCAGCGACGGGCCGGGGCGCGCGCCATCAATGTCGATCGCGATCCGGCGCGGCGCATCGAGCACGAAGCTCGATGCCTGCCCGACCGCATCATCGAAATGGATCAGCACGCGATCATGTTCGATTTCGATCTGCCGCACGGTCGCGGCATCGGCGACACCGGCGAGCAGCGCGAGGACGACCGCCGCCGAAGCGCGACACCATCGCCGCGCGACCGTATCGGCCCATCGCCCCACCATCCGTGCCGCCCTCATCGCCCTTTCCCGCCCCTCCCTGCGTTGGGGCGATTCACCATAAAGCCTGACATTATACGGGTTAACAGGGGCTTGACGCCGCGACGAGCGTTTTGCGGCAGGACGTGCCGGTTGATGCGTGACAAGTCCGGTGCTAGTCACCACCTTGACCGGAAAGGCGCGTGTTGTTCGCGCTCACTTCCGGCCCACCGCCCGCCCGCTTTTTCGCGGGATCGGGCTATCAGGTTGACGTTCACATGCCGCATCTTTCCCCACCGCTGAACCGCCCGGCTCTCGCCGGCGGCGCGGGTTTGGGCTTGTTCCGGGGCGACGCGCCCCGGCGTGCGGCGCGGACGAAGGCGATTTCACCAACAATTCGCACGGTCGGGCACGTCGCCCGGCCCGCGCCAGATTATCGCACGGCAGCGCCGCCATTCGGCGCCCGTGCGCGGAGACTATTCAATGACAATGCGTATGCTGATCGACGCACGCCACCGGGAAGAAACCCGCGTGGCGGTGGTCAAGGGTAACCGGATCGAGGAATTCGATTTCGAAAGCGCCGAGCGCAAGCAGCTCAAGGGCAATATCTATCTCGCCAAGGTAACCCGCGTCGAACCATCGCTTCAGGCGGCGTTCGTCGATTACGGCGGCAATCGCCACGGCTTCCTCGCTTTCTCGGAAATCCACCCGGATTATTATCAGATCCCCAAGGAGGATCGCGACGCATTGCTGCGTGAGGAGGCGGAGCACGCCGCCGAGGAAGCTGCCCTGCGCGCCGAACAGGAAGCCGCCGAGGAGGCCGATGAGGCGTCCGACGAGGATGGCGAGCAGTTCGACGACAATGGCGGCACGGACGCCGATGAGCTAGATGGCGAAGCGCGCCCGGCCCGCTCGACCGTCAACGACGATCAGGTGGAGGCGCTGCGCCAGCGCCGCATGAACCTGCGCCGCCGCTACAAGATTCAGGACGTGATCCGCCGCCGCCAGGTGCTGCTGGTGCAGGTCGTGAAGGAAGAACGCGGCAACAAGGGCGCGGCGCTCACCACCTATCTCAGCCTCGCGGGCCGCTATTGTGTGCTGATGCCGAATACGTCGCACGGCGGCGGCATCTCGCGCAAGATTTCGAACGCGAGCGATCGCAAGCGGCTGAAGGCGATCATGGCGGATCTGAAGCTGCCATCGTCGATGGGCTGCATCGTCCGCACCGCCGGGTTGCAGCGCACCAAGGTCGAGATCAAGCGGGATTTCGATTATCTCGCCCGGCTGTGGGATGGTATCCGCGAGCAGACGCTCTCCTCGTCCGCGCCGGCGCTGGTTTATGGCGACAGCGATCTCATCAAGCGCGCGATCCGCGATATCTATAACAAGGATATCGACGAGGTGATCGTCGAGGGCGATGAGGGGTATCGCCAGGCGAAGGAATTCATGAAGCTGCTGATGCCCAGCCACGCGCGGCGGGTGCAGCATTACAGCGATCCGATCCCGCTGTTCCAGCGCAGCCATGTCGAGGATCAGCTCGCCGCGATGTATCATCCGGTGGTGCAGCTCAAATCCGGCGGCTATCTGGTCATCAACCCGACCGAGGCGCTCGTCTCGATCGACATCAACTCGGGCCGCTCGACGCGCGAGCACAATATCGAGCAGACCGCGACAGCGACCAATCTTGAGGCCGCGCACGAAATCGCGCGCCAGTTGCGCCTGCGCGACATGGCCGGCCTCGTCGTGATCGACTTCATCGACATGGATAACAATTCCAATGTCCGGAAGGTCGAGAAGGCGATGAAGGAGGCGCTGAAGAACGATCGCGCCCGCATCCAGGTCGGCCGCATCTCGTCCTTCGGCCTGATGGAAATGAGCCGCCAGCGCCTGCGCACCGGCGTGCTGGAGGCATCGACCCGCGCCTGCCCGCATTGCGAGGGCACTGGGCTCGTCCGCACCGCATCGTCCGCCGGCCTCTCCGCGCTGCGGCTGATCGAGGACGAAGCGGCGCGCGGTCGCGGCTCGTTGCTCACGCTGCGCGCCAGCGTCGAGGCGGCGGTCTATGTCCTCAACCGCAAGCGCGCCGATATCGCGGAGATCGAGGATCGCTACGGCGTCCGCGTCGAAATCCTCCCCGATGGGGAACAGGAAGGCGCGCGCATGTCGGTCGAGGCATCCGGCCCGCCGCCCGCCTATGCGCCGAAGTTCGCCGCCCCGGTCGAGGAGATCGAGGAGGATTACCCCGAGGAGTTCGAGGACGAGATCGACGCCGAGGACGAGGAGGGAGCAGCCGCCGAGGACCGCCGCACCGATCGCCCGCGTGAGGAAGGCGAAGGCGGGCGTCGCCGTCGCCGTCGCCGTGGTCGTCGCGGTCGGGCTCGCCCCGAGGGTGAGGTGTCCGAGGATGGCGTTGCCGATGAGGCCGCCGATGACGAGGCGGAAGCCGACGCCGACGAGCATCACGAAGCCGGCGAGGCGCGGGCCGAGGGCGAGCGCGAGGGCGGTCGTCGTCGCAACCGTCGCGGGCGCCGTGGCCGTGGCCGGAATCGCGACGAAGCGGGCGTGACCTCCGAAGAGGCGAACGAGGAGGCCCCGGTCGCGGAAGAAACAGTCGCGGTCGTGACCGCCGAGCCGGAAGCCGTCGAGGCCCCGGTCGCAGTGGAAGCCGCGCCGAAAACGCGCCGCCGCCCGCGCGCGCGCGCTGCCGGCAAGGCGGAGGCAACCGCCACCACGGAGGCGCCCGCAGCCGAGGCTCCGGCCCCTGCGGAGCCGACCGAGGAGCCGGCGCCCAAGCCGAAGCGCACCCGCCGCAAGAAGGCGGATATCGAAGCGGAGGCGGCAGTCGCCGCTGCGGCGACGCCCGCCGAACCCGCTGCCGATGCAGCAGCGGAAGCGCCCGCCAAGCCCAAGCGCACTCGCCGCAAGAAGGCGGACGCAGCGGCGGAGGCCGAAGCGCCCGCCGCCGCGACCGCAAGCGATGCCGCCGAGGCGAACGCTGGCGAGAGTGACGCCGCAGACGATGCGTCCGGCGCGCCACGCCGCGGCTGGTGGCAGCGGACGTTCGGCGCGTGATCGTGGGCGACCGGGTTTCAGCGTCGGTTCATCGCAACCGTCGCAGAAACCCGGTCGTCTCCGCCCATTTACGGGCCATGCGCAGGAAAGAAGTCTTTCGATGAAGCGGACGCTGGCCGCCTTTGCCACGGCCATCCTCATCTGGGCGCAACCGGCCCATGCGCAATCGCTGTTGCGCGACGCGGAAACCGAATCCCTGCTCCGCGACATGTCCGCGCCGCTGGTGAAGGCCGCCGGGCTAAGCCCGCGCGACGTGCAATTCGCGCTGGTCAACGATGATTCGATCAACGCCTTCGTGGCCGGCGGCCAGATCGTCTATATCCACTCCGGCCTGATCCAGAGCGCCGACAACGCCAATCAGGTGCAGGGCGTGATCGCCCATGAACTCGGCCACATCGCCGACGGCCATATCGTCAACGCGAGCGCGGGGACGAAGCCCGCGATGGCGATCTATCTGCTCAGCATGGTGCTGGGCATCGCCGCCGCCGCCGCTGGTGCGGGCGAAGCGGGCATGGGCGTGATGGCCGCTGGACAACAGGCCGCGCTGGGCAAGTTCCTCGCCTTCACCCGCACGCAGGAATCGACCGCGGACGCCAGCGCGGTGAAATATCTCAACACCGCCGGGATCACCGGCAAGGGGATGCTGTCTTTCTTCAAGACGCTGCAACAGCAGGAATATCGCTACGGGCTCAACAATATCGACCCGTTCATGCAGACCCACCCCCTGTCGGGCGATCGCATCCAGACGATGACGGCGGATATCACCGCCTCCCCGGCCTATAACACCCCGCCCGATCCCGCGCTTCAGGAACGGTTCCTGCGCGTCAAGGCGAAGCTCGCGGGCTATGTGAACCCCGCGCCACGCACGCTCGCCGCCTATCCCGAAAGCAACCAGTCGATCTACGCGCATTACGCGCGGGCTTATGCCTATCACAAGGCCGGCTTCCCCGACAAAGCCGATGCGGAAGCGAACGCGCTGGTAAAGGCCGCGCCGAACGACCCATATTTCCTTGAGATCAAAGGCCAGATCCTGCTTGAGGCGGGCAAGCCGAACGAGGCGCTGGCGCCGCTGCGCGCGGCGACCGAATTGTCACGCAACAATCCGCTGATCGCCACCACCTTCGGCCACGCGCTGATCGCGACGGAGAACAAGGCCAATCTGCCCGAAGCGATCAAGGTGCTGCGCACGGCGGTGGCGCGCGATGACGAGAATCCCTTCGCCTGGTATCAACTCGGCACCGCTTATGAACAGAGCGGCGACCAGGCGCGCGCCGCGCTCGCCACCGCGGAAACCGCGAGCATGAACGGCGACATGCGCACCGCCGCCTATACCGCGCGGATCGCGATGGCCGGCATCCCGCAGAATACGCCGGACTGGATTCGCGCGCAGGATATCGCGATGACGGCGCAGAACGACATGAACGACAACCCGAAGAAGTATAAACGCAAATGAAATCGCCGCCCCGTCATTCCCGCGCAGGCGGGAATCCATTCTCGCAGGTCTCCATGATGGAGCCGCAACCGCAGTGCTTCCGGATTCCCGCCCGCGCGGGAATGGCCGGGGTGTCGTTTGATGCGCTATCCTTTCAAGCCGAGACTTCATCCAGATGAACCGTACCCTGTTGGTGGCGCTGGTGGTGATCGGCGCGGCGTTTGGCGCGGGCGGCACCTGGCTCGCCGAACGTATCGCGCCGGGCGCGCTTTCCGATGGCGATCGCGCGCGCATCGAACACACCGTGCGCGACTATATCCTCGCCAATCCGGATATCATCCCCGAGGCGATGCAGCGGCTAAACGATCGCGAGAACGCCAAGGTGATCGGCTCGATGCGCTCGGCGATCGAGACGCCTTATGGCAACGCCTATATGGGCAATCCGAACGGCGATGTGACGCTGGTTGAATATTACGATTACAATTGCGGCTATTGCCGCGCCAGCCTGCCGACGCTGGAAAAGCTGGTGCAGGCCGATCCGAAGCTGCGCATCGTGTTCCGCGAAATGCCGGTGCTGGCCGAAACCAGCCTCACCGCCGCGCGCGCCTCGCTCACCGCCGCGTCGCAGGGCAAGTTCAAGGCATTCCACGACGCGCTTTATGCCGGCGGCCCGGTGAGCGACCAGACGATCGCCGCCGCCGCGCGCGCCGCCGGGGTCGATCTCGCCAAGACGCCGTCGGATGCCGACGACGAAATCCGCAACAACCTCGCCACCACCGCCAAACTCGGGATGCGCGGCACGCCGAGCTGGATCGTCGGCGATCGCGTATTATCCGGCGCGTTGCCGCTCGACAAATTGCAGGAGGCGATCGCCGCCGCGCGGGCCGCGCGTTCGTGACCGGCGAGGCGATCCTCCGCGTTGAGGGCGTCGCCAAAACCTATGCCGGCGGCGTAACCGCGCTGGAGCCGGTCGATCTCGCGATCCGCAAGGGGGAGATTTTCGCGCTGCTCGGCCCCAATGGCGCGGGCAAGACAACGCTCATCAGCATCATCTGCGGCATCGTCAAGCCATCGGCGGGCACGATCACCGTCGCCGGGCATGACGCGATCCGCGATTACAAGGCGGCGCGGCGCGCGATCGGGCTGGTGCCGCAGGAGCTTTCGACCGATTCGTTCGAAAGCGTGCTCGCCACCGTCACCTTTTCGCGCCGGCTGTTCGGCCATGGCCCGAACCCGGCCTATATCGAGCAGATCCTGCGTGATCTTTCGCTGTGGGACAAGCGCAAGGCGCGGATTCTGGAGCTTTCCGGGGGGATGAAGCGCCGCGTGCTGATCGCCAAGGCGCTGGCGCATGAGCCGCAGATCCTGTTCCTCGACGAGCCGACCGCCGGCGTCGATGTCGCGCTGCGCCGCGATATGTGGAAGCTGGTCCATCGGCTGCGCGATGCGGGCGCGACGATCATCCTCACCACGCATTATATCGAGGAGGCCGAGGAAATGGCCGACCGCGTGGGCGTAATCAACCGTGGCAAGCTGCTGCTGGTCGAGGAGAAGGCCGCGCTGATGCGCAAGCTGGGGCGCCGCGAGCTGGAACTGGCGCTGGTCGAGCCGCTCGCGGCGCTGCCGGACGGGCTGGAGCAATGGAGCCCGCGCCTGGAGAATGACGGCCACACCCTGCGCTACGTTTTCGATGCGCAGGCCGAGCATACCGGCGTCCCCTCGCTGCTGCGCGCGCTTTCCGATCGCGGGATCGCATTCAAGGATCTGGAAACGTCGCGATCGAGCCTGGAGGACATATTCGTCGATCTGGTGGGGGAAGAACGGCGATGAACCTCAACGGCGTCTGGGCGCTCTACCGCTTTGAAATGGCGCGCTTCGGCCGCACGATCTGGACCAGCCTGCTGGTGCCGGTCATCACCACCTCGCTCTATTTCATCGTGTTCGGCTCGGCGATCGGATCGCAGATGCGCGAAGTGTCGGGCGTGCCTTACGGCGCGTTCATCGTGCCGGGGCTGATGCTGCTCGCGATCTTTTCCGAAAGCATCATGAACGGCAGTTTCGGCATCTATATGCCGCGCTTCACCGGCACGATCTATGAACTGCTCTCCGCGCCGCTATCGCCGTTCGAAACGGTGCTCGGCTATGTCGGCGCGGCGGCGAGCAAATCTTTGCTGATCGCGCTCATCATCTTCGCGACCGCGCATATCTTCGTCGATCTCACCGTCCAGCATCCGTTCGCGATGATCGGCTATCTCGTGCTTGTTTCGGTCACCTTCTGCATGTTCGGCTTCGTCATCGGCATTTTCGCCAAGGGCTTCGAACAATTGCAGGTGATCCCGCTGCTGATCGTCACCCCGCTGACCTTTCTCGGCGGCGCATTCTATTCGGTGCATATCCTGCCCGAACCATGGCGGACGGTGACGCTGTTCAACCCGGTCGTCTATCTTATCAATGGCTTTCGCTGGACCTTCTTCGGCACCAGCGACGTGGCGGTGGCGGTGAGCCTCACCGTCACGCTCGGGCTGCTTGCCGCGTGCCTCGCCACGATCGCCGTGGTGTTTCGCACCGGCTGGCGGCTCAAGAATTAAGCCGCGATACGCCCCCGGCCGCGCCGGGGCACGCGCAACCCGATCAGTCGTGATCGGCGATCCACCGCTCCACCACCGGCGCGATGCGATCGCGCCATTTGGAGCCGTTGAAAATGCCGTAATGGCCAACGCCTTCCGCAAGCAGATATTGCTTCTTCTCGTCCGGAAGGTTCGTCGCCAGCGTCAGCGCCGCTTTGGTCTGCCCGATGCCGGAGATATCGTCCCGTTCGCCCTCCACCGCCAGCAACGCGATATCGGTGATCGCGCCAAGATCAATCGCCCGCCCGCGATGCGTCATCTCGCCCTTCGGCAGCTTGTGTTCCTGGAACACCACGTCGATCGTCTGGAGGTAGAATTCCTCGGTCATGTCGCAGACCGAGCGATATTCGTCGTAGAATTCCTTGGTCGCCTCCGCGCTTTCGCCATCGCCACGCACGAGATGTTTGAACATCTGCCAGTGGCTCATCATGTGATTGCCAAGGTTCATCGACATGAAGCCGGTGAGCTGGAGGAATCCGGGATAGACCCGCCGCCCCGCGCCCGGATACATCATCGGCACGGTGGCGATGACATTCTGGCTGAACCACGCATGTGGCCGCTCGGTGGCGAGCGTGTTCACCGCTGTCGGCGCTTCGCGCGTGTCGATCGGGCCGCCCATCATGGTGAGCGTCTTCGGTCGGCACGGATTCTTGTCCGCGCTCATCAGCGCCGCCGCCGCGTAACAGGGCACCGAAGGCTGGCACACCGCGAGCATATGCGCGCCCGGCCCGATCGCCTCCATGAATTCAACGAGATAATCGACATAATCGTCGAGATCGAAGAAGCCTTCGGACAGCGGCACCTGCCGCGCATCGCGCCAATCGGTGATGTAAACATCGCACGTCGGCAGCATCCGCTCCACCGTGCCGCGCAGCAGCGTGGCGAAATGGCCCGACATGGGCGCGACGATCAGCAGCTTCGGCCCGCCCGTCACGCCCTTGCGCACGAAGCGCTTGAGCTGGCCGAACGGCTTTTGCAGCACGATTTCCTCGATCACATCGACTTCGCGGCCATCGACGATAGTGCGATCGAGCCCGAACGCCGGCTTGCCGCGCGGCGCGGCGGCATGGGCGAACACCTCAAGCGCGGAGGCCATCACCGTGCCGCCGCCGAAATAGGCGAATGGGTTTGCCGGATTCTGCAACATGCCCGCGCCGAAATTGGCCCACGCCCCCGCGCTGGCGAGCACCGATCGCTGGAATTCATATGCGTCGTAGAGCATCGGGTATCCTGTGCTGCCGAACCTTTGAATTCAAACTAGGTAAACCGTTTCGGGTCGATGACAAATTAAAATGCTGCAATCGCGAAGCAGCTTTCGGCACGCTCCGTTGGCACGCCCGCGCCGTTGAGCCGGAAGAGCGCCCCTGCTAGGCGCGATACATGTCCACCGAAGCGCCCACCGAAGCCCCTCGCCGCCGTCTCGGCAATCTCGCGTTGGTGTGGGAGCACGCGCGCCGCTATCCCGGCAGGATCGCCGCGGCTTGCGCCGCGCTCACCGTCACTTCGCTGGCGACGATCGCAATCCCCTATAGCTTCAAGCGCGTGATTGATCGCGGCTTCGGCCCCGGAGAGCATGGCGATGTAGCCGGCCCGTTCCACTATCTGCTGATGATCGTCGTGGTGCTGGCGGTGGCGACGGCGATCCGGTTCTATTTCGTGTCATGGCTCGGCGAGCGTGTGGTGGCGGATATCCGCGCCCGCGTGCAGCGCCACTTGCTCACGCTCACCCCGCGTTTCTTCGAGGAAAATCGCCCGTCCGAAATCGCCTCGCGGCTGACGGCGGATACCGCGCAGATCGAGAATGTCGTCGGATCGACCGTTTCCGTCGCGCTGCGCAATCTTTTCACCGGCTTTGGCGGGCTGATCTATCTGTTCGCGATCTCGCCCAAGCTCGCGGGGATGCTGGTGCTGGGCATTCCGGTGGTGATCCTGCCGATCGCGCTGCTCGGGCGCCGCGTGCGCGCCTATTCGCGCACCTCGCAGGATCGCATCGCCGATGTCGGCGCGATGGCGACCGAAACGCTCGGCGCGATGAAGATCGTGCAGGCGTTCGGGCAGGAGGAACGCGAGGCGCAACGCTTTTCCGACGCGGTGGAGGCGACGATGGCCGCCGCCCGCCACCGCATCCTGGTGCGCGCGATGATGACCGCGATCGTCATCGGGCTGATCTTCGGCTCGATCACGCTGGTTCTGTGGGAGGGCGCGATCGACGTTGCCGCGGGGCGCCTTTCCGGCGGCGCGATCGCGGCTTTCGTGCTGACCGGCGGGATCGTCGCCGGCGCATTCGGCGCGCTGACCGAGGTTTATGGCGATCTGTTGCGTGGCGCAGGCGCCGCCGGGCGCCTTTCCGAACTGCTCGCCGAACGCCCCGAGATCGCCGCGCCCCCTGCCCCGCTGCTGCTCCCGCTGCCGCCGCGCGGCGCGGTCGCGTTCGAGCATGTCGAATTCCGCTATCCCACGCGACAGGATACAGCGGCACTCCACGATTTCAGCCTGGCGATCACGCCGGGCGAAACCGTGGCGGTGGTCGGCCCGTCGGGCGCCGGGAAGACGACGCTGTTCCAGTTGCTCCAGCGCTTCTACGATCCGGCGAACGGGCGCATCACGATCGACGGCATCGACCTGCGTGATGCCGATCCCGCCGCGATCCGTTCGCATATCGCGATGGTGCCGCAGGAGACGGTGATCTTCGCCGCCTCCGCGCGGGACAATCTGCGCTACGGCCGCTGGGAAGCGCATGACGATGAGCTTTGGGCCGCCGCCGAAGCCGCCAATGCCGCCGATTTCCTTCGCGCGCTGCCCGATGGGCTGGATACCTATCTCGGTGAAGGCGGGGCGCGGCTGTCCGGCGGGCAGCGGCAGCGCGTGGCGATCGCCCGCGCGCTGCTACGCGATGCGCCGATCCTGCTGCTCGACGAGGCGACGAGCGCGCTCGACGCGGAAAGCGAATTGCTCGTCCAGCAGGCGCTTGACCGGCTGATGACCGATCGCACCACGCTTGTCATCGCGCATCGCCTCGCCACCGTGCGCGCCGCTAACCGCATCGTGGTGATGGACGACGGGCGGATCGTGGAGGAAGGCACCCATGCCGCGCTGATGGCGCGCAGCGGCCTTTATGCGCGGCTCGCCAGCCTCCAGTTCAGCGAAGCGGCGTAGCGCAGGCCGCTCTCCCGTCATTCGCGCGAAGGCGGGAATCCATTCACGCTGAACGATCTGATAGAAGCGAAACACAAGTGCCTCAGGATTCCCGCCTTCGCGGAAATGACGGGCTTGGTTGGTACACAAATGTCCCTATCCTATTGGGGGAAAATACAAGGAGAGCTGCAATGGCCCGCGAATTCGATGTGATCGTTTATGGCGCAACCGGCTTCACCGGGCGGCTGGTGGCGGAATATCTCCAGCTAACCTATGGCGCGGGCGGCCCGAAATGGGCGATGGCCGGGCGCTCGCTCTCCAAGCTTCAGGAAGTACGCGACGAAATGGGCGTCGCCGCCGAGGTGTCGCTAATCACCGCCAATGCGGACGATCCCGCCAGCCTCAGCGCGATGGCAGCCCGCGCGACCGTGGTGATCTCCACCGTCGGGCCGTATCAACTCTATGGCAGCGATCTCGTCGCCGCCTGCGTCGAGACCGGCACGGCATATGTCGATCTGTGCGGCGAGCCGGGATGGATGCGCAAGATGATCGACGCGCATGAAGCGCGGGCGAAGGAAACCGGCGCGCGGATCGTCTTTTCCTGTGGCTTTGATTCGATTCCGTTCGATCTGGGTGTGCTGACCTTGCAGGAGGCCGCGATCAAGCGCTTCGGCAAACCCGCGCCGCGCGTGAAATGCCGCGTGCGGACGATGAAGGGCAAATTCTCCGGCGGCACCGCGGCGAGCCTGAAGGCGACGCTGGCCGCCGCCGCGCGCGATCCCTCGCTGCTCGCGCTGCTCACCAGCCCGTTCGCGCTCACCCCCGGCCACAGCGGCCCGCATCAGCCGACCGGGCTGATTCCGGAATATGATCCGACGATCAACGCCTGGGTCGCGCCGTTCATCATGGCGCCGATCAACACCAAGAACGTCCATCGCACCAATTTCCTCCTCGGGCAGAAATACGGCGGCGATTTCGTTTATGACGAGATGATGGTCGCGGGGCTGGGCGATATCGGCAAGGCCGCCGCCGAAGCGATCGCGAAGATGAACCCGCTGGGCGGCGACAAGGGGCCGAAGCCCGGCGAAGGCCCGTCGAAGGAAGAACGCGACAGCGGGCATTACGATGTGCTGTTCATCGGCCTGATGCCCGATGGCACGCGGATCGACGCGGTCGTCACCGGCGATCGCGATCCGGGCTATGGCTCCACCAGCAAGATGCTCGCGGAAAGCGCGCTTTGCCTGGTCGAGGATGTGGCGGGCAGCGGCGGCATATGGACGCCGGGCGCGATCATGGGCGATGCGCTGCGCAAGCGGCTGATCGCGAAGGCGGGGATGACGTTCACCGGCGGATGAGCGCGGGGCGGACGTTACCCGCGCCGCCACCCGCTATCCCCGCGCCCATTCGGTTAGCAGCGTATGCGCGATCGCGTAGCGCGGCGGCGCGGTGAACGGCGCGTCTTCGCCCGCGAGCGATGCGCGCACCTCGTCGCGGGTGAACCAGCCGGCAGTTTCCAGTTCGTTTCTGTCGATCGTCAGCGCATCCCCCTCGGCGATGCCGACGCAGGCGATCATCAGTTGCGACGGGAACGGCCACGGCTGGCTCGCGACATAACGCACCTCGCCGACGCGCACGCCGGCTTCCTCGGCGATCTCGCGGCGCACCGCTTCTTCCAGCGACTCCCCCGGCTCGACGAAACCGGCCAGCGCGGAATAGCGGCCAGCGGGCCAGCTCGGCTGGCGGCCAAGCAACGCGCGACCGTCATGCTCGGCGATCATGATAACCACCGGGTCGACGCGCGGGAAATGCTCCGAATTGCAATTGTCGCAGCGCCGCGCCCAGCCGGCCCGAAACATCCGCGTCGGCCCGCCGCAACTGGCGCAGAAACGGTGCCGCGCGTGCCAATCGAGCACCGAGCGCGCGGCGGCGAAGGTGGCCGCCTCCCCCTCCTGAAGCTGATCGAGCATACCGAACAGGCTGGGTGAGCGAAAAGGCGGCGCGGCGCCCGCCGCCGGTTCGTATGCCGCGAAGCGCGGGCGCCCTTCGTCCAGCCCGAGCAGCACGAACTCCGCCTCGTCCGATGCCTCGGTCAGCATCGTCCAGCCGAGCCGGCCATCCTCGGTTACTTCCGGTTCCCAGCCTTCGAGCTTGAGCAGCCGCGCCTGCCAATTGCCGATCGCGGCGGCCAGCGCATCCGCATCGTGGCGCATGTGATCGGCGCGATCGAGCGTGCCGCCGGTAAATCCCGTCGCGATCATCGGTGGAACCTCGCGACATCCCTGGCGAGTGCTGCGACCACTTCCTGCCGCAACGGCCATTTCTCCGACGGAAAATATTGCACCATCACTGTGCCGCGTATCTTCTTCACCGGATCGACCCAGGCGATCGTGCCGGCGGCACCGCCCCAGCCATAGGTGCCCTTCGCCGGCACCCCGCCGGGGCCATCCTCCAGATAGACCGAACCGCCCGCGCCGAAGCCCATCTTCGCGGACATGTTGCCGCCAGTGCCATCGCCCAGCCCGCCGAAGATCACTCCCGCCGGCAGCAGGTTCGACATGGCCAGCGCCGCCGTTTCGGGCTTCATCACCTGCACGCCATCCAGCGTGCCGCCATCCTGCAACATATGGAGAAAGCGATCATAATCGCGCGCCGAGCTTACCAGCCCCGCGCCGCCATAGGGAAAGCTCGGCGGCTGAAGGTAAACCGATGTGGCCGCCGGATCTATCGGCATCCGCTGGTCACCAACGAAAACATAATTGGTCGACAGGCGCCCCGCCTCGCGCGCGGGAACGGTCCAATAGGTCGATGTCATCCTGAGCGGATCGAGCAGCTTCGTCTGGACGAAGCGATCGAACGGCATCCCGCTCGCCTTTTCGATCACCGCGCCCATCACGTCGAGGCCGATCGAATAGCTCCACTTCGTCCCCGGCTGCGCGATCAGCGGCGCCTGTGCGACGCGATCGGCGAATTCCGCGAGCGTCGCCGGACGGGCTTTGCGTGCCTGCACCTCCATCTGCGCATTGACCTGACCGGGAAGGATGCCCAGCCGCTCATATTCCTTGAGCAACGGCCCCTTGGCGGAAATGTTGTAGCTGAGGCCCGCGGTGTGGGTCAGCAATTCGCGGATCGTGATCTGGCTTTTCGCCGGAACGCTGTCCAGCGAGGTATCCGGGCTGGTCAGCACGCGCATCTTGGCAAAGGCGGGGAAGTATTTGCTGAGCGGATCGTCGAGCCGGATCTTGCCTTCCTGCACCAGGATCATCGCCGCCATGCCGGTGATCGGCTTGGTCATCGAATAGACGCGCCACAGGCTATCCGGCCCGGCGAGCGCGGCATTGGGATCATCGCTGATCCGGCCGGCGGAAACGAACAGGGTGGGCCGATCGCCGAAGCCGAAGGCGCCGACCACGCCGGGCATCTTGCCATCCGCGACATAGCCATCGAACAGCGCCTGCATATTGGGCAGGATCGAATTGGTGCGCGCAGCGACCGTCGGCATCGCGGGCGTCTGCACCGCCGGCGCGGGCTCCGCCTGCCGCGCGATGCTCGCCCCGGCGGCGATCATCGCCAGCGCGCCACCGGCGCCGATCAGATGGATTAACCGCATCACACTCCCCTAATCGCCCGTGCGGCCTTGGCGAAGACGGTCGGCAAGCCCGCCGAATCAATCGTCTCCACCGGCCACCATTCCTCAGCCTCGCGCGGTTTGTGCGCGTCCGCGCGGGCAACGGCAAGCGCGAGTTCGAGCGCGAAATGCGTGAAAACATGGCTAACCGTCGTGTTGAGCAGCCGCCACTCCCCCGCCACCGGCGCATCGGCCAGCGCGGGCTGGCTGTCGGCCCATGGCCCCGTCGGCAAGGCGCGCATCCCGCCAAGCAGCCCATGCGCCGGGCGCCGCACGAGCAGCACCGCGCCATCGCGCTCCAGCCAGAAGATCGTGCCGTAACGCTGTGGCCGCGGCTTTTTCGCCGGCTTCACCGGATAGCTTTCCTGCGCCCCCGCCGCCCGTGCGCCGCAATCCCCGGCGAGCGGACACAACATGCAGCGCGGGCTGCGCGGCGTGCAGATGCTCGCGCCAAGGTCCATCATCGCCTGCGCGAAATCACCGGCGCGCTCATCGGGCGTGATCGCCTCTGCGGCGGCGCGAACGGCGGATTTGCCGGCGGCCATGAACAACCGCGAGACAACGCGCTCGACATTGGCGTCGATCACCACCGCGCGCCGCCCGAAGGCGATCGCGGCGATCGCGGCGGCGGTATAGTCGCCGAGACCCGGCAAAGCGCGCAGCGCCGCCTCCGTATCGGGCAGCCTGCCGCCATGCTCGATCACAACGATGCGCGCCGCCTTCACCAGATTGCGCGCGCGGGCGTAATAGCCAAGCCCCGCCCAGGCGGCCATCACCGCCGCTTCGTCGGCGGCGGCAAGGCTGGCGATATCCGGCCAGCGCGCGATCCATTGGGAAAAGCGCGGGATCACCGTCGCCACCGTCGTCTGCTGGAGCATTACCTCGCTCAGCCAGACGCGATAGGGATCCGCGCGGGCGCCCGGTGCCGCGCGCCATGGCAGGTCACGGCGATGCGCGTCATACCAGATAAGCAAATCGTCACTGATCGAGCGCTTGGCGTCCACGCCCCGGCTATGGCATGAGCAGCCGAATGAGCAAGCGCCCGCGTGCACCACAGCCAGAGCCAGTGCGGCAGAACCGGGCGCGACAGGTGGCCGAACTGCTGCCGGCGATCGGCGGCGCGGCGTTTCGCAGGTTCGGCTTCGTCCAGTCCGCCGTGGTGACGCGCTGGCCGGAGATCGTTGGCGAGAAGCTGGCCCGCGCCAGCAGCCCCGAATCGATCCGCTTCCCGCAGGGGAAGAAGCAGGATGGCGTGCTGACGCTCACCGTGCGCGGCGCCCATGCCGCGATGATGAGCCATATCACCCCGGAGATCATCGAGCGGGTGAACCGCTTCTTCGGTTATGCCGCGATCGCGCGCGTCTCGATCCGGCAGGGCGATGTCGCGCCACGCGCAATTCCCCGCCCGCGCCCCGAGCCACGCCCCGTCCCCGCCGAACTGGGCGAGAGCCTGCGCGCGATCGGCGATCCCGAACTCAAGGCGGTGCTGGAGGCGCTTGCCTCCGGCGTCGCGACACCAAGGCTGCCGATCATCCGATGAAACGATTGCTCCCGATCCTCGCGCTCGCGCTTTCCGCCCCGCTCGTCGCCGCGCCGCGCCCATGGGCGAGCGTTGCCGCGCCCGCCGCGCAGGGCAGCTATGTCATCGGCAATCCGGCGGCGCGGGTGAAGCTGGTCGAATATGTCAGCTACACCTGCCCGCATTGTATGCATTTCACGCGCGATTCGGCGGCGGTGCTGAAAGGCAGGATGATCGCGTCCGGCTCGCTCAGCCTCGAAATTCGCAGTTCGATCCACGATCGCTATGATCTCGTCGCGGCGATGCTGGCGCACTGCTCCGGCCCGGCGATTTTCCCGAAGCTGCACGATGCGCTGTTCGCCCAGCAGGAACAATGGCTGCAACGCGCGGTGGATTTCGATTCCGCCAACGCCCAGCGGCTCGGGCTGTACGGCGCGGCGGCGCAATATCGGCTGATCGCGCAGGGCGCGGGGCTTGACGTAATCGCGCGCGAGGCGGGAATGTCGCAGGCCGCGATCGACCAATGCCTCGCCGACCCCGGCGTCGCGCAAAAGGTGATGGAGCGCGCCACCGCGATCGCCGGCAGAATTCGCGGCACCCCGGCATTCGAACTGAACGGCAAGTTGATCGAGGGCGTCGATTGGGCAAAGCTCGAACCGATGCTGCGCGCCGCCGGTGCCAAATGAACCCTTCGGGCCAAATGACAATTTCTGGAGTGAACCACCCATGACGCTTCGTTTCGCCGTTTCGGCCGCCGCGCTCGCTTTGCTTTCCGCCTGTGGCGGCAATGGCGCGGGCAATTCCTCCGCTCCTGCCGCGCCGGTCGCCGCCGTGGCCGCGCCGGCGGGGCAGGACTGGACCCAGGTTGTCTCGAAAACCGCCGACGGCGGCTATCTGATGGGCAATCCCGATGCGGCGATCAAGCTGGTGGAATATGGCTCGCGCACCTGCCCCACCTGCGGCGCGTTCGGCCAGACGGGCATGAAGCCGCTGGAGGAAAATTACGTCAAGACCGGCAAGGTCTCGTATGAATTCCGCGACTTCCTCGTCCACGCCCCCGATCTTGGCGTTGCGGCACTGGGCGAATGCGTCGGCGAGGCGCCGTTCTTCCCACTGCTCGAACAAATGTATGTCGAGCAGCCCAAGTTCCTCGAAAAGCTCGAAAAGCTCCCCACCGATTTCCAGCAGAAGCTTCAGGCGATGACCCCGGCGCAGCAGGCGACCGCATGGGTGGAATATCTCGGCTATCTCGATTTCGTGAAGCAGCGCGGCGTCACCGAGGCGCAGGCCCGCGCCTGCCTCGCCGATGGCAAGAAGCTGGAAGCGATCGCCAAGATCACCGAGGCCGGGATGCAGCAGCATAATGTCACCGGCACGCCGAGCTTCTTCCTCAACGGCAAGCCGCTCGAAGGATCGGTCACCTGGCCGCAGATCGAAGCGGCGCTGAAGAACGCAGGCGCCTGATCCCGGCGGCATCGGCGTCAAAGGGGGGCGCGCGCGATGCAGATAAAGCGGCTGAGGCTTTCGGGCTTCAAGAGCTTCGTCGACCCGGCCGATCTTCGGATCGAGCCGGGGCTTACGGGTGTCGTCGGGCCGAATGGCTGCGGCAAATCCAATCTGCTGGAGGCGTTGCGCTGGACGATGGGCGAGAATTCGCCCAAGTCGATGCGCGGCGCTGGCATGGAAGACGTGATCTTCGCCGGCACCGCGACCCGCCCGGCGCGCGATTTCGCCGAAGTCTCCATCCTCGCCGAGCTTGAGGGCGAGGAGAAGGAAGTCGTCCGCCGCATCGAGCGCGGCGCTGGTTCCGCCTATCGCATCGACGGGCGCGACGTGCGCGCGAAGGACGTGGCGTTGCTGTTCGCGGACGCGGCGACCGGCGCGCATTCGCCCGCGCTGGTCAGCCAGGGGCGGATCAGCGCGGTGATCTCCGCCAAGCCCGCCGAGCGCCGCGCGATGCTGGAGGAAGCGGCGGGGATCGCTGGCCTGCACGTCCGCCGCAAGGATGCCGAGCAAAAGCTGCGCGCGACCGAGGCAAATCTCCAGCGGCTCGACGAAGTGATCGCGGATCAGGAAACACGCGCGGCGGCGCTGCGGCGGCAGGCGCGACAGGCCGAGCGCTATCGCGTGCTTTCCGCGCAAATCCGCGTCGCCGAGGCGCGGATGATCTTCAGCCGCTGGCGCGAGGCGGCAGGCGCTTCGGATGCCGCAAAAGCCGAAGCCGCCGAGGCCGAAACACGCGTCGCCCGCGCCGGAGAAGCACAAGACGCCGCCGCCGCCTATCAGATGCAGGCGACCGAAACATTGGCCGAGGCGCGCGCCGCAGCACTCGCCGCGCGCGATCGGGTGACCGATGTCGCGCACCGGCTCGCCACACTCACCACCGAAAAGGCCGGGATCGAACGCCGCCTCGCCGAACTGGCGGACGCAGCCGCACGGATCACCACGGATCGCGAGCGCGAGGGGCAACTCGCCAATGATGCCGCCGAGGCGCTGGCGCGGCTCACCGGCGAGAGCAAGGCGCTGGAGGCGGAAATCACCGCCGCCGCCGCCGATCTGCCCGCACTCGATCATGCGCAGGCCGAAGCGGAGCGCGACGCGCGCGACGCCGAGGTGGCGCTCGCGCAGGCGCTGGCGCGACAGGCGAGCGAGGCGGCGGAAACGCGCGTTGCCCATGCGGCACTCGCCGCCGCGCGCGCCCGCGCCGAACGCGCCGAACGCGAGGCACGCGCCGCCGCCACCGCTCTCGCCGCTTTGCCCGATGCCGGGCCGCTGGAGGAGGGCCGTGTGGGCGCGGAGCAGGCGCTGGCGACCGCTCAAACCGACGCCGGACAGGCGGGGCGCGATCTCTCCTGCGCCGAGGAGGAGGAGAAATCCGCCCTCTCCGCCCGCGACGAGGCACAGAGCCGCCGCGCCGCCGCGCGCGCGGAACTCACCGCGCTGGAGAGCGAGGCCGCCACGCTCACCCGCGCGACGCAGCGTTCGGGCCGCGATCGGTTGCTCGATCACGTCCGCGCCACGCCCGGCTACGAACGTGCGCTCGCAGCGGCATTGGGCGACGATCTGGAGGTTGGGCTGGATATCGCCGCGCAAGCGCATTGGGCGGGCGCGGCGGCGCTGCCCGGCGATCCCGCGCCCGCCGGGGATGCACTTGCCGCGCATGTCGCCGCGCCGCCGCAACTCGCGCGGCGGCTGGCGCAGATCATCGTCGTCCCGGCGGACGACGGGCGCGCGCTCGCGGTCGGGCAGCGGCTGGTGACGCTGACGGGGCAGCTTCGTCGCTGGGACGGGTTCGTCGCACGGAGCGGCGGAGCAGCGGCGGCGGAGCGGCTCGAACGGCTCAATCGGCTCGCCGCGATCGAGGAGGAATTACCCGCCGCGCGCACCGCCGTAACCATGGCCGACGCCGCGCTTGCCACGATCGACGCCGCGATCGCCGCCGCGCGCACCGCCGCCGGCACCGCACGCGCCACCCTCTCCCGCGCCGAAGCTGCCGCCCGCGACGCCCAGCAGCGCATCGACCGCGCGGCCAATCAGATCGAGCGGCTCGCCGGGCAGCGCACCGATCTTGCTGCGCGCGCCGCACAAACCGGCGCGGAGCGCGATGTGGTCGCTGCCGAAGTCGCGCAGGCCGAGGCCGCGATCGTCGCGCTGCCCGATACCAGCGCGACCGCGGGCGAGGTCTCCGCGCTCCAGCGGTCAGCCGAATCCCGGCGCGGCGCCGTTGCACAGGCGCGCGCCGACCGCGCCGCGC
>NZ_CALMPA010000011.1 GCF_937871615.1 uncultured Sphingomonas sp. | reverse complement strand
TCGTAGATGGCTGCGTCGCCCGCTTTCGATGAGCGGCGGCGACCCTTGGAGCGGCGATAAATGGGGCGTTAGCAGTCGCTCCCGCCCTCTGTCACCCCAGCGCAAACTGGGGTCTCGTGCCGCAAGGGATATCGCACCTCGATAGCGATCCGCTTGCGCTGGCATGACGGCTTGTGGGGCGTCCCGCCTCACCCCTCGTCCTCATCCAGCGCGCGTCGCAGCATCCCTCGCACCGCGCGCAACCTTGCCGTGTCGCGCCGGACCGGGGCTGGCCCAGGCGCGTCGGGAGGCGGACGTTTCCCCTCGCTGGCGAACAGCTTCTGCACGCCCTTCACCGTATAGCCGTCCTGATTGAGCAGCCGGTTGATCCGCTCGATCAGCTCAACGTCTTCGGGGCGATAATAGCGGCGGTTGCCGGCGCGGGTCAGCGGGCGGAGTTGGGGAAAGCGCGTTTCCCAATAGCGCAGCACATGTTGCTGCAGGCCCGTGGCGGCCGCGACTTCACCGATCGTCCGGAATGCCCCCGCCGCTTTGACGTCCGGCCCGGTCACTCTACCCTGCGGAAACGATGCGATCGCGCATCATCTGGCTTGCCCGGAAGGTCAGCACGCGACGCGGCGCGATCGGCACTTCCACGCCGGTCTTGGGATTGCGCCCGATCCGCTCGCCCTTGTCCCGCAGAACGAAGGTGCCGAAGCCGGAGATCTTCACATTCTCCCCCTTGGCAAGCGCATCGCACAGCAGATCGAGCACCTGCTCCACCATTCGCGCGGAATCGGCGCGCGAAAGCCCGACCTGGCGGTGCAGCGCCTCCGACAGGTCCGCACGCGTCAAGGTTCCTGCTTCGCTCATTCCTGCCTCACTCCCCCCGGGTGATGGTGACTAGACTTGTAAGTTTATCACTCTGAACGGCGGGCAGAAAGTATTTTGTTCAGCAGGCTTGTTCCATTTTAGAAACGAACGACCGAGGCGCCCCAGGTGAAGCCGCCGCCCATCGCCTCCAGCACGACGATCTGGCCGCGATTGATGCGCCCGTCGCGCACCGCCGCATCGAGCGCGAGCGGCACCGAGGCGGCGGAGGTGTTGGCATGGCGATCGACCGTCATCACCACCTTTTCAGGGGGCAGGCCAAGCTTGCGCGCGGTGGCATCGAGGATGCGGGCATTGGCCTGATGCGGCACCACCCAGTCCACATCGTCGGTGGCAAGCCCGGCGGCGGCGAGCGATTCGCCCATCACGGTGGCGAGATTGACCACCGCGTGGCGGAACACCTCGCGCCCCTTCATGCGGACCTTGCCGACGGTGCCGGTGGTGGAGGGGCCGCCATCGACATAGAGCAGCTCGTTGTGGCGGCCATCGGCGTGGAGCCGCGTCGCGAGGATGCCGCGCCCGGCGTGGTCATCGCTTTCCTCGGCCTCCAGCACGATCGCGCCCGCGCCGTCGCCGAACAGCACGCAGGTGGTGCGATCCTCCCAGTCGAGGATGCGGCTGAACGTCTCCGCGCCGATCACCAGCGCCTTGCGGTGCGCCGAGGCGCGGATCATGCTGTCCGCCACCTGCACCGCATAGAGGAAGCCGGAACAGACGGCGGCCACGTCGAACGCGGTGCAATCGTCGATGCCAAGCGCCGCCTGCACCTTGGTGGCGGTGGCGGGGAAGGTCTGATCCGGCGTGGCGGTGGCCAGCACGATCAGGTCGATATCCTGCGCGCGCACCCCGGCGGCGGCGAGCGCCGCCTTCGCCGCATCGGTGGCGAGCGTCGCGGTGGTCTCGTCAGGCGCGGCGATGTGGCGGAAGCTGATGCCGGTGCGTTCGACGATCCATTCGTCGGAGGTGTCGACCATCTCCGCCAGTTCGGCATTGGATACGCGCCGCGCCGGCAGCGCCGATCCGGTTCCGGTGATGACGCTCCGTATCATGCCGCCTGCTTTTCGAAATTGCCGAGATCCTCGGCGATGCGCCGCGCGAGATCGGCCTTGACCATCTTGGCCGCATTGCCGATCGCCGTGGCAACGCCGATCTCATTGGCGCCGCCGTGGCTTTTCAGCACCAGCCCGTTGAGCCCGAGGAACACCGCGCCGTTGTGATTGTTCGGATCGAGCCGATCGCGCAGCAATTGCGTCGCCGGGCGCGAAATGAGGAAGCCGATCTTCGAACGCACCGAGGAGGTGAAGGCGCGCTTCAGCAGATCCGCGACGAACCGGGCGGTGCCCTCCGCCGTTTTCAGCGCGATATTGCCCGAAAAACCGTCGCACACGATCACATCGACATGCCCGCGCGCGATCTGATCGCCCTCGATGAAGCCGGTGAAGCGCATCGGCAGGTGAGTCGCGGCGCGCAACCCTTGCGCGGCGTCGCGGATTTCCTCGGTGCCCTTCTGATCCTCGCTGCCGATGTTGAGCAGGGCGACGCGCGGGCTTTCGAGATCGAGCGTGGTGCGCGCATAGGCCGCGCCCATCACCGCGAATTGCATCAGGTTGCGCGCGTCGCACTCGGTATTGGCGCCGAGATCGAGCATCACGACATCATTGTCGCCCAGCGATGGCAGCATCGCGGCGAGCGCCGGGCGGTCGATGCCGGGCATGGTGCGCAGCGAAAGCTTGGCCATCGCCATCAGCGCGCCGGTATTGCCCGAAGACACGGCAGCGCCCGCGCGCCCCTGTTTCACACAGTCGATCGCGACGCCCATTGATGTCGTCTTGGCCCGGCGCAGCGCCCTGCCGGCCGTCTCGCTCGATCCGACGACATCGGGCGCGTGGACGATTTCGGCATTGCCGCTCAAATTGGGGTGCGCTTTCAGCCCCTCGCGAATCGCCGCCTCGTCGCCGACGAGCAGGAATTTCATCCCCTCGAAGCGGCGACGCGCGCGTGCGACACCGGCGAGCATGACCGCCAGCCCCTCGTCACCGCCCATCGCATCGACGGCGATCCAGGAACTGTCGGACATGAAGCGGCTATCCCCTGTTGACCGGGCTATCAGCCCTCGACGGAAACGACTTCGCGTCCGTTATAATGGCCGCACGACGGGCACAGATTGTGCGGGCGCTTCAACTCGCCGCAATTCGGGCATTCCTGAAACGCCTCGACCGACAGCGCATCGTGCGAGCGGCGCATGCCACGGCGGGAAGGAGTAGTCTTTCGCTTGGGGACGGCCATCGCGGCACCTTGATCCGTATTCTGTTCAGCAGGAGACGATGTGCCCGAAACGGTCGTGACGCCGCCGACACAGGGTCAGCCGCGCCGGGCGGCCGGACGCATCGCGAAGCCACGCGCCTATACCCGAATATCGTCGCGTTGCAAGCCGCGCGGGCAAATGCCACTCTGCGCGCCGAAACAAGGCAGGGGGAAATGATGCTGCTTCCGGTAACGCTGGTGCTCGCCGCGGCCTGCGGGCTGATTAATCTGTGGCTCGGCATCCGGCTGGTGCGCGGGCGAATGCAGGGGGTGATGATCGGCGACGGCGGCAAGCCGGAGATGCTGGCGGGGATGCGCGCGCACGCCAATTTCGTCGAATATGCGCCGTTCGTGCTGATCCTTACCGCGCTGATCGAACTGGCGCGCGGCCCCTCGCTGTGGCTGTGGGTGCTGACGGCGCTGTTCGTCCTCGCCCGTGTCGCGCATCCGATCGGGATGACGCGCGCCGCGCCGAACGGCTTTCGCGCGGGTGGCGCGATGGTCACCTGGATCGTCACCGCGATTCTCGCCGGCTGGGCGCTCGCGATCGCCTATCAGGCGAATACCGTGCCCACGCCGCATGGCAACGCGATCGAGATGGTGGCGCCGCGCGGATAGCTCAGGCGGTAGGTCGCTTCGCGAATCGCTCCAGCGGCTCCGCCGGCGCGTCGTCGCGCACGGTTACGTCGGCGACGCGCGCGGCGGGCGGGCCGTGGTGCGCGCGCGCGATCGCGGCGGCGATCGAGGTGTCCGATCCCTCGATCACCGCCTCGACCGATCCGTCCGCCCGGTTGCGCACCCAGCCGGTCACGCCGAGCGCGTGCATTTCCGCCACGAACCAGTTGCGGTAGAAAACGCCCTGAACGCGCCCGGTGATGATGAGACGGCGGCGAATCATGCCGGTGACAACGCGGCACGGGCCGGCGCGGTTCATCCGTCCTTGCGGTGCTCGATGAGCCACGGGCGCGGGCGGCCCGTCGGCTTCGCCACGCCGTCGAGCCGCACCGCGCGGCTGATGTAGACCAGCTTCATCAGCATCGTGCCCCCCATGCCGCCGCCGGTCGGCTGCGCGAGGATGCGGCGCACCACATCCTGCCCGGCGACGACGCGCCCGAAGGCGGCATAGCCCGGATGGTCCTTGCTCGCGTCCATCGAGGGCATCGCGCCCACCGTGATGAACCAATTGCCGTTGGCCGATCCCGGCTCACCGCGCCGCGCCATGGAGATCGTCATGTCGAGGTGGCGGATGCCGGTCTTGCTGGTCGGCTCATGCGGGATGGTATCGAGGAAGCGGCGCGCGTCGGTGCGGATGCCGGACTGGATGAAGCCGAATTGCGGCGCCTGCTTGCTGCGCGCGACGCGATAGAAGCTGATCCCGTCGAATCGCCCGTCATCGACATAGCGCATGAAATTGGCGGTGGTGATCGGCGCGTGCTTCGCATCGAGCGCCAGCACGATATTGCCGAGCGCGGTTTCCAGCCGCACCCGCACGAACCCCGGCGTTGCCCGATCCGCCCGCTGCGCGGCGAGCGGGGTGGAAAGCAGCAGGGCGGAGAGCAGGGCAAGGACGCGCATCGGGTGCGCCCTAGGGTTCAAACTCGATCAAGACAACGCCGTGACGGAGCCGCCCGCCGCACAGCGGTCGCGCGGAGAAGCCCACTGGTCGGCGTCGCTTGCTTGCGCGTAGCGAAAGCTACGCGACTGCGCTGCGCTCCTTGCCAGCGGGCTTCTCCACGCGATCACGACGCTGTCTTGATCGAGTTTGAACCCCAGGCAGCGCCGCCGATCGCGGCAAGCGCCACCGCCCGGCTCACGGGGCGGTGCGCGCCAGAAGATCGGCGAGATCCTGCTTCCAGAACTTCGCCCATGTATGCGTGCCGTGCCCGCGCGTATCGGCGCTCTCCGCGATCAGGCGGAAGCGCGTGTTCGGCATCCGCTTCACCGCCTGCGCGGGAAAGTCGAGATTGCGCGGGTTGATGAAATCGTCGGCGGAATTGATCCACACCATCGGCGCGACAATCTGGGCGAGCCGGGGCCATGGATCGTAATTGCGTGACGAATCGAGCTGATAGATCAGATCGTTGGCGTCGATCCCCGCGATCGACGCCGCCACCTTCTCGCGCGCGTAGCTGACCGCCGCGTCGCGCGTCGGATAGGCCGACTGGAGATAGAGCGGCGCCCCGCCCGCGATGAACAGCAGCGATGCCGCGCCGCGCACCCCTTGCGCGGGCTGCGATGTGTAATTCCCGCCATTCCATGCCGGATCGGCGCGAATCGAATCGATCGCGAGCTGTCGCCACATCCGGTTGAGCCCGGCGATCTGCACCGGCTCGCACGCCAGCGGCATCAGCGCGCGGGCATAGTCCGGGAAGGTTTCGCCCCACACGAAGGCGTGCATACACCCCATCGAGGTGCCCATGATGAGCCGCATCTTCCTGATCCCGAAATGCTCGGCGAGCAGGCGGTGTTGGGCGGCGACCATGTCGTCATAATCATAATGCGGGAAGGCCATGCGCAGCCCGGCGGATGGCTTCGATGAGCCGCCATGGCCGATATTGTCGGGCAGGATGATGAAATAGCGCGTGATGTCTAGCGGCTGGCCGGGGCCGTAAAGCTCGTCGGCGAACTGGGGCTGGAGGAATTGCCTGCCCGTGCCGCCGGTGCCGTGGAGCACCATCACTGCATTGTCGATCTCGCCCGCCGCGTTGCGATGTGGCGTGCCGAGCGTGGTGTAATGGAGCGTGAGTTCGGCCAGTTTCTCGCCCGAGCGGAAGGCGAAATCGCGCATGACGAAATCGCCTCCGCTGGTCGGCCATTGCTTCGTGGCTGCCGGAACGGGGGCGGGGGGAGTCGCGGGTTGCGCGGCCTGTGCGGCGGCGAGGAGGAGCGGGAGGATCATGGCGCGAGGTTAGTAATCTTTTCCGTGGAAGGAAAATCTCCGCTGCGCGCGCGATGGCGATCCGCGCACCATCCCGTTGTGAGACGGCGTGCGCTGAAATTGTGGTTTCGTATGTGAAACAACTGCCTTACGGTGAAAACGGCTTAACCATTCCGCTATCCGGCTCGCGAGGGGCGGCGGTGTGGATTGTGGCGGCGCTGCGATGCGCGGCTGTGTGCGAAAACGCGAAACCGGGAGAAAGTGAAATGATGAAGACGCTTTTGCGGTGTGCCGCGCCGCTGGCACTGGTTGTTGCCGGCGGGGCCAGCGCGCAGGTTACCGTTTATACCGATCAGGCCGCGTTCCTCGCGGCGATTTCGGCGCCGGGCGTGGATACGTTCAGCGATCTGGGTTCTCACGTCTATATCGGTTCGCCGATAACCCGCGCGGCGGGCGGCTATGGCTATACCGCGTCGGCGGCCAATGGTCTGTATGGTGAGGGTGCGGGCGCGTCTCACTGGCTGTCGACGAATACCGCGACCGACCCCATTACCCTCTCCAATTTCACCGGCGGCGTATTTGGGGCCGGTGGCCTTTTCTTTCCGACCGATTTCGGCGGAAATTACATCAATGGCGGGGTGAATTTCACGGTTTCCGACGCCAGCGGCAATTTCAACTATACGTTGACCAACGCGGCAACGAACAGCTTCGTCGGCTTCGTATCGACGAGCGGGATCAACAGCCTCAGCTTTTCAGCGGTCCAGAACGGCGTCCGCTGGCCGACGGTCGGCAACCTGACGCTGGGCGGCGCGGGGCTGGCAGGCGCGGTCCCCGAGCCGGCCACCTGGGCGTTGATGATCCTGGGCATGGGCGCGGTTGGCGCGGCGATGCGTCGCAAGCGCGCCACCACCAGCGTCAACTTCGCCTGACATTGTGGCGCGGGAGGCCGGCAACCGACCGCCCTCCCGCTGACGTGTGATTTGTCGGATAAAGAAACAGGCGGCGTCTCTCGCGAGGCGCCGCCTGTTTTTTCTACTGGCCCGACGCGGGAGCAAGTCCCGCGTCGTCGGACGCCGCTGTGGCGGCGCCGGCCGGCCGTGGCTCTATGCCCTTGCTTCGCGCGGGCACCGCCGCGGAACTGTGTTCCGCCGGCTTAGAGCTTTTGCGTCAGCTCCGGCACGACCTTGAACAGATCGCCGACCAGGCCGATGTCCGCGACCTGGAAGATCGGGGCGTCCTCGTCCTTGTTGATCGCGATGATCGTCTTGGAATCCTTCATCCCCGCAAGGTGCTGGATCGCGCCCGAAATGCCGACCGCGATATAGACTTCCGGGGCGACGATCTTGCCGGTCTGGCCGACCTGATAGTCGTTGGGGACGTAGCCCGCGTCCACCGCCGCGCGGCTCGCGCCGACGCCCGCGCCGAGCTTGTCGGCGAGCGGCTCGATGATCGCGTGGAAGTTTTCGCTGTTCTGCAACGCGCGACCGCCGGACACGATGATCTTCGCGCTGGTCAGTTCAGGCCGCTCGGACTTGGCGATCTCGCTGCCGATATAGGTCGACACGCCCGAATCGCCCTTGCCCGCGACCGCCTCGATCGCGCCCGCGCCGCCGCTGGTCGCCGCCTTCTCGAACGCGGTGCCGCGCACGGTGATGACCTTCTTGGCGTCCTTCGTCTGCACGGTGGCGATGGCGTTGCCGGCATAGATCGGGCGGGTGAACGTGTCCGCGCCCTCAACCGACAGGATATCGCTGATCTGCATCACATCGAGCAGCGCGGCGACGCGCGGCGCGATATTCTTGCCGTTGCTGGTGGCCGGCGCGAGGAACGCATCATGCGTTTCCATCAGCGACGCGACGAGCGGCGCGACATTCTCGGCCAGCGCATGGGCATAGGCCGCGTCGTCCGCGACATGGACCTTGCCCACGCCCGCGATCTTCGCGGCTTCGGCGGCAACCGCGCCCACGCCCTGCCCCGCGACGAGCAGATGGACTTCGCCCAACTGCGACGCGGCGGTGACGACGGCGAGCGTGGCATCCTTGACAGCCGAACCGTCATGCTCAACCCACACGAGCGTCTTCATTTCGCGACTCCCATCGCCTTGAGTTTGGCCACCAGTTCGTCAACGTCGGCGACCTTGACGCCCGCGGTGCGCTTCGCCGGCTCGACCACCTTGAGCGTGGCGAGGCGCGGGGACACATCGACGCCGTAATCGGCGGGCGTCTTGGTCGCGAGCGGCTTGGATTTCGCCTTCATGATGTTGGGCAGCGAGGCGTAGCGCGGCTCATTGAGGCGCAGATCGGTGGTGACGATCGCCGGAAGCTTGAGCTTCTCGGTCTCCGATCCGCCATCCACTTCGCGCGTGACGGTGACGAAATCGCCCTCGACCTCGACCTTCGATGCGAACGTGCCCTGGCCCCAGCCGGTGAGCGCGCCGAGCATCTGGCCGGTCTGGTTGTTGTCGTCGTCGATCGCCTGCTTGCCGAGGATCACGAGACCGGGCTGCTCCTCATCGGCGATCGCCTTCAGCAGTTTGGCGACGCCAAGCGGCTCGACCTTCTCGTCCGAGGTGACGAGGATCGCGCGATCCGCGCCCATCGCCAGCGCGGTGCGCAACGTTTCCTGCGCCTTCGCCTCGCCGATCGACACCGCGACGATCTCGGTCGCGACGCCCTTTTCCTTGAGGCGGATCGCTTCCTCGACCGCGATTTCGTCGAACGGGTTCATCGACATCTTCACATTGGCGAGGTCGACACCCGAGCCATCCGCCTTCACGCGGGGCTTCACATTATAGTCAAGCACCCGCTTGACCGGCACCAGCACCTTCATCGGCTGTGTCTCCATTGGCGCTATCTTCGAACAACGGGTTCGCTAATGCAGCAGAATCAGCGCAAGTCCAGCCCAAACGGCCATTGGCCGGCGATCCGCTCCGCCGATGCGGGGAAGCGCGCGCGTAATATCGTTACGGAATCGTGGGGTTTGCGGGAAAAACCTTGCGCCGGGCGATGCGCGATGTCGCGCCACAAAAAAAGCGGCGACGGAAAAAACTCCCGTCGCCGCTTCGTTGTTCTGGCGCGTCGCGTTCCCCGGATCGAGGGGGAGCGCAAGGCTGGCGATCAGGCCGCCTTCTTCACTTCCGCGACGATCTTGCGGGCGGCATCGCCCAGATCGTTGGCGGGGACGATCGCGAGGCCGGAGCCGGAGAGAATCTCCTTGCCCTTCTCGACGTTCGTGCCCTCAAGCCGGACGACGAGCGGCACCGAGAGGTTCACTTCCTTCGCCGCGGCGACGATGCCTTCGGCGATGATGTCGCACTTCATGATCCCGCCGAAGATGTTGACGAGGATGCCCTTCACCGCCGGATCGGCGAGAATGATCTTGAACGCCGCCGTCACCTTCTCGGTGGTGGCGCCGCCGCCCACGTCGAGGAAGTTGGCCGGGAACATGCCATTGAGCTTGATGATGTCCATCGTCGCCATGGCGAGGCCCGCGCCGTTGACCATGCAGCCGATATCGCCATCGAGCTTGATATAGGCGAGGTCGTACTTCGATGCTTCCAGCTCGGCCGGGTCTTCCTCGGTCTCGTCGCGCAGCTCGGCGAGATCCTTGTGGCGGAACATCGCATTGCCGTCGAAGCCGACCTTGGCGTCGAGCACCATCAGCTTGTTATCCTCGGTCACGGCGAGCGGGTTGATCTCGATCTGCGAGGCATCGGTGCCGAGGAACGCGTCATAGACCTTGCCGGCCAGGCTCTGCGCCTGCTTGGCGAGATCGCCGGTCAGCCCCAGCGCGTTGGCGACCGCGCGGCCATGATGCGGCATGAAGCCGGTCGCGGGATCAACGTCGAACGTGTGGATCTTTTCCGGCGTGTCGTGCGCGACGGTCTCGATGTCCATCCCGCCCTCGGTCGAAACGACGAAGGCGACGCGCCCCGTGGCGCGATCGACGAGCAGCGCGAGGTAGAATTCCTTCGCGATATCAACGCCATCGGTGACGTACAGGCGGTTGACCTGCTTGCCGTGCTCGCCGGTCTGGATCGTCACCAGCGTGTTGCCGAGCATGTCGGTCGCCGCCGCGCGCACTTCGTCGGCGGTCTTGGCGAGGCGGACGCCGCCCTTGGCTTCCGGCGGCAGTTCCTTGAACTTGCCCTTGCCGCGCCCGCCGGCGTGAATCTGCGCCTTGACGACATAGAGCGGCCCAGGGAGCTTCTTCGACGCTTCAACCGCCTCGTCGACGGTCATCGCGGCAAAGCCGGCGGGAACGGGAACGCCGAACTTTGCGAGCAGTTCCTTGGCCTGATATTCGTGGATGTTCATGGGATGCGCGGCCTCACCATAAGGAAAACAGGCGGCCTTAAGCACACAGCCGCCGGGGAATCCACCCCCGCTGTTGCAGTGCGGCACGAAGACGCGGTTTGCCCGCCGCCCCCGGTTGCCAATCTGTTCCGCGCGGCGCATGGCGGGGGGCGTGACCGCGTTTCCCTATCCCGCGCTTCATGCCAGCCATTCGGGCACGTGGATCGCGCGCGATGGCGAGACGCGCGCGATCGGGCGCGGCGAGGCGATCCGCATCGCCGCCGACACGCCGGTGATCCTGCTCAACGCGCCGCTGATCGGGCAGAGGCTCGGCTATGCCGATCTGTCCGGGCTGGACGTGCTGGAGCTGTTCGCCTTTCTCCGCCCGGCGCGCTTCATGGTGCCGACACCCAAGGGGCTGGCCGCCGTCACCGGGCTGGACGTGCCCGCCGACGATGCCGCGATCGCGTCGTTCCTGCTCGCCGCCGCCGAACGGCTGCTGGCGATCCCTGAAGGCGACTGGCCCGAACGCGAAGGCGCGTGGACCGCCGCGCAGACGCTCGCCCGGTTGCGCTGGCCGTGGGCGCCCTTGCTCGCCGATCGAATCACGCGGCCCAAGGGCAATGAGCGCTGGCTGTTCTCGCGCCTGCCCGAATGGGAAGAGGCCGCGCCGCGCGCGCTGCCGCGCACCGTCTCGCTCGCGCCTGACGCGGTGCAGGAAAGACTCGCCGCGCTTACCGGCGCGACTCGTGAGCCGCGCCCCGGCCAGCGCGCTTATGCCGGGGCCGCCGCCGCCGCCTTCGCGCCACGAATCGCGCGCGATTCGCCCAATCTCGTGCTGGCCGAGGCGGGGACGGGGATCGGCAAGACATTGGGCTATCTCGCGCCCGCTTCGCTATGGGCGGAACAGGCGCAGGGCGCGGTGTGGATCAGCACCTATACCAAGGCGCTGCAACGCCAGCTCGCGCACGAAACCACGCGGCTGCATCCCGATGCAGATGTGCGCAGGGCGCGCGTGGTGACGCGCAAGGGGCGGGAGAATTATCTCTGCCTGCTCAATCTGGAGGATGCGCTGCAAGGCGGATTCGCGGGCCGCGCGGCGGTGCTCGCGCAGCTCGTCGCGCGATGGGCGGCGTATAGCGCGGATGGCGATATGGTGGGGGGCGATCTGCCCGGCTGGCTCGTCACCCTGTTTCGCCGCAACGGATCGACCGCGCTGACCGACCGGCGCGGCGAATGCGTTTATGCCGGCTGCCCGCATTACCGCAAATGCTTCATCGAACGCGCCACGCGCGCCTCGAACGAGGCGGATATCGTCATCGCCAATCACGCGCTGGTGATGGTCAACGCAGCGCGCGGGCGCGAACTCGCGACTCGCCCGACGCGCTATGTGTTCGACGAAGGCCATCACCTGTTCGATGCCGCCGACGGGATGTTCTCCACCGCGCTTACCGGACAGGAGACGATTGAGCTGCGCCGCTGGATCATCGGCCCCGAAGGGAGCAGCCGGGGACGGCGGCGCGGGCTCGCCGCGCGGCTTTCCGATGTCGCGAGTTACGACGAGGGCGGCGGCGCGGCGATCAGCGATGCGGTGACGGCGGCGCAGGCGCTGGCATCCGACGGCTGGCTGTCGCGGCTGGCGGAAGGGGCGCCGTTCGGCCCGGTCGAGGCGCTGCTCGGCGCGGTGCGCGGCCTTGTCTATGCCCGCGCCGAACAGGCCGGTGACGCGGGCTATGGCCTTGAAACCGAGATCGCCGAGCCGCCTGCGCAACTGATCGAGGCCGCCGGCCCCGCCGCGCAAGCGCTCGACGCGCTGCTGCGCCCGCTCGTCACGCTTGGCAAGCGGCTGGAGGCGGTGCTGGCCGAGGCGCCGGACTGGATGGACGGCCCGGCGCGCGCGCGGATCGAGGGCGCGATCGCCTCGCTCGGCTGGCGCGCGGAAACGGTCGCCTCATGGCTGTCGCTGCTCGCGCGGATCGGTGGCCCGGCGGACGCGGATTTCGTCGACTGGCTGGTGGTCGACCGGATCGAGGGGCGGGAATTCGACATCGGGTTGCGGCGCCACTGGCTCGATCCGACGCGGCCCTTCGCCGAAGTGGTGCTGAAGCCCGCGCATGGCGCGCTCGTCACCTCCGCGACGCTCACCGCCGGGGGGGATTGGCACGCCGCCGAGGCACGGGTCGGCGCGCCGCATCTCGCGCTGCCGCCGGAACGGTTCGAGGCGGCCAGCCCATTCGATTACGCCAGTTGCGCCGAGGTGCTGATCGTCACCGATGTGAAGCGCGGGGATCAGGCGGCGCTCGCCAATGCCTATGCCCGGCTGATCGAGGCGGCGGGGGGCGGGACATTGGGGCTGTTCACCGCGATCCGCCGGCTGCGCGGCGTCCATGCCGCGATCGCCGACCGGCTGGCGCGCGCGGGGCTGCCGCTCCACGCGCAGCATGTCGATCCGATCGACACGGGCACCTTGGTCGATATCTTTCGTGACGATCCGCACGCCTCGCTGCTCGGCACCGATGCGCTGCGCGACGGGGTGGATGTGCCCGGCACGTCGCTGCGGCTGGTGGTGATGGAGGGCGTGCCGTGGCCCAAGCCGAGCGTGCTCCATGCCGCGCGGCGGCTGGCGGGGGGTGGCAGCGCCTATGACGATCGCATCGTCCGCGCGCGGCTGGCGCAGGCGTTCGGGCGGCTCATCCGATCGGCGCGGGATCGCGGCGCGTTCGTGCTGCTTTCCGCCGCGATGCCCTCGCGTCTGCTCGCCGCTTTCCCGCCGGGGGTGGCGACAGCGCGCGTGCCGCTCGATGAAGCGATCGCGCGGGTGCGGCGGCGTCTTTCCTCCGAGGCGCGTCTGGGGCATGAGGCTGCTCCCGCCCGACCGGCCTGACGGAGATTCCCCGCTCGTGAAGACGCTGACGCTGCTGCGCCACGCCAAATCCGGGTGGGACGATCCGGTCGCGCGCGATTTCGATCGCCCGCTCAATGCCAAGGGGCGGCGTGCGGCGAAGGCGATGGGGCGCCATATGCGATCGCTCGGCCTCGCATTCGATCATGTCGTCGCCTCGCCCGCCGCGCGCGTGGTCGAGACGATCGGCGAGGTCGCCATCGGCTATGGCGCGCCGATCGCGCCGGCATGGGATCGCCGCGTCTATCTCGCCTCCTCCGCGATGCTGCTCGATGTGATTCGCGAAACACCGGCGGACGCGGACCGCCTGCTGCTGATCGGGCACAATCCGGGGCTGGAGGATCTCGTCCTCTTGCTCGTGCCGCATGACGATGGCGCGCTGCGTGGCGCGGTGGAGGAAAAATATCCCACCGCGACCATCGCGGAAATGACCTTCGATATCGACGATTGGGCCGATGCCGCGCCGGCACGCGCGACGCTCACCCGCTTCGTCCGCCCGCGCGACGTGGACGCGACATTGGGGCCGAATCGACACTGATCGTCGCGCGACCAGTAGGCGTGAACTTCGTGAACCTCGCGCGCTATCGCTTGCCGAGCTTGTCCTTCAGCGAGGCGAGCGCGCTGAACGGGCCGGCCTGATCCTCCGCCACCACGCCAGCCGCGCGCAGCGCCTCCGCCGCGCGCGGCTGGCGTGGGAAGGGATCGAGCGCCAGCATCAGCGTTTCCGCCGCGGCTTCGCCAAGGTCGATCGCGCCGCCCTCGATCTCGATTGTGTCCAGCGCATCCTCGCCCAGTTCCACTTCGTCTTCGGTGGCATCGCCCGCCGCGACGAAGCGCAGCGCGACTTTCTCGTCCACCGTAGCGGGCAGCGGATCGCCTGTTACCGAACAGGCTTGCGTCACGCCCGCTACCACTCGCCCGTCGGCGCGGATGCCGGTGGCGTCGCGATGAATGGTGAAGGTCGCGGCGAGCCGGTCGATCGCGATCAGCCCGAAACGCCCGGCGAGCCGCCGGCGCTCCTCTGCATCGGCGGCGATTTCCACGATGCGCGGCTCGCCGCCGATCGTGTCGAGCCGTTCGGGGCGGGAAAATTCCGGTGTCACGGCAATTCCCCCCGGTCGAGCGCGTCGAGCGGCGTCGCCGCCAGCGTCGCGTGAAAGGCGAGCAGGGAATCGCGCACATGCGCCACGGCGGCGGGCGCGGGCGGGGCGCCGCGATAGAGATTGCGCGCGAGCGCGGTATCGAGATCGCCCGTCGCCACGCCTTCGCGATACGCGCCGAGCCGCCCGCCGAGCATCCCCATCATCCGCCCGACCTGTTTTCCCACCACCATGTCGCCAAAGCCGATCTGGCGCACCTGCGCGTCCATATCGTCGATGAAGCGTTCGGTGAGATGCGCGATCGTCTGCCCGGTGGTCGGGTCGCTCTCCAGCCGCATCAGCACGAAGGCGGTGATCGCCGCCACCATGTCGAAGCGCCCGTCCAGCGTATCGGGCACCGCGCCCTCAAGATACCAGTGCGGCTGGCGCGCAACGGCCACCCCCGCCAGATACAGCGGCAATGCCGCATCCTGTTGCGGCGCCTTTCGGAACCTGTCGAAGAAGCCCACGCTCGTTCCTACCCTTCTCGTCATTGCCTTGTGTCGTCGTCCGCCCCGGCATATTGAGGCGTTCGACCGCGGACGCAACGTACCGCGCACGCCCAATGTTCGCGGAGTATGCATGCGCCAACCCATTCTGATCGCCGCGCTCGCCGGGATCGTGCTCGCGGGCTGTGTCCCGCTTCGGTCGCATCAGGGCTATATCGTCGATGCCGATCTGGTGAACGCGATCGAGCCTGGCGTCGATAATCGTGATTCGGTGCTCGCCACGCTCGGCCACCCGACCTTCGCCGCGCAATTCAATCAGGGCGACTGGTATTATATCTCGCGCGATAGCCGCAATCTGGCGTTCAACCTGCCCAAGCCGAAGGATCAACTGACGCTGCGGATCAGCTTCGATCGCAATGGCACGGTCAGCGCGGTGCGCCGCTCGGGCGAGGAGCAGGTGGTCTCGATCCGGCCCGACAAGAAAACCACGCCAACGCTTGGGCGGACGCGCGGATTCTTCTCCGATCTGTTCGGCAATATCGGCGCGGTGGGCGCCCCCGGCATGGGCGGCGGCGGCCCGGGCGGCGGGCGCGATACCCCGTAACGCATGAGCTTGCTGGTTGCTGACCGGCGCGTTCGCGCTCCGTTCAGCGGCGCATCCCGATAACTCCTGACCGTGGCGGCGCGGCATCCATGCCGGGCCACCAGAGGGAAAAGGAGAATCTCGATGCGTAAATTGATCCTCGGCGTGCTGATGGCGGCCACCGCTTTCCCGGCGGTCGTGTCGGCGCAGACGAATCAGGATCTGCGCCGCGATCGGCAGGATATCCGCCAGCAGCAATATGAACTCGATCAGGCGCGCCGCCATGGCGACCGCCACGACGTGCGCCGCGAGCAGCGCGACGTGCGTGACGCGCGGCAGAATTATCGGGAGGATCTGCGCGATCGCGATCGTGCCTGGGGGCGCGACGACTGGCGCGGCTGGCGCAACCAGAACCGCAATCTCTATGCGCGCGGCAACTGGAAGGCGCCGTTCCGTTATCAGACGTTCCGCGCCGGTTCCCGCATCGCGCCGAGCTATTTCGGCCAGCGTTACTGGATCGTTGATCCATGGCGCTATCGCCTGCCGCCGGCGCGCGCCAACACACGCTGGGTGCGCCATTATAACGACGTGCTGCTGGTCGATTACCGGCGCGGCATCGTTGTCGACGTGATCCGCAACTTCTATTGGTAAGCGGATTCGGGCCGCCGGTGCCCATGCATCGGCGGCCGCATCGCATCGCGCGCGATCAGGCGGCTTGCGGCGCCTGCGTCACCTTGACGATCGAGAGCTTGCGATAATGCCCCTCGCGATCCGGCCACTGGATCGACTGGCCCTCGCGCAGCCCGATCAGCCCCGCGCCCACCGGCGTGAGGATCGAGACGCGCCCGGCGGAAATATCGGCGTCACCGGGATAGACGAGCTGGACGGTGCGCGCCGCGCCGCTCGCTTCGTCGACGAATTCCACGCTGGCCCGCATCGTCACCACATCGCGCGGCATCCGCGCGGCGCTGTGCACATTGGCGCGGCCGATCTCCTCCATCAGCAGCGCGCTGACCTGCGGCAGCCGCTCCTCGACGCTGATCGCGAGATTGGTGAGTGTATCGGCTTCGGTGTCGATCATGTGGATGGGCGGACGCTTCGTCGCCTTGCTGCTCGTCATGTCACTGGCTTTCCGGGATGAGGAGACGCGCGATCAATCCCGATCAAGCGCGCCGATCTTATAAGGCTTTGCCCCGAGTTCGGGGCGTGTCGCGCCGGAACCCGGGGCTAAAAGCCCGAGAGAAGCCGCCCCTCATGGTGGCGAAAGCGGAAAGGACAGCGCATGGCCTGCATCGTGCGATGATGGATCGCGCGCCGCCCCAAGTCAAACGGCGATCGCGCGCGCTCACCACCGCAGGGGTGGCGCGCTTCACGCCCGCCGGTTGCTCCGCATCGCGAAGCTCGATGTGATGCGGTTGACCCCCGGCAGCCGCGTCAGCACGTCACGATGGAAGGCGGCATATTCTTCCATCCCGGCGATCTGCACGCGCAGCACATAATCGCCCGCCCCGGTCATCAGATACCATTCGCGCACCTCGGGATGGTTGCGCAGCGCGTTTTCGAAGCGGACGAGATATTCCTCGGTCTGCCGCTCCAGCTCGACCTGGACGATCGCCACCGTCCCCTCATCGGGCGCCGCGCCCGCGATGATCGCGGTATAGCCGCGGATCACGCCGGATTGTTCGAGCAATCGCACACGGCGCAGGCAGGCGGAGGCGGAAAGCCCCACCGCCTCGGCCAGCGCATGATTGGTGATGCGGGCATTGAGCCGCAATTGCGTCAGGATGCGGCGATCGGCTTCGTCGAGCGCGGACATGTGGTTTATGCCATCCAATCGAAGATCGTGCCGTATAGGCCCGATCCGAGCGATATTGCACCGCAAATCGGCGAATAGTTCGAAGGGGCGGCTGATATCCTCCGTTCCCGGAGGATGCCCGATGGCGCATGATATTTGCCCGACCAATTCGAGCCGGCTGACGATCGACCTGGGCGCGATCCGTGCCAATTATCATTTGCTCGCCACGCGCGTGGCACCCGCGGAATGCGCCGCGGTGGTCAAGGCCGATGCCTATGGGCTGGGCGTCGCGCAGGTGGCGCCGGTGCTGCGCGATGCGGGGTGCCGCATCTTCTTCGTCGCGCAGCTTGGCGAGGCGATCGCGCTGCGCGAGGCGATCGGCGCGGATGGCGCGATTTTCATCCTCAACGGCCTCGATCCGGGGTGCGAAACATTATGCGCCGATCGCGGCTTTCTGCCGGTGCTCAACTCGGCGAGCCAGATCGGGCGCTGGCGTGAACTTGCGCGCGCGTGTGGACGCGCGCTTCCGGCGGCGTTGCAGGTCGATAGCGGGATGTCCCGGCTCGGGCTCGACGCGGATGGGGTGGCGGCGCTCGCCGCCGACGCCGGCTTCGCGCGCGAGGTGTCGTTGAACCTCATCATGACCCATCTCGCCTGCGCCGATGCGCCGGAAAATCCGGCCAATGCCGCGCAGCTTGCGCGTTTCGAGGCCGCCCGCGCGCTTTTTCCCGGCGTTCCGGCCTCGATCGCCAATAGCGGCGGCGCCTTCCTGCCGGGCGGTTTCCACTGCGACATCGCGCGTGCAGGCGTCGCGCTATACGGCGTGCGGCCCAGCCTGCTCGCGGGAAAGTTGCGCCCGGTTGCCGCGCTCTCCGCGCGGATCATCCAGATTCGCGAGATCGAGGCTGGCGCGGGCGTCGGCTATGGCCTCGATTATGTCGCGGCGGACCGGCGGCGGCTTGCCACGATCGGGATCGGCTATGCCGATGGCTGGCCGCGCCACCTGAGCAATGTCGGCGCGGCATGGCATCAGGGGCGGCGGCTGCCGATCGTCGGGCGCGTTTCGATGGACAGCATGACGATAGATATCTCGTCACTGCCCGGCCACGTGCTGGCGGAGGGCGATTTCGTCGAGTTGATCGGCCCGTCGCAGTCGCTCGATGACGTTGCCGATGATGCCGGCACGATCGCCTATGAAATCCTCACCAGCCTCGGCGCGCGGCACCAGCGCCGCTATGTCGATGGAGCACGCAAATGAGAGTGATCGTTCTCGGCGCCGGGGTGATCGGCGTCACCTCGGCTTATTATCTGTCGCAGGCCGGGCACGAGGTGACGGTGATCGACCGCCAGGGCGGCCCGGCGCTCGAAACGAGCTACGCCAATGCCGGGGAGGTTTCGCCCGGCTATGCCTCGCCCTGGGCGGCACCCGGCATCCCGCAAAAGGCGATCCGCTGGCTGCTGATGCGCCACGCGCCGCTGATTCTGCGCCCCAGGCCCGACGCGGCGATGCTGCGCTGGCTGTTCGCGATGCTGCGCAACTGCACCGAGGCGCGCTATGCGCTCAACAAGAGCCGGATGGTCGAACTCGCCGAGTTCAGCCGCGATGAGTTGAAGGCGCTGCGCGAGCGGCTCGGCATCGCTTATGACCATCGCACGCAGGGCACGCTCCAGCTTTTCCGCACCGACAAGCAACTCGCCGGCAGCGCCAAGGACATGGCGGTGCTCGACGATTTCGGCGTCGATTACGAGCTGCTCGATCGCACCGGTTGCGTTGCGGCCGAGCCGGGGCTTGCCGCGACCAGCGACAAGTTCGTCGGCGGCCTGCGCCTGCCCGGCGACGAGACGGGCGATTGCCAGATGTTCACCCGCGCGCTTGCCGGGTGGCTGGCGGCGAACGGGGTGGATTTCCGCTACGATACGACGATCGAGGCGCTGGAAAGCGATGGCGCGCGCGTCACCGGCGTTCGAACCAGTGGCGGCATCGTGCGGGGGGACGCCTATCTCGTCGCGCTGGCGAGCTATTCGCCTGCCTTGCTCCAGCCGTTCGGGATGCGGCTCCCGGTCTATCCGGTGAAGGGCTATTCGATCACGGTTCCAGTCGCCGATCCTGCGTGCGCGCCGGTTTCGACGCTGCTCGACGAGACATATAAGATCGCGATCACCCGGCTGGGGAATCGCGTGCGCGTTGGCGGGATGGCGGAGATTTCCGGCTTCGACCGCAGCCTGCCCGCGCGACGACAGGCGACCTTGCTCCATTCGCTCACCGATCTGTTCCCCGATGGCGCGCTCACCGGCGGCGAAACCAATTTCTGGAGCGGGCTGCGCCCGATGACCCCCGATGGCCCGCCGGTGATCGGGGCGACCCCGGTTGAGAATCTGTTCCTCAATACCGGCCATGGCACGCTCGGCTGGACGATGGCGTGCGGCTCGGGCCATCTCGTCGCCAGCCTGATCGGCGGGACGAAGCCGGCGGTCGACGCGACGGGGCTGGGGATCGCGCGTTATTCGCGCTGACCCGCGACGGCTGGTCAAAGCCCGCGCCTTCGCTTAGCCAGAGCGATGTGAACAGGGTCATCAGGAGTTCGGGTCGCTGGCTGCGCGGGTTGTCGCGGGCGGCGCTGGGGATCGTCTCGATCGTCGCGCTGGCCGCGCCGGGCTTGGCGGCGGCGGACGATGCGACGCTCTATGCCGACGCGACCGTCATCGACGGCACCGGGGCGCCCGCGCGCGCGCATCAGGATATATTCGTGCGCGGCGAGCGAATTGTCGCGATCGGCGCCAGCGGCACGATCGCTGAAGCCGCGATCGCGCGGCGCGTGGACCTTGCGGGGCGCTATGTCATTCCGGGGCTGATCGACAGCCACGTCCATATCGCCACGCCGCCCAACAATGTCCGCGCGAAGGCGATCCTGCGGCGCAACCTGTTCGGCGGCGTCACCGCGATCCGCGACATGGCGGACGATCTGCGCCCGGTCGGCGAGCTTGCGCGCGAGGCGCTGACCGGGGAAATCGCCGCGCCCGATATCTATTATGCCGCGCTGATGGCCGGGCCGCCGTTCTTCCAGGATCGCCGCGTGCTGGCGGTGTCGGTCGGGGTGCAGCCGGGCAAGGCGCCATGGATGCAGTCGATCGATGACGCGACCGATCTTCGCACCGCGGTGACGCTCGCGCGCGGCACGTCGGCCAGCGCGATCAAGGTCTATGCCGATCTTCCGCCGCATCTCGTCCGCGCGATCACCGAAGAAGCGCATCGCCAGCATTTCAGGGTATGGGCGCACAGCGCGGTGTTCCCGACGCGCCCGGCGGACGTGATCGCGGCGGGCGCCGATACGGTGAGCCATGTCTGCTATCTCGCCTATCAGGCGGCGCCGGTGATACTCGCGGCTTATGAGGATCACACCCCGGTCGACGAGGCGCTGTTGGCGAAAACGGGCGACGATCCGGTGATCGCCGCGCTCTATCGCGATATGCTCAGGCGCGGCACGATCCTGGATGCGACCGGCAGCCTGTTCGTGCGCGAGGAGGCCGCGCGCAAGGCGCATCCCGAGCGCCGCCCGCTGCGCTGCACCGGCACGGCGACGACGCGGCTGACGCAACAGGCGTGGCGCGCCGGCGTGCCGATCTCCACCGGCACCGATTATGTGGCGGGCGCGGACCGGCAATGGCCCGAGGTGCATGAGGAGCTGCTGTTCCTCGCGCGCAATGTGGGGATGCCGCCGCTTCAGGTGATCCGCTCGGCGACGCTGATCGGCGCCGAGGCGGCGGGGCGGGGCGACGAGATGGGCTCGCTGGAAAGGGGCAAGCTCGCCAATTTCGTCGTGCTGACCCGCGATCCGCTTGCCGATATCGCGAATATCCGCGCGATCGAGATGACGGTGAAGCGCGGTCGCGCCTATCCGCGAAGCAGCTATACGCCGGTGACAAAGGCGGAATTGGGGGATGACGATGGCGATTGACCGAAGGGCGTTCGTAAGCGGGGCGGCCGCGCTCACCGGCGCGGGGATGATGGCGTCACCCGCATTGGCGGCGGCGCAGGCGGCGAGCGATCCGATCAGGGGCTGGATCGTCGTCAATGCGCTGGGCGGGCTGGGCGACCCCAATCACCCGACCAGCGACACGCGCAGCGCGATCACCCCGCGCGTGCTGGCGGAGGCGCACGCTTCTGGCCTCACGATGGTCAACATCACGCTCGGCTATGTCGCCGGGCCGGAGGATCCGTTCGAGGATAGCGTGCGCGACATCGCGACGACCGACCGGATGATCCGCGAAAATCCGCGCGACCTGATGAAGATCCTGTCCGCCGCCGATATCCGCCGCGCCCATGCCGAGAAGAAGATCGGCCTGCTCTATGGTTTCCAGAATTGCGCGATGATGGGGAAGGATGCGACGCGGGCCGATATCTTCGCCGATCTCGGCGTGCGGGTGTTCCAGCTCACCTATAATCCCGCCAACCAGATCGGCGACGGATCAATGGCGCCGGAAAATCGTGGCATCACCCCGTTCGGGCGCGAGGTGATCGAGCGATTGAACGCGCGGCGCGTGATGGTCGATCTATCGCACAGCGGCGAGCGGACGTGCCTTGAAGCGGCGCGGATTTCGCGCGCGCCGATCTCGATCAATCACACCGGCTGTCGCGCGGTAACCGATCTGCCGCGCAACAAGACCGATGCCGAATTGCGGCTGGTGGCGGAGCGCGGCGGCTTCGTCGGCATCTATTTCATGCCGTTCCTCAACAAGACGGGGCGCGCCACCGCCGAGGATGTGGTGGCGCATATCGCCCACGCGGTGAACGTCTGCGGCGAGGATCATGTCGGTATCGGCACCGACGGCACGGTGACGCAGATCGACGATCTCCAAGCCTATCGCGTGAAGCTCGCCGAGGAAAATGCCCAGCGCCGCGCCGCCGGGATCAGCGCCACGGGCGAGGGGCCGGATACCTATCCCTTCGTGATCGATCTGCGCGGGCCGGATCAGTTCCGCAAGCTCGCGCGGCTGCTGGAGGCGAAGGGCTATAGCCCGCGCCGCGTGGAGAAGATCATGGGGCAGAATTTCCTGCGCTATGCCGAGGAAATATGGGGCGGCTGACGCGATGATCGTGATCGGCGCCGAGGAAGTGGCGCGCAGACTCGCTCATCCGGCGTGCATCGCATTGATGCGCGAGGCGATGATCGCGCTTTCGGGCGGGCGTTCGCAGCAATTGTTGCGCGGGATCATCGACCTTGGCGGCGGCGACGCGTTCGGCGTGATGCCCGGCGCGCTGGAAGGCGCCGGCTTCGGTGCGAAGCTGGTGAGCGTGTTTCCCGCCGCCGCCGCGCGCGGACGCTCGCATCAGGGCGCGATCCTGCTGTTCGATCGGGAGAGCGGCGCGCCGGTGTGCGTCGTCGATGCGGGCGAAGTGACCGCGATCCGCACCGCCTGCGCCTCCGCCGCCGCCACCGATGCGCTGGCGCGCGCCGATGCGACGCGGCTCGCGATCCTCGGCACGGGCGAGCAGGCGTGGCAGCACGCGCTGGCGATCCGCCATGTCCGCCCGATCGAACACGTCACGATATGGGGGCGGGACATGGAAAAGGCGGCGGGTCTTGCCGGGCGCGTTGCCGATGCGCTCGCGCTGCCGGTGGAAGTCGCACGGACCCCGGCAGAGGCGGTGTGCGCCGCCGATATCGTCTGCACTACCACCGCCGCGCACGAACCGATCCTCGCCGCCGCCGATATCGCCGATGGCACGCATCTCAACCTGGTGGGATCGAGCCGTGCCGGCCCGGCGGAGATTGACGGTGCGCTTGTGCGCCGCGCGCGTTTCTTCCCCGATCATCGCGCGGGCGTGCTTGCGCAGGGCGCCGAATATCTGAATGCGAAGGCGGCGGGGCTGGTCGATGAAGATCATGTGCTGGCGGAGATCGGCGCGGTTTATGCCGGCGCCGCACCGGGGCGGCGGGATGCGGGCGAGGTGACGATCTACAAGTCGCTCGGCTCGATCGTGCAGGATCTCGCCTGCGCGGCCTATCTGTATCGGCAGGTGGCATAAGGGTTCGGGCGAGCGACGACGGGACATGGCACGGATATTGATCGTGGAGGACAATCCGCGCCTCGCCACCCTGGTTGCTACCGGGCTTGGGGAGTGCGGCCATGTCTGCGATGTCGCGCACGATCTGGCGGCGGCGGATGACGCCTTGGGCCTTGCCGCGTTCGACGGGCTGGTGCTCGATCTCGGGCTGCCCGACGGCGATGGGGTGGAGTGGCTCAGGCGGCGGCGCGCGGCGGGCGCGCCACCCGCGCTGATCCTCACCGCGCGCGACGCGCTGGAGGATCGCGTGAAGGGGCTGGATGCCGGCGCCGACGATTATCTCCCCAAGCCGTTCGCGATGGACGAGCTGGCCGCGCGGCTCCGCGCGATGCTGCGCCGCCCCGGCGCGCGCCAGGAAACCGCGCTGACGCTCGGCACGATCCGCTTCGATGCCGCCGCCCACGTCGCTACCGCGGGTGACGTGGTGCTCGATCTCACGCGGCGCGAAACCGCGTTGCTCGAACTGCTGATGCGCCGCGCCGGCCAGGTCGTGCGGCGGCGCGCGATCGAGGATGCGCTTTATACGTTCGACGAGGCGGTGACGCCCAATGCGATCGAGGCGACCGTTTCCCGCCTGCGCCGCAAGCTGGAGGAGGCGGGGGCCAGCGGCTATCTGCACACGATCCGGGGTGTCGGCTATCTTCTGCGGGAGAGCGAAGCGTGAAGCCGGCGCTGTCGATCACCAGCCGGCTTACGCGCAGCCTCACGCTGGTCGGCGGGCTGGGCGCGCTGCTGTTGCTCATCATCATCGGGATCGAATTCCGTCCCACCTTCAGCGATGCCTTCAACAACCTTTCCAACCGCGCCGCGCTGGGGCAGGTGATCCACCAGCTTTCGGAACATGTGCTGCTGCCGATGGCGGTGCTGATCGTGCCGATGGTGATGGCGGGGCGCTGGGCGATCGCCACCTCCGTGCAGCCGCTGATCGACGCCGCCCGCGTGGCCGATGCGCACACCGATGACGCGCGCGGCGTGCGCGTCGACACCACTGATTTCCCGACCGAGGCGCGCCCGTTCGCGGATGCGATCAATCGCGTGCTCGATCGCGTCGATCGCGCGGCGGGGCTGCACGAGGCGTTCGCGGCGGACGTGGCGCATGAATTGCGCACGCCGCTCACCTTGCTGTCGCTCGAATTGGAGCGGCTCGATCATCCCGAGGTCGATCGGCTGCGCGGCGACGTGGCGCAGATGCGCCGGCTGATCGACCAGTTGATGCTGCTCGCGCAGATCGAGGCGGATCGCGCGGCGCAGCTCCAGCCGGCGGCGGTGGACCTCGCCGATATCGCCGCCACGGTGATCGCGCGGCTCGCGCCGATCGCGTTCGATCGCGGCGCGCGGATCGAACTGGAGGCGGATGCGCCGGTGGTGGTGCGCGGGCGGCGCGAGGCGATCGCGGCGGCGCTGCGCAACCTGATCGAAAATGCGCTGCGGGTGACGCCGGATCGCGGGCTGGTGCTGATCCGCGTCACCCCGGATCGGATCGTCGCGGTGCGGGATGAGGGGCCGGGGCTAAGCGAGGCGCGGCTGGCGGAGCTGGTGGAGCGGCATCGCCGCGCCGATCATGCCAGCAAGCACGGCGCGGGGCTTGGGCTGGCGATCGTCGATCGCATCATGCGCGCGCATGGCGGCACGCTCACCTCGGATGCGGCGCGGCGCGAAATCCGGCTTGGCTTTCCGATCGACCCAGCGCCGTCAGCTTGACGTCAGCCATGCGCCCTAGCGGCGTGGCATGGAACGTCGCATCTGGTTGATCGGGGGAGCAGCTGCCGCCATCGCGGCCGCCGGATTCTGGTGGCTTTCGCCCGCCGACAAGGTTTCGCCTGCCACGCCGGTCGCATCAGTCGCCGCGGCAAAGCCGCCGCGTGACTTCATCGCGCTCAAGCCCGATCAGGTGCGCGCGCTCGGGATCAGCCTTGCTGTGGCCGAGCGCGCGGAAACCGTGCCGCTCGCCGTGCTGCCCGCGCGGATCGCCCCGCCGCCCAATGCGCGCGTCGCGGTGGCGGCGCAGCTTGCCGGGGTGGTGACGCGCGTGTTCGTGGTGGACGGGCAGGAAGTGCGCGCCGGGCAGCCGCTCGCCACCGTCGCCAGCCGCGACATGGTGAGCCTCAACGCCGATCTGGCGCGCGCGCGATCTCGCCAGGCGGTGGCGCGCGCCGATGCCGCGCGGCAGGGGCAACTTGCGCGCGAAGGCATTATCGCGCCGTCGCGCGCCGATCAGGCGCAGGCGCTGGCGCGGCAGAGCGATGTCGATGTGGGCGAACAGGTGCGGCTGATCGCGCTGGCCGGCGGCGCGGGCGGCGGCGGGGCCGGCTATACGCTGGTCGCGCCGATCAGCGGCCGTGTCAGCAGCATGAGCGCGGAGACGGGCAAGGTGCTCGATGTCGGCACCGCGCCGTTCGTGATCGACGGCGGCGGCGCGTTGCAGCTTACCGCGCAGCTTCCCGAGCGGCTGATCGGCGCGGTGCGCCCCGGTATGCGCGTGCGCGTCGGCGATCATGGCGTCGGCACGGTGCTGGCGGTGGGCGGCGCGATCAACCCCGAAACCCGTTCGACCAATGTGACCGCGAGCGTTCCTCCCGCGCCCGGCGTGATTGCCGGCGGCGCGATGCCCGTTACGATCGACGGGCCGGCACCCGATGGCGCGGTGCGCATTCCCGCGCGCGCGCTGACCGATATTGATGGCCGCGCGAGCGTGTTCGTGCTGGCCAAAGGCGGGGTCGTCATCCGCCCGGTGACGACGATCCACGGCGCGGGCGACCATGCCGTCATCACCGCGGGGCTGCGCGTGGGCGAGCGTGTGGTGGCAAGCGGAATCAGCGAGCTGAAGATGCTCGCCGGCGCGCGTTAAAGGGCGAAGACACGATGCTGCGCAATCTGGTCGCTTATGCGCTGTCGTTCCGGCTGCTCGTCATCGCGATTGCGCTGGTGATCGCGGGGCTTGGCGCGTGGACCTTCGTGAACCTGCCGATCGACGCCTATCCCGATATCGCGCCGACGCAGGTGAAGATCGTCCTCAAGGCGCCGGGGATGACGCCGGACGAGGTGGAAACCCGCGTCATCGCGCCGATCGAGCAGGAGATGCTGGGTATCCCGCGCCAGTCGGTCCTGCGCGCCACCGCGAAATATGCGATGGCCGATCTCACGATTGATTTCGAGGACGGCACCGACATCTACTGGGCGCGCCAGCAGGTGAGCGAGCGCATGGCCGAGGCGAAGGATGATCTTCCCGCCACGGTGAGCGGCGGCCTCGCGCCGATATCGACCCCCCTGTCCGAACTGTTCATGTTCACGATCGACGGCCCGCTCAGCCTCGAGGAAAAGCGCACGCTGCTCGACTGGACGATCCGGCCGGCGCTGCGCACCGTGCCGGGGGTGGCGGACGTCAACGCGCTCGGTGGCCATGTGCGCACGTTCGAGGTGCGCCCCGATCCGGTGGCGATCGCGGCGGCGGGGCTGACGCTGGCCGAGGTGAAGGCCGCGATCGAGGCGGGTAACCGCAATGACGGCGCCGGGCGCCTCAACAACGGCGAGGATGCGCTGATCGTCCGCGCGGTCGGCGCGATCCGCACGGTGGACGATCTCAAGGCGCTGGTGCTCCGCGCGCATGACGGCCGCGTCCTGCGGCTCGGCGATATCGCGAGCATCGGCACCGGCAGCCTGACGCGTTACGGCGCGGTGAGCGCCGACGGGCGCGGCGAGACGGTGCAGGGGCTGGTGATCGCGCTGCGCGGCGCGGATGCGCGCAAGGTGGTGGCGGGCGTCAAGCAGCGTGTCGCCGAATTGTCGCGCGGCCTGCCGGCGGGCACGACGATCAACGTCTTCTACGATCGCTCCGATCTGATCGCGCGCGCGGTCGGCACGGTCGAGCACGCGTTGCTTGAGGCAACGGTGCTGGTGGTAATCCTGCTGATCCTGTTCCTCGGCAACTGGCGCGCGGCGGCGATCGTCGCGGTGACGCTGCCGATGGCGACGCTGATAACCTTCCTCCTGATGCATTATTGGGGGCTGACCGCCAATCTGATGAGCCTGGGCGGTCTCGCCATCGCGATCGGGATGCTGGTCGATGGCGCGGTGGTGGTGGTGGAAAATGTCGTCGAGCGGCTGGGCCATTCGCGCGACGAGGAAGGGGCGCCGCGCCTCAACCATGTGTTCCGCGCGACGAGCGGCGTGATCGTTCCGGTTTCGGCCGGATTGCTGATTATCGCCCTCGTCTTCCTGCCGCTCGTGTCGCTTGAGGGGCTGGAGGGCAAGCTGTTCGCCCCTGTCGCGCTCACCATCATCTTCGCGCTCGTCGGCTCGCTGCTGCTCGCGCTCACTTTGGTGCCGGTGCTGGCCTCGCTCGGGCTGAAATTGGGGGCGCATCGCGATCCGTGGATCATGCGGGTGCTGACGCCGCGTTATCGCGCGCTGCTGGCCGGCGCCTTCGCGCGCCAGCCGCTGGTCTATGGCGTGGCGGCGGCGGGCCTCGCGATCGCGGTCGTTGCCTATGGCGCGGTCGGCAAGACCTTCATGCCGCAGATGGACGAGGGCGCGGTCGTGATGCAGCTCGTCAAGAATCCCAGCATCGGCCTTGCGCATTCGGTGCGCGGCGATACCGCCGTCGAGCGTGCGTTCATCGGCCATGTGCCCGAGGTGGAGCGCGTCATCACGCGCGTCGGCTCCGATGAACTCGGGCTCGATCCGATGGGGCTCAACGAAAGCGATTCCTTCGTCACGCTGCGCCCGCGCGCGGAATGGCGCGGCACCAAGGAGGATGTCGTCGAGGCGATGCGCGTCGCGATGCAGCGGCTGCCGGGGATGGAGGCGAGCTTCACCCAGCCGATCGAGATGCGCGTATCCGAAATGCTCACCGGCGCGCGCGGCGATCTGGCGATCAAGATCTTCGGCAGCGACGGCGCGACGCTCGGGCGGCTCGCGGCGCGGATTCAGCAGGTGTTGCAGCAGACGCGCGGCGCGACCGAGGTGATGACCGTCGCGAACGATCGCGTCGATTATCTCCAGATCGACATTGATCGCCTGGCCGCCGGGCGCGCCGGGCTGTCGGTCGATACGATCGAGGATGCGCTGCGCACCCAGCTTGAGGGGATGCGTGCAGGGATCGTCGCCGAAGGCAATCGCCGCATCCCGATCGTGATCCGCGGGGGCGACGCGCAGCGCGACGACGCGCGGCTGTTCTCCGATCTGCTGCTGCGCTCCCCCGATGGCAAAACGGTGCGCGTCAGCGATGTCGCCACGATCCGCCCGGTCGCGGGGCCGGTGAAGATCGACCACGAAAATGGCGCGCGCTATGCGCTGGTGCAGGCGTTCGTCTCGGGCCGCGATCTGGTCGGCTATGTCGAGGAGGCAAAGGCGGCGGTCGCGGCGCAGGTGCCGCTTCCGGCAGGCTATCGCCTCGTCTGGGGTGGGCAATTCGAAAACCAGCAGCGCGCGGCGGCGCGGCTGTCGCTGGTCGTGCCGGTCGCGCTGGCGCTGATCTTCCTCGTCCTGCTCGGAACCCTGCGCTCGCTGCGCGCGGCTTTGCTGATCCTCGTCAACATTCCGTTCGCGATGGTTGGCGGGATCGTCGCTTTGTGGGCGTCGGGCCAGTATCTCTCGGTTCCCGCATCGGTCGGCTTCATCGCGCTGCTCGGCATCGCGGTGCTCAACGGGCTGGTGCTCGTCGCCTATTTCCGCGAGTTGCGTGCAGGCGGCATGGCGATTGCCGATGCGGTGCGGCTGGGGGCGGAGCGGCGTCTGCGGCCCGTGCTGATGACCGCGAGCATCACCGCCTTCGGGCTGGTGCCGTTGCTGTTCGCGAGCGGGCCGGGCTCCGAAATCCAGCGCCCGCTCGCCATCGTGGTGATCGGGGGGCTGATTACCTCCACCCTGCTGACACTCATCCTCTTGCCGATGCTGTTCGCGCGGTTCGGCGAATCCGATCGGGAGCGCGCTGATGGCTGAGCTTTTGCTGTCGTTTCACTGTGGCGCCGCCGATGCCGGGCCGCTTGGCGAATTGCTCCGCACCGCGAGCGGCGCCCCGGTCCATATCCGGGCCGAGGCGGTGCTGGGCCATGACTTTTCGGACGCGACCACCGCTGAACGGGTTACCGGGCGGCTCGATCGGCGCGTGATCGAGCTGATCGTGGCGGATGAACAACTCACCATTCTGGTCGCGGCTGTCGAGCAAGCGCGGCGCGACGCGCCGGTGCGCTGGCACGCGACCCCGATTATCGCACGAGGTAGACTGGCATGAGGCGCTTGTTGTGGCTCGCAGGCGTGGCGGTGGTGTGCGCCAGCCCCCTTCATGGCGAGCCGCGCCCCGCGCGCCGCGGGTTGCCGCCACCCGAGGCGGTGCGCGACGCGCTGGACAATCATCCGGCGGTCCTTGCCGCCGGGCACCGTGTCGATGTGGCGCGCGCGCAGGCGGGCGCGCTGGCGAAGGGAAGCCACGAAGCGGTGCTTGCCGGCAGCGCGATGCGGCGTGGCGTCGATCGCGAGCGCGATTATGCCGAGTTCGATGCCACGCTGACGCGCGCGTTCCGCCTGCCGGGCAAGGCGGCGCTCGATCGGCGCACGGGTGAGGCAGGCGTGGCGGCGGCGCAGAATCGCATGGCGGATGCGCGGCATCAGGCGGCGCTTGAACTGGCGCAATTGTGGCTCGACTGGATCGGTGCGCGCGCCTTGACCGAGAGCGATCAGCGCAATCTCGCCAATCTGACGCGTGAGGCCGGGGCGACCGAGCGCCGCGCGCAATTGCGCGATGCCGCCGCGCTCGATGTCGATCAGGCGATGGCCGCTGCGGCGCGCGCGCGCGGCCAGCTCGCCGAATCGCAGGCGGCGCTGGCCGAGGCGGAGGCGAAGCTGCGCGCGACCTTCCCGACCATCCCCTTGCCGGCGACCGCGCCATCGCCCGACGAGCCCGGCGAGCCGGTGGAGGGCTTCGCGACGCTCGGGCGGCTGGTGATCGAGCGCAGCCATGAGGTGGAGGCGGCACAGGCGGAGGCGGACAGGCTTGGCTTCACCGCGCGCCGCGCACGCGCCGATCGCATCGCGGACCCGTCGGTGGGCGTCCGCGCGTTCAGCGAGCGCGGCGGGATGGAGCGCGGCGTCGGGCTGGTCGCCTCGATGCCGCTCGGCGGCGGCTATCGCCGGTATCTGGCGGAGGAGGCGGCGGCGCAATCCGCCGCCGCGCTGAGCGATCTCGCCGCCGTGCGCCGCACCGTGGAGGCTATCGCCGCCGCCGATGTGGCGCTGGCGCGATCGCGGCTGGATGGCTGGCAATCGTTGCGTGACGCTGCGGTCAGCGCGCGGGCGGTGGCCGATCGGATGCGCGCCGGCAACCGGCTTGGCGCGATCGACCTTACCGACCTGCTCTATGCCGAGCGCCAGGCCAATGACGCCCGGCGCGAGGAGATTCGCGCCCGGACGGAGGCGTTGCGCGCGCTGATCCGGCTGGAGATCGATTCGCACGTGATCTGGATCGACGAGGACGATCACGCCTGAACGCGTTTCGGGAGCGCGCCGGCGGCGAACTCCCGGAACATTCGCGGGGCACCAGCCGCGTTATTTCACCGTCACGCCATTCCCCGCGACCGACAGCACGGCGAGCGCCAGTGTCTGGGCGCCGCGCTTGATCGTCGGCTCCGGCACCGGCGCGAAGAACGGCGAATGGTTGACCGGCACCGGCTTTCCTTCCGCCTTGTAGCGCGCGATCGTCGCCGGATCATAACCGCCGACCGCGATGAACACCGATGGCACGCCGGCTTCGATGAAGGCGGAATAATCCTCGCTCGCATTGCCGCCGGGGTTGGCCGAGGGGACAAAGGCAACGTCCTTGCCGAATGCGGTGGCGAGGACGGCGGCGGTGCGCGCGGACAGCGCCGAATCATTCTCCACCACCCCGGTGCCGCCCGGATGCGCAACGATCGGTGCCGGCGCGCGCGCCATATCGGCCACCGCGCGCGCGGTGCGCTGGATGCCGTCGAGCAGCAGCTTGCGCGTCGCGGCATCGCGTGAGCGCACGGTCAATTGCAGATCGGCGTGATCGGGGATGATATTGCCGACCGTGCCCGCGTTGAAGCTGCCGACCGAGATCACACCGAACAGATTGGGATCGCGTTCGCGGCTTATCACGGTCTGCACGTCGTTCACGAAATGCGCGCCCATCACGATCGGGTCGATGCTCTTGTCGGGCATCGAGCCATGCGCGCCGACGCCGTTGAAGGTGACGTTGACCTTGTCGGAAGCGGAGGTGACCGCGCCCTCCTTCACCACCACGCGGCCGATCGCGTCGGGGCCGACATGCGCGGCAAAGCCGTAATCGGGCTTCGGCCAACGCTTGAACAGGCCATCGTCGAGCATCGCCTTCGCGCCGAGCAGCGTTTCCTCGGACGGCTGGCCGATGAACATCAACGTGCCGTGCCACTGATCCTTCATCGCCAAGAGCGCGTTCGCCGCGCCGACCCACCAGGCCATATGGCTGTCATGCCCGCAGGCGTGATCGACGTAGCTCAGCTTGCCGTCCACCGTCTGCTGCGCGCGGCTGGCATAGGGCAGGCCGGTCTTTTCCTCCATCGGCAGCGCGTCCATCTCGGTGCGCACCATCACTACCGGCCCGTCGCCGTTCCGGTAGATCGCGACGATCCCGGTCTGGCCGACCTTTTCGGTGACGGTGAAGCCGAGCTTGCGCATTTCCGCGGCGAGGATGCCGGCGGTGCGGATTTCCTGGAAACCCACCTCGGGATGCGCGTGGAGATCCTTATAGAGCGCATCGAGCTTGGGATATTGCCGATCGAGCGAGGCGTTGATCCGCGCCACCGCCGCCGCGACATCGAAGCCCGGCGCGATCGCGGGGATCGGGGTGGGCGGCGCGCCCTCCGACACCGCCGGGGTGATCTGCGCCACGGCGGGCACGGCGATGAAGGTGGCGGCGAGCATCAGCAGGGTCTTGCGCATCGGTGGGAATCGTCCGGTCTGTTATTGGGGATGAATATTCCCGCATCTTATGGATGGGACGCGCGAAATGCCATGCGCCGCTATCCCGTGAACGCGAGCAGCGCGAAGCTCGCCAGCCAGTGTTCGCCCATATAATCCCCCGCCACCTCGCCAAGCGCGGCATCGAGGTGACGATCGGCGGCATCGCGCAGGATCGCCTGCACGCCCGGCGTGTCGATCGCGCTGGCGATCGCGCGGAAGGCCCAGGCGCGGCTGAGGTTCAGCCCGTCGAGATGCGCGATCTTGCCGTCGCTGCGATCGCTGACGGTGGCGGGGGTGAAGATCGTGGCTGGTTCGCGCGATGCGATACGCGGCAGGAAATGCGCGAACCATGCGCGGAATTCGTCGGCGGGCAACAGCGCGGCCATCGCGCTTGCCTCCATCAGCACGGGCGACAGGAAATCGTCGCCGCTCGGTTCCCATGCCTGCGCGTCGCGATCCCTTCCAAACCAGCCGCGCGCGCGATTCACGAGCAGCTTATGCAGCGCGGTGTCGCCCGCCACATCGGCAAATTGCGCCGCGAGCACCAGCGCGAAGGCGGTATTGGCGTGCGTGCCGGCGCGCACCGGATAGGTAAGCAGCGGCAGGAAATCGTGGAACCGGCGGACAAAGGCGTCGGCCAGCGGGCGCAACGTTGCTTCATGCGGCGAATTCGCCAGCTTCAGTTCGGTGGCGAGCATCAGCAGCCATGCCCAGCCATAGGGGCGTTCGAACCCGCGGGTGCTCGGGCGATCGAGATAGGCGCGTTCGGCCTCCACCTTCGCGGGCGTGAAGGCGCCCGCGAACAGCGCGTCGATCGCTTGCGCCTCCGCCAGATCGGGGAACAGCCGCCGCACCCGCGCGAGCAGCCAGTAACCATGGACGCAGCTATGCCAGTCGAAGCTGCCATAGAAGATCGGATGGACGGCGCGCGGGATATAGGCGTCGCTGTCACCCGTCATCACATGATCCGCCTTGTGCGGATATTCGCGGCGGACATGGCCGAGCGCGATCCGCGCGAAATGCGTGGCGCGATCGGCGGTGAGTTCGGTCGTCATTGATGCGCTCCCGGCAGGACGAAGATCACCATGATCGCGATGTTGATCGCCAGCAGGATCAGCGCGGTCGGTATCTGCGCGCGGATCACGGCGTGGCGATCGCGCAGTTCCAGCGCCGCGACCGGCACGATGTTGAAATTGGCGGCCATCGGGGTCATCAGCGTGCCGCAGAAGCCCGAAAGCATGGCGAGCGCCGCCACCGGCGCGGGATCGCCGCCGAACTGGTGGATGATGAAGGGCAGGCCGATTCCGGCGGTCATGATCGGGAAGGCGGCGAAGGCATTGCCCATCACGATCGTGAACAGCGCCATGCCGAGGCAATAAGCGAGTGCTGCGACAAGCGGCGTATCGAGCGGCATCACGCTCGTCACCCCGATCGCGACCCATTTGCCGACATCAGACAAGGCGAATATCCCGCCGAGCGCGGCGAGCATCTGCGGCAGCACCATCGCCCAGCCGATCGCATCGGTCAGCCGCCGCGCTTCTGCGGCAGGGGCGGTGCGTGGCGCGTGCGTCAGCCGGATCGCGAACGCGAGCGCGACGATCGCCCCAACCGCGAGCGAAACGAGCGTCACCTGCTTGGGGTCGATCAGCGCATGGCCGGCGATTTTGCCGTCGGGGATCAGCAGGGTGCCCGCCAACGTCACCACCGGGATGCACAGCGCGGGGAGGAACAGCCGCGAGCCGAGCCGCCGCGCGCTCGCCGCGCGTTGCGCCTCGCTTGTGGTGGGGACGTGCGCCGGGCGCAGGCCCGTCGTGGCCAGCGCGACCATCGCCAGCACGATCACCCCATTGGCGACATCTGGCAGCCACGGCCCCGCCACCAGGCTGATCGCGAACAACGCCCAGAAGCCGGCGCTGCGCCACCAGCCGCGCGTGGTGCGGTGCGTGGTATGGTGGATCGCGACGGCGGCGGGCAGCAGCCCGGCGACCGCGCCGATCGCGTCGAGCCCGATCATGCGCGCCGCGCCTTCAGCCGCCGATCGAGCAGCAACAGCCGCAACCCGTGGATCACGAAGGCTGAGATCGCGGTCGGGATCGCCCAGATCGCGACATGCAGCGGCGCGACGATGATCCCGTTCTGCTCCAGCACCGCGCGGATCAGCAGGATCGAGCCGATGGCGATGAATACGTCTTCGCCGAAGAACAGGCCGATATTGTCCACCGCCGCGGCATTGGCGCGGATCAGTTCGCGCGTATCCTCATCGAGCGGCACATCCTCGTCGCGCTCCGCCGCGCCTTCCGCCATTGGCGCGACGATTGGGCGGACCATCTGGACATGCCCGCCAAGCGAGGTGAGCCCAAGCGCGGCGGTCAACTGGCGCAGCCCGAGATAGCCGATCAGCACCCGCCCGGTCGTCGCGCCGCGCAGCCGCCGCACCAGCCCGCGCGCATGATCGCGCAAGCCCGCGCGCTCAAGCAGTCCGATCGTCGGCAGCGCGAGCCAGGCGACGGCAAGGAAGCGCCCGTCGACGAACGCTTTCCCGATCATCCCGATCACCTCGATCGGCCCGTGCCCCGCGGCAAGCGCGCTGGCGAAGGCGGCGAGCGTCACCACCAGCATCGGATTTATCCCCAGCGCGAAGCCGATGACGATGATCGCGATTCCCGACAGCACCAGCATGGCGGCGGCCCCTAAAGCGTCGCGGCGGCGCGCGCCGCCTGATTATACTGGCCCGAGATGCGGCGCAGCAGATCGGCCATGTCGGACAAGGCCGTCTCGCCCGGCCCCTCGGTCGCCACCGCATCCGCCAGCAACCGTTCGCGCACCGCGCGATAGGCGTCGCAGAAGGCGACCCCCGCCCCGGTCGCCGCGACCAGCTTTTCCTTCCCCTGTCGCCGCGTTTCCACCAGCCCGGCCTTTTCGAGCTTGCGGATCGCGTAGGTCGCCAGATGGGTATCCTCGATATCGAGCACGAGCGTGATGTCGCCCAATCGCTTGGGCCGGTCGCGATGGCGCACGGTGTGGAGGATCAGCACCTCGATCGGCGACAAGGGCGCGCCCGCCGCGACCGCGCAGCGCGCCAGCCAGCGCTGATAGGCGGTGGCAGCGAGCGTCAGGCTGAATTCCAGTTCGGACAGCGCCGGCGCCGCGCCATCGGCAAGATGCGCCGAGGAAACGATCGCGCGTTTCGCATTGCTCACCCGGTGCATCCCTTTCCCGATCGTTGGGCGGGGAGGTTCGCGCGGCGAATCGGGCTTGTCAACGATTGATCGTCGTATCATTGATAATTTGTCGATAAAATGGAGGTGATCGGTGGCCTGGGAGTTCTGGATTGATCGTGGCGGCACCTTCACCGATATCGTGGCGCGGGCGCCCGACGGCACGCTTTCCACCACCAAGCTGCTGAGCGAAAATCCCGAACGCTATGCCGATGCGGCGATCGCGGGCATTCGCGCGGTGCTCGGCCTCGCGGCGGAGGCGCCGCTGCCCGCCGCGCTGATCGACCAGGTGAGGATGGGCACCACCGTTGCCACCAATGCGCTGCTCGAACGCAAGGGCGCGCGCACGTTGCTGATCGTGGATGCCGGGTTCGCGGATTTGCTGACGATCGGCAATCAGGCGCGCCCCCGCCTGTTCGATCTCGGCATCAGCCTGCCCGAACCATTGCATGAGGCGGTGGAGGAAGTCGGCGGGCGGATCGACGCGGCGGGCAACACGCTCGTGCCGCTCGACGAGGAAGCGGTGCGCGCGATGCTCGTCCGTCGCCGGGCCGAGGGGTTCGAGGCGGTGGCGATCGCGCTGGCCCACGCCTGGGCCTTCCCCGAAACCGAAGCGCGCATCGCGGCGCTCGCGCGCGAGGCGGGGTTCGCACAGGTGTCCGCAAGCCATGCGACGAGCGCGCTCACCGGGCTGGTCGCGCGCGGGCGGACGACGGTGGTGGACGCGTATCTGTCGCCGGTGCTGCGGCGTTATGTCGATACGGTGGCGCGCGCGCTCGGCGATACGCCGCTCGCCTTCATGCAGTCGAACGGCGGGCTGGCCGATGCGCGCGCGTTTCAGGGCAAGGATGCGATCCTCTCCGGCCCGGCGGGCGGCGTGGTCGCCGCCGCGCGGACGGCTGAGGCGGCGGGCTTTGACCGCGTGATCGGTTTCGACATGGGCGGTACATCCACCGACGTGATGCTCTATGCCGGGCGGTTCGAGCGCGCCTTCGATACCGAGGTGGCCGGGGTAGAGCTGCGCGTGCCGATGATGGCGATCGAGACGATCGCGGCGGGCGGCGGCTCGATCCTCAATTTCGATGGCGCGCGCTATCGCGTCGGGCCGGATAGTGCGGGCGCCAATCCGGGGCCATGCTGCTATCGGCGCGGCGGGCCGCTCACCGTCACCGATGCGAACGTGATGGTCGGCAAGATACAGCCCGGCCATTTCCCGGCAATCTTCGGCCCAGATGGCGATCAGCCGCTCGATCGCGCGGCGGTGGAAGCGCGCTTCGCCGAACTCGCCACCGGAATCGCCGCCGCCACGGGCCGCGCGCAGGATCCGCGTGACGTGGCCGAGGGGTTCCTGACGATCGCGGTTGCCAACATGGCCGCCGCGATCAAGCGCGTCGCGCTGGAGCGTGGCGAGGATGTCACCCGCTTCGCCCTGCAATGTTTCGGCGGGGCTGGCGGGCAACATGCGTGCCGCGTGGCGGAGACATTGGGGATGCGCACCGTGCTGATCCATCCCTTCGCCGGGGTGCTTTCCGCTTATGGCATGGGGCTGGCGGACCAGTCGGCGATGCGGCAGCGCTCGCTCGAATGCGCGCTAGACGCCGCCGCGCTGGATGCGATCGACGCGCTGACAAGGGCGCTCGGCGAGGAAGCCGCGCGCGAGATCGGCGGCGAAGGCATCAGGCGCGAGGCGAGCGTCAACCTGCGCTACGCCGGCACCGATACCGCGCTCCCCGTGCCGGTCGGCACGCTGGCGGCGATGCGCGAGGCGTTCGAGGCGGCGCATCGTGCGCGCTTCGGCTTCATCAGCCCGGATCGCGCGATCGTCGTCGAAAGCGTGGTGGTGGAGGCGATCCTCCCCGGCACCCCGGTCGCGCTGCCCGTGCTCGCGCCGCGCGACGGCGCGATGCCCGCGCCGCTGGAGACGATCGCTTTGTGGAGCGGCGGCGGCGCGCATGACGCGCCGGTCCATGATCGCGATGGCCTGCGCCCCGGCGATCTGATCCACGGCCCCGCGCTGATCCGCGAGGTGATCGCCACCACCGTGGTGGAGCCGGGCTGGCGCGTGGAGGTTGGCGCGGCGGGCGAACTTGTGCTCCACCACGAAGCCGCCGCGCGCGAGGCCGCCGCCGATCCCGCCATCGTCGATCCGGTGCAACTGGAACTGTTCAACTCGCAGTTCATGGGCATCGCCGATCGCATGGGCGTGGTGCTGCGCAACACCTCAAGCAGCGTCAACATGAAGGAACGGCTCGATTTTTCCTGTGCGCTGTTCGATGCGAGCGGGAATCTGATCGCCAATGCGCCGCACGTCCCGGTCCACCTTGGCGCGATGGGGGAGAGCGTGCGCACGGTGATCGCCAGCCGCGCCGGCAGGCTGAAGCCGGGCGATGCGGTGGCGCTCAACAATCCGTTCAACGGCGGCACGCATCTGCCCGATGTGACGGTGATTTCCCCGGTATTCGACGATGCGGGGAAGGAAATCCGCTTCTTTGTCGCCAATCGCGGGCATCACGCCGATATCGGCGGGCTCACGCCGGGATCGACCCCGCCCGATTCGCGCACGCTGGAGGATGAAGGCGTGGTGATCGACGATTTCCTGCTGGTCGACGGCGGGGAACTGCGCGAGGGCGAGTTCCGCGCTTTGCTGGCCGGCGCGCGCTGGCCGGCGCGCAGCCCGGACGTGAACCTTGCCGATATCAAGGCGCAGCTCGCCGCCAACGAAACCGGGATCGCGGAGTTGCGCGCGCTGGTCGCGGCGCGCGGCTGGGCGATGGTCAGCGCCTATATGGGGCATGTGATGGCCAATGCGGAGGAGAGCATCCGCCGTGTCATCACCCGTTTGTCCGACGGCGCGTTCGATTATCCGATGGATGATGGCGCACGGATCGCGGTGAAGGTGACGGTCGATCACGCGGGCCGCGCCGCGACGATCGACTTCACCGGTACCAGCGCGGCGAGCACCGGCAATTTCAACGCGCCCCCTGCGGTGACGCGCGCGGTGGTGCTCTATGCCTTTCGCTGCCTCGTCGGCGAGGATCTGCCGCTCAACGAAGGGTGCCTCGCGCCGCTCACCATCATCCTACCCGATGGCAGCTTCCTGTCGCCACCGCCAGGCAGCGCGGTGGTGGCGGGCAATACGGAGGTGAGCCAGGCGGTGTGCAACGCGCTGCTCGGCGCGCTTGGCGCCTCGGCGGCATCGCAGGGGACGATGAACAACTTCCTGTTCGGCAACGATCGCTTCCAATATTATGAAACGATCTGCGGCGGCGCGGGCGCAGGCCCCGATTTCGACGGCGCGAGCGCCGTGCATACGCATATGACGAACACCCGCATCACCGATCCCGAGATACTGGAGATGCGCTATCCGGTGCGGCTCGACAGGTTCGCGATCCGGCGCGGATCGGGCGGGGCGGGGCGCCATCGCGGCGGCAATGGTGCGATCCGCGCGATCACCGCGCTGGAGCCGATGACCGCGACGATCGTGGCCTCGCGCCGCACGATCGCGCCGTTCGGGCTGGCGGGTGGCGGCGATGGCGCAGGCGGCGCGCAATGGGTCGAGCGGCGCGATGGCGCGCGCGAAATGCTCAGCGGGCGCGACGAGGCCGCCCTGGAGCCGGGCGATCGCTTCGTGATCGAAACACCCGGCGGCGGGGGATATGGCTGAGCCAAATCAGCGCCGTTCGGGCTGAGCTTGCCGAAGCCCTGTCCTTTCGTCGCAAGAAGGGCAGCCGTTCGACAGGCTTGGGGCGAGCGGGGGTTTACGCCTCCAGCTCGACATCCCAATAGAGCCAGTCGCGCCATGTATCATGCAGGTAATTGGGCGGGAAGCGGCGACCGTGTTCCTGCAAATGCCAGCTCGTCGGGCGGATCGGCTCGATATGCAGCGGCATCGACGCCTCGCGCGGGGTGCGCCCGCCCTTGCGCAGATTGCACGGCGCGCAGGCGGTGACGACATTCTCCCATGTCGTCCGCCCACCCTGCGCGCGCGGGATGACATGATCGAACGTCAGGTCGCGATGCGTGGTGCCGCAATATTGGCAGGCGAATTTATCGCGCAGGAACAGGTTGAAGCGCGTGAAGGCCGGGAATTGCGACGGCTTCACATATTGCTTGAGCGCGATCACCGAGGGCAGCTTCATCGCGAAGCTCGGGCTGTGCACTTCGCGTTCATAATGCGCGACGATATCGACGCGATCGAGGAATACCGCCTTCACCGCCGTCTGCCATGGCCAGATGCTGAGCGGATAATAGGAAAGCGGCGTGTAATCGGCATTCAGGACGAGCGTGGGGCAACTGTCCGGATGGCGGATCAGATCGGGATGGAACAAACTTCTGTCCCCTTCGATACCGTGTGGCGCACGCCTTACGACGTTTGCCGTTACCGCATGATGACAGACGGCGATTCACGCGGTCAAGTGAATGCGTGAATCGCCCGCCGCACGGGGCGGGGGGCGATTTCGCGAGGGAAAACGGCTGGCTGGCGCCTTGGCGCCGCTCGATCAGGCGGCGCGCGCCTGCGACCAGGCGTTGGCGATTTCGGCCAGATTGTCCGCGATATCGCGAAAAGGCGCGCCGTCATGGCCCAGGCTGGCGCGGATCACCTGCGCGCGCGCGCCGGCGTAAAGCCGCGCGAGCGTCTTGGAGATTTCGCCGCCTTTCTCGAAATCGAGGTTCGCCTCCAGCGCGAACAGGATCGCGGTGGCGCGGGTGACGCGTTCGCTCTTGGTCGTGAACTGGCGCCGTTCCGCCGCCCAGGCGGCGACACGCAGCGCCTGGATCAATTCCTCGTAGAGCAAGGATACCAGCGCCGGGCCGTCTGCGTTGGCGGTGCGCCCGGCGAGATCAATCTCGCGATAGGTTTGTGCCGGGTTGCGCAGCAGCGCGCTTGCATAAGCCACCGTCAATTGCCCGATTTCGTCCACATGTTGATCTGCTGCGTCATATAGGCCTGGGTGGACTTGTATGCCGCGACCTTGGCGTTCATCGCCGCGAACTGCTGCGTCAGGCGATCGGTCATCTGCTGCTGCCTGGTGGTCAGATCGTCCTGCTGCGTTGCGATCGTGCCTTGCGCCTTGGTGTAGGTCGCCGTCGATGCGCCCAGCCCGTAGAGCGTGCTGGTGGCGTTGAGCTTGATTGATTGCATCGCGGCGTTGATGCCGTCGGTGCCGATCGTGGCATAAGAGAAGATCGCCTCCACGCCAGCCGGGTTATTGGTGATCGCGTTGGTGAGCTTGGTCGCGTCGACCGAGATCGAGCCATCGCGATTGGTGGTGACCCCGAGATCGGCGAGCGTGGATGGCGCGCCGGGGGCGGCATTGCCGATCAGTGTTCGCGTCGTCAGCCCGCGCATCGAGCGGTAAAGCGCCTGTGCCGCGGTATCGGCGCGCAGATCGCCGGTGATCGGATCGACCTGCGCCTTCAGCGCGGCGAACACCTGATTGTACGTATCGACGAGATCGTTGACCGCGTTCGTCAGCGCCGTGGTCGGCGTGGAGGAGGAGAGCGTGACCGGCACGGTGGAGGTGCCGGTCAGGTTGATTTGCAGGCCCTGCACGAGATCGGTGATCGTGTTGCCGGTGCGCTCCACCGCGACGCCGTCGAGCGTCAGCTTCGCGTTCTGCGCCTTGCTGGAAATCTTCATCGCGGCGCCTGGCCCGACGTTGAACGCGGAAAGCGTGCCGTTATCGTCGGTCGTCGCGGTCAGCGTGAAGGCCTGCGCCGCGCCGCTCGCGCCCTTTAGCGAGAGATAGGCCGATCCATCGACGTTGGTGACGATCGAGGCGGTGACACCCGCGCTGGCATTGTTGATCGCATCCGCGAGTCCCGCGAGCGAATTGTTGCCGCTGCCGATGGTGATCGTCGCGGGCGCGCCGCTGCCTGCGGCGAACGACGCCATTGATCCGTCGCTGTTATAGCTGGCGGTGCCCAGCGTCAGCGTGAACTGGCCGGTGCCGATCGGCGCGTTTCTGCTGGCGACCGCAGTGGCGCTGACGGCGGTTTGCGCGCTGGCGAGCTGGCTGACCGTGATGCTCCCCGACAGCCCGTTGAGCTTCGCGCCGACCAGCGGCGTGACGTTCAACACCCCGGTATTCGAGCTTGCCGGCTGCGAAACGAGCGTGCCGCCCTTCACCAGACTTTCGAGCGCAGCGGCAAAATCGCTGATCTGGCCCTTGAGCGTCGCGACATCGGAAATCTTGGTCGTCAGCGCATCCGATTTCGCCTTCAGCGCGGCGGCCTTGGTGGCGAATTGCGCGTTGACCAGTGACGTGACGAGCGAGCTGGTGTCGACGCCCGATCCGGCGTTGAGCGAACTCAGCAGTTGCTGCGCGGCGGATGAGTTGACGCTCGCGGTGGTGGCCGCGGTCGTCGGCGAGGTGGCCGATCCGCTGGTGCTGCTGGTCGTCGTCATGGTGATTCAAACGGCCGAGGCGCACGCTTCTTTAGGGTTTCCGGGCGCGCGGGATCACTGTTTCGCGCCGTTTTCGTCGAAGCGCGCGGTGAGCGGCACCTCGATCGCGGGCGGCGCGCGACCGCCCGCCGCCGCGTTGAGGTTGAACACGAACGCCAGCACCGTCGCAATCGCGAGATAGAGGTCGTCGCGCACCTCCTGGCCTTCGCGGCTGGTGTAGTAAACGGCGCGCGCGAGCTGCGGATATTCGAGCACCGGCACCGCGAATTCGCCCGCCGCCTCGCGGATCGCGAGCGCCGTCGCGCCGCGGCCCTTGGCCACCACCACCGGCACCTGATCCTGCCCGCGATCATAGCGCAGCGCGACGGCGAAATGCGTCGGGTTGGTCAGCACGACATGCGCGGAAGCCAGCGCCTTCTTCATCGAACGGGACAGGATCGCGCGCTGTTTCGCACGGATCTGGCCCTTCACCTCGGGGTTGCCGTCGCTTTCCTTGTGCTCGTCCTTCACCTCCTGCTTGGTCATGCGCAGCTTGCCGAGCAATTGCATGATCTGCACCGGCACATCGACCATCGCGATCGCGACCAGCCCCAGCGCCATGACGATCAGGATATGCGTCAGCGTGCCGCCGAGTGATCCCACCGCCACCTCGATATCGGACGAGGCGAGGCCGAACATCGTGCGGGAGGATGACATAAGCAGCCACGCGCCGATCGAGCCGAGCAGCACCACCTTGAGCAAGGATTTGCCCAGCTCGATCAGCCCGTTCGGGCCGAAGATGCGCTTCAGCCCCGACGCGGGGTTGATTCGCGACGCCTTGGGCGCGAGCAGCGAGGGATTGAAGCCGAGCGAGCCGAGCCCGCCCTGGCTGACGATCGCCGCGACGACGGTGATCGCGAACAGCGAGCCGAGCGCGGGCACGAGTTGCCAGCCGGCATCCACCAGCGGCCGCCACGGCTGGAAATCCTCCACATCGCCGCGATCGAAGCGGAACGAGGCGGCCATGATCGCCTTGCACGCCTTGAGCAGCGACGATCCGAACAGCGCCACCCACGCGACGCCCGCCAGCACGACGATCGCGGTGGCGAAATCACGGCTCTTGAGCAGCTCGCCGCGCTCGCGCGCGTCCTTGCGCCGTTTTGGGGTTGGGGCTTCGGTCCGTTCGCCGAACTGTTCCGACATCAGCCGAGCACCAGCGAGGAGGTGGCGGCGAGCGCCTCGCGGATCACCACCTGCATGTAATCACCCATTGCAGGGAAGGCGATCGCGAGGCTGACGACGCCCACCGCGAGGCTCGCCGGCAACCCGACCGCGAACAGGTTGAGCGCGGGCGCCGAGCGGGAAAGCATCCCCACCACGAGGTTGAGGCATAGCAGCAGGAAGCCGACCGGCAGCGCGAGCAACAGGCCCGCGAGGAACATATAGCCGCCGAACATCGCGATATCGCGCATCTGCCCCGCCGCCAGCCACGCCGCGCCGGGTGGCATCGCGACATAGCTTTTCAGGATCATGTCGACGAGGACGAGATGCCCGTCGAGCGACAGGAACAGCAGCGTCAGCATCACCGAAAGGAAGCGCCCGATCGCGGGCGACGATCGCCCGGTGGTGGGATCGAGCATGTTGGCGAAGCCGATGCCCATCGAGCCGCCGATCACCTCGCCCGCGACCAATGGCGCGGCGAAGGCGATCTGCAGCACAAAGCCGAGCGCGAGGCCGACCAGCGCCTCCGCCGCGACCGCGAGGAAGGTGGTGACCGCGAAAATCTGCGCCGGCGGCTGGATCGGGTGGCTGCCGAGCACCATCACGCCGATCGCGCCGGATAGCGCGACGCGCACCTGCAACGGCACCGATACGTTGCCGAATACGGGCGCGGCGACGAACGCGCTGCCGACGCGCACCATCACGAAGATGAGCGCCCATAATTGCGGCTCGATCGCGAGGCCGAAGCCGAGCATCGCCTATTTCACCAGATCCGGGATCCGATCGAAGATGCCGATCGTGAAATCACCCAGCAGGCCCATTATCATGCCGCCGAACACCATGATCGAAATCGCCACGACGATCAGCTTGGGCACGAAGGTCAGCGTCTGTTCGTTGATCGAGGTCGCCGCCTGGATCATGCCGAGGATCAGGCCCGAAACCAGCGCCGGAATCAGGATCGGCGCGGCGGCCAGCGCCAGCACCCACATCGCCTGGTTCGCGACCGCCAGGAAATAATCCGCGTCAACCATGATCCTGCCCCGACCATTCTTCCGTCATTCCCGCGCAGGCGGGAATCCATTCTGGCTGGCCGCCATGATGCAAGCGTAGCGGAGGTGCTCCCGGATTTCCGGCTGCGCGCGAATGGCGATGATATTGTTGCACTGGCCCGCTTCCCGTCACGTCGCGAACGAATTGGCGAGGCTGCCCATCGTCAGCGCCCAGCCGTCGACCAGCACGAACAGCAGCAGCTTGAACGGCAGCGAGATGATCGAGGGCGAGAGCATCATCATGCCGAGCGCCATCAGCACGGTTGCCACCACCAGATCGATGACGATGAACGGCAGGAAGATCAGGAAGCCGATCTGGAACGCGGTCTTCAGTTCGCTCGTCACGAATGCGGGCAGCAGCACAGAAAAGGGCACGTCCTTCGCATTGGCGTAGGGGCCGGATTTCGCCATTTCGGCGAACATCGTCAGATCCTTCACCCGCGTCTGCTTGGTCATGAAGGCGTGGAGCGGCTCCCCGGCGGTGCGGATCATGTCGGTGCCCGCCAGCTTGCCGGCGGCATAGGGCTGGATCGCCTGCGTGTTGATCTGGTTGATCGCCGGCGCCATCACGAAAAAGGACAGGAACAGCGAAAGCCCGATGAGCACCTGATTGGGCGGGGTCTGTTGCAGCCCGAGCGCCTGCCTGAGCAGCGAGAGCACGATGATGATCCGCGTGAAGCTGGTCATCATCAGGATGATCCCCGGCAGGATCGTCAGCAGCCCCATGATGATGAGGACTTGCAGCGACAGCGAGAGCGAGCCGCTGCCGGTCTGGCCCGATGCCGCGCCGCTGGAAAGCTGGCCGAGCGCGCGATCCACCGCGTCGCCCACGCCGGGGGCCGCCGGGGCGGCGGGCGGCGCCACCTGCGCGAAGGCGGGCAGCGCGATCATCAGCGCCACCGCGATGGCAAGCAGCGCCAGCGCCGCCTTCGCCCATGAAAAGCCGCCGCCGTGCGCGCGCCGCCTGGTCTGGCTGAACAGCGCCGGCCCCCCGCCGGTGCGCACCAATGTCATGCGATGTCACTCCGCGCGTGCGTCTTGTCGATCAGCGAGACGCCGCCGCGCCCGACAGACACGAGCAGCCGGCTCCCCTCGAAATCGACCACCGCGAGCTTGACGCTGGGCGAGATCATCATCGTCTCGCGCACCGCGATCATCCGCGTCGGCGATTTGCCCGGCATCCGGCTTTCCAGCCGGCGCCACAGATAGAGCGAGCCGATCATCAGCCCGCACACCAGCGGCAGCAGGATGACCAGCTTCAGGATGTAGGACCACATCATCGCGCGTTCAGCCGCGCTTCTCGGGGTTGACCAGTTCGGTCATGCGCACGCCGAAACGCTCGCCCACCGTCACCACCTCGCCGCGCCCGATCAGCGTGCCGTTGACGAACACTTCGAGCAGTTCGTTGGCCTGGCGATCAAGCTCGATCACGCTCGATTCGCCGAGTGCCAGCAATTCGCGCAGCGTGAGCTGGGTCGAGCCGATCTCGACCGTCAGCTTGACGTCGACATCCTGCAGCAGCCGGAAATTGGCGGCGACCGCGCCGGAAGCGTCGGGATCGGCCGGGAAGGCGCCCGTCATGTCATTCATGCGATGATTCCTTCAAGGCTCGCGAGTTTGGTAAGCCGGATCGCGGCATGGCCGTTGGCGGTGCCGACCGTGCCGGTGCCGAGCCGGTCGTTGCCGACCATCACCGGCACGTCGTTGGTGAAGTGGATCGGGATCACGTCGCCGGGCTGCAATTCCATCAGCCTGGCGAGGCTGATAACCGGCTCCGCCAGCACGGAGCGGACGGGAAAGCGCACCTGCATCGCCGCGCGCGTCAGCGCCGCGGTCCATTGCGCATCCTGCTCCGCTGCCTTGGCGACGACCTTGCCGGTCAGCGCGGTGCCGTGCGGCTTCAGCGCGGAAACGGGATAGACGAGATCGACGAACACCGGGCGCGCCGCGCCGTGCGCGATGCCGAAGCGGGTGACGATCATCGCGTCGTCCGCCTCGATATTGGTGAGCATCGCGGCATTGCCCTCGCACCGCCCGACGGTGAAGGAAACGCGGGCCAGCGGCTCCCAGGCGGCGGCGAGCGGCGGCGCGATCATCTCGCCCAGCCGGGCCACCATCGCTTCGGCGGCGGGGGTGAATTCAAGCGGCAGTTCAGGCGGCGCATAGCCGACCCCGCCGAAGAACAGATCGAGCAGTTCCAGCACGAATCGGCCATCGAACACGCACAAGGCGGTGCGATCGTCCATGCCGAGCGGCAGCCATGCGGTGAGCAGATCGGGGCGTTCGAGCCGGTAATCGGCGAAACGCTGGACCATCAGCGGCTCCGCCCATGTCCTCACCTCTTGCCGCAGCAGCGGCTCGAACACGCCGCGCAGGCTCCGCGCGAGGCGCGTGGAGAGATGCTGCAACGTGTGCAGATCGCCGAACGGATTGAGCTTCGCCTGCCCGAGGCCGCCCGGTTGGACGGTTTCGCTGCGGGCGCGCTCGCGACGTTCGGCGTCGGAAGGTGAAGCGGCGTTAACCATGCCTGCTCACTGAACAACGAAATTGGTAAAGTAGACGTTACCAACGCCGCCGAATCCTTCCTTTTCCTTAAGAACCCGGTTGATCGCCACCGCCAGCCGCTTCGCTAGCGCCTGCTTGCCTTCGGAAGTGAACACCTGATCCTCGCTGGTATCGCCCAATGTCATCAGCACGGCGGAGCGCACCGCGATATCGTTGGTCTTGAGGTTGCGGATGACAGTGTCGTCATAGGGCGTGGAGATCGCGATGCCGACCTGGAGGAAGTGCACCGAATCCTGCAGGTTGGCGGTGAAATCCTTCTCCATCGCATAGTAATTGGAGGCATAGCGTTCGCCGCCTTCGCCCGCGGGCGTGGGCATTCCGTGATCCTCGGCGGGCTTGGCCTCGGCGCTCTCGCCGCCGCCATGCCCGCCTCCCTCCTTGCCTTCGCCGGGGTGCTTCTGTTCGCTCTTGGGAACAAGGCGCGGCCCGGCAGGCCCGGCTTTCGCGCTCTTGCCACCGATCAGGCCGGAGCCTGCCGCATAGAGGCCCGCGCCGATTCCGCCGCCGATCAGCACCAATACGCCGACGACCAGCATGATGATCTTCGGCAGCTTGCCCTTGGGCTTGGCGGGGGCGGCGGCGGGCGTGGTTTCGGTATCGCTCATGTCATTGTCCTCGGGATTCAGGCGATGCGATCATCGGTCATGTTTGTGTCGTCGGCTGGTGTCGGCGTGCGGTGCGCCGGAGCGGCGGCTTGCTGTGCGCGGGGTTGCTGCTGCTGTTGTTGCGGCATGGCCTGCCCGCCGGTGTCGGCGGTGCCCCCGGTCGCGGTGGATAGCTTCAGCCCGCGCGCCTCGGCGAGTTCGATCAGGCGCGGTTGCGCATCGGCCAGTATCTGACGCGTTTCGGGCTGGTGCGCGACGAGGCGGACGGAAACGCCGTCCCCCTCGCGCTTCAGCGCCACGTCGATCTTGCCCAGCGCATCGGGGATCAGCCGGATGCTGCTGTCGTTGGCGTTGACGGCATCGCGCAGCGCCTCGATCCGCTGGATCATCTGGCCGGGCCAGTCATCCTGCTTCAGATCAATCGCGGCATGGCGCGGATCGACGAGCGCGGAGACGGCGTGAAGCGCATCATCGGTGCCGAGCGCGATCGCGGCAAGCGCGGGCTGGGGCGCGGTCGTCGCGCGATCATCGGCGCTGGCACGCTGGATCGCGGCGGCGAAGACCTGCGCGGCGGGCGCGATCCGCGCGAGCGGGGTGGGTGCGGGCGGCGCGGGCGGTGCAATCGCGACGGCGATGGCGGCGGGGCTGGCGACCGGGCGCGGCGCTGTGGCGCGTGCTTGCCCAGCAGGAACGGTCGGCGCTTCGATCTCGATCGGCGGCATGGCGGAAGGCCGCGCGGTGACCGTGACCGCGCCGGCGACGGCTGGTGCCATAGGGGCTGGCGGCGGTTCCGCCGTGCCCCCCGGCCCGGCAACCGGGGTTATGCCTCGCGTGGGTTGCGGCGCAGGAGCCGTTGGCCCGGCATGGGCGGCTGACGCGGGAATCGCGGCGGGCAGGACCGGCAGACCGGCGGCATTCCGCGACGCGTCTTCAGGAGCGGCGACCACGCCGGGATACATCGCCAGCGGCGCAATCGTGATCGGCTGCACGGCTTCGCGCTGCGGTGCGGCGTCTGGCGCGGCGGATGTGATTGGCGTCGCGGTCTGGCCGGCACGTACCATGGACGGGGCGATCGCGATCCGCTCGGCGGCGACGTTTCGCGCGGCAGCGACACGCCCGACCGGCGCATCCGCTGCCTCGGGCACCGTATCGGCGGGGCGCGGAACGCCAGCAACCAGCGATCCGGCTGCCGCCACCGGCGATCCGGCGCCCGCGTTTGCCACCGGCGCCGGATCGCCATCGGGCTGTGGCGAAGCGGGCAGCGCCGGCTCGCGTATTTCCGGGCGCCCGCCAGCGGTGGCGATGGGCGCGGCGGCAGCGGCGTCTGGCACGGCACCCGTCGGCGCGATCGGGGTGGCCGGCAACATGATGAGCGCAGGCGCGATCCAGGCGAGATCGCCCGCATCCGGCAAATCCTTGCCGGGCGCGGCATCGTCCTGCCGGGCGGGCGGCGCGTCTTCCGGTGTTTCCGGTGAGAGGGCGAGCAGGGCCGGAAACGCCGCGCCCGATGGCGCGACGCCGGGCGGCGCCACGGGATTGCCGGGCTTTACGATGGCTGGCGCCAGATTTGAAACTGCGGTCATGAGCCCCTGCATCCCGGAGGGTCGGCCCCTCGCAGATCATTTAGCAAGGATCGTGCCGAACTTTCCGTGTCGGCGGCGCGTCGCGCAGCTTGCCGATCTCGCGCAGCACCGCGGCGGTCTCGGCGCGGGCGATCAGTTTCTCCACCGCGCTCTGATCGCGTTTCGCGGCGCGGGTCGCCTCCGCAGCGCGCTCGGCTTCCACCTCGGCGGTGCGGACACGGTTGGCGGCGGTTTCGGCGGAGCGATGCAGCCGCTCGCGATAATAGGCCGCCGCCGCGAGCGAGACGCCCGCGGCGCTGTCGGCGGTCGGCGCGACATCCGCCGCGAGCCGCGCGATGCGCGAGGACAAGGCCGCCTCATGCGCGTGGGTTTCGCGCAGCCGCACCTCCTGCGCCTGCGCCAGCCCCAGTTGCAGCGTCCGCACCCTGAGGACGCGGGCAAGTTTCTTCGCGTCAGCCATTATTGACGAACGGCGCGGGCCTGCTCCACCACCCCGCCTCCCGATCAGGATGCGCTGCGATAGGCGGGGTGAGGGAGCGGGGCGGCACAGGCCTAGCCATCGCCGAACACGCCGGTAAGCTCGGCCACCGCATCCTCCAGCGGGATGATCGCATCGGCATCCTGTCGCACGAATTCCATCACGGCGGGGTGATAGGCGATAGCCGCGTCGATCTCGGGATCGCTGCCGCTGCGATAGGCGCCCATCAACACCAGATCGCGATTTTCCTCATAGGTGGCGAGATGACGGCGCAGCACGCGCGCGGCATGGAGATGCGCGGGCGTGCCGATATCGGTCATCACCCGGCTCACCGATTTGGATACGTCGATCGCGGGATAGACGGCGCGTTCGGCAAGCTGGCGGCTCAGCACGATATGCCCGTCGAGGATCGAGCGCGCCGAATCGACCACGGGATCATTGCCGTCGTCGCCATCGGCCAGCACGGTGTAGATCGCGGTGATCGAGCCGCCGGATGCCACGTCGGTGCCGGCGCGTTCGATCAGATTGGGCAGCATCGCGATGGCCGACGGCGGATAGCCGCGCGCCGACGCCGGCTCGCCCAGCGCCAGCCCGATCTCGCGCCCGGCGTGCGCCACGCGGGTCAGCGAATCCATGATGAGCAGCACGTCCTTGCCCTCGGCGCGAAAGGCTTCGGCGATGGCGGTGGCGCGCAGCGCGCCACGAATGCGCAGCACCGGCGAGTGATTAGCGGGCACCGCGACGACGACGCTCTTGGCGCGCGCGTCTCCGGCCACCTTGGTTTCGAGGAAGTCGGCCACTTCGCGGCTGCGCTCGCCGATCAGGCCGATGACGATCACATCCGCTTTCGCCGCGCGCACCATCATGCCGAGCAGCACGGATTTGCCGACGCCCGATCCGGCCATGATGCCGATGCGCTGGCCCTTGCCGATCGTGAGCAGCCCGTTGATCGCGCGCACGCCCACGTCGAGCGGATGGAGCACGCGCCCGCGATCGAGCGGCGATTGCAGCTTTCCGGCGAGCGGCCACGCCCCCGCCCCGCGAATCGCGCCAAGCCCGTCGATCGGGCGCCCCGCGCCATCGACGACGCGGCCAAGCAGCGCCTTGCCCACCTCCGCCTCGCCGGGCGGGCCGATCGGGCGCACCGGCGCATGGGGAAGAAGCGGCGCCGGGCCGCCAAGGTTCATCAGCAGCGTGCGCCCGTTGCGGAAACCGATCACCTCGGCCTCGACCGAGCCTGCGCGTTCGCCGACCTGGCAGACGGTGCCGACCGGAAGGTTCAGCCCGATCGCTTCCATCAGCAGCCCGTCGAACGAGGCGAGCCGCCCCGATACTTTCGGTGCCGGATGGAAATCGCCAGGGGCCAGTGCGGCAAGATAATCGTCGGTGAAGCCGTTGAGCATCGCGGCGTCAGTCGTTCGCGGGCGAAAAGGCCGGCACCGCCACCTTGTCCAGCGTCCGCGCGAGTTGTTCGAGCCACAGTTCCGGCCCGTCCTCAACGATCGTTGATGCGGCTTCCAGCACGAAGCTGCCGCGTGCTATCCCTGTGTCGCCGATCGGGGCGATCGTCGAGGGCAGATGCCCGGCGATCAGCGCCATATCGGCGGGGTTGACGCGCAGCACCGCGCTTTCGCTGGCCTCGGCGATCAGATCGCTCGCGGCGCTGACGCGCGCGCCGAGCAATTCGCCCGAGATATCCGCCTCCCCCACGATCCGCGATACCAGATGCAGCACGGTCTGGCGAAGCTGGCGTGCCAGCCGCTCGCGGTCGATCCGCGCATCCGATCGCAGCGCCTCGATCAGCCGGGCGAGCATCGCGCGATCGCGCTCCGCCGCTTCGCCCTGTTCGGCGCGCGCGGCGGCAAGGCCCTGTTCATGGCCCGCTTGCCGCGCGGCCTCGATCGGATCGAGGAACGGCGCGGGTTCGGCATCGGGTTCGACCAAATCCCATTCTTCGGTGGGTGCCGGATCGCGGCTGGCGGGGGTGTAGCCGCCTGGCTGGCGCGCGGCGGGCGTGCCGAACGCATGTTCGATCCGGTCGATCAGATCGGCCGGCGCAAAACCCGCCGGGCGCTCCGAGAGCACGCGGCGCAGCCGCACCGCCGCATCGTTGTGCCGTGCGGAAAGCCCCGCGACGAAACCGCGTGCCGGCTCAGACATAATCGTCCTCGCCCGCGCCCATCATGATCGTGCCGTCCTTCGCCAGATTGCGCGCGATCTGGATGATCGCCTTCTGCGCATCCAGCACCTCGGAGAGTTTCATCGGGCCGCGTGCCTCCATCTCGTCGCGGATGCCGTCCGCCGCGCGTGCCGACATGCAGCCGAGGAAGCGCGTGCGCGCCGCCTCGTCCACGCCCTTCAGCGCGCGGGTCAGGATGTCGCCGTCGATATTGCGGATCAGCGTGCCGAGATTCTTGTCGTCCATGTCGAGTAGATTGTCGAACACGAACATCGCCTCCTCGATCGCCTTGGCGGTTTCCTTGTCGAGCTTGAACAGCTTGGGCATCACGCGCTGTTCGGTCGCTTTGCGCGCGCCTTGCAGGATCTTCGCCGCCTCGCGCGTGCCGCCGAGCTGCACCTGGGTGGCCTGTTGGTTCGATACGCTGCGGTTGGCGAGCATCGTGCGCAGGGTGTCCACCGCCTCCGGCGTGATCGGGCCGAGTTTGGCGATGCGATGCAGGATTTCGGGCTGCACGGCGCCCGGCAGCAATTCGAGCACCTGACTGCCCACCGACGGATCGAGATTGGCGATCAGCACGGCGGCGATCTGCGGATGCTCCTTCTCGATCATCGCGGCGATCTCACCCGCGTCGAGCCAGTCGAGCAGGTCGATCCCGCACGCCGCTTCGGGCGGGGTGATGCGGGCGAGCACGCTATCGGCCTTTTCGGCGCCAAGCGCGCGGTGCATCACCGCCTCGATCTTGGGGCGCGGGTCAAAGGTGATGCCGGTGCGATCGCGCGCGCGATCGACGAAATCGTCGAGCACGCCCTCCACCTCGGCCTCGCTGACGTCCGCTACGGTGAACATCGCCTTGCCGAGCTGGCGCACCTCGTCGGGCTCCAGCTTCTGGAGGATGGCGGCGGCTTCCTCCTCCCCGACGAGCATCATCAGCACAGCAGCGCGTTCTATGCCGCTGAAGCTGCGGACGATGGCGGTGGTAGGGGCGATGGTGGGCGCGTTCACCGGGCGTCGGCCTTGATCATGTCGCGCACGGCGAGCGCCGCCCGCGCGGGATTGTCTCGCGTGAAGCCGCGAACCGCGCCGATCCGTTCCTCATAGCCGCGCGCGCGCTCGAGATCCTCGATCCCGACCGGATCGGTCACCGCTATGCCCGCACCTTCGCCGTTTTCGCCGCCTTCGCCACCTATACCGCCTTCGCCTCTTGCGCTGCCCATCGGCGCGCCGAGCGCCGCGCGCGGCCCGTCGCCAGCATCATCGCGCTTCTTCATCAGGGCCTTGACCAGCGGGCGGACGCCGAGCAGCAGCACCAGCAGCGCGATGACGATCGCGGTAAGATTGCGCGCGATCACCGGCAGCCAGCTATTGTCATACCATTTCGGGCCGGTCGAAGCGGTTGTGGCATCGGCGAACTTCTTGCTGATGACCGTCACATTGTCGTTGCGCGTGGCATCGAAGCCCACGGCCGATTTCACCAGATCGGTGATCTGGCCCACTTCCATCGCGGTGCGGCGGCCTTTCTCGGGTTCGCGCAGCAGCACGGCGACCGAGAGGCGCTTGATCCCGCCCGGCGCGGCGCGCGTGACCGAGACTTCCTTGCCCAGATCATAGGCGCGCTGGAATTGATCGGATTGCTTGTTGGCATCCGGCGCAGGCCCGCCGGCCACTGGCGAGGGGGCGGGCGTCGGCTGCGCGCCCGTTGCCGGCTGCGCCTTCTGGAGCGTGCTGGCGGGCGGCGGTGTGTTGCTGAGCGCGCCGGGGATGCCGCCGGGCGCCTGCGATCCGTTGGCGGCCTGATTGCCCGTCCAGTTGCCGGCCTCGGCGCGGAGCGCGCCCTGCTTGTCATAGCTTTCGCGCGTCGCCTGCGTCTCGTCGAGGTTGACGTCGGCCTGCACCTCGGCGGTGAAATTCCCCGCACCGACCAGCGGCGTGAGCAACTGGATGAGCTGCTGGCGATATTTGTCCTCGATCTGGCGCTGGACGCGGATGCGCTGTTCGCCGCCATTGCTGTCCTGCCCGCCGGATTTGGACAGCAGCCCGCCCATCTGATCGACGACCGTGACGTTATCGGGCTTCATCCCCGGCACCGAGGAGGCGACGAGGTTGATGATCGAGCCGACCTGCGCGTCGCTCAGCGAACGCCCCGGTTGCAGCTTGAGCACGACCGAGGCTGATGGCGCGGCATTGTCGCGCACGAACACGCTCGATTCGGGCATGGCGAGGTGGACGCGCGCTTCCGCCACCGTGTCGATTTCCTGAATCGATCGGGCAAGTTCAGTCTCACGCGCCTGACGCAGCCGTTCGCCCTCCACCGCGCGCGATACGCCCATCGGCAATTGATCGAGGATCGCATAGCCGGCGGGGGTCGCCTTCGGCAGGCCCTGGCTCGCCAACAGCATCCGTGCGCGGGCAAAATCATCCTCCGCCACGGTGATCGTGTCGGTGCCGCTGTCGACGCGGCTCTTGATGTTCGCCGCGGTGAGCGCGGAGGTTACCGCCGCCTTGTCGCTATCCGCCAGCCCCGAAAACAGCGTTTTCTGCGGCGGCGTCGACAGCATCGCCCAGGCGAGCGCCGCCGCGCCGATCAGCCCGATCAGCAACGCCATCGGGCCGGCGCGGCGCACCGCGGGCTGCGCGAGCGCGCCCTGGATTTGCCGGAGCGGATTGGCGAACCGTTCGGGGATCACCGGATTGTTGGGAGCGAGTGCGTTGGCCATGTTACACCGGCATGCTCATGATGTCCTTGTAGGCGGACAGGATCTTGTTGCGGACCTGGAGCGTGGCTTCGAAGCCGACCGAGGCTTCCTGACGGGCGAGCATCACCTTGGCGATGTCCACCGTTTCTCCGCGTTCATAGGCTTCGGAAAGCGCGGAGGCCTTCTGCTGCGTGTCGTTGACCTTGGAGAGCGCGGTCTCCATCGACTGCGCGAAGTTCGCGCCCTGCGTCGCCGCCCCGGCGGGCTTCGCCGCCGTCTGGCTCGCGCTGGAAAGCGCGGCGTTGCGTTCGAGGATCTGCGCGCGAAGCGCCATCACCCGATCAATGCCGCCAAGGCTGTCGATCCCGCTCATGCCGAGGCGACCCGGCCATGCGCCGCCGCGATATCCTCACCCTGCTCGCGGGCGCGGGCGAGGCGATAACGTAGCGTGCGTTCGGAAATGCCGAGCCGCCGCGCGGTTTCGATGCGACTGCCGTTGCAGGCCCGCAGTGTCTCGCGGATCGCGGCGAATTCGGAAAGCTGCACCACCTTGCCCAGCGTCGCCGGTTCGTCGCCGATCGGGCGCGGCGCGGCGGCGGGGCGATCGAACAGGATGTGGCTCGCCTCGATCGTGTCGCCGGCGGCGAACAGCAGCGCGCGCTGGATGACGTTTTCCAGCTCGCGGACGTTGCCGGGCCAGTCATGCGCGGCGAGCGCGGCGATCGCCTCCGCCGACGGCCATGGCACGATCGCGCGGTTGCGCGCATGGCGCAGGATCATCGTCGCGGCGAGCGCGGGAATATCCTGCGGGCGATCCGCCAGCGCCTTGGTGGCGAGCGGGAACACCGACAGGCGGTAGTAAAGATCGGCGCGGAAGCGGCCTTCCGCCACCTCCGCCTGAAGATCGCGGTTGGCGCAGGCGATGACGCGCACGTCGACCGCAACCGGATGCGTGGCGCCGATCGGCACCACCTCGCGCTCCTGCAGCACGCGCAGCAGCTTGGATTGCAGCGCGAGCGGCATTTCCGCGATTTCGTCGAGCAGGATCGTCCCGCCATGCGCCGCGCGGAAAAAGCCCTCGCCACCCGACGAGGCGCCGGTGAAAGCGCCCTTCTGGTGGCCGAACAGCATCGCTTCCAGCATGGTTTCGGGGAGGGCGGCGCAGTTTATCGCGATGAACGGACCGTTCGCCCGCGAGGAATTCATGTGGATCGCGCGCGCCAGCACTTCCTTGCCGGTGCCGGTGGGGCCGTTGACGAGCACGGTGATATCGGCTTCGGCGACCCGCTCGGCCAGCGCGAACAGCGCGAGGCTTTCCGGATCGGCGGCGGTGGGGGCATCGGCGCCGGCGATCAGCGCGCGGGCGAAGGCGTTGCCGATCACCGCATCCTCACGCGAGAAGGTGACAAGCGCCGGGGCGCCATCGCGTGCCGGAACGATCGCGCGCGCGCCCTCGCCGATCACCACGGTGCGCGCGGGCGCCGTGGTCGGTTCGCCCGGTGCGGCGAGCCAGGTCGTTTCGGCGGTGGCGCGGGCGCCGGGGCTGGCGACCGCGAAGCCCTGTGCGCGAAGCGACGAGACCAGCGCGACATGGCGTTCGGCAATTGCCGAGGACGGAACGATCGAGCGCATTTTCCCCCTCATTTCCCTGTGAGACCGGAATGAGCGAAAAAGGTTAACGGCAAGTATAGGAAGTTGCCGGGCGGCAGATTTTTTCCGGGCGCGCGCACACGTATACGAGCGTGGGCGACCCGCGCGCGTTGGCGCTGGAAAAATTCGCAAATTTCACATCGGGCGCTAAATCGCCCCGCCGCACGGTCGTTTCGAACAGGTGACGGCCCGGCCATCCGCATATCGGGGGGCGGCGGACCCGTCAGACACGACGGAGAACTAACATGACGGTTATCGCAACCAACACCGCCGCGATGCGCGCCAACGCGGCCTCGGCTTCCGCGAACCGCGACCTGTCCCAGGCGATGAATCGCCTGTCGACCGGCAAGCGCATCAATTCGGCCAAGGACGACGCCGCCGGCCTCGCCATCGCCGCGTCGATGACCTCGCAGATTCGCGGCATGAACCAGGGCATCCGCAACGCCAATGACGGCATTTCGATGGCGCAGACCGCGGAAGGCGCGCTCGACGAAGTGACCAACATGCTTCAGCGTATGCGCGAACTGGCGGTTCAGGCCGGCAACGGCAGCTATTCGGCGAGCGATGTGAGCAACATCAAGCTGGAGCAGGACGCACTCGCCAAGCAGATCACCAGCGTGCTGAGCAACACCCAGTTCAACGGCACGAAGCTGTTTGACGGTTCGGCCGGCACGAGCGGCACGATTTCGATCCAGGCGGGCGCCAACGCCGTCGACAAGGTGGATCTGGCGCTGGGCGGCGATCTCAGCACGAGCCTTACCTCCGTCGTCGCGAGCGGCGCCTCGGTGGCGAGCGCCACGCTGGCGAATTACGACACCGCGATCGCGGCGGTCTCCACGCGCCGCGCCAGCCTGGGCGCGACGCAGAACCAGCTTCAGTCGGCGGTCAACAACATGACCTCGAACGTCAACAACCTGTCCGACGCCAAGAGCCGGATCGAGGATGCCGACTTCTCGACCGAATCGACCAACCTCGCCAAGGCGCAGATCCTGGCACAGGCCTCGACCGCGATGCTCGCCCAGGCGAACCAGTCGCAGCAGGGCGTGATGAAGCTGCTCCAGTAAGCGAGAGATCGGCTTCGGCACCGCCCCCCCAACGGGTGTCGGAGCCGATTGCGAACCCCGGCAGCCGATGAGGCCGCCGGGGTTTTCATTTGCGCGGGGAAGACGGTGACAAAAAGCCCCTCCTCTTCAGGGGAGGGGCGGTATCCATCAATCCGTTCGGGCTGACCCTGTCGAAGCCCTGCACTTTGTTTCGGGCGAGGCAGGGCAGCCCTTCGACAAGCTCAGGGTGAACGGAGATATTGTGTGTGGCTGGAACCGGCTAAGGCGGCGCGAGCGCCTTCTTCAGCGAGGCATGTGCGGCGGCCTTGATCGGGCAGACGCGCGGGACGCCTGGCCGCCGGGGTCTTTCCGTTTGGGGTGGGGGGACGGATCGCGATACGGTGTGCGGCTTGCAGGGCCTCCATCGTTTCACCCGAACGCGACCCGCCCCCGGCCCATACTTTCGAGGGAGAGGCGGTATCCATGAATCCGTTCGGGCCGAGCTTGTCGAAGCCCTGCACTTTACTTCGGACGCGGAAGGGCAGCCCTTCGACAGGCCCAGGGCGAACGGAGATATTGCGTGTGGCCGGAGCCGCCTAACGCGGCGCGAGCGCCTTTTTCAGCCGGGCATGGGCGGCGGCCTTGATCTGGCAGACGCGCGCGGCGCCCACGCCGATCACCTGGCCGATCTCCTCCAGATTCAGTTCCTCGACGTGATAGAGGTGGATCACCGTCTTTTCGCGTTCGGGCAGCGCCTCGATCGCGGCGATCAGCAGATCGCGCACTTCGCCTTCGGCAAGCTGATCGAACGCGTTCGGCTCGTCGCTCGCGAACCAGGGCTGATCGTCGGCGTAAACCTCGTCGATCGGATCGAAGCGCACCGCCTCTGCGGTGACGTAATCGCTGCGCAGCTTTTCCACCGTCACGCCCAGCCGTTCAGCAGCTTCGGCATCGCTCGGGGCGCGGCCAAGCTCGTTCGAAAGCTGCGCGGTGACGCGGCGATAGTCACGCCGGCGGCGGATCGCGCCGCGCGTCATGGCGGCATGACGGCGCAGCTCGTCGATCATCGCGCCGCGCAGCCGCGTCGCGAGATATTGCCTGAATGTCACCTGCCCGCGATCCTCGAACGCGCCGACCGCCTCGACCAGCGCGACAAGGCCGACCTGGACGAGATCCTCCACCTCCACCGCGGTCGAAAGGCTGGCGTGGACATGCCAAGCGAGTTTGCGGACGAGCGGCAGATGCTCTCGCACCAACGCGTTTTCATCCATCGCGCGCGCGCGCGGACTATAAGTGAGCGGGGTGGCGTTCGCGAATGCGTCGCGATGCGGCTCGGCGCTCATGCGGGGAGTGCCTCTGGCGCGCCGATCACGGCGACGACCTCGACGGCCTTGTCTTCGGGTACTTCGAAGAAGCTCATGACAGGGGTATCCGGCAGCACGGTTTTGACGAGTTTGCGGATCGCGATGCGGATCGCGGGCTGGACGACCAGCGCGAACGGCTTCGCTTCGTTGAGCAGCGGCTGCGCCGCGCGTTGCAGCGCATCGACGATGCGGCGCCCGAGATCGGGCTCGATCACATGGCGGCGCGCGGGATCACCGCGCATCGCCTGGCCGAGCAATCCTTCGAGCTGACCCTCCAGCGTCATCACGCGCAGCGGCTCGCGCACGCCGCACAGTTTCTGGATGATGAGCGGGCCAAGATCGGGGCGGATCAGCTCGACGATTTCCTCGGCGTCCTGCGTCTTCTGCGCCACCACCGCGATCGCTCCGGCGATGCGGCGGAATTCCTTGAGCGACACGCCCTCGGCGAGCAGGCTCTTGAGCACCGTCGTCAGCGTGGTGAGCGGCAATGGTTGTGGCGAAAGCGAGGCGACGAGTTGGGGATTGCGCTCCTTCAGGCCATCGAGCAGCGCCTGCACCTCGTCCGCGCTCAAAAGATCGGCGGCATTGGCGCCGAGCACATGGTTGAGATGCGTCGCGATCACCGTGCCCGAATCGACCACCAGATAGCCGCCGCCGGTCGCGGCGTCCGCGTCGCCCGGCGCGATCCATGTCGCGTCCAGCCCGAAGGTCGGGTCTTTCGCCTTCTTGCCGTGAAGCTCGCCGAAGCCGGTGCCGGTATCGAGCGCAAGCATCTCGTCGGGCGATACCTGATCCTCGCCCAGCACCACGCCGCCGACCAGCAGGCGATAGGTGTAGGGCGCGAGGTTGATATCGTCGCGCACCTTCACCTGCGGCACGACGAAGCCGAGTTCCTTGGAAAGCTGCCGGCGCACCCCCGTGATGCGTGACATCAGCGGGCTGCCCTTGCGCTCGTCGACCAGCGGCACCAGCCCGTAGCCGATATCGAGGTTCACCATCATGCCGTCGGTCACTTCCTCCCAACTGATGCGGGACTGGTCGACCGGCTCGGCCTTCGCCTCCGCCACCGGCGCGGGGCGGGTGGATAGCTGGCGCAGCTTCCACGCGGTGAAGCCGGCGATGGCGGCTGCGGGCAGGATCACCATGTGCGGCATACCCGGCAGGATGCCGAGCAGCCCCAGGATCGCGGCGACCGGCGCCCATGTCCGCCATGAGCCGAACTGGCTGCCGATCTGCCCGGCGAGATCCTTTTCGGAGGAGACGCGCGTGACGATCGCGGCGGCGGCGATCGACAGCATCAGGCTGGGAAGCTGCGCCACCAGCGCGTCGCCGATCGCGAGCAGGGTATAGCCCTTGGCTGCGGCGCCGATCGACATGCCGTGGCTTACGGGTCCGAGGATCAGGCCGCCGATGATGTTCGCCGCGAGGATCAGGATCGCCGCGATCGCATCGCCCTTCACGAATTTCGACGAACCATCCATCGAGCCGTAGAAATCCGCCTCGGTCGACACCTCGACGCGGCGCGCCTTGGCTTCGTCGGGCGTGATGAGGCCGGCGTTCAGGTCCGCGTCGATCGCCATCTGCTTGCCGGGCAGCGCATCGAGCGTGAAGCGCGCCGACACCTCGGAAACGCGCCCCGCGCCCTTGGTCACCACGATCAGGTTGATAATCATCAGGATCGCGAAGACGAAGATGCCGACGACATAATCGCCGCCGATCAGGAAGGTGCCGAACGCCTCGATCACATGGCCCGCCGCCGCCTCGCCCTCATGCCCGTGGACCAGCACGACGCGAGTGGAGGCGACGTTGAGACCGAGGCGGAACAAAGTGGCGAACAGCAGCACGGTGGGGAAGGAGGAGAAATCGAGCGGCTTCTGCGCGTTGAGCGCGACCATCAGCACCGCGAGGCTGATCGCGATATTGGCGACAAAGAACACATCGAGCAGCGCCGCCGGGATCGGCACGACGAGCACGATCATCAGCAGCAGGATCGCCAGCGGAAGCGCCGCGCCGCGCGCGTTGGTGAGCAACCTCATCTGGCCTTAGCCCCCCATCTTCGCGAGCATCAGATAAGCGAGCCGCGCGGTATCCGGTGTCGGGCGCATCAGGCTTGCCGCCTGCGCCTGACCCGATCGCGCGCTGAGCGCGCTCGATGCCCAGGCGAGCGCGTCGGTCGCATTCTGGTTCGCGCCGGTGACGATCGTGGCGCCATCCATGTCGAGCGTCTGCGCGGCGAATTGCATCGACGGCAAATTGTTGCCGGTATTGCCGGCATTGCCGGCCCCGTCGCCCAGCTTGCTCGCGAAGCGCTGATAGACTTCGGACAGCGATCGCGCGCCGCCGTCGCTGTCGTAGAACACGCCGTGATTGGCGCGCGCCGCCGCCGGGAACAGGCTGGCGGCGCTGGCATCGGGATTGTTCCGCATCCCGCTCAGGAAGCGCCGTGCGCCGCCAAGCCCAAGGAAATGCGCCATATAGAGATCGGTGCCGGTGGCGGCGCGCCCGGTTGAGCTTTCCAGCGCGTCCTTGTTGTCGGCGGCGTGCTCGGCGGCCATGGCGGAGGCGATTTCGGGATCGTTGCGCAGCGCGAGGATCGCCTGTTTCGTCGCCGGATCGCTCACCGTCATGCGGCCCGACGCGTTGCGACCGATCGCGTCGGCGGCCCAGCCAAGGCCATATTCGCCACCGTGGCGCTTCATTACCGCAAGCCAGCTCTGATCGACGAACTGATACAGGCCCGATGCGGAGGATGTCGTGGCGCGCGCGCTGGCGTTGAGGCCGCTTTCGACCCTGGCCTGACCCATCAGATAGTCGAAATCAATTCCCGTCCGCGCCGCCGCCCGCTGGATCGCGGACTGGATGCGGCCGACGTTCGTGATGGCGTTGACGGTCATATGCTGCGTTCGATTCCCTGTTCAGGGATGACGCAGCAATAATTGTGCCAAAATCAGGCGTAGGCGGAGACCGGCCCGCGGCTATAGGCATTGCCACCCTCGCCCGACAGCATCTGCAACCGGCGGCGGACGTTGGCGGCCATCAGGTTGACGTATATGCGGCAGGTGTCGTTGAGGCGATCCGCCTCGCTCGCCAGTTCGCGCAATTCGGGGCCGGCGGGGCCATCGCCCAGCGCGCGCAACGTTTCGATCGCGACGAGCTTTTCCGCCGTCGCGCGTTCGAGCCCGGCGATATCGTTCGCCTTCAGCGCCGCGATCTCGGCGTGAAGCGTGTCGATCACGCGGATCAGCGCGTCACGCCTTGTCATCGGACAGCCAATCGTAGCGCAGTGCGATCAACTGATCGGCGAGGGTTGCGGGAGAGATCGGAAACGTGCCGTTTGCCAGCGCGTTCTTGATCCGCTGCACGCGATCGCTGTCCACCGGTGGTTTCGCCGCGAGCCGCGATGCGAGCGTCTGCGGCTGCGCATTGGCGTTCACCGCCGTTTCGGATCGGGCAGAAATCGGCGGCACCGCCTGGGTGCCGAGCACGCGCGCGACCGGCGCGACCGGAAGGTCGCTTGTCGTGGCTGGTCTTGCGCCGATCGAATCCACCATGTCCGCACCTTTCCGGCATCGCTGACGTGGAGTTAAACGGCCGGCGCCGGAAAAGTTTTAACATCATTGTTCGCTCCAGCCGGGAAGCGTCGCGCGCCCGGCCTCGACCGCGACCGCCTGAACCGGCATCCGGGCGTTTTCGACCTTCACCATCAATCGCTCCCCGACGGCGGCATCGCCCATCGCGACACCCTCGCGGGTGATCGAGAAACCGTTCGATCCGGCCTCGATCGTCAGCGGGTCGCCGCGCTTGATGACCTTTTCCGCATTGCGCGCCACCGCGCCGGGTGCGGCGGCGCCGGAGATGACCGTGGTGTTCGCCGGCATCACCACCGGCACGAAGATGCGCCACTGCGGCCCGGTGCAGGAGACGACCACCGCGTCATGCGCGTCGGTGCGCCACGCCATGGATAGGGTGGGGCATTGCGTGAGCCGTAGGCGCGGATCAATCGCCGCGCGCGGCCCGCCCTCCTGCCCGATCGCGCGCGCGGTGAAGGCGGCGACCCCGCGATCGAGCGCGGCGATATCCTGAAACGAGGCGGCGAGAAGGGCGAGAGCGATCATCGGGAATTTCCTTCGCCCGCGAAAGCGAACGTGACGGTGACCTGGCGGTGGCCGGGCCGGTTGGTGGTGGTGACGAGGATGCGTCCGGGCGCGACAGCACCGAGCGCGGCGGCGACCGCGCGGGCGCGATCGGCGGCGAGCACCGCGGCGCTGCCGGTCGCGGCATCGACATCGGTGGCCGAGCCATCGGTGCTTCCCGTTACCGTGAGCGCGACGCGCGGATCGCGCGCGGCCTCCGTCGCCCAGGCGATCAGCGCGCCGGGCGATGCGGGCAAGGCGGCGCTTCCGGGCGCGAACCCCGGCATCGCATTGGCGGCGAGCGGCATCGGCAGGGGCGCGCGCGCGGCAGGCTCCGGCATTGCGACGCTGCCGCCGAAGCCTTCGCGCAACCCATCGGCGAGCCGGCGCGGATCAAGCTGGTGATTGGCCTGCAACAGCACGAAGAAGCCGATCAGCAGCAGCGCCAGATCGGCGAGCGTTATCAGCCACAGCGGGCGAGCGGGGGCGGCGGCGGGAAATTCATCGAACGCGGCGTCGTCGCTCACGATGCGTCCTCCCGCGCGGGTGAGAAGCTGACCGGGGCGACCGGCGCGCGCGGCGCCTCACGCGCGGCGAGTGCGGCGAGCGGCGCTTCGAGCCGGGCGCGCTCGAACGCCTCGGCGCGCGCGGCGGCGCGCAACCGGCTGGCGATCGGCATCGCGACGAGATTGGCGATCAGCGCGCCATAGAGCGTGGCGAGCAGCGCCACCGCCATCGCCTGCCCGATCGCGCGCGGATCGCTCATCTGCGTGAACATCGCGACCAGCCCGACGAGCGTGCCGACCATGCCCATCGCGGGCGCCACCTCGGCCATGCCGGTCCAGGCATCGGCGGCGGCGGCGTGGCGCTCGATCCGCGCGCGGCGGCGGTGGCGCAATTCGCGGGCGACGCCTTCGGCCCCCTCGCCATCGACGATCAGCGCGATCGCGATGGCGACATCGCCGTCGACGATCACCGAACGATCGAGCGCGATCGTGCCGTGGCGCCGCGCGATGCGCGACAGGGCGCCGACCTGTTCGAGTAGCGGCTCGGCGGTGAAGCGCCGGCGCGGCAGCGTGACGAGCGCGTGGAGCGCGCGCGCCAGATCGGCAGACGGCGTGCGCAGCATCGCCGCGACGATCGTGCCGCCGCCGACGATGATCGCGGCATAGGGATCAAGGAACGTGCCGGGGGTCATGCCCGCCCTTCCGCAAGGGGCGTGCCAATTGCCTGATACCGTGTGATCGCTCCGTCATTCCCGCGAAGGCGGGAATCCATTCGCGCCGCCCATCCCGATGGAGGCGGAACGGGCGCGCATCTGGATTCCCGCCTTCGCGGGAATGACGGGGGAGATGGGCTATGTGGTTGCCGGATCGCCGCGGTGGCGCGGCAAAAGTTGCCGCCCGCCCGGCAAGATCTTGCCGTTTCGCGCCGCGCCACGCGCTCGTTTCCCGTCGTGGCGACAATTGGCACGCGCCTTGCTGATCCTTCCGCGCACATTCCCGTGCAGGAGACCCGGCCGATGGCCAGCGATACGTTGTTCGGCGTTCACGCTTCCGCCCTAGAGGTGCGCTCGCAGCGCATGGGGCTGCTCGCGTCGAACATCGCCAACGCCTCCACGCCCAATTTCAAGGCGCGCGATGTCAATTTTCACCAGGCGCTGTCGGCGGTCGAGCAGATGGGTGCCGGCGGCTTCGATGCGAGCATCAAATATCGCGTGCCGCTGCAGACCTCGATGGACGGCAACACCGTCGATCTGAGCCAGGAGCAGACCGCCTTCGCCGAAAACGCCGTCCAGTATCAGACGACGCTTTCCTTTCTGAACGGGCGGATCAGCCAGATCACCCGCGCGCTGAGGGGAGAATGAGCATGGCCACGCCGATGTCGATCTTCCAGGTCGCCGGGCGCGCGATGTCCGCGCAACTCGTGCGCATGAACACCACCGCGTCGAATCTCGCCAATGCGGGCGGAATCTCCGGTTCCGAGGATACCGCCTATCGCACGATCAAGCCGGTGTTCCGCACCAGCTTCGACAAGGCGTCCGGCATGTCCACCGTCGATGTGGAGCAGGTAGTGACCGCGGGCGGCACGCCGACCAAGCGTTACGACCCGACCAACCCGATCGCGGACAAGGACGGCAATGTCTACGAGGCTGCCGTCGATGAGACCCGCGAGCTGGTCGACATGATGGAAACGGCGCGCAGCTACCAGAATAACGTCGAGGTGATGAACACCGCCAAGTCGTTGATCCTCGACACCATCAAGATGGGGCGCTGATAAATGACCGCTAGCACTTTCGATTCGACGCTCACCTCGCTCGGCATCAACCGGACCACGGGCGCCGCCGCGACCGGCAAGACGACGGGTGGCGCGACCACGCTCGGCCAGAACGACTTCCTGAAGCTGATGACCGCGCAGATGCAGAACCAGGATCCGTTCGCGCCGGTCGACAACACCCAGATGGTCGCGCAGATGGCGCAATTCTCCTCGCTCGCCGGCATCAGCGACATGTCGACGACGCTGAAGGCGATTTCCGACAAGCTCGGCGCGACCACCACCGCCGATGCCGTCAGCTATATCGGAAAGACGGTGCTGGTGCCCGGCGGCACGGCTTATGGCCGCACCTCCGGCGGGCTTACCGGCGGGGTCGAGCTGAGCGGCGATGCCACCAACGTCAACGTCACCATAGCCGATCAGAACGGGCAGGTGCTGAAGACGATGAAGCTCGGCGCCCATGCCAAGGGCACCGCGCTCTATGACTGGGACGGCAAGACCGATCAGGGCGCCGACGCCGGAACCGGGCCATTCACCGTCACCGTCACCGCCCAGAACAGCGGCGTCACCGTTCCAGCGACCGGGCTCGTCTGGGCGCCGGTGCAATCGGTTTCGATCGCCAGTGGCAAGGCGATGCTTTCGCTTCCCGGCATCGGCGATGTCGATGCCTCCACCGTCCGCCAGATCGGCTGAGTTCAACAGGAGTAATCCAGATGTCCTTCTACACCTCGCTCACTGGCCTTCAGGCGGCGCAGACCGATCTGTCGGTCATCAGCCACAACCTCGCCAACGTCGCCACCAACGGCTTCAAGAAATCGCGCAGCGAATTCGCCGACGTGATCGCCAGCAACGTCTCCACCTCGCCCACCTCGATGGTCGGCTCGGGTGTGACGGTGAAGGGCAACGTCCAGCAATTCGGCCAGGGCAGCTTCATCCAGTCCACCAACGTGCTCGATCTCGCGATTTCGGGCGACGGGTTCTTCGCGGTCAAGGCCAACCCCGAATCCGCCAAGGTGAATTTCACCCGCAACGGCGGCTTCAGCGTCGATGCCAATCACAATGTCGTCGATTCGAACGGCGGCTATCTGCAGGTCTATCCGGTGGATGGCTCGGGCGCGGTGGTTGCCAGCGGGCTCGATTCGACCGTGTCGCTCAACTTGCCGGCGACCAACGGCGTGGCGGTGCCCACCGCCAACGTCAAATATACGCTGAACCTCTCGTCGAGTGCGGGCATTCCGACGACCAGCACGTTCAATCGCTTCGATCCGTCGAGCTACAACAATTCCACGTCGAGCACCGTTTACGACGGCAACGGCAATGCGGTGACGATGACCACTTATTTCCGGCGCGAGACGGTGCCGGACGCGGCGGGCAACACCACCTGGACGGCGCATAGCTTCATTGGCGATCAGGCGTTGCAATCGGGTGGTTCCGGCGCGGTGACGATGACGTTCAACAGTGCCGGCCAGCTCACCTCGGGCAGCTCGACCACCTTCGATCCCGTCACCCCGGCGGGGGCGAGCGTGGCGCAGACCGTGAAGCTCGCATTCAACAGCGGCACCTCGCAGGTGGCATCGCCCTTCAACGTCTCGGTGCGTTCGCAGGATGGTTCCGCGGTCGGCCAGCTCGAAGGCGTGACGATCGACGAGGGCGGCCTGGTCAAGGCGAGCTATTCGAACGGCAGCATCGCCAATCTCGGCAAGGTGGCGGTCGTCAACTTCACCAATCCGGCGGGGCTGCGGCAGGAGGGGGCGAGCTACTGGTCGGCAACCGGCCTGTCGGGCGCCGCGATGGCGGGCTCCGCCGGCCAGAACGGCCTGGGTTCGCTGATGACGGGTACGATCGAGCGATCGAACGTCGATATCACCGAAGAATTGGTCAATCTGATCGCGGCGCAGCGCAATTTCCAGGCGAATTCCAAGGCGCTCGATACCGCGAACCAGATTTCGCAGACGATCTTCAACATCCGGTCGTGATCGCGAAAGACGGGCGGGAGGCGTGAATGGATAAATTGGTCTATACGGCGGCGACGGGGCTTCGGGCGCATATGCAGGCCCAGGCCGCGATCGCCAACAATATGGCCAACGCCTCCACCACCGGCTTTCGCGCGGATCGGGTCGTGTTCGATCAGATCCAGATGCGCGGCGGCGGCGCGGAGCTGATGGCGCGTTCGCCTACCTCGTCCGAAGTTACCGATGCCGATCGCTCGCAGGGCACGCTGATCTCCACCGGGCGCACCCTCGACGTGGCGGTTTCGGGCCGCAACGACTGGATCGCGGTGCAGGCGCCAGACGGCGGCGAGGCCTATACGCGGCGCGGCGACCTTTCGGTTTCAGCATCGGGCACGTTGCAGACCGGCGACGGCTTTCTGGTGATGGGGCAGGGCGGCCCGATCACCATCCCGCCGTATAATTCGCTCTCGATCGGGGCGGATGGCTCGATCTCGATCGTCGCGCAGGGCGATGCCAGCGGCAAGCCCGAGGTGATCGACAAGATCAAGCTCGTCGCCGACACCGGCGCCGACACCGTGAAGGGGGTGGACAATCTGCTTCACGTTCGCGGCGGCGGTGCGCTGCCGGAAAATCTCGATGCGCAGGTCGTGTCGGGTACGCTTGAGGGATCAAACGTCAACATGACGCAGGCGCTGGTCGACATGATCGAGAACCAGCGCAGCTACGAGGTGCAGGCCAACCTGCTCAAGAACGCCAAAGACATGGATGAGGGCGCTGCTTCGATCATGCGCCTTCCAGCCTGAGGAAACTGAACGATGACCACCGCCGCCATGCATATCGCGCGCACCGGGCTGGATGCCCAGGACATGCGTATGCGCGTCATCTCGAACAATCTCGCGAACGTGAACACCACCGCGTTCAAGCGCGATCGCGCCGCCTTCGCGACATTGGGATATCAGACCGTCACCGCGCCCGGCGCGCAATCGACCCAGTCGACGCAATATGCGACCGGGCTGAACCTCGGCACCGGCGTGCGCGTGCAGGGCACCGCGCGGATGGATACGCCGGGATCGCTCAACCCCACGGGCAACAGCCTCGATCTCGCGATCGACGGCGACGGCTATTTCCAGGTGCAGCTTCCCGGCGGGCAGCTCGGCTATACCCGCGCGGGCAATTTCTCGCGCTCGCCGGAGGGATTGCTCGTCACCAGCGACGGCTATCAGGTGATGCCGGGGATCACCGTACCCGAAGGCGCCTCCTCGATCACGATCGGCACCGACGGCACCGTTTCCGCGACGGTGCCGGGCCAGAGCAACGCGCAGACGCTGGGGCAGATCCAGATCGCGAACTTCCCCAATGCCGCCGGCCTGCAAAGCGCGGGCGACAATTACGTCAAGGAAACCGCCGCGTCGGGCGCCGCCAATCTGGGCGTGCCGGGCGAGGGCGGGCGCGGCACGGTGCGGCAGGGGATGCTGGAGGCATCGAACGTCAATGTCGTCGAGGAGCTAGTCGACATGATCGAGACGCAGCGCGCCTATGAGGTCAATTCCAAGATGATCTCGGCGACCGACGACATGCTCAAATACGTCAACCAGAACATCTGATGCCGGGATCGGACATGATGCGCGCTTCACATTCCCTCGCCGGCATCGGCATCGGCATCGCGGTCGCGCTGGTCGCGGTGTCGCCCGCCGATGCCAGGCTGTTCGGCAAGAAGGGGCCGGCGGAGGATTTCTCCGCCGCCCGCCTCGCGCCCGTGGCGCAGCCCGAGGCCGCGCCCCAGCCCAACGGGGCGATCTTTCAGGCGTCGGGCGGCTATGCCGCGCTCTATGAGGGATGGCGCGCGCGCCGGGTCGGCGATCCGCTGACGATCGTGCTGGTCGAGCGCACCGCCGCATCCAAATCAGCCTCGTCGAAGCTCGATTCGGGTGGCGGCTTCGGCCTTACCCCGCCCAGCACCGGCCCGCTTTCGCTGTTCAAGCCGACCGACGCCGCGGCGAGCGGCACGCGCAACTTCAAGGGCACCGGCACGACCGATCAGGCCAATTCGCTCACCGGCGCGATTTCGGTGACGGTGGCGCAGGTTTACCCCAATGGCACGATGCTGGTGCAGGGCCAGAAACATGTCACGCTCAATCGCGGGGACGAGGTGGTCCAGATCAAGGGCATCGTCCGGATCGCGGATATCGACCTGGACAATAACGTGCTGTCGACCCGCGTGGCCGATGCGCAGATCGCTTATACCGGCCGGGGCGATGTCGCCCGCGCCAGCCGCCAGGGCTGGCTGAGCCGCTTCTTCCAGGTGGTGAGCCCGTTCTGATGACCAGCCTCGTTCTGCCCCGCCTTTCCGCGCGCCACACCCGCCGTCACGGCGGCTGGTGGCTCGCGTTGATCGCGCTTCTTGTCGCGATCCTGCCGGCCAATCCCGCCGGCGCCGATCGCATCAAGGATCTCGGCGGCTTTCAGGGCATCCGCTCCAACCAGTTGACGGGTTACGGCATCGTCGTGGGCCTGCCCGGCACCGGGGACGACAACCTTGAATTCACCGTGCAATCGGTGAAGGCGGTCGCCTCGCGCTTCGGCCTGCAACTGCCGCCGAACGTCAATCCCGGCCTCAAGAACGCGGCGGTGGTGATGATTACCGCCGAACTGCCCGCCTTCGCCAAGCCCGGCCAGCGGATCGACATCACCGTCGCATCGGTCGGCAAGGCGAAATCGCTGCGTGGCGGCGCGCTGGTGCTGACCCCGCTGCTCGGCGCGGACGGGCAGGTCTATGCGATGGCGCAGGGCAATCTCGCGGTCGGCGGGCTGGGCGCGGAAGGGAAGGACGGATCGCAGATCGTCGTCAACGTGCCCTCCACCGGGCGTATCCCCGAGGGCGCGACCGTCGAGCGCGCGGTCGCCACCGGCTTCGATCGGACGCCGACGCTCACCTTCAACCTCGCGCGTGCCGATTTCACCACCGCGCAGAATGTCGCCGCGGTCATCAACCAGCGGCTCGGCTTCGGCACCGCGCAGGCGACCGACGCGGTATCCGTCTCGGTGCGCGCGCCGGTTGGCGCCGATGTGCGCGCGACGCTGATGTCCGAGATCGAGAACCTCGATGTGGTCGCCGCCGAGCCGCCCGCGAAAGTAATCGTTAATGCCCGGACGGGAACGGTCGTTATAAACTCTGCGGTTCGGGTGGGTCCGGCCGCGGTGACGCACGGCAAGCTGACCGTGCGCATCGATGAAAGCCAGCGGATCAGCCAGCCTGCTCCGTTCAGCCAGGGGCAGACCGCGATGCAGCAGAAGTCGCGTCTCGCCGTCGATGAGGAGCACCGCCCGATGTTCTTGCTCGCGCCGGGGCCAAAGCTGGCCGATGTGGTGAAGGCGGTGAACGCGATCGGTGCCTCGCCCGCCGATCTCGTCGCGATCCTCGAAGCGCTGAAGGAAGCGGGCGCGCTCAAGGCGGAGCTGATCGTGCTATGACCGACACGATCGCCAGCGCCGTCGCCAAGACGCAGATCACCGGCGCGACCGGGCTGGATACCGGCCTGTCGCGCGCGGCCTCGAAGGAAAATCTCGCGAAAGCGGGGCAGCAGTTCGAGGCGGTGTTCACCGGCATGATGCTGAAATCAATGCGCAGCGCAAAGCTTGCCGATCCGCTGTTCGACAGCAAAGCGCTCGATACGTTTCGCGACATGCAGGATCAGAAGATCGTGCAGCAGATGGCGCAGCACGCGCCGATCGGCATCGGCAAGGCGATGACCGATTTCCTCGCGCGATCGCAACCCGATCTTAACCATGATGGCTCCACGAAAAGCTGATGGCCGACCTGCTCTCCATCGGCGCTTCGGGCGTGCGCACGTATCAGACGGCGCTTTCGACGGTGTCGGAGAACATCGCGAACGTCGGCAATACGTCTTATTCGCGCCGCTCGATCAACGTGAAGGAGGTCGCCGCGCCGGCGGGGCTGCTCACCGCCGCCTCGGCGATGAACGGCTATGGCTCGATCGCGGCGGGCGTCAATCGCGCGTCGGACATGTTCAAATCGGCCGCCGTGCGCGCATCGGGCGCGGACCTCGCGCGGACAGAGGCGGGATCGGTGTGGCTCGGTCGCATCCAGTCCGCGCTTACCGGGCCTGACCTTTCGACGAGCCTGACGAGTTTCTTCAACGCCGCCAAGGCGGTCGCCGCCGATCCGGGATCGAGCGGGCCGCGCGCGACGATGCTGGAAAACGCCACCACCGTTGCCGGCGCGTTCGCCGCGACGGGCGATGCGCTGGCGCAGGTGACCGCCGATCTTGATGCCACCGCCGATCAGGCGACCGCCAGCCTCAACGCGCTCGCCACATCGCTCGCCAAGGTGAACGAGGGGCTGGGGCGTGTCGGCGCGAACAGTGCGCAATCCGCCAGCCTCTCCGACCAGCGCGACGCGATCCTCGATCAGATGAGCGCGCTGGTTGACGTGAACGTCACGTTCGACGCGGCGGGCCGCGCCGCCGTCCGTGCGGGCGGCTCCGGCGGGCCGGTGCTCGTATCGGGCAATGATGCCGCGACCGTCACTTATGCGCGCAACGCATCGGGCGCCGTATCCTTCGCGGTGCAGCGTGGCGGCGATTATGCCGCGCTCGCGCCGAACGGTGGGGCGCTGGGCGGCATCGTCGACGGGGCGCAGCGCATCGCCGACACCCGCGATCAACTCAACAATCTTGCGACCAGCTTCGTGAGCGGCGTCAACGCGCTTCAGGCGCAGGGGCGCGATCTCAACAACAATGCCGGCCAGCCGATGTTCGCCGTCGGCGCCGCGCCGACCGACATATCGCTCGCGCTCGCCGATCCTTCGGGCATCGCCGCCGCCGCCGTGGGCGGGGGCACGCGCGATAACAGCAACATCCTCCAGTTCGACAGCCTGCGCACCACCGCCGGGTTCGAGAACAAGCTGACGACTATGATCTCCACCAATGCCGCCGCGCTACAGAGCCGCAATACCGTGGCCGCCGCGCAGGGCGCGATCCATGATGGCGCGATTTCGGCGCGCGATGCGGTTTCCGGCGTCGATCTCGATACCGAGGCGGTCGATCTGCTCAGGTTTCAGCAAGCCTATTCCGCGTCGAGCCGCATCATCCAGGTGGCGCGCGATACCTTCCAGTCGATTCTGGATATCCACTGATGACGATCGCTCCTTCCACCAATCTGTTCTATGATCGCTCGGCTGCGTCGATGCGTTCGCTCACCGCGCAGGTTGCCCGCGCCAATCAGCAGATCACCGCGCAGACCAACATCCTCGCGCCGTCGGACAACAGCCTCGCGTGGCAGCGGCTGCAGGATCTGTCGCGCGCGGACGCCAATGACACGGCATATTCCGGCAATGTGTCGATCGCGAAATCGGTGCTGGCGCAATCGGATTCGGCGCTCGGCCAGATCGGCGATCAGTTGCAGCAGGTTTCGACGCTGCTCGTCCAGGCGGCAAGCGGCACGATCACGCCGGCGGGCAAGGCCGCGGTCGCCAGCCAGCTCAAGGATATCCTGACCACGATTCTCACCACCGCGAACGCCAGCGACATTCGCGGCGGGCCGCTGTTCGGCGGCAGCGAGGGCGGACCGGCGGTGGTGCAGAATGCCGATGGCTCGCTCGGCTTCGGTAGCGGCGAGGCGGCGTCGATCCCGATCGGCGACGGCCAGTCGGTGCAGCCGGGCAACAACGCCGCGGGTTTCCTAAAGACCGGCACGAGCGATCTGGGCACCGCGATCACCGCGATGATCGCCGCGCTCAACGCCAATACCGATATCCCGGCGAGCGCGACTGATACGCTGCGCAAGGTCGCCGATCAGGTGACCGGCACGCAGGCGTCGATCGGCGCGCGCGCGGCGCGGGTCGATATCGTCGCGGGGCAGATCGAAAGCGCGAAGATTGATCGTTCGGCTGCGCGCACCGATGTCGACGGATTCGATTATTCGACCGCGATCACCGATTTGCAAAAGACGATGACCGTGCTGCAGGCGACGCAGGCGAGCTTTTCCAAGCTCTCCGGCATGTCGCTGTTCCAATATCTGCGTTGATCCGGCGCGTGGCATCGCGTCGATCAACCAAAAACAACGGTGGTTAACCTGATGGCGACGAACGCACGATAACCACGAATCGGATTTCTGTTTGCCCTGGGGGGTTGCTCGATGTTTCCGGCCATTGGCCTTGTTGTTCTCCTCGGGATGGTTTTCGGCGGCTTCGTGATCACCGGCGGCGCGCTGGGGCCGGTGTTCGAAGCCATTCCGCACGAGATGCTGATTATCGGCGGCGCCGCCGCCGGTGCGCTCATCATCGGCAATTCGGGCAAGGAACTGAAGGCGATGGGCGCGGGCCTGGGCAAGGTCTTCAAAGGCCCGAAATACAAGAAGCAGGATTATCTCGACACGATCTTCCTCGTGTCGAAGCTGATGAAGATGCTGCGGATGGAAGGGCCGATCGCGCTTGAGCCGCATGTCGAAGACCCGAAATCTTCCGCCGTCTTCGCCGAATATCCCCGGCTTGTCGCCGATCATACGCTCGTCAGCCTGATCGCGGACACGCTGCGGCTCGTCGTCGTCTCCTCCGGCACGCTTGACGTTCATGCCGTGGAGGAGGTGATGGATAATGCGATCAAGACGCATCACCATGAGGTGGAGGGGCCGCAGCACACGCTGAGCAGCCTGGCCGATGCGCTTCCCGCGCTCGGCATCGTCGCGGCGGTGCTGGGCATCGTCAAGACGATGGGGTCGATCGACAAGCCGCCGTCGATCCTCGGCGCGATGATCGGATCGGCGCTGGTCGGCACCTTCATGGGCGTGCTGCTCGCCTATGGCATCGTCAATCCGCTCGCCAACCGGCTGAAGCAGGTGATCGAGGCGGATGCCGCGATCTACAATGTGGTGAAGCAGATCATCATCGCCTCGCTCCACGGCCATCCGCAGCCGCTGGTGATCGAGGCCGCGCGCTCCGGCATCGCACACAAGAACCAGCCCGGCTTCGCCGAAGTGTTCGATGGCTTGCGGGGGCGGTGATGCCTGATCGGCTCACGTCGATGGGCGGCGCCGGACCACGCCGGTGCGCCAGAGGCGCCGAATAATGCCCGCGCGCGCGCCGCACGGCACCAACCAGCCGCCCAAGATCATCTACAAGAAGGTCTATATCGAGGGCCATGGCGGCCACCACGGCGGGGCGTGGAAGGTCGCCTATGCCGATTTCGTGACCGCGATGATGGCGTTCTTCCTGCTCTTGTGGCTGCTTGGCGCGACGACGGAGAAGCAGCGCAAGGGCATCGCGGACTATTTCGCGCCCACCGTGCTCAACACCAAATCGCTCGGCATCGGCGGCTCGGGCCTGTTCGGGGGCAAATCCGTCGTCAGCGATCAGAAGACCGGGCCGGAGGAAGGCAATTCGCGCCTCCCAACGCTCGTCGCGCGGATCGACAATGAGGCGGGCGGAAAGATGATGGGCGCGGGCAAGAAAGGCTCGCTGCGCAGCCCGGAGGCGGTGGCGGCGGAGGACCGGCGCAACTTCGCCGAACTGCGCCGCAAGGTGCTGGAGCAGATCGGCGCGCGCAAGGATCTCGCCAGGCTATCCCGCCATATCCGCTTCGTGATGACGCAGGACGGGATGCGCATAGATCTGATCGACGACGCCAATTATTCGATGTTCGCGCTTGGCACGACCGTGCTGGAGCCGGCGGCGTCTGAACTGATCGGGATGGTCGGCGACAGTATCGGCAAGACGAGCAATCCGATCATGATCCGCGGGCATACCGATTCGGTGCCCTATGGCGATCCGCGCGCGATGAACAACTGGACGCTCGCCACCGGCCGCGCCGAGGCGACCCGGCGGCGGCTGGCGCTCGCCGGTATTCCCGAGGTGCGCTTCAACCGGATCGAGGGCGTCGCCGATCGCGAGCCGATCATCACCGATGATCCCGGCGACCCGCGCAACCGCCGCGTGGCGATCACCCTGCTTTATCGCGCGGGCGTGTTCGGCCGCTGAGCATCCGGCATATTGCTATTCGCGACCGGGCGTTCGCGCACTTCGGCGGGGCCGGTGCGCGAGGTGACGTTCGCCGGCTCGGCGGAGCAGCCGGCGAGCAGGATCAGCGCGGGGATCATCCGGCAACAGCGCATCGCCCGATCCTACCCGGCTGGCGCGGCGCGCGAAACCCGCTATGCGAGCCCGCGTAATTCATGGAGGCGTAGATGCAGTCAGTTGGCGTGATCGGTGCGGGGCAGATGGGTGCGGGGATCGCGCAGGTCGCCGCGCAGGCGGGCTATCGCGTCCTGCTCGCCGATGTCGACAAGGCGCGCGCCGAGGCTGGCAAGGCGGGCATCGCCAAGCGGCTCGCCCGCGATGTGGAGAAAGAGAAGATCGACGCCGCGACGCGCGATCGCGTGCTGGAGCGGATCGAGCCGGTCGATGGCGTGGCGGCGATGGCGCCGTGCGCGCTGGTGATCGAGGCGGCGACCGAGCGCGAGGAGATCAAGCGCGCGATCTTCGCCGAAGTGAGCAAGGTGCTGGGCAAGGATGCGGTGCTCGCGTCGAACACTTCCTCGATCCCGATCACGCGGCTGGCGCAGGCATCGCCCGATGCGGCGCGCTTCATCGGGGTGCATTTCTTCAATCCCGTCCCCGTGATGGGGCTGATCGAGGTGATCCGCGGGCTCGCCACCGCCGATGCGACGGTGAAGCGCGTCGAGGAATTCGCGGGCGCGCTCGGCAAGCAGGTGGTCCATGCCAATGATGCGCCGGGCTTCATCGTCAACCGCATCCTGATGCCGATGCTCAACGAGGCGTGTTTCGCGCTGGGCGAGGGCGTGGCGACGATCCGCGACATAGATCTCGCCTGCCAGCTTGGCCTCAATCACCCGATGGGGCCGCTGACGCTCGCTGATTTCATTGGGCTGGATACGTGCCTTGAGATCACGCGCGTGCTGCACGAGGGCACCGGCGATCCGAAATTCCGCCCCGCGCCGCTCCTGGTGAAATATGTCGAGGCCGGCTGGTATGGCCGCAAGACCGGGCGCGGTTTCTACGATTATTCGGGCGACGCGCCGGTTCCGACGCGCTGATCCTGCTTAAAGCCCCTCCCCTATAGGGGAGGGGTAGGGGGTGGGGGATGTCTCACCGAGGCTATCCCTTTGACTGCCCCACCCCAACCCCTCCCCTGAAGGGGAGGGGCTTAAGGTGATTCAGAACACCGCCGCTACCAATTGCCGGAACGCATCCGCGCGGTGGCTGATCGCGTGCTTCTTCGCCTGATCCATCTCGCCGAACGTCTCGCTCCCGCCATCGGGGAGGAACATCGGATCATAGCCGAAGCCCTTCTCCCCGCGCGGTGGCCAGACGAGGGTGCCGTCGACGCGGCCCTCGAACCATTCGACATGGCCGTCGGGCCAGGCGAGCGCGAGCGCGCAGACGAAATGCGCGTCGCGCGGCGCATCGTCGATCCGCGCGAGATTGCCCTCGATCCGGCGCATCGCCTCGCCAAAGTCCTTCGTCTCGCCCGCCCAGCGCGCCGAGAAGATGCCGGGCTCGCCATCGAGTGCGGCAACGCACAGCCCCGAATCGTCAGCCAGCGCAGGGAGGCCGGACAGGTCCGCCGCCGCGCGCGCCTTCAGCTCGGCATTCGCGACGAATGTGGTGCCGGTCTCCTCCGGCTCGGGCAGGTCGAGTGCGGCGGCCGAAACCACCTCCAGCCCGTGGCCGGCAAGCAGCTCGGCGATCTCGCGCACCTTGCCCGGATTGTGGCTGGCGATGACCAGCTTGCCCGCCGCGAGTTTGCGGATCGCCTGCGGCTCCCGGCCTTCGCCGCTCACGCGACCGCCCTCGCCTGTGCCGCGAAGATCTCGCCGCAGCCGATCCGCGCGAGGCGCAGCAGGCGCAGCAGCGATTCCTCGTCATAGGTGGCGTGTTCGGCGGTGGCCTGCGCTTCGGCGATATGGCCGTTTTCGAGCAGCACGAAATTGCCGTCGGCGTCGGCGTTCGAATCCTCGTCGTAATCGAGATCGAGCACCGGATTGCCCTGGAAGATGCCGCAGCTCACCGCCGCCACCTTCTGGGTGATGGGATCGCTCGTCAGCTTGCCGTCGCGCAGCAACCCGTTGACCGCGAGCCTGAGCGCCACCCACGCGCCGGAAATGGCGGCGGTGCGGGTGCCGCCATCGGCCTGGATCACATCGCAATCGAGCGTGATCTGGCGCTCGCCGAGCGCGGCCATATCGGTAACGGCGCGCAGGGATCGCCCGATCAGCCGCTGGATTTCCTGCGTGCGGCCGGATTGCTTGCCCTTTGCCGCCTCGCGGCTGCCGCGCGTATGGGTGGCGCGGGGCAACATGCCATATTCGGCGGTGACCCAGCCCTGGCCCTTGCCGCGCAGGAAGGGGGGAACGCGTTCCTCGATGCTTGCGGTGACGATCACTTTCGTGTCGCCGAAGCCGATCAGCACCGATCCTTCCGCATGGCGGGTGAAGCGGGGTTCGATGGTGATTGCGCGCATCTGATCTGCCGCGCGGCCGCTGGGACGCATCCCTGAAATCTCCTGTGGTTCCGGCGAGCGGCCCTACGAGGTGCGCCGGGCGGTGGCAATGGCCGGGCCTGCGTGAAAACCCGTAGGGCGTAAGGCGCCTGTCAGCATCGGGTGAGACAATATGCTGCTGGCGCGCGGCAGGCGCGCCACCGGGGTTGCAGGAGTGATGGCGATGACCACGGTTTCGAAATTCCCGGTGCTCCCGCTGGTGGCGCTGATCGCCGCCGGGGCGCTTGCGGGCTGCACCACCACCGGCACCGGCGTGGGCGATTCGGGCGCGTCGGGGCTGACCGCGACGTTTAGCTGGAAGGCGCAGGGCGCGCGCACCGGCGAGATGATGGCGCAGCTCAGCAACGGCCAGAATTATACCGGCACCTTCTTCCAGATCACCAGCGAAACGCGTGTCGACGATCTCGGCCCGCTCTGGGCCGGCTGGGGGCCGATGGGCGGCGGCTTCTATGGCCGGCGCGGTTACTGGCGCGGCGGCTGGGGTGGCTGGGGTGGCTGGGGCTATTGGGGTCCGTCACAGGAATTCCTGACGCATTATTCGGGCAAGGTTCTCGCCAATCTCACTGGCCCGGATGGGCGGATGCGCTGCCGCTTCACGCTGATCCGGCCATCCGGCGGGATGGGCGGCGGCGGCGAAGGCCAGTGCCAGCTTCCCGGTGGCGGCACGCTGAACGCAACCTTCGCGCCATCGCGATGAGCGGGCGGCGGTGCGCGCCTGATGAGCGAACGGTGCGGGTCTCGAGCCGGGAGGTGAGCGCGTGCGGCTGCTGATCGTGGACGACAATGCCGAACTGGCCGAGGCGCTGGCTGCGGCGTTTCTCGGGCGCGACATCCGGTGCGACATCGCGACCACCGCGCGCGATGCCGAACAGCTTGTCACCACCACCGATTACGCGGCGATGGTGCTCGATCTCGGTCTGCCAGACGAGGATGGGCTGGCGCTGCTCCGCCGTCTGCGCGCGCGGCGCCTCAACGTGCCGGTCATCGTGCTCAGCGCGCGCGGTACGGGCGAGATGCGGGTGCTCGGGCTAGAAAGCGGCGCGGACGATTATCTGGTCAAGCCGTTCCTGTTCGTCGAGCTGCACGCCCGGCTGGCGGCGGTGCTGCGGCGGCAGGGCGGCTATGTCGAGGATGTGCTTCGCGCCGCCGATCTGACGCTCGACACGCGCAGCCGCGAGGTGCGCGCGGGCGATGCGCCGGTGTCGCTGTCGGTGCGCGAGATCGAACTGCTCGAACTGCTGATGCGCCGCGCGGGGCATGTCGTGCCCAAGCGCGTGCTGGCCGATCAACTGTTCGGCGCAGGGGACGCGCTTGGCTCGAACGCGGTCGACGTTTATGTCCATCGCGTGCGCCGCAAGCTCGAAGACTGCGCGGCAGTGAAGGTGCAGACGGTGCGCGGGATAGGTTACATGCTATCCACCGCCTGATGCCGCGCCTTCCACGCTCCCTCTTTGGCAAATTGCTCCTCGGGCAGATCGCGATCATCCTGATCGTGGCGATCGCGCTGCCGCTGCTGCTGTCGCGCATGTTGAACGACACCGCCAATGCCTTCGTCTCCGCTCGGCTCGAGCGCGAGGCCACCGCCTTCGCGCACGGCAGCGCGGTGGGGGAACGGCCGGCGTCGCACGAGCGCGGCAACCGCTTCTTCGCCCTGTTCGATGCGCAGGGAAATGCGCTGCTGGCGCGTCCGCGGGTGCTGCCGTTCGATCTCGCCGATCTGCCGCATGGGCCGGCGCGGACATTCGGCACCTGGGGCCGCTATGACGTGCTCACCCGCCCGGTGAACCTGGCCAGCGGCGCGCGCGGATGGGTGGTGGTGGCGCAGGATCGCACGCATCCCGAAGAAATCGTCGACGACGTGGTCCGCTCCTTCCTCCGGCGTTTCGCCTGGGTGATCGGCGCGGCGCTGCTCGGGTCGCTGCTGCTGTCGTTCATCGTGCTGCGCCATGTGACCGGCAGGTTCCGTGACGCGGCGACCGATGCGGATGCGATCGGCCTGCCCCGGCTCGACGCGCGGATCGAGGAGGCGCGGATGCCGACCGAGGCGATGCCGCTCGTCCATGCCACCAATCGCGCGCTCGGTCGGCTGGAGGCGGGGTATCGCGCGCAGGGCGATTTCATCGGCAATGTCGCGCATGAACTGCGCACCCCGCTCGCGTTGATCTCGCTTAGGCTGGAGCAGCTTCCGGCGACGCCCGAGCGCGACCAGATCGGGCGCGCGGTGGATCAGGCCAATCACGTCATCCGCCAGTTGATCGACCTTGCCGCGATCGACCGGCTGCATCCCGAGCTTGGCATGGTCGATTCGGTGGCGGTCGCGCGCGACGCGGTGGAGGCGATGGTGCCGATCGTCTATCGTTCCGGCCATAGCATCGCCTTCGAGGAGCCGGACGAGCCACCGCGTCGCGTGCGCGGGGTGGCGGAATTGTTGCAGATCGCGATCGCCAACCTGATCGACAATGCGGTGCGCCATACCCCGCCCGGCTCGGCGATCGTCGTGTCGGCGGCGGCGGACGGTTGCCTGACGGTGGAGGATGATGGCCCCGGCCTCGCGGTCGATGCGCGCGATACCGCCGCGCGACGCTTTCGACGGGGAGATACCGCGCGCAGCGACAGCGCGGGGCTGGGCCTGTCGATCGTCGAGCGAATCCTTGGCGTGTGCGGCGGCAGCCTCGAAACCGGCAGCAGCCCGGCGGGCGGGGCGCTGCTCCGGCTGCGGCTGGACGCGACGCCTTTGCCGTAGCGCGCGCCCTTCCACCCGCGCGGCTCCCGCCTTAAGACGCGTCTTTGCTCCAACGAAAGCGTTTCATGCCCTCCGACCAGCCGTCTGCGGTCAGCGTCACCGAATTGTTCACGATCGGGATCGGCCCGTCGAGTTCGCATACCGTCGGCCCGATGCGCGCCGCCAAGGCGTTCGCGCGGGAAATCGTCGATGCCGGGCTGGTGCCGGCGCGGGTGCAGTGCGAATTGTTCGGATCGCTCTCGCTCACCGGGCGCGGGCACCATAGCGATCGCGCGGTGCTGCTCGGGCTGTCGGGCGAGACGCCGGAGGCGGTCGATCCCGCCGCGATCGAGGGGCTGGTCGCGGCGATCGGTGCCGACGGACGGCTGGCGCTCGATGGGCGCGTGCCAATCGCGTTCGATATCGCGGGCGATCTGCTGTTCCGCCCCGGCTTCCTCCCTGCGCATCCCAATGCGATGGTGTTCACCGCGACACTCGACGACGGCAGCGAGGTCGTGCGGCGTTATTATTCGATCGGCGGCGGCGTGATCCGGCAGGAGGGCGCCGAGCCGGAACGCGCCAATCGCCAGCCGCGCCATCCGTTCGGATCGGCGGCGGAATTGCTCGCGATCGGCGCGGCGGAGGGGCTGGCGATCGCCGATATCGTCCGCGCCAACGAACGGGCGTGGCGCGACAATGCGGAGACCGACGCGTTCCTCGATCGCGTGCGCGATGCGATGAGCGGCTCGATCGAGCGCGGTTGCGCGGCGACCGGCGAACTGCCCGGCGGGCTCAAGGTGCAGCGCCGCGCGCGCGCGATCCGCGAGAAGCTGCTCGAACGCGGTCCGCGCAGCGACCCCAGCATCGTGTTCGAATGGGTGAGCCTGTGGGCGCTGGCGGTGAACGAGGAAAATGCCGCCGGTGGCCGCGTCGTCACCGCGCCCACCAATGGCGCGGCGGGGGTGATCCCGGCGGTGCTGCGCTATTACGAAACCTTTGTTCATGGCGCGACGCGCGAAGGCGTGCGCAGGCTGTTGCTGACGGCGGCGGCGATCGGGATGCTCTACAAGAAGCGCGCGTCGATATCGGCGGCGGAAATGGGGTGCCAGGGCGAGGTCGGCGTCGCTTGTTCGATGGCGGCGGGCGGGCTGGTCGCGGCGCTCGGCGGGACGAACGCGCAGATCGAGAATGCCGCGGAGATCGGCATGGAGCATAACCTCGGGCTCACCTGCGATCCGATCGGCGGGCTGGTGCAGATTCCGTGTATCGAGCGCAACACGATGGGCGCGATCAAGGCGATCAACGCCGCCTATCTCGCGCTGCATGGCGATGGGCGGCATATCGTCAGCCTCGATCAGGTGATCGAGACGATGCGCCAGACCGGCGAGGACATGCGCTCGAAATACAAGGAAACGAGCCTTGGCGGGCTGGCGGTGAACGTGGTGGAATGTTGAGGGGGCGAGCAAGCCCCTCCCCTGAAGGGGAGGGGCTGTTGAGGGAGTAGCGTCGCGGCGGAGCCGCGCCGTCGACCGGCGGGTGCGGGCACCCGCCGCCGGCCGGGCTTGTTCGTCTCGCAGGTTGCATCGCTACCTGCGTGCGAACTACGCCGCGAACTGGTTCATCGTATTGTGCTTGCCGCCGGCCTTCAGCGCGGCTTCTCCAGCGAAATATTCCTTGTGATCGTCGCCGATGTCGGAGCCGGACATGTTCTGGTGCTTCACGCAGGCGATGCCCTGGCGGATTTCCTGCCGCTGCACGCTTTTGACATAGCCCAGCATAGCCGCGTCGCCGAAATATTCGCGGGCGAGATTGTCGGTGCTGAGCGCGGCGGTGTGATAGGTCGGCAGCGTGATGAGGTGGTGGAAGATCCCCGCCCGCGCCGCCGCGTCCTTCTGGAAGGTGCGGATGCGCTCGTCCGCCTCGCGTGCCAGATCGGTATCGTCGTAATCGACGCTCATCAGGCGCGCGCGATCATAGGATGATACGTCCTTCGCCGCCGCCGCCCAGCGATCATAGACCTGCTGGCGGAAGTTGAGCGTCCAGTTGAAGCTAGGCGAATTGTTATAAACCAGCTTCGCATTGGGCACGACTTCCCGGATGCGATCGACCATGCCGGCGATCTGCTCGATATGCGGCTTCTCCGTCTCGATCCACAGCAGGTCCGCCCCGTTCTGAAGGCTGGTGATGCAGTCGAGCACGCAACGATCCGCGCCCGTGCCCTCGCGGAACTGATAGAGGTTCGACGGCAGCCGCTTCGGGCGCATCAGCCTGCCGTCGCGCTCGATCACCACGTCGCCGCGCAGGGTGGAAAGGTCGGTCACCTCCTCGCAATCGAGGAAGGCATTATACTGATCGCCCAGATCGCCTTTTTCCGTGCTGTACGCGATCTGCTTGGTGAGCCCCGCGCCGAGCGAATCGGTGCGCGTGACGATGATCCCGTCGTCCACGCCCAGTTCGAGGAACGCATAACGGCAGGCGCGGACCTTCTGGAGGAAATCCTCGTGCGGCACGGTGACCTTGCCGTCCTGATGGCCGCACTGTTTCTCGTCGGACACCTGATTCTCGATCTGGAGCGCGCAGGCCCCGGCCTCGATCATCTTTTTGGCAAGCAGATAGGTCGCCTCGGCATTGCCGAAGCCTGCGTCGATATCGGCGATGATCGGCACGACATGCGTTTCGTAATTGTCGATCGCGTTGGTGAGGCGCTGCGCCTCCATCTCATTGCCGCTCTCGCGCGCGGCATCGAGATCGCGAAACATCATGCCCAGTTCGCGCGCATCGGCTTGCTTCAGGAACGTGTAGAGTTCCTCGATCAGCGCGGGAACGCTGGTCTTTTCGTGCATCGACTGATCGGGCAGCGGGCCGAAATCGCTGCGCAGCGCCGCGACCATCCAGCCGGAGAGATAGAGGTATTTCCCCCTGGTCGTGCCGAAATGCTTCTTGATCGAGATGAGCTTCTGCTGCCCGATGAAGCCGTGCCAGCAGCCGAGCGACTGGGTGTAGGCCGCCGGATCGGCGTCATAAGCGGCCATGTCGCGGCGCATGATCGCGGCGGTATGGCGCGCGATATCCAGCCCGGTGCGGAAGCGGTTCTGCAACTGCATCCGCGCCACCGCCTCCGCGTCGATCCCGTCCCAGCTTCCGTTGAAGCTGCGGATCAGCGTGTCGGCGCCGGCGATCTTTTCCTGATAGGTCACGGAATATTGCTCCTTCGACTATGCTGGCCGGGCGCTGGAAATGTCCGCCGACGCGCGCGGCGCCGGCGGACACCTTTCCTCCCCAGGAACTGGTGGTCAGCCGAGGCGGCCGAGGCGGTGATAGAGGTTTGAGAATTTGGCCGAGCGCGGATCGTCGGCGATCTGCTTCACGTAGCTGGCGACCGCTTCCTTCATCAGATCGAAGTCCTCGGTCGAAAACACGGCGCGGGCGCGCTGTGGCTCCTTGGTCATGTCGTGGCTCCTGCTTCGTTCGGCGTGGCCGCCGGATGGAAGTGTGATAATCCACGAAAACGCGCCGCAAGAGCCGTAATCGCACCGAAATCGTGTCGCGCGGTGGCGTGAAACGCGTTAATATGAGTATTATTGTAAAGTATTTTACGAAAAGGTAGGGCAATGGCGCGGGACAAGCTGCTGGCGGGTCATGCGGTGCGGCGGCTCAGGCGGCGCACTGGGCTGACACAGGCGGCGATGGCGGAGATGCTCGCGATCTCGCCGAGTTATCTCAACCTGATCGAGCGCAACCAGCGCGCGCTTCCCGCCGCGCTCCTGGTGCGGCTGGCGGAGCAATTCGATTTCGATCCGCGCGCGCTGGCGGCGGGCGAGCCGGGCGGGGGCGCGGCGGCGATCCGTCGGCGGCTGGCGGATCCGTTGTTCGCCGATCTGGAAATCGACCGGCATGAGGTGGAGGAATGGCTTGCCGCCGCGCCCGGCGGGGCGGAGGCGTTCGCGCGGGCCTTCGATCGCGCCGGTGGCGGGGTGGCGGCGGTCGGAGAAGCGCGGGACGATGCGATGACCGCGGTGCGCCGCGAGATCGAACGCTGGCGCAACCATTTCCCCGATCTCGACGCGGCGGCGGAATCGCTCGCCGATGAGGTGCGGCTGGTCGGCGCGGATCTCTACGCCGGGCTGGTGGAGCGCCTGCGCGTCAGGCACGGCCTGTCGATCCGCATCCTCCCGGCGGACGTGATGCCCGATCTGCTACGTCGCCTCGATCTCCACGCGCGGCAATTGCAGCTCAATGAACTGCTCGATCCGCCCGCGCGAACCTTCGCGCTGGCGGCGCAACTCGCGCAGCTTGAGGCGCGGGCGGAGATTGACGCGCTCGCGCGTGGTGCGGGCTTCGCCGATCGCAACGCCGAGCGGTTGTTCCGCCGCCATCTCGCGAGCTATTTCGCCGCCGCGGTGATGATGCCCTATGCGCGTTTCCTGCGGGCGTGCGAGGCGACCGGCTATGACGTGAGCCTGCTCGAACGCCGCTTCGGCGCGAGCTTCGAGCAGGTTGCCCACCGGCTGACCACGCTGCAACGTGTCGGCGCGCGTGGCCTTGCCTTTTTCATGATCCGCATTGATCGCGCGGGGCAGGTGTCGAAGCGTTACGCCGGGGCGAGCGGGGCCGCGCTGGTGGAGGCGAACGGGCGCTGCCCCTTGTGGCGGCTGCATCGCGCGTTTGATCGGCCGGGCGGCCTCGCGGTGCAACTGGTGGAGCTGGAGGATGGCGCGCGCTGGGTGATGCAGGCGCGCGCTGTCGGCGCGCCCGGTGGCCGCGCCGATGCCGCCCCGCATGAGGTGGTGGCGGAATTCGCCGTCGGGCTGGGCGTCGCCGCGGCGCATTCGGCGGGGCTGGCCGCCGCGCGCGGGCTCGATCTGAGCGGTGCGGCAACGCCGATCGGGCTCGGCTGCCGTGCCTGCCTGCGCGCCGCCTGCCCACAACGCTCCGCCGCGCCCGAGGGGCGCGCGCTGCTGGTCAACGATCGGGAGCGCGGCCTCTCCGCGCTCAGCTTCGCCGAAGACTAAGGCCTGGCGGTTTCCCAGCCGAGGCCAAGCGCCTTCTGGATCGCGATATAGTCGTTCGTCATCACGGCGGTCGCCTGACTCAGCGATTGTTCGGCGGACGCGCGCTGGCGCTCGGCATCGAGCACGTCGATCATCGTCGCGGTGCCGGCGTCGAAGCGCTGGCGCATCAACCGCGCCGCGCGATCGGCGGAGGCGAGGCTGCGCGCCGCGCTCGCCACCGTCAGCCGCCGCGCGGCATAGCGCGAGAGCGAATCCTCCGCGTCGCGCAGCGCCCCCAGCACCGCGCCGCGATATTGCGCCGCCGCCTCGTCACGCGCGCCCTCCGCCTGCCCGACCCGCGCGGCATTGCGCCCGAAATCGAGGAAGTTCCACGAAAGTTGCGGCGCGGCGATCGCGGAGAGATTGCCGAGATCGAACAGGTCGCCTGGCTTGCTGCCGCCGATCCCGATCAACCCCATGAAGCTGAGCCGGGGGAATTTCGCGGCTTCCGCCACGCCGATCTTCGCGGTTGCCGCGGCAAGCTGACGCTCCGCCGCGCGCACGTCGGGGCGGCGCTGGAGCAATGCGGCGGGATCGCCCACCGCGACTTGCGCCGGAGGCAGCGGCACCGCGCGCGTATCGCCCAGCACCGCATCGAGCGCGCCCGGCGCCTCGCCGACCAGCGTGGCGAGCGCGTTGAGATAGGCGTCACGCTCGGCGGTGAGCGGCAGGATCGCGGCGTCGCTCTGCTCGGCGAGATTGCGCAGCCGTTCCACATCCAGCGCCGATGCGGTGCCGGCGGTGTGGCGCTGTTCGGTGAGCTTCAGCATCGCGTGCTGGCGCTCGGCTGCCTGCCGCGCCAGCACGATGCGCTGCTGGCGATCGCGCAGGTTGATATAGGTCTGGGCGATGTCGGCGGTCAGCGACACCTGCGCATCGGCGAGCCTGGCCTCAGCCGCGCCGATCGAAGCCTGCGCCGCTTCCACCTTGCGGCGCTGGCCGCCGAACAGATCGATCTCCCAGCTCGCGTCGAAGCCGGCGTTATAAAGGTTGAGCGCGGTCGATCCGCCCCCGCCCGATCCGCCGAAGTTGACGCCGGGCAATTGCGCGTGGACGAAGGTTGCCTGCGCATTGCCGCTCGGTAGGCCGTTCGCCCGCTCCAGCCGCATCGACGCGCGCGCCTGTTTCAGCCGCGCCTCGGCGATCTGCACATTGGGGTTGGCGGCAAGCGCGCGGCGCTCCAGCTCGTCAAGCGCGGTGTCGCCCAGCGTGTTCCACCATGGCGCGACACCGGGCGCGGCGTTGATCGTGCCGTCCGCGGCGCGGACGAATCCGGCCGGGGGCCGGGCCGCGCCGGCGGGTGCCGGGCCGCCATAATCGGGGCCGACCGTACAGGCGGCCAGCGCGACAAGCGGCAGAAGGATCAGGGGGGTACGCATTTTTCAGGAAACCTCAGTGCATCGCGATCGCCTGCCCCTTGGGCAGCGGTCGCAGGAACAGGACGAGGGGAACCACGATCGCTATGCCGACCGCGAGCAGCCAGAAGATATCGTTGAAGGTCATCACCAGCGCCTCGCGCTGGATCGTGCCGGCCATGGCACGCAGCGCCGCATCCGCCCCGCCCAGCATCTGGCCGAGGCCCGCGAGATAATCCTGCACCAGCCCCGAATTGGCATCGAGCGACGCCTCGATCCGCCGGCTGTGCAGCCACATCCGCTGATCCTGGACCGTCGCGATTCCCGCCAGCGCGAACGAGCCGCCAAGGTTGCGCACCGCGTTGAACAATCCCGCCGCGTCGCCGGCATCCTCCGCCGAAACCGAAGCGATCGCGGCCTGATTGAGGAACAGGAAGCACAGGATCGTGCCGATGCCGCGCAGCAATTGCGATTCGACGAAGGCGCCGCCGGCCGATTGCGCGGAGAGCGTGGTGTCGAGCCAGCAGCTCGATGCCATGATGAGCAAGCCGGCGGCCACGGCGATGCGGATATCAATGTGCCGGATCATCAATGGGGTGAACGGCATCAGCATCAGGCTGGGGATGCCCGACAGCAGCACGATCTTGCCCGCCTGAAGCGCATCATAATCGGCGATCGCGGCGAGGAATTGCGGGATCACGTAAGAGGTGCCGTACAGCACCATGCCGACGACGATCCCCATCATCGCCACCGATCCGAACTGGCGATCGAGCAGCAGGCGAAGCTTGATTACCGGGCGCTTGGCGAAAACCTGCCCGGCGAACAGCAGGATGAAGCCGAGCGCGGAAACCAGCGACAGGATAACGATCTCGCGGCTCTGGAACCATTGCTCGCGCTGGCCCTCCTCCAGCACCACGGTCAGCCCGCCGAGGCCGAGCGCGAGGCCGGCGATTCCCATCCAGTCGGCGTTGAACAATTCGCCGAGATGCGCCTTGCGATGCGGCATCGCGACGAGCAGCAGCGTGACGAGCATGATGCCGATCGGCAGGTTGATGAAGAAGGCGTAATGCCAGCTCACATTCTCGGTCAGCCAGCCGCCCACCAGCGGCCCGAGCACCGGCCCCAGGATCGCGGTGACGCCGAACAGCGCATTGCCGATCGGCTGCTGCGATCGGGGCAATCGCGTGGCGATGATCGTCATCGCGGTGGGGATCAGCGCCCCGCCGGTGAAGCCCTGGCCGACCCGCCCGATAATCATCATCGTCAGGTTGGTCGAAATGCCGCACAGCATCGAGAAGCCGGTGAACAATATCGTGGCGATCAGCAGGAAGGTGCGCAGGCCGAGCATCCGTTCCAGCCATGCCGAAAGCGGGATGATGACGATTTCCGCCACCAGATAGGCGGTGGCGATCCAGGTTCCTTCCGTCGCGCTCGCGCCGATCTCGCCCTGGATCGTGGGGAGCGACGAATTGACGATCGAGATGTCTAGCGTCGCCATCATCGCGCCGAGGCTGCCCGCGCCCACCGCCAGCCAGGCGGCGGCGTCGGCGCGTTCCGGCAATCCCTGTCGGGATGTTGCCGCGGCGCCGTGCGGCGCATCGGCGGTGGCGGCGCTCATTTTCCGATCCGCTCGTTATGCTGTTCCTGCTCGCGCCGGATGCGGCTCGCGGCATCCTTTGCCGAACGGGTATCGACGGTAACCTCGACCGACAGGCCCGGCACGAGCAACGCGCGCGTCTCCGGCCCGGGGCTGATCGCGATCCGCACCGGCACGCGCTGGACGATCTTGGTGAAATTGCCCGTGGCGTTCTGCGGCGGCAGCACCGAGAATTGCGCGCCCGTGCCCGGCGAGACGCTGGCGACGCGGCCCGGAATCTCCACGCCGGGAAGCGCATCGACGCGCACCGACACCGGCTGGCCGACCCGCACCAGCCCAAGCTGCGTTTCCTTGAAATTGGCGTCGATATATAGATCGCGCACCGGCACCAGCGTCATCAGGCGGGTCGCGGCCTGAACGAACTGGCCCTGCCGCACGGTCTTGTTGCCGACGCGCCCGTCGATCGCGGCGCGGATCAGGGTTGCGCCGACATTGGTGTTCGCGGCGGCGAGTTGCGCGCGCGCGCCCTCGCCCTGCGCCAGCGCCTGTTTGACCTGTGCCAGAAGCGTGCCGACGCGGCGTTCGGCGCTGACCAGCGCGGCCCCAGCCGCCGCGACCTTGGCATCGGCCTGAACCGCGTCGTTGCGGAGCTGCGAGAGCCGCTCGCGGGTTTCCGCGCCCGACGCGGCGAGTGGCTGGTAGCGTGCCGCCTCGCTATGCGCGAAGGCAGCGGCGGTCCGCGCGGCGGCGAGATCGGCGCGCGCGCGGACGATCGCGGCCTGCTGCTCGCTGATCTGCGCCTGTACGCCGGCGGCATTGGCTTTCGCCACGTCGATCTGCGCCCGGCTCTGCGCGGCCTGCGCATCATAGTCGCGCGGGTCGATCCGGAGCAGCGGCTCGCCAGCCTTCACCGCCTGATTGTCGGCGACGAACACCTTGTCGACATAGCCGGAAATCTTCGGCGACACCGTAACCGCATCCGCCTGCACATAGGCGTCGTTGGTCGATTGCTGGAACTTTCCGAAGCTTTCGTAGCGGATGAACCAGGCGATTCCGCCGATCAGCGCGCCCGCGATGACGATGATGAGGATCAGGCGGACGCGCGGATTCTTCAGCGGGGAGGGGCGTTCCTCCGCCGGCTGCGTCGCGATGGGGTCGGGCGTCTGATCGGCCATGATGGTTCCTGGATTCGGTTGGCGGGCGCCCCAATGCTCGCAGTTGCAGCATAATGCAATACCATGTATTGAGGTTCCTCATGAAATGCGACGATCAACTCATCAAGAACCTCGCGACCGTCTATCTTCACGTCCAGCGGCGCCTGAATCGCGAGCTTGCGCGTGAAGGCACGTCGCTTGCGCGGACCAGGATGCTGCTGTTCGTCCAGTCGCGGGATGGCACGGCGCGCGCGGCGGATATCGCCGAGTTGTTCGATCTCGCGCCACGCACCGTGACGGAGGCGCTCGACGGGCTGGAGCGCGATCACCTGGTCGAGCGCGTTGCCGATCCCGCTGACCGGCGCGTCAAGCGAGTCGCGATCACCGCGGCTGGCGCGCGTGCGCTCGCCGCCGGCGAACCGCTGCGCCAGCGCCTGCTCGCCGAGCAATTCGCCGCGCTCAGCGACGAGGAACATGGGGTGCTCGCGGCGTTGCTGGGCAAATTGGCCGAGTCGCTGAAGGAAGCATGATCGCCCTTCATCATGTGCTTGCGTCCGCGCACGCATGTGATACGCTCCATCATTCCTGTTGCAAGATGCCGCCAGAGCGTCGCGACGGACAGGAGATGGATGATGGAACGGATCAATTCCGGGGTTTGCCAATGTGACATGGGCTTGCTGGCCTGTGCGAGCGGCATCGCCCTGACGATCTTCGGCGTCGCTTTCGCGCTGCTCGGCTGATGCCGGCACGATAGCGGAGCGCCTTCCTCGCACACCGGCCTGTGCCGCGTGGTGATGAACGCCGTTTCCCCCGATCGGTTTATTTTCAGATAGTCGAAAGTCGCGCGCGAACCACGCGCCGCCGGCTGGTTGGCGATTGCGCCTCGCGCGCTAACTCCCTGTCATTTGTGGATTTTCATCCGAGGCGCGTCCGTTCCCGGTTGAGGCCGCGCGCCTCAATATGAAATTAAAATGAACTCAATTGGTCGCTCATCGTCATCGAAGTGTCACCGCGCTGCCGCGCGACCGAAATAGGGCGGCCTCCGACGGGCCGAAGCAGCCCGTATTTGGGGATAGAACACATGACGATTCTTTCGCGGGCGCGGCTGCGTCTCCTTGCCGGTGCCGCGCTGTTCGCGCTGCCCGCCGTGGCTCATGCCGCGCCGACCGCCGCTGATGCGGCCCCTGCCGATGCCGCGGCCACTGCCGAGCCTGATGCCAATGCGGACGGCGGCCTCAAGGATGTCGTCGTTACCGCGACCAAGCGGGAAACGAGCCTGCAAAAGACCCCGATCGCGATCGCGGTCGTCGATCCCACGGTCATCAAGGATCGCCATATCCAGAGCCTGATCGACTTCGCCGATGGCGGCGTTCCTTCGCTCCGCGTCGCGACGTTCGAGGCGCGCCAGTCCGCGCTCACCGTCGGCATTCGCGGCATCGTGCCGTTCGATCAGAACCAGACCGCGCGTGAGCCGGGCGTCGGCGTCTATGTCGATGGCGTCTATCTCGGCCGTTCGCAGGGGCTGAACGCCGCGTTGTTCGATGTCGAGCGGATCGAAGTGCTCAAGGGGCCGCAGGGTACTTTGTTCGGTCGCAACACCGAAGGCGGCGCGGTCAGCATCGTCACCAGGGCGCCGACCGGCGAATTCGGCGGCCGGGTGAGCGCGGGCGTGGGCAATTACGGCGCCCGCACCGGGGAGGCGCATATCGACCTGCCCGCGTGGCACAATATCGCGATCAAGGTGGACGGCGTCTATCAGCATCAGGATGCCACGGTGAAGAACCCGCTTGCCGGGCAACTCGGCTGGAACGCCTATGACCGCGTCGGCGGTCGTGTCGCCGCGCTGTGGACCCCGACGAGCGATTTCAGCGCCGAGGTCACTTTCGACAAGGCGGAGGACAAGAACACCCCGTTCTTCAGCCAGCTCGTGAACTATAACCCGACCGGGCTGCCCGTCGGCACGTTCGTCGGCAACACGCTGACGCTCAACGGCACCCCCTGCAACCAGAAGGCGCCGCTGGCCGCCAACGCCTGTATCGCGCCGCTGTCGCCGCTGGTCAGCGTGCATGGCGATCGCCAGAGCGCCTCCGATATCGGCGTGCCGCAGCAATGGTCGGTGGACAGGACGCAGGGCGTCGGCCTCAACATGAAGTACAAGGTCGCGCCCGAGCTGGAACTGCGCTCGATCACCGCCTGGCGGAAGGTCTCGACCAACCAGTTCGACAATTCGGGCGGCGCGGCGCGCGTGCCGTTCGCGCCCAACGGCAAGTTCAGCCGTTATTCGCTGTCCGATCTCTATCAGAGCCAGTTCAGCCAGGAGCTTCAGGCGGTCGGCAGCATCCCTCAACTCGATTACGTCGCCGGCCTCTACTATTTCTACGAACAGGCCCGCGAAACCGCGGCGACCCCGTCGTCGAACCAGTGGAACGCCGATGGCTCCGGCTATACGATCCTGCCGTCGCAGATCTTTGGCCCGATCACGTCGGGCAACAACGGGTGGGATTATAATTCGCGCTTCCTGCAGCGCGGCAGCTTCGCCCGCGCGCGCAGCTATGCGGCGTTCGGCCAGTTCACCTATACGCCGGACTGGGCGCCGGCCCTGCACCTGACCGCCGGCGCGCGCTACACCAACGACAAGCGCGACGGCACGCTCTATATCGTATCGGGCGTTTCGACGAACTGGCAGCTTCATTACAAGAAGAGCCGGCTCGATCCGATGGTCACGCTGGCGTTTGATGCGGCGCCGGGCGTCAATCTCTATGCCAAATATTCGACCGGCTATCGCGCGGGCGGCGCGAATGGCCGCTCATCGGATTTCGGACCTTTCGGCCCGGAAACGGTCAAGGCCTATGAACTCGGCGCGAAAATGGACTTCCTCCAGAATCGCGTCCGCCTGAACCTCGCGGGTTACATGATGGACCGCTCCGGCACCCAGATCGACTTCGATTATGTCGACACCAACCAGTTCCTGCCGGGCACCAATATCCCCAACCCGACCTTCAACCTGCATACGCAGAACACCGCCAATGCGCCGGGCATTTCGCGCATCCGGGGCATCGAGGCCGATCTGACCGTGAAGCCGGTCGACAACCTGACGCTCGGCCTGTCATACGCATATACATATACCCACGTGCCGCCGACGCCGAACCCGATCCCCGGCGCGACCTTTGGCGTTATCACCAACGTGTACACGGTCTATACGCCGCGGAACGCCGCCTCGGGCAACATCGACTATTGGCTTCCGGTGGGCAGCGACAGCAAGCTGCGCTTCCACCTCGATGCCAATTATGCCGATCCGCAGCACAGCTTCCAGGATCAGAGCCTGCTGACCGATTCGAGCTTTGTCGTGAACGGCCGCATCGCGCTGGCCGATATCCCGCTTTCGGGGAACGGCCAGAAGCTGACCGTTTCGGTGTGGGGCCGCAATCTGCTCAACGAACAGCATATGTATCGCGTCAGCAGCGAAAATGCGAAGACGCTTGGTTATTACGCCAATTTCAATCCGCCGCGCACCTTCGGCGTGGAGGGCGCGATCAACTTCTGATCGACATTACGGAAACGGGAAACGGAATAGCGGGGTGGGAGGCGATCAACCTTCCGCCCCGTTTTTCATGCGCGGATGCGTGGCAGGCGGATCGTCACGATAAGGCCGGGCCGGGCATCGCCGAGCGTCAGTGCTCCCTGATGCAGCCGCGCCACCGCATCGGCCAGCGGCAGGCCAAGGCCGTGGCCGGCGCGATTGCGGCTCGGCTCCAGCCGCCCGAAGCGGCGCAGCGCGCGTTCGCGATTCTCCGGCGCGATGCCCGGCCCGTTATCACGCACCGATAGCTCTGCCGCATCGTCCTTTGCTGTCAGTTCGAGCGCGATCCTTGTGCCCGCGGGCGTGTGGCGCAGCGCATTCTCAACGAGGTTGATGAGCGCCTGGCTCAGCAATTGCCGATCCCCCTCGATCAGCACCGCGTCATGGCGCCCGACGACCAGCTCGTGTCCGCTTTCCGCGGCGACGGGGGCCATCATCTCGCCGAACTCGGCCAGCAATTGCCCCGGATCGAGCATCGCGAAGCCCGCGCGACGGTCTCCGCCTTCCACTTCGGCGATGCGCAGCGCCGCGGCGAACATCGCCAGCAGCGCGTCGCATTGCGCGATCGTCTCCGCGATCTCATCGCTCAGCCCCTGCGCCTCCGGGCGTTGCGCGATCAGCGCCAGCCGGCTGCGCAGCCGCGCGAGCGGGGTGCGCATGTCATGGGCGATATCGTTGCTTACGTTGCTGATCTCCGCCATCAATCCGGCGATGCGATCGAGCATCCGGTTGAAGGTGGTGGCCTGTTCGGCGAACGCCCCGCCGGACGGATCGACCGGCAGGCGCCGCTGCATATCGCCATTGATGATCGCGCGCGCGGTCTCCTGCACCTCCCCGATGCGCCGGCTGACCAGCGTGACGAACAGGATCGTGCCAGCGACGACGATCGCCACGATCGAGCCGAATCCGAACAGATAGAGCCGGTTGCGCGCGGCGCCGTGCTTGTCGATCGGGTCCGTCTCGGCGATCAGGGTCAGCGTCAGCCCGTGCCCCGCGTCGCGCACCAGCGCGCGGCCCGCAGTCAGCCCGGCGATGCCATCATTGGCGGTAAACGTGGATGATCCTTGCGGTAAAGGCCATGGGAGGCGCAGATTGCCGCCCAGCCACCGCCCCTGCGCATCGGTGAGCGCGAAGCCGACATCGGCGGTGTCGCGATCGCGCGACAATGCGGCGAGATGCGCGAGGATCGCCCGCGCATCGCCCGGCGGCGATTCGCTCAATATGTCTTCGCTTAATCCGGCGATGCGTTTGTCGACCAGTTCCGCGATCGAGCGGTGTATCGCGCTATAGGTGGCGATGCCGGTCAGCGAGATCGCGAGAAAAAGGGCGCCGAGGAAGGCGAGTGTCAGCGATCGCAGAGATCGCAGCGCCGGCACGGTCAGTCGCGCAGCATATAGCCGATGCCGCGCAAGGTGACGATCGGATCGTCTTCGCCGTTCGCCGTCAGCTTGCGGCGCAGCGCGCGGATCTGGACATCGACGATGTTGGTGGTCGGTTCGAAATCATAGCCCCAGACGCGCTCGATCAGCATCGCGCGGGTCAGCACGGTGCCCGCGTTGCGAACGAGTTCGGCAAGCAATTGCAGTTCGAGGCGGACAAGATCGAGCGGGCGATCGTTGCGCCACGCGCGGAAACGCGCCGGGCTTACGGTGATATCGCCGGCGCGCACCGTGTCGCTTGCGCCATGCGTCCATTGCCGCCCGCGCAGCAGCGCCTTCAGCCGCGCGTCGAGTTCGGCGGCGGGCGTCGGCTTCACGACATAATCGTCGGCACCCGCATCCAGCCCCTCCACCTTCTCGCTCGATCGACCGAGCGCGCTCAGCATCACCACGGGCAGCATCTTGCCGCTTTCGCGCAGGCGGCGCAGCACGGCGGTGCCGTCCATCTGCGGCAGCATCCGATCAATGATCGCCGCGTCGAACGGCTCGCGATCGGCGATCTGGAGCGCGGCGGCCCCGTTGGGCGCGACCGTCACCTCATGATCGAGCGCGCGCAATTCCTCCGCCAGCGTCGTGGCATAGCCCTCGTCGTCTTCCACCAGCAGCAGGTTCATCGCCGTTCTCCGCGCCCCCCTTCGCGCCGACATATGATCGTTGCGCCGGCATACCAAGTGACAGTTCTGTCATTGACTCGGCGGGCGCTTTCGCGTGGTGGAAAGCGCGACAGGCGAGGCGAGGGCGAAAAGGGCGCGTGATGGCCGAACATTTCGACGTGTTGATCGTGGGTGGCGGCCATGGCGGCGCGCAGGCGGCGGTGGCGCTCAGGCAGCGCAAGTTCGCCGGCACGATCGGGCTTGTCGGCGATGAGCCGGAACTGCCCTATGAACGCCCGCCGCTCTCCAAGGATTATCTGTCGCGCGAGAAGGAGTTTGACCGCATCCTGATCCGCCCGGCGAGCTTCTGGGCGGACAAGCAGGTGACGATGTTGCTTGGGCGGCGCGTCATCACGGTCGATCCGGCGGCGCATCGGGTGACGACGGCGGACGGCGCGACGATCGGTTATGGCACATTGATCTGGGCCACCGGCGGCAGCCCGCGCCGGCTGACGTGCGACGGCCATGATCTTGCCGGTGTCCACGCGGTGCGCACCCGCGCCGATGTCGATCGGCTGATGGGCGAGCTTGAGGCGACCAGCCGCGTCGTGGTGATCGGCGGCGGCTATATCGGGCTGGAGGCAGCCGCCGTGCTGTCCAAGCTCGGCAAGCAGGTGACGGTGCTGGAGGCGCTGCCCCGCGTGCTCGCGCGTGTCGCCGGTGAGCCGCTGTCGCGCTTCTACGAAGCGGAGCATCGCGCGCATGGCGTGGCGGTGCGGCTTGGTGCTTCGGTGGCGGGGATCGAGGAACATGGCGGCGCGGTGAGCGGCGTCAGGATGGCCGATGGCGGGTTGCTCGAATGCGAGATGGTGATCGTCGGCATCGGCATCGTGCCCGCGGTGGAGCCGCTGCTCGCGGCGGGCGCGGGCGGCGGCAATGGCGTAGATGTCGATGCACATTGCCGCACCAGCCTGCCCGACGTTTATGCGATCGGCGATTGCGCTGCGCATGAGAATGGTTTTGCGGATGGCGCGCGCATCCGGCTCGAATCGGTGCAGAACGCCAACGATCAGGCGACGACGGTGGCCAAGGCGATCATGGGCGAGCCGCAGCCTTATGATGCGGTGCCGTGGTTCTGGTCGAACCAATATGATCTGAAGCTCCAGACGGTTGGCCTCTCGACCGGCCATGATGCGGTCGTGGTGCGTGGCGATATCGCCGCGCGGTCGTTCAGCGTGATCTATCTGAAGCAGGGGCGCGTGATCGCGCTCGACTGCGTGAACGCGACGAAGGATTACGTGCAGGGCCGCGCGCTGGTGCTCGCCCGCGCCGCGATCGCGCCGGAGCGGCTTGCCGACGCCAGCGTTCCGCTTAAGGAAATGCTCGCCGCGTAAGACAGGAGCTTGGCCTGAGATGAAAACCCGTGCCGCCGTCGCGTTCGAAGCGAAGAAGCCGCTCGAAATCGTCGAGCTTGATCTCGAAGGCCCCAAGGCCGGCGAGGTGCTGGTCGAGATCATGGCGACGGGCATCTGCCACACCGATGCCTATACGCTCGATGGGCTGGACAGCGAGGGGCTGTTCCCATCCATCCTCGGCCACGAAGGCTGCGGCATCGTGCGTGAGGTGGGCGCGGGCGTGACCAGCGTTTCGCCCGACGATCACGTCATCCCGCTCTACACGCCGGAATGTCGCCAGTGTAAATCGTGTCTCAGCGGCAAGACCAATTTGTGCACCGCGATCCGCGCCACCCAGGGCAAGGGGCTGATGCCCGATGGCACGAGCCGTTTCAGCTACAAGGGCCAGACCATCCATCATTACATGGGCTGCTCGACCTTCTCGAACTTCACCGTGCTGCCCGAAATCGCCGTGGCGAAGATTCGCACCGACGCGCCGTTCGACACGAGCTGCTATATCGGCTGCGGTGTCACCACCGGGGTCGGCGCGGTGGTCAACACCGCAAAGGTGGAGCCGGGCGCGACCGTCATCGTGTTCGGGCTTGGCGGGATCGGGCTCAACGTGATCCAGGGCGCGAAATTCGCCGGTGCCGCGCGCATCATCGGCGTCGATATCAATCCGGATCGTGAGGAATGGGGCCGCAAGTTCGGCATGACCGATTTCGTCAATCCGAACAATGTCGGCGATATCGTCCAGCATCTGATCGCGATGACCGATGGCGGCGGCGATTATACCTTCGATTGCACCGGCAACACCGTCGTCATGCGGCAGGCGCTGGAATGCGCGCATCGTGGCTGGGGTGAATCCATCGTCATCGGCGTGGCCGAATCAGGCAAGGAAATCGCCACCCGCCCGTTCCAGCTCGTCACCGGGCGGGTGTGGAAGGGCACCGCGTTCGGTGGCGCGCGCGGGCGCACCGACGTGCCGAAGATCGTCGACTGGTATATGAACGGGCTGATCCAGATCGACCCGATGATTACGCACCGGCTGTCGCTGGACGAGATCAACAAGGGCTTCGATCTGATGCACGCGGGCGAAAGCGTCCGTAGCGTGGTGGTTTACTGATCGCGATGGAAACCGCTTCCACCAGCACGGCGTTCGGCGGTACGCAGGGCGTGTATCGCCACGCCTCCGCCGCGACGGGCACGGACATGACCTTCTCGGTCTATGTTCCGCCGCATGAGGCCGGCGCGGCGCTGCCGGTGGTGTGGTATCTTTCTGGCCTCACCTGCACGCACGCCAATGTCACCGAAAAGGGCGAGTTCCGCCGTGCCTGCGCGGAGCTTGGCCTGATTCTCGTCGCGCCCGATACCAGCCCGCGCGGCGAAGGCGTGCCGGATGACGCGGACGGCGCCTATGATTTCGGGCTCGGCGCTGGCTTCTATGTCGATGCGACCGAAGCCCCATGGGCGACGCATTATCGTATGTGGTCGTACATTACCGAGGAGTTGCCCGCGCTGATCGCGGCGAACTTCCCGGCCGATCCGGCGCGGCAATCGGTGATGGGCCATTCGATGGGCGGGCATGGCGCGCTGACGATCGGGCTTGCTTTCCCCAATCGTTATCGCGCGGTTTCCGCCTTCGCGCCGATCGTCGCGCCATCGCAGGTGCCATGGGGCGAGAAGGCGCTGGGCGGCTATCTCGGGCCGGATCGCGCGGGCTGGCGCGCGCATGATGCGGTTGCGCTGATCGAGGATGGCGCGCGCGTCCCCGCGCTATTGGTCGATCAGGGCGCGGCGGATCAGTTTCTCGAAGCGCAGTTGAAGCCCGAGCTGCTCGCCTCCGCCTGCGCGCGTGCCGGCATCCCGCTGACGCTCAGGATGCAACCCGGCTACGACCACAGCTATTATTTCATCTCCAGCTTCATGGCGGACCACTTGCGCTGGCACGCGGAGCGGCTGAGCTGAACCCGCCCGTCACCCCGTCTCAAGGGCGGGATGACGAGGGAAATATGCGCCCTAGCCAGGCATGGCGTGGTGAATCGCGCTCTCCCCCTCCGTTCGCCCGGAGCTTGTCGAAGGGCTGCTTGCTCTTGAGAGGAAGCGCAGGGCTTCGACAGGCTCAACCCGAACGGGATAGGTGTCCCGACTATCCCCTCCCTGCTTTCGCGGGGTGCTCTAACCGGCCCCCTCATCGACCGAATCGATTTCCTCCGGCGGCGCGACGTCGCGATGGACGCGCACCCCCGCGCTGACCGTCGAGCGGACGGCGGGCGCGATGAGTTTTGCCGCGCCGGCATTCGCGATCGCCGCTTTCGCGCTCGCGCCGGTGCGGTGGATCGTCACCGATCCGATCGCCTCGCTGCCGCCGCTTTCCGCCGCGTCACCGCTGCGATGCACCGTCACCCCCAGCGCCTCGGCCATGGTGAGGGGCGATCCGATATCGGGTTCGGCGCCATCGTAACGCTGGCGGAAGGCGAGCGCGTTTTCCATCGCGTCACGCCAGCGATAGAAGATGTGCGTGCCGACCGCGCCGATCCGCGTCAGGCTCGATGCCCACCACGGCAGCACATAATTGGCGTGATAATGCGTGGCCGAGCCAACCGGCGCATAGACTTCGCCCGCCAGCGCCGCCGCCGCCACCGCGCTGGCGCGTGCCCAGGCGCCCGGTTCGCGCGGGCGCAGCAACGATCCGTCGCAGGTGAAGGTGAACTGGCAGCCGGTGCGCCGCGCCGATCCCTGATAGACCACGCCGCACACGCTTTTGGGAAAGGCGCGATCGCGCACGCGATTGAGCACCACCTGCGCAACCGCGCGTTCGCCATCGAGCGGCTCGGAACGCGCCTCGTAATAAACCGCTTGCGTCAGGCAATCGAGCGCGCGCGCGGCATCGTCGGGCGATTGGCCGGCCACCTCGAATGCGGGCGCGCCATTGCGCACCGCCGGGGGCGCGAGCTTTGCCAGCGCGGCTTCCTCCACGATATCCATCGGCACGTCGAGATCGAGCCGCTGAAGCAGTTCGCGCGGGTTCTTGATCGGGCGCGCCGCCGCCGTCGCCGCGGGGGCGTATGTCGGCGGGCCGGCCTTGGGCACGCACGATGTCGCCAGCACGAGAGCGGGGACGGCGAGAAGAATGGGCCTCAGCATCGGCTCCGGCGCGAGTTGCAATCACGCCAGCGTAAAGGAGACGGGCTAAGGCACGGTTAACGCCGCCCCTCCGTGGCGGCTTGCCGCGCGCGCGCTCTTGCCCCACAAATTGCGCGCGCCGTCTGCCGCGCCAATGTTGAGAGGATGACCGGGGATGCACGACAGGCGCGCGCTTGGGGTCTGGCCGGCGTTGGCGCTGGTTGTCGGCAATATGATCGGATCGGGCATCTATCTGCTGCCCGCCACGCTTGCGCCGCTCGGCACCAACGCGCTGATCGGCTGGGGCATCACGATCGCGGGCGCGATGTGCCTCGCCTTCGTCTTCGCGCGGCTGGCGGGGATCGTGCCGGCGGCGGGCGGCCCCTACGCATTCGCCAATGCGGCTTTCGGCCCGGCGATCGGTTTCGCGGTGGCGTGGAGCTATTGGGTGCTGGTGTGGGCCGGCAACGGCGCGGTGGCCGTGGCGGTGGTGAGCGCGCTCAGCGTGCCCTTTCCGGTGGTTGGCAGCGGATTGCCGGCGATCCTTGTCGCGCTGATGCTGATCTGGGGGCTGGTGGCGGTCAACATCCATGGCGTCGGGCTCGCGGGGCGCGTGCAGATGGTGACGGCGGGGGTGAAGCTGGTGCCGCTCGCTGGCGTGGTGCTGCTCGCCGCGTGGCTGCTGCTGCGCGACGGCGGCGGCGCGCTGGCCGCCAACCCGCCGGTGCCGATCGGCCCGAGCGCGGTGGCGGGGGCGGCGGCGCTCACCTTCTGGGGGTTTCTCGGCGTCGAATCCGCGACGGTGCCGGCGGACAAGGTGGAAAACCCGACGCGCATAGTCCCGCTGGTGACGCTGGCGGGCACGGCGCTCACCGGCGCCGTCTATTTCGCGGTTGCCGCCGCCATCGCGCTGCTGATGCCAAGCGGGGAGATCGCCGCCTCGCCCGCGCCGGTCGCGGCGTTTCTCGCGCGCACGTTCGGCGAGGGGACGGGGGAGCTGGTCGCCTTGTTCGCGGCGGTCAGCGCGTTCGGCGCGCTCAACGGCTTCATCCTGCTGCAAGGTGAAATGCCCTGGGCGATGGCGCGCGGCGGCGTGTTCCCGGCCTGGTTCGGCAAGGAAAGCGCGAACGGCACGCCCGCGCGCGCGCATCTCGTATCGGGCGTGCTGGTGACGCTGGTGATGGTGCTAAACTACACCGGCAAGACGGGCGATCTGTTCGCCGAGGTGGCCTCGATCAGCCTTGCCGCCGGGATGCTCGCTTATTTCGCGAGTGCGCTGGCGGCACTGAAGCTGCTGCGGGGCGATGTGCCGGTGAAGCTCGCGGCGGTGATCGCGGCGGGGTTTGTCGCGTGGATGACCTATGGGCTGGGGCTGAAAGCCGATCTGTGGGGGCTGGCGCTGCTCGCGCTCGGCCTGCCCGTTTATTGGTGGGTGCGGCGCGGATAGGGCTCGGACGGCCCCATCCGCCGCGCGATCAGCGCCAGCACCGCCGCCCCCGCCGCCGCCAGCGCGACGCTGAGCGAGCCGATGCGCGGATAGAGCATGGCGCCGCTAACCGCGCCCGCCAGCAGCCCCAGCCACAATCGCAGATAGGCGATCCAGCCGTCCGCATCGTCGCCCAGCACGACCGCGGCGATGCGCTGGCCGAGCTTGACGAGCGTGCCGGTCATATAGGTGACGCCCACGGACACCTCGCCGTTGCGCAGGAAGACGTTGTTGATCGTGCCCATCGCCGCCGCCATCGCCAGCGCGGTCCAGCCGCCAGCGATGAACCTGTCCATCGCCGCCGCGACCGCGAGCAGCGCCGCCGTCAGCGAGAGCACCGCCATCTTGCGCGCGGTGCCGGTGGCGGCGGCGACCAACGCCCCCAGTACCACCCCGGCGGCGAACGCCGCGATCAGTCCGGCCGCGATCGCCGCCACCGCCGATCCGCCGGCCAGCCCCACCGCCATCCTGGTGGTATTGCCGCTCATGAAGGAGACGAACAGGCCGCCGAGCTTCACGAAACCGATCGCGTCGACAAAGCCCGCCAGCGCGGCGAGCGCGGTGGCGAGCGACTGGCGACGGCGATCATAGTGGATCATGCGTTCAGATAGGCAGGAAACGCCCGACAAGCGAGCGATCGCGCAAAATCTCATGCGCGGCGTTATGCCCCGGCGCGCCGGTGACGCCGCCGCCGGGATGCGTGCCCGATCCGCACATGTATAGCCCCTTCACCGGCGAGCGATAATCGCCATGCCCGAGCACCGGGCGCGCCGCCCAGAGCTGATCGAGGCTCATGTGCCCATGGAAGATATCGCCGCCGATCAGCCCGAACTTGCGCTCCAGATCGAGCGGCGAATGGATCTGCCGCGCGATCACGCTCGCCTTGAAATTGGGCGCGTGATCGTTGACCGTGTCGATGATGAGGTCCGCCACCTCTTCGCGCACGTCGTCCCACGAGCGCCCTTCGGACAGCACCGGCGAGAATTGCTGGCAGAACAGGCTCGCGACATGCCCGCCCGGCGGGGCGAGGCTGTCGTCCACGGTGGTCGGAATCTTCATCTCGACGATCGGCTTTTTCGACCAGCCGGATTTCTTCGCGTCGTCATACGCCGCGTCCATATAATCCATGCCCGGCGCGATGATGATGCCGGCGGTGTGATGCTCGGCCTTTTCCTTGCCCGGCAGCACGGTGAAATCGGGCAGTTCGGACAAAGCGACGTTCATGCGGAACGTGCCCGAGCCGAGCTTGTAATTGTCGATCCGCCGCTGGAAATCGGCGGGCAGGTCGCTCGCATCGACCATCCGGCGATAGAGCAAGGCCGGGCCGACATTGGCGGCGACGATCTTCGCCGCGATCTCCTCGCCGCTTTCCAGCCGCACGCCCACGGCCCTGCCGCCATCGACCAGCACGCGATCGACGGGCGCTTCGAGCGTGATCTCCACGCCCGCCTCCTCGCACGCGCGCGCCATCGCCAGGGTGATCGCGCCCATGCCGCCGACCGAATGGCCCCAGGCGCCAAGCTTGCCGTTCACCTCGCCGAAGACGTGGTGGAGCAGCACATAGGCCGATCCGGGTGTGGAGACGCCGGCGAAATTGCCCACCACCGCATCGAACGCGAAGGCCGTCTTGACGTGATCGTCCTCGAACCAGCCGTCGAGGAAATCGCGCGCCGATTTGGTGAACACGTCGAGCAGATCGCGCTGCGCCTCGATCCCCATCTTCGCCAGCGGCCAGCCCTGCGTCGCGCCGGACATCAGCGCGCGCAGCCCGCCGCCTACATTGGGCGGCACCTTGAGCGCGATATCCCGCAGCACCTGCGCCACCTTCTCCAGCGCGGCATCATAATGCGGATAGGTTTGCGCATCCTTCTGGCTGAAGCGGGCAAACTCCGCCTGCGTGCGCAAGGTGCCGCCGCCGAGCTTCAGATAGGTGTTCTCGAACGGGAAGAAGTTGCTGATCGTCCGCTCGATGATGCGATAGCCGTGCTCGTGCAGCTTCATGTCCGCGATCACCTTGGGGCGGAGCAGGCTGACGGTGTAGCTCGCGGTCGAATTGCGGAAGCCGGGGTGGAACTCCTCGGTCACCGCCGCGCCGCCGACGATATCGCGCCGTTCGAGCACGCGCACCCTGAGGCCCGCGCGGGCGAGATAGAAAGCGCAGACGAGGCCGTTATGCCCGCCGCCGATGATGATCGCGTCGTATTTCCTGCTCATTTTCGTCCCCGACCTCACTTCCGTCCGCTCAAAACCTCTCATCCGTCATTCCCGCGAAGGCGGGAATCCATTCGCACCGGCCATTTCGATAGAGCCGGAACGGTAGCGCATCCGGATTCCCGCCTTCGCGGGAATGACGGGGCGTTTCCCTCAAGCCCTTGTACCGTTCGGGCTGAGCCCGTCGAAGCCCTGTCCTTTTCTTCCGCGGAGGAAGGGCGGCCCTTCGACAAGCTCAGGGCGAACGGTGTGGCGTGCGTCTTTTCCTTCAAATCCCGTGCGGCCGGCGCGACCAGCCCGGCGCGGGCGCGCGATGCAGCCGCGCTTCGGGTATGCGATCCCTGATCTTCGCGGCGAAACTGCGCAGGCACACTTCGCTCGCGCCGATCGGCCCGACCGTATAGCTTGACGAGGCCATGCCCTGCTGCACGCGCTCGATCAGCCAGGTGTCTTCCGCGTTGACGACGCGGTTGATCCGCCAGTTGGCATAGCGCACCAGCTTCATCTCGCGCCGCGCATCGGGCAGCGCGAAGCACATCTCGCGCAGCACGCATGTGGTGGGCGAAGTCGGCAGCCATTGCATGAAGTCGATCTGGTCGGCGTAAATGTCGAACGCCATGTTCGGCCACAGTTTGTAATATAGCCACAGCCGCTGGTTTTCCTCCGGCAGATGCTCCACGCGCGGCAGATGCTTCTGATAGAAGCGTTCCCACACATTGTCCGACGGGCGATCGACGAGCTGGCCGGACATCTTGTCCACCCACCCTGCCGCCTCGATCGCGTAGCTTTTGCCGAACAGTCGCGTCAGCCCGTCATGCGCGACCGGGATGTGGAGATTGTCGGAATAATTGTCGCCGACATTCTTCCAGTTCACCGCGCGATCGCGCAGCCGCACATCGCTGATCGTGCGCATCTCCTCGAAGCGATAGGGCGCGATCTCGGCGTCGTAAGGCGCCATCATCTCCGCCACCGATGGGCCGCCATCATCTTCCAGCCGGATGAAGACGAAGCCGCGCCATACCGAAACCCCCACCGGGACCAGGCCGTTATCCTCCAGCTTCAGCGCGGGATAATCGCGCTTCATCGGCACGCCGGAAAGCCGCCCGTCGAGTTCGTAGGTCCAGGCGTGATACGGGCAGACCAGCTTCTTCGCGCAGCCCGAAGCGCCCTCCAGAATCCGCATCGCGCGGTGGCGGCAGACGTTGTGGAACGCGCGGATCGCCCCATCCTCGCCGCGCACCACCGCCACCTGTTCGCCGAGATAGGCGATCGTGCGCCACTCGCCGGGGCGGGCGAGATCGCTTTCATGGCAGACGATCTGCCACGAAGGGCGGATCACCCGCGCCATCTCCGCCTCGTAAAATTCGCGATCGGTGTAGATCCACCCCGGCAGCGAGAAATCCGCATCGGGATCGACAAGGGGCTGGGCGAGGGTGGCCATGCGCGCGACTCCGGTTGCTTGCTATACGATCGTATAATAAGAAACGCGCGCGGACAATCCCCGTCCGTGATAGCGACGTGACGTGACCAAAGCCGCCTTCACCCGCACCGATGCCGAGGAACGCCGCAGGCTGCTGATCGCGGCGGCGACGCGCGTGCTGGCGCGCGACGGGGCGAGCGGCGCCTCGGTCCGCGCGATCGCGCAGGAGGCGGGGGTGTCGCCCGGCCTTGTCACGCATCATTTCGGCGGGGTCGATGCGCTGATCGCGGCAACCTATGCGCAGGTGGGCAGCGAGGTGACCGCGGCGCTGGACGCGGCGGTGGCGGCGGCGGGCGGCGATCCGCGCGCGCGCCTGTCCGCCTATGTCGCGGCGAGCTTCGCCCCGCCGATCGCGGATCGCGCGCTGCTCGCGACATGGGTGGCGTTCTGGAGCCTCGTCATCGCGCGCGACGATGTGGCGCGGCTGCATGACGAGCAATATGCCCGTTTCCGCGCCGGGCTGGAGCGGTTGCTCGCCGATTGTGGGATCGCCGACGTTGCGCGGCGCCGCGCCGCGATCGCGATCACCGCATTGGTCGACGGGCTGTGGCTGGAATTGTGCCTGTCGCCCGATGTGCTCGATGCTGGCGAGGCGCGCTCGATCGCCGAGATGCAGATCGCGGCATTGCTGCGGACGGGGTGACAGCGCGGCCCGGCATCCCTACCTCCAGCCGAGTTCAACCGGGAGCAATGATGACCATCGCCTTCGATCGCCGTGCCGTTTTGCGCGGCAGCGCCGCTTTGGGCGCAGCGGCGGCCTTCCCATCCTGGGCGCGCGCCGTGTCACCCGGCATCGCGCGCCCGCTCCCGTCGGTTGCGGGGGAGGATATCCACCTGCGCATCGCCCGCCAGATGCTGTCGATCGACGGCAAGGCCCGCCACGCGATCGGCATCAACGGCACCGTCCCCGCGCCGCTGATCCGGCTGACCGAGGGGCAGCAGGTGCGGCTGCATGTCGAAAACGCGCTGGATGAGGATAGCTCGATCCACTGGCACGGGCTGATCCTTCCCGCCGAGATGGATGGCGTTCCCGGCGTGAGCTTCCCCGGAATCAAGGCGGGGCGGACCTTCACCTATCGTTTCCCGATCGTTCAGTCGGGCACTTATTGGTATCACAGCCATTCGGGGTTGCAGGAACAGCTCGGCCATTACGGCCCGATCGTGATCGACCCGGCGGGCGAAGATCCGATCCGTTCCGATCGCGAGCATGTCATCGTGCTGTCGGATTATAGCGCGCTCCATCCCCATGCCCTGTTCCGCAAGCTCAAGATGCAGGGCGGTTATTACAACCGCCAGCAGCAGACGCTTGCCGGCCTGCTCGCCGGGCGCGACCAGCCCGAGCGCGAGCGGCTGGAATGGGGGCGGATGCGGATGGACCCGACCGATATTTCGGACGTGACCGCGACCACCTATACCTATCTCGTCAACGGCCATGGCCCGCGGGATAACTGGACCGCGCTGTTCGCGCCGGGCGAGCGGGTGCGGCTGCGCGTCATCAACGCTTCGGCGATGACGACGTTCAACCTGCGCATCCCCGGCCTCGCGTTGACGGTGGTGCAGGCCGACGGCCAGCCCGTGCGCCCGGTGACGGTCGATGAACTGCAGGTCGCGGTGGCCGAGACCTATGACCTGATCGTCGAGCCGCGCGAGGACCGTGCCTATACGATCGTCGGCGAAAGCGTCGATCGCTCGGGCATGGCGCGCGCCACGCTCGCCCCGCGCGCGGGCATGGTGGCGGCGGTGCCCGCGCTCCGCCCGCGCCCGCTCGCCACGATGCGTGATATGGGGATGGGGGGGATGGATCATGGCGCGATGGCCGCGATGCCGGCGGGGGATGCCGCCTGTCCGCCCGAACATGCCGCGATGGGGCATTGTACCCCCGGCGCGCCCGCATCCGCGCCGATGAAGCATGGGATGCGCGATTTCGCGGTGGCGCCCGAGGTGAAGAAAACCCCCGCCGTCCAGACGATCTCACCCATGCCGGTCGATCGCACCGGAGAGCCGGGGCAGGGGCTGGCCGATGTGGGGCACCGCGTGCTCGTCTATCGCGATCTGATCGCGGCGGCGCGCAACCCCGATGTCCGCGCGCCCGGTCGGCAGATGCGCATCCACCTCACCGGCAATATGGAACGTTATATGTGGGCGTTCGACGGCGAGAAGCTGAGCGCGGTGAAGGCGCCGATCCCGTTCACGAAGGACGAGCGGGTCCGCGTCACCCTGGTCAACGATACGATGATGGGCCATCCGATCCACCTCCACGGCCACTTCTTCGAACTGGTCACCGGGCATGGCGAATATGCGCCGCGCAAACATACGGTGCAGGTGCAGCCCGGCGGCACGGTGACGTTCGACGTGACGACCGACGCGGTCGGCGACTGGGCATTCCACTGCCATTTGCTCTATCATATGCACGCCGGGATGATGCAGGTCGTCTCGGTTCGCCCGCGCGCGGGAGGCGCGGCATGAGGCGGCTCGCCTATCCGCTCGGGCTGGCGACGCTGCTGTGGAGCGGCGCGGCGATGGCGCAGACGATGGATCACGCCGGGCATGGCGGCATGACGATGCCCGCCGCCGACACGCCGCCCGCCGCTCAGGCCTGCCCGCCGGAACATGCGGCGATGGGGCATTGCAAGCCTGCCGCGCCGGCCGATGCGCACGCGGGCCATGCGATGCCGGCGACGGGTGGCACCGCGCTGCCCGCTGGCAACGCCCCGCCACCGCCCGCGCCCGTCGCCAATTACGCCGATCGCTTCTGGGGCGCCGAGGCGATGGCCGCGTCGCGCGCCGTGTTGCGGCGGGAGCATGGTGGCAGCAATTTCTCGCAGGTGATGATCGATCTGGCCGAGGTGCGCATCGGCGCCGGGCATGACGGCTATCACTGGAGCGGCGAAGGCTGGTTCGGCGGCGATATCAACCGCTTCGTCATCAAGAGCGAGGGCGAAGGCGCGTTCGGCGGCAAGCTCGACGGCGGCGAGGCGCAGGCGCTCTACAGCCGCGCGATCGGGCCGTATTTCAACCTTCAGGCCGGTGTGCGGCAGGATTTCGGCGGCGATGTCCCGCGCACCCATGCGACGATCGGCGTGGAGGGGCTGGCGCCTTACTGGTTCGAGGTCGATGCCGCCGCCTTCCTGTCGACCAGCGGCGAACTGACCGCGCGCGTCGGCGGGTATTACGATCAACGCGTGACGCAACGGCTGATCCTTCAGCCGCGCGTCGAGCTGAATCTGGCCGCGCAGGATATCCGCGCGACCGGCATCGGCGCCGGCCTGAGCGAGGCGGAACTGGGCTTGCGGCTGCGCTACGAGATCGCGCGCGAATTCGCGCCCTATGTCGGCGTGGCGTGGCAGCGGCGTATCGGGCGCACCGCCGATTTCGCGCGCGCGCGTGGCGAAGACACTGGCGCCGCCGCGCTGGTGCTCGGCATCCGGACGTGGTTCTGAAGCGTGGTGGCGTCAGGCGCCGGGGCGCGCCTGACGCCAGCCCTCACACGTCGAGATTGGCGACCGAGAGCGCATTTTCCTGAATGAACTCGCGGCGCGGCTCCACCACGTCGCCCATCAGCCGGGTGAAGATCTCGTCGGCCATATCCGCCTGGTCGATCGCCACCTTGAGCATCGAGCGGTTCGACGGATCGAGCGTGGTTTCCCACAATTGCTCGGGGTTCATCTCGCCCAGCCCCTTGTAGCGCTGGATCGACAGCCCCTTGCGACCGGCGGCGAGCACCGCGTCGAGCAATTGCGAGGGGCGCGCGACAAGGCTTTCGCCCTTGCCGATCGTCGCCGCCTGGCCACCCTCATCCTCGTCCTCGGCGATCTCCTCGGCGGGCGTGGCGCCCTTCAGCGGCACCAGCTTGCCCGCGGCGGCGAAGGCTTCGGCCTGCTCGGCGGCGAGCGTGTGGAGCTTGCGCGCCTCCGCCGATCCGAGGAACGTGCCCTCGATAACGTGGTGATCGGTAACCCCGCGCCACAGCCGCTCGAAATGGATGCCGCCCTCATCGGTCAGCCGCGCGGACCAGCGCGCCTCGCGATCGCCGGAATCGAGCCGCCGCGTCACTTCCGTAACCGCCGCCTCGCGCCGCGCGCGATCAATATCGGGATTGAGCGCGCCGCCCAGCGCCAGCGCCTCGATGATGACCGGATCGTAGCGGCGCGGCGCATAACGCATCAGCGTCCGCATCCGCCGTGCGTGCTCGACCAGTTCGGCGAGATCCTGCCCCGAACGCGAGCCGCCCACCGTTTCCAGGACCAGTGCCGACACACCGGCATCGACGAGATAATCGTCGAGCGCCTTTTCGTCCTTGAGATAGACTTCGGAGCGCCCGCGCGTCGCCTTATAGAGCGGCGGCTGCGCGATATAGAGGTGCCCGCGCTCGATCAATTCGGGCATCTGCCGGTAGAAGAAGGTGAGCAGCAGGGTGCGGATATGCGCGCCGTCCACGTCGGCGTCGGTCATGATGACGATCTTGTGGTAGCGCAGCTTCTCGGCGTTGAATTCGTCGCGACCGATGCCGGTGCCCATCGCCTGGATCAGCGTGCCGATCTCGCGGCTGCCGAGCATCCGGTCGAACCGCGCGCGCTCGACATTGAGAATCTTGCCGCGCAGGGGCAGGATCGCCTGGAAATGCCGATCGCGGCCCTGCTTGGCGGAGCCGCCGGCCGAATCGCCCTCGACGATGAACAGCTCGGACTTGGCCGGGTCTTTTTCCTGACAGTCGGCGAGCTTGCCGGGCAGGCTCGCGATGCCCATCACCGATTTGCGGCTCGCCTCGCGCGCCTTGCGCGCGGCTTCGCGCGCGGCGGCGGCGTCGATGATCTTCTGGATGATCGTGCGCGCGTGCGCCGGATTTTCCTCCAGCCATTCAGCCATCTTGTCCGCCATCAGGCTTTCGAGCGGCTGGCGCACCTCGGAACTGACGAGCTTGTCCTTGGTTTGCGACGAGAATTTCGGATCGGGCAGCTTCACCGAAACGATCGCGGTCAGCCCCTCGCGCATATCGTCGCCCTGCAGGCTCACCTTCTCCTTCTTCAGGATGCCGGATTTGTCTGCATAGGCGTTGAGCGTGCGGGTCAGCGCGGAGCGGAACGCGGCGAGGTGGGTGCCGCCGTCGCGCTGCGGGATATTGTTGGTGAAGCACAGGACGTTTTCGTAATAACTGTCGTTCCACTCCAGCGCGACTTCGATGCCCACATCGTCACGATCGCCGGTGATCGCGATCGGCTCCGGGATCAGCGGCTGCTTGGCGCGATCGAGCCACTTCACGAACGCGGCGATCCCGCCCTCGTAATATAGCTCGACCGTCTTCGGCTCCTCGTGCCGCGCGTCGCTCAGGAACAGGCGCACGCCCGAATTGAGGAAGGCGAGTTCGCGATAGCGATGTTCCAGCTTCTCGAAATCGAATTCGACGATCTTGAACGTCGCCGGAGAGGGCAGGAAGGTGACGCGCGTGCCCTTCTTCCCTTCCGCCTTGCCGACCACCTTGAGCGGGGCGGTGGCGTCGCCATGGGCGAAGCGCATGTAATGCTCCTCGCCATCGCGCCAGATGGTGAGATCGAGCCATTCGCTGAGCGCGTTGACCACGCTGACGCCGACGCCGTGCAGCCCGCCCGATACCTTATAGGCGTTGTCGTCCGACGTATTCTCGAATTTGCCGCCGGCGTGGAGCTGGGTCATGATGACCTCCGCCGCCGATACGCCTTCTTCCGGGTGAATGCCGGTCGGGATGCCGCGCCCGTTATCCGTCACCGAAACCGATCCGTCGGCGTTGAGCGTGATGTCCACGCGATCGCAATGGCCGGCCAGCGCCTCGTCGATCGCGTTATCGGAAACCTCGAACACCATATGGTGGAGGCCCGATCCGTCGTCGGTGTCGCCGATATACATGCCCGGCCGCTTGCGCACCGCGTCCAAGCCCTTCAGCACCTTGATCGAAGAAGCGCCGTATTCCGAATTCTGAGGATCTGCCATGCCGATCATATAGGCATTGCCGCGGTGCAACGAAAGCGAAATGGCGGAAGGGCGATTGGGTTGAACGCTAAGACGCCGCTGTCGGTGCGACGCCTGCGGCGGCGCCGTCATATCGGGTGCGGTCGCGCCGCGCGGTGGCCGGCGCGCGGCGATCGCCAAGTGTGAGGAACAGCAGCGCCGCCAGCGCCAGCGCCCCGGCGGAGACCGCCAGCGGGATCGCGTAATCGCCGGTGGAATCATGGAGTCGGCCAAACATCATCACGCCAGATGCCGTGCCGAACAGCGCCAGCGTCAGCAGCGCGCCATAGGTTTCGCCATAAGCGCGCAGGCCGAACAATCGCGCGGTGAGATAGGGCAGAAGGTCATTCTCCGCGCCGTGCATCAGCAGCGCGAAGAACACCACGGCGATCATCGCGACCGCGCCGGGCAGCGGCATCAGCAATGCCGCGAACGCCATGGCGGAAACGCCCGCGAATGCCGCGGCGGTGCGCTGCGCGGGAAAGCGATCGACCATCAGCCCCATCGCCAGCCGCCCGACGATCTGCGCCGCGGCGAAGCTGGTGACGAGCAGCGCCGCATGTTCGAGGCTTAGCCCGCGATCAATGCCGAACGGGACGAGTTGGGTAACCAGCCCGACGCTGGCGATGTTGATGAGCGCCGCCGCCGCGCCCAGCCGCCAGAAGCGCGAATCGCGCCGTGCCTCACGCCCGGTCATGCCGGCGAGAAACGTCTCGGGTGCGATATCCTCGGGCGCGCCGGCATGATGCACCGGCGCGACCACCGCGCCACGCAGCAGCAGCAGGACGAGCGGCAACCCGATCAGCGCGGCGAGCGCGGCGAGCGTCAGAAAGCCCGCCCGCCAGCCGTGATCGGCGATCACCCCGGCGATCACCGGCGAGAGCAACAATGTCGACAGCGACAGCCCGGAAGTCGCGACGCCAAGCGCGATGCCGCGATGCCGCACGAAACGCGGCGCGATGATCCGGCCATAGACCACCGCGCTCGTCCCGCCCACGCTGAGCGCCGAGCAGAAGATGAGCAATTGATAGGACCAGATCGAGCCGTTCGTCACGGTGAAACCAGTCAGCGCGCCGGCAAGCAGCAACGTGCCCGCCACGATCACCGGGCGCGCGCCGATGCGATCGGCGAGCCGCCCGATCAGCGGCACGATCAGCGCCCCGATCAGCCCGATCGCGGCGGCGGTCGCCATATCGCCGCGTGTCCAGCCGAACGTCGCGGTCAGGCCGGGAACGAACAGGCTCGACAGATTCTGCACCAGCCCCGGCCCGAAACCGATGCCGATCATCGCCGCGGCGACAATCCGCCAACCGCCACGCCACTCGCCACGGTGTTCCGTGGCGGCTACTCGTTCCCGCTCCATGGTTGCAGCGTAGCGGCGTGATCGCCGGGGTAAACCCCTTTGCGTGCGAACCTGTCAGAACGGGTGCGCGGCAACGGCTTCAGCCGAGCGCGATCCGGGACGCGCTGGCATCGACATCGGCGAACAGCGCCGGTTCCGTGCCCGTCATCCACACCTGCCCGCGCCCGGACAATCGCGCGAACAGCGCCGCGCGGCGGGCGGGATCGAGGTGGGCGGCCACTTCGTCCAGCAGCAATATCGGCGGTGCCCCCGTGCGCGCGGCGACCAGTTCGGCATGGGCGAGGACGATGCCGAGCATCAGCGCCTTCTGCTCGCCGGTGGAGGCGAGTGCAGCCGCGCGATCCTTTTCCAGATGCCGCACCAGCAGATCGGCGCGATGCGGCCCCGCCAATGTGCGACCGGCGGCGATATCGCGGGTGCGCCCGGCGCGGAGCTGGTCCGCGAGCGTGGCCGCATCGCCGCTCCACCCCTCCAGCGCCAGCGTCGCGCGGGGGAAGTCGCCGGCTGCTTGCCCCGCCAGCCGTTCGGCCAGCGCGGTGACCGTCTCGCGCCGCACCGCGTCGATCGCGGCGCCATGTTCCGCCATCCGGCGTTCGAGCGCGGCGAGCCATTCGGCGTCCGGGCGATCCTCGGCGAGCAACCGATTGCGGCTGCGCATCGCGGCATCATAGCGCGCCGCGTGCGTGGCGTGGCCGGGAAACAGCGCCAGCGCGAGCCGATCGAGAAACTGGCGGCGGCCGGAGGCGGGCTCCGCGAACAATCGGTCCATCGCCGGGGTCAGCCACAATATCGAGAGCCGCTCGGCCAGCGCGTTCGCGGTGGCGCCGCCGCCGTTGATGCGCACGACGCGCCGCTCGGGCGCGGTGGCGAATGTGCCGGTGGCGATTTCGGTCGTGTCCGCGAGCGTCGCGGCGACGCCGAACCCGCCCGCGCCGCCCGTCCGCGCGATTTCGCCCAGCGCGGCGCGGCGCAAGCCCCGGCCCGGCGCGAGCAGCGACACCGCCTCCAGCACGTTGGTCTTGCCCGCGCCGTTCGGCCCGATGAGCACGACGAAGCCGCGCGTGGGCGCGAGCGTCAGCGCATCATGGTTGCGGAAGTCGGTGAGAACCAGCCGGTCGAGCATCGCACCGGCCATAGGCGCTGGCGGCGGCGCTGGCGACAGCGCTTGGCGCGCGGCATTGCTCGCGGTGATGGGGGGCATGGATGCCGGATGGCGGTCATTTCGATGGAGGGCGGTGCGCCATTTGAATCTCGGCGCACCGTGGCCCCCCTCCATCCTCTCTCCCGAGGGAGCGGGATATCTCTCAGGCGGCGAGGCGCCGCGGTTCCGGTTCAACGGCGGCGGCCTTTTCGCGCCGCTCGCTGAGATAGGAGGCCATTTCCGGCCCCAGTTCGTGCTGCGCCTTCAGATAGGCGGTGGGCGTGCGAATCCCCAATCGCGCGCGCGCGGCCTCGATCGGCTCGTGCAGCAGCGTCATGTAATCCTCGCCCGAAATCCATTTCGCGGCGCGACCGTGGCGATAGCCTTCCCATACCGCCCTGGCGAACAGCGTGCCTTTGGTGACCCGCAGGCTCTTGAGCGAGGCGGCGGCGGCGATGAACGCCCAGCCGAGCCCGCCGACCTGCGCATAGCTGAACGCGACGAGCGCGGCTTCGCCCAGGCTCTCATCGGCCTTATAGCCGGTCAGGACGTGCCAGATATCGTGCGTATCGCGCACCCGCCGCCCGAACCAGGCATAGGGATGCGGCATATCCTCGTCGCTCATCCCCTCGCGGCTCACATCGGCGAGGCCGTCGGCGGAATAGCCGGTGGTTTCGAGGAAATCGCGATAGGCCGCGCCGATCGTGCCCGGCGCGAACTGGCTGGCGAAGCCCGGTCGCGAGAAAACCTGCGCCAGCTCGACCTGCTCATAGGCGATCCGCCCGCCCTGTTCGGTGGCGATCAGCCGCGCGTAACCCGTCTCGGTCGCGCCGACGTTGAGCGAGCGCATGATGCGGAACACCTGCACCGTATCGTCGCCGTTGGCGAGCAGCTTGCGGATCGCGTCGAACGCGGTGCGCCAATCGCGCCGGCCAGTCGTGCCGGGCAGGGGAGGAAGGGTGGCGGCCATCGAATCGCTCCTTACTGACAGATATGTCAATAAGTGTTGTTCACACCCTTTGTCAATAATCCGCGACGCCTCACATCTGTTCCACGATCGCATCGGCCTCGTCCTCGATCACGCGCTGGCCGCGCGCCAGCGTGACGGTGGTGGCGAGATCCCACATCACATTGCCCAGCGTGCGCATGATATCGGGGATCGTCTCCACCGCGACGAGCAGCCCGAGCGGCGCGACCGGCGCGCCAAGCGTGGCGCAGACCGGGGAAATCGCGCCGACGAAGCTCACCGTGCCCGGCAGGCTCACCGATCCGAGCGAGGTGAGCATCGCCACCAGCGCGCCCGCCGCCAGCGTCGCGGGATGGAGCTGCACGCCGAACCAGGTCGCGACATAGATCGCCACCGCGAAGTTCATCGCCGGCCCGGTCGCCCGCAGAATCGCGACGGCGAGCGGCAGCGTGACGCCGGCGGTCGCCACCGGCACGCCCATCGCGCGCGAACTCGCCAGCATCGCCGGCAGCGAGGCGAGCGAGGATTGCGTCGAGATCGCCACCGCCTGCGCCGGCAATCCCGCGCGGATATACTGGCCGAGGCCGACCCGCCCGCCGATCACCGCCAGCGGATAGGCGAGCAGCGACACCGTGAACCCCACCGCCGAGACGGTGAGGATATAGTGGACGAGCGCGTGGAACGCCCCGCTCCCGGCCTTCGCGCCCACCACCAGCGCCAGCGCGAACACGCCGAGCGGGCCGATCCACAGCACCCAGCCGATCACCACCAGCATCGTATCGCGGATCGCCGAGAAGAAGCGCGTGAGCAGATCGCGCAATCGCGGCTCGATCCGCATCAGCGCGAAGGCGAAGATCAGCGCGAAGACGATCATCGACAGGAAATTGCTGTCGGCGGATGCCCTCAGCGCGTTGGCCGGAATGATGCCGGCGAGGAAATCGCCGACCGGAGGGACGGGCGGCACGGTCTCGGCGCCGGCCAGCGCATGGCGCAACGCGGCGGCGGATTCGATCGGCAGCGGCGCGATATCAAGGAACAGCGGCGTGAGGAACGCGGCGGCGATCGCCGAGGAGGCCATCACGATCAGGTAAAGCCCCACGGCGCGCCCCGCGAGCCGCCCGGCCTGCGCCGCCTCCGCCGTCGCGGCGATCCCGGTGACGAGCAGCGAGAAGACCAGCGGCACGATCGTCATCTGCAGGCCGTTGAGCCATGCCTGCCCGATCGGCCCGGCCACCGCCGCGACCGGATCGACCGCCTGCGGCGCGAAGCCGGCGATCGCGATGCCGCCGACGATGCCGGCGATCAGCGCCAGCAGAATGCGTGAGGATGGCGACATGCGGTTCCTTTGGCTCGCCCTTTTGATTCCGCGACGCTATCAGCCGAGCGCAGCGCGCGAATAGAGGAAGCGGACGCAGGCGATGGCAAGAAAATATTTCGGCACCGACGGGATTCGCGGCCTCACCAATATGTCGCCGATGACGGCGGCGATGGCGATGAAGGTCGGCATGGCCGCCGGCACCTATTTCCAGCGCGGCGAACACCGCCACCGCGTGCTGATCGGCAAGGACACGCGGCTTTCCGGCTATATGCTTGAATCCGCGCTGGTCGCGGGGTTCACCAGCGTCGGCATGGATGTGGTGATGACCGGGCCGATGCCCACCCCGGCGGTGGCGATGCTCACCCAGTCGATGCGCGCCGATCTGGGCGTGATGATCTCCGCCAGCCACAATCCGTTTGCCGACAACGGGATCAAATTGTTCGGCCCGGACGGGTATAAACTGTCCGACGAGGCGGAAATGGAGATAGAGGCGCTGATCGACGGCGTGGATAGCGGGGCGGTTTCGCTCGCGCCCGCGCCGCAGATCGGCCGCGCGCGGCGGATCGACGACGCGCAGGGGCGCTATATCCATTTCGCCAAATCCACCTTCCCCGATGATTTGAGGCTCGACGGGATGAAGGTGGTGGTCGATTGCGCCAACGGCGCCGCCTATCAGGTCGCGCCCGCCGCATTGTGGGAATTGGGGGCGGAGGTCGTGGCGATCGGCGTCACCCCCAATGGCCGCAACATCAACGATGGCGTCGGCTCGACCGCGCCGCAGACGCTTTCCGAAACCGTCGTGGCAAGCGGGGCGGCGATCGGCATCGCGCTCGATGGCGATGCGGACCGGCTGATCGTGGTCGATGAAACCGGGGCGGTGGTGGACGGCGATCAGCTCATGGCGATCATCGCCACCGCCTATGCGCGGCGCGGGCGGCTCGCTGGCGGCGGGCTGGTCGCGACGATCATGTCGAACCTCGGGCTGGAGCGCCACCTCGCCGCGCAGGGGTTGGGGCTGATCCGCACCGGGGTGGGCGACCGTTATGTGCTGGAGGCGATGCGCGCGCGCGGATACAATGTCGGCGGCGAGCAATCCGGCCATATCATCCTGTCGGATTACGGCACCACCGGCGACGGGCTGGTCGCAGCACTACAGATACTCGCCGAGGTGCAGCGTTCGGGCGCGCCCGCGAGCGAGGTGCTCCATCGCTTCGATCCGCTGCCGCAATTATTGAAGAACGTCCGCTTCGATCGCGGCGCAAAGCCGCTGGAGGCGCCCTCCGTGAAGCAGGCGATCGCGGCGGCGGAGGCCGAACTCGACGGTCGCGGTCGCCTCGTCATCCGAGCCTCGGGCACCGAGCCGGTGATCCGCGTGATGGCCGAGGGCGATGATCGCGCGCAGGTGGAGGCCGTGGTGGACCGGGTGTGCGAGGCGGTGCGGGCGGCGGTGTAGATTCAAGCGGTTGTTCGCGCTTCTCGGGCCGATATCGCGCGCTTGCTTTGATTTTGCCGCGCCTTGGCTTCTGTGTCATCATCGCGGCTCGCGATCCGGGGGGCAATGATGTTCGCCATATTGATGCTTGCCGCTACGCAGACGGGGGCGATTGCGGGAGAGGTGCAGCCACCTCGCCTCCGCAATGCCGCTGCGGTCATCACCCTTCAGGATTATCCCCAGACCGCGTTGCAGCATGACGAATATGGTATCGTGTCCATCGCGCTGAGTGTTTCGACGGAAGGAAAAGTCACGTCCTGCGATGTGACCGAGACCAGCGGATCGAACCTGCTCGACAAGCGGACGTGCGCGCTGTTCAAGGCGCGGGCGAAATTCGATCCCGCGACGGACGGAAACCATCAGCCGGTATCCGCAGGATTTCGCACCGCCGTCGCCTGGGGAGCGGACCCGTACTTTTCCAGCACGACAATCGGTTTCGATCTGAAGGTCTCCCGTGTTCCGGCCGGCTATCAGTCGCCGGTCCGGGCCAAGGTGATCTTCGACGCGACCGGTCACGCCGGTTCGTGCGATATCCTGCAATCAAGCGGCAGCGATGCGGCGGATCAAATCGCCTGTCAGCAAATCCGGCAGCAACTGACCATTTCCGCGCCGAAGAGCATGACGGCGACTGTTACGCCCGAGGCGGTGCGATCGGTGGCGGTGAGGCTGGTCGTTCAACCGCAGACGCCGTGATCGCAATCGTCTTCCGCTCGCCTCGCTTGAAGTGCGCCCGCTATAGCACCACCTCGCCCCCCTTCATCACATGCGCCACTTTCTCCAGCACGCGCACATCACTCAATGGATCGCCGGCCACCGCCACCATATCGGCATAATGGCCCGGTGACAGCGCGCCGATATCCGCACTCCTGCCCAGCAGCGCGGCGGAGACGATGGTGGCGGACTGGATCGCCTGCATCGCGGTCATGCCATAGCGCACCATATAGGCGAATTGCCGCGCGTTGATGCCGTGGGGATAGGCACCGGCATCCGTGCCGAAGGAAAGCTTCACGCCCATCTTCACCGCCTTGGCGAAGCCCTGGCGCTGCGCCTCGGTGGTATCGCGGTTCTTCTGGAGATATTCGGTCGGCCAGCCGTTTTTCGTCCCTTCCGCGTCGATCCAGTCGCCGTCGAAGATATCCATATCGAGCCACACGCCAGCGTCCTTCGCCATGCGCAGCCCCTCGTCGTCGATCAGGCTGGCGTGTTCGATCGAGCGCGCCCCGGCGCGGATCGCCGCCTTGATGCCCTCCGCGCCATGGGCGTGGGCGATGCAATAGCTGCCGCGCCGTTTCGCCGCATCACAGGCGGCCTTCATTTCCTCCGGCGTCAGTTCCAGCGCGCCCGGCGTCGAGCCGACCGCCAGCACCGCGCCGGTTGCGATCAGCTTGATGAAATCGGCGCCGCGCCCGAGCAGCAGATCGGCGGCGTTGCGCGCATCGTCGGCGGAGCGGACATAGCCCAGGCGCATGTCCGCCGGCACCGCCACGTCGGGCGCCGCGCCGGTCACCGCGCCGCCGCCATTGGGGATGGTGACATAGGCGCCGGCCACCACCATGCGCGGCCCCACCACGTCGCCGCTCTCGATCGCATCGCGCAGCGCGACATCGGAAAGGCCGCGGAACACGCCAACGTCGCGGATCGTGGTGAACCCGGCCTCCAGCGTTTCGCGTGCGCGGCGTGCGCCTTTAAGGATCGTCGCGGCGGCGGAATGGTGGAGCGCCTCCGCCGGGTCGCTGCTGTCGGCATAGCCATCGGCGACATGGGTGTGGCTGTCGATCAGGCCGGGAAGCACGGTAAGCGCCGACCAGTCGATCACCGTCGCTCCGGCGGGCGGCGGGGACCAGCGCGCGACCGCGACCACGCGGCCATCGACGATGTCGATCCGCTGATCCTCCAGCACCTTGCCGTGCTCGGTGTCGATCAGCCGCCCGGCATGGACATAGCGCGTCTCGGCTTGCGCCGCGCAGGATAGCGCCCCGGCGGCGAGCGTTGCCGCTGCGATCGCGATCCACCCCATTTCCCGTCTCCCCTTTTCGTCGAACCGGCGTCGCGCCGCTTCCACCGGCGTCTATCCGGCACTATGACGCCTTCATGCTAGAGATGCGCCCCGATTGCGAACGCTGCGGCGTCGATTTGCCCGCCGACGAGGGCGGCGCCTTCATCTGTTCGTTCGAATGCACTTTCTGCGCGGATTGCGCGGATCGGCTTGACGAGCATTGCCCGAATTGCGGCGGGGAGTTGCTCGATCGCCCGGCGCGGGTCGGCGACGCGCTGAGGAAGCACCCCGCCTCCACCAGGCGCCATTTCAAGGGCTGAGCCGGAAATGACCCCGCGCGTCCTGATCGTCGCCGGTTCCGATTCGGGCGGCGGCGCCGGCATTCAGGCGGATATCCGCACCGTGACGATGCTCGGCGGCCATCCGATGACCGCGATCACGGCGCTCACCGCGCAAAACACGCTGGGGGTGGAGGCGGTCCATGCGGTGCCGCCCGCGTTCGTCGTGGGGCAGATGGCGTGCGTTGCCGGGGATATCGGCGTGGATGCCGTAAAGATCGGGATGCTGGGCGGCGGCGAGACGGTGGATGCGATCGTCGATGAATTGTCGTCCGGGTGCTATGGCGTGCCGATCGTGTTCGATCCCGTGATGGTGGCGACGAGCGGCTCCGTGCTGGCGGATGAGCGGACGATCGCGGGGATGGCGCGGCTGGCGCGGCGCGCCACGGTGATTACGCCCAACCTGCCCGAACTGGCGGCGCTGACCGGGGGCGATGTGTCGTCGCATGACGCGGCGGCGATGGCGGCGACCGAATATGCGCGGGCGAGCGGCGTGGCGGTGCTGGTGAAGGGGGGGCACGCCGAGGGCGACACGATCGTCGATCGGCTGGTTGGACGTGATGGCGAGATCGCGTGCTGGTCCGCACCGCGCATCGACACGAAGCATAGCCATGGCACGGGCTGCACGCTTGCCAGCGCCATCGCCGAGGGGCTGGGGCGGGGAATGACGCTGCCGGACGCGATCTCCCGCGCGCGGCTGTTCGTGCGTATCGCGCTGCGCGAGGCGCCGGGGTTCGGCGCGGGGCATGGCCCGATGGGGCACCAGCGGGTGCGGCTCGATGCGGATCTGGGCGGGATGCTGCCAAACCAGATCACATTGCCCGCCACCGATCATGCGGCGAGCCTCGCCTTCTACCGCGCGCTTGGGCTGGTGCCGATCGTGGACAGCGAAGCGCGTTATGCGCGGTTCGAGAGCGCAGGGGGCACGACATTGTCGATCGAAGCGGCGGGCGAGATCGGGCATCGGGCGATCGTCTTCCTCGAAGTGGCGGACATGGATGCCACCGTTGCCGCCGCCCGCGCGCGCGGTATCACGGTCGCGGAGCCGATCGACCAGCCGTGGGGCTGGCGCGAGGCGCGGCTCGCCGATCCCGCCGGCAACCCATTGTGTCTCTATACGGCGGGCGAGAATCGCCGCTTCCCGCCGTGGCGCCTGCCGTGCCCGGATTGACGCATGAACGCCGCTATCCGTCCCCCGTGGCCGGGGTGGATGAAGCCGGGCGCGGGCCGCTCGCCGGGCCGGTGGTCGCCGCCGCGGTGGTGTTGCCGGCAAAGGGCGTGCCGCGCGGGATCGACGATTCGAAAAGGCTGTCCGCCACCGCGCGCGCGGCGCTGTTCGCGCGGATCAGCGATTGCGCGATCGTCGGGGTGGGGGTGATCGAGGCGGAGGAGATCGATACGCTCAACATCCTTTGGGCGACGATGAAGGCGATGACCCTCGCGGTGGACGCGGTGGCCGCGCAACTCGGCCACGCGCCGGGGCACGTGCTGGTCGACGGCAATCGTCTGCCGCGCTGGGATTATGCCGCCACCGCTTTGGTTGGCGGCGATGCGCTGTCGCTGTCGATCGGTGCCGCCTCGATCATCGCCAAGCACACGCGCGACGCGATCATGATCCGGCATCACGAAACCTGGCCGCATTACGGCTGGGCCTCGAACAAGGGCTATGGCAGCGCCGCGCATCTGAGCGCGCTGCGTGAACACGGCCCGACACCACTCCACCGCCGCAGCTTCGCCCCCGTCGCGCAGGCGGCACTGGCGTTGTAGCGCGCGTGGCGGCGTGGCGGTGAATCATGCGCCGCGCTGATTGATTCGGGATGGCCGCCGAATCACGCGAGAGGCGTCGGAACGCCGGATCGGCGCTCATCGGGCGGCGGTTCGACAATTTTTCACGGTCCCGCGCGCGATTGAGTCTTTCGCGTCACACCGCGAGATATTGAGTCAAGCGAGTCGGGCGAGACTCTACATCTGCCCGTGGCCTCGAAATGTTCCGCCTCGTTAACGAATTGGAAACGGATTGCGTTAACCATTGAACGCTTGACGGATTCCATCTCCTTCGCGCTTCTGGCGCTTCATTAAGGGGGTACGCATGGGGGTTATCGAGAAGGTTGCGGCGAAGCGCGAGCGCGCCGAGGAAGCGGTTCTGCCGCTCGACCAGATCCTCATGGGGGATTGCATCGCGACGATGAAGACGCTGCCGGCAAAGTCGGTGGACATGATCTTCGCCGATCCGCCCTATAATCTGCAGCTCGGCGGCGAGTTGTTCCGGCCCGACGGCAGCCATGTCGACGCGGTGACCGACGATTGGGACAAGTTCGACACCTTCGCCGCCTATGACGCGTTCACCCGCGCCTGGCTCAAGGAGGCGCACCGCATCCTGAAGGATAACGGCACGATCTGGGTGATCGGCAGCTATCACAACATCTTCCGCGTCGGCACGGCGGTGCAGGATCTGGGTTACTGGATCCTCAACGACATCATCTGGCGCAAGGCCAATCCGATGCCGAACTTCCGCGGCACGCGCTTCACCAACGCGCATGAAACGCTGATCTGGGCGTCAAAGGGCGAGAAAGCGAAATATACCTTCAACTATCGCAGCATGAAGACGCTCAACGACGAGCTTCAGATGCGATCGGATTGGGAATTCCCGATCTGTGGTGGTGGCGAGCGGCTGAAGAAAAATGGGCAGAAGGTCCATCCGACGCAGAAGCCGGAGGCGTTGCTCTATCGCCTGCTGCTCGCCTGCACCAAGCCGGGCGACGTGGTGCTCGATCCGTTCTTCGGCACCGGCACGACGGGCGCGGTGGCGAAGCGCCTCGGGCGCCGCTGGATCGGGATCGAGCGCGAGCCGGGCTATTGCGCGGCGGCGATCGAGCGCATCACCGATGCGCTGCCGCTCGACGAATCCGCGCTTTCGACGATGCAGTCCCCGCGCCAGCAGGCCAAGGTGGCGTTCGGCGTGCTGGTGGAAAACGCCATGCTTCCGGCGGGCAGCATCGTCACCGACGCCAGGCGCCGCTTCCGCGCCACGGTGCGCGCGGACGGTAGCCTGGCGAGCGATTGCGGCACGATCGGCTCGATCCACAAGCTTGGCGCGACATTGCAGAAGGCGCCAGCGTGCAACGGCTGGACGTTCTGGCATTATGAGGCCGACGGTCAACTCAAGCCGATCGACGCATTGCGGCAAACCTATCTGCTCGCGACACAGATATAAGATCGCTATCGGGCATCATGTCGACGACAGGTTCGGGGTGACATGACGTGAGCAGCCTCCAGATTCGCCCGATTCATTTCGTCGATACGCCGGTCGGGCTGCCGGAGGGCAGCGTCGCGCGGCTTGCCGGGGGGATGCTGTGGTTCGGCGCCTATGAGGTGCGCGACGGTGCGGCGCGTTATGTCGCGCCGGTCAGCGATATCGCTGCATTCGGCGCGCGCGCGCAGTTGCTCCACGAACGCATCACCATGCCGCGCCCCGCATTGACGCTGGGCGAGCGGGTGTTGCGGTTCGATCAGCCGCTCGTCGCGGGAATCCTGAATGTCACCCCGGACAGTTTCTCGGATGGCGGCGCTTATGCCGACGACCCGGCGGGCGCGACGGCGGCGGGCATCGACATGCTCGCCGCCGGCGCCGCGCTGATCGACCTTGGCGGCGAATCGACCCGCCCCGGCGCGCCGCTGGTGTGGGAAGGCGATGAGGCGAAGCGCGTTGCGCCGGTGGCGCAGCGGCTGGCGGCGGCGGGCGCGCTCGTTTCGATCGACACGCGCAAGGCCGCGGTGATGGAGGCGGCGCTCGCCGCCGGCGCGCGGATCGTCAACGATGTGTCGGCGCTGTTGTGGGACGAACGCTCGGCGGATGTCGTGGCGCGTGCGGGTTGCCCGGTAATCCTGATGCACTCGCCGGACCCAAAGGCCGGCCCGCATGGCGGCAGCGGATACGCCGATGTGGTGGGTGAGGTGTTCGATTGGCTGGAGGCGCGCGTCGAAGCGGCGGTAGGCGCCGGGGTCGATCGCGGGCGCATCATCGTCGATCCGGGCATCGGCTTCGGCAAATCGCTCGCCGACAATCTGGCGCTCATCAATCACCTCGCGCTGTTCCACGGGCTTGGCTGCCCGATCATGCTGGGGGTGAGCCGCAAGCGGATGATCGGCGCCTTGTCCGGCGAGGCGCCGGTGGATGAGCGGCTGGGCGGCTCGATCGCGCTGGCGATCAAGGGCGCGGACGCCGGAGCGCAGATATTGCGCGTCCATGATGTCGCCGAAACCGTGCAGGCGCTGCGTGTCTGGCGGGGCTTGCGCGATCGGGCGCTGGTTGGCTGAACGCGCGATGCCCGTCGATCTCATCTGCCTCGATGCCGATGACACGCTGTGGCACAACATGCGCTTCTTCGCCGTGGCGGAGGAGGCGCTGGTCGCGATGCTCGCCCCCTTCGCTGAAGCCGGGATCGCCCGCGCGACGCTGGCGGCGGTCGAGCGGCGCAACCTCGCGCTCTATGGCTATGGCGCCAAGGCCTTCACGCTGTCGATGGTCGAGGCGGCGCTTGAACTGGGGGGCGATGCATTGCCGCTGTCCGCGGTGCGCGAGATTCTCGCCGCCGGGCGCGCCTTGCTGGGTCACCCGGTGGAATTGTTCGACGGGATCGAGGATACGCTGGCGGAACTTGCCGATCGTGGGCGGCTGGTGCTGGTGACCAAGGGCGATCTGCTGCATCAGGAAATGAAGCTCGCGGCCTCCGGGCTGGGCAACCGCTTCTCCGCGATCGAGATCGTCAGCGAAAAGACGCCCGAAACCTTCAGCCGCCTGTTCGAACGCCACGGCGCACGGCCGGAACGATGCGTGATGGCGGGCGATTCGATGCGATCGGATGTATTGCCCGCGCTCGCCGCCGGCGCCTGGGCGGCCTTCATCCCGCAGCCCGGAGGATGGGCGCACGAAGCCGCGGCACCGCCCGAAGACCGGGCGCGTTTCGCGACGCTGGCGCGGCTCGCCGATCTGCCGGGCTGGATCGACGGACTTGGCTAGCGCCTAAGCCGCGTTGTCGATGCCCAGTTCCACCAGCTTGCGATAGAGCGTCGATCGGCCGATGCCGAGCCGGCGCGCCACCTCGGTCATCCGCCCGCGATAATGGCCGATCGCCAGCCGGATCACATCCGCCTCGATCTCCTCCAGCGGGCGCAGATGGCCATCCGCGCTGAACAATGTCACCCCGCCCGATGGCGCCATCCGCTGCGTGCTTGGCACGGCATCGCGGCGCGCCGCGAGCGCGGCGATCTGCGGAAAGTCACCGCGGGTCAGGGCGTCGCCGTCGCATAATACCGCCGCGCGGAACAATGCGTTCTGGAGCTGGCGGACGTTGCCCGGCCAGTCATATTCGACCAGCAGCGCAAGCGCGTCGTCGGTAATGCCGAGCTGGCGCAGCCCCGGCTGGCGGGCGATGCGCGCGAGCAAGTGACGGGCCAGCGCGGGAATGTCGCCGACGCGATTGCGCAGCGGCGGGATCGTCACCTGCACGACATTGAGCCGGTAATAGAGATCCTCGCGGAAGCGCCCGGCCTCCACCTCCTCGCCCAGGTTCTTGTTGGTCGCAACGATCACCCGCACATCGACTTCGCGGGCATGGCGTGCGCCGATCGGCTGGAGTTCGCCGGATTGCAGCACGCGCAGCAACTGCACCTGCGCATCGAGCGGCATCTCGCCGATCTCGTCGAGGAAGATCGTGCCGCCATCGGCGTCGACGAACTTGCCCACCTTGCGCTCGAACGCCCCGGTAAAGGCGCCGCGCTCGTGCCCGAACAGCTCGCTTTCGATGAGATTGGCGGAGATGGCGCCGCAATCGACCGTAATCATCGGCTTTCGCCCGCGCGGCGAGGCGGCGTGGATCGCCTCCGCCACCACTTCCTTGCCCACCCCGCTTTCGCCGTCGATCAGCACCGCCACGCGCGCGCGCGCCGCTTTGGCCGCGATCGCCAGCGCGGCGCGGAAATCGGGCGCCGAGCCGACGATCTCGTCGAAGCCCAGCATCGCCGGGATTTTTTCGGTCAGCGGGCGCAATTCGCCAGCCTCCGTCCCCGCCACCGCCGCCTCCAGCGCGGCGAGCAGCCGTTCCGGCGCAAGCGGCTTGACCAGAAAGTCGGTCGCGCCGGCGCGCATCGCGGCGACGGCATGGGAAACCGATCCGTCGGTGGCGGCGACCAGCACCGGCAGCGCCGGGCGACGGCCACGCAATTCCCCGATCAGCGTGCCCGCGCCATCGTCCTCGCCATGGTGATCGAGCACCACAGCGTCGAGCTGCATCCCATCCTGGGTGCCAAGCGTCGCGATGGCCATTTCCGCATCATCCGCGAACACGGTGCGCCAGCCGCCGCGCGCGGCGAGCGCCGCGACCAGCCGGCGCCGGCCGGGATCATCGTCGATCAGCATCAGCAGCCGTTGCCCGTTGCGCGTCATTCTTTTTGTTCCATTCCGATACGGCGGGGACGGAATCGGCAGATAGCCCGGATGGGTAAAAGCTCGCTTAAGCACCGGCGCGTGACGGCCACCGGGCTTGAGGCCCGGCCTAAGCGTCGATAAGGAGCAGGACGAATCAGGGGAGCGGGAGGACGCAATGGCCGATAAGTCCGGAATGAAAGCGCATGTCGCGACTTATGCAGGCGTTATGAATCTGCTCAAGTGGGGAAGCGTTGGCGCGATAGTGATCGTAGCCCTGGTCATCTGGCTGATCCATCGCTGATCCGCATGAAGATCGCCGTCCTTAAGGAAACCGTGGATGGCGAAAGGCGCGTTGCCGCCACGCCGGAAACGGTCCGCAAGTTCATCGCGCTCGGCGCGGATGTCGCGGTCGAGCATGGCGCGGGAAGCGCCGCCGATGTCGCCGATCAGGGCTATGCCGATGCCGGCGCGACGCTGGGCGATCGCGCGGCTGTCATCGCCGGCGCCGATATCCTGCTTGGCGTGCAAGGCCCCGATCCGGCGACGCTGGCCGGCGTGAAGCCGGGCGTCTGGCTCGCTGCCGGGCTCAACCCGTTCGGCGAGCGCGCGCGCGTCGATACCTATGCCGCTGCCGGTATCGAGGCGCTGGCGATGGAATTCATGCCGCGCATCACCCGCGCGCAATCAATGGATATCCTGTCGTCGCAGTCGAATCTGTCCGGCTATAAGGCGGTGCTGGACGCGGCGGGGGAATATGGCCGCGCTTTCCCGATGATGATGACGGCGGCGGGGACGATCTCCGCCGCGAAATGTTTCGTCATGGGCGTGGGCGTCGCGGGGCTTCAGGCGATCGCCACCGCGCGGCGGCTTGGCGCGCAGGTTTCGGCGACCGACGTGCGCTCGGCGACGAAGGAGCAGATCCAGTCGCTCGGCGCCAAGCCGGTCTTCGTCGAGAATGTCGCCGGGATCGAGGGCGAAGGATCGGGCGGCTATGCCACCGAGATGTCGGCGGAATATCAGAAGGCGCAGGCCGAACTGGTATCATCGCACATCGCCAAACAGGATATCGTCATCACCACCGCGCTGATCCCCGGTCGCGCGGCGCCCCGGCTGATTTCGGATGCGCAGATCGCCTCGATGCGGCCCGGCAGCGTGATCGTCGATCTCGCGGTGGAGCAGGGCGGCAATGTCGAGGGTTCGGTCGCCGGTCAGGTGGTCGAGCGGCATGGCGTGAAGATCGTTGGGCATCGCAACGTGCCGTCGCGGCTCGCGGCCGACGCCTCCGCGCTGTTCGCGCGCAATCTCTACAATTTCCTCTCCGCCTTCTGGGACAAGGAGCAGGGCCGCCCGATCCTCGACGAGGAGATCGGCGATGCGATCCGGTTGACCCGCGATGGCAAGGTGGTGAACGCGAGGCTTTTGGGGTGAGCCTTGTGCTGGCGACCGCCGCCGCGCTGCTCGCGGCTGCCGTGCCGCAGCCGGCGGAGCGCCGGGCGGTGGACGTGCGCGCCACCGGCGATGCCGCGCTGACGCAGCGATTGTCGGATGCGCTGATCGCAAGCCTGGGGGAGGCGAAGCGCCTGCGCCCGGCGGATGGCGATGACCGGGCGGGGCTGTCGCTGGTCATTCTCGGCAACGTCACCGAAAAGGGCGACCGTTTCGATTACATGGTCGATCTGGTCGAGCCGGGCAGCAATTTGTCGTCGCGCCGGCTCGGATCGTTCAACGGGTCGTGCCGCGAGGCGCAGATCGCGCGCTGCGCGGCGGATATCGTCGCGCGGGCAGCGCGCAAGGTGGGGGGCTGAGCCGTGGACTTTATCTCGATCCTGTCGATCTTCGTGCTGGCGTGCTTCGTCGGTTATTATGTGGTGTGGTCGGTCACACCCGCACTGCACACGCCGCTGATGGCGGTGACCAACGCGATCTCCTCGGTCATCATCGTCGGTGCGCTGATCGCCTCGGCGGCAGCGGGCAGCGCCAGCTCGAAATGGCTCGGGCTGATCGCGGTGGCGCTGGCGAGCGTCAACATCTTCGGCGGCTTCGCGGTCACCGCGCGTATGCTCGCGATGTACAAGAAGAAGGATCGGCCGGCAGCGAACCGGCACTGACGCCGGCATCGTCCCGGCGAAAGCCGGGATCGTGTGCCGCAGGCGCGCGCTTGCGATAAGAAAGTCCCGGTGCCTGCCGGGTGAGGTTTAGGGGGAATGGAATGGAACACGTCGCGGTGAATCCCTGGGCGGCACTGGCCTATCTGATTGCCGGCGTGTGCTTCATCCTCGCGCTGCGCGGGCTTTCCAGCCCGACATCGAGCCAGCGCGGCAACCGTTTCGGCATGATCGGCATGGGGCTGGCGGTGGTGACGACGCTGGTGACGCATGGGCTGGGCGCGTCGCTGGAGATCGGGGAGCACAAGGCGGTTGCCGGGCTCGATCTCGATCCGGTCGCCCTGCTCGAAATCCTCGCCGCGATCGGCATCGGCGGCGCCATCGGCCTTGTCACCGCGCGCAAGATCGCGATGACGGCGATGCCGCAGCTCGTCGCCGCGTTTCACAGCCTCGTCGGCATGGCCGCGGTGCTGGTCGCCGCCGCCGCTTATCTTAACCCGACCGCGTTTGGCATAGTCGATGCGGCGGGGCAGATATTGACGGTCAGCCGGATCGAGATGGGGCTCGGCGTCGCGATCGGCGCGATCACCTTCTCCGGCTCGGTGATCGCCTTCGCCAAATTGAACGGCAATATGAGCGGCGCGCCGATCCTGCTGCCCGCGCGGCATGTGCTGAACCTCGGCGTGCTGGTCGGCATCCTCATCCTGATCGCCTATTTCACGCAGGATCAGGCGCCTTGGGTGTTCTGGACGGTGACGGCGCTCAGCTTCGCGATCGGCTTCCTGCTCATCATCCCGATCGGCGGCGCGGACATGCCGGTGGTGGTGTCGATGCTCAACAGCTATTCGGGCTGGGCGGCGGCGGCGATGGGCTTCACGCTGCACAATACGGCGATGATTATCACCGGCGCGCTGGTCGGCTCGTCGGGCGCGATCCTCAGCTACATCATGTGCCGCGCGATGAACCGCAGCTTCATCAGCGTGATCGCCGGCGGGTTCGGCGCGGAGGCGGTGACGAGCGGCGGGGCGGCCAAGGCCGATCGGCCGTGGAAGCGCGGATCGGCGGAGGACGCGGCGTTCCTGATGAGCCAGGCCGAACAGGTCATCATCGTTCCCGGTTATGGCATGGCGGTGGCGCAGGCGCAGCACGTGCTGCGCGAAATGGGAGACAAGCTCAAGGAGCATGGCGTCCGCGTCAAATATGCCATCCATCCGGTCGCAGGGCGGATGCCCGGCCATATGAACGTGCTGCTCGCCGAAGCGAACGTGCCATATGACGAGGTGTTCGAACTGGAGGATATCAACTCCGAGTTCGCGCAGGCCGACGTGGCCTTCGTGATCGGCGCCAACGACGTGACCAATCCGGCGGCCAAGACCGACAAGACCTCGCCGATCTACGGGATGCCCGTGCTCGACGTGGAGAAGGCGAAGACGGTGCTGTTCGTGAAGCGTTCGATGGGCGGGGTCGGCTATGCCGGCGTCGACAACGACGTTTTCTATATGGACAATACGATGATGCTGCTCGCCGACGCGAAGAAGATGGTCGAGGAAATCGTCAAGTCGCTCGATTGATGGTCGGGCGATACATCCATTTCGGATCGACGCTCGCCCTGCATGGGTGCCAACGATCCGAAACGGAGATGAACGCGCTGCACCGTTTCGGTTGTTTGCGTAATTTGCCGCCGGTCGTTGCTGATCGGAGCCCGGAATGTTCCACGAGATGATACCAGCCGCCGAAAGCCAGGCACGGTTCGATGCGCTGATCGTCGCCACGCCGCGATTCTCCCACGAATGCCCGCTGCGTGATGCGGTGACGGTGGCGGGTGGCCGGGTGCTCGCCAGCGTGGGATGGGCCGAAGCGCCGGATCACCTCGAAGCGACCGCCACCGCGCCGCTGCTCCTGCTCGATGCGCGCGACGTGGATGACGAACGGCTCGCGGCGACACTCTACCGGATCGACGGCATCGCCACCGGGCGCGATCTCGCGATTGTCGCCGGGGTGACGCGCGAACAGATTGATATCGCCGGCGCGGGGCTGATCGGTCGCCGCGTCGAATTGCTGTGCGATCCGGAGCCGGGCGACTGGGCCGCCACGGTTGCGGTGTGGCGTGCGCTAAACGGCGCGACGATGCACGATCATGTCGCCGAGAGCGAGGCGGCGCGGCTTTCCCGGCTCAACGCGGAAGTGGCGCGGATCGCCGATGTGCTCGCCCGGCTCAGCCGTCCGCAGGAGCCGGTCGGCGATCCGCGCGATTCGGTCGCGGACGGGCGCGCCTCGTTTGCCGCACGCGCCGAGGAGCCGATCGCGATTGATCCGGTCGAAATCCGCCAGGTCATCCGGGCGCGTCGGCTGCGCGACAAGCAATTCGGCAAGGGGCTGTTCGAGGATCCGGCGTGGGACATGATGCTCGATCTGTTCGCCGCCCATCTGGAGCGCGCGGAAGTGTCGGTATCGAGCTTGTGCATTGCCGCCGCCGTGCCGCCGACCACCGCGCTGCGCTGGATCGGGCGGATGAGCGACGCAGGGCTGTTCGAGCGTCGCGCCGATCCGTTCGATCGCCGCCGCGCGTTCATGGGATTGACGAGAACCGCGCTCGACGGGATGCGCGCCTATGTCGGTATGGCGCGGGCGATGGCACTGCCGCTCGTCTGAACGCTTGCGATATCGCGCGCCCTCTGCCATCGGCGTCATCGCAAGGGCGGTTAGCTCAGTTGGTAGAGCATCTCGTTTACACCGAGAGGGTCGGCGGTTCGAGCCCGTCACCGCCCACCATTTTGTCGTTCGGCACGCGATTCAGTGCCGGATCAGCGCCACCAGTTCCATGATCGTGCCGCGCGCGAACGTCAGCAGCGTGGCGCCGTAGATCCCCGCCCCCACCGCGACCAGCACCGCCAGATGAAATAGGGGAGCGAGCGGCGGCAATTGCGCATCGACCAGCAGCACCCCCGCCGCCATCGCCGAGGCCGCGGCGAGTGGCGGCGCGATCGCCGCCGCCATGCGCGGGAAGCTCGCGCCGATCACCGGCAGGGAGCGCCAGCAGGTGAAGCCCAGATAGATCGGATAAGCGCCGATCCACGCCCATCCAAGCCCGATCGCATCCCAGCGCACCGCGATCAGAAAGGCGGTGGCAAGGATCAGTGCCCCGGTCGCGCCATTGCGCACGCCGATCCCCGGTCGCCCCAGCGCGTCGCACGCCGGGCTGAACAGCACCTGCAATGTCATGAACGGCATCGCGCAGGCCAGCAGGCGCACCACCGGGATCGCCTCGGCCCATTTGTCACCCAGCATCGTCAGCACCAGTGGCTCGGCGGTGGTCGCCAGCCCGAAATAAAAGGGCAGCGCGACCAGCATGATGATGCGCACCGCCTTGAGGAACGCGGCGGCGGTGGCGTCTGCATCGTGCTGGATGCGGGCATAAGCGGAAAACGCCACTTCGTTCAGCGGCGGCACGAACTTCGAGACGAAGATCTGCGTCAGGAACAGGCTGGTGGTATAGATGCCCAGCATGTGCGGCGTGAAATGCCGCCCGGCGATGAACACATCCGCCTGGCTCTGGAGGAACCAGAACAACTGGCTCGCCGCCATCACCCCGCCGAACCGGGCCAGCCCGCCGGCGCCGCGAAAATCGAACGACGGCCACACCAGCGCGCGCGCGGCGATCGTCATGCCGATCGCGCGGGTGAAGAACAGCGCCATCGGCGCGAACACCAGCGTCCATACGCCGAGCCCGGCGAGCGCCCCGCCCAGCGCGGTGCTCGCGCTGACCATCGAGGCGATCATATTGACCTTCGCCTGGCGCCGGAAATCCATTTCGCGGCTGAGCAGCGCGTATGGGAGCGCGATGAACGGGGTGGCGATATAGAGCAGGCTCTGCACGCGCAGCAGCGTCGCCACCTCGGGCTGGCGGTAATAGCTCGCCGCGACCGGCGCGAGCGCGAGCTGCACGAGCGCCAGCGTGAGGTTGAGCGCGATCAGCATACCGAACAATTGGCGGACCTCATGTCGCGTGATCGCCTGCCGCTGCACCAGCCCGCTCGCCAGCCCATAGCCGTTGAGCATGTTGAGGAACACCAGCACCACGCTGGTCATCGCGTAAAGGCCGTAATCGTGCGGGCTCAGAATCCGAATCACGAGGAAGGTCGCGGCCCATTGCACCAACTGGGCGAGGATCTGGCTTCCCGATCGCCAGATCACGGCGTTGCGCACCTGCTTTGCGAGCGATTCTGTCGGTTGATTCGGTTGGTGGGTGGTCGCGTCCATCGTGCCGCGCTTAGCCGGGGCGCCCTTCACAACGGGTTAAAGTCACGGTTTTCCGGTCTTTTCCTGCTTTAGGAAATAAAATTGCAAAAAGTGTTTGACGGTTTGGTGGGGTGGGCATAGAA
>NZ_CALMPA010000010.1 GCF_937871615.1 uncultured Sphingomonas sp. | reverse complement strand
CGCGCGCGTGGAGCAGGAAGTGCATCTTCCTGAGCGCGAAATAGTGGAACTGCATACTGAGCGCAGGGGTGACATAGGGGTTCGGCGCTTGCTCATGCGGCAGCACGATGTTGAGCCCGATCGAATCGGCGTGAACGTCGGTGGCGCCGCGGTTGGCGGCTTCCATGATCGACGGGCCGCCGCCGGAGCAGACGACGAAGTGGCGCTTGCCCTGCTCATCGCGCGGGAAATTGCTGGCCAGGCGCGCCAGTTCGCGCGCCATTTCGTAATAATGCGATTTGGCGACCAGCCGTTCGGCGATGCGGCGGCTCTTGTCGTCGGTCGCGGCATCGAGCAGCGCCTGCGCCTTTTCCGGCTCCGGGATACGCGCCGAGCCATAGAAGACGAAGGTGGAGCCGATATGCGCCTCGTCGATCAGCAATTGCGGCTTCAACAGCTCAAGCTGGAAGCGCACCGGCCGCAGATCCTCGCGCAGCAGGAAATCGAGATCCTGAAAAGCGAGGCGATAGGCGGGATTTTCGGTCTGCGGGGTGGAGATGCCGATCCTGGCGGTTTCCGCATCCTGCTTGGCGCGGGGGAAGACTCGGCTGGGTACGCGTGTTTCAGTCATCCAAAGTTGTTAGCGGCAAAAATTGGCGCGGTCATCCTCCAGATGCAGGTGATCGCGGTGCGCGGTGTTGTAATCGGGTGACAATACCGTGCCGAAACGCTTGCACGCCGATTGATGCACCACGCGCAGGAACTGGCGCACATTCTGATCGGGCGAATTCCAGTCATTGAGCACGGAGATGCGTCGCCCGTCCTTCAGCACGAACGCCCCGATGTCGATCGCATTGGCGATCGAATGGCCCGATCGCCGCGCGGTGCCGGCGACGTTGCGGCACGAATAGCTGCCCATGGAATCGATGCGCGCCAATTCGCTGCCGAGGATCTGATATGCCGCCGGCCCCACCGCGTTGCGCGCCCAGGCGGCATAGGTCCGCGCCTCGCCGCAGCGCACCGCGCCGAGATTGGTGGTCGGCACCCCCACGTCGAGCAGCTTCACTGTGCCGAGGATCGCGCAGCCGGGGCCGAACTGGCGATCGGGCAATGGCTGAAATTCCACGCCGAGCGTCCGCAGGTCGGCAAGGCATTGCGCGGTTTCGCGCGCCGATGGCCCGGCGACCGGCTGGCCGGGGCGGGGCGGGGCGGCGGGGCGCTCGGTGCGCCCG
>NZ_CALMPA010000009.1 GCF_937871615.1 uncultured Sphingomonas sp. | reverse complement strand
GATCTCCGCGATCCGCTCGGCTATGTTGCAGGTGATCGGCATCAGACGTTTTCCCCTTGCGGTACAAGCGCGGCGATGCGCGCACGCGCCTCGGCCATGATTGATTCGACCAGTTCGGCGACGCTTGGCAGATCGCCCAGGCGGCCCGCGACGACGCCCGTTGCCATCAGCCCGTTCTCGGCATCGCCATCGACCACCGCGCGCTGGATCAGCATCGGCGCGGCTGCCGCCATCATCGCCTGCGGCAGGGTGAGGCCGCCGTGACTGGTCATCCCCTGCGCGGCGCGGAGCAGTTCGGCGAAAGACGCGCCCGTCTGGCGCTTCATCTGAAGCCCGCTCTCGATCGCGCGGCGCCACAGGCCGATGTCCGACGAACGCTCGATCCGATCGAGCGCGTGGTTGCGGATCATCCGCTGCGGAATGCCGTCCACCCTGGTCGATACGGTGATATCGTCGGTGCTGGCCGCGACATAACGCGCCTTCACCTGATCGGGCGGGGCGCTTTCGCGCGTCATCAGGAAGCGTGTGCCCATCGCGATGCCCGCCGCACCGAAGGCGAGCGCCGCCGCCAGCCCGCGCCCATCGGCGAACCCGCCCGCCGCGACCACCGGCACCTTCACCGCATCGAGCACCTGCGGCAGCAACACGGTGGTCGGCACCGAACCCGTATGCCCGCCGCCTTCGCCGCCCTGCACCGTAATGATATCGACGCCCAGTTGCGCCATCTTCTGCGCGTGCTTCACCGCGCCGACCGTCGGCATGGTGAGGATGCCGGCATCCCGGAAGCGCGCGATCATCTTCGCATCCGGCCCGCGCCCGAAGCTGACGGCGCGCACCTGATCGGCATTCTCGACGATGATATCGACGATCTCGGACGCGCCCGGCTGGAAGGAATGGAAGTTCACCCCGAACCGCCGCGTCGTGCCCGCGCGCACCGCGGCGATCGCCTCGCGCACTTCCGCCGGGGTCATCACCGCGGCGGCGAGGAAGCCGAATGCGCCGGCCTCAGACGTGGCGATCACCAGCGGCGGGGTGGCGATCCAGCCCATCGCCGTCTGGACGATCGGATAGCGGCAGCCCAGCCGCTCGGTGAGGATAGTGCGCAGCGGATCGCTCATGGATCAGGCCTTGCCCGCCGCTTTCTTGTTGGCCGCCGCCATCGCCTTGCCGTCCAGCCCGCCAAGCGAATTGCCGCTGACGAGATCATTCTGCGCATGGGCGAAGTGATGCATGTGAAACACCGCGTCCATCGCGGTGCGCTTGCCGCGCAGATCCTCGACATGGTTGAACGCCTGCTTGGTCAGCCAGTTGCCGAGGCGCGGACGCTGCGCCAATTCGTGCGCGATTCCGGCGGTTTCCTCGCGCAGCGTCTCACGCGGGAACAGGCGATTGACCATACCGAACTGATAGGCGCGCGCCGCCGGCATCCGCTCGCCGAGCAGCAGGAACTCCTTCGCGACGCGCGGCGGCAATTCGAAACCGTGCGCGAAATATTCGACGCCGGGAATGCCCATGCGGTTGACCGGATCCTGGAAGAACGCGTCTTCGCTGGCGACGATCAGGTCGCACACCCAGGCGAGCATCAGGCCGCCCGCGATGCACGCGCCCTGCACCATCGCGATCGTCGGCTTCGGAATGTCGCGCCAGCGGCGGCACATGCCGAGATACACCTCATGCTCGCGGGTGTAGAGCAATTCGGCACCGGGCCGGGTGGTATGATCGCCGAACATCAGCTTGCGATCGAACGGTACGAGATGATCACGCCCCGGCGTGCCGATGTCATGGCCGGCGCTGAAATGCTTGCCCTCGCCCGCCAGCACGATGACCTTGATCGCATCATCGTCCGTCGCGCGCGCGAAGGCGGCGTCGAGCGCATAGGTCATCTGGCTGTTCTGCGCGTTGTTGAACTGGGGCCGGTCCATCGTGATCCACGCGACCGCGCCGTCGGTTTCGTAGCGCACCGGCGTGTCCGTCTCATAAACCGGGGATTGCGGCTGGCGCGGGGCGAGTTCGTCGCTCATGCTGCTGTCTCCTTCACCGCAGCGGGATTTCCCGCGATCACGGTCGCGCGGATGTTGTGCGGATCGAGCCGCGCGATGATCGCCAGTGCCTCCACATCCGGCAGCGCGGTTTCGGTGAGCGGCCCGGCTTCGAGCGGGAAGCCCGTCGCCGCCTGCACCTCCTCGAACGTCACGCCGGGATGGAGCGAGACGACGCGGATCGCATGATCCGCCCCGCCGAAATCCATGACGCACAGGTTGGTGACGATGCGGCGCAGTTCGATGCCCGCATAGTTGCCGCCGGCCACGCGCTTCGCCGGATTATATCCTGCACTTGATACCATATCGACTTCGCCCGGCACGAAGACGCGCGGCGAATGCGCCGGAATGAACATCGAATTGGGATGATAGACCGAATTGCCCGGAAAGCCGCGCACGCCGAGCATCTGGGTCTTGGGCTTGTGATAGGTGCCGCCGAGGTACGACAGATTAGTCTGCCCGAAACGGTCGATCTGCGTGGGCGTGACCATCGCGTGCCGCCGCCCGGTCCACACCGCCGCATCGAAGAAGCGCGAGAACGGGAGATATCCGGCCGCCTTGGGGCGATCGTCATAGGCGCGTGGCCCGATCGGCACCGGCTCCTCGACGAGGAAGGCCTCGCCGTCGCTCATCATGAGGCCGGGCGAATGGGTGAGCTTGGCGAGGCTCGCGCCGAGGCGCGGCACCGGGCCAACGCCGGTGGCGACGATCTCTCGCGTATCGCGGAATGCTTCCGACGCGGCGAAGATGCAGAGTTCTGCGAGCGTGGCGCTGGTCATCAAAACACCGGCATCGGCAGCTTCGCCACCGAGTCCATTCCTCCGACGGAGGCAATATACGCGTGTTCGTCGGCGCCGACGAACCGTTCCGCGACCTGTGCCCAGTCGCCGGGGTCTTTCGCGGCGTCCGCATAGGCGCGGAACGCCTTCATGTCCCATCCGTAAGCCGGCGGCATCGAGCTGGGATGCGCGCCGCCCTTCATTTCGATCACGCCGTTCACGAAGCTGCGCTCGAACGGGCTGAATCGTACGTCATCGGGATAATGATCCTCCATCCGGTCGACCAGTTCCTCGCACGAGACGAACGTGCGCTCGGCGGCGCGGGCGAACCATTCATCGTAATAGATATCCGGCCCGAGCAACTGGACGTTGCCGCGCCAGTCCGATCGGCTCACGTGAAGCAGCGCGACATCGAGTTTCAGCGCCGGCATCGCGATCAGCGTTTCGCCGTCGGGATAGGGCGATTGCACATATTTCAGCTCGCCCAGCTCGGCGAGATCGGTGCCCAGCCCAACGCGCGTCGGCAGGAAGGGCAGGCCGAAAGCGGCGGCCTTCAGCCCCCATTGCAGCATCCCCTCGTCCAGCTCCAGCACCGCGATCGAGCCGCTTTCGCGCGCCTTGCGGAACCATGGCTCCAGCGGAATCGCATCGAGCGAGACGAAGGCGAACACCAGCTTCTTCACCTTGCCCGCTGCGCACAGCATCCCGACATCCGCGCCGCCATAGGCAACGATCGTCAGATCCTTGAGCGGCGAGCGGAGGATTTCGCGCACCAGCGCCATCGGCTTGCGCCGCGGCCCCCAGCCGCCGATGCCGATCGTCATCCCGTCCTGAAGGCTGGCGACGATTTCCGTCGCCGTCATGCGTTTGTCGAGCATCATGCGGCTCCCGACGCCGCTTCGGTCTGCCATGCCCAGACATGGCCCCATTTGCTGATCTTGTCGTGCGCGGTGACCTGCCAGGTGGCGGGATCTATCACCAGCCCGTCGCAGCCGACCTCAAGGTCGAAGCCGGCCGGCGTCTGGACGTAGAAACTGGTCATCTCGTCATTGACATGTTCGCCAAGCGTCGCGGATTCCTTGTAGCCGCCGGCGACCATCCGGGCGTGCGCCTTTTCCACCTCCGCCAGCGTCGGCAGTTCCAGCATCAGGTGGACGCAGGCCGATGGCGGCACCGGCATTTCGGCCAGCGCGACGCTGTGGTGTCGCCCGTTGTCGGCGTGCATGAACGCGAAGCGCATCCCCGGATCGTGATCGCCGCCCATCAGGAAGAAATGCGGAAGATCGGTATCGTGGAAGCCGATAACGTCGCGGTAGAAGGCGTGGCACTTATCGAAATCGGGCGCGGCCAGCACGGCATGGCCCATGCCATATTCGCCGGTGATGAAGCGCGGCACGCCGACGGGCGAGACGAACGGCGCATCTTCGCGCTGGTCCCCATAATAGAATTCCAGCGCGTTGCCTGCCGGATCACTGGTGCGGAACAGCCCGGCGACGCAGCGCGAGGCAGCGAGTTCGGGCGAACCCGGCTCGACCGGCTGGCCGGCGGCGCGGATTTTTTCCGCGAGCGCGCCAAGCGCCGCCGCGTCCGCCACTTCATAGCCCGATGCCGCCAACCGATCGGTCGTGCCGGTTTCGATGCGGAAACGGAATGGGCGCTCGTCGACGCGATAGAATGCCGCGCCGTCGCTCGTCGCCCGACCGCGCATCGCGCCCGCCACCTGCGTCAGGAAATGATCCCAACGATCCGGCTGGGTGGTTTCCACCACCGCATAGCCAAGCGACCTTACGCCCATGACATCAGGCTCCTTTTACCAAATCGAGAAAATACGGGCGCTCGCCGCCGCCATCGACCTCAAGCCGCGCGCCGCTCACCCAGTTCGCCAGCGGCGAACACAGAAACAGAACCGCGCCGGCGATATCGTCGCCGCTGCCCATCCGGCCGAGCGGCATCGAACGGCCAACCGCTTCCTGCGCGGCTGCGTCGCCATAGGTCGCCTCGGCGTTCTCGGTCTGCATCAGCCCCGCGACGATCGCGTTGACGCGGATATTCCGCGCGCCCCATTCCTGGGCCAGGCTTTGCGTAAGATTGAGTAGCCCCGCCTTCGCAGCGCCGTACACCGCGGTTCCCGGCGAGGGGCGCGCGCCGGAGACGCTGGCGATGTTGACGATGCTGCCGCCGCCCGCGGCGACCATGTGGGGGTGCGCGGCCTGCGCCATATAGAGCGGCGCGACGAGGTTGAGCTTCAGGATCGCGTCGACGAATCGCGGCGAGACGGTGGCGGCATCGGCGGGGGGCGAGCCGCCCGCATTGTTCACCAATATGTCGAGTCGGCCATGCATCGCTGCCGCTGCATCCACCAGCGCGCGCGCCTGATCGGGATCGCGCACATCGGCCTTATGAAAGGTGATGCCGCCGGGCAGATCATCCGGCGCGGCGCGACCGCATATGGTGACCGCGCAGCCCGCTTCGGCCAGCCGCATCGCGATCACGCGGCCCAGCCCGCGCGTACCGCCGGTCACGATCGCGGCCTTGCCTGCCAGATCGAGATGCGCGCCGCCCTGCAAGCCTTCTCTCCTCTTTTCCCCGACAGGGGTGAAACTGGTTCTCGACCGCCGCTATTTCGCGAGGTTGAGCTTTTCTATTGACGATTTGCGTATCGTAGCGCAAGAGAAATTACGAAGATAGCGATTTGGGCCGGCGATTGCCGCTGGCCGTATAGGAGGGGCTGCGATGGCCGCCGTTGTTCCGCTCAAGGACCAGATTGAACCGCCTGCCGCCGCCGCGCTCATCGAGCGCGCGCGCGACATGATCCCGACATTGAAGGCGCGCGCGAAGCGATGTGTCGCGGAAGGGAAAGTGCCCGACGAGACGATCGCGGAGATGCGGGCCGCCGGCTTCTTCCGTATCCTCCAGCCGAAGCGCTGGGGCGGATATGAGATGCATCCGAACGTGTTCTTCGACGTGCAGAAGCTGCTCGCCGAAGGCTGTATGTCGACCGGCTGGGTCTATGGCGTCGTCGGCTGCCACCCGTTCGAACTGGCGCTGTTTCACGATCGCGCGCAGCAGGAAGTGTGGAGCGAGGACGATGGCATTCTCGTATCCTCCTCCTATCAGCCGGTCGGCAAGGTGGAACATGCCGATGGCGGCTTCTATCTCACCGGGCGCTGGGGATTTTCCAGCGGGTCCGAGCATTGCCGCTGGGTGCTGCTCGGCGCGCTGGTGCCATCGAAGGAGCCGGGCGGCCCGCCTGACATGCGCACCTTCCTCGTCCCGCGCGCGGATTACAGGATCGAGAGTAACTGGGATGTGTTCGGGCTTCAGGGCACCGGCAGCAACGATATCGTCGTCGAGCGCGCCTTCGTTCCCGATTATCGCACGCATCGCTCGGTCGACGGGTTCAACTGCCAGAACCCCGGCCAGCGGGAAAATGACGGGGCGCTTTATCGCCTGCCCTGGGCGCAGGTGTTCGTGCGTTCGGTCTCGTCGGCGGCGCTCGGCGGCGCGCGCGCGGGCATTGAGGCGGCGCTGACGATCGCGGCGGATCGCGTATCGAGCAACACCGGCAAGGTTTCCAAGACCGATCCGATCCTTCACGCCGCGATCGCCAGGGCATATGCGCAGATCGGCGAGATGGAGCTGGCGCTGCGGGCGACCTTCGATGAACTGATGAGCCATGCCGATCGCGGCGCGCCGATCCCGCTCGATAAGCGCGCGGCCTGGCGCTACCAGTCCTCCACCGTGGTGCGGCGGTGCGCCGATCTGGTGGGTGATATCCTGCCGCTGCTCGGCGGGCGCGCGATCTATATGTCGAGCCCGATCGTCCAGCCGTGGCTCGATCTCAACGCCGCGCGCGCGCACGTCGCCAACGATCCGAACAACTGGACGGCGGACATGATCGGTGGCCTGATGGGCCAGGCTCCTGCGATGATGTTCATGTGATGGGGGCGCTCGTCACCAAGCGGCACGTCGTCGGCGGCGGCCATGAGATCCACATCGCGGAAACCGGCAGCGGCCCGGCGGTAGTGTTCATCCACGGCAGCGGGCCGGGCGCATCGGGCGCGTCGAACTTTCGCCAGAATATCCAGGCCTTCGTCGCCGCCGGATATCGCGTGATCCTGCCCGATCTGATCGGTTACGGCGACAGCTCCAAGCCGGAGGGGATCGACTATACGCTCCAGTTGTTCACCGACACCTTGTACGACGCGCTGCGCGCGCACGGCATCGAGCGGGCGGCGTTGGTGGGCAATTCGCTGGGCGGCGGCATCGCGTTGCAGATGACGCTCGATCACCCGGAATTCGTCTCCAGCTTGGTGCTGATGGCGCCGGGCTGCGTGGAGGAGCGCGAGACCTATTTCGCCATGCCCGGCATCGCGAAGATGGTGTCGAACTTCGGCGGCCCCGATTTCAGCATCGAGGAGCAGCGCCGGCTGGTCTGCAACCTCGTTTATGATGCGTCGGCGGTCACCGACGAACTGGTCGCCGAACGCTATGCCGTGGCGCGGACCCAGCCCAAGGATGTGCTGGTGCGGATGCGCACTCCCAATCTCGCGCCGCGCCTGGGCGAGGTGAAGCAGCCGATCTACGGCTTCTGGGGATTGCAGGACGATTTCTGCCCGGCGAGCGGCGCGCGCCATTTCCTCGACGCGTGCGAGGATGTGCGGTTCACCACCTTCGCCCGCACCGGCCATTGGGTGCAGGTGGAGCGCACCGCGGAGTTCAACCGCTATGCGATCGGCTTTCTCGATGAGCATCGCTGAGCGGCACGGCGCGGAGCTTTACGCCGCGTTGCGGGAACGGCGCACAGTGCCGCCGCTCATCGCGCGCGATCCGTCGCTCACGGTTGATGATGCTTATGCCATCAGCCTCGATTTCCTCGCCCGCTGCATGGGGGATGGGGAGAAAGTGATCGGCAAGAAGATCGGCGTCACCTCGAAAGCGGTGCAGGATATGCTTGGGGTGCATCAGCCCGATTTCGGCTTCCTTACCGATCGGATGCTGATTGAAGGCGATATCGACATCGCCGCCACCGGGCTGATCCAGCCGCGCGCGGAAGCCGAGATCGCCTTCATCCTGCGCAAGGGCCTCAAAGGGCCGGGGGTGACGGCGGCGGAGGTGATCGACGCCACCGAAAGCATCGCGCCATGCTTCGAGATCGTCGACAGCCGGATTGATGACTGGAAGATCGGCATTGTCGATACGGTGGCGGACAATGCCTCGTGCGGCGTGTTCGTGCTGGGCGAGGCGCGTGCCGATCCGCGCGCCCATGATCTGCCCGCGCTGCATGTCCGCGTGACGAAGAACGGTGCGCCACTGTCCGAAGGCTATGGCAGCGCGGTGCAGGGTAACCCGGCTGAGGCGGTGGCATGGCTCGCCAATACGCTGGGGCAATACGGGGTCTCGCTGAATGCGGGCGACGTGATCCTGTCCGGATCGCTGGTGCCGCTGGCGCCGGCGGTGGCGGGCGATCGGTTCGAAATGACGCTGGAGGGCGTGGGCATGTGCACCGCGACCTTCGTTTAGGAGGCTGGCAGGCGTGACCAAGGTGAAAGCGGCGATCATTGGATCGGGTAACATCGGGACCGATCTGAT
>NZ_CALMPA010000008.1 GCF_937871615.1 uncultured Sphingomonas sp. | reverse complement strand
CCGGTGACGAGATCGGCCTTGGCCAGCCGCGCGGCGCGTTCGGCCATGTCGGCGAGCTTCGCCTTCTCAAGCCCCTCCCCTTCAGGGGAGGGGTTGGGGGTGGGGGACGTCTCACCGAGACCGGCGGCTGCGTGGGACTGCCCCACCCCAACCCCTCCCCTGAAGGGGAGGGGCTTTACGATCCCTTCTTCCACCAGCCAGCGCGCGAGCTTCGCCACCCGCTCCACCTTGTCCGCCACGGTGCCGAGCTTTTCGTGGAAGACGATCTTTTCGAGCTTCTTCGCCTGCTCCGCGAGCGGCACCTTCAAGTCCGTCTCGTAGAAGAAGCGCGCATCCGCCAGCCGCGCGGCGAGCACCTTGCGGTTGCCCTCGACGATCTTCGCGCCGCCATCGGTCGCGGCGATATTGGCGGTGCAGACGAAGGCGTTGGCGAGCTTGCCCGCGCCGTCGCGGCAGACGAAATATTTCTGGTTCACCCGCGCGGTGAGCTGGATCGCCTCGGGCGGCACCTCAAGGAACGCCGCGTCGAAGCGGCCAAGCAGCGGCACCGGCCATTCGGTGAGGCCGGCATTCTCCGCGACCAGCCCCTCGTCCTCGATCAGTTCCAGCCCCGCCTCACGCGCCAGCGCCGACGCGCGGGTGCGGATGATCGCCATCCGCTCGTCCTGATCGACGATGACATGCGCCGCGCGCAACTTCTCGACGTAATCGCCCGCCGAGCCGATCGTGATCGCGCCGGGATGGTGGAAGCGGTGGCCGAGCGTCGCCGCCCCGCTCTCCACGCCGGAAACCGTGACGGGCACGATATCGCCGCCGAACAGCGCGACGATGCCGTGCAGCGGGCGCACCCAGCGCTGGCTCTCGGTGGAGCGCGAGGCCGCGCCCCAGCGCATCGACTTGGGCCAGGCGAAAGCGCGGATCACCGCGGGAATCGCGCTGGCGAGCACCTCCGCCGTCGCGCGGCCAGGGCGCTCGATCACCGCGAAGAACACGCCGTCGCGCTCCTCAAGCTGCTCGCGCGCAAGGCCCGTCTTGCGCAGGAACCCCTCCAGCGCCTGTGGCGGCGCGGAGCTACGCGGGCCTTTCAATTCCTCGCGCACGGCTTGCGTGGCTTGCGGCAAGCCGCGCAGGATCAGCGCGAGGCGGCGCGGGGTGGCGTAGCTGATCGTCTCCGCCGCCGTGATGCCCGATTGCGCCAGTTCGGCGGCGAACAGCCGCGCGAGATCGTCGCGCGCCTTGGCCTGCATCCGGGCGGGGATTTCCTCCGAGCGGAGTTCGAGCAGGAAATCGGTCACGCCGCGCTCCATTCGGGATATTTCGCCTGCCATGCGGGCGTATTCTTCTCGATCCACGCCGCGCAGCTCGCCTTGGCCAGATCGCGCACGCGGCCGATATAGGCTTGCCGCTCCGCCACGGAGATCACGCCGCGCGCGTTGAGCAGGTTGAAGATGTGGCTCGCCTCGATCGCCTGTTCATAAGCCGCGATCGGCAGCTTCGCGGCGAGCGCATTCTCGCATTCCGCCGCCGCTTTCCGGAACAGATCGAACAAGGCGTCGGTATCGGCGACCTCGAAATTCCACGTCGACATCTCGCGCTCATTCTCAAGGAACACGTCGCCGTAGCTGACGCCCTCGTCGTTGAAGCGCAGGTCGTACACATTGTCGACATTCTGGATATACATCGCCAGCCGTTCGAGGCCGTAGGTCAGCTCGCCCGCCACCGGCTTGCAATCATAACCGCCCATCTGCTGGAAATAGGTGAACTGCGTCACCTCCATCCCGTCGCACCACACTTCCCAGCCCAGCCCCCAGGCGCCGAGCGTCGGGCTTTCCCAATCATCCTCGACGAAGCGGATATCGTGGACGCTCATATCCACCCCGATCGCGGCGAGGCTGCCGAGATAGAGCTGCTGCAGGTCCGGCGGGCTGGGCTTCAGGATCACCTGATATTGGTAATAATGCTGGAGCCGGTTGGGGTTTTCGCCATAGCGCCCGTCGGTCGGGCGGCGGCTGGGCTGGACGAAGGCGGCGTTCCACGGCTCCGGGCCGAGCGAGCGCAGCGTCGTCGCGGGGTGAAAGGTGCCGGCGCCCATCCGCATGTCATACGGCTGAAGGATCACGCACCCGCGCTCGCTCCAATATTGATGGAGGCGCAGGATCATGTCCTGGAAGCTCAGCGGCGTGTCTGTTGACCTCATGTTCATCGCGCGCGCGCAATGACGGATGGCTCGCCAACAGGCAAGGGTACGGAGTCTTTTGCGCGGCTTTCAGCCGTCGGACGGCGCCAGCCCGCTCCCCCACCCCGCCTCCCAGTCATGTTGCCGATGGGAGGCGGGGTGGGGGAGCGGGCTGGCGCCGCATCGAAAATCAATTAAGCCTCACCCTGCCACTTTTGACACGAGGTCGCCCGCTTTGTTCCGCTCCATCGCCGCTTCGTTCGCCGCCCTTGGCCTCGCCTTCGCCCTGCCCGCCTGTGCGCAGCCCGCGCCGCCGGTCGCCGCGACGCCCGCCGATCCCGCCTTGTGGGTGGTCAAGGACAAGGACACCACGATCTATCTGTTCGGCACGATCCATGTGCTGAAACCCGGCCTGTCGTGGTTCGACGATGCGGTGAGGAAGGCGTTCGATAAATCGGGCACTTTGGTGCTCGAAATGGTCGAGCCGGATCAGGCGACCCAGCAGAAGGTGGTCCTGTCCAAGGCGTTCGCGCCCGATGGCCCCACGCTTTCCGAGCAATTGCCGCCGGCCAAGCGCGCCGCCTTCGCCACCGCGCTTACCGAAAACGGCCTGTCGCTGTCGCAATATGATCGGATGCGCCCGTGGTTCGCGGCGATCAGCCTGTCGATCCTGCCGCTGGAGAAGATCGGCTATGATCCCGCCAACGGCCCGGAGGGCATCCTCACCCGCGCGGCGAAAGCGCAGAAGAAGCAGGTGATGGGGCTGGAGACGTTCGAGGGCCAGATGTCGATCTTCGACAAGCTCTCGCAAAAGGGCCAGATCGAGCTGCTCTCCTCCACCATCGACGAATTGCCCAAGGCGCGGGAGAATATGGACAAGATGGTCGCCGATTGGGCAAGCGGCCGCCCCGAGGCGCTGGCGGCGGAGATGAACGCCTCGCTCAAGGATACGCCCGAGGTGGCGGAAACCCTGCTGCTCAACCGCAACAAGCAATGGGCCGGGTGGATCGCGGAGCGGATGAAGACGCCGGGCACGGTGTTCATCGCGGTCGGCGCGGGGCACCTCGCGGGCAAGGGCAGCGTGCAGGATCAATTGCTGCGCTACAAGCTGAAGGCGGTGCGGATAAAATACTGAAAACAAAGCCCTGCCCCTTCAGGGGAGGGGTTGGGGGTGGGGCAGTCAAGAGCGACGGTCTCTGCGGGTCATCCCCCACCCCACCCCCTCTCCTGAAGGGGAGGGGCTTGGCGACTCGCCCCCGCATTGCCTTTTTGGCGCCGCCCGGCTAAGGGCGCCGGCTTCCCGTCATGGTCATCCCTGGAGGCGTGGCGGGAGATGAACCACTTTCGTTTCGGAGATACTGTATGAGCGATACGCTGACGCTCGCAGCCGAGACGCGTGATCGGGTCGGCAAGGGAGCCTCCCGTGATCTGCGTCGTCAAGGCCGCGTCCCCGCCGTGATCTACGGCCAGAACAAAGAGCCCGCCTCGATCCACCTCGAGGAAAAGGCGCTCGTGAAGGCGCTCGGCACCGGGCACTTCATGAACTCGGTCATCATGGTCAACGGTGAGCGCACGCTGCCGAAGGACGTGCATTTCCACCCGGTCACCGATCGTCCGGTCCACGTCGATTTCCTGCGCATCAGCGCGCACGCCAAGGTCACCGTCGCGGTGCCGGTGGTGTTCACGAACGAGGACGAAGCCCCCGGCCTGAAGAAGGGCGGCGTGCTCAACATCGTTCGCCACGAGCTGGAGCTGGTGTGCGACGCGGCGGAAATCCCCGGCGAGGTCGAAATCTCGCTCAAGGGCTTCGACGTTGGCGCATCCGTCCATATCTCGGACGTGAAGCTGCCCAAGGGCACCGCTTCGGCGATCGAAGACCGCGATTTCACCATCGCGACGATCGTTGCCCCGTCGGGCCTGAAGTCCGCCGAGGGCGCCGCCGCGGCGACCGGGGAAGAAGGCGACAAGGCGGAGTAATTCGCTTTTTTGTCTGTTATCACGGTGCCGGCCCGCTCCCCTGAGGATCGCGCCGGCACCGCCGGAGCACGCGAACGCCTGTTCCACCAAACCATTCGGGCGGGGTGACGGCAACGTCCCTCCGCCCGTTTCATATCGGAAGGGAATGCGCGTGCAATTGTGGGTCGGTCTGGGCAATCCGGGGCCGCAATATGCGATGCACCGACACAATGTCGGCTTCATGGCGCTCGATGCGATCGCCGCGGTGCATGATTTCGGCCCGGTCGCGAAGAAATTTCAGGGCTGGGTGCAGGAAGGGCGGCTGGGATCGGAGAAGATCCTGCTTTTGAAGCCCGCGACCTTCATGAACGAAAGCGGCCGCAGCGTCGGCGAGGCGCTGCGCTTCTACAAGCTCGATGTGGACGCGCTCACCGTGTTCCACGACGAACTCGATCTCGCGCCGTTCAAGGTGAAGGTGAAGCGCGGCGGTGGCACCGCCGGGCATAACGGCCTGCGCTCGATCGACCAGCATCTCGGCCCCGATTTCCGGCGCGTGCGGATCGGCATCGGCCATCCCGGCCACAAGGATCGCGTCACGGGTTACGTGCTCGGCAATTACGCGAAGAACGAGATTGATCCGCTTTCCGATCTGCTCGGCGCGGTCGCGGCGGAAGCGGCGCGGCTCGCCGATGGCGACGACGCGCGTTTCATGAACGATGTGGCGCTCCGGCTCGGGGATTGAGCCGCCGCCCTCCTCTCCACCAGCCCCGCCCGCAACAAGGCCCCGCCCCATGCCGATCCGCACATTGTTCCCCACCCTGTTCTATGAAGACCGCATTGCCGACGCGGCGCTGATCGCCGATCTCGAACAATCGGCGCATATGCTGGCGCAGGAGGATGGCGCGGGCCGCGCATGGTCCCGCGCGCACGGCTATCGCGGCTATACCAGTTATGCCTCGCTCAACGATCTGCCCGCGCGCGATCCCGCCTTCGCCGCGCTGAAGCGCCGGCTCGACAAGCATGTCGCGGCCTTCGCGGAGGAGTTGCAACTCGATCTCGGCGGGCGACGGCTGAAGCTCGACAGCCTGTGGGTCAATGTGATGAAGCGCCACGCCACCCATTCCGGGCATATCCACCCGCACAGCGTGATCTCCGGCACTTTCTATGTCGCCGTCCCGCCGGGATCGGGCGCGCTCAAGCTCGAAGATCCCCGCCTGCCAATGCTGATGGCGGCGCCGCTGCGCCCCGACACCTTCGTCTATGCCGAGCCCGCGCCCGGCAGCGTGTTCCTGTGGGAAAGCTGGCTGCGCCACGAAGTGATGCCGAGCGACGCGAAGGACGAACGGATCAGCATCAGCTTCAACTATAGCTGATCGGCTCCACGCAAATCCTGCTGACGGATGAACCCGCCGCCCAGACTCCGTTCATCTGCCGCGATTTATAGCGGGGTTGTTACCGGGAGGATGGATGGAGTCATGTCGTCATGGCCGGATTTCGCATTTCCCATCTCGGTGCGTCGGTGGCGCTGGCGGCATTGGCGCTGGCCGGATGCAATCGCACCCCCGCCGTCGATCAGGCGCTGCTGAACAACCAGAGCGCGATCGCCCCATTGCCCGATCTGCCCGCGACGCTGCCGATGGTCGACGGGCCGGCAACCCCGGCAACCTTCGCGCCGCGCGTCACCTCGCTTCCCGAAACGCGCCCGATCCGCACCGTGCGGGTGCGCGATGCGGCGAGCGGCGCGGGCTATGCCTATGCCAACGCGGCTTATGGTTTCGCCGACGCGCTTGGCGAGGCGCCGCCCGATTACGGCTTCGATTATCAGGGCGTGGAGCCATGGGCGTGGCAGGCCTATGACGATTCGATCGTGTTCGTGGAGCCGGTCGCCGGCGGTTATCGTTCCTATTATTATCGCCCCGGCGCCGACGAACCCTATTTCATCAGATGCCCCGATTACTCCTACGGTTATGCCAACGGCCAGCTCGCGGTGGTCTATGCCGTGGATGGCGCGATCATCCCATGGGCGGATTACGGGCCGCAGGTGATCTATGCCTCGCGCTATCTGGTGCGTGGCCGCGACATGTGGCGCGCCTCGCGTGACGAGCGCCTCCCGATCAACGCCGCGAACTGGGCGGATCGCCGCACCGGCTGGTTCGAGGCGCGCCTGCAATGGGGCGCCGCGCGGGCGCGCCAGCCCTTGTGGGAAAGCTATGCGCAAACCAACGCCGCCGCTGAAAGCCACTGGCGGACCGAGCAGGTGCGGCGCGGCGCGGATGCCCGCCGCTTCGCCACCTGGCAATCGCAGGGCTTCCGCTCCGCCCCGCCGCCACGCGCGATTCCCGTGCAATGGCAACAGGCATCCTGGGCGCGCAATCCGGATCATTTCGCGCCGGCGGCGGCGGCGATCACCGGCGGCGCGGTCGCGAGCGGGGCGGTGATGGCGCATAACGCCGCGATCGCGGCGCAACGCCAGCAGGAGGAACAGCAGGCCCGGCTCGCGGATGCCGCCCGCGTCCAGCAGGAGCAAGCCCGGATGCTCGCGCAGCGTCAGCAGGCGATGCAGATGCAGACCGCGCATCTGCAACAGGCCCGCGTCGCCGACACGATGCAGCGCCGCCAGCAGCAAGCCGTGCGCTTCGAGCAACAACAGGCCCACGCCGCCGAAACGATGCAACGCCGCCAGCAGCAGGCCGTGCGCTTCGAGCAACAACAAACCCGCACCGCCGAAATGACGCAACGCCGCCAGCAGCAGGCCGTGCGCTTCGAGCAACAACAGGCCCACGCCGCCGAAACGATGCAACGCCGCCAGCAGCAAGCCGTGCGCTTCGAGCAACAACAAACCCGCGCCGCCGAAATGACGCAGCGCCGTGAGCAGCAGGCCCGTGCAGCGGACGTGATGCAGTATCGCCAGCAGCAGGCCGCCCAGATGGAGCGCCAGCAGGCCGCGCGGATGGAGCAGCAGCAGGCACGCATGGCGGACATGGCCCGCCGCGAACAGGCCGGCGCCGCCCGCGCGCAGGAAATGCAGGCGCGGGCGCAGCAGCAGCAGGCGCGCGCCTCCGAATCCTTCCAGCGCGCGCAGATGCAGGCGCCGCGCGTGCAGGAACAACCGGCGCCCCGCCCCGCCGCGCCGCCGCACGAGCATCCGGAACGCCCGCACGAGCAGCGCTGAGCCTGTGCCTCGGGGTGGCGCGATGCGGGCGAAGGCTGTAGGGCCGCCCGCATCCCCCTTCTTGAGGAACGAACATGGGTTTCCGTTGCGGCATCGTGGGCCTGCCCAATGTGGGCAAGTCCACCCTTTTCAACGCGCTGACCGAGACGGCGGCGGCGCAGGCCGCGAACTATCCTTTCTGCACGATCGAGCCGAACGTCGGCAATGTCGGCGTCCCCGATCCGCGCCTGGAAAAGCTCGCCGCGGTCGCGGGGTCGGCGAAGATCATCGAAACGCAACTCGCCTTCGTCGATATCGCCGGGCTGGTGCGCGGCGCCTCCAAGGGCGAGGGGCTGGGCAACCAGTTCCTCGGCAATATCCGCGAGGTGGACGCGATCGTCCACGTGCTGCGCTGCTTCGAGCATGGCGACGTGACGCACGTGGAGGGCAAGGTCGATCCGATCGCCGACGCCGAAACGGTTGAGACCGAGCTGATGCTCGCCGATCTCGAAAGCCTCGAAAAGCGCGTGCCCAATCTTATCAAGAAGGGCCAGTCGGGCGACAAGGAGGCGAAGATCGCCGCCAGCGTGCTCGGCCAGGCGCTCGATCTGCTGCGCGAAGGCAAGCCCGCGCGACTGACCCAGCCGAAGGATGTCGAGGAGCAGCGGCTGTTCGCGCAGGCGCAATTGCTCACCGCAAAGCCCGTGCTCTATGTCTGCAACGTCGAGGAGGCGAGCGCGGCGAACGGCAACGCGCTATCCGCCCGCGTGTTCGAACGCGCGGCGTCCGAGGGTGCGGAGGCCGTCGTCGTCTCCGCCGCGATCGAGGCGGAAATCGCCACCATGCCGGTGGAGGATCGCGGCGAGTTCCTCGCCGAACTGGGCCTCGCCGAAACCGGCCTCGCCCGCGTGATCCGCGCCGGCTACACCCTGCTTCATCTGCTCACCTTCTTCACCGTCGGGCCGAAGGAAGCGCGCGCCTGGACGGTTCCGGCCGGATCAAAGGCGCCGCAGGCCGCCGGCGCGATCCACACCGATTTCGAACGCGGCTTCATCCGCGCGGAGACGATCGCGTTCGACGATTATGTCGCGCTGGGCGGCGAATCCGGCGCGCGCGAGGCGGGCAAGCTCAGGCAGGAGGGCAAGGAATATCTCGTCCACGATGGCGATGTGATGCTGTTCCGCTTCAACGTGTGAGGTTCCGCCGTCATTCCCGCGCAGGCGGGAATCCATTCACGCGGATCAGGGAATAGAATCGCGCCACCAGCCGAAAATGGATTCCCACCTGCGCGGGAATGACGAACGCGGCGGGCGAGCCGCCCTTCCCCCCCTCGCCGTTCGGGCTGAGCTTGTCGAAGCCCTGCACTTTTCGGGGAAGAAGGCGGCCCTTCGACAAGCTCAGGGCGAGCGGGAATATGGCCGGGTTATCGCTTACTCTTCAAACGCGGTGATGATCGGGCAGCCCCCGCCCTCGCCCGCCGCGCAGGATCGCGCCAGCCGCGCGAGCGATTCGCGCGCGGCGGCAAGCTCGGCGATCTTCGCGTCCAGCGCGACGATGCGGCGTTCGGCCAGCGCGCGCGCCGCCGCGCGATCCTCGCCCGCGTCGAGCGCGAGCAACCCGGCGATCTCGTCGAGCGTGAAGCCCGCCCCTTGCGCCGAGCGGATGAAGCGCAGCCGCCGCAGCGCCTCCGCATCATAGCGCCGCACGCCGCCGTCAATCCCGTGGCCGCCGCGCGGCGGCGTGCCGATCAGCCCGCGCCGCTGGTAATAGCGCACCGTTTCCACGCCCACGCCGCCCGCTTTCGCCAGCGCGCCGATCGTCATTGCCACCACCACTTGACTCCGTACCATGGTACGGCCCCTATATCGGCGCGCATGGATACATCCGCAAGCAGGAGCGCGACGCTCTATCGCATGGTCATGCCCGGCCACACCTGCCCTTATGGGGTGAAGGCGAAATGGCTGCTCGAACGCCACGGCTACCGGGTCGATGATCGCTGGCTCACCACCCGCGCCGAAACCGATGCGTTCAAGGTGCTGCACGATGTGCAGACCACGCCGCAGACCTTCATCAACGGCGAGCGCGTCGGCGGTTACGACGATCTCCGCCGCTTCTTCGGCAAGCCGGTCGCCGCCCCCGGCGCGACCAGTTATCGCCCGGTGATCGCGCTGTTCGCGATGACGGCGCTGATGGCGCTCGCCGCCAGCTTCGCGGTGACGGGCTCGGCCTTCACGATTCGCGCGGGCGAATGGTTCATCGCGTTCAGCATGTGTATCCTAGCCCTGCTCAAGTTGCAGGATGTCGAGAAATTCTCCTCGATGTTCCTGAATTACGATCTGCTCGCGGCGCGCTGGGTGCCCTATGCCTATCTCTATCCGTTTCTGGAGGGGCTGGCGGGCGTGCTGATGGTGGCGGGCGCGCTGACATGGTTCGCAGCGCCGCTTGCGCTGGTGATCGGCGGAATCGGCGGGGTTTCGGTGTTCAAGGCGGTCTATCTCGATCGGCGCGAGCTGAAATGCGCCTGTGTCGGCGGATCGTCGAACGTGCCGCTTGGTTTCGTCTCGCTCACGGAGAATGTGATGATGGTGGCAATGGCGGTGTGGATGCTGGCGGGGATGCACTGAGCGATAAGCGCGGCGCGCTGATTGTGCCTTCCACCTGTCATCCGCCGCGCGTAAGCGTTTGGGGATGATCGGTCGCACCCTCGTGCTCGCCGCGCTCGCCGCTCTTGGCGGCTGCGCTTATCCCTATACCCCGCATGGCCTGCCGCCGGCGAACCAGGCGGCGCCGGTCGCGGCCACCGTGGCGGAGAGCCGCGCGCCCGTCACCATCCTGATCTCGATCGACGGCTTTCGCCCGGATTATCTCGATCGCGGCGTCAGCCCGAATCTCGCGCGGCTCGCGGCGACGGGGGTGTCCGCGCCGATGCGCCCGTCCTTTCCGTCAAAAACCTTCCCCAATCACTGGACGCTCGTTACCGGGCTGCGCCCCGATCGCCACGGCATCACGGCGAACAATATGGAAGATCCCGCCCGGCCCGGCGAGAAATTCACCATGGCGACCGACGATCCCTTCTGGTGGAACACCGCCGAGCCGATCTGGGTGACCGCGCAAAAGGCGGGCATTCGCGCCGCTTCGATGTTCTGGCCCGGCTCCAGCGTCGCATGGGGCGGGGTGCGGGCTGCGGAATGGCCGAACACGGTGACGGGCGGCGTCCGCCCGGATGACTGGCAGCAATTCACGCAGGTGATGCCCGGCGAGAATCGCGTCAACGCGGTGATCGACTGGCTGCGCCGCCCGCCTGCCACCCGCCCCGGCTTCATCACGCTCTATTTCGATACGGTGGACACCGCCGGGCACCAGTTCGGCCCCGCCAGCCCGGAGGTGACCGCGGCGGTGGGCGAGGTCGATCGCTGGATCGGCGATCTGACGGCGGGGCTCGCCGCGCTCGGCCAGCCGGCCAATCTGGTGATCGTCGCGGATCACGGCATGGCGCCCACCTCCAGCGATCGCGTGATCGCGCTCGACAAGCTCATCAGCCCCGATGATGCCCGGATCGTCGAAGCCGGTCCCTATGCCAGTTTCGTCCCCGCGCCCGGCCGCGATGCCGCGGTGGCGGCGGCGCTGCTCAAGCCGCATCCGCATCTCACCTGCTGGCGGAAAGCCGAGATTCCGGCGCGCTTCCATTATGGCAGCAACGTCCGCGTGCCCCCCTATCTCTGCCTCGCCGACGATGGCTGGACGACGATGAAGACCGCGCCCGCCACGCCGTTTACGCGCGGCGAACATGGCTATGACAACGACCTGGCGGATATGCGCGCTTTGTTCATCGCCAACGGCCCCGCCTTCGCCGCCGGGCGCAAACTGCCTGTATTCGATAACGTCGATATCGCGCCGCTCTTGCGCGATCTGCTCGGGCTGCCGGCGGGGACCGGGCTGGACGGCACCGACGCGCCGTTCCGCGCGGTGCTCAACAAGAAACAGGCGAAAGGGTGAGGATGCAATATTTCGAGGATATCGCGGTCGGCGCGAAGGCCAGCTTCGGCGCGTATCAGGTAACGCGCGAGGAAGTGATCGACTTTGCGGGCAAATATGATCCCCAGCCGTTCCACCTTTCCGACGAAGCCGCCGCGCAGACGCATTTCGGGCGCCTTTCGGCAAGCGGCTGGCATACCTGCGCGATGGTGATGTCGATGATCGTCGAGAATCTGAAGCAGCACCGGCAGGCCGGGCTCGGCTCCCCCGGCATCGACGAATTGCGCTGGCTGAAGCCGGTTTTCCCCGGCGACACCCTGCGCTGCGAAACCGAGGTGATCGAAAAGCGCCAGTCCGCCAGCCGCCCCGAAATGGGCATCTTCAAAAGCCGCATGACCGTGTTCAATCAGGAAGACGCGCCGGTGATGACGATGATCTCGAACGGGCTGATCCGCACGCGATCGGGGGCCGCCGCGACGGCGTGATGAAGCGCGCCGGCACGTCGCGCCAAGCCGATCTGGAGCGGGATCGACATTCAGGATTCCCAAATGATGTGAGGGCTGATTCACAGGGCTCCGTGCTGAGGCTCGGAGCGGGCGATGGCGGTCAAGCGATACGGAACGATGTGCAATGGGCGAAGGTCGCGCCGTTGCTGCCGGGTAAAGCAGGCGATCTGGGTCGGACGGGATCGGATAACCGATTATTCGTGAACGGATGTTTGTGGCTTCTGCGGCCGGGGGCGCATTGGTGCGACCTGCCGGAACATTATGGGCGATGGAAGACGGTGCGTCGACATTTCAGCCGCCGGTATCATGCCGGCGGGTGATCCCACCCGCCTTGAAACCGATCTCGTCGCGCTGATCGCGGCGGACGATCGGCGGATGGCGGCGCTGGCCGCCGTCGCGTCGCTCAGGCTGCCGGATTGCTGGATCGGCGCGGGCTTCGTGCGCGATGCGGTGTGGGATCGCCTCCACGGGCGCCCGCCCGCGATGCCGCATGGCGATGTCGACGTGCTGTACTTCGATTCACGCCATCTCTCGCCCGGCGACGACGCCGCGCTGGAGCGCCGGTTGCGCGCGGCTGCGCCTGAGCCGGACTGGTCGGTCAGGAATCAGGCGAGGATGCACCTGCGCAATGGCGATCCGCCGTACCGATCGGTCGGCGATGCGATGCGCTTCTGGCCCGAAACCGCCACCGCCGTGGCGCTGCGGCTGGCGGGCAACGGCGCGATCGAGGTGATGGCGCCTTACAGGCTGGGCGATCTCTACCGTCTTCGCCTCGTCCCGACGGAAAACTTCACAACCCGCAAGCGCGCGATTTTCGATCAGCGGATCGCCGACAAGGAATGGCTGGCGCGCTACCCCCTGCTCCGCGTCATCCGCTGAAATCCTTCCCGTCCGCCGCTCAACGGTTACTCGCGTGGCGGATGCCCGCCGCCGGAATGGCCGCCGCCCCGCCCACCGCCGAAGCCGTGCCAGTTCGGGCGTGGATTCGGGCGCATCGTCTGGCCGTTCCAGCCGGGTCGTCCATGCCAGTAACTGTCGCCCCGGCCCTGCCAGTAGCGCCGCTGGTCATCGTTCCAGCGATAGGGCCGCCGATAGCGATCGTACACATAGACGCCGGTGCCGGGATAATAATAATCGCCGTACCAGCCCCAATAGCCATCACCATAGCCATAGCCGTCATAATAGCCCGGCACGCCATAGCCGACAGACATGCCGCCATAGCCGTAATCGTCGGCGCAGGCCGAAACGGCGATCCCCGCCGCGCCGATCAGCGCCAGAAGCAGGATGCGTTTGCGGTCCATTGCCATTCTCCCACAAGCCGGGCGATCCACGCGCGGAGTAAGCGGCCAATCCAATGATGAAACGCGGGCGAATGTTCCGTCGCCCGCGAAACCAACTGCGGCGATTATGGCGCGCGGCGCGTGAAGCGGCGCTGAACTGGCCTGTTCTCCCCCGTTCAGGATCAGCCGTGCCACAGGCGCGACGTTCCGCCTTGCGCGGCGATGTCGATAGGTCCGCGCCGCTTTCCAGCCGCTGTTCGCGGCGTGATGGCGAAGCGGGCGTGCCGCTCTCACGCGCCCGGCGGCATAAGAGCAGCGTTCAGGATCAGCCGCGACGCAAGCGCGACGTTCCGCCCTCGGCGCGCCGATGCCGATAGCCTTCCGCTGTTTGCCAGACCCCGTGCGCCCCGCGCGCCCGGCGGCATGAGCACACCGTTCAGGATCAACCGCGACGCAGGCGCGACGTTCCGCCCTCGGCGCGCCAATGCCGATGGCTTTCCGCTGTTTTCCAGACCCCGTGCGCCCCGCGCGCCCGGCGGCATGAGCGCACCGTTCAGGATCAACCGCGACGCAGGCGCGACGTTCCGCCCTCGGCGCGCCAATGCCGATAGCCTTCCGCTGTTTTCCAGACCCCGCGCGCGCCAGTGCGCCCCGTGCGCCCCGTGCGCACGCCACATGACAGCGAAGCCGGCGAGTTGCTCACTCCTTTTCCTCGCATGGCACGCGGGCCGCCGCGTCCTTCCACGAACGCGCGGCCCGTGCCTTTCAACTCATGCCGGCGCGCGAAAAGCGGCTTGCCGCGCCGAGCACCATTCTCGGTTCGATCCGCCCTGAATGGCGACGCGGCGCTAATGCCCCGGAAACGCCACCAGCGCGTCCACCTTGATGCCGTCCGCCGCCAGTGCCGCCGCGCCGCCCAGATCCGGGAGGTCGATCAGGAACTGCGCCTGCGTCACGATCGCGCCCGCCTTGCGCAGCAGGCGGATCGCGGCGCGCGCGGTGCCGCCGGTGGCGATCAGATCGTCGACCAGCAGCACGCGCGCGCCCGGCGCCAGCGCATCGGCGTGCATCGCGATCCGGTCACTGCCATATTCGAGCGCATAATCCTCCGCGATCGTCGCCCCCGGCAGCTTGCCGTCCTTGCGGATCAGCAGCACGCCCGCGCCGAGCGGCACCGCCAGCGCGGCGGCGAACAGGAAGCCGCGCGCCTCGATTCCCGCGACGAGATCGACCGGCCCGTCGGTCGCCGCGACCATCCGCTCGACGCTCGCCGCGAGCCCGGCGGGCGACAGCAGCAGCGTGGTGATATCGCGAAACGCGATGCCGGGCTTGGGGAAATCCGGGATGGTGCGGATCAGCGCCTTCAGATCGTCGTTCACCGGCATCTCCTTTCCGCGCGATCCTAGAGCGATTTCGAGGCCGGTGGAATCACCCGCCGGCGCGTAAAATCGCGGCGAACACAAGGAAGGTCGCGCGACGATCCGATGCGGCCGGATCGCAAAACCGCTCCAACGCAAAACGGCGGCCGGGGTTCGCACCACGACCGCCGTTTCATTTGTCCCGCATCCTTCACATGGGTGAAGGCGCGGCCCGCCCTCAATGCTTAATGTCGCGCCACACGTTCTGATAGGCGCCCCAGGCGAGGAAGCAGAAGATCGCGAGGAAGATCACCGACGCCAGCCCCGCGCCATGGCGCGATTCCAGGTTCGGCTCCGCCGTCCAGGTCAGGAAGGCGGCAACGTCGCGCGCCATCTGATCCTTGGTCGCCTTGGTGCCGTCGGTATAGCTGACCTGGCCATCGGCGGTCAGCGGCGGCGGCATCGCGATGTTCAGGTTCGCGAACACCGGGTTATAGTGCAGGCCCGACGGCGTGACGGAGCCGGGGAATTTCTTCACCAGTTCAGCCGGCTGGTTGCGATAGCCCATCAGCAGCGCGTGGATATAATTGGGGCCGTCCTCGCGCGCCTTCGCCATCAGCGAGAGATCGGGCGGCAGCGCGTTGTTGTTCGCGGCGCGCGCGGCGACCTCGTTGGCGAACGGCGACGGGAATGGATCGGCGGGCACGTTCTTGCGCGTCGCCGCCTCGCCCGTATCCGGGTTGATGCTCGGCTGCTCGATCACCCAGGCTTGCGCGATCGCCTTCACCTGCGCCTCGGAATAGCCGAGCTTGGTGAGATCGCGGAAGTGGACGTATTTCAGCGAGTGGCAGGCGGCGCAGACTTCCTTGAAAACCTGGAAACCGCGCTGGACCTGCTGGCGATCGAAGGTGCCGAACAGCCCGGCGGACTTCAGCCCGATATTTTCCGGCTCGACGCGATAGACGTGCTCGGCGGATTCGGGCGTCGGATCGGTGATAGAAGTCTTCACCGTGCCGAACAGCGCGAAGCTGAGCGCCGTCAGGAACGCCGCGCCGATCAGGAGTGCGATGGTACGAACCATTGTCTTGTCAGTCCCCCGTTCGGCTCAGTGTGCCAGCGCCGGTTGAGCCGGCTGTGTTTCGCCATGCTTTGCCAGCACGGCTTCGGTGATCGAATTCGGCAGCGGGCGCGGCCGCTCCGAACGCGCGACCATCGGCAGGATAATCAGGAAGTGCGCGAAGTAATAAGCCGAGGCGATCTGCCCCATCATCACGTTGCGCGCGATCGGCTCCGCCCCGCCGACATAGCCGAGCACCAGCACGTCGACGAGCAGCACGCCCAGGAACCAGCGATATTTCGGGCGATAGCTGGCCGAGCGCACCGGCGACGAATCCAGCCACGGCAGGAAGAACAGCAGCAGGATCGAGCCGAACATCGCCAGCACGCCCCACAGCTTCGCCGGGATCCACAGGAAGTTGAAGGTGAACGACTTCAGGATCGCGTAGAACGGCAGGAAATACCATTCGGGCACGATGTGCGCCGGGGTCGAGAGCGGGTTCGCCTCGATATAATTGTCCGGATGGCCCAAGAGGTTCGGCGCGAAGAACACCAGCACCGCGAACACCACGAAGAACACGCCGACGCCAACGCCGTCCTTGGCGGTGTAATATGGATGGAAGGGCACGGTATCCTGCTCACCCTTCACGTCCACGCCGGTCGGGTTGCTGGAGCCTGGAATGTGCAGCGCCCAGATGTGCAGGATGATGACGCCGAAGATAACGAACGGCAGCAGATAGTGCAGCGAGAAGAAACGGTTCAGCGCGGCATTGTCGGGCGCGAATCCGCCGAGCAGCCAGATGCGGATCGTTTCGCCCACCCCCGGTATCGCCGAGAAGAAGCCGGTGATGACCTGCGCGCCCCAGAAGCTCATCTGGCCCCATGGCAGCACATAGCCCATGAAGGCGGTTGCCATCATCAGCAGGAAGATCACCACGCCCAGCAGCCACACCATCTCGCGCGGCGCCTTGTACGAGCCGTAATAGAGGCCGCGCGCGATATGGACGTAAACCACAAACAGGAACATCGACGCGCCGTTGGCGTGCGCATAGCGCAGCAGCCAGCCGCCGTTGACATCGCGCATGATATGTTCGGTCGAGCCGAAGGCGACCAGCGCGTTGGGCGCATAATGCATCGCCAGCACCACGCCGGTGATGATCTGGCACACCAGCGCCACCCCGGCGAGCACGCCGAAGTTCCACCAGTAATTGAGGTTGCGCGGCACCGGATAACCGGCGCCGATCGAATTATAGACGAGGCGCGGCAGCGGCAGCTTCTCGTCCAGCCACCGCATCAGCGGCTGCTTCGGCTCATAATGTTTGGCCCAGGGAAAGCTCATTGTGCGCTACCTCAACCGACCGTGACGGCCGTGTCAGACTTGAAAGTATAGGGCGGTACGAACAGGTTCAGCGGCGCCGGCCCCTGCCGGATCCGCGCCGCCGTATCGTATGCCGAGCCATGGCACGGGCAGAAATAGCCGCCGAACGGCCCGCGATTCTCGCCCTCGCCCGCGCCCAGCGGCACGCAGCCGAGGTGGGTGCAGACGCCGAGCGTGATGAGCCAGTTCTTCTTGCCCGGCTTGGTGCGCTGCTCCAGCGTCTGCGGGTCGCGCAGCGTGCTGAGCGGCACCGCATCGGCCTCCGCGATTTCCTTCGGCGTCAGGTTGCGCACGAACAGGGGCTGCTTGCGATAGATCGTCTTGATCGCCTGCCCCGGTGCGATCTTCGACAGATCGACATCGGTGGTCGCCTGCGCGAGCACATCGGCGGAAGGGTTCATCTGGTTGATGAGCGGCAGGACGACGACGCCCGCGCCCACGCCCGCCCAGGCTACGGCGGCGATATTGATGAAATCGCGACGGCGGGGATCGTGATCTTCCTCAAGATATCGGACTGGGTTCGCACCCGGGGGAATCGTGTCTTCGACCGTCGCCATTCGCTAACCCTTGTCCCTTCCTGTCGGGCGGGCGCATCGTAGCGGATCGAGATCCTCCCACGCCCACCTTTTGACCACCCGTCCCCACGGAGGCTCGGGCCTGATAGCCGCCACCCCCGCCGCTGCCAACAGCATTTTGCGTTTAATCATTATCCTAGGGATCGCCCCTTCCGCAGGAAAGCCGTGCGCGCTAATCGCGCCGTGATGCGCATCGCCCTCCACGAACCCGATATCGCGGGCAATGTCGGCACGATCCTCAGGCTCGCGGCGTGCATGGGCGCCGGAGTCGATCTGATCGAGCCGATGGGCTTCCCGTGGAGCGATCGCGCGCTGGCCCGCGCCGGGATGGATTATGCGGGCGCCGTGGAAGTGACGCGCCACGCGGACTGGGCGGCCTTTGTCGCTCAGGCTGGCGGGCGCATCGTGCTCGCCACCACCAGCGGCGCGATTTCGCTACCAGAGGCGCATTTCCGCGCCGACGATATCCTGCTGTTCGGATCGGAGGGCGCGGGCGTGCCGCAGGCGGTGCACGATCGCGCCGATTTGCGGGTACGCGTGCCGATGCGTCCCGGCTTCCGCTCGCTCAACATCGCGGTGTCCGCCGCGATTCTGCTGGGCGAGGCGTTGCGCCAGACCGGCGGCTGGCCGGATTGATCGGCGCGGGGGCCGATGCAGACAGCCCCCGGAAAACCATGCCGGGGGCTGCCTTGGGCGATAAATCGCGCGGGTTCGTCAGGCTGCGGTGTAGCGCAGGCTCGTCGTGGCGCGCCGGCGGCGCAAGGTTCCGCCGATCATCCCGAAGCCCAGGATCATCAGCGCCCAGGTCGCCGGTTCGGGAACCGAGGGCACGACGGAGAGGCCGCCGATCAGGAAGTTGTGGGGCGTGTCTCCTGAATATCCGCTCGAGACGAAATCATAATATTTATAGGTGCCGAGACCGGGCAGCGCGTTGTAAATTTCCTCGGTCGTGCCGCTAATCAGCGGCGATCCGGAATATGATCCCGCGGTGTGGCTGCCGTAGACGTTCCAGGTTTCGCCGTTCGTCGTGCTGCCGGTGAAGAATTGTATGAGCGAAACCTTGCCGAGAAGCTGGCCGACATCGAGTTGCACGAAGCCGAATCCGGTGGCGATTTCATTATCCAGCGCGCCGGCGAGGCCGATCCCATTCTCGTCTCCGCCGAAATTCTTGCCGAAAAGGTCGATCGGCGAACCGGAAGGGTTGAAGCCGCTGGCCGTTACCGAAAGGCCGCCGGAAGTATAGGTATGGGTCGGCCCGATATTGCCTGGCGCGCTGGAGAAATCGAACAACACGGCGGCCGACGCCGCGCTGCTCGCCGCCATTCCGGCGGTCGCCACCAATAATCCGAATGCAAGTTTACGCATGGCACAATGTCCTTCTCGCTCGCGCGCAGAACCGCCGAAGCGCTAAGCGCGCATCAGTCCAACTTGGCCGTTTTGTTATTGACCGCGACTCGTGCGGTCGATGCGGGAGGATAGGTCCGCATCGGAAATACAATCAATGCGTTGGCAACCATTCATCGTCCCGATTCGGGACGCGTTCGGCATCCCGCTGAACGGGAAGGAGATTTCCGCGGGGTGCGCCAAACCGTTCGTCGCATCCGGCGATCGGCGCACGCGGGCGGGGCATCGCGCGCGCCGCCCGCAATCACAAAAAGACCATTTCCCGCCCGCCACCCGGCGCGATGCCGGGACACGCGACATTCAGGCCGGGCCGCGCCGAAATGGCGGTTTCCCCGTTATCCGCAAGCGCGGCGTAGCAAAGCCAGGCGAGCAACAGACAGCGCGGGGAAACCGCCATTTGCAGGCCGGCATGGGCCGAACGTCGCGTCGGCCCTAAGCCGCCGCCCCGGCGTAGCGATGGACCATCGCGGCGAGCCGCCCGTCGATGATCTCCTCCGCCTCGGCGACAATGCGATCGACCAGTTCCTTCACGCTCGGCACGTCATGGATCAGCCCCTGCACCATGCCGGCGGACCAGATTCCGCCATCGGTATCGCCATTCTCCATCGCGGCCACCCCGCGCTTGCCCGCGACAAGATGCTGCACATCCTCGAACTTCGCGCCCCCGCGCCGCTCGATCGCCACGACTTCCTGGCTCACCGCGTTCTTCATCACCCGCGCTGTATTGTGCAGCGTGCGGAAGATCAGATCGGTCGCGCGCTCGTCGTTCGCCACCATCTGCTGCTTGAAGCTTTCGGGGATTTCGGCCTCTTTGGTGACGCAGAAGCGCGTGCCCATGTTGATGCCGTCCGCGCCCAGCGCGAGCGCCGCGACCAGCCCGCGCCCGTCGCCGAACCCGCCCGAGGCGAGCATCGGCACCGTCACCTTGTTCGCCGCCGCCGGGATCAGGATCAGGCCGGGGATATCATCCTCGCCCGGATGGCCCGCGCATTCGAAGCCGTCGATCGAGATCGCGTCCACGCCCATCCGCTCGGCGGAAAGCGCGTGGCGGACGGCGGTGCATTTGTGGATCACCTTGATCCCGTGCGCCTTGAAATCGTCGACATGCTCCTGCGGCTTGTAGCCCGCGGTCTCGACGATCTTCACCCCACCCTCGATGATCGCGCGGCGATATTCGGCATAAGGCGGGGGCGTGATCGTGGGCAGGATCGTGAGATTCACGCCGAACGGCTTGTCGGTCAGGTCGCGGCAGCGCGCGATTTCCTTCGCCAGCGCCTCGGGCGTCGGCTGGGTCAGCGCGGTGATGAAGCCGAGCGCGCCGGCATTGGCGACCGCGGCGACCAGCGGCGCGCGCCCCACCCACTGCATCCCGCCCTGCGCGATCGGATATTCAACCCCGAACGCCTCGGTGAACCGCGTCTTCAGCATGTCCGTCTCCCCAACCTACCATAACAGATGTTACGCCGATTCGCTGCGCCGCCGCAAGTCCCGCCCCGGCCAAAGCCCGCCACCCCGGCCTCGTGCCGTGATCCACGCAGGCGGCAGACGGCGAGGCCGGAAGAGTCGGGATCACCTCAAATCCGTTCGCCCTGAGCCTGTCGAAGGGCTGCCCATTTCTTCACCGGAAGAAAGACAGTGCTTCGACAAGCTCAGCACGAACGGCGAGGTGGCTCCCCGCCGCGAGACAGGGCGGCGGCGCTTAGCGCTCAGCCCCGATCGCCTGCCAGCCGCTGCGCGGGCGGATCTGGCTCTCGGTCCGGTAATCCACATCGTCCCAGCCGAGGTCGGCGAATTCCTTCCGCTTCGGCCCGAGATAGCCGAACAGGAACGCCCCCACCTTGCGCATCTGGATTTCCTCCGCGCCCTCGGTGATGCGATAGCGGCGGTGGTGGCGATAGATATGCTCGAACGGCTTGTGCCGTGAATAGCCGATGCCGCCATGCACCTGCATCGCGCGATCCGCCGCCTCGCAGCACAGCCGGTTCGCCCAGTAATTGCACATGCTCACCTTGTCGGAGATGCGCTTCTCCACCTCCGGATGGGGCATCTGATCCATTTCCCATGCGGTCTTGCGGATCAGCAGGCGCAGCATCTCGGTCTGCGTGGCGAGTTCGACCAGCGGGAACTGGATCGCCTGGTTGCGCGCCAGTTCCTCGCCGAACGGCTTGCGCTGGCGGGCATAGCGCACCGCTTCCTCGATGCAGTAAACCGCCGCGCCAAGGCTGGAGGCGGCCTGGCGGATGCGGTTTTCATGGACGAAGCTCTGCGCCAGCGGCAGGCCGTTGTCGGCGGGGCCGAACATCGCGCTGTCGGGCACCCATACGTCATTGAAGCTGACGCGCGGGTGATCGGTCGGCATGTTGAAGGTCCAGAGATATTCCTCGATCTTCACCCCCGGCGCGTCCGACGGCACGAGGAAGCAACTGATGCCGCGTGCCGCGCCATCCTCGCCGCTGGTCCGCGCGAACAGGGCGCAATGCGTCGCGACGTGCATCCCCGTCGTCCACATCTTCTCGCCGTTGAGCAGCCAGCCGGAAACGCCGTCGCGCTCCTGCCGACGCCCGCGCGTTTCCATATGGGTCGCGTCCGATCCGTGATCCGGCTCGGTCAGGCCGAAGGTGATGCGCTTGCTGCCGTCGAGCATACCGGGGATGAATTCGGCCTTCTGCTCCTCGGTGCCGAAATCGTCGAACATCTTGGCGAAGGGATTGTTGGCGACGATCGAATGTTCATTCTGCAGATCGTTGTGCAGCCCCAGCCCCTTGGAGGCGAGATATTCGCGGATCACGCACATCCACAGATTCGATCCGCCCTTGCCGCCGAATTTGGGGAGCAGCGCGAATCGCAGATGCCCGGCCTTGTCCGCGCGGCGCTTCGCCTCGTGCAGCAATGCCTCCCATTCGTGGCGCGGCAAACCACCATTCTCGAAATCGGTCCGCGCCCATTCGCGGCGGTGATCAAAAAAGCGGACGTTGTCGTCCGCCTCCTCAAGCGGCTTGATTTCCGCCTCGATGAAGGCATCCAGTTCGGCCAGATAGTCGATCAGATCCTGGGGCAGTGCGAAATCCATATTGATCCTCTCTGAACAATCCTTAGAGTTCTATGCAATTTGGCGCAGCGCGGCATGATTGGCCAGCCTGAAAAGATAAGGAAGCATATGGCGGACGTTGCGGAAAGGCTTGCGGTGCTGGCGCCGGTGATGGCGGGCGGCAATGCGCGCATCGCCGATCTCGGGCTGCTCACCGGCGGCGCGAGCATGGAGACATGGGCGTTCACGCTGGTTCCCGCCGCCGGCGAATCGACCCAACTCATCCTGCGCAGGGGCGATTCCCCGCTCGCCACCCACCCCGGCAGCAAGCCGCCGCTCCGAATCGAGGCGGAGCTGATCGCGGCGGCGGTCGCGCATGGCGTCCCCGCGCCCGAGGTGGTGCATATCTGCACCGAGGCGGACGGGCTTGGCGAGGCGTATGTCATGCGCCGCGTATCGGGCGAGACATTGGGCAAGCGCATCGCCACAGACCCCGCGTTCGACGCGGTTCGCCCCTGCCTCGCGCGGCAATGCGGCGCGGCGCTCGCGCGGATTCACGCCACCCCGCCGCTCGCCGAACTCGCCACGCTCGATATCCGCGCCACGCTTGCGAATTACGAGGAAACATGGCGCGCATCCGGGCTGGTCCGCCCGACGATCGAGGCCGCGTTCCGCTGGCTCGAACGCCGCGCGCCGGAGGCGACCGACCTCACCTTGGTCCACGGCGATTTCCGCAACGGCAATCTGATGGTCGATCCCGCCACCGGGCTTGCCGCCGTGCTCGATTGGGAACTGGCGCATATCGGCGATCCGGCGGAGGATATCGGCTGGATCTGCACCAATAGCTGGCGCTTCGGGCGGCCAGAGCATCGCGTCGGCGGGTTCGGCGATCTCGATGATCTGCTCGATGGCTATGTCGCGGCGGGCGGCGCGCCGATCGCCAAGGAGCGCGTCGATTTCTGGCAGATGCTCGGCAGCCTGAAATGGGGCGTGATGACGACGATGATGCACGCGCGCTGGGCCGCGGCCCCCTCCGCCGGGCCGGAACGCGCCGTGATCGGGCGGCGATTGTCGGAAACAGAGGCGGATATCGTCGCCATCATCGAACGGAACGCAGCATGATTACGCATCCCACCGCACAGGCATTGGTAGCGGGCGTCGCGGGCTGGCTCCCGGTCGACGGCAGCGCGAGCGGCTTCACCCTGCGCGTCGCGCGCAACGCGCTGGAGATCGCCGCGCGCGACATGGCGCTCGGCCCCGCCGCCGATGCGCGCGCCGCCGCCCGGATCGCCGCTTTGCTCGGTCGCGACGACACCGGCGATCGTGACGCGCTCGACGCGCTGCTGGTGGCGGCGATCCGCGACGGCGCGATCGCGCCTGACGATCCGCGCCTGATCGCGCATATGAAGGCGTGCGCGCTCGATACGCTGGCGATAGATCAGCCGCGCTACGCCCATGAACTGGGCTGAGCCACCCGCTGGCGTGCCAGTTTGGCACAATGTCTCGAATATTTAATCTTTTATTAATCAAGGAGCCTTGGCATCCGGCCCCCAACTTTTCTGGGGATGATGTGATGAACAAGATGGCTTTCCTGGCGACGGCAGCGGCTGCGGCGTTCGTCGCCGCGCCGGCTTCGGCCGCGACGACGATCAATCTGGTTCCGGTGCTGGGCACGCTGAGCGGCGCCTTCGGCAACGCCCATCCGCATGGCTCGGGCACCGATGTCTATAATTTCACCGTGCCGTCGGATGGCAGCGTGTTCGGCTATGTCGGCTCGATCGGCCTGCGCTTCACGTTCAACGATCTCGATTTCACCTCGGTGACGCTGAACGGCGTGAACTTCGACATCAACAGCAGCGGCTGGATCGAGGATCGCACGATCACGCTGCCCGTCCTCGCGGGCGTGCAGACGCTGTCGGTCAGCTACAAGAACGCGCAGCGGTTTTCGAGCTACGGCGGGTTCGTCTCCTTCACCGCGGGCGCGGTCGGCGCGGTGCCTGAACCGGCGACCTGGGCGCTGATGATCCTCGGCATGGGCGGCATCGCGGGCGCGATGCGCCACCGCCGCCGCACGACGACCACCGTTCGTTTCGCCTGAACCGCGGGATCGTCTGATAAAAGGGGCCGTTCGCCGGGTGGCGGGCGGCCCCTTTTGCCGTCCGCGCCCTCTGGACAATCGCCGCCAATCCCGCAAAGCGACAGGCAGGCGTGAGGAGATGATGATGGCCGGCATGGGCGCGTTCGACTGGGCTGACCCCTTTTTGCTCGACGATCAGTTGAGCGATGACGAGCGGATGGTGCGCGATACCGCGCGCGCCTATGCTGAGGACAAGCTGGCGCCACGCATCATTGATGCCTTCGCGCATGAGACGACCGATCCCGAAATCTTCCGCGAGATGGGCGCGCTCGGCCTGCTCGGGCCGACGGTGCCGGCGGAATATGGCGGGGTCGGCGCGTCTTACGTCGCTTATGGCCTCGTCGCGCGCGAGGTGGAGCGCATCGACTCAGGGTATCGCTCAATGATGTCGGTGCAGTCGAGCCTCGTGATGTATCCGATCTATGCCTATGGCTCGGAAGCGCAGAAGCGCAAATATCTCCCCAAACTCGCCAGCGGCGAATGGATCGGCTGCTTCGGGCTGACCGAGCCCGATGCGGGATCGGACCCCGGCGGCATGAAGACCCGCGCGGTGAAGACCGACGGCGGCTATCGCATTTCCGGCAGCAAGACGTGGATCAGTAACGCGCCGATCGCCGATGTGTTCGTGATCTGGGCCAAGTCGGATGCGCATGGCGGCGGCATCCGTGGCTTCGTGCTCGAAAAGGGCATGAAGGGCCTCTCCGCGCCCAAGATCGAGGGCAAGCTTTCGCTGCGCGCCTCGATCACCGGGATGGTGATGATGGATGAGGTGGAGGTCGGCGAGGATGCGCTGCTTCCCGAGGTGCAGGGGCTGAAAGGCCCGTTCGGCTGCCTCAATCGCGCGCGCTACGGCATTTCATGGGGTTCGCTCGGCGCGGCGGAATTCTGTATGCACGCGGCACGGCAATATGGCCTCGATCGCCACCAGTTCGGCAAGCCGCTCGCCGCCAACCAGCTCTATCAGAAGAAGCTCGCCGACATGCAGACCGAGATCGCGCTCGGCCTGCAAGCCTCGCTGCGTGTCGGGCGGCTGATGGACGAGGGCCGTTTCGCGCCGGAGATGATCTCGATCGTCAAGCGCAACAATGTCGGCAAGGCGCTCGATATCGCGCGGATGGCGCGCGACATGCACGGCGGCAACGGCATTTCGGGCGAATATCAGGTGATGCGCCACCTGATGAACCTCGAGACGGTCAACACCTATGAGGGCGCGCACGATGTCCATGCGCTGATCCTCGGCCGCGCGATCACCGGCATCGCGGCGTTCTGAGCGGCAGCATGACCAGCGAAGCCATGATCGTTCGCCCGATCCAGCCCGGCGACCATGCGCGCTGGTTGCCGCTATGGGATGGGTATAACGCCTTTTACGGGCGCGCGGGCGATACCGCGCTCGCGCCGGAGATAACGCGCACCACCTGGACGCGCTTCTTCGATCCCTATGAGCCGGTCCACGCGCTGGTCGCCGAACAGGGGGGCCGGCTGCTCGGCTTCACGCATTATCTGCTTCACCGCAGCACCACCGCGATCGCGCCCAGCGTCTATCTTCAGGATCTCTTTGCAGCGAGCGACGCGCGCGGCAAAGGCGTTGGCCGGGCGCTGATCGAGGCGGTTTACGATTATGCGCGCACCGCCGGGGCGTCGCGCGTCTATTGGCAAACCCATGAAACGAACGAAACCGCGATGCGGCTCTATGATCGGATCGCGGAAAAATCGGGGTTCATCGTCTATCGCCACATGATCTGAAGGCGCGCGCCCGCGCAGGCCGTCGCCGCTCAGATGTGCCGCTTCTCCAGCTTGCGCGCCAGCGTCCGCCGGTGCAGCCCCAGCCGCCGCGCGGCCTCCGAAATGTTGAAATCGGTATCCACCAAAGTCTGATGGATATGCTCCCATTCCAGCGTCTTGATGCTCGTCGCGCGGGTGGCGATATCGGCGCCGGGATCGCCCGCCACCCGCGCGAACGCGGCTTCGATATCGTCGGTATTGGCGGGCTTGGTCAGGTAATTGGTCGCGCCCAGCTTGATCGCCTCCACCGCCGTGGCGATGCTGGCGAAGCCGGTCAGCACCACGATCCGCATCGCCGGATCAATCGCGTGGAGCATCTGCACGCAGGTCAGCCCGGATGCCCCGCCGCCCAGCCGCAGGTCGATCACCGCATGATCGGGGGCGAAGCGCCGCGCGGCTTCCTCCACGCCTTCCGGCCCGTTCAGCACCTCCACCTGATAGCCGCGCCGCTCGAACGATCGCCCGAGCGTGCGGGCGAACACCGCGTCATCCTCGACGATCAGCAGCCGGCCCGCGCTCATCTCCAATTCTCCTCGGCCCATTCGTCCGTGCCCCATTCGCCGCGCCCGGCATTATCCGCCGCCGCGTCCTCAAGCGCGAGCGCGGCGAGCGGCAGCCGCAGCGTCACGATCGCGCCGCGATGCGCATCGTTGCGCGCCTCCAGCGTTCCGCCCAGCGTGCGCAGCACATTGGTGGCGAGGAACAGCCCCAGCCCCGCGCCGCGCCGATCCTTGGTGCTCTGATACGGGCGCCCGATGCTGTCGAGGAAATCGGGGGGGAAACCGCGCCCGTTATCGCGCACGGCGATCACGATCTCCTCGTCGCCGTCGGCATCGTCGTCGAGCGCGAGCGTCAGGGTGATCGCGCTCGCCCCCGCCTCGATCGCATTGTCGAGCAGGTTGACCAGCGTTTGCGCCAGCGCGCGATCGGCCACGATCGGCGGATCGCGCCACAGGCAATCGTCGAGCGTCACCTGCCCCGCCCCGCCCCACCGCTCGATGATCCGCCCGACGAAGCGGCGCAGCGTGGTGCGCGCCGGCGCCTCCCCGGTCACTTCCCCGGCGGCGAACAGGATGCCGGCGAGGATTTCCTTGCAGCGCGCCACCTCCGTCTCAAGATCGGCGATCTCGGCGGCGAGGCGTGGGAAGGAGCGCGTATCCGCCTCGCGCCGCCAGTCCCCCAGCGTTACCGACAGGGTGGACAGAGGCGTGCCGAGTTCGTGCGCCGCGCCGCTTGCCAGCAATCCCATCCGCACGATCTGTTCCTGCTCCGCCGCGCGCTGGCGCATCGCGGCAAGGTGTGCGTCGCGCTGGCGCAGGTTGCGCGCGCTGCGGGTCACGAACGTCACCAGCAGCACCGCCGCCATCGTGAAGGTGAGCCAGCTTCCCACCATATAGGGCAATGACAACCGGCTGGCGAACCCGGCGGGCAGCGGCAGCGGGCGGTGGACCACCGCGAGTAGCGCGAACGCCCCGCTCGTCACCGCGACGAGCAGCCAGCTAGACCATGTTTCGAGCAGCACCGCGCCAAGCACGACCTGCAACAGGAACAGCGTGATGAACGGATTGGTCGCCCCGCCCGACAGCGCGAGCTGGACGCTCAGCGCCGTCACGTCGATCAGCAGCGCGCCGAGCAGCTCGGCATTGGTGACGGGGAAGCGCGCGGTGGCGAGCTGGACGAGGTTCAGCACCACCAGCCCGCCGATCGTCGTCAGCATCGGGGCGAGCGGCAGGCGGATGCCCATGCCGAATTCCACCGCCAGGATCGTCACGAGCTGCCCGCCCACCGCCAGCCAGCGCAGCAGGATCAGCAGCAGCAGGTTGCGCCGCGCGGCGTCGTCCGGGCGCTGCGCGGCGATCACTGCGCGCCCTTGCGCCACGCGCGCCACCCCAGCCAGGCGAGCAGCGCGGCCATCGCGAACCAGGTGAGCGCATAGCTCAGATGGCTGTTGCGGAAGGAAACGATGGTCAGCCCGCCGCGCGGCCAGCCATCGCCGTTCGCACCCGCGTCGATGAACCATGGCGCCACCGGCCCCAGCCCGCGCGCCGCCGCGATTCCCGCCACGTCGCGCGAATACCAGCGGCCCGCGGCGGGATCGTTGGCGCGCAGGAACCCCCCGCCCGGCTCGGTCAGCCGCAACAGCCCGGTAACGCTCGCCGCCCCGCTCGCGGCCGGCGCGCGCCCGCGCATGTCGGTCGGCACGAACCCGCGATTGACGATGATGCGGCCACCCGGCGTATCGAGCGGGGTCATCACCCAATAGCCGCCGCCAAGCGCCGTCACCGCCTGCACATAAGCGTCATGCCCGGAAAGCCATCGCCCGCGCGCCGTGACGCGGGTGTAGCTGTCCGCCGCGGTCGCGCGGTAGGCGGCGGGCGGCGCGGGCACCGGCGCGGCGGCGAGCTTTGCATCCACCTGCCGGATCAGCGCGCGCTTCCACTGCAATCGCTCGATCTGCCACACGCCGAGCGACAGGAAGCCGAGCACGCCCGCCGCCACCAGCAGCTTCGCGATCAGCGATCTCATCGCCGCCGCCTGAACGACACCGGCCCGCCCCGCCAATGTGGCGAAGCGGGCCGGGGAAAGACGACGGGCGAGGCCGTGCTCACATCGCGCCCATGTCCATCGTATGCGCCGCGGGGTGCGGCTCCGGCATCGCCGGCATCATGTGGTAATTCATGTTGACCATCACCCACAGCGAACCCGCCAGCCCGATCACGATGATGATGATCGTGAAGATCAGCGCCATCAGCGTCCAGCCGTTTTCGGAGCGCGCGTTCATGTGAAGGAAGTAGATCATATGGACGACGATCTGCACCATCGCGAACACCATGATGATCGCGGCGGTGATGCGGGTATCGGCGATCACGCCGCTCATCACCAGCGCGAACGGTATCGCGGTGAGCACCAGCGACAGCAGGAAGCCGGTGACATAATCGCGCCGCGTGCCGTGCGCCGCGCCGCCCGCGCCGTGATCGTCGGTTTCGTGTTGATGCGCGCTCATGCCATCGACCCCAGCAGATAGACGAAGGTGAAGACGCCGATCCACACGACGTCGAGGAAGTGCCAGAACAGCGACAGGCATTCCAGCCGCCGCACATTGGCCGCCATCAGCCCCTTGCGCGACACCTGCACCATCAGCACGATCAGCCAGATCGAGCCGAAGGTAACGTGCAGCCCGTGGGTGCCGACCAGCGCATAGAAGCTGGAGAGGAACGCCGAGCGCGACGGCCCCGCCCCTTCATGGAGCATGTGGGAGAATTCGTACAATTCCACCCCGAGGAAGCCCAGGCCGAACAGCAGGGTCACCACCAGCCAGCCGAGCGTCGCCTTCTGGCGCTTGGCATGGGCCGCGATCATCGCGAAACCGTAAGTGATCGACGAGAACAGCAAGAGCGCGGTGTTGAGCGCCACCAGCTTCAGGTCGAACAGTTCGTGCGAGGCGGGGCCGCCCGCGAAATTGCGGCCATAGACGCCCCAGGAGGCGAACAGCATCGCGAAGATCAGGCAGTCGCTCATGATGTAGAGCCAGAAGCCCAGCAGCGTGCTGCCCCCGCTCTCATGATGATGCGGCTCGGTCTCCCAATAAACCGGGGTGCCGTCGGCGGCGATCAGATTGCTTTGCGCCATGGTTCAGGCCCCCGCGTTCATGGTTGGCGCCGCCGCCAGCGCCTTCAGGCGCGCGGTCTCCGTCTCGGCCACTTCGGCGGCCGTGATGAAATAATCGCGATCATAGTTGAACGTGTGGAAGATCGCATAGCCGATCACCCCCAGCATCCCCAGCGCCGCCAGCCACCACATGTGCCAGATCATGCCGAACCCTGCCGCCGCGGAAAGCCCGGCGAGGATCACGCCCGCCCCGGTGTTGCGCGGCATATGGATGTCGATCCAGCCCTTGTCCGGCGCATATGCGCCGCGCGCCTTCATGTCCGCCCAGGCGTCGAGATCGTGGATCACGGGCGTGAACGCGAAGTTATAGTTCGGCGGCGGCGAGGAGGTGGACCATTCGAGCGAACGGCCGTTCCACGGATCGCCCGTCACGTCCGCCAGCGCCTCGCGGTTGCGGATGCTGACATAGATCTGGATGATGAAGGCCGCGATGCCCACCGCGATGATCGCGGCGCCGATCCCGGCGATGATGAACCAGATTTGCAGGCTCGGATCGTCGAACGTGCGCAGCCGGCGGGTGATCCCCATCAGGCCCAGGATATAGAGCGGGGTGAACGCCACCCAGAAGCCGATCACCCAGCTCCAGAAGCTCACCAGCCCCCATTTGCGATCGAGCTTGAAGCCGAACGCCTTGGGCCACCAGTAATTGATCCCCGCGAACATCCCGAACACCACGCCGCCGATAATCACGTTATGGAAATGCGCGACGAGGAACAGCGAGTTGTGCAGCACGAAATCGGCCGGGGGCACGGCGAGCAGCACGCCGGTCATGCCGCCGATCACGAACGTCAGCATGAAGGCGATCGCCCACATCATCGGCAGCTCGAAACGGATGCGGCCCTTGTACATCGTGAACAGCCAGTTGAAGATCTTCGCCCCCGTGGGGATCGAGATAATCATCGTGGTGATGCCGAAGAAGCTGTTGACCGTCGCGCCCGATCCCATCGTGAAGAAGTGATGCAGCCACACCAGATAGGAAAGGATGCAGATCACGATCAGCGCATAGACCATCGAGGTATAGCCGAACAGGCGCTTGCCCGAAAAGGTCGAGACGACTTCGCTGAACACGCCGAACGCCGGCAGCACGAGGATGTAAACCTCCGGATGCCCCCAGATCCAGATCATGTTCACGTACATCATCGGGTTGCCGCCCAATTCGTTCGTGAAGAAATGCGTATCGACGTAGCGATCGAGGCTGAGCAGCGCGAGCACCGCGGTCAGCACCGGGAAGGCGGCGACGATCAGCACGTTGGTGACGAGCGCGGACCAGGTGAAGACCGGCATCTTCATCATCGTCATGCCCGGCGCGCGCAGCTTCACGATCGTCGTAATCAGGTTGATCGCCGAAAGCGTGGTGCCGACGCCCGCTATCTGCAACGCCCATATATAATAATCGACGCCCACGTCGGGGGAGAAATCGAGGCCCGACAGCGGCGCCATCGCCAGCCAGCCGGTGCGCGCGAATTCGCCGATGAACAGGCTCGCCATCACCAGCATCGCGCCGGCGGCGGTCATCCAGAAGCTGAAATTGTTGAGGAACGGGAACGAAACGTCACGCGCGCCGATCTGGAGCGGCATGATATAGTTCATCAGCCCGGTGACCAGCGGCATCGCCACGAAGAAGATCATAATCACGCCATGCGCGGTGAAGATCTGGTCGTAATGGTGGGCGTTGAGATATCCCTCGCTGCCGCCGAACGCCATCGCCTGCTGGATGCGCATCATGATCGCATCGGCAAAGCCGCGCAGCAGCATCACGATGCCCAGGATCACATACATGATGCCGATGCGCTTGTGATCGACGGTGGTGAACCATTCGGTCCACAGATAACGCCACAGCTTGAAATAGGTGATCGCGCCAAAGAGCGCGATGCCGCCCAGCACGACGCCGGCGAAGGTCGCGACGACAATCGGTTCGTGATACGGAAACGATTCCAGCGACAGCCGGCCGAAGATCATTTTGGTCAAGGATTCGGACATGGCCTCAAGCCCCTGTCGCCGGCGCATGGGCGCCGTGCGACTGATGTGATTGGTGCGATTGCGGCGCGTCGGCGGCGGGAACCGTCGCGGGCGCCGGCGGCATCGGCATATGGCCGTGCATCGATTCGCTCATGCAGGTGGTGCCCGGCTTCACGCACATGTTCACCGCGCGATCGAACAGCCCGCGCTCGACGCCGCTGAAATAGGTCACCGGCACGCGCTCGCTCGGCTGTTCGAGCTTCAGGTAGCTCGCGGTATCGAGCCGCGCGCCGCCGCTCGCCTTGGCCTTGTCCACCCATTGCGTGAAGGCGGCATCGTTCACCGCATGGGTGCGAAAGCCCATGCCGGAGAAGCCGGCGCCACTGTAATTGGCGGACATGCCCAGATAATTGCCCGGCTTGTTGAGCACGGCGTGGAGCTTCGTCTCCATGCCCGCCATGGTATAGACCATGCCCGCCATCGCCGGGACGTAGAATGTGTTCATCACGCCCGATGAGGTCATGCGGAAACGCACCTGGCGATCGACCGGCACGACCAGTTCGTTGATCGTGGCGATGCCCTGTTCGGGATAGATGAACAGCCATTTCCAGTCGAGCGAGACGATCTGCACCTCAAGCGGCTTCTGCGCGGCGGGCACCTTCTGCCCCGGCGCCAGCCGATCGAGCGGGCGATACGGATCGAGCGTGTGCGTCGCCACCCAGGTCAGCGCGCCCAGCGCGATGATGATGAGCAGCGGGGCGGACCAGATGATAAGCTCCAGCGCGGTCGAATGATCCCAGTCGGGATGGTATTCGGCCTCGCGGTTCGACTCGCGATAGCGCCAGGCGAAGACCACGATCAGGATCATCACCGGAATGATGATGAGCAGCATCAGCCCGGTCGACCACAGGATCAGGTCGGCCTGCTGGCGCGCGACATCGCCGGATGGGTTCATGACCACCAGGTCGCAACCGCCCAGCGCCGCGAGGAGCGGCATGGCGAGCAATGCGCGGGGCCACTTCCAGTTTCGAGCCATTTTGTGCATGATGGTCACCGGCTAGATCGAATTGTGCAACTGCGAAATAGGACAATTTGTCCTATCCCCGGCCCGGAACAGCGAGCCTAAGGGAGCGTGATTTTCATTCGAGAGTTTATGCCAGATGGCCGAAGCGATTGCTAATTCCGGACCCCTCGGGCGCGACCCGCACGCGCCCCATGGCGCCCATCCCGTTCGTCCCGGCGAGATCGCGATCGGGGTAATCATCGGCCGAACCTCCGAGTTCTTCGATTTCTTCGTTTACGCGATCGCCTCGGTGCTCGTTTTCCCCGAGCTGATCTTCCCCTTCGTCGATCGCGTGACGGGTACGCTCTACTCGTTCGCCTTGTTTCCGCTGGCCTTCCTCGCGCGGCCGATCGGCACACAGATCTTCATGGCGATCGACCGCCGCCACGGGCGCGGAACGAAGCTCACCATCGCCTTGTTCCTGCTCGGCACGTCGACCGTGACGCTGGGCTTCCTGCCGGGCTATGCCACGATCGGGATGGCCTCGGTCGCGATCCTCGCGTTGCTGCGGATCGGCCAGGGCATCGCGCTGGGCGGCGCGTGGGATGGCCTTGCCTCGCTGCTCGCGCTCAACGCCCCGGCGAACCGGCGCGGCTGGTATGCGATGGTGCCGCAGCTTGGCGCGCCGCTCGGGCTGATCGTGGCGAGCGGGCTGTTCGCCTTCTTCATCGGCACGCTTGGCTTTGCCGATTTCATGAGCTGGGGCTGGCGCTATCCGTTCTTCGTCGCCTTCGCGATCAACGTCGTCGCGCTGTTCGCGCGGCTGCGCATGGTGGTGACGCCGGAATTCACCGAGATGTTCAAGTCGCGCGAGCTGACCCCCTCCCCCGTCGTCGCGACGGTGAAGGCGCAGTGGCGCAACATCATCATCGGCGCCTTCGCCCCGCTGGCGAGCTTCGCCCTGTTCCACATGGTCACGGTGTTTCCGCTGTCATGGGTCGCGCTGTTCACGCGGGAGAGCATCACGCGCTTCCTGGTGATCGAGATGGTCGGCGCCGCGTTCGGCGTCGCCGCGATCGTCGCCTCGGGCGCGCTGGCGGATCGGATCGGGCGGCGCTCGCTGCTCGGCTATACCGCCGCCGCGATCGCGGTATTCTCCGGCTTCGCGCCGCAGTTGCTCGATGCCGGCGGCGCGGGCGAGGCGGCGTTCATGGTGCTGGGCTTCATCCTGCTCGGCCTGTCGTTCGGCCAGTCGTCGGGCGCGGTGACGAGCAACTTCCCGAAGCGCGCGCGTTATACCGGCGCCGCGCTCACCTCCGATCTCGCCTGGCTGTTCGGCGCGGGCTTCGCGCCGTTCGCGGCGCTGGTGCTGGCGAAGGATTTCGGGCTGATCGCGGCGGGCGGCTATCTGCTGTCTGGCGCGATCGGCACGCTCGTCGCGCTGGCGCTCAACACCGAACTGGCCCGCCGCCTCGACTGATCTGCCACCACGGAGGGGAAAGCGTCACGGCGCCTTCCCCTCCGCCACCATCCGATCGGCAAAGGCGATCGCCTCCCGCTGCCGACGCCGCGCGATCGCATCGAGCCGCGCCAGCAGCACGCGATTGGTTTCTTCCGCGCTGGCATAGCCCTTGTCCGGCCCCGCCGCTTCCTTCGCGGCCTCCTTCCCCGCCTTTGCGAGCAGCAGCCGGAGCGCGCTATCCGAATAGCGGCGGCGATGCCCCACCACCTCGCCCTGGAAGAACACCGGCTCCAGCCACCCCTCCACCGCGCGTTCATACGCCGCCGCCTCGATCGAGCGCGGCGGCTCCGCCTCAAGCGCGCGTTTCCACGCCGCCGCGAAGCGCGGGCTGCGCTGGCGCAGCGCATAGGCCGCGCGCTTGGACACGCCCGCCACCGCGCACGCCTCGATCACGCAGCCGGTTCGGGCAAGCGCGCGCAGGAACCGCGCCCGCGCATTGGCATCCCATCCGCCACGCTCGCGCCCGTCGAACAGCCGGTCCTCAGCCGCCCCGCCATCGCCATCCAGCCGGGCGGCTTGCGCGGCGAGAAAGGCGCGCTGCTGCGCCGCCACCGCCTCCGCCCAGCGCGCGGCGAAATCGGGATCGCGCTGGCGGCGCTTATAGGCGGAGCCGGGATCGCGCCCGATCTCCGCCGCTGCCTTCCTCACATTCCCGGTAAGCCGCAGCGCGAGCAGAAACGCCGTCTCCGTCTCGGCACTCCAGCGTGAATAGGGCTTGACGATCATGCTGCCTCCCCATGAACAAGAAGGCGCGCCATCTATCGCATTTCCCCACTTGTAGGACAGCGCGTGCCCATCCCCGACGGGCAGGCGCGATAAAAGCATCGCGCGCACCGCGCCCCAGCCCCTTCCCCCCTGCCGCACCCGCTGCTATCGGCCTGCGCAATACGTCGCTCACACGCCCGCTTGGGCGCGCTCGCGCGGCGGCCCGGCGCCTTGCCGCGGCCACCGCCTTCCCGCCGCGCACAGGTTGGCCAGACCCTGGAAAGGACCAGCATGACCGCCATCGGCCACGATACGCTCGGCGCTCGCACCACGCTCGACGTGGGCGGCAAGACCTATGATTATTTCTCGCTCGCCAAGGCGGCGGAAAAGTTCGGGGATATTTCGCGCCTGCCCTTCTCGATGAAGGTGCTGCTGGAAAACATGCTGCGCTTCGAAGACGGCACCACCGTCACGCCCGAGGATGTGCAGGCGATCGTCGACTGGCAGAAGGAGCGCCACTCCGATCGCGAGATCCAGTATCGCCCCGCGCGCGTGCTGATGCAGGATTTCACCGGCGTGCCCTGCGTGGTCGATCTCGCCGCGATGCGCGATGCGATCACGAAGCTTGGCGGCGATGCGGCCAAGATCAATCCGCAGGTGCCCGTCCACCTCGTTATCGACCATTCGGTGATGGTTGACGAATTCGGCACGCCCAAGGCGTTCGCCGATAACGTCGATCTCGAATATGCCCGCAACAGCGAGCGTTACGAGTTCCTGAAATGGGGCAGCAAGGCACTGGATAATTTCCAGGTCGTGCCGCCGGGCACCGGCATCTGCCACCAGGTGAACCTTGAATATATCGGCCAGGCCGTGTGGTCATCGCGGGAAAGCGGCGATCATGCCAAGGCCGGCGCGACGATCGCCTATCCCGATACGCTCGTCGGCACCGATAGCCACACCACGATGGTCAACGGCCTTGGCGTGCTCGGCTGGGGCGTCGGCGGGATCGAGGCGGAAGCCGCGATGCTCGGCCAGCCGGTCTCGATGCTGATCCCCGAAGTCGTCGGCTTCAAGCTCACCGGCGCGCTGCGCGAAGGCATCACCGCCACCGATCTGGTGCTCACCGTCACGCAGATGCTGCGCGCGAAGGGCGTGGTTGGCCGCTTCGTAGAGTTCTACGGCCCCGGCCTCGCCTCGATGACGCTCGCCGATCGCGCGACCATCGCCAATATGGCGCCGGAATATGGCGCGACCTGCGGCTTCTTCCCGGTCGACGATCGCACGCTCGAATATATGCGCCTCACCGGGCGCCCCGACGAAACCGTCGCGCTGACCGAGGCTTATGCCAAGGCGCAGGGCATGTGGCGCGATGCCAATTCGCCCGATCCGGTGTTCACCGACACGCTTGAGCTGGATATGTCGAGCGTCGTTCCGTCGCTCGCCGGCCCGAAGCGCCCGCAGGACAAGGTGGCGCTCGATTCGGTCGATGATGTGTTCAACGGCGATCTCGCCAAGGTCTATAACAAGGCCGCGCCGGTGCGCGTGCCGGTCGAGGGGCTCGGCCACGATATCGGCGATGGCGATGTGGTGATCGCCGCGATCACTTCATGCACCAACACGTCGAACCCGTCGGTGCTGGTCGCCGCGGGGCTGGTCGCGCGCAAGGCGCGCGCCAAGGGGCTGAAGCCGAAGCCGTGGGTGAAGACCTCGCTCGCGCCGGGGTCGCAGGTCGTCACCGATTATCTCGACAAGGCCGGGCTAAGCGCCGATCTCGATGCGATCGGGTTCAACCTCGTCGGCTATGGCTGCACCACCTGCATCGGCAATTCGGGGCCGCTGGCCGCGCCGATCTCGGCGGCGATCAACAACAATGATCTCGTCGCCGCGAGCGTGCTGTCGGGCAACCGCAATTTCGAAGGCCGCGTCAGCCCGGACGTGCGCGCGAATTTCCTCGCCTCGCCGCCGCTGGTCGTCGCCTATGCGCTGAAGGGCACCGTAACCGAGGACATGGTCGGAACGCCGATCGGCCAGGGCTCGGATGGTTCGGATGTCTATCTCAAGGATATCTGGCCCACCAACGATGAAGTAAACGCGTTGATGACGGCCAATATCAACGATGCGATGTTCCGTGCACGCTATGGCAACGTCTATGCCGGCGATGCGAAGTGGCAGGAAATCAAGGTAGAGGGCAGCGACACTTACGGCTGGCGCGCGGGCTCAACTTATGTCGCCAACCCGCCTTACTTTGACGGGATGGAGATGACCCCCAAGCCGGTCACCGACATCATTGATGCGAAGCCGCTTGCCATTCTGGGCGATTCGATCACCACCGATCACATCTCTCCGGCAGGCTCGATCAAGGCGGATAGCCCGGCGGGCACCTATCTGCAGGAGCATCAGGTTTCCCGCGCGGATTTCAACAGCTATGGCGCGCGGCGCGGCAATCACGATGTGATGATGCGCGGCACCTTCGCCAATATCCGTATCCGCAACGAAATGGTTCCGGGCGTTGAAGGCGGCATGTCGCAGTATAACGGCGAAGTAATGCCGATCTATGATGCCGCGATGCGCCACAAGAACGATGGCACGCCTCTGGTTGTCATCGCGGGCAAGGAATATGGCACCGGCTCGTCGCGCGATTGGGCGGCGAAGGGCACCAATCTGCTTGGTGTGCGCGCGGTCATCACCGAAAGCTTCGAGCGTATCCACCGTTCGAACCTCGTCGGCATGGGCGTGCTGCCGCTCCAGTTCGCCGAAGGCGTCGATCGCAAGTCGCTGAAGCTGGACGGTTCGGAGACGTTCACCATCCGCGATGTCGCCGGGCTGCGCCCGCGTCAGGACGTGGAAGTCACCCTCACCCGCACCGACGGCAGCACGCAGACCTTCCTCACGCGCTGCCGCATCGACACCGTCAACGAGCTGGAATATTTCCTCAACGGCGGCATCCTGCAATATGTGCTGCGCAAGCTCGCCGCCTGATCCGCAAGGCCGGCTTCCGGCTCCTTAGCGGAGCCGGAAATGTCCAGAAGAAAGGCGCCCCGCAAATGCGGCGGCGCCTTTCTTATTTCGGAAATGCGATAATTTATTCTTATAAATGCGCGTGTTACGCCGCGTCGTCCACGCTGGCCCGGCGACGCCCCCAGGCCAGATAGACGATCAGGCCGAACACGTTCCACGCCACGAACGAAAGCTGCGTCACCTCCTGCAGACTGTTGAACAGATACAGGCAGCCGAGGATCGCCGCCGGTGCCACGATCCACGCCGCCGGGGTCCGGAAGCCCTTGCTCGGCGTTCCGCGCCGCCGCATCACCAGCACGCACGCCGCCACTGCGGTGAACGCGCAGAGCGTGCCGGCGTTGGCGAGGCTCGCGATCACGTCGAGCGGGGTGAGCGCCGCGATCACCGAAACGAACGCCGCCGTCACCGCGGTGATCCGCGCGGGCGTGCCACGGCTCGAAACCCTGGCGAGGCTGCCCGGCAGGAACCCGTCGCGCGCCATCACCAGGAAGATGCGGCTTTGTCCATAAAGAAAGCCCAGAATAACCGTAGGCAAAGCAATCGCCGCCGCCGCCGCGATGACGGTGGCGATGCGATCCTGCCCGATCTCGCGCAGGATCAGCGCCAGCGGCTCGGGCGAGTTGGAGAAGCGCGCGAAGCCAAGCGCCCCCACAGCCGCACCCGCCACGACGATGTAGATGACGGTGCACGCCGCCATCGAACCGATGATCCCGATCGCCAGATCGCGCTCCGGCCGCTTGGCCTCCTCCGCCGCGGTCGAAATCGCATCGAATCCGTAGAATGCGAAGAAGATGATCGCCGCCGCGCCCATCACGCCATATTTCACCCCGTTCTCGCCCGCGACGCTACCGTAGCCATAGGGTGCGAACGGATGGAGGTTCGCCGCGTCGAAATGCGGCAGCGCGACCGCGACGAACAGCGCGAGCGTCACGATCTTGAGCACGACCAGCGCGCTATTGATCCGCGCGCTTTCCTGCGTGCCGAGCGAGAGCAGCCCCGCGACCACCGCGATGATCGCGATCGCCGGCAGGTTTACGCCCAGTTCCGTCAGGCGCAGCGATCCGTCGAACAGGCTCCCCGCAACCGCCGGCCCGTGCGTCAACGCCGCGGGCAGCACGATCCCCAGCCCCTTGAGGAACCCGACCGCATAGCCCGACCAGCCGACCGCGACGGTCGCGACGACCAGCGAATATTCGAGGATCAGCGACCAGCCGACCACCCAGGCGAACACCTCGCCCAGCACCGCATAGCTATAGGTATAGGCGCTGCCCGACGCGGGAATCGCGGTCGCCATCTCGGCATAGCATAACGCCGCGCACGCGCAGATCGCCCCCGCGACGACAAAGCTCAGCAACACCGCCGGCCCGGCACGATCCGCGCCAACGCCGATCAGCGTCAGGATGCCGGTGCCGACGATCGCGCCCACGCCAAGCGCGACGAGATGCGGCCACGACAATGTGCGCGCCAGCGCGCGCTCCGGCGGCTGCTCGATGATCGTCTTGCGGCGTAACAGGCTGCCCATCCGTCCCCTTTCTCCATTCGTCCCCATGCCGGCTCGTAACAGATGGAACGATCGACGCAAACGCGGGCGCTAGCGATGCGCGCGTTCCGCCGCAATTCCGCAAGGCGGTTGCCAGCGTCGCGACCGTTGCTTACCGCCGCAGGATGCAGCCGCTTGACCAACAACAATCCACCGCGCGCGCCTGGTTCGAGGAGCTGCGCGATCTGATCTGCGCAGAGTTCGAGTCGATCGAGCGCGAAGCGGGTTCCGATGCGCGGTTCGACTATATCGCATGGGACCGCGCCGACCCGAGCGGGGCGCCGGGCGGCGGCGGGGTGCGCGGCGTGATGAAGGGGCGGGTGTTCGAGAAGGTCGGCGTCAATGTCTCGACCGTCGGCGGCGCGCTGGAGGGCGATTTCGCCCGGACGATCCACGGCGCGGGCGACGATCCGAGCTTCTTCGCCACGGGGATCAGCCTCGTCGCGCATATGGCGAACCCGCATGTTCCCGCCGTTCATATGAACACGCGCTTCCTCACCACGACGAAGCGCTGGTTCGGCGGCGGCGCCGATCTCAATCCCCCCTTGCCGATCGCGGAAGATACCGCCGATTTCCATGCCACGCTGAAAGCGGCGTGCGATGCGCATGATGCGGGCCATTATCCGCGCTTCAAGCAATGGGCCGACGATTATTTCTATATCCCGCATCGCAAGGTGCATCGCGGCGTCGGGGGCATTTTCTACGATCACCTGGAGGGCGATTTCGCCGCCAATTTCGCCTTCACGCAGGATGTCGGGCGCGCCTTTCTCGATGTGTTCCCGCGCATCGTGCGGCGGCGGATGAACCTGCCGTTCACCGATATGGAACTGGCGACGCAACGCGAATGGCGCGGGCGTTATGCCGAGTTCAACCTCGTCCATGATCGCGGCACGTTGTTCGGGCTGAAGACCGGCGGCAATATCGACGCGATCCTGATGAGCCTGCCGCCGATCGCCACCTGGAGCTGAGCGCGCGATGGGCCTGACGCCGGTTCCGAACGATCAGCTCGCCACGATCGTGACGACGCTGGAAATGACGCGCCGGCCGCCCCTGCGCCCCACCCCGCCGACGCCGCTGCGGCTGCTCCATTGGCCCGCACCCGATCCCGACAAATATCGCGCGCTGTTCCGGCGCGTCGGCGGCCCGTGGCTGTGGTATTCGCGGCTGGCGATGGATGATGCGGCGCTCGGCGGCATCATCCGCGATCCCGCCATCTCGATCTTCGCCGTTGTCGATCGCGCGGGCATCGAGGTGGGGATGGTCGAGCTGGATCACCGCCATGCCGAAACGTGCGAATTGGCCTATTTCGGGCTGGTGCCCGAACTGGCCGGCAAGGGGCATGGCCGCTGGCTGATGGGCGAGGCGCTGGCGCGGGCGTGGCGCGCAGGCGTCACGCGGATGCGAGTTAACACCTGCACGCTCGATCACCCTTCCGCGCTCAATTTCTATCGCGCGCAGGGATTTGTCGCGGTGAAGCGGACGATCGAAACCTTTCCCGATCCGCGCCAGCTCGGCCTGTTGCCGGCGGACGCCGCGCCTCACATCCCGTTATTGCCCGCCAGCCGCCGGTAAACCGCAATCCCGATCGCCAGAATGCCGAGATGGTAAGCGGTCGCCGTAGCCGCCATCCCCGCATCCACCAGCGCCAGCACGAAGGGATTCTCCCGACCAGCGGTACGCAGCACGTCATCGGCGCCCATCAACGGCGCAAGCACCAGATATTGCGCGAGGAAAAGCGTGACGATCGCCGCGAGCACGCCCCACCAGTCACGGCGCATCAGCCGCCAGCTCCGCCCCACCGCGCGCCGCGCGCTGATCGGTGATTCGACGACAAGCGCCGGGATCGCCGCGATCAGCCGCGCCTGAATATAAAGCCCCGGCAACACGAACAGCCACAGCCCAAGGCCGACCGGGATCGAGATCAGCAGATCGGCGAGCAGGAAGCGCCCGAAACGTCGTCCCGCCGTTGCCAGCGCGGTCTTCACGTCCGGTCGCGCGGGGTGGATCAGCAGAATCGCGAGCGCGGCGAGGCCATAGATGCCGATCGCATCCGCCAGCAGATACCAGCCGGCATTGCCCTGTCCCCAGGCGGATAGCTGCTCCAGCCACGTCTGCATCGCCGCCTGATCGCGCGGCCCCTGCGGCAGCGCTGGCGGCGGGGCGGCGAGCAACTGCACCGCGAATGCCGGCAGAAAGACGAAGGGCGCCGCGACACGCAGCACCAGATCGCCCTCACGGCGCAAAACACTCCACGCGTCGCTAAGGACACGGCCAAGGGTGAGCATCATGCGTTGTCGAGGCGTTCGCGCGCGGCGAGATAGAATTGCGTGCTGAACGTCGTTTGCAGCACGCTGAAACCGGCGGTGGCGATGCCCGTCGCCAGCGCGAGCAGCAGCATCGTCCACATGCGCCCGCCATCGCCGAACACGATCTGCGCCACGCTGCCGAGCACCCAGGTGATCGCCGTCAGCACGATGATCGCGACGATCGCATAGAGCAGCATCAGCCCGATCAGCTTGAGCGTGCTGCCCCGCGTCAGCGCGAAGGAGCGCGCGAAAGCGCCCAGCCCGCGCCGCTCGTTGGTCACCACCGCGAACAATGGCAGCAGCCGCGCGCTCAGCCACAAGGCGGCGAGAGACAGCACCAGCAACAGCGGCGGCACCGCGGCGGAGGCCGAGGCATTGAGCGACGACGCCGACACCCCTTGCTCCAGCCGCGCCACATCGACGCTGCCCGCGATCAGATAGATCAGCGGAACCACCACGACGACGAAGGTTGCCGCCACCGCCACCAGCAGCACCGCGATGCCGGCTGGCAGACGACGGCGACCGATCGCGATCGCGTCATGCCGATCCACCGCCGGATCGCTCGTCATCGCCGTCATCGCCAGCGTGCCCCATATAGCCAGCACGGCCACCACCAGCCCCACCACGAACGCCAGCAGCTTCAGCGAGCCCATCGGGCTTTCGCCCGCCGCGGCGCGCATGATCGCCTGCAACATGCTGGGTGCGAACAGGAACAACCCGGCGAGCCAGGCGAGCAAGCTGGCCCGGCCGGCGATCACCTCGGTCGTCCGATCCCAAACCGCGCCGATCCGTATCATCAAGGTCTCCTGTCTGCGTGCCAAACCTAGCGCATCGTCCACATGCTTGCCAATCGAGCGTATCGACCGCATTTCGCATTGCGTGAAACAGGAAGCCGTTATCGAGTGGCGCGTGTCGCCGGGTCTGACCGATTATGCCGTATCGCTTGCCGAGATGGAGGCCCGCGCGGCAGCCGTCGCGGCGCATCAGGCCGATGAGCTGATCTGGCTGCTCGAACATCCCCCCGTCTATACCGCCGGGACCAGCGCCGACCCCGCGGAGCTGATTGATCCCCGCTTTCCGGTGGTCAACGCCGGGCGCGGCGGGCGCTACACCTATCACGGGCCGGGCCAGCGCGTGGGCTATCTGGTGCTCGATCTCGCGCGGCGCGGGCGCGATGTGCGCCATTTCGTCCATTCGCTCGAAGGCTGGGTGATCGCGGCGCTGGCGCGGCTCGGGATCGAAGGTTTTCGCGCGGAAGGGCGCATCGGCATCTGGACGATTGATCGCAACGGAAATGAAGCGAAGATCGGCGCGATCGGCGTCCGCGTGCGCCGCTGGGTGACGATGCACGGCTTTTCGGTGAATCTCTCGCCCGATCTCGGCCACTTTGGCGGAATCGTGCCTTGCGGCATCGCGGAATATCCCGTCACCAGCGCAAAAGCGCTCGGTGCGCCGCACGATCTTGCAACTTTCGATGCCGCGCTGGCGTTGACCCGCGACGACTTTCTCCACGGCCTTCCGGGCACTCGTGAAAACGAGACTTGAGGGCGCGGACGGATGCGACTAATATCCCCCTCGATTTGGGGATTAACGGGGCACACGCCGTCCTAAATCTACTGTCTAGGGAGCTCTCAATGCGTGCACTTTCCAAGATCCTGACCGGCTCGGCCATCGTGGCAGCTGCTCTGGCCGTTTCGGCCTGCGGCTCGAAGACCGAGACCGCGACCGAGAACACCACCATCACCGATATGAATGCCACCGAAGGCATGGACACCACCACCGACAACATGACGGCGGTGGACAGCTCCATGAACGCTGGCGCGATGTCGAACGATGCGGGTGCGGTCGACGCGAATGCGGCGGCTCCGGCCGGCAACGCACACTGATCTGCCCGCAAGGCAAATCATATCGCGAAAAGGGGGTGTCCGGGAAACCGGGCGCCCCCTTTTTTCGTGCCTGAGCGAATTTCCCCGCATCACCGCCCCGCACCCGCAATGCGGCGGGCCGAGTCTGCGACATGACGAATCGGGCTTGGGTTAATGCGCCAACGGGCCTAGAATCCCGCGCGATGCGTGGGAGAATTTCGATGTTGTTGGGGCAGATTGTCGGCGCAGGCGTGGCCGCAGCGGCGCTATTGGGCGCGACACCGGCTGCCGCGCAATTCTTCATGCAGGCAAAGGATATGTCGGGCGCGCCGGTCGTCGGCAACGAACCCGGCCTCGGCCCGGCGCTGCCGGGCGCCACGCTGGAGGAACAGAAGGCGGCGGTAACCTGGAACGTCCGCGCCGCGCTCAATGTCGCCGCGCTGCAATGCCAGTTCGAGCCGACGCTGATGACCGTCAGCAATTACAATGCGATGCTGACCGATCACAAGACCGAGTTGAAGCATTCGTGGGATGTGCTCACCAAATATTTCGCGCGCCTCAACAAGACGCCGAAGGCCGCGCAAAACGCGCTCGATCAATTCGGCACCAAAACCTATTCGAGCTTCACCACGGTCGCCGCGCAATATAATTTCTGCCTCGCCGCAAACGATGTCGGTCGCGAAGTGGTGTTCGCGCCGCGCGGCGATTTCGGCAAGGTCGCGCTGCAGCGCATCCGCGAACTCCGCAACAGCCTGACGCCATGGGGCGAACAGCGCTTCCCGCGCTTCATCTATCCGCAAGTGACGCTGCCGCGCCTTGACGCGATCTGCTGGAAGAATGGCGACTGGCAGGTGAAGAAGTGCGGCGCGCAGAATTTCCCGCCAGCGGGCGTTGGAATCGCCCAGCGCTGATCCGCCGCTGGGGGACGCGCGAACCTAGCCGCGCCCGCCCTCGTCCCTAGCGGAGGCCAAGCATCTTGTGCGTTTGCAGCGTCAGCCGCCAGCGCGGGCGCTGCATGACGAGTGCTACGGCAGCGTCGCGGTTCGCCTCCGCATCAGGATCGTCCAGCGGCTGGATCAGGAGGTGCGGGAAATCCCATTCCTCCATCGCATCCACGTCGCTCCCCGCCTGCGGCCAGACCAGCTTCAGCTCATCGCCCGAACGCTGCACCGTTTCGCTGCCCGCCTTGGGGCTGATGCACACCCAGTCGATGCGCGGGTGCACCGCAAGTGTGCCGTTGCTCTCGATCGCGATGAAGAAATTGGCGGCGTGGAGCGCATCGACCAGCGCATCGTCCACCTGAAGCATCGGCTCGCCGCCGGTCAGCACGACGAAGCGCTCCGCATCGCCGCCGTCCCACATCCGCGTAACCGCCTCCACCAGCGCGGCGGCGTCCGCGAAACGCCCGCCGCCCAGCCCGTCCATCCCGACGAAATCGGTGTCGCAAAAGCGGCAGATCGCGCTCGCGCGGTCCTCCTCGCGCCCCGTCCACAGATTGCACCCCGCGAATCGCACGAACACCGCGCGGCGCCCCGCCTGCACGCCCTCGCCCTGGAGCGTCAGGAACATTTCCTTGACCGCGTAGCTCATCACGCCACCGGCGGCGTCACCGCATAAGCGGTGGGATCGGGAACCCCCGCCTCGACGAACCCCTTGTGGCGCAGGCGGCAACTGTCGCACAGCCCGCAATGCAGCCCGTCCGGCGTCGGATCATAGCAGGACCAACTCACGCCCATGTCGAGCCCCAGCCGGGCGCCTTCACGCACCACATCGGCCTTGCTCATCATCTGCAGCGGCGCGCGAATACGGAATGGCGCGCCCTCCACCCCGGCCTTGGTCGCGAGTTCGGCCAGCGTTTCGAAGCCGGCGATGAATTCCGGGCGGCAATCGGGATAGCCCGAATAATCGAGCGCGTTGACGCCGACATAGATGTCGCGCGCGCCGCTCGCCTCGGCCCAGCCCAGCGCCAGGCTGAGAAAGATCGTATTGCGCGCGGGAACATAGGTGATCGGTATCCCCTCCCCCACGCCGTCCTTCGGCACGGCGATGTCGTCGGTGAGCGCGGAGCCGCCGAATGCGCGCAGATCGAGCGGAAGGACGACATGGCGTTCGGCGCCCAGCATTTTGGCCACACGATGCGCCGCGGCCAGTTCCACCTGATGGCGCTGGTTATAATCGACCGAAAGCGCAAGGATGCGGAAACCGGCTTCCCGCGCGAGTGCCGCGGAAACCATCGAATCAAGGCCGCCCGAAACCAGGACGACCGCCAGCGGAGTTTGGCTTGTCATAAGCTGATACCGGCTAGGCGCTTGCCGGCTCGCGCGCAAGAAAAAGGGCCGCCCGAAAGCGGCCCGAAGGGAATACGGCCGTTGCCAGCCGGATCAGGGAGAAAGCGTGCTCCAAGAAAAGCACCCCCCTTCCTAAGCCCGTCAGCGTTAACGGAGCGCTAACGCGGCGCTCAACATTTTCCGGTGCGGCGGCCTTCGAAATCGAAATCGAACGGCGCACCCTTCATCAATCCCTGGGTCTGAAGGCGGATCAGATTGCGATCCTCCACCTTGATCGTCGTGCGGCCATAACCCTGTCCGGGGCAGCTATATTGCACCGTCAGGCTGTTGGGCCGATCCTCGATCACATATTGGGTGCATTGCGCCGATCCGTGGATCAATTGCAGCAGCAGCCTGGGATCGCGCACGCAGATCGCGCGGGCGGATGCGGCGTTGCCGATCTCATGCAACGACCAGGCCCCGCGCTCGATCTCGCCGAGCGCGGCCATCCGCACCTCCTGCGCGCCGACGCCAGCGGCGACCGCGACGAGCAACAATGCCGCCGAACGAACTGGACCGAATCGTTTCACGCGCGAAATCATATCATGATTCATCGCTTGCCAGGCCCATTTTGTCGCCAGCGCCGATCGGCACGGGAAAGACGGTGGAGCAAAAACGACAATCCACCGAGATCGTCCCCGCCTCATCCGCCATCTCGATTTGCTGTTCCAACGGGAACCGCCCGATTACCGAGGCGATATGCTCAGCGGTGCACCGGCAACCGCGCACGATCGCGTTTTCGCCGATGACGCGCACCTCGCGTTCTTCGTTGAACAGGCGCCATATGAGCGTTTCCAGCGGCAGCCCCGGATCGCAAAGTTCATCGGCGCCCGTCGTCGCGCCAAGCGCCACGACATGCTCCCATTCGGGATGATCGTGGCGCACATGCAGCCGCTCACCGCCCGCGTCGCCTTCGGGCAGATGCTGGAGGAACAGCCCCCCGGCGCAGACATGCCCGCCACGCCGGCGGATGCCGACACGCACGAGGCTCGGGATCTGTTCGGACTGGATGAAATATTGCTCCGCGGCCTCAGCCAGCGAATCGCCATCGAGCGGCACGATCCCCTGATATCGCTCGCCGCTTGTCGCCAGATCGAAGGTGATCGCGAGATAGCCCTGCCCGAACAGCGCGAACAGGGTTGGTTCGGCGGGCGCGCTGGCGAGCCGATCGGCATCGAAATCGACATAGCCGCGCAGTTCGCCGCCGCGATAATCGACCACCA
>NZ_CALMPA010000007.1 GCF_937871615.1 uncultured Sphingomonas sp. | reverse complement strand
CCCCACACTTTGCGTGGCGCGATGCGGGCCGCGAGTAGTTCGGTCACCGCGGCGCCGACATTCGCTGGCGCCCAGCGCGCGCCGGCATCGATGACCGGCCCTTCGCGCCAGCCGTCTTCCAGCATGATCTTTCCTCCCTCCAGTTCGAACACGCAGCCGGTGACATGCGCGGATTGCGCGCTGCCCAGCCACACCACGGTGGGGGCGATATTGGCCGGGTCCATCGTGTCGAACGCCTGATCCGCGGTCGCCATCTTCTCGGCGAACGCCTGTTCGGTCATGCGGGTGCGCGCCGACGGGGCGAGCGCGTTGGCGGTGATGCCGTAGCGGCCCAGTTCGGCGGCCTGCACCAAAGTCAGCGCGGCGATCCCGCCCTTGGCGGTGGAGTAAGCGGCCTGTGCGATCGAGCCTTGCAGCCCCGCGCCGCTGGTGGTGTTGATGATCCGCGCGTCAACGGGATCGCCCGCCTTCTGCCGCGCGCGCCAGTAATCGACCGCGTGGCGGCTGAGACAGAAATGGCCGCGCAGATGGACGTGCATCGTCGCATCCCATTCATCGAGCGTCGCGGATACGAACATCCGGTCGCGCACGATGCCGGCGTTGTTGACCACCACGTCGAGCCCGCCAAACGCCGCCACGGCGGCATCGACGATGCGCTTGGCGCCATCCCAGTCGGTGATGTCCTCGTAATTGGCGATCGCCTGCCCGCCGGTGGCCGTGATTTCCGCCACCACCGCGTCCGCCGCGCTGGTGTCGCGCCCCTCGCCGCCGAGCGAGGTGCCGATATCGTTCACCACCACGCTTGCGCCCTCGGCGGCGAAGGCCAGCGCATATTCGCGCCCCAGCCCGCGCGCCGCGCCGGTGATGATGACGACGCGCCCGTCGCAGATGCCCATGCTCACAGCCTCTCGATGATGGTGACGTTCGCGAGGCCGCCGCCTTCGCACATCGTCTGGAGGCCATAACGTCCGCCGGTTCGCTCCAGCTCGTAGAGCAAGGTGGTCATCAGCTTCGCGCCGGTCGCGCCGAGCGGATGGCCGAGCGCGATCGCGCCGCCGTTGACGTTGACGCGCGAAAGGTCTGCGTCGAGTTCCTTCGCCCAGGCGAGCGCGACGCTGGCGAATGCCTCGTTGATCTCGATGAGGTCGATATCGCCGAGTTTGAGCCCGGTCTTTTCCAGCGCATGGCGGGTGGCCGGGATCGGCGCGGTCAGCATCATGATCGGGCTATCACCGCGCACCGAGAGGTGATGGATGCGCGCGCGCGGCTTCAGCCCGTGATCGCGCACCGCCTGTTCGCTCGCGATCAGCACCGCCGCCGCGCCATCGGATATCTGGCTGGAGACGCCGGCGGTGACGATCCCACCCTCGCGCACCGGCTTCAGGTTCGCCAGCCCCTCGGGCGTCGTGCCGCGTCGCACGGTCTCGTCCATCGCGAAATCGCCGACCGGCACGATCTGGCTGGTGAAGCGGCCGCCGTCGATCGCCTGTTCGGCGCGCCGGTTGCTCTCGGCGGCGAACGCTTCCATGTCCGCCCGGCTGATGCCCCATTGATGGGCGATCTTCTCGGCGGCGTAGATCTGGTTCACCTCCTCATCGCCATATCGCGCCGCCCAGGCGGGCGAGTTCGAGAATGGCGTCGTGAAGCCATAGGGCTGGCCGGCATACATCGCCGCTGAAATCGGGATGGCGTTCATGTTCTGGACGCCGCCGGCCAGCACCATGTCCTGCGTGCCCGAAAGCACCCCTTGCGCCGCGAAATGGATCGCCTGTTGAGATGATCCGCACTGGCGGTCGATCGTAACCCCGGGCACCGCTTCGGGATAGCCGGCGGCCAGCCAGCAGCTTCGCCCGATATTGCCCGCCTGCGGGCCGACCGCGTCAACGCATCCCCAGACGACGTCGTCCACCGCGTTGGGATCAATCCCGGTGCGCTCGACGATCGCCTTGATCGGTATCGCGCCGAGATCGGCGGGATGCCAGCCCGCGAGGCTGCCCTTCTTGCGCCCCGTGGGGGTGCGGATCGCGTCAATGATATAGGCTTCGGGCATCGCGTTACTCTTTGGCGAAAGTGAAGGTGGGGCCGATCGCGGCACCGCCATCGAGGACGGCGCGTTCGATCCGGTGGGCGTGGAAGGCGCGGTCGCCCCAGGCTCCGGCGAGCGCCCAGGCGCGCTTCATCCAGAAATGCAGGTCGACCTCATAGGTGTAGCCCATCGCGCCATGGACCTGGATCGCGACCTCGGCGGCGAGGATCGCCGCATCCGTCGCCGCGACCTTGGCGTGGCTGACGTGGAGTGGCGCGCGTCCATCGCCGTGCTGGAGCGCATCGGCGGCGCGCAGCACGACCGGGCGGGCGAACTCGATCTTCGTCGCGACCGTGGCGAGATGGTGCTTGATCGCCTGGAACTTGCCGATCGGCTGGCCGAACTGCACGCGCTGCCCGGCATAGTCGATCGCGAGCGCGAGCATCCGCTCCGCCCCGCCGATCAGTTGCGCCGCGGTGACGAGCGCGGCGCGGTCGAGCAATCCGTCGGTCTCGTGCGTGTTGCCGGCGGCGAACAGGCGGCGCAGCGGATCGACGCTGTCGAGCGCGATCGGGTTGGCCGGGGGCTCGCCGCCGATGACCATATCGGCGCGGTCGAGATCGGCGATCCAGGGATTGACCGGATGGGCGAGCGCGACGTTGAGCGTGCCGGCGGCGATCGCCTCCTGCCGCGCGGGATCGACCAGTGCCGCCGCGATCAGCGCGGTATCGGCGATCGGCTCTGACACGTTCGCCCGGCCCAGTTCGATCGCAACCAGCGCCGCCTCGATCAGCCCGAGGCCAAGGCCGCCCCGGTCGGCGGGAATGAGGATGCCGGTCAGCCCCATCGCCACCAGCCCGTCCCGGATCGCGGGATCGCGCGCGTCGCCGGCGTCGAGCCGGCGCAGCACTCCCGGGCCATGTTCAGCGGATAGATAATCGCGCACCGCGTCGCGCAACGCGATCTGATCGGGCGTAAGACGGAAATCCATGACGCCCCCTATCGCGGCAGGCCGAGCAGGCGCTCGGCGACGATGTTGCGCTGGATCTCGTTCGATCCGGCGTAGATCGGGCCGGAGAGCGAGAAGATATAGCCCTCCAGCCACGCATTGGCCTCGCCATCGGGCAAGGTCCGCAGTTCGGCGACGGCGCCGAGCAGACTCATCGCCGCGCGATGCTGGGCGCGATCCATCTCGGACCAGAAGATCTTGTTGAGGCTCGCCTCCGCGCCGATCCTGCCGCCCGCCATCACCTGTGCCGCGACGGAATAGGTGTTGAGCGCATAGGCTTCGGCATCCATCCACGCCTGCAGCACCGCGTCTTTCGCGCTCGCCGATGCGGTTGCCCGGTGCGCGCGATAAAGCTCCGCCAGTCGCTGCGCCGTCGCCTGAAAGCGCGCGGGCGAGCGCAGCATCAACCCGCGTTCGAACCCGGCGGTTGCCATTGCGACGTTCCACCCTTCACCTTCGGCGGCGATGCGGTTGGCGGCCGGCACGCGCACATTGTCGAAGAAGATTTCCGCAAAGCCCGTTTCGCCATGAAGCTGCCGGATCGGCCGGACGGTGACGCCGGGGGTGGTGAGGGGGAGCAGGATGAACGACAGGCCCTTGTGGCGGCTGCTTTCCGGATCGGTGCGGAACAGCCCGAAGCACCAATCGGCGAAGGCCGCGCGGCTCGACCAGGTTTTCTGCCCCGAGATGACATAATCATCGCCGTCGCGGATCGCGCGCGATCGGATCGCGGCCATATCCGATCCGGCATCGGGCTCGGACCATGCCTGCGCCCAGATTACCTCGCCCTTCGCCATGGGGGTGAGGAAACGCGCCTTCTGCTCGTCGGTGCCATATTCCATGATCGTCGGGCCGAGCAGGAAGATGCCGTTCTGGTTGGCGCGCAGCGGCGCGCCCGCCGCCCAATATTCCTCCTCGAAGATCAGCCAGCGAATGAGATCGAGCCCGCGCCCGCCATAGGCTTCGGGCCAGGTGACCATGCCCCAATTGCCGCTCGCCAGCGTGCGTTCCCACTCGACATGCTGGTCGAAGCCCGCGCGCCCCTCCAGCGTCTTGAGCGGGGTGGCCGGAACGTGCGCGGCCATCCACGCGCGCACCTCCGCGCGGAACGCCTGTTGCTCGGGGGTATAGGCCAGGTCCATCAGAACGCCGCCGCCTTGCCCGTCTCGACAAAGGCATCGCGCGCCTTCTGCGAATCCTCGTGCATGTACATTTCGAGCGTGAAGCCCTGTTCCCAGCGATAGCCGCGATCGACATCGCGCGGCTCCAGCCCGTTCAGCGCCTCCTTGGCGATGACGAGCGCCTTGCGGCTCTTGCCCGCGATCACCGCACAAAAGGCGCGCGCCTCTCGCGCCAGATCGGCGCGCGGCACGACCTTTTCCACCCCGCCCAGCCGATGCGCCTCCGCCGCCGGGATAATGCCCCCGGTGAAGAACGCCGCGCGCACCTTGTGCAGTGGCAGCATCCGCGACAGATGGCTCGCACCGCCCATCGCTCCGCGATCGACCTCGGGCAGCGAGAAATAAGCGTCGTCCGCGGCGATGATCGTGTCCGATGCGCCGCAGATGCCGATCCCGCCGCCAATCACGAAACCGTGAACCGCCACCACCACCGGCACCTCGGCATCGCGGATCGCCTTGAAGGTGAGGTAATTGCCGCGATTGAGCAGCGCGATCCGCTCCGGATGCGCCTGCATCTCCTTGATATCCACCCCGCCGCAGAAACCGCGCGCGCCTTCCGCCGCGCGGATCAGCACGCAATTCACCGCCGGATCGCGCGCCGCCTCGGCGATGATCGCGGGCAGGCTGTTCCACGTCGCGCTGTCGAACGCGTTCACCGGCGGCACGTCAAACACGATCTCCGCGATCCGCTCGGCTATGTTGCAGGTGATCGGCATCAGACGTTTTCCC
>NZ_CALMPA010000006.1 GCF_937871615.1 uncultured Sphingomonas sp. | reverse complement strand
ATCTGCGCCTCCCGCTGCCACGCTCGACATAAACTGCGACTGCAAAGAATACGTCTAATGTTGAGCTCAACATTACAGGAACTCGCGGGGCGACAGATCGATATCGAGATTGGCGCGCTCGTCCGGCGTGAGCGCCGCGATGCGCCGATCGAGCATCGCCTCGGAGGTCGACACGAGTTGGACGACCGCGGCGTGGCCCTGAGCCAGTTCCTCCTCGATCGCCCGCAGGAGCGTCGGCATCTTCATCGAGATGAGAAGCTGCGAGAAGAAGCGCTGCTTGGAGGACTCGAAGCGCGAGAGCGCCGCGCCCCTGGCCTGGGCGTTGAGCGTTTCCCCGCCGATACCACCGACGACGTTGGTCGCCTTGAGCACCTGGTCAAGGTTCTGGTGGATCAGCGCCCAGGCGTCGGCATAGGCATCATAGATGCTGATCTGCGCCGGGGTCAGCTTGTGTTCGAGCGGATCATATTCGATCCCCGCGAAGCTCAGCGAACGCGCGGTATAGAGGCCGGTCGCCTTGAGATCGCGGCTGACGACTTCCATCGCCGCGATGCCGCCTTTCTCCATCGCGACGGTGAACCGCGTCCGACTGCTGAACGCCGATCCCTCGCCCCAGAGCCCAAGGCGGGCCGCGTAGCCGAGGTTGGCGGGGGTGGTCGCGCCGGTCGCGGAGACATAGAGGATACGGGCGCGCGGCAGGGCGTTCTGGAGGCGAAGACCGGCGATCCCCTGCTGCGAAGCAACGGCGTCGCCGAACTCGCTTGCGGCGGGAGCGGCATTGGCGAGCGAGTGGGATTCATCGAGAACGATGACCCCATCGAAATCCTCTCCGAGCCAGGCAAGAATCTGATCGAGCCGGGAAACGCCCTGATCCCGCACCGAGCGAAGCGCGCTGTAGGTGAGGAACAGGATTCCGGCCGACATGCCGATCGGCTCGCCGAGCGGGATCGCGTCGAGCGGCTGGATGTCGATGTCGAGACCGCCGAGCGCGCTCCAGTCACGGCGGGCATCCTGAAGGAGCGGCCCGTTAAGGCTGATCCAGACGTGACGACGACGTCCCTGGCACCATTGATCCATGATGCAGGCGGCAGCTTCGCGGCCCTTGCCGACACCGGTGCCGTCGCCAATGAAGAAGCCCTGCCGGTAGCTATGGCCTGCCGCATTCTCGATGAGCTGGTCGCCGGCCTTGTCCGGCATGTAGGTCCCGGGGAGGTCGCGCGCGAACGCTTCGCCCGCGTGGATCACGGCTTCGAGCTGGGCGTCGGACAGGGCGTCGAAGGTGCGCTTTGGCAGGACCGGCCGGTAGGCAGGCACGGGCGGCAGCACCGACGCCATCGCCAAGGTCTCGACCAGCTTTTCCGGATGATCGGCCGCGCCCGGTATATCGATCCGCGAAAGGCGCCAGGGTGCGAATATCCCGGCCGCCTCGCCGGCGGCTAGCGGTTGCTCCCGAACGGAATAATCGATCGGTGCGGCCGACATGTCGACGATCTCGCGCTCGGGTGGTGCGAGCTTCCGGACGGGCGTGGCTTTGGCGAATAAAGAAAAAGCCGGCCTGCTGGTGCAGACCGGCCTCGCGGGGGCGGGTGCCGCGGCGCCCGGTGGAGGCCCGGACGCCGGATCGAGCCGATCGGGCAAGGCCAGCACATGGGGAAGCGCATCAGCGAGCGAGCGCACGTTGATCCGCCGGGCCTCGCCGCTCCATCCCTTGTCGAAAATCAGGATGCGGACGCGGACGCTGGTGCCGTGCTTCGCATAGACCGGCGCGTCGAAATCGATCTCAACACGCGGTCGGACGATCTCGCTGACCGCAGCATAGCCGGCGCGGCCGGGACCGTCCGCAGTGAAATTCCCCGCAAGGATTGCCACACACCGCCCATGCGGCCGCATCCGCAGCAGCGCCGAGCGGAGATGTCGCGCGCCGGCATGACGATCGCGGCCGCGATCCTCGCTGCGCGAGAAGGGCGGATTGATGAGCACGACATCCGGCGCGAAGCTCGCCGGAAGCCAGTCGTCGATCCCTGCCCCATCGTAATTCGTGACATGTTGCCCGGTGACCTTGGCGAGCAGCGCAGCGCGAGCGGGATCGCGCTCGTTGAGATGGAGCACTGCGCCGGCGCGCGTGGCGAGGACCGTCAGCATGCCGGTTCCCGCCGAGGGTTCGAGCACGACGTCGTCGGCCGTGGTTCTGGCGCACAGCGCGGCCAGCCAGGCGAGCGCGACCGGGGTGCTGAACTGCTGGAAATCGACCTGGTGCTCGGAACGATAGGTCTGGGTCGGCAGGCTCTGTTCCAGATCGGTGAGCGCGCGCAGCACCGCAACGGGATCTCCGTGTTTCAGCGGAGAGCAATCGCTGTCGCGCAGGAAGAGCACTTGGGCTGCTTCGAGCGCGTCATAGGCGTCGCGCATCGACCAGGCACCTGAGGCGTCGTCAGTGCCGAACACCTCGCGCATGGTCCTGGCCAGGAATTGCCGGGACAAGGTGCCCGCCTGGGCGAGCGCGGCGGCAAGAATGATAGCGCCGTGATAGAGCTTCTCGGCTTTGGCGGCAGCGCTATCGGCGCGCGGGTCCAGGCCCACGGAATGCGAAGCGGTCATGTGGATACCTTTCGGAGGAAGCAGCGCGCGGCCGGGCCGGCGTCGCCGGGCAACGGCGCGCGCAGGAAGGAAAAAGAGGGCCGGAACATCGCTGTCCCGGCCCATCAGTGTTGCGGTTAAGTTCGATCAGGCAGCGTCGGCCAGACCGTCCTCGTCGGCATCGTTGGCAGCGACGGCCGCATCATCGACCGGCACCTCGTCGTCACGCCGACCGATCGCCATCGCCAGATCCTTGCGAGTCGGCCGGTTCTCGTCGGTCTCGACCACGGGCTCCTCGATCTGCATGTTCTCCGGGAGCCAGGTGAGGACCTTGTCGCGGAGCTCCGCCTCGATGATCGCCTTGCCAGAGAAGATCTTCTCGGCGGACAGCGCGAGATCGGCCTTCTTCGCCGCACCATAACGCGACTTGAGTTCCTCGCCGCCGATCTTCTCGAACAGGCCGAGGATCCACGGGCGCGTCACACCGTCGAAGAAGTTGCGCGCCGTGGGACGCCACCAGCGAGCAACATCGATGTCGAGCGACCGGCCGACATGGCGGAGGAACTTCGCGTCGGTATCGCGGTCGTTGACCGGTTCCAACGTCCGCGCGATCGCCCAGGCGAACCAGGCCGCGCGCTTCTCGTCGTCGAGCGCGCGGAAGGCATCGAAGCGCGCCGTGAGGTCGCCCGCGTCGCGCCAGGTGCTGTCGAGATCGCCTTCGAGCTTCGCCCACGCCTCGGCCGCCGCCGTCTCGGTCACGAACTGTCCGATGCGGGAGTCGGCTTTCGGCGCCTTGAGGCCGGAACCGAAGTCGTAGGTGCCGTACTGGCGCAGTTCCTTGTCGATCATGATGAACGTGCCCAGATCCGTCGCGAAGTGCGGATCGCTGGCGACATGGAGCGCGATGATCTCGGTCCGCATCGTGCCCAACCGGTCGACCGTCTTGCCGCTCAGCGTCGGCTTCTTCGGCGTCTCGTCCGCGGCGCTCTCGTCGGTATTGTCTTCGCCGGTGTCGTCGCCGGCTTCGTCTTCTTCGTCTTCATCGGTCGGCGCGATGAACAGCGCATCCTGGATCCTGGGCTGGCCGTCCTCGCCGATCACGACATAGGCGAGCGCCTTGGCCCGCTGCTCGGCGTCATAGACCGGCTCCTGGTCGACGATCCCGCCCAGTTCCTCTTCAAGCGCCTCGATCCGATCGAGCTGCTCGTCGCTATAGTCATGCCCGTCCGCCGCGGCTTCCTCGATCTCCTCGATCTCGGCCTCGATGGCGATCTTGCGGGCTTCCTGCTCGTCGCTGAGCGGGGGGACCACACCATGGATGCGGCGAAGCCCGAGCGTTGCGGTATAGGGCAGATGGGTAGCCGCGACGGTGCGAACCTCGGCGAAGCCTTCGCGCTGCCGGATTTCTTCGGCGGCTGCGGCCAGGGTCTGTTCGGCGAGTTCATCAACGAGTTCCCGGTCGGTCCAGAGTTCGCTTTCGGCATCGGAATAGAGGTCCCTGTCGATATTGCCGCCGGCGGCGAGGTAGGCGTCACGGCCGACCAGCAGCGCCTTGGGATGACCGCCGGTGTAGCTGCCCGCCGTCACCTGACGCTCGATTTCGGCCTTGTTGTTGGCGTAATAGGTGCCGGCCAGGCTCTCGAATACCGCAGCCTGCCGGACCGTATCGCTGGTCTTGGCATAGGCCTTGGCGATATCGAGCGTGATCTGGCCCTTGGCGAGCGCCTCGAACACTGGCTCGGCAAGATTGGCGAGACGCAGTCGTCCCTCAACGAACTTTTCGGTGATGCCGAACCGCTTGGCGATATCCGCGGGCGTCTTCTTCTCTTTCTCGATGATCGAGCGGAACGCCGTGCAGGCCTCGGCCGGGTTCATCACGAGCTGGAAGAAGTTTTCCGCGAGGCTCATCGAGATCGCGTCCTCGCCGGAGGGCACAACCATCACCGGAACCTGGAAGTCCTTGGGCAGAACGCCCTTCTCGATATTGGCGAGCACGCGGCTCAGGCGACGGCTGCCGGCGTAGATGTGGTAGTGATCCTTGCGCCGCTTGATCGGCACCGCGATCAGATTCTGGAGGACGATGCCCGCTTCGCCGAGATGGGTTTCGAACTGGGCATCGGCATCCGCGTTCGAGTTCTTGCGGACATTGTCCGGGGCGACCTGGCAGTTCACCGCGGGCACGTAGATGATGGGATACGTCATGGTCAGTCTCCTGTGCGGCGCTGCGCCTGCCAATCAGGCCGCTTTCCGCACCCCCAACCCCACTCCCTCCCCTCCACCCCTGGTCGGTCCGCGCAGGTGGCGGAGGAGATCGTTCCAGTCGTTGAGCTGGCGCCCAGGCAGCAGAACCTCGATCGAGCGGCCCGGACGGGCGTGCGCCGTCATCGCCTTCGAACTCCCGATGCGGCCGGCTACGTCGTCGTCGGGGAGAAGGACCAGCCGCTCGACGGAATCGGGTATGGCGACATGGGGAAAGCGCTCGCTGCCGAGGCAGGCCCAGACGGGAATTCCGAGCAGCATGAAAGCGGACCAGCCGGTTTCCCAACCTTCGGCGAGGCCGAGCGTGTCGTCAGCGAATCCGAACCGCACGGCGCCGTCGAGCGGCCGACCGAGCATGCGCTTGGGTGGATCAAGGTCTGGGGCGGGCAGGCCGGTGGCGGGATCAACGAATAGCCGTTCGACTGCGACCAGCCGGTTACGGCTACGGACGGCGGCGAGCACGGCGGGACGAAACCTGACGGCCGCGCCCCTGCCCAGCGGGGTCCGGGGATGGTATCGAAGGTTGATCGGCGAGCCGAGCAGCGCCCGGCGGCGTGCGTAGATTTCCCCCGGGCTTCGAGCAAACGCTTGAGCGCTTTCCCAAAGCTCGCGCGCCCGGCCGTTGACCTGTTCCTGGTACGACTGCGCCGCGGGCCTGCCGTCGCCGTCAACGGTTGGAACGTCGAGGTCGAGACGACGGATTGCGCGGAGCACGTCGATCGTGTCGCAGCCCGCGAAACACTTGAACAGAAGGCTGCGGTCGCCAATGCGGACGGAAAGGCTCGGCGTGTGATCGTTGTGCGCGGGACAGCGGCACATTCCCTTGCCGTTCGCCCAATGGCCACCAAGGCGCTTCATGAGATCGCGCGCGGCCGCTTCGAGATCGGGATTGTTGGATGCAGGCATGGCGGAATTCCTCCCGCCCCCGTCCTTCTCCCTCCCCTCCGGCCGCGCTGCCACCCTGCGGATTGCCGACGACTTGGCGATTGAGATTGCGGGGACGGAACGATCCACCTCGGAATCGAGTCTTGAGAGAATGGCACGTTCCTCATCCTCATCTGTCCCGATGAAGACTCCAAAGCACGGAAGCGGCCAGCGCGCCGCGCCGCCGCCGTTCCAGCCGCCGCAACTCGCGCAGCTCGTCGACAGCGTGCCAACCGGGAACGGTTGGCTGCACGAGATGAAATATGACGGCTATCGCACGCTGATCGCGATCGGCGGCGGTGAGGCGCGCGCCTATACCCGCTCCGGCCTCGACTGGTCCGATCGGTTTGCCGGCATCCTCGCCGAAGCCCGGACCCTCAAGGTCAGCTCCGCGCTGATCGACGGCGAGGCGTTGGTGTTCGACCCAGCGGGCAAATCGAGCTTCCAGGCATTGCAAGGCGCGCTCAAGGGGGCGCCAGACCGGATCGACTATGTCGCCTTTGACCTGCTGGCACTCGATGGCGAGGATCTGACCGGCCTGCCGCTAACCGAGCGCAAGGAGCGGCTGAAAGCGATCCTGCCAGCATCAGCGGAGCATCTGCGCTATTCGGATCATATCATCGGGCAGGGCGAGAAGCTGCTCAACCAGTTCTGCGCCGCTGGCCTCGAAGGCGTGATCTCGAAGCGCGTCGACGGCAAATATGTCGGCTCACGGAACGGCGGCTGGCTCAAGACCAAGTGCATCAAGCGCCAGGAGTTCGTGATCGTCGGCTGGACCCCGTCGGACAAGTCGCGGACGTTCCGGTCGCTGATCCTCGCCGTGCATGAGGATGGCGTGCTGCGCTATGCCGGCAAGGTCGGCACCGGGTTCGACACAGCCGAGCTGCTGCGGCTGATGGCGGTGATGAAGCCGCTGGAACAGAAGACGGCGACCGTGCCCGCGCCGCGTGCGGAGGTGCGCGGCGCGCATTGGCTGAAGCCCCGGCTGGTCGCGGAGGTCGCTTTCACCGAAATGACCAACGAGGGGACGCTGCGCCATCCGAGCTATCTTGGCCTGCGCGAAGACAAGAAGCCCGAAGCGGTGGTGCTGGAGGTCGAGGAGCCGGTGGCGGCGGCGGAGGCACCGGTCGCGGTCAGGGTGAGCAACCGCGAGCGCGTGATCTTCCCCGAGAGCAATATCATCAAGGGCCAGCTCGCAGACTATTATGCGGCTGTCGCCCCGATCATGCTGCCATGGGTGGGATCGCGTCCGATCAGCCTCGTCCGCTGCCCGCAGGGACGGGCGAAGAAATGCTTCTTCCAGAAACACGATGCCGGCAGTTTCGGCGACACGGTCCATCATGTCGCGATCGCGGAGAAGGACGGGCGCGAGGAACCTTATCTCTATATCGACACGCCCGAGGGATTGCTGACCTGCGTGCAGATGGGGACGATCGAGTTCCACGGCTGGGGCGCGCGGATCGAGGATGTGGAGAAGGCCGATCGGCTGGTGTTCGATCTTGACCCGGACGTCGGACTCGATTTCGAGAATGTCCGTGCCGCCGCCTTCCAGTTCCGCGACATCCTGAAGTCGATCGGCCTCGAGACCTTCCCGATGGTGACCGGCGGCAAGGGCGTCCATGTCATTGCACCGCTGACGCCGCGCGCGGAATGGCCCGAGGTCAAGGATTTCGCGCACCGGCTCGCGCAGGCGGTCGCGCAATCGGACCCGGAGCATTTCACCGCGGCCTTGCCGAAGGCGCAGCGCAAGGGCCGTATCTTCGTGGATTACCTGCGCAACCAGCGCGGGGCTACGGCGGTGATGCCCTATAGCGCCCGCTCGCGCGAGGGCGCGCCGGTCGCCGCGCCAATCTCCTGGAAGGAGATGGAGACAATCGACAAACCATCGCATTTCCATGTCGGCGACGCGAAGGAACTGCTCAAGCGTGCGGGCTCGAAGGCGCTGTCGGGCTGGGGCCGCGCCAGCCAAGAACTGCCGGACCTGTGATGGCGGCGCGGGGATGAAGATCGCGACCTATAATGTGAACGGGGTCAACGGCCGCCTGCCGGTGCTGCTGCGCTGGCTCGACCTTGCCGAACCCGACATCGTTGCCTTGCAGGAATTGAAGGCGCCGCAGGAGAATTTCCCCGAACGTGCGATCCGCGATGCCGGCTATGATGCGATCTGGCATGGGCAGTCGCGCTGGAACGGGGTCGCGCTCCTCAGCCGCGTCGGGGACATCCACGAAACCCGGCGTGGCCTGCCCGGTGATCCCGACGATGTGCAAAGCCGCTATATCGAGGCGGCGGTCAATGGTGTGCTGATCGCCGGTCTCTATCTTCCGAACGGCAATCCGCGTCCCGGCCCGAAGTTCGACTTCAAGCTTCGCTGGTTCGACCGGTTGCACGACCATCTCGCCACGCTGATCGGCCTCGATGCGCCGGTGATCGTCGCCGGCGACTTCAACGTGATGCCCACCGACATGGACGTCTATGCCCCCGATCGCTGGCGCGACGACGCTTTGTTCGCGCCGGAGGTAAAGGCGGCCTATCGACGCCTGCTCGATCAGGGCTGGACCGACGCGATCCGCCAGCTCCACCCGCACGACACGATCTACACCTTCTGGAAATATTGGCGGGGCGCGTTCGAGCGTAATGCCGGTCTCAGGATCGATCACCTCCTGTTCAATCCCGCTGCCGCTGCCCGCCTCGCCGCCGCCGAGGTCGATATCCGGCCGCGCGGCTGGGAGAAAACCAGCGACCATGCGCCGGTGTGGATCGAGCTTGCGGACAAGCCGAAGCGGAAGCGTTAGGCCATGCCGCGCCAGCAGAAACTCAAGGTATATCGGACCCCGATCGGGTTTCACGATGCCTATGTCGCGGCCCCTAGCCAGAAGGCCGCGCTGGAGGCATGGGGCAGCGACAAGAATCTTTTCGCTAGTGGCGCCGCCGAGCAGGTTGATGACCCGGCCCTGACTGCCGAACCGGTTGCCAATCCCGGCAAGGTGATCCGGCGGGCTCGCGGCACGGCTGCCGAGCATATGGCGGCTTTGCCCAAAGATAGCCCGCGCCCGAAGCGAAAACCAGAGCAGGCCGAGCCGACGATTTCCCGCCCGCGCTCGCGAAAAACGGCAAACCGCCCCGCGCCCACGCCCGCGCCGGTGCCCCCGCCGAAACCGAAGCCTCGACCGGATCGTGGTCCGCTCGATCGCGCAGAGAGCCAGCTCGCGGAGATCGACAGGACACATCGCGAGGCGACCGAAGCGATCGCGCGCCAGCAGGCCGAACTAGACCGCAAACGCCGTAAACTCGAAAATGATCAGGCGCGCGAGCGCGAGAAGGCTGAACGCCGGGTCGATACCGCCCGCGAGAAATATGAGAAGGCAATGGCGATTTGGCGCGCGGACTAAGTCTTGCCTATTCGATGAAGCTGGCGAGGTTCCGAAGCGTCGATTCCATGCCCGCGCGATGATCGGCCGCGCTGATCCGCGGCACGTCGGTCGCGATGACAGTGACCCGCCTGCCGTGGCGCACTGGTGCCAACGTGGTGGCGATTGTCATCGCGCCTTCAAAGCGGGGTTGTCACTCTCGAAGCGAACTTCCTCGACCAGGCGCTCATCCGGGGGATCTCGACGAACCGGCCGTCAACCACATCCTCGTGCGAGTTGGTCTTTCCCCACGCATTACCGTCGTCTGGATAGATCAACGCCATGCAATAGCCACCGCCCGGTCGCGCATAGAAACGTTCGACCCGTGCGGTCATGCCAGCCGGTGGCCGCCAGTTCGCCATCGCCTCGCCGTCAAGCAGGACGCGGAAGATCGCGCGACGCGACGCGAGAAATCGTCCGAAAAGCGGAATGGGTCGTCGTTATCTCCGCGCCTTAGGAAACGGGACCGGGCGGGGAAAGGTTCTCGGCCGCGCGAGTGACCGGAAGGTGACCGACCAGCGCGTCGTCTCGATCGGCGCGATGCTGTGCTCCCAAACGTGGCGAGCCTCGCCGGCGAGATGATAAATGGAGCGTGGCGCGAGATCGGCCGATACCCGCTCGAATTTCGTGCCGGTCCGGCGGCGGAAGCGCATCGTCGCTTCGGTGCCAAGCGAAATGCCGACGACGTGCTCGAACACCGGACGATCGCGATGCCAGCCGATACCCGCGCCGGGATCGTAGCGGATCAGCAATGCCTGCACGAGATTGACGGGATCGAGTCCGGCGAACCGGGCGGCCCGCGCCTTCAGCGGTTCGAGCCAAGCCGGGATCGGATCGGCCGGCGCGAATGTGCCTGTAGTGAAATCGTAGCTCCACCCAAAGCTGTGGGTGAGCCGCTTGCCGCTCCACTGTTGGAACCTGAACGGGCTCAGCGCTGCATCGTCGATATGCGCGAGCAGGCCGCGTTCCTCCTGCGCGTCGATGATCCCTCCCCGATAGGCGAGACCGGGCAGGATGGGCGCATCGAACAGATCGGCGTGGGCAGCGCTCACCACGGCATATCGTCGTCGGTCAGATCGGCGAGCGGCTCATCCTCGGCCGGCACCTTGTCGAGCGCCGGCGCGCGATCTGCGTTCGCCCTCGGGCCGATTGCTTCCGGCCCCGTCCAGAACCGGACCCCGGCGGCGGCACGTCGGCGCAGCTCGGCGAGGATTCCCGCCGCCAGATCGGGGTCGTCATCATAGTTATGGATGTTTCGTTCGAACGAATCCGCGAGCGCGCCCGGTTCGACGTCATCCATTTCGCGAAGCATCTCGTCGGCCTCGCTCCGTGCCCAAAATTCAGGGGTGTCCCACATTCGGCTCATCGTCCTAATCCTTTTCTCTCGGGCTTAAAGCGCGAGCGAGGCTTGTCGCGGCCGTTCCACCAGCTCCTCGACGGTGAGGCTATGTCGCGGCGGCTGGTTGAACAGGTCGGTTTCCGGGACAGTCGCATCGAGCCACTGCATTACCTGCCGGCGGAGGATGATCGCGCCGTGCCGCTCCTGATAGCGGGCCACGTCGGGACCGGCGGGCATCGTGATGACGCGGAAGCATGTCTGCCAGTTGGCCATCGCCGGCTCCCAGATTGCGGCGATGTAGAAATGGTTTCCGTCATCAAGCGCAACGCGGAATCGCTTGTCGCCGACGGTCATGTGGAATTCGGAGGCCGGGATCAGGCAGCGATGGCCTGGGAAGGACTGGCCTTCGGAGCGAATGAAGCGATAGGAGACGCCGCTGCTGAACCGCGGGTCGGAACCCCAGGCGGCCTCGATCATCTCTATTTCGCTGGCATCGTCCGGATTTCGCCGGATGATGGCACGACGTGAGCCGGGCGCGTCCGAGTCAAAAGGCGTGGCCTTCGAGTCCATGTCGAGAACATAATGCGAACAACCGAGAGTCGCAAGGAAGGCTGAAACGCGGTGTGCAACGATTATCGCCTCGAGGTGGACATCGCATCGGTGCTCGACGATTTCGATGATCTGAAGATCAGGATCAGGATGCCGGAAGGGACGCCGAACGTCCCGGCGCGTGAGGACATCCAGATCAGCGACACGGCGCCGATCGTCCGGAGCGTCGAGGGAAAGCGCGGCGAAGGCGAGTTGGTCAATCGCCGCTGGAGCTGGCCGACGGGCGCGGGCAAGCCAGTATTCAATTTTCAGGCGGAAAACCGCGAGTTCAGGTCAGGCCGATGCCTGATCGTGACGGACGGTTTTTACGAGTTCACCGAACCGCAGCCCGGCGAGAAGCGCAAGACCAAGTGGCTTTTCACCCTGAAGGACCATCCCTGGTTCTGTATTGCCGGGATCTGGCGGAAGCATCCGAAGGTCGGGGAGGCCTGGACGATGCTGACCGTGCCCCCTGGATCGGACATGGCCGCCTATCATGATCGCCAGATCGTGATGTTGCCGCGCGAGCGTTGGGCGGACTGGCTCGATGCGAGCGTTCCTGCCCATGACGTCCTCGGCGTGCTGCCAAAGGGCAGCCTGAGCGCGACGCAGGTCTATCCGGCCCGGGGAACATTGGTCTGATACCCGGGCCGGACTCGCTCGACCGCTTCGTCGAGGCACAGACGCTCACGGCGCTCGCCGAAATCCGCCGCGGCGCCAAGAGGTCGCATTGGATATGGTATGTCTTTCCGCAGATCGCTGGGCTCGGCCGCAGCACGACCGCCTAGCACTTCGCGATTCGCTCGATCGACGAGGCTCGCACGTATCTCGATGCTCCCGTGCTCGGCCAGCATTCGAGAAACCTCATGGCCGCGCCGCGCGGCTCAAGATGAGCGTGACGCCAAAGCCCGCTCCTGCCGGAGAAAGCTCGGCCGTTCCGCCATGCGCGATGGCCACCGCACGCACCAGTGCAAGACCCAAACCGTGACCCGGCGTGGATCGGGCCGCTTCCGACCGGGCGAACCGTTGAAAGACACGCGCGCGGTCGGCATCGGCGATTCCCGGCCCGTTGTCCGCCACCGAAATTTGCACTGCCCCCGCCCGCTGCCACGCCGTCAGGCTTACGGTGGTGCCAGTGGGTGTGTGGCGGATCGCATTGTCGAGCAGGTTGGACAGAGCTTGCGCGATCAGGCGCCGATCGCCGGCCACGGAAAGATCAGCCGCCGCATCCGCTAATAGAGTGTGCCCCGTCGCCTCCATGTCGGGCCTATAGGTTTCCGCCATCTCCTCGATCAATGCGCTGATATCGACCCGACCCGCCGCGCGACGCTCCGCCAGCCCCTCGACCTCGGCAATTCTCAGCAACGCGGCGAATATCTCCAGAAGCTCGGCCGCCTGATCGCGCGCTATGCCGATCGCCGCTGCCCACTCCGCTTCTCCTCTCTGGCCGTGTGCGCGTTCGAGCTGGTTATAAAGCCGGGTGAGCGGCGTCCGAAGATCGTGCGCGACATCGCTCGACACCTGCCGCAGATTGTCCATCAGGGCAGCGATTCGATCCAGCATCGCGTTCAGCGTTCCGGCCAGCCGGTCGAACTCGCTGCCGGAATGGTCGCGTGGGACACGCCGGCTCAGGTCGCCGCCGATGATCGCCTGCGCGGTGGCGTCGATCCGCGACAGCCGCCGCCGCGTCATCACGCCCACGAGGACGGCCGCCGCGAGGCCCAATGCGAGCATGGCGGCCAGCGCGACCGCGAACAGCCGCGACAACGTCCGGTCGATCTCGCGCAGATCGGCGCGGTCGGCGGCGACCACCAGCAATCCCCCGCCAATCTTCGTCGTCTGGGCCTGCGCCACACCCTGATAGCCTCCACGACGACGGAAATGGAAGAACTCCTCATAGCCCGGGACCAGCGGTTTCAAGGCCTGCACCGTCGCGGCGCGAACCTGACCCCGGTCATCGACAAGCAGATAATCGAGGCTCGCGCCTGACCTAACCGCCGCCCTTCTCCGGATCGCATCGGCGATGCCGGCAAAGCCGCCTTCCCGTGTCTCCCCCAATAAGGCCCGGGTTTCCACGGCTATCCGATGATCAAGCTGTTTTTCGAGCGCCTCGTGCGTCACGTCGAACGCCAGAGCGGCGATCGCCAGCGTCGCTGCGACATAGAAGATGCTCGCAAGGAACACGATTCCGAACGTCGTCCGCCACAGGCGCCGCACGATCAATCCGCCCGCATCATATAGCCCGCGCCGCGGATCGTCTCGATCGCATCCGTATCGAACCCGGCATTGAGCTTCGAGCGCAGCCGCGACAAATGGGTCTCGACGATGTTGGTCTTCGGATCGAAATCGAAATCCCATACGCGTTCGAGCAGCATGGTGCGCGTCATTACGCGATGGGGATTGCGCATCAGCTCTGCCAGCAAGGCGAATTCACGCGGCTGCAGATGCACCCGCTGCCCTTCGCGCTCCACCGTCCGGCGATGCAGGTCCATGACGATCGACCCGACGCGCAGCTCGTTCGGATCGATCCGCGATGCCGGGCGCCGGCCGAGCGCATGCACCCGCGCCGCCAGCTCGGAAAAGGCAAACGGCTTGACCAGATAATCGTCCGCGCCGCTCTCCAGCCCTTCGACCCGATCCGCGATGCCGCCGACCGCCGTCAGCATCAGCACCGGCGTCATGTCCCCGGCCGCGCGCAACGCCCTGACCAGCGCAAGGCCGTCCAGCTCAGGCAGCATGCGATCGAGGACGATCACGTCGAACGAGCCGCCGGTCGCCTGGAACAGGCCGTCGCGTCCGTCGAGGCTGGTGGCGGTCTGGTGACCCGCCTCGGCAAGCCCCTGCGCCACGAACTGGTTGGTTTCCGGGTCGTCCTCGACGATCAATACACGCATGGTCCGATCCTACCTGACGGAAGCGGTGGAACGCCAGCCGCCTCCGAGCGCGCGGAACAGCGCCACCTCCGCCCGCGAGACCTGCAGGTCCGACTGGACCTGCTGCAAACGCGCGTTGGCGAGCGATCGCTCCGCATCGGCGCGCAGCAGCCCCGGCGCATCGCCCAGACGCACGCGCGCAGCAGCCCGCCGCGCATAGGCTCGCGCCTCGACCGACGCGGCCCCCAGCGCGCGGTTGCGACGGACCTCCGCATCGTAACCGGCGAGCGCCGTCTCTACCTCGCGCAGCGCCCGGAAGACGGCGACGTCCCAGCCCGCCAGCGCACCCCGCTCCGTGGCGCGCGCCTGTTCGAGACGCGCACGTGCCGGGCCCTGATTGGGAAAGGCCCATGTCACCAGCGGCGATGCGACGGCCGTGAACCCGCCCGCGAGCAAGCCCAGCGCTCCGCCGAGATTGACGCGAGGGTAGAAATCGGCGCGCGCGACGCCGACACGGGCCGCCGCGGCGGCAAGGCGGCGCTCGGCCTCCCGCACGTCCGGGCGGCGGAGCAGCAGCGCGGCGCCGTCCCCCACAGGTGCCGCTTTCGGCAATCGCGGCGGCGCGGCGCAATCGATCGAAAACGCGCGCGCCTCGGCGGGAGAACGCCCCTGCAAGGCCGCGAGGCGATAGAGCGCATTGGCGTGCTGCGCCTCGAACGGCGCGATCTCGGCGCGGGCGGATGCAGCGATGGTCGCGGCTTGCGAGACTTCGAGCGGCGACACCTCGCCAGCCTGCAATTGCTCCGTCACGAGCGCGAGCGAGCGCTCCTGCGCGGCGGAGACTTCCCGCGCGGCGGCGATCCCCTGCGTCGCGCCGCACAGGTCGGCATAAGCGAGCACGGTATCGGCCACGACCGCGAGGCGGACGCCGTCCAGCGCCGCCTCCTGCGCCGCCGCATCGGCGGACGCCGCCGTCGCAGCCGCGCGCAGGCGGCCGAATAGGTCGATCTCCCAGCTCGCTGTTGCAGCGAAGTCATAATCGGTGGTCGGCACATTAGAGGAGGCGCTGGGCTGCGACGCGGGATCGTCGATGCCCAGCGCGCTCTCCACCGTCATCTGCGGCGAGCGCGCCGCCCGCGCCTGCCGCAGGGCGGCGCGGGCAACGTCGAGGTTGGCGTAGGCGACGCGCAGGTCGGCATTGGCGGAGAGGCTCGCCCGCACCAGCCGATCCAGTTCCGAAGATTCGTAGAGGCGCCACCAGTCGTCGGGTACCGGATCGATCGACGCGACCGGCAAAGCCGCGAACGCGCCGGTCGCGCCCGCCGGAGCCTTGACCGGCGGGGGCGGCGGAATGCTAGCGCAGGCGGCGCCGAGCAGGGCGGCCAGCGGGGCGAGGCGCGCCATCATGCCGACGCCCCCTTCCCCGCCGCGCCGAAGCGCGCGTAGAGCGCCGGGAGCAGCAGCAGGCTCAGCGCGGTCGAGGAAACGAGGCCGCCGAGGATGACGATCGCCATCGGATGCTCGATCTCATGCCCCGGCGCATGGCCGGCGGCGACCAGCGGCACCAGCGCAAGCCCGGCGCAGGCGGCAGTCATCAGGATCGGCACCAGCCGTTCCTCTGCGCCGCGCAGGATCAGCTCCCGGCCGAACGCCATGCCCTCCCGATGTTCGAGGTGGCGATAATGCGACAGCAGCATGATACCGTTCCGCGCGGCGATGCCGATCACCGTGACGAAGCCGACCAGCGACCCGAGCGAGAGCACGCCGCCGGTCAGCCCCACCGCCACCACGCCGCCAAGCAGCGCGAAAGGCAGGCTGATCGCCGCCAGCGCGGTGATACGGGCCGACCGGAATTCGAGCCATATGAGGAAGAGGATGCCGACGAGGCACAGCGCACCCGTGTTCCACAAGCGTCGCCGTGATTCCTTCAATGCCGCATATTCGCCCAGCACCTCCGGGTGGTAGCCCGCGGCGAACGGCACATTCGCGACCGCCGCCTCCACCTGCCGCGCCACCGCCCCCAGATCGGCGCCGGTGACGTTCATCGTCACATCGAGCCTGCGCTGGCCGTTCTCGCGCTTCACCTCGTTGGGCGCGGGCGCGATCTCGATATCCGCGATGTCTGCCAGACGAACCAATGCACCGCCAGCCAGTCCGGGCGCGGGCACCTGGATCATCAGCTTGCGCAGCGCGGCGACATTGTCGCGAACGGCCGGTTCGCCCCAGATCGTCACGTCGAACGCCTTCTGGTCGCGATAGACCTCCCCCACCTTGGTTTGCGCGATCAGCGTCTGGGCCTGACGGCGGACCTCTCCCGCCGAGAGGCCGAGACGCGCCAGTTCGGCCGGTCGCGGACGGATATGGACCTGCGGCACCAGCACCTGACTTTCGACCTTCAGGTCGGCGATGCCGGGAATCCCGGCGAGCGCATCGCGCACGCGCGAGCCCGCCGCGCGCAATTCCTCCTGCCCGGGGCCATAAATGCGCACGACCATGGTGGCGCCGGCCCCCGTCAGCACCTCCTTGATGCGTTCGCGCAAATAGGTGAGCACATCGCGGAACAGCCCCGGATAACCCTCGATCACCGCCTTGATGCGCGCGACCGACGCATCGTAATCGGCCTTGTCGTCGAGGCTGATCCAGAGCTCGGTGAAATTCGGGCCGACGACCTCGTCCGCCTGCTCCGCGCGGCCGATATGGGCGCCGAAGTTCCGCACGCCGGGGATCGAGCGCAATTCCCTCGAGGCGCGGATCGTGATGCGGTCCATTGCCTCGATCGAGGTGCCGGGCTTCTCGACAAAGTGCATGAGGAAATCGGTTTCCCGGAAATCCGGAAGGAACTGATCCCTGAACGTCGCATAGCCCGCGCCGGCAAGCACCAGCCCCCCGGCAACGATCCCGATCGCCATCGACGATCGCCCGACGATGCGCGGCAGCAACGCGGCATAACCCCGCTTCAGCCATGCCGCGAACCGGGTGTCCTCGCGCCCGTCCGGCGCATTGGGCAGAAGGATCAGGCACATCGCGGGCGTGACGGTCAGCGCGACGAGCAGCGACGCGCCGATCGCCAGCACATAAGCGATCGCCAGCGGTTGGAAGAAGGCGCCCGCGACACCGCCGAGGAAGAAGATCGGCAGGAACACCAGCATCACGACGAGCGAGGCGAAGACGACGGCCGATCGCACCTCCAGCGAGGCGGCGAGTACCACCTCGAACGCCGGTTTCGGCGCATCCGCGTCGCGGTTGAGACGAAGCCGCCGCGCGATATTCTCCACGTCGATGATCGCGTCGTCCACCACCTCGCCGAGCGCGATCACGAGGCCGGCGATGATCATCACGTTGATTGTCGCGCCCGACCACAACAGCACCAGCCCCGCGCCGAGCAGCGAAAGCGGGATGGCGACGAGGCTGATCGCCGCCTGCCGCCAGTCGCGGGTGAAGACGAACAGCAAGATCGCGACCAGCGCGCACCCGATCAGCAGCGCGCGCGTCAGATTGTCTATCGAACGCTCGATGAAGGTCGCCGGCCGGAAGATCGCGGTGTCCACCTTCATCCCGCCGAGGCCCGGCTTCAGTTCAGCCATCACCGCCTCCACGGCGCGGGTCAGGTCCAGCGTGTTGGCGGTCGGCTGCTTCTCGACAATCAGCATGATGCCGGGGCCATCGTCGATGATCGCATTCCCGATCGGCGGGCCATGATCTTCCACGACACGCGCCACATCGCCGATGCGGACCGGCGCGTCGCCGCCCTGCCGCACGATCGCCTGCGCGAGCTGAGCCGCATCCTGCACCATGCCCGACTGGCGCAATGGCAACCGTTGGTTCGGCGTATCGACGAAACCGCCACCGCCCACCAGCACGGCGTCCCCGGCCGCCGCCCGGACCTCGGCCAGCGTCACCCCGGCGGCGCGGAGCGTGTCAGGGTCCACCAGCACCTGCAACTGCCGGTCGCGCTGCCCCCAGACCGCGACGTTGGCGACCCCGGGCACCGCCATCAGGCGCGGCCGGATCGTCCAGCGGACCAGCTCGGAAAGCCGCATCCGGTCCATGCTGGCGGAGGACAATCCGATCTTCATCGCGCGGCTGGTGGAGGAAAGCGGCGGCATCAGCACGGGCTGGCGCGCCGCGAGCGGCAGGCGCGGCTGGATCTGCGCCACGCGCTCCCCCACCATCTGCCGGGCGCGCAACACGTCCGATCCGTGCTCGAACAATATCTGTACGGAAGACAGCCCCAGCACGGACTTCGACCGCAGCGTCATCAGCCCCGGCACGCCGTTCACCGCCGTCTCGACCGGCACGGTGACGAGGCTCTCCACCTCCTCCGTCGACAGGCCGGGAGCCTCGGTCTGGATCTCGACCATCGGCGGCGCGAATTCGGGGAACACGTCGAGCGGCACGTCGCGCCCGGCGCGGATGCCGAACACCACCAGCAGCGCGGCGAGCGCGAGGACGACGGCGCGCTGCGCAAGCGCCAGCCGGATGAGGCCCGCCAGCATCAGTGCGCCGCGCCGAATTCGGTGCCGAACAGCTCCGCCGCCCCTGCGGTAACGACCAGCGCCCCCGCCTCCAGCCCGCGCGCGAGCAGCGCCCGGCCATCGGCTTCCGACGCGACTTCGATCCGCTGGCGCACGAACGTGTCGGGGGCCGTCTTCCGATAGACCCATTCCCCGCCGTTGATGTCCCGGACGATCGCGCTTGACGGCACGGACAGCCCCCGCGCCTGCCCGCCGAGCGGCAGATCGACCGCTACCCGCTGGCCGACACGGAAGGTACGATCGCGGTTGTCGATGGCGTAATGGAGATCGACCGTCCCCGTCGCCGCATTCGCCGAAGGAGGAGCCGGCACCGGACGCGCCGGTCTCGACGCCGCGACGCCGAGCGCGCGCACCTGCGTGGGGCCATCCCGGCGGACGTTCCCGATATCGCCCGCGAACACCGATGCGCGCACCCACAGGACGGGCTGCGCGCCGAGGTCGGCGACCGCTGGTCCGAGCAGCCGGCGCTGCCGCCGCGCCGCGCCGAGCGC
>NZ_CALMPA010000005.1 GCF_937871615.1 uncultured Sphingomonas sp. | reverse complement strand
GATCTCCGCGATCCGCTCGGCTATGTTGCAGGTGATCGGCATCAGACGTTTTCCCGCACCGCTGCGGGATTGCCCTTGATGACGCCCGCGCGGATGTTATGCGGATCGAGCCGGGCGATGATCGCCAGTTCCCCCTCGTCCGGCAGGCGCGTGGTCGCGATGTTTGCCACGGTTTCCAGCGGAAAGCCGGTTGCCGCGCGAACTTCCTCCAATGTCACGCCGGGATTAAGCGAGACGATACGGATCGCGTTGTCCGCGCCGCCGAAATCCATGACGCACAGATTGGTGACGATCAGCCGCAGATCGATGCTACTGAAGTCCGCGCCGGGTGTGCGTCGTGCGGGATTATAGCCCACGCTCGACACCATATCGACTTCGCCATCGACGAACACCCGCGTCGAATGCGCGGGAATGAACATCGAATTGGGATGGTGGATCGAGTTGCCCGGAAAACCGCGCGCGCCCAGCATCTGCACCTTGGGCCGGGCATAGATGCCGCCGAGGCACGACAGATTGGTCTGGCCGAAGCGGTCGATCTGCGTCGGCGTCACCATCGCGTGCCGCCGCCCGGTCCACACCGCCGCGTCGAAGAAACGGGAGAAGGGCAGATAGCCCGTGCCATGGCGATGCGCATAAGCACGTGGACCGATCGGCACCGGCTCTTCGACCAGGAACGCCTCGCCATCCGTCATCAGCAATTCGGGTGTATGCGTCGATTTGGCGAGGCTGGCGGCGAGGCGTGGGACCGGGCCGACGCCGGTCGCGACGATCTCGCCCGCGCCGCGCCATGCCTCGGCGCAGGCGACGATCGCGAGTTCGGCAAGCGTGGGGGTGAGGTTGCTCATCCGTTCGTCCCCTCAGAAGATCGGCAGCGGCAACGCCGCCAGCCGATCCTTGCCACCGACGCGCTCGATATAGCCTGCCTCGTCGCGGCCGATCACCTCATCGGCATATTTCGTCCAACCGCCTTCCTCGCCGGCGCTGGCGACGTAGCCGCGCAGATGCTCCATGTCCCAGCCGTAATCGGGCGGAAGAGATGTGGGGTGCGCACCGAGTGGCGCGTGGACGACGGCGGTCACGAACATACGCTCGACGAAGCTTGCGCGCGCCGCGTCGGCGTCTTCGATCTCGATCCTGTCCACCACTTCCTCCGCAGAAACGAACGTTTCCGAGGCAGCCCGGGCGAACCATTCATCATAATAGATGTCCGGCCCGAACGCCTGGATGTTGCCGCGCCGGTCCACCCGCTGAACATGGAGCAACGCCGCGTCGAGCTTCAACGCTGGCATCGCCAGCAGCGCTTCGCGATCCCCATATGGCGAGGTAACGGTCTCGAATCCGCCGTGCGTCATCACGTCGGTGCCGAGGCCCACGCGCGTGGGCAGGAACGGCAGACGCATCGCCGCCGCCTTCAATCCCCATTGAAGCATGCCTTCGTCAAGCTCGAGGATGTCGAGGCCGCCGGCTTCACGCGCCTTGCGAAAATATGGTTCGAGCGGAATGGCATCGAGCGAGACGAAGCCGAAGATCAGCTTGCGGACCTTGCCGGCCGCGCACAGCATCCCGACATCGGGGCCGCCGTAGGTGACCACGTTGAGATTGCTGATATCCGAACGCAGGATTTCGCGCACCAGCGCCATCGGCTTGCGGCGAGGTCCCCAGCCGCCGATTCCGATCGTCATTCCGCTGCGCAGTCGCCCAGCGAAATCGTGCAGATCGAGTGTCTTGTCCATGCCTCTCCCCGGTTGCGTCGAATGCATTCGCCGATGCTTTCCGGGTGCAGTTTCGAGGTGCGGGTCACAATCACCATTTGGGGAGCGACAGACGGGCCGGAATGACGGTCAAATTCAGCGATAACGACAGCGATCGAGCGAGGGTTTGGGGATGGAGGGCAAGGGTACGCCAGTGGCGATCGTTACCGGCGGAACGCGCGGATTGGGGCGCGCAATCGCTGAGCGCTTGCTGGCCGATGGATGGGAAGTCGCAGTGTGCGGCCGTCGTCCACCGGAGATGCCGGTGATGGCCGCCGGCCGCGAGGCCTTGGCGCTCGCCGCGGACATCCGCGATCCCGAAGCGGTGATGAAGCTGGTGGCAGATGTGGTCGCGCGGTTCGGCCGGTTGGATCTGCTGGTCAATAATGCTGGCGGCGCGCCCAAGGTGGATCTCGTCACATCCTCTCCGTCGCTGATCGAGAAGATCGTGACGCTTAACCTGCTCGCGCCGCTATATGTTTCCCAGGCGGCGCAGCCGCATCTGGCCGCGACGCGAGGATGTATCGTCAATATCGCCAGTGTTTCCGGGCGGCGGCCGTCGCCGGGCACCACCGCTTATGGCGCGGCCAAAGCCGGGCTGCTCAGCGCGACGACGAGCCTCGCGCAGGAATGGGGACCGGCGGTGCGCGTCAACGCAATCGTCGTCGGGCTGGTCGAGGATCACGATCAAATGGAGCATTATGGCGGCGCGGCGGGCGTGACGCGGATCGGTGCGGCCATCCCGTTGGGCCGGATGGCGCGCGGTCCCGATCTGGCGAACTTGGTCACGTGGCTGGCGTCGTCCGAGGCCGCCTATGTCAGCGGTGCGTGCATTGATTTGCACGGCGGCGGCGAACCGCCGGCGTTCCTCGATCTGGCGCGGGGCTGAACATGTTCGATCTGTTGATCCGTGGTGGCACGGTCGTTGACGGAAGTGGCTCGGAGCCTTTTGCAGGGGATGTCGCAGTGCGTAACGGGCGCATCGCTGCGGTGGGGACGATCGCGGGCGAGGCTAGCAGCGAGATCGACGCGACGGGGTTGATCGTCACCCCCGGTTTTGTCGATATCCACACTCATTATGACGGGCAGGCGACGTGGGAAGCGCGGATGCAGCCTTCCTCCTGGCACGGTGTGACTACCGTGGTGATGGGCAATTGCGGCGTCGGCTTTGCACCGTGCCGCCCCGCCGACCGTTCCACCCTTGTCCGGCTGATGGAGGGGGTCGAGGACATCCCCTATCCCGTGTTGATCGACGGATTGCCCTGGGATTGGGAAACCTTTCCCGACTATCTGGATTCGCTGGCCGCGCGCAGTTTCGATGTCGAGATCGGCGCGCAATTGCCGCATGCGCCGCTGAGGGTTTATGCGATGGGCGAGCGTGCGGAGCGCAGGTTGCCCGCCAATCGCCACGAAATCGCGCTGATGCGCGCGCTCGCCTGCGAGGCGGTGGAGACCGGCGCGCTCGGCTTTTCCACCTCGCGCACGATCATGCACCGCGCCGCCGATGGGTCGCCCACGCCGACACTGGCTGCGGAAGAGCAGGAATTGCTGGGCATCGCCATGGGGCTGGCCGACGCGGGGGCTGGCGTGCTGCAGTTCGTATCGGATTTCGATGATCCGCGCGCCGAATTCGCGATGTTGCGGCGGCTGGTGGAGGCATCGGGGCGGCCCTTATCCTTCTCGCTGGTACAGAGCGCGGCCCGCCCGGACAATTGGAAGATTCTGCTCGACGAACTGTCGCGCGCGGTGGACGATGGTCTGCCGATGCGCGCGCAGGTGTGCGGCCGGCCGGTGGGGATGATGCTGGGGTTTGAGTTGAGCCTCAATCCCTTCGTGGAAACCGGCGCGTATCAGGATGTGGCGCACCTGCCGCTTGCGGAGCGCGCGGTGGCATTGGCCGAGCCGGCAATGCGCCGTCGTCTGTTGGCGGACACTGCGGTCGGCGCGTCGCAATGGGCACGCTATCTTTCGGATATCGAGCGGATGCTGATCCTCGATCCGGTTCCGGATTACGAGGCTCGGGCCGAACGGTCGGTCGGTGCGATCGCGCGCGATCGCGGCATGTCGTCGGCCGAGGTGGCGCTCGACCATATGCTGAGCGAAGGTGGGCAGGGGGTTTTGTATCTGCCGTTCCTTAATTACGCCGACTACAATCTGGACGCATGCCACAGGATGCTGACACACCGCGACACGGTGAGTGGCCTGTCGGACGGTGGGGCGCATGTCGGCACGATCTGCGACGCCAGTTTCCCGACATCGATGCTGACGCACTGGACGCGCGACAGGAGCCGGGGACCGCGCCTGTCGATCGCCGAAGCGGTGGCGTTGCAGACATCCAAGACCGCCGCCGCTGTGGGTCTGACGGACCGTGGCACGATCCGATCTGGCATGCGCGCCGACCTCAATATCATCGATTACGCCGGGCTGGTGTTGCACGGGCCTGAGGTGGCGTATGATCTGCCATCCGGCGGGCGGAGGCTGCTGCAGCGGGCGGAAGGATATCGACATAGCTTCGTCGGCGGAATCGAAACCTATCGTGACGGTCGGGCGACGGGCGCGCTGCCTGGGGGGCTAATTCGGGCGGCGCCTTGCCCGGCGGCCGATAACACGATGTGATGCCCGGTCTCCATATGGGGATGGCGCGCCGACGCTTCACGGGACACAGATGAGAGCAGGATGAGGACGACAACAAAAAGCCTTGAGCTGACGGATACGCTCCTGAAGCTGTTGTACGGCGGCCCGCTGGAGCCGATTCCATGGCGCGGCTTCCTCCAGGCGCTGTCGGATCATGTCGGCTGCGACAATGCGGCGATTACGTTGCAGTTGAGCCGCAAGGGCCTCGCCCCCATGTTGATCTGGGGCAACGATCCGCCGGTCAGGGGGGAAATGGCACGCGATATCGGCGGCCGGCACGCCGAGATGGGGCACATGGACCCGCTCCGCAACGCGCTGGAGCGATCGGGCGGTATTCTGCTGCTGGAAGAAGTGGTCAGCCGCGAGACGCTGCTGGAGAATGAATTTTGTCAGACGGTGCTGCGCCCGTACGGGATCGAACACGCGTTGGGCATGTATGTCCGCGAACCGGGCGGTCTGGAGTGCAATTTCGGCCTGACGAGCACTGCGGACGGGGTGCGATTCGGCAAGGAGCACAAGGATTTCATGGGGCTGCTCCGCCCGCATTTCGTGCAGGCGCTGGAGTTGTTCGCGCGCATCTATCGCGACGAATCCGAAATCGAGGTGCTGACCGATGCGCTCGATCGCCTGACCATCAGCACGTTCATGATTGACGGTCGCGGGAAGGTGCTGCGGGCCAATGGCGCGGCGCGCGAACTGATGGCGCGGGGAGAGGCGTTTCGCATCCTGGACGGTCGATTGGCGCTGAATGGCCGGTCGGATTCCGCGCGCTTCCGGCAGATCATCGAGCAGGCGCTGGGCGCGCGGTTGTCCAGCGACAAGAACGATTATGTTCGGGCATTCCGCTGCATCGACAACGGTAACGAGGATCTCGGTGTGCTGGTGCGGGCGATCCGTCGGGACCGGCTGGCCCCGGCCGACCTGGGACCGGCGGTCGTAGTATATGTGACCGACACCGGGCGGAGTGGATCGTTCAAGCAACTGATCGCGACGCTGTTCGATCTCTCCCCATCCGAGGCAAATCTCGCCGCATTGCTTACCGAGGGGCTGACGCTGGCCGAGGCGGCGCGGGAGGCCGGGCTGACCGAAAGCACTGTGCGCAGCTATTCCAAGAAGATTTTCGCCAAACTTGGGGTCAGTCGGCAGACCGATTTGGTGCGCCTGATTCTGCGCAGCGTGGCGATGCTCGGATGAATCCGATGATGGACGATATCGCGACGCGGTTGGAGGCTTATGTCGGCCGCTCTTATGGCCCGTATCGCGCGTGGGACGTCGTCAATGCGCCGATGATCCGCCAGTGGCGCGAGGCGATCACGGCGGGGAATGATGACGGGTGCGTCGTTTCCGGCGTTACGCCGCGCACGATGCTCAACGTATGGATGATGCGCGGGCTGGCCGACCGGCGGCCGGCGGATTCGGTCGGCGACGATCCCTATGAGCTGGTCGCGCTGCTGCGCGAGCAGGGCTATATCGGCGTTGTCGCTACCAAATGCGCACAGCATTACGTCCGCGCATTGCGGGTGGGCGAGCGGCTGGAAAGCCATGTGACCATTGCTTCGGTAAGCCCCAAGAAGACGACTGGCCTGGGCGAAGGTTATTTCATCACGCTGCACCACGCCTATTCGGTTGATGGTGAGCCGGTCGGGTCGATGGACTTCACCACGCTGCATTACGCTCCCAAGGTGAAGCAACCGGAAGGATCCTCACCGCCGCAACCGGGTATCAGCGAGGATACGCGCTTCTTCTGGGAGGGGCTGAAGGAGCGGCGCCTGCTCGCTCAGCGTTGCGACGATTGCGGCGCCCTGCGGCATCCGCCGGGGCCGATCTGCACGAAATGCCACAGCTTCGCGTGGAGCGCGGTGGAGCTTGCGGGCCGCGGGGCACTGCATAGCTGGACGGTAGTGCATCACGCGGCGCACCCGGCGTTCGACTATCCGCACGTCATCGGGCTGGTCGATCTTGACGAGGGATTGCGGATCGTCGCGCCGCTGGAGGGGCTGCTCGATACGCCGGTAGCGGGCATGGCGCTGGAGATCGTATTCCGCAGCGCGCCCGATGAGGATCGGCTTCCCGTCTTCCGTCCGGTCGCGGAGGCGGATTGATGGATTTTCGCATTTCCGACGAACAGCGGGCGATCGCCGATCTCGCTGCCGATATCTTCGCCGGGGACGGCGATGCGCCACCAGCGTGGGGCGTGCTGGCCGAGGCCGGATTGCCGCAACTGCTGGTCCCCGAGGCGCATGGCGGAGTCGGGCTGGGGCAGATCGAATTGTCGCTGATGCTGATCGAGCAGGGGCGCGGGCTGGTGGCGTCGTCCCTGTGGCGTCATGCCGTCGCTGCCCTGGCGCTGGCAGGCACGGCGATGGACGACATGGGGCGGCTGACGCTGGCGATCGAGAGCGATGCCGTGGCGACGCGATCAGGTGCCGGCTGGCGATTGCAGGGCATGGTGCTTGCGGTGCCCGATGCCGCTGAGGCGAGCCGTGTGGTCGTGCCGGCGTTGGTCGAGGGTACGATCGCCCTGTTCGCGGTTGATCCCGACGCAGCGGGCGTCGTGCGGCGCGACGGAATCCTGACTGATGGTGAGGTCGCGAGCGACCTGATTTTTTCGGATGCTTCCGCGCAATCGCTTGGGCTGGACGGCGGATGGCTGCGCGCGCGCGCCGCCGCTTGTGTCAGCGCGCTGGCGGTGGGTGTCGCGCGCGGCGCGGTTGAGCGCACCGCCGCTTATGTGGGTGCGCGTCAACAGTTCGGGCGGCCGATCGGCAGCTTCCAGGCGGTGGCGCAGCGGCTGGCCGATTGCTTCACCGATGTGGAGGTCGCGCAGACGTTGGCGCTCGAACTGGCGTGGCGGATCGATACGGGCGCGGAACCGGGAAACATCGTGGAGGTCGCGACCTATTGGGCGAACCAGTGCAGCCATCGCGTCGCCCATGCCGCGATGCACCTGCACGGCGGGGTGGGAGCGGACACCAGCTATCCGATCCACCGGGTGTTGCTGATGAGCCGCGCGCTTGAATTAATGCTGGGTGGATCGCGGCGGCAGATCGCCCGGATCGGAGAGAGGCTGGCGGCATGATCGACCTGTTCGTTTGCGGCGCGGAATTGCCGCCCGTCGATATCGCCGTAACCACGCGCTCGATCGTCGCATCGGCGCTGGCCACGCGCGATTATCAGGATGTGCATCACGATCTGCCCCGCGCACGCGAACTGGGCACCCCTGACATCTTCATGAACATCCTCACCTCGAATGGCTATGTCGAACGCTATGTCGATCGCTGGCGCGCGCCAAATAGCGAGATCGAGTCGATCGAACTGCGGCTCGGCACCTCCAATTTCCCCGGCGATACGATGCGCCTGACCGGGAAGGTCGAGGCGGTCGAGGGCAATCGCGCGACGCTGTCCGTGACGGGCCTCAATGTGCGCGGCGCGCATGTGCTGGCCAGCGTCGTCGTGCGGAGGGCGGCGTGAGCGCGTCGGCCCTCTCCGGTACCGCTGCGATCGTCGGCATCGGCGCGACCGAATTCTCCAAGAACTCCGGCCGCACCGAAATCCGCCTGGCGCTGGAAGCATCACTCGCCGCGCTCGCTGACGCCGGGATTGCGCCGGAGGAAGTGGACGGCATCAGCACCTATACCATGGACAACAATCCCGAGGCGGACGTGCATCGTCTGCTGGGGGGGCGGGCGCTGCGCTTCTTCTCCCGCATCGACTATGGGGGCGGTGCTGCGTGCGCGCCGGTAATGCAGGCGGCGATGGCGGTCGCATCTGGCGCGGCGAAGGTCGTGCTCTGCTATCGCGCGATGAACGAGCGGTCATGGTATCGCTTCGGACTGGCGGGGGGCGTCGCGCCGTCCGCACTCTACAAATCGACGCATTATGGCTGGTATTCGCCTGCCGGGCTGCTTACCCCGGCATCGCAGGTAGCGATCGCGGCGAGGCGCTACATGATTGATTTCGGCGCGACGAGTGAGGATTTCGGGCGGATTTCCGTTGCGGCCCGTGGTTTCGCGGCGACCAATCCGGCGGCGTTCTTTCACGGAAAGCCGATCACGCTGGAAGATCACCAAAACTCCCGCATGATCGCGGACCCGCTGCGCTTGCTCGATTGTTGTCAGGAGAGCGATGGCGCGGTGGCGCTGGTCATCACTTCGCTGGAGCACGCACGGCGGCTGGGCGGCAAACCGGCGGTGATCCGCGCGGCTGCACAGGGCAGCGGTCCCGAGCAGCATCTGATGACCAGCTATTATCGCGACAGCATCTCCGAACTGCCGGAAATGAAGCTGGTCGCCGACCAGATGTGGGCGATGAGCGGGCTGACACCGGCCGATATCGGGACAGCGATAATCTACGATCACTTCACCCCCTATGTGCTCCCGCAACTGGAGGCGTTCGGCTTCTGTGGCCGGGGGGAGGGGAAGGACTTCGTCCGCTCGGGCGCTCATGCGCGCGGCGGGGCGCTGCCGATCAATACGCATGGCGGACAACTCGGCGAAGCTTATGTCCACGGCATGAACGGTATCGCGGAGGCTGTGCGGCAGATCCGGGGCACGGCGGCTAACCAGCAGGCCGATGTGGAGCATGTGCTTGTCTCGGCCGGCGCGGGCGTCCCGACCAGCGGCCTGATTCTGGGTCGAGACTGAACGATGCACATCACCCTCACACCCGAACAGGAGCGTATCCGCTCCGAAACGCGCGCCTATTTCGCGGCGCTGCTCGGAGAAGGCAAGCGCGACGCCTATGACGCGGAAGTCGCGACCGGCGTGGAGGCGGGGCCGGAGTATCGCGCGCTGATCCGTCAGATGGGCCGGGACGGCTGGCTCGCGGTGGGCTGGCCGGTCGGATATGGCGGGCGCGGCTACGGCCCGGTCGAACAACTCATCTTCCTCGAGGAAACGCAGAGGGTGAAGGCGCCCTATCCGTTCGTGACGCTTTCCACGGTTGGACCGGCACTGATGGCGCATGGCAGCGAAGCGCAGAAGCGGCGCTTCCTGCCAGGCATCGCGGCGGGGGAGATCCATTTCGCGATCGGCTATACCGAGCCGAATTCAGGAACCGATCTCGCCAGCCTGCGATCGACGGCGATGCGGCGGCCGGACGGCGGTTTCATCGTCAACGGGCAGAAAATCTACACCAGCCATGCCGAAGGTGCGGATTTCATTTGGTTCGCCGCGCGCACCGATCCGGAATTGCCGCGTCACAAGGGGCTGTCGATCCTGATTGTCGACACGACGCGGCCAGGCTTCTCGATCACGCCGATCCACACCGTCGGCGGCATGCGCACCAACGTGACCTATTATGATGAGGTCGTGGTCGATGAGGACATGCTGGTCGGCGAATGGAACGGCGGTTGGCGGCTCATCACCTCGCAGCTCAACCACGAGCGGATCGGACTGGCCGCGCGTAACGCGATCGGCGAATCACTGTTCGATCGGGTGCTGGCATGGGCACGCACACCGCATGGGAACCGCCGGCCGATCGACGACCCGACGACGCAGGCGCTGCTCGCCGAGGCGGAGGCGCGGCTACATGCGGTGCGCAGCTACAACTACCGTCTCGCTTCAGAGATGGCGCACGCCGAACCGCTCGCCGCGCTGGCTTCGTCTGCCAAGGTGTTCGGCACCGATACGATGATCGAGGTGTGCCGCTTGCTGCTCGAGGCGTTGGGCATGGGCGGGCTTTATCGGTCGGGTAGCGAAGCGGCGCTGATCGGCGGCGAGGTCGAGCAATATTATCGTAAGTGCCAGATCAATACATTTGGCGGGGGCACGGCTGAGGTGCTGCGCGAGATCATCGCGCAACATGGCCTGGGCACGCCGCGAGTGGTGCGCTGAGATGGATAAATGGGATCGCGCGCTTGGCCCGCTGAGCGATGCAGGGTTGCAGGAGATCTTCGATCGTCGCCTGCCTGTGTTGGCGCGGCATGTGCCCTCGAGTCGCTATACCTTCGCGGATTTGTTCGAGGAGCGCGCCGCGCAATATGGTGACGCGCCGTTCCTGATTGACGGGGAACGTCGGCGATCATGGGCGGAAGTGGAGGTTGAAAGCCGGTGCATCGCCCATGCGGTGCGCGCGCTGGGACTGGGGCGCGGCGACACCTGCGCGATCATGCTCCAGAACCGGATTGAATATGTGACGGTGATGCTCGGGCTGGTGCGTGCGGGCGTGGTAGCGGCGCTACTCAACACCAGCATAGGCGGTGCGGCGCTGGAACATGCGGTGCGGGAAACGAAGGCGAGGGCGCTGATCGTCGGGAGCGAGTGTCTCGCGAGCTTTGCCGGTGTGGCGGAGAACCTGCCGCGCTGGGTCGTCCCTGATGCCGAGGTGGCGCTGGAGGCGGGGCAGTTCGATCTGCTCGAGCGGGCGGGCGCGATTGGCGCGCGCGCGATACCGGCGGAATGGCGCGCGGCAATCGTCGGCGAGGATGTCGCGCTCTACATCTTCACCTCGGGAACTACCGGGCTGCCCAAAGCCGCGATCCTCAGCCACATGCGCTGGCTAATGGGGGCGGAAGTCAAGGTGGCGATGATGGGGCTCGACGATCGCGACGTTTTTTATTGTTTCCTGCCGATGTTCCATGGCGCGGTCGCCATGTCGCTGTTCGCCGCAGCCGTTTCGGCGGGCGGCGGATTCGTGATCCGGCGGCGATTCAGCGCCAGTCGGTTCTGGGATGATGTGCGAGCGCACGGCGTCACCACCTGTCAATATGTCGGTGAGATCTGCCGTTATCTGATGAACGCCCCCGCCCGGCCCGATGATCGCGACCACAGCTTGCGCGCGATCACCGGCACCGGGATGAGCCATGAATTGTGGGGGGCGTTCCAGCAACGCTTCGGCATCCCCCAAATTTACGAAGGCTGGGGATCGACCGAGTGCAACACCTCGCTGGTCAATTACGAGAATGTGCCGGGAGCAGTCGGCCGTGTGATTAACTGGAAGAAGACCAATTTGCGCCTCGTCCGCTACGACGTGGAAACCGATACGCATCCGCGCGACGTGAATGGCCACATGATCTTGTGCGCGCCGGGCGAGGCGGGGGAGGCGATCGCGAAGATCAACCGCTCGCCCGATAGCGGCGGCGGACGGTTTGAGGGCTATACCTCCGCCGAGGCGAGTGAGCGCAAGATCCTGCGCGATGTATTCGTGGCGGGCGACGAATATTGGAGTTCCGGCGATCTGCTGCGCTGCGAGGCATCGGGCCATTGCTTCTTCGTCGACCGGATTGGCGACACCTTCCGGTGGAAGAGCGAGAACGTCTCCACCCAGGAAGTGGCTGACCTGCTCGGCGATTTGCCGGGGCTGGAGATGGTTAACATCTATGGCGTCAAGGTGCCGGGCGCGGAAGGGCGCGCCGGTATGGCGGCGGTCATCATGCGGGAAGACGAAGCGTTCGATCCTGCGGCCTTTTACGCGCTCGCATCGGCGCGGCTGGCGCCTTATGCGGTGCCGCTGTTCGTCCGGGTGTGGGGTGACCCCGATTTCACCGCCAGCTACAAGCTGCGCAAGGTTGATCTTCAGCGCGAAGGCTTTGACCGTGCAATGGTTTCCGATCCGCTGTTCGTGATCGACCGGGAGCTTGGTTGCTATGTGCCGCTCACGCCTGAAGCCGTTGCGCGCGCGACCGGCGTGGCGCTGACCGCATGACTATGGTTGATTTACAATATTCAGGAGGTTGTGGTGGTTGAGCCCCGTTCCCCGTTGCCAATTCCATTCGGTTGGTTTGCGATCGGCGTGTCGAGCGATTTCGCGTCGGGTGGCGTTTATACGCTCAATTATTTCGACACCGAATTCGTGCTGTGGCGCGGCCAGGACGGCAAACTCCGCGCGCTCGATCCCTTTTGCCCGCATCTCGGCGCGCATCTAGGGAAGGGCGGCGAAGTGGTCGGTAACGATCTGCAATGCCCGTTCCATCACTGGACCTTCGAGGGGCAGGGGATCGTCACGGGCATCCCTTATACTCCGGCGATACCGCCGCAGCTCAAGCGTCCGTGCGGTCGCGGATGGCGGATCGAGGAGAGGTTCGGTGTAGTCTACACTTGGTTCCACCCGGCCAAGGCCGATCCGCTGTGGGAACTTGCCGCGGCCGAGGAACTGGAAAATGGCGAGTGGGATCGGGTTGACGGTCAACAGTGGCGGATCGGCGTCCATGTGCAGGAGATCACCGAGAATGGCGTGGACTATGCCCATTTTCGCGCGGTCCACGGCACCAAGTCGCCGCCGGAGCCGACATGGGAGATCAAGGGCTATCAGCGCAACAGCCGCGTGACGGCGAAAATGGAGACACCACGTGGGCTCGTTGATGGCACGATCGTCGTGCGCAACACCGGACCAGGGCAGTCCTTCATCCGTTTTCACGGCATTTCGGAACTACTGGTGGTCAATCTGCCGACCCCGATCAACCGCGAAGCGACGCTGCTTCGGCAAGAGTTCTACGTGCCGAAATCGCTGGAGGGCAGCCCGCGCCGCGCCGCGATGGGGGTGGCGCGCAACATCATGTTTCAGGTGGAGCAGGACATGCCGATCTGGGAAAACAAGCGGTTCGAGCCGCGCCCGATCCTGGTGCGCGGCGACGGGCCGATCCTCGATTACCGCAAGCAATATGCGCAATATTACGCTGAGCCGGTTGAGGCGTGAATGAAAAGGGGCCGGTATCCGCGTGATACCGTCCCATCTCGCTCATTCTGCCGCCTGCGCCGTTTGTTGCGCGCGGAAGTGCGGAATTACCTCGGTGCCGATCAGTTCGATCGTTTCCATGATCCGCTCGTGCGGGATGCCGCCCATCTGGGACAGGAACAGGATTTCATCCGCTCCCGCGTCAAGCAGGCGCTGGACATAGGCGATACAATCCTTCGGCGTGCCATAGGCATCCTTCACCTCGGCGAAATAGCCGTGGTCGGTGTGCAGGGCGATCTTGTCCTCGCCGATCACCGCGAATTTTTTCTGCTCCAGCCGCTTTAAGGCTTCCAGATGATCTTCCGCGCCGAGATCATAAGCGGTAGGCTTAGGCAGCCCCTGATACCAATGCGCGAGCGCCTCCGCGAAGAACCGCTGCCCGCGCAGTCCCACGCGGCGCGCGAGATCGCGATCGTGTGAGACAATCGTTGGACATAGCGCGGCGAGATGTTGGATCGGTCGGAAACCGACCTGATCCTCCGGCTTCCGGGTGTTCCATGCCTCGCGATAGATGCGGCTCTTCTCGGCGACATCGTCCGGCCCGCCGAAGCCCATCACCAGCGCACCGATCCCGCGCGATCCGGCCATCTTCAGCGAATCCGGGCGCGTCGTCGCCATGTAGATCGGCGGGTGCGGCGTCTGGACCGGTGACGGATGGACCGGGCGGGCGGGGATGTCGATGAACTTGCCGTGATGTTCGACGTGGCCATCGGCGAGGATCTTCGGGATAAGATACATCGCCTCGTCGATGATCGGCTGAAGCTCGGAAAGTTCATAGCCGAACGCGCCTGCTTCCTGCTGGCTACCGCCCTTGCCGACGCCGAACTGTACGCGCCCACCCGACAGGATATCGAGCATCGCGATCCGCTCCGCTACCTTGATCGGGTGGTTCATCGCCGGCATCAGGCAGACGACGCCATGGCCGATCCCGATCCGCTTCGTGCGCGCGGCGACGAAGGCGAGGAAGGTCTCCGGCGTGCTCATATGCGCATATTGCGTGAGCGATGTATGTTCGACCGCCCAGATATTGTCGAAGCCGAATCGGTCGAGCGCCTCGGCCTGCTCAACCATCTCCAGCAAAGTGCGCTGTTCCTCCTCGGGCGTCGGATCGGTTACTTGCGCCTCGTAGATCATTGAGAATTTCATGCGGCCTCTCCTGCGACTTGCCGGGAGGCTAGGCGCGCGAGGCTTGCGAAAAAATCGCTATTATTCGACTGAAGCATCCTCAAGAATAGATAGCTTGTCGCGGAGGAAGCGCGCTAGGCGGGCTGGCAGGTCGCCGTCCGGATCGACCCGCCAGACGAACGAAAGACGCATCGCCATATCGAAATCGACCGGCTTGACGAATGCCACCTCGGCCGGCGCATGGCCGCGAAGCGACGCGGGCACGAAGCCGATGCCCATTGCGCGGCTCACCACGGTCATCGTGACATCGGAGTTGGGCGTTTCCATCACGATGCGCGGGGTGTAGCCGCGCCGCTCGCAAGCGGCGAGCAGCCGGTCATAGAGATGCGGGTTCTTCTTGTGCGACGCCCAGATGATCGGCTCCTGGGCCAGATCGGCCAGCCGGATCGATCGCCGGCGCGCCAGCGGGTGATCGGCGTGGATCGCGATCAGATAGGGATCGAGCGCCAGCGGTCGCGCGTCGAAGCGCAGGCGCGGCGATCCGAGCGCGGCCGCGATGTCCTCCTCCGGCGGATGATAGAGGAAGCCGGCATCAATGTCGCCGCTTTCCAGTTCGGCCCGCTGCTCCTCCGAAACCATTGGACGGAGCTGAAGAGTGATTTCCGGCCAGGCCACACCGAACGCTTCCAGCGCGTCGAGCATATGCCGCTGGCGGGTGACGATTTCGGCGAAACCGACCGTTACGTTCCCCGCAGTGCCACCGGCAATCGCCTGTATCCGTTCATGCGCACGGGTGATTGCGGCGAGGATTACCTGCGCCTCCGCGAGGAGTGCCTCACCCGCCGGAAGCAGGCGCATTCCCCGCGCCTCCCGAGCGAACAGCGCCGCGCCGCCCAGTTCCTCCTCCAGCAGGCGGATGCGGCGGGAGATGGCGGACTGGGCGGTGTTGAGTCGCGCGGCGGCGGCGAGCAGCGATCCAGCCTCCGCAACAGCGAGGAAATACGGCAGGTGCCGCAGGATCGCCGCCGACGGACGGCTCGTCATCTGTTGCGCTCCATCGTGCCAGCATATCAGTGCCAGCCGCTTCCGCCATCCGCGGTCAGTACCGCGCCGGTGGTGAAGCTGGATTCGTCGCAGCTGAGGAACAGCGCCATCGCGGCAATTTCCTCCGGCGTCCCGGCGCGGTTCATCGAGAGCCGTGCCAGGGTCACGTCGCGCTGGGACGGGTTTTCGATGTAGAGCGCGTCGGTCATCGCGGTAGCGATGAAGCCGGGGCAGAGCGCGTTGGCGCGGATGTTGTCGATCGCAAGTTCGGCCGCGAGCACCTTGGTGAAGGCGATCAATCCACCCTTCGAGGCTGCGTAGGCGGACATGGTCGCGTTGGGGCGCAGCCCGCCGAGCGACGCCACGTTGACGATGGTGCCTCCTCCCGCACGGCGAAGATGCGAGACGGCGAAGCGGCAGAGCTGCGCGGGAGCCATCAGGTTCACGTCGTTGATCCGGCGCCACAGCGATTCGTCGGTATCCTCCACGCGGGCAGTGCGCAGGATACCGGCGGCATTGACCACGCCATCGAGGCCACCGAGCACGTCGGCGAGGGTGTCCACCGCTTTCGCGAGCCCCTTGATATCTGTGATGTCGAGCGCCTGTCGCGCATCGCCGATACCGGCAAGGCCGGTGGCGTCGATGTCGATCGCGGCGATCCTCGCGCCTTCGGCCGTAAAACGTTCGACGATAGCGCGCCCCATGCCGGCAGCGGCGCCAGTGACGATAATTCTGCGCCCGGCGAGCCGGCTGGGATGCGACTGGTTCATGATCCTCTCCTTCTGCTCGCCTATCTTCGGCCAGTGTATGCACGGAAACGCTCCCCAATTGGGGATGCGCCGCGACATGTCGGCATGTCACACTACGCTGGTCTCGGAGAGGTGATATGGGCGGCGCGAGCCAATGAACGTCGATTATGACGAGGATACATATGCGCTGATGGCGCATGCGCGCAGGTTGCTTGAGGCGCGGGGAGCGGTCGGCGCGGCGCGGCGGGTGCTGGAAGGCGAGGGCGAAACCCATGCCGCCGCGCTGTGGCGTGAGGTCGGTGAACAGGGTTGGTGCGGAGTTGCGATCGACGCGGCCCATGGCGGGCTGGGGATGGGCAGTGTCGCGCTGTGCGGGCTTGCGGAGGAATTGGGCCGCTCTCTGGTGCCGTTGCCGTTCGCGTCCTCGATATACGGCTTCGGCCAAGCGCTCACGCTTGTGGGGAACGAGGCGCAGCGGTTGCGGCTGCTGCCCGAAATCGCATCAGGCGCGCGGATCGGCGCGCTTGCCTTCACCGAGGGCCCCGGTGCGCCCTTCGCCGGCCTGCTTGCCGCACGCGTCGAGGGCGGGCTATTGAGCGGGGTGAAATTGCCCGTCACCGACGGAATGATCGCCGACGCTGCGATCGTTCTCGCTGCCGGCGAGCAAGGGCCGGGGTTGTTCATCGCCGACCTCGATCATCGAGGCGTGTCCCGGCAAATGCTCTCAACGCTTGATCCGACGCGCCCCGCCGCGCGGATCGACTTCGCCGACGTGCCGGTCGAGCCGCTCGGAGAGGTTGGGAAGGGGTATGAAATTGCTGCTACCGTCCTCGCTCGTTACGCCGTGCCGCTCGCGTTCGAGGCGATCGGCGGGGCGGATGCTTGCCTGCATATGGCGGCGGACTATGTGAAGAAACGCTTCGCCTTCGGTCGCCCGGTGGGCGGCTATCAAGCGGTGAAGCATAAGCTAGCCGATATCTACGTGAAGAACGAGATGGCACGCTCGAACGCTTATTATGCGGCCTGGGCGGCGGATCACGATGCCGCGTCGTTCGATACGGCGGCGGCTTCGGCGCGAATCGCTGCCAGCGAAACTTTTTGGTTTGCGGCGAAGGAGGCAATTCAGCTGCACGGCGGAATCGGCTTCACCTGGGAAATGGATTGTCACCTGTTTTACCGTCGAGCGCGCCACCTGATGGTTGCCGCCGGCGCGCCGGACTGGTGGCGGGAACGGCTCGCCGCTCGATTGCGGCAGGAGGCGGCATGACTTTTGATGATACCCCGGAAGAGGCCGCCTATCGTGCCGCGGCGCGGGAATGGATCGCGACACACCGCGAGCGGATAGGGGACGGCGGCGATGCCCCGGCTGGCTCCGCCGCGCACCTTGAGCGGATGCGGCATTGGCAACGGCTGAAGGCTAAGAGCGGTTATGCCTGCATCGCCTGGCCGAAGGCGATCGGCGGCGGTGGTGGAACCCCCATCCAGCAGGCGATTTTCGATCAGGAGGAGGCGCGTGAAGGGCTTTCCTCCACCTATTTCATGACGGGGCAAAAGATTTGCCTGCCGCCGCTTCTGAAGCATGGCAGCGAGGAGCAACGCGCGCGCTTCATCGCCCCGGCGGTACGCGGCGATGAAATCTGGTGCCAGCTCTTTTCCGAACCGGGCAACGGCTCCGACCTTGCCGCCGCACGCACCCGCGCGGTGCGCGCAGGCGGCGACTGGCGGGTCGACGGACAGAAGGTGTGGAACAGCCACGCCGACCGTTCGGATTTCGGCCTGCTGCTTGCTCGCACCGATCCCGATGCGCTCAAACATGCCGGGCTGACCATGTTCTGGATCGACATGCGCACGCCTGGCGTGGACGCGCGCCCGCTGCGCCAGATGAATGGAGGGGCGGAGTTCAACGAAGTTTATCTCGACGGGGTTGTGTTGCGCGACGATCAGCGCGTCGGCGAGGTTGGCGAGGGCTGGGCGGTTGCGCTCACCACGCTGGCGAACGAACGGGCGGCGCTGGGTGGTGGTGGCGGGCCTACGTGGCGTGACCTCCTCGCGCTGGCGTGCAAGGTGCCTTCCGGTGACGGCACAATGGCCGACGATCCGGTGTTCGGCCGCAAGCTCGCCGATTTCCATGTCGAGGCCGAATCGTTTCGTCTCTTCGGTCTGCGGATGTTGAGCAAGGTATCGCGTGGCGACGTGCCGGGGCCGGAAGCGGCGGCGGCGAAATTGATCTGGTCGAACCATGTGCAGGCGCTTTCGGCGGCGGCGGTCGAACTGGCGGGCGATTTCGGCATGATAGCTGATCCGGCGATTGCCCCGCTCGGGGGGGCGTTCCAGGCGCGATTGATGTGGGCGCCTGGTCTGCGCATCGGTGGCGGGACCGACGAGATATTGCGTAACATTATCGCCGAGCGGGTGCTCGGCCTCCCGGCTGACGCACGCTCCGACAAGGGGATTCCGTTCCGCGAAATTCCACAAGGCGCGTTATAGGCGCGGCGGGTATTGACGATCCCCTCCCCAAACAGGGGCACCCGCCTGATGATCGGCGTGTAATGTTGCGATCATCGAAAAGTGGAGAGGGGCGCGCGGACACTCTTGGCCCGGTCGCGGGCTATCCGGTGGCGCCAGAAATGTTATGGCCGCAGCGACTGTCGAGACTTTGGGTTTTGATCCCGTTGCGCTGAAGCGGAAGTATCTCGCGGAGCGGGATAAGCGGTTGCGGGCTGACGAGAGCGCGCAATATCAGCAGGTCGCCGGGGATTTCGAGCGTTTTGCGGATGATCCGCACGCTAGAGCGGTTTTCGGGCGATTTGAATCGCGGAGGATTCCCATGAGGCGGATTTTCTGATTCATCATGCGTGCTGGCGAAGGAGGCTGGCAGGGGATGGGTCGAGCCTTATCGCGTGACTTGCGAGAACGAGTGGTAGCCGCTGTTGAGAGCGGGCTTTCCTGCCGGGCGGCGGCGGTGCGGTTCGGGGTCAGCGCAGCGAGCGCGATCCGTTGGCGCCAGCTGGCGCTTCGTCACGGCACGCCAGCGGCCAAACCGCAGGGCGGCGACCGT
>NZ_CALMPA010000004.1 GCF_937871615.1 uncultured Sphingomonas sp. | reverse complement strand
CGCATCACACTGGGGGTGTGGGGGTCGCAGGTTCGAATCCTGTCGCCCCGACCAAATTTCTACAGCGACGAATTGCAACGCGATCGCGGCCCCATCGGGCCGTGGGTCGCATCGCTGCGTCTGCGGCCCACACCATGACCGATTTGTCATGGTGTGCCCACGCAGCTTCAACCGCGCGTGCCGCATGGTCGGGGCGGATATGCAACATGCGCCGCCGCTTACCTCATCCGCCGATCGGCCCGTCCCGGAGCACCCGGCGATGAACGGATTGCGCATGGCCGGCTGGGCGGCGATCGGGGTTGCCGCGGTCGGCGCCGGGGTCTTCGCGCTGCTCGCCGGCAACGTGCCGCACGCCGCCGCGCGCGGCGCGGTGGGGGGGGCGACCTACTCGCCGGTGATCCGCGCGAAGCACCATGCGCTGGTCGTCACCAGCCTGCGGACGGGCGGCGCGGAGGCGAATGCCGGGCTGAAGGTGGGCGATACGGTGAAGGCGATCAACGGCCATGCCGACCCCACGCTCATCACATTGCGCGCGGCCGAATCACGACGCAGCCCCACCTTGCTGAAAGTGCAGCGGAATAGTGACGTGATCGAGGTTACCTTGCTAAAGGAGGCGCCGGGAGGCGCGAATTGAGCAAGATCCTTTTGGTCGAAGACGACGATTCGACAGCCGATTACATCTCCAACGGATTGGGCGAGGCGGGTTTCGTCGTCGATCGCGTGAACAATGGCCGCGATGGCCTGTTCCAGGCGACCGACGGCGGATATGACTGCATCGTGCTCGATCGGATGCTGCCGGGGCTGGATGGAATGGCCGTGCTGGCCGCCGTCCGCGCGGCGGGCGTTTCGACGCCGGTGCTGATCCTCTCCGCGATGAGCACGCCGGAGGATCGCGTCGCGGGGCTGACCTCCGGCTCCGACGATTATCTCACCAAGCCGTTCGTCTTCGCCGAGTTGCTCGCGCGCGTCCGGCTGCTGGCGCGGCGCGGGCAATCCAGCGGCAACGCGCCCGAGACGAAGCTGGTATGCGACGATCTGGAGATGGACCTGCTCGCGCATCGCGTGAAGCGCGCGGGCAGGCCGGTGGACCTCCAGCCGCGTGAATTCCGGCTGCTCGAATATCTGCTGCGCCACGTCGATCAGGTGGTGACGCGCACGATGCTGCTCGAAGGCGTGTGGGATTATCATTTCGATCCGGGCACCAACGTGACCGACGTGCATATCAGCCGGCTGCGCAAGAAGATCGACGAGGGCTTCGCACGCCCGCTGCTCCACACGGTGCGCGGCGCCGGTTACAAGCTGGGCGCCGAGCGATAAGGCTGCGGCTGCCCCGTTCGACGACGCTGCGCTTCGCGGCGCTGGTCTTCGGGCTGCAACTGGCGGGCGCGGCGATTACGCTGGGCACCGTGCGGGAGATCACGCGCGAACAGATCACCGCCGCCGCCGGGAAAGCGGCGGAGCGGGTGCGCCACGGCCTGCTCGAAAGCTATCGGCATGGCGGCGCGGCGGCGGCGGGCGCGGAAGTATCCCGCCTGGTGCGCGTGCGGGGCGCGCAACTCGTCCTGCTGCTGGTGGACCGCGATGGTCGCTTCCTCGCGGGCAATGTCGCGGACTGGCCGCCGACCGTCACCGCCGGTGGCGAACCGACGACGATCGAAATCTTCCGTATCGACCGCGATCTTTCCGAGCGGATGCGCGTGATCGCGACCCGCTTTCCCGATGGCAGCCGGCTGCTGACCGGGCATGTCATCGAAAGCGAGCTGCGTTTCGCCCGCGCGATGGAGGAGGCGATGCTGCTCGCTATGGCGGTGGCGCTGATCTTCGCCGGGCTGGCCGGGGTGATCGCCGCGCGGATGATCGAACAGCGGCTGGGGCGGACGGTGGCGACCGCTGATGCGGTGGCGGCGGGCGACTTGACGCGGCGCGTGCCGCTTCGCGGCGGCAACGATGCGTTCGAGGCGCTGGCCGCGGCGATCAACGCGATGCTCGATCGGATCGCGGCGCTGGTCGGCGAACTGAAGGTGGCGACGGACGGGCTGGCGCATGATCTCCGCGCGCCGCTCACCCGGTTGCGCGCGACGCTGGAACGCGCGCTCGCCGCCGCGCCGGACGAAGCCGGGCGCACGATGATCCTGCGCGCGATGGAGGAAGGGGAGCGCCTGCTGGCGATGCTCGACACCGCACTCAGGATCACGCGCGCGGAGGCGGGGCTGGGGCGTGAAGCCTTCGGGGAGGTCGATGTCGGCGCGATGCTCGTCGATCTGGCCGATATGTTCGGCCCGCTGGCGGAGGATCGCGGCAAGAGCATCGCGGTGGATATCGCGCCGCCCATCACGATCAACGCGAATCGCGAGATGCTGGGGCAGTCGCTCGCCAATCTGATCGACAATGCGCTGAAATACGGGGCGGGCACGATCACGCTGTCGGCTGTCGCGCACCCGCATGAGGTGGCGATCAGCGTTGCGGATGAGGGCGTGGGGATTCCCCCCGCTGCCCGCCACGATGCGCTCAAGCGCTTCGGGCGGCTCGATGCGGCGCGGCATGAGGGCGGCGCGGGGCTGGGCCTGTCGCTGGTCGCGGCGGTCGCGCATCTGCACGGCGGCACGCTGACCCTGGGCGACAATGCGCCGGGCCTGATCGCGACGATGACGATCGCCGCCTAGGGCCGACGCGCCATTCAACCCATGCCGGCCCGCAAATGGCGGTTTCCCGCGCTTTCCGCGGTTCACGTACCTATTGTACGCCGCGCTTGCGGTTCGCGAGGAACCACCATTTCCGGCTCGACCGGACCTGAATGGCGAGCGGCCCTCGCGCCGGTCAGGCATCCGCCCCACCCGCGCGTGGCGGGCGGAGCGGATGCCGGCAAATCAGATGCTGGCGAGCATATGCTCCGCGGTGCTGACCTTGAACTCGCCCGGCCCCTCGACGTTGAGCTGTTCCACCACGCCATCGTTGACGATCATGGAATAACGCTGGCTGCGCTTGCCCAGCCCGAATTTCGAGCCATCCATGGTGAGGCCGATCGCTTCGGCGAATTCGCCATTGCCGTCCGCCAGCATGGTGATGTCTCCGGCGTTGCTCGATTTCGCCCAGGCGCCCATCACGAACGGATCGTTGACGGCGGTGCACGCCACCTCGTCGATGCCCTTGCCGGTCAGCTCGCCGTGCTTTTCGACATAGCCGGGCAGGTGCTTGGCCGAGCAGGTGGGCGTGAAGGCGCCGGGCACCGCGAACAGCGCGACGCGGCGGCCCTTGAAATATTCTTCGCTGTCCACCGCCTCAGGCCCGTTGGCGGTCGCCTTGACGAAGTTGGTCCTGGGCAGCTTGTCGCCGACGCTGATCGTCATCGTGGAATCTCCTGTCGCCGCGGAAACGCGGTGGCGGCTACGTCGCAAGCGCGTGCGTGATTTTCAAGCGTGGCCTGCGGCGATCCCGCCCGCTATGCTCGCCGCAATGGAATCCGCGAACTTTCTTGCCGGCCAATTCCTGCTGGCCATGCCCGGAATCGGCGATCCGCGCTTCGATCAGGCGGTGATCGCGGTCTGCGCGCATGATGACGCGGGCGCGATGGGAATCGGCATCGGCGCGACGTTCGATGGGCTTACCCTGCATGACGTACTGCGCCAGGTGGATATTGATCCCGGCACGGCGCCCGATGTGCCGGTGCATCGCGGCGGCCCGGTGGAGACGCGGCGCGGCTTCGTGCTGCACAGCCGCGATTGGGGCGGGGCGGACACTGTCGACGTGGCGGGGCGCTGGGCCTTGTCCGGCACGCTCGACGCGCTACGCGCGATCGCCGCGGGCACCGGCCCGACGCGCTGGCTGGTCGCGCTAGGCTATGCCGGCTGGGGACCGGGGCAACTCGATGGCGAGATGACCCGCCATGGCTGGCTGAACCTTGACGCGGGGGATGAGGCGATCCTGTTCGATACGCCCGCCGATGCGCGCTGGGCGCATGGCTTTGCCCGCGTCGGGATAGATCCCCGGCTGCTCGCGAAGGAAAGCGGGCACGCCTGATCGTTCGCGCCAGACGCTGACATAAAGATATCTTTATATTTGCATCGAATGCCGCGCGCGGGTAAGGGCGCGCCCATGCCGGCCGGTGCGATGCGCCTTGGCCGACCCATTTCTTTCGGAGAATTCCGCCGTGGCTACTGTGCTCGATCGCCCGACCAATGATTATGTCATCAAGGACATCAGCCTTGCCGATTTCGGCCGCAAGGAAATCGAGATCGCCGAAACCGAAATGCCCGGCCTGATGGCGCTGCGCGAGGAATTCGGCGCGCAGCAGCCGCTGAAGGGCGCGCGGATCACCGGCTCGCTCCACATGACGATCCAGACCGCGGTGCTGATCGAAACGCTGACCGCGCTGGGCGCCGACGTGCGCTGGGCGACCTGCAACATCTTCTCGACGCAGGATCATGCCGCCGCCGCGATCGCCGCCGCCGGCATCCCGGTGTTCGCGGTGAAGGGCGAGAGCCTGGCGGAATATTGGGACTATGTCGGCTCGATCTTCGACTGGGATGACGGCAACGGCCAGACCGCCAACATCATCCTCGACGACGGCGGCGACGCGACGATGTTCGCGCTGTGGGGCGCGAAGCTGGAGCGCGGCGAGAGCTTCGGCGAGCCGGAGAACGCCGAGGAAGTGGAATTCCAGCGCGCGCTCAAGACGTTCATCGCGAAGAAGCCGGGCTATCTCACCGAGACCGTCAAGAACCTGAAGGGCGTGTCGGAAGAAACCACCACCGGCGTCCACCGCCTTTACGAGATCGCGAAGAAGGGCGAACTGCCGTTCCCGGCGATCAACGTGAACGATTCGGTCACTAAGTCGAAGTTCGACAACCTTTACGGCTGCAAGGAATCTCTGGTCGACGCGATCCGCCGCGCGACCGACGTGATGCTGGCCGGCAAGGTCGCCTGCGTCGCGGGCTTCGGTGACGTGGGCAAGGGCTCGGCACAGTCGCTGCGCAATGGTGGTGCGCGCGTGCTCGTCACCGAGATCGACCCGATCTGCGCGCTTCAGGCGGCGATGGAGGGCTTCGAAGTCGTCACGATGGAAGAAGCGGTGAAGCGCGCCGACATCTTCTGCACCGCGACCGGCAACGCCGATGTCATCACCGCCGATCACATGAAGGCGATGAAGCCGATGTCGATCGTGTGCAACATCGGGCACTTCGACAGCGAGATCCAGATCGCCGCGCTTTCGAACTACGAGTGGACCGAGGTGAAGCCCGGCACCGATCTGGTGAAGTTCCCGGACGGCAAGCAGATCATCGTGCTCGCCAAGGGCCGCCTCGTGAACCTCGGCTGCGCCACCGGCCACCCGTCTTTCGTGATGTCCTCGTCCTTCACCAACCAGACGCTCGCGCAGATCGAGCTTTGGACGAAGGGCGAGAATTACCAGAACCAGGTCTATGTCCTGCCCAAGCACCTCGACGAGAAGGTCGCGGCGCTGCATTTGGAGAAGCTTGGCGTGAAGCTCAGCAAGCTCAGCCAGAAGCAGGCGGATTATATCGGCGTGAAGGTCGAAGGCCCGTTCAAGCCGGATCATTATCGTTATTGATCCGGAATATCGCACGAAACGAGGGGGTCGCGGCGCGGCCCCCTTTTTTCATGCCCAAAGTCTGCCTATCACCGCGCGTATGACGATCCACCAGGGGCGGGTGAGCCCGGCATGATCGAAATCTCGACCACCGCCGCGTTGGCCGGCGGGGTAATCGTCGCGCTGTTGCTGATCGCGGGCGGCTGGCTGTTGTTCGCCGGATTGCGGGCCGCGGCGCGGGCGCGTGGCGCGATCACCGCCAATGCGCGGTTCGAGGCATTGTTCGCAGCGGCGCCGGCCTCGCCTATCCTGGCTTATGCCGATGGACGGATCGAGCTTACCCGAACGGTCGCCGGCTGGCTGGGCGTCGATGGCCTGCCCGAGCGGATCGACGAACTGGCGAGCGTGCTCCCCGCCGATACGATCGCCGCGCTCAAGAGCGATATCGTCGCCGCGCAGCGATCCGGGCGCGGCTTCGCGCGACCGATGACGCTCGCCGGCTCGTCGCGCACCCTGTTGTGGCGCGGCGAGCGGGCACCGCGCGAGATGGGATCGGGCGCGATCATCATCTGGGTGTTCGACGCCACCGACAGCCAGCGCGAGATCGTGGCGCTGAGCGAGCAGAAAGCCGATCTGCTCACCGCATATGAGGCGCTGACCGGCCTCATCGAAACCGCGCCGCTGCCGATGTGGTATCGCGGGCCGGACCTGAAGCTCGCGATGGCGAATACCGCCTATGTGGCGGCGGTGGAGGCGGTTGACGCGGCGGATGTCGTGGCGCGTGGCGTGGAGCTGGTCGAAGGCTCCGGGCAGGGCGGCCCGCTGGGCGGCGCGGTCGCGGCGCGCGAACAGGGGCGGCCACAGGAGCGGGTGCTCCCCGCCACGATCGCGGGCGAGCGGCGCTCCTTGCGGCTCCACGATATCCCGCTGCCGGCGGGCGGGGTCGCGGGTTATGCGATTGATATCGAGGATCTGGAGCAGGCCCATGCGCGCGAACGCCGCTTCGCCGAGGCGCAACGCGCGATGCTCGACCGGCTTTCGGCGGGCGTGGCGCAATTCGGCCGCGATCGCGCGCTGATCTTCTGCAACCAGCCGTTCCGCCGCATGTTCGCGATGCGCAGCGAATGGCTTTCGGATCGCCCGGAATTCGATCGCGTGCTCGAACGGATGCGCGAGGCGAACCGCGTGCCGGAAGTGCGCGATTTCCCCGGTTGGAAGGCGGAACGGCGCGACTGGTTCACCCAGGCCGGCACGGCGGCGGAGGAGACATGGCTGCTGCCCGACGGCGCGCACATCCGCGTGCTGGCGCAGCCGCTGCCCGATGGCGCGCTGCTGCTGATCTTCGAGGATCGCACCGAGCAGGTGCAACTCGCCTCCGCGCGGGACACGCTGCTGCGCGTGCGCACCGCGACGTTCGACAATCTGTTTGAGGCGCTTGGCGTGTTCGCCACCAACGGCAAGCTGCAATTGTGGAACAACCGCTTCCGCGCCTTGTGGGGGCTGGAGGAGGAATTCCTGAGCGGCCATCCCAGGGTGGATGCGGTGGCGGAGAAGGTCGCGCCCAAGCTCGCGAGCCCTGGGCAGGCGAAGTTCATCAACGAACTGGTACGCGCGGCGACGGTGGAGCGGCAGACGCGCAGCGGCCGCGTGGAGCTTGCCGACGGGCGGCAGTTCGAATTCGCGGCGGTGCCGCTGCCCGATGGCAATGCGCTGTTCACCATGCTTGATATCACCGACAGCCGCCGCATCGAGCGCGCGCTGCGCGAACGCGCCGAGGCGCTCGAAAACGCCGATCGGATGAAGACCGCGTTCGTTGCGAGCATGAGTTACGAATTGCGCACCCCGCTCACTTCGATCAGCGGATTCGCCGAGATGCTGCACGGGGGCTATGCCGGGAAGATCACGAAGCAGGCCGATGCCTATGTCGAGGCGATCCTCGAAGCGGTCGAACGGCTGGGCACGATGATTGATGACGTGCTCGATCTCACACAATTGGTTGGCGAGGGTGAGGGCGAAGGGCTGGATCGCGCCGATATCGATCTTGCCGCCATCGCGCGTGCCGCCGCCGATCGCGTCGCCGCCGAGGCCCGGCGCGACAAGATCGACTATGTGATCGAAATCAGCCATTCGATCGGGCGGATCAATGGCGATGCGCGCCGCATCCGCGAAGTGATCGAACATCTGCTGCGGCACGCGATCGCCGCCGCCGGCGAGGGCGGTCGCGTGCTGCTCCACGCCGACGGCAATGCCGCGAATGCCCGGATCGTCGTTTCCGATGACGGGCCGGGGATGGACGCGCAGACCGCCGCGCACGCCTTCGATCGGTTCTCGCGGCCGGGCATCGCGACCGGCGGCGCGCGCGCGCTCGATCTTGGCCTGCCGCTCGCCAAGCAGTTCGTCGAGGCGCATCGCGGCACGATCACGCTGCTGAGCGAGCCCGGCGCGGGAACGCTGGTGACGGTGGAGTTGCCGCGCCGATGATAAGGCTGGCCGATCCGGCGGCGACCGAGGCGATCGGCGCGTCGCTTGCCGCCGTGCTGGCGCCGGGCGATGTGGTGACGCTCGACGGGCCGCTTGGCGCGGGCAAGACGAGCATCGCACGCGGCCTGCTCGCCGCACTCGGGCTGGCGGGGGAGGCGCCGTCACCCAGCTTTGCGATCGTCCAGCCCTATGCGCCGCCCGAGGTGCGGCTGCCGGTGCTTCACGTCGATCTCTATCGCGTCGATGATCCGCGCGAACTGGAGGAACTGGGGCTGGACGAAGCGCGCCATGATTGCGCGCTGCTGGTGGAATGGCCCGAGCGCGCCGGGCCGAATGCCTGGCCCGATGCGCTGCGGATCAGGCTGGAGATCCTGCCCGATGGCGCGCGCGGGTTGACTTGGGCCGCGCCCCCGGCTTGGGAAAGGCGATGGCGACCGACATGATTCCCCCCGCCGGCGCCGGCGCCTTCCTCGCTGCTCACGGCTGGGCCGGCGCGGCGATCGCGCCGCTGGCGGGCGATGCTTCCTTCAGGCGATATTTCCGGGTGACGGATGGCGCGCGGCGCAGCGTGTTGATGGATGCGCCGCCCCCGCATGAAGACCCGCGCCCGTTCATCGCCATCGCGCGCTGGCTCATCGAACGCGGTTTCGCAGCACCCGCGATCCATGCGGCGGACGAGGCGGCGGGGCTGGTGCTGATCGAGGATTTCGGTGACGACCGGATGCGCGAGGCGATCGAAAGCGATCCCGATGCGGCCATGCGGCTCTATGCGGCGGCGATCGACCTGCTGATCGAATTGCGCGGGCATGACGCGATGGCCGGGCTTCGTCCGTATGATTTTGCCGAATTACAGCGCGAGGCGGCGCTGCTGGTCGAATGGTATTGCCCGGCGATCGGGCTGGATGTCGACGTTGCCGGTTATCAGGCGGCATGGAATGCGGTGCTGGCGCGCGCGATCCCCGAACGCCCGGTGACAGTGTTGCGCGATTATCATGTCGAAAATCTGATGCTGATCCCGGCGGGGCTGGGGCTGCTCGATTTTCAGGACGCGCTTGCCGGCCATGCCGCTTATGATCTGGTTTCGCTGTTGCAGGACGCGCGGCGCGATGTCGATCCGGCGATCGAGGAGGCGATGCTCGCGCGCTATCGCGCGCAAACCGGGGAGGGGGAGGCGTTCCTCGATGCCTATCACGTGCTTGGCGCGCAGCGGAACGCCAAGATCGTCGGCATTTTCACCCGGCTATGGAAGCGCGATGGCAAGCCGCGCTATCCGGGGCTGTGCCCACGGGTCTGGGCCTATCTCGAACGCGATCTGACCTATCCCGCGCTCGCGCCGGTCGCGGCGTGGTTCGATGCGAATATCCCGCCCGAATTGCGCGGTGATCCGATGATCCTGGCGGAGCGCGCGCGATGAGCCGGCCCAGAGCGATCCGCCCCGATCCGGGCGGCAAGGTGCCCAAGACCGCGATGGTGATGGCCGCGGGGCTGGGCAAAAGGATGCGCCCGCTCACCGCGACGCGGCCCAAGCCGCTGGTCGAAGTGGCGGGCAAGGCATTGCTCGATCATGTGTTCGATCGGCTGAAGGCGGCGGGCGTCGAGCGCGCGGTGGTCAACGTCCATTATCTCGCCGACGCGCTCGAAGCGCATCTGCGCAATCGTGTCTCGGGGATCGAGATCGTCATTTCCGATGAGCGCGGGCGCCTGATGGAAACGGGCGGCGGGCTGGTGCAGGCACGTGACCTGCTTGGCGACGAGCCGTTCCTCTACGTCAACAGCGACAATCTGTGGATCGACGGGCCGAGCGACGCGATCAGGCTGCTCGCCGCGCGCTGGGACGATACGGCGATGGACGCGCTGCTGCTGATGGTGCCTTATGCCCGCGCGCACAATCATAGCGGGCAGGGCGATTTTCGCCTCGCCCCCGATGGGCGGATCACCGGGCGGCGCGGGCGCGGGCGGGTCGCGCCTTTCGTGTGGACCGGGGTGCAGATCATGCACCCGCGCCTGATCGCGGATTGGCCCGAGGGGCCGTTCTCCACCAATTTGTTCTGGGATCGCGCGATCGCCGCCGGTCGCGCTTTCGGCGCCGTCCATCAGGGCTTGTGGTTCGATGTCGGCACGCCCGGCGCGATCAGGCGGACCGAGGCGCTGCTTGCGGATGGCTGAGGGGCGCTTGCCCGCGCTCTACACGATCCCGGCGCACCGGGCTTTCGCCGACGCCCTCGTCGCGGGGCTGATGCGGCGTTATGGCGCCGAGCCGCTGGGCCTCGCGCGCGGCCTGGTGCTGGTGCCCAACAATCGCGCGAAGATCGCCATCACCGATGCGTTCGTGCGTGCGTCGGGCGGGGGGCTGGTGCTGCCCCGGCTGGTCGCGATCGGCGCCGATGATCTGGGCGAGGCGATCGGCGCCACGCTCGATCCGGCTGACGATAGCGCGCCGGTGCCGCCCGCGATCGCGCCGCTCGCGCGCCGCATGATCCTGTCCCGGCTGGTGCAGGAGGAACGCCCCGATCTCGATGCGGCGGAAGCGGTGCGGCTGGCGGGCGATCTTGCGCGGACGCTCGATCAGCTGATCGTCGAGGAAGTCCCGCCGTCGCGGCTCGCCGAACTCGATCTCGGGCCGGAACTGTCGGAGCATTGGCAGCACGCGCTGGCGTCGTTCCGCATCGTGCTGGATCGCTGGCCGGGCGAACTGGCGCGGCTCGGGCGGATTGATCTCGCCGATCGCCGCGCGCGATTGCTGACGCGGCTGGCGGAGCGGTGGCGCGATGCCCGTCCATCGGGGTTCGTCTGCGCCGCCGGCATCACCGATTCCGCGCCCGCCGTCGTGCGATTGCAGCGCAGCATCGCGACGATGCCTGACGGGATGGTCGTGCTGGCCGGGGTGGATCTAGCGATGCCGGTCGAGGAATGGGATGCGCTTGGCCCACACCCCGAGGAGGATCGCCGCCGCGCGATCGAGGTTCATCCGCAATTCCACCTGAAGCTGCTGCTCGAACGGCTTGGCGTGGCGCGCGGCGAGGTGGCGACATGGCGCGACGGCAGCGAATATGATGCGTCGGCGGCGCGCGGGCGGGCGATCGCCAACGCGCTCGCCCCGGCGGACTTCACCGGCAAATGGACCGGGCTGGCGGCGACCGATCGCCGGCTGGGCGGCGTGGCGGCGGCGGAGTTCGCGACGCCCGCCGGGGAGGCGCAGGCGATCGCGCTGGCGCTGCGCGGCGCATTGGAAACGGAAGGGCGGACGGCGGCGCTCGTCACCCCGGATCGCGCGCTCGCGCGGCGCGTTGCCGCGCATTGCCGCCGCTGGAAGATCGAGATCGACGATACGGCGGGGCGCCCGCTTTCGATCCTGCCGCCGGGCACGTTGCTGAGCGCGATCGCGGAGGCCGCCGCGCAGGATTTCGCCCCACTGCCCTTGCTCACCCTGCTCAAGCATCCGCTGGTGCGCGCGGGCGAGGGGCGGGCGGCGTGGCTGGACGGCGTGCGCCGGCTCGATCGCGCGCTGCGTGGGCCAAGGCCGGCGCCGGGGCT
>NZ_CALMPA010000003.1 GCF_937871615.1 uncultured Sphingomonas sp. | reverse complement strand
TCGTCATATTCGACGACCTGCTTGCGGATGTCGTAGTTGCGCGCCTCGACCTTCTTCTGCGCGGTCTCGATCGCCTTGGTCAGCCATTTCGAGCCGATCGCCTCGCCGTCCTCGATATTGTTGCGCATCATCCGCGCGAACAGCGTGTCGGGGCCGAAGATACGCAACAGATCGTCATCGAGGCTGAGGTAGAAACGGCTCAACCCCGGATCGCCCTGGCGGCCCGAACGGCCACGCAACTGATTGTCGATACGCCGGCTTTCATGCCGCTCGGTGCCGAGCACGAACAGGCCACCGGCCTCCAGCACTTTCTGCTTCTCCGCCGCGATCTCGGCCTTGATCGCCGCGATCGCCGCATCGCGCTCCGGCCCTTCGGCCATCCCTGCGAGTTCATCCTCGACGCGGAATTCCAGATTGCCACCAAGCTGGATGTCGGTGCCGCGACCGGCCATGTTGGTGGCGATCGTCACCGCGCCCAGCCGCCCGGCCTGCGCCACGATATGGGCTTCCTGCTCGTGATAGCGCGCGTTCAGCACCGAATGGTCGACCCCCTCATGGTTGAGGAACTCGCTCAGCATCTCTGACTTTTCGATCGTGACGGTGCCGACAAGCACCGGCTGCCCTTTTTCCGCATGTTCGCGGATCTTGCGCGCGATCGCGCGGAACTTGTCGTGCGTATCCTTGTAGAATTCGTCTTCCTCGTCGACGCGCTGCACCTGCAGGTTGGTCGGGATGGTGACGACGTTCATCTTGTAGATGTCGTAGAATTCCGCCGCTTCCGTCGCGGCCGTCCCGGTCATGCCGGACAGCTTGGGATACATGCGGAAATAGTTCTGGAAGGTGATCGAGGCCATCGTCTGGTTCTCGGGCTCGATCGTCACGCCTTCCTTCGCCTCCACCGCCTGGTGCAGGCCGTCCGACCAGCGCCGGCCATCCATCATGCGCCCGGTGAACTCGTCGATGATGATGACCTTGCCGTCCTTCACGATATAATCGGTATCGGCCTTGAACATCACATTGGCGCGCAGCGACTGGTTCAGGTGGTGGACCACCTGCGTATTCTCGAAATCGTAGAGGTTGGTGCCCTTGAGCAGCCCGGCCTGTTCCAGCAGCCGTTCGGCGCGCTCGGTGCCATCCTCGGTCAGCACGATGCTGCGCTGCTTTTCGTCCAGGTCGTAATCGTCGGGGACGAGCTGCTTCACGATCGCATCGACGCTGATGTAGAGTTCGGATTTGTCGTCGGTCGGGCCGGAGATAATCAGCGGGGTCCGCGCCTCGTCGATCAGGATCGAATCCACCTCGTCGACGATCGCATAGGCGAAGGCGCGCTGCACCATCTGGTTGCGCTCATATTTCATGTTGTCGCGCAGATAATCGAAGCCGAATTCGTTGTTCGTGCCGTAAGTGATGTCGGCGGCATAGGCTTCGCGGCGCTGCTCGTCGGAAAGGTTCGGGACGATCACGCCGGTGGTGAGGCCAAGGAAGCGATATACCCGGCCCATCCAGTCCGCGTCGCGGCTCGCGAGATAATCGTTCACGGTGACGACATGGACGCCCGTGCCCGGCAGCGCGTTGAGATAGGTGGCGAGCGTCGCCACCAGCGTCTTGCCCTCGCCGGTGCGCATCTCGGCGATCTCGCCGCGATGGAGCACGATGCCGCCGATCATCTGCACGTCATAATGGCGCTGGCCCAGCACCCGCCAGGCCGCCTCGCGCACCGTGGCGAAGGCTTCGGGCAGCAGCTTGTCGAGCGTTTCGCCGTTGGCGAGCCGTTCGCGGAACAGCACCGTCTGATTGGCGAGCGTTTCATCGTCCATCGCCTGCAACGCGGGCTCGAACGAGGCGATCTTGGCGAGGATGGGGTTCAGCGAGCGCACGTAGCGATCGTTGGACGAACCGAAAAGCGATTTGGCGAGGCCGGCGAACATGGCGGACTTCCTGTTGATATTGGATTGACGCGGCTGCGCGACAATGCGCGGCGCGCGCGTATGGAATCGTCGATGAGGGGATGCGTCGTGCCGTCACGGCAACGCATCGGGCGCCTTATTCGCGCCGGCGATCCACCCATGCGGGAATGGCGGAAACGAGCGGGGCGACGATCGCCTGGCTCTCGGCGACAGCCGGAAGCGCCGGTAGCGCAAGGCTGGGCCGCGCGATCGGGCGGGGGGCAACGGCAACCGGCGCCTGACGCACCGTCTGTTCCTGCGCCACCGCCTGCACCTGCTGCGGGTTCGCCGCGCGCGCGCTGACGCCGGTAAGCGCCGACAGCAAGGCGGAAAGGAGCAGAAGCAGGTTCATGCGCGCGAAGACATAGGGATGGCGTTGGGAAACGCCAACCGTTTTGTTCATGTTCGCTGGCGGGAAAGCGGGCGTTTTCGGGGAAGCGCGAACTTGCCTTCATTTCACCTGGCCGGCGGTCGTCGCCCCTTTTTCCGGACGGGGCACGCGGCTATGGCGCTCGCATGTCCACGTCCATCTCTCCGCTCGCCCTGCCCTTTCCCGATCTTCCCACCATCGCCGGCGCGACGCCGCGTGTGGCGCGGGCGCGCTACAAGCAATGGGATCGCTGTGACCTCACCTTCGTCGCGCTTGACGAGGGGACGGCTGTGGCCGGCGTCCTGACGCAATCGAAATGCCCGTCGCCGGAGGTGGAATGGTGCCGCAACGCGCTGGCGCTCGGCAATGCCCGTGCGCTGGTGGTGAATGCCGGCAACTCCAATGCCTTCACCGGCAATCGCGGTCGCGCCGCGGTGGAGGCGATCGCGGCGCGCACCGCGGGCCACCTGGATTGCCAGCCGTCCGACGTGTTCGTCGCCTCCACCGGGGTGATCGGCGTGCCGCTGCCGATCGACAAAGCAGAAGCCGGGCTTGACGCCGCCTATGCCGCCGCGCCCGCGAACTGGCTTGCCGTCGCCGAAGCGATCGGCACGACCGACACCTATCCCAAGGGCGCGATGACCACCGCGATAGTGGACGGTCGCACGGTCACGCTGGTCGGCGTGATAAAGGGATCGGGCATGATCGCGCCGGATATGGCGACGATGCTCGGCTTCATCTTCACCGATGCGGCGGCGGAGCCGGCATTCCTCCAGTCCGCGCTGTCGGCAGCGAACGGGCGCACTTTCTCCTGCATCACCGTCGATGGCGACACCTCGACCAGCGACACCGTGCTCGCCTTCGCCACCGGCAAGGCGGGCAACACGGTGCTGGCGAACGATGACAGCGCGGGAGCCGATGCCTTCCGCGCCGCGCTCGCCGATCTGTGCCGCCAGCTTGCCATGCTGGTGGTGCGCGATGGCGAGGGCGCGCAAAAGCTGATCGAGATCACCGTGGAAGGTGCCGAGAGCGATCGCAGCGCGCATCGCATCGCCATGTCGATCGCCAATTCGCCGCTGGTGAAAACCGCGATCGCCGGCGAGGACGCCAATTGGGGCCGCGTCGTCATGGCGGTAGGCAAGGCGGGTGAACCGGCCGAGCGCGATCGGCTGGCGATCCGTTTCGGCGCGACACAGGTGGCGCGCGATGGCCTCGCGGTGGAGGGCTATGACGAAGCGCCCGTCGCCGCGCATCTCAAGGGCCTGGAAGTGGAAGTGGGCGTCGATATCGGGCTGGGCACTGGCCGCGCGACGGTTTGGACCTGCGACCTGACCCATGGCTATATCTCGATCAACGCCGATTATCGGAGCTGAGATGCTGAAAATCTGGGGGCGGCTCAATTCGCACAATGTGAAGAAGGTGGTGTGGCTCGCCGAGGAGCTGGCGCTGCCTTATGAACGGATAGACGTGGGCGGCGCGTTCGGGATGGACGCGGCCTATCTGGCGAAAAATCCCAATCGCCTGATCCCGACGATCGAGGACGGCGATTTCGTGCTGTGGGAATCGAATGCGATCCTGCGCTATCTCGCCGACACCCACGCGGATGGCGGCCTTTGGCGCGGATCGCCGCGGGAGCGCGCGCTGGCCGATCGCTGGATGGACTGGCAGTTCCTCTATGGCGAGGCGCAGCGCCACGCGTTCGTCAATCTCGTGCGCAAAGCCCCCGGCGAGCGCGATATGGCGGCTGTTGAACGCTCGGTCGCGGCCTGCGCGAAGATGCTCGCGGTTCTCGAAGACGCGCTGGGCCGCAGCCCATGGCTGTCCGGCCAGCAATTCGGCATCGGCGACATGCCCATGGGGGTCTTTATCCACACATGGTTCGCGCTGCCGATCGAGCGGCCCGAATTCCCGCATATCGCCGATTGGTATCGCCGCTTGCAGGAACGACGTGGCTACGCGAGCCACGTCATGATCCCGCTTTCGTGATCGTCAGACGAGTTCGCCCTCCAGCCACGCCTTGATCCGGCCCTTGGGCTCGGCGCCTACCTTGGTTGCCGCCGGGTTGCCGCCCTTGAACAGGATCATCGTGGGAATGCCGCGCACGCCATAGCGGCCCGGCGCGTCGGGGTTCTCGTCGATGTTAAGCTTGGCGATCGTCACCTGTTCGCCCAGTTCCTCGGAGATTTCCTCCAGGCTCGGGCCGATCATCTTGCACGGGCCGCACCATTCCGCCCAGAAATCGACCAGCACCGGCCGGTCGGACTGGATGACGTCCGCGTTGAAGCTCGCATCGGTGATCTGCTTGGTTGCCATGAACGAATCTCCTTTGGCGCCAAGGTAGGGCGCGAGGCGCTCACGCTCAACGGGGATGCGGCTAACTTTGCTCCGCCGCGCGATAGCTGGGCTTGTGTTGCGCCAGCAGATCGCCCGGAAGCGGCAGCAGCGCCGGCCCGCTGGTATAGAGCAGCGCCGCTTCGATCGCGCGATCGGGGAAGATCACCGAAAGCGCGGCGGCATAAGCGGCCATCTGCCGCAGGTGATAGGGCGGCACCTCGCCCAGATCGCGTGGCACCTGCCGCCCGGTCTTGAAGTCGATGATCCGCACCGACTGGTCGGTAACCAGCAGCCGGTCGACCGTGCCCGCCACCACGATCCCGTCTGGCAGCACCGCGCTGATCGGCGCCTCACCCAGCGATTCCGGGCCGAACAGCGCGGCGTGCTGCGGGTTTTCGATCACCCGGAGCGCCGCCGCGACGATCGCGTCCCGTTCCGCCGCATCCGCAACCTGCCCCACATCGCGCAGCCAGCGATCCGCCGCGCGCGCGCGATCATCGGGCAGGACCGCCGGCAGCCGCTCGAACAAGGCGTGGATCAGCCGCCCGCGCTCCGCCGCGGCGCGCATCGCCGGGGTGGGCGGCGGATTGGCGACCGCATCCTCGCCCAGCGAGGATGGCGCAAGCGGGCGCGGCGGGCGCGCCTCCTGTGGCGCGATGCGGCGAGCCCAGTCCGGCAAAGCGGGCGCGGGCGCCTTCTCCGCGCGCGCCGCCCCGCGTGGCCGCGCGCTGGTAGGGGGAGCCACGCCCGCAAAGCTGCGCACGCCATCCCCCGCCACGCCCAGCGCGTCGAATGTGCCGGCGGCGACGCCATACCAGCTTTCCGGCGGCGGCTGCCCTTGCCATTTGGCGCTGAGCGATCCAGCGATCACCAGCCGTTCCTCCGCGCGTGTGGCGGCAACATAGAACAGGCGCCAATGCTCCTGCCGCTCGCGCAATTCGGTGGCGGCGACCAGTTCGTCGATCTCGCCCGCGCGCTCATCCTTGCGCGGGCGGAATACCGGGAGCGGCTCGGTCACGTCAGCGGGCCGCCACATCAATCCGCCGCGCATCGCCGCATCCGGATCGGCGGTTGCGTCGGCCAGGATCACCAGCGGCGCCTGAAGCCCCTTCGCCCCATGCGCGGTCAGCACGCGCACCGCGTCGCGCGGCTGGGCCGCGTCGCGCACGATCTCCACCTCGCCGCGATCGAACCAGTCGAGGAAGCGTTGCAGCGAAGGCGTGGCGCTCGTCTCGAAATCGAGCGCGGCGGAAAGCAGTTCCTCGATCGGGTCGCGCGCCTCCTCCCCCAGTCGTTCGAGCAGCTTGTGACGGCCATTGAGCGGGCCGGAGAGGATTTCCTCCAGAAACTGATAGGGCGTGGTGAAATCCGCGCGCGCGAGCATCGTATCGAGCGGCGCGAGCAATCCGCGATGATGCGTGAACAGGTGGCGCCACAAACCGCCCGTTCGCGGCACGGCGCGCGCGAGCAGTTCATCGTGCGTCCAGCCGATCAGCGGGGAGACGAGCAGGCTGGCGAGGCTCAGATCGTCATCGGGCTGCAACACGAAGCGGATCGCGGCGAGCAAATCCTGCACCGCGAGCGGCGCGTTGAGCCGCAGGCGATCGACCCCGGCAACCGGCACGCCTTCGGCATACAGCCGCGCGACCAACAATTGCGCCAATTCCCCGCGCCGCTTGACGAGGATCATCACATCCTCTGGCCGGAGCGCGCGGCCCTTGCTCTCCAGCATCAGCCCGGTATCGAGCCAGCCCCGCACCTGTCTGGCGATCCGCGCGGCATTCTCGCGCACCGCGTCGTCGATCCATAATTCCTCGCCGTCGTCGCCCTCGACAGCGCCCGCGCAAACCGGCGGCCACAGTTCGACCACGCCCGGCCCCGGCACCTCGCTGGCGTGCGCCGGCACATTCTCCGCCATGCCAAGTGTTTCATGCCCGAGCAGGTCGATCGCCGCATCGACGAATTCGAGCACGGGCCGGGTCGAGCGGAACGAGGCGACCAGCGAGAGCTTCTCGAACGGCAGCCCGCGTTCGTCGTCCGGCATCAGTTCATCGCCGCGCACCTCCGCCGCGCGCCCGGCGAAGAAGCGTTCGGCCGCGGCGAAATTGATCGGATCGGTGCCCTGAAAGCCGAAGATCGCCTGCTTATGATCGCCGACGGTGAACAAGGTGCGCGTCGACGGGGCATGGATGCCGCGCCCCACGAAATATTCGTCCACCAGCGCGCGCACGATCCGCCACTGGTTCGCATTGGTATCCTGCGCCTCGTCGATCAGCACATGTTCGGTGACCTGATCGAGCTTGAAGCGCACCCAGTCGCCGATCCCCGGCTGATCGAGCAGATCGACCGTGGCCGCGATCAGATCGTCGAAATCGACCGCGCCCACCCGCCGCTTCGCCGCTGCATAGCCGCGCGCATAATCGCGCCCGACAGCCAGCGCATCGGCCAGCAGATCGGCGAATGCCGCGCGAATCCGCAGCGAAAGAAGATCGGCACAGGTTTCGAACAGCCGCATCGCGAGATCGGCATAAGCCTCGTCCTGCGGCGCCTGCCCCTTGGCGAAGGAGCGCGGATCGCCATCCGCTTTCGCCCACACGGTGTGAAGCGCATCGAGCGTCGTCGCGCGCTGCTCGTCGCTCGCCGCAAGCCATGCGCCAATCGTCTCCGCCCGCGCGACGCCGTTCTTCGTCCCCCATTCGCGGTTGAGCGCGGCGATCGTCTCCAGCGCGCGGCGATCGAACGCGTCGTCGCCGCACGCCGCGACGATCTTTTCCTCGACATCGCCCTCAGGCACGCCGAGCGCGCGGCGTACATAGGGGCTCACGCCGCTCGGCAGCGCATCGAGCGCACGCCCGGCGCGCGCGCAATCGCGCAGGAACGCCTCCGCCTGCTCCTCGCCCAGCCGCACGGAAAGCGCGCCGATCGTCGCGGCCGGGCCGCTCCGCCCCTCGCGCTCGGCATCCACCAGCAGATCCCCCAGCGCCTGCCGCATCAGCAACGCTTCCTCGCGCGGCTCGATCGGGCGGAAGCCCGGCACCAGCCCGGCCTCCGCCGGAAACGCCGCTAGCAGCCCCTGGCAGAAACCATGGATCGTCTGGATGCGCAGCCCGCCCCCCGGCGCATCGAGCACCTTGGCGAACAGCGTGCGGGCAAGCGCGATGCGCTGCGCGCTCGGCTCCTCGCCCAGCGCCGCCAGATCCTTTGCCAGCGCGGTTTCCGGCACGCGTACCCATGCGGCGAGCCGCTGGCTGATCCGCGCCGCCATCTCGGCCGCGCCCGCCTTGGTGAAGGTGAGGCACAGGATCGCGCCCGGCTCCACCCCGCGCAGCAGCAGGCGAAAGACGCGCGCGGCGAGCACCTGCGTCTTGCCGGTGCCGGCGGAGGCGGAAAGCCAGACGTGGCTGTCGGGCCGGCTCGCGGTGCGTTGTTCGCCACGCAGCGGCGGCAGCGGCGCCAGCGTGTCAGCGGTCACGGCCATACCATTCGTCGCGCCGCATCAACTGATCGTAATCGGCATAAGGAGCAAATTCCGGGTGGAGCTTGGCCGTGAATGGCTCATCACCCGTCAGCCATTTGCCAGCGGCCTCCGCGAACGCGTCGCGCGCCTGGCCGACGAACTCGCTCGTCACGATCCGGTTGTTCCTTCCGGCAGGATCGACCGGCGTGCTGATCTGGCCGAATTCGTCGCGATATTTCGCCAGTGACCAATATTCGAACCCGCCGGCAGTGCCCGTAATCCCATCGAATCCGCCCGCTTCCGCGATCGCGCCGAGCAGCCCCAGTTGCATCGAAAATCCGGCGCGGACCGCCGAGGGCGACGGCGCCTTGCCGGTCTTGTAATCAACGATCACCAGCGATCCGTCCGCCGCGCGATCAATCCGGTCGAACTTTCCGGATAGCTTTACCCCCGCGAGGTCCGCCGCGCCCTTTTCCTCGACGCGGAGCACCGCGCGACCGGCGGCGCGCTGCTCCACGAGCTTCTGCGCGATCCAGTCGATCGCAGCGATCAGGCGTGGTTGCCACAATGCGCGCAGCAGCGGATGCGCGGCGGGATCGTCGAGCATCGCCAGCGCGCGCGGGCGCAGCCTGTCGATCGCGCAATCATCCTCGCGCGCCCATTTCTCCAGCACCTCATGCACCGCCGTGCCACGCCACGCCGCGGTGGGATCGGCATCGACCGGATCGAGCGCGCTCAGCCGCAGGATGCGTTGCGCGTAAAAGGCGAACGGATCGGCCTTCAGGCGATCAACCTGCGTCACCGAGATTTCGCGCGGGCGTTGTTCGCTGGGCGGCGACGGCGCCGGGCGCGGCGCGGGAAGGTGTGCGGCGGGCTGATCGAGCGCCTCCGCCCAGCTTTCCAGATCGTGCGCGCGGACGAAATCCTTCCCCGCCATCGCCTCCAGCCGAAGCCAGAAGCGCGAGGCGAGCGTCGGCGAGCGGCTGTCGCGCCGCGCGCGGGTCAGCAACACCTCGCGCGCGCCCAGCCCATGGCCGAAATCATGCGCGGCCACCCCGATCCGCCGCTCCAGCCCCGGCAAGCCAAGCGCGACGCGGATGCGCGGCGCCAGCCACGGATCGGGCGCTGGCGTGCCGGGCCACACGCCTTCGTTCAATCCGCCGAGGATCATCAGATCGGCGGTCTGCAACCGCGCTTCGATCAGGCCGTAGATGGCAAGGCGCGGATGCCCGCCATGCGCGGGTGGAACCGCCGCCTCGTCCATCAACAGCCGCAGCATCGGCGGCAGGTCGTCGCGTGACACCGCGCGGGGGCCGGCACCGGCCTCGATCTCCAGCCCCGCCAGCAGATCGGCGGCGGCGCGCCCGGCGGGGCCCC
>NZ_CALMPA010000002.1 GCF_937871615.1 uncultured Sphingomonas sp. | reverse complement strand
CCGCCCGCGTCATGCTCGCCGCTCCGTCGCCAGCCGCAGGCGGCGATAGGGGCGCCACAGCGCGGCGACGGCGGCGGGCGGCTGCGTCGCGCGGCCGCGATCCTCGAACAGATGCGCGATCAGCGCGATCACGCCCTGCGCGATCGGCGCGGGCACGCCGTCCCAGTCGCCCGAAAGCCCGGCGGTGTAGCTCACCGCGATCCGCCCGGCGCTGCCCGGCTGCATCACCCGCACCCAGCCGCGCCCGCCGCTGTCGATATCAATCGCATAGCCATCCGCGGGCAGCACGAACGGCGCGCCATCGGCGGGCAGCCCGGTGATCCCGGCGATCGCGCTCACCGGCGCTTCCGCCAGCATCCGCCATTCGGCGGACGCGGGCAGCACATCCTCCACCGTGCGGCGGATCAGCAGGCTGCCGGTGAACGCCTCGCCAAGCAGGATCGCGGCACCGGCGAGCTGCTCCATCAGCGCCTGTTCGCCTTCGCCCGCGTTGCGCATCAGGTCTCGCGCCGCCACCACCGCCGCGGCAATCGCGGCGGCGGGGATCGGGGCGGCGCTCATCGTCCGCCCCGGCGCGCGGCGCCGGTCGTCATTATCGTCATCATGTCTGTCTCCGCTACTTTGGCGGCGCACTTGGTGCGGGGAGCGGCGCCGGCCCGCTCCCCCACCCCGCCTCCCACGATGGTATCCTGAATGGGAGGCGGGGTGGGGAAGCGGGCCGGGCTCGCCTTACCACTCAATAAAGCGCCAGAATGTCGCTCGCGGTGGTGCCCGTCGCGCGGACATATTGCGCGCGGAACGGCAATAGCGCGCCGTTCGGCACGTTCTTCCAGATCTGATCGCTATTCCCCGCGACCCCGCGCATCGCCACGCTGCCCCCGGTCCCGACATAGAGCGCCTTGGGAATATCGCTGAGCGCGTTGCTGTCATGCGGTGCCACCGCCACCGCGCGCGTCGCCGGCGCCGATACACTATCGGCGCTGTTCGCAAACTGATCGGCCATTTCTGCCCTCATTTCTTGTGATGATGGGTGGCGGCACAACCGTCGGACGAGGTCGCTATGCGACCTCGCCGCCCGGTCGCGCCGAGTCTTCGATTTGCTTGCGCAAATCGAAGCTCAGCTCGCGGCGAACTTCATCAGCTTGATCGCCTCGCTGTTGGAGACGCAGCCGCCGATCCGCTTCGTGGCATAGAAGCCGACGAACGGCTTGTTGCTATAGGGATCGCGCAGGATCGCGGTTTCGCCGCGCTCGGCGATCAGATAGCCCGCCTTGAAATTGCCGAACGCGATCGACAACGAATTGGCCGCGATATCGGGCATGTCCTCCGCCTCGATCACCGGATAGCCGAGCAGGGTGGCCGGCTGCCCCTGCGCCAGGCCCGGCTGCCACAGGAACGCGCCGTCGCTGGTCTTGAACTTGCGGATGCGCGCAAGCGTGGCGGCGTTCATCACGAACACCGCGCCCTGCCGGTATGGCGCGCGCAGGCTCTGCACCAGATCAATCAGCCGCTCCTGCGGGCTGGCGGAGAAATCGCCCGCCGCGCCCGACGGCAGATATTGCAGCGTGCCGAACGCGCGCGTGCCGTCTCCGGTGGTGGCGGTCGGCGCCTGGAGGAAGCCCTTGGGCCGATTGGTGCCGTTGCCGTTGACGAACGCGGCGCCTTCCGCCTTGGCGAATTCGGCGGCGATCTCGCCCGCCAGCCAGCCCTCGACATCGAACATCGCATCGTCGAGCATCGCCTGAGTCGCGCTCGGGCTGGCATAAAGCTCGCCCATCACCGGCGCGATCTCGACGAAGCTTGGCGTCCCCGTTTCGGTCCGCGCGCCATTTTCCGCCGCCCAGCCCGATGGCGTGCCCCCGGTGGTGACGAGCTTGCGATAGCCCGCCGACCCCACCGTCACCACATTGGCGATCGCGCGGATCGGTGATACCGATTTCAGCGTCGCGTCGATCACCGCGTCGATCTCTCGTGGAACGGCATAGCCGCCCGTGTCGCCGGAAACCCCGCTGAACGCCTTCATCTCCATCGTCGCGCCGCTGCGCACATAGCCCGCGAACACGCGGCTTCCCGTCTGCACTGCCGCGCCTTCAAGCACCGGCCGCGCCATCACCATCTCGTTCATGCACACCTCCGCAAAGCCCTCGCCCCGACGGGGGAGGGAGGAAAACCGGCCCTGTCGCCGGCAAAAAGGGCGGCGAACTCGCGCCGCCCGATCTCAATCGCCTGAAACCAGTTCCACCCGCGCGAGCGGCTGCGCCGGCCGGGCGACGAGGCTCACCTCCACCAGATCGGCGGCGAATATCTCGCGCCACGCCCCCTGCCGCGTCGCCGTCGCGCGATAGCCGACCGAAAGCCCCGGCAGCGCACCGCCGCGCACCAGCCGCGCTGCATCCGCATCGTCGACGATCGCCTCGATCCACAGCCCGCGCGCATCCTCGCGGATCGCCTCGATCGTGCCGACGGGTGCGCCGCGATGCTGCATCAGCAGCGGCACGGCGACGGGCACGGGCACGCCAAACGCCCCGCGCCGCATCACATCGCCCGCGCGATCCACCCGGTCGTAAACCGCGGCATGGCCTCGGATGCGCGTCACTTCATCCATTGGCCGAACCCCAGTTTCACCGCGAGCAGCGCCAGCAGCGCCGCCGCGCACCATCCGGCGAACGCCTTCCACGCGCTGCTTTTCGCATCGCGCCACGCCGTCAGCAGCGCGCGAAGCTCCGCCACGTCGCGCGTCGCCTCATCGTCCGCCAGGCCAAGCCGGGTCAGCGCGCGCGTCGCGCCCAGTTCGCCCGCTTCTTCCGCGATCGCGCGCAGCGTGGCGAGGTCCGCTCCGCCGGCGGAGCCTTGCGCGATCAGTTGCGCGAGGATCCCCGCGCTCATTGCGCCCACCCGACCATCTGGCGCTTCTCCGCGTCGGTGATGAAGTCCGCGGCGGACACCATCCGCCACAGCCGCTCGCGATCCTCCACCAGCGCGGGCACGCGATCGGGATCAATCTCCAGCCGCGCGTCGGGGAACCACCGCGCCAGCCCGGCGGCGAGCGCGCCAAGCACGGCATCCGCCATCGGCAGCACGGTGAGCCGCCACAGCGCGCGGTTCGCCTCCTTGTAATTGGCATAGGTCGCGTCGCCCGGCAGCCCGAGCAGCATCGGCGGCACGCCGAACGCCAGCGCGATTTCGCGCGCCGCCGCCGCCTTCAGCCCGACGAAATCCATATCGGCGGGGGAAAGGCTCAGCGCCTGCCATTTCAGGCCGCCCTCCAGCAGCATCGGGCGCCCGGCATTGCCCGCGCCGGCGAACCCCGCCTCCATCTCCTCCTTCAGCCGGCGGAACTGCTCCGCCGTCATCGCCGATCCGTCGCCCGGATCGTACACCAGCGCGCCGGATGGGCGCGCGGCATTGTCGAGCAGCGCCTTGTTCCAATTGGCCGCCGCATTGTGAATCGCCACCGCCGCCGATGCCGCGCCGAGGCAGCCGAGGCCATAATGATCGTCCACCGGATTGAAGCTGCGGATGTGGATCACCTCCTCATCCGACAGATGCGTCACCCGCCCGCCGACGCGATAGGCATAGCCCGCCGGCCAGCCGCCCGCATCCAGCTCCACCGCGACGCGCTCGGGGCGCAGCGGATAGAGTTCCACCACCGCGCCATCGGCATCGCGCAATATCTGGATGAAGGCGTTGCCGTGGAGCAGCAATTGCGCCGCGATCACGCCGAGCAGCCGCTCGCCCCCGATCCGCGTCGCCATCAGCCGCGTCAGTTCGGGCGTGGAGCCGTCGAGCGGCGCGCCGCCCACGCTTTCCGCGATCAGCCTGACGGCGCGCTGCGCGATGGCGTTGCCGCAATAGCCGGCACGCACCTGCGCCTCATAGCCCTGCGGCCACCGCGCCGCCTCGTCAAAATAGCCGCCGCCACGCGACAACGCCGGACGCGATCCCTCGCGCCCGGCCTTCCAGCCGAACAATTTCATGTTAGTCTCCTTTGGGAGAGGAATTCCTGTGCCCCGTCCGTTCGCCCTGAGGTTGTCGAAGGGCTGCACTTCTTTCTTCCGAAGAAAAATCCGTGCTTCGGCAAGCTCGGCGCGAACGGGGAAGCGGGCGGCCTACAACTCCCGCAATGCCGCCGCCCCGCGCCGCCCGAGCATCAATTCGGTCAGCGCCCACACCAGGGCATCGGCGCGATCCGGCGATCGGCCCGGCCCTTCATAGCCGCCGCCCGCAGATAACCCGCACATCTCGTCCTCCAGCGCCGGAAACGCGCCCGCGTGCCACACCTTCCCCGCCGCATAGAGCGCGGCGACCGGCTCGGCGCGCGCCGCCTTGCCACGGCTGGCGTGCACCAATGTCACCGGCAGCGCCGCATCGGCGGCGAGCAATGTGGCGCGCACCATCTCCCCGCCCTGATTCTTCTCCGCGATCACCCGGTCCGCGCCGCGCCGCTCGGCGCAGGCGGCCACCGCGCGCGCCCAGCGCTCGGGGGTCGCACCCGCCACGCTCGCATCCTCCAGCACATAGCCGCGTCCGTCGGCACCCAGCGCCACCGCGACGATGCCGCACGCATCGCCCCCCGTCCCCGCCGGCGGATCGACGCCCACCACCACGCGCACCGCATCGGGCACCAGCGCCACGCGCCGCGCCTCGATCAACCCGCGAGACCACAAGGCGCCCGCCACCTCGTCGATCAGTTCGCCCTCCAGCTCCTGCCGGCCGAGCATCGTCCCGGCATAGCTTTGCGCCATCGCCTCCACGAAGCTGTCGGGAAGGTGCGGATTGTCCTCCGTCGCTCCGCGCGTCTCGATCACGCCGGGCAGCGCCATCACGCGCCGCATCAGCCGCGTCGGGCGCGGGGTGGTCGTCACCAGCACGCGCGGGCGATCGCCCAGCCGCATCGTCAGCATGAGGTTGTCCCACGCCGCCTCGCCGCCCCGGCCCCATTTGCCCAGTTCGTCGCACCAGGCGAAGTGATGTTCCGGCCCGCGCAATCGCTCCGGCGCGCTCGCGGCATAAACGGTGGCGGTGGCGCCGTTGGGCCAGCGCACCACGCCCGCCGTCATCTTCCATTCCAGCGGCTGATCCTCATGCGCCAGCGCGATCAGCCCGCTTGGCCCGTCGATCATCACCTTGCGCACATCGTCCGGCGTCGCGCCGATGAGGGCGATCCGCGCGTCCGGCACCGATCGCGCCAGCGCGCCGACCCATTCCGCCCCCGCGCGCGTCTTGCCGAAGCCGCGACCGGCGCGGATCAGCCACACCCGCCAGTCGCCGGGCGGGGCATATTGCCCGTCATGCGCCCATGCCGCCCAGCGATCGCGGAACTCGCGCCGCTGCATCGGCGTCATCGCCAGCACCGCCGAGCGCCGTTCGCGCGGCGGCAGCGCGAGCAGCCGATCGACGATCGCGGGCGTGGGATCGACCTTCCCGCCGCCCGTCACTTCGCGCGATCCCTCGCCGCCACCTTCGCCCGCCGCGCCTCGATCTGCGCCAGCCGCGCGAGGATCACGCGATCGGTATCGTCCTTGTCGGCATAGCGGCGCGGATGGCCGTTCTCGCGGCGCGGCTTGCCCGGCGCGTCGCGGTGGCGGGTGAGCAGCTTGAGCGCCAGCTCGACCGACACCGCCGGCATCGCCTCCCCGCCGGCGATCACGCCCCCGTCCGCCTCCCCGGCAAGCGCATGGCCGACGAGCCGCGTTTCGAGCATCGCATAGCCGAGCGCCAGCGCCTCGCCCCAGGCTTGCGCAAAGGCGGCATCCTTGCGCCGCCATTTGTGGACCGTCTGCTCGTGCACCCCGCCCGCCACAGCCGCCGCCGCCACGTTGCAGGTGGCGGCGAGGCAATCGAGAAACGCCTCGCGCCCCGCTTCCGGCCAGCGCGGATGCCCGCCATTGCCCGGCGCGGCCTTCGCCTCCGTTTCCATGGATCTCTCCTTCCTGCGCATATCCCCGAAACGGGAACGGGCCGGGCGCAGCAGGATCATCGACCCGCGCGCACCAGCCCGTTCCCCGCCGACGCCGCGCCATCGCGGCCACCCGTCCGGCCCCGACTCGCAATTCGTCAGCGTTCCCGTTATGTGCCAAAAGAGCGTCGCGCTGTCAAGTATTTTGTACCCATTTGGTTATACACGCTCACCCGCCAAGGAATCCGCCGCCTCCCCGGCGGGCAATTCGCGGCGCCGGCGATCTCGGCTCGTCGCGTGGCTGGCGCAAATTACCGACCGAACCTGCGGTATTGCCGCGATCGTTCATGTATGAGAAAGGGCGACAGCGGTGGGCAGTTCGAAAGGAGACTGTCGATGCGCACCATTTCAAAGAACCCAGGTTTCAACTTCCCGCTCGCCATCATGGCGATATCGGTTCCGTGCGGCGTGTTCGCACAGGAACAGGCCCCGCCCGGCCCCGGCGTCGTCGTAAGGGGCGTGCCCGCGGCGATGACGGCCGGGCCAGAGATCAAAGGCGTCATCATCGCGCGCAACGGCGACAAGATGAAGGTCAAGAGCGCGGACGGCGCCAGCCAAATCATCACCATCAATGAAGCGACGCGGATCAAGGCCGGCGGGGGCCTGTTCGGCGGCAATCGCGACAAGCTCACCGCCGACGCGCTGCTCAACGGGATGCCGGTTACGGTGAAGACGTTGCAGCCCGCCGACGGGAATGCTGGCGAAGGCCTGGTGGCGAGCCAGATCACGTTCCGCAACAACGATCTCAAGACCGCGACGATGATCCGCAACGCGACCGACCAACGTTTCGACGAGCAGACCGCCGCGACCGAGGCGCTGCGCGGGCGCCTGGGCGATATCGACAAATATAATATCAAGAGCACCACCAACGTGCACTTCGATACCGGCAAGGCGATCCTGTCCGCCGGGGACAAGGCCGAGCTGTGCGCCACGGCGAACACCGCTGACAAAACCGAAAACGCGCTGATCCTCGTCGTCGGCTACACCGATTCCACCGGCGGCGATGAAATCAATCAGCAACTCAGCGAAAAGCGCGCCAATCGCGTCATCAATTACCTTCAGCAGGCGTGCGGCTGGAAGCCCTATCGTATGCTCACCCCCACCGGGATGGCCAAGGCGGACCCGCTGGCAAGCAACGATACGCCAGAAGGCAAGGCGCAGAACCGCCGCGTCGCGGTGAACATTCTGGTCAGCAAGGCCGTCGACACCAATTGAGTTGCGCAGGGGGCGGGTTACGCCTCGGCATCCGCCCCCGCGATATCCCCGAAACGGAAACGGGCCGGGCGAACCGGCCCGCTTCCCGCCAGCCAAGCATTGTATACCCGCATGGTTCCATGCAGGTGCAACTTCCTTACTGTTCCGCCACCAGTCGCGTTCGGCGCCTCCCGGCGAGCGCGGCGACCGGAATGCACAGCGCGACCGCGACCACCACGGAAACCCCGCTCATCGGATCGGTCACCATGAAAGAAACGAGCAGGCCGAAATCCAGCGCGAGCGCGATTGCGGGCAGCACGGGATAACCGATCGCGCGATACGGTCGCCGAAGCGCCGGCTGCGAGCGGCGCAACTTGAACAGCGAAGCGTCGGCGACGAGCATCGGAAAGACGGCGAAAGCGCCCATCACCAGAAAAATGGCTTCGAAGCTGCCCGTGAAGGTGAGCAGCAGGGAAAGAGCGATCGTGATGACAAGCGCCACGCCCGGCGTGCCGCCATCGTTGATGCGGGTGGCGAATTTCGGGAACAGCCCGTCACGGGCAAGGCCGTATAATATCCGGGGGCCGACCATGATGTTCGCGTTGAGGCATCCCAATACGATCAGTACGGCGCCCGCGGCGATGATCTTCATGCTGAACGGCCCGAGCACGGCGGAAACGGCAAGCGCGAGCGGCAGTTGCGATTCGCGCAGCCGCTCGATCGGCACTGCATGGATGAGCGCGCCGTTGATCGCGAGATAGAGCAGCGCCACGCCAAGGATCGACAGGAACATGGATCGCGGGATGTTCCGGCCCGGATCGACATCCTCCTCCGCGAAATAGGCGGCATTGGGCCAGCCGGAATAAACCCCGAAAATAAGCTGATACGCGACGAGCGCGCCAAGCAGCGATACCGGCGCGGCGGCGCGGGAAAGCGGCGGCGGCGGCGCCGCCGGCGGCGGCGGAGAATTAGGCAGGAACAGGATCAGCGCGACAAGGATTATCAGAAACAATCCCTTCGCCGCGCTGCTGGCGATTTGTGCGCGGCTCCCCTCCCTGACGCCACGCCAGTTTATCGCGAAGAACATCATGATGAGCATCGCGCCGACCAGCGCCTCGTCTCCACGCAGTCGGGGAATCATGATCGCGGAGAATTCGCCTGCGGCAATCGCGAGCGCGGCGACGGCGGCCACCATGTTCAGCCAGTCCGACCATCCGATCAGAAACCCCGCCGTTTGCCCGAAGGCGGCCCTGGCCGGGACGAAAAGGCCGCCCGAACGCGGCACGCTGGTCATCAGTTCGGAAACGACGTTCGCGCCGACGAGCGCATGGATCGCCCCGAAAATCCACAGGCCGATCGCAAGCGGGGCGGATGGAAGATGATTGAGCACCCCGCCGGGCGTCCGCAGAATCCCCGCGCCGATCATCGCCCCGAACGCAACCGCCACGCCAAATGCCAGCCCCAGCGCGCGCAGCAGATGATTCTCGCCCGAAGAAGAATCCCGCATCGGCCTTTTCCCCCGATCAGGATGCGCCGGCGCGCCTGATTTAACAATATTGATCCTGACGTGGCCCCGTCGCCAGAAAACGCGGTCTTCCAGTCGCCCTCCCCTTTGCGGACAAGGCCCCGGATTTCGCCGCCGCTACCGCAGGGGCCGCGCCGATCGTCGTCCGTCATTCTCCGGACGATATATCCCTCGCTATCCCGCCATATCCCCCGTGACTTCTCCGCGCGGCGGCTCCATGCCATGGCGGTGATGCGCCCGGTTTTGCTCCTGCCCAACGCCAATCCGCGCCTGTTCCGCCGGGTGCCGGCATGGTTGCGCTGGCTGCGGCAGCGGGTGCGCGGTAGCGAGTTTTCGTTCATCGCGCTGGCGCTGGTCGCGGGCATGGCGGCGGGGCTGGCGACGGTGGTGATCGGCGGGATCGCGCGGACGATGCAGCACCTGCTGTTCGGGCTGCCCGGCGAGATGCGGCTGAGCGGCGCGCCCGCGCTCAATCCGTTGCAATTGCTCGTGCTGCCGGCGGGCGGGGCGATGCTCGTGCTATTTAGCTGGGCGGTGCGCGCGCGGCGGCGCCCGCTCGTCGATGCGGTGGAGGCGAATGCGCTGCACGGCGGGCGCATGTCCAAGGCGGATAGCAGCGTGATCGCGGGGCAGACGATGGTGTCGAACGGTTTCGGCGCGTCGGTCGGGCTGGAGGCGGCCTATGCCCAGATCGGCGCGCTGTTCGGCTCGCTCGCCGGGCGCTGGTTCAGCCTCAGGCGCGCGGATATGCGGATCCTGGTCGGCGCAGGGGCCGGGGCGGCGATCGCGGCGGCGTTCGGCGCGCCGATCGCGGGGGCCTTCTATGCCTTTGAAATCGTCATCGGCGCCTATACGCCCGCGGCGATCGCGCCGGTCGCCGCCGCCGCGCTGGCGGGCGCGCAGGTCGCGCAGCGGCTCGGCGTCGTGCCCTATATCGTCCATGTCCAGCCGGGGCCGGCGATCCATACCTTCGGCTATCTGGTCTATGCCGGGCTGGCGGCGGTGTGCGCGCTGTTCGGCATCGTGCTGATGCGCGCGGTGGCGCTGGTGGAGGGGGCCGCGCGCGCACGGCTTCCCGGCTGGGCACGCCCGGTGCTCGGCGGGCTGCTGCTGATGCCGATCGCGGCCTTCTCGCCGCAGGTGCTCTCCGCCGGGCACAGCGCGCTCCATATCGACATGATGTCGGTGCTGCCGGTCAGCTTCATCATCGGGGTGCTGCTCGCGAAAAGCCTCGCGTCGATCGTGTCGCTCGGCTTCGGGTTTCGCGGCGGCTTGTTCTTCGCGTCTTTGTTCCTCGGCACCCTGGTCGGGCATCTCTACGCGAATTTTCTCGCCTGGATCGTCGGCGTCCCGATCCTCGATCCCGCCAATGCCTCGCTGGTGGGCATGGCCGCACTGGCAGTGGCGATCGTCGGCGGCCCCTTCACCATGGCCATGCTAGTCCTCGAAGCCACCGGCAATTTCAGCCTTACCGGCGCGGTGCTTGCCGCGTGCCTCGTCTCGTCCACCATCGTGCGAGAATTGTTCGGTTATTCATTCTCCACCTGGCGCCTGCATCTGAGGGGCGAGACGATCAAGAGCGCGCGCGACGTGAGCTGGACCAAGGCGCTCACCGCCGGCCGGATGATGCGGCGCGGCACCGCGATCGCACCGGCGGCGATCACCATCGCGGAGTTGCGCCGCCGCTTCCCGCTCGGCGCGACGAGCCGCGTCATACTGATCGGCGAAGACGAGCGTTACGCCGGCATCGTATCCACCGCTGCCGCGTTCGCGGAAGGGACCGATCTGGAGGCAGCAGCCGGGACGCTCGCCCATGCCACCGACACCGCGCTCTCTCCCGACATGGACCTCGCCGCGGTGATGAAGGCGTTCGACGCGGCCGAGACCGACGAACTCGCGGTGCTCGATGCGGATGCCCATGTGCTCGGCATCGTCACCGAAGTGTTCGTTCACCGTCGCTACGCCGAGGAACTCGACAAGGCGCAGCGCGCATTGTTCGGCGAGCAATAGGCGCCGCGCTCAATCCACCCGGCGAAACGCGAACATCCGCGTCTCATAGGGAAAGGCGATCTGCGCCTCCCCTGCCAGTCGGGCGTGTCGGCGATCAATTGCCGCACCTGTCGTTCCACCGCGGCCCGCGCCGCATCGGGCAGCGCCGCGATGAAGCTCACCGACAAGGTGCGCGCCACGATCACCTCCTCGGCACGCCCGACATGCGTATGGCGCGCACGCTGTTCGCCGGTCGCCGCGAAGCCAGGCGCGGGAAACACCCGTTGCCATGCGCCGGTGCGGAAGCGCGGCGCGCCGCTCTCCCATCCATCGGTGATCGCGCTCAGCGCTGCGACCCATGGGACTTTCTCATCGCGGACGTTCCAGATCAGCCCCAGCATCCCGCCGGGCTTGAGCACACGGCGCATCTCGGCCAACGCCCGGCTGGTGGCGAACCAGTGGAACGCCTGCGCGCAGACCACCGCATCGACCGCGCCATCGGGCAGCGGGATCGCCTCCGCGGCTCCGTCCAGCACGCTCATTTCGGGAAAGCCGCGCGCGAGCGCATCCCGCATCGCCGCCACCGGCTCCAGCGCCAGCACCGTCGCCCCAGCCTCGCGCAGCACGGGCACGAACTTGCCGGTTCCCGCGCCGATCTCCAGCACCGATCGCCCGGCACGAAGCCCGATCACGTCACGCAACCAATCCAGCGCGGCGGGCGGATAGTCCGGCCGCCCCATCACATAAATGGAGGCGCCCAGCGCATAGCCCTCGCTCGCGCTGGGATGGATGGTCACGCCGCCGCCGCGCTCGCTTCGGCGACCGCTGCCCAGGCGGCGATCTCCGCATTGAAATGGCGCGCGACAATCAGATCGCCCGCGATGCCCGTCGCCAGATCGACGCTCACAGCACCTTCCCATTCCCACGTCGCATTGCCGTTGAGCGCGACCATCCCGTCACCCTCGGCGCGCGCCATCACCAGCCCGCCCTTGTTGCGCACGATCACGTCGCGGGCGAAGTCGGTCCGCCCGGTCAGCGCGGCGGCGAAGGCGGAGGCCGCCATCGCGCTGCCGCAACTGTCGGTCAGCCCCACGCCGCGCTCGAAGGTGCGCACGAAGATCGCGTCCGGCCCCAGCACGCGCACGAACGACACATTGGCGCGCTTCGGCAGCCAGTCCGGCGCCGCCTCGCAGATCGCGCCGATGCGGATCAGCGCGTCCTCGTCGATCGCCTCTACGAACGCCACCAGATGCGGATTGGGCATCGCGATCGCGGTGAAGGCGAGCGCGGAATCGAGCCGCGCGATCGGTCGCTCGACGATTTCATGCGTCTCGCCGTGGAGCGGCCATTCGCTCACGTCCAGCCCCACCGGTCCCGCAACCTCGCGCACGCTATAGACGCCCGGCGCGAGATCCGGTTCGCGCGCGATTTCCACCGTCGAGTGCATCAGATGCAGGGTCGCGCGATCGACGCCCAGGCGCTCGAACGCCATCCGCGCGACGCAGCGCACGCCGTTCAGGCATGTTTCCGCCTCGGACCCATCCGCGTTGAACATGCGAAACCCGGCGTGGCCGTGATGATCGGTGAACAGCAACAACCCGTCCCCGCCGACCGCACCGCGCCGATCCGCCAGCGCGCGCGCGACGACCGACCATTGCGCATCGTTGAGCGCGATCCCCCGCGCGTCGATCAGCGGGAAATCATTTCCCGATCCGTGACATTTGACAATTTCGAACCGCATCGCGCCTCTCTACCAGCGTTCAGCGCAATTGGTAATGATCCGCGAGCCGATCGAGCGCCAGCGTCAACACCAGCCGCCCGGCGCGCGTCGGCCAGCCCAGCGCGCGTTCGGCTTCGGGCAGGCGCTCTCCGGCGCACACGACGCGCCACAATATGTCCGCAAGCCCACGGCCCACATCCGCGATCGCCGCGTCGAACCGCCGCTTCGCCGCGATCCGCGCCATTGTCGGGTCAACCCCGCCGCCGCCGCCGCCGCCGTCGACCCGCTGCACGCCCCAGCGCATCGTCGTGCCGGGCGGGATCGCGGCACGCTCATAATCCCCGCGCAACCGCTCCCCCGCCTCGCATTGCCGCGCATCGACCAGCCCGCGCGCGGCGAGCCACGACAAGGGCGATTCGGCGACATTCACCCTCACCCGTCGCCCGCGTTCGCCGTCACGGCAATCAACACCCTGACCATCAACGATTTTCTCCACGATTTCCTGCATCATCATCCTTCCGGCCAGCAAATCGCAGCTTGCCATAACGGATGGTTTGTAGGACAGAACTAAAACCAATTTGGTTAGGATTGCGAGATGATAACCGCCATTCGCGAAGTGCGCCGTGCCAAGGGGCTGACGCTGGAGGAGGTCGCCCGCCGCTGTTTCCCGCCGACCACCGCGCAGACGATCGGGCGGCTGGAGATGGGCACGCGCACCGTATCGGTCGCCTGGCTCAATCGCATCGCCGCAGCACTTGAGGTGACGGCGAACGACCTCGTGTCGCTCCCCGAACGCGGCGATCTCGTGGTGGTGGCGACGCTCGGCGCGGATGGCGCGCAAGCGCCGCGCCGCGCCGCGCGGATCGTGCCGCCGCAACCATCGCCCGGCGCGGTCGCCATCACCGTCACCGGCGGAACGGGCGATTATCGCGCGGGCGATGAACTCTGGTGCGACATGCTCGCGCCTGACGCTTTTGCCGGGGCGCTCAATCGGGACGTGCTGGCGCCATTGCCCGCGGGCCGGTTCACCTTCGGGCGGCTGCTCGCGGCAACGGAGAGCGCGATCACCGTCCTGCCGCTTTCTCCCGGTGCGAAGCCGCAAACGGTCTCTGGCGCCGCGTGGCTGGCCTGTGCCGTACGGCTGGTACGCCCGCTTTAGCGCCGGTCAGCGCGCGCCCGGCCCGAACCGCGCGACAAGATCGTAATGCGCACCGAGAAAATGCTGGCGGACGAAGGTGATGCCGGCATCCCCGCGCCAGGTGGAACGCTCGATCACGAGGCAGGGGGTGCCGGCGGCCACGCCCAGCCGCTCCGCAATCACGCCTTGCGCGCCAGCGGCGGCGATCCGCGTTTCCGCCTCTGTCCACGGCACATGGCTGAGCAGCCAGGTGCCGGGGGAGATCGCGACGAACCCCTCCTCCGCCGCTGCGGGCACGCTGGCGAGGCTCACCAGCCGCTGCTCCGCCGCCAGCGGCAAGCCGTCCGCCAGATGCACGCCATCGAGCTGGAGCAATTGCCCCGTTCCCGCCAGCGCGCGCTCCGCCGATGTCTCCGGTGCGCGGACCCGCCGCTCCGCGAGGTGATAGGCATAGGCCTGCCCGCGCGCCGCCACCTGTTGCGCGAGATCGGGAATATCGAGCACCACGGAATGGACGCGCGGGCGGCTGACGAAGGTGCCGGCGCGCTTGCGGCGATCAATCAACCCGCGTTGAGAAAGCTCGCCCAGCGCCTTGCTCACCGTCATCCGCGAACAGCCGTAACGCAGCATCAATTCCTGTTCGACCGGCAGCCGCGCGCCCGCCGGCAACTCGCCGGACAGGATATCGCCGGCGATCTCGCGGACGATCCGGGTGTGGAGCGAACTCACGCGAGCAGCCCGCCCAGGCAATCGGCATAGCGCCGGGCGACCGCGCCGCGCGCGACGTGGCGCCCCCCCGTCACCCGTTTCACCCCGCGCCGCCATACGCAATCGACCACGCCGCGTGCGCTCGCGAAAACCAGGGCATCCGTAAGCGCGGCCCCACCCCGCGCGACGAGCGCCGGGTGGTCACGATCGAGCGAGACGATATCCGCGGCATTGCCCGCCGTGATGCCGCTGGCCACGCCCAGCGCGCGCGCACCGCCATCAACCGCCGCGCGCCACAAGGTGTCGCCGCTCGATCCGCCGCCGCCCAGCAGATTGCGCGCGCGCCGTTCGAGCCGCTGGCCATATTCTAGCAGCCGCAGTTCCTCCGCCGCGTCGATCAGCACGTTCGAATCCGATCCCACGCCAAACCGGCCGCCAGCGGCGCGGAAATCCACCGCCGGGAAGATGCCGTCGCCGAGATTGGCCTCGGTGATCGGGCATAGCCCCGCAACCGCGCCCGATCGCGCCAGCCGTGCGGTTTCCATCGCCGTCATGTGCGTCGCGTGGACGAGGCACCAGCGCGCGTCCACCGCCGCATGGTCGAGCAGCCATTCGACCGGCCGCGCACCGCTCCACGCAAGGCAATCCTCCACCTCGCGCATTTGCTCCGCGATATGGATATGGATCGGCGCCTCGGGCGCCAGCGTCTCCAGCGCGGCGAGTTCCTCGGGCGTCACCGCGCGAAGCGAGTGCGGCGCGATTCCCACCACCGCATCGGGCAATGCGGCGCACGCCGCCCGCGCGCCGTCCAGCAGCAGCGCGAAGCCATCAAGGTCATGCGCGAACCGCGCCTGTCGCTCGCTCAGTGCCGCGCCACCGAACCCGCCATGCGCATAGAATACCGGCAGATGGGTCAGCGCGATTCCCGTCTCCGCCGCCGCCGCCACGATCGCGGCGCTCATCGCGGAACGGTTCGCATAAGGCGCGCCACCGGGGGCGTGGTGTAGGTAATGGAACTCGCCGACACGGGTGAACCCGGCCTCCAGCATCTCGACATAGGCCATCGCGGCGATCGACAGCAGATCATCGGGCGAAACGCGCGTGGCGAAGCGATACATCACCTCGCGCCACGTCCAGAAACTGTCGTCGCCCGGCCCCGCCACCTCGGCCAGCCCCGCCATCCCGCGCTGAAACGCATGGCTGTGCAGGTTCGGCATCCCCGGCAGCGCGATCGCGTGGTGCTCGTCATCCGGCGCTGCCGCAATGCCGCACTGAACCGACAGGATCGCGCCGTCCGCGATCGTCACCCGCACGTCATGCGCCCAGCCATCGGGGAGCATCGCTTCGGCAAAATGCAGCGTCGTCACGATGGTCTCCTGATCGCCTCGCAATAATGTCTATACATTATAACCGGACACTGCAATGATGCGCCGATGGCTGATCGTCTGTGGACCAACGCCCGACTCGCGACGATGACCGGCTCCGGCCTCGGCATCGTGGAGGCTGGCGCAATCGCCTGCACCGAAGGCGTAATCGTCTATGCCGGCCCCGCCGCCGCCGCGCCGCCCGCGCGCGACACGATTGATTGCGCCGGTCGCTGGATCACGCCGGGGCTGATTGATTGCCACACCCATCTCGTCCACGCCGGTGATCGCGCGCACGAATTCGAACTGCGGCTTGCCGGCGCCTCCTATGAGGAGATCGCGCGTGCGGGCGGCGGGATCGTCTCCACGATGCGCGCCACCCGCGCCGCCAGCGAGGATGCGCTGGTCGCCGCCGCGCTCCCCCGGCTCGATGCGCTGATTGCCGAAGGGGTGACGACGATCGAGATCAAATCCGGCTATGGCCTGGAACTCGACAGCGAAGCACGGATGCTGCGCGCCGCGCGCCGACTGGGCGCGGTGCGTGAAGTGAGCGTCACCACCACCTTCCTCGGCGCGCACGCGCTGCCGCCGGAATATGCCGGCGATGCGAACGGCTATATCGCCCAAGTGTGCGACACGATGCTCCCCGCGATCGCGCGCGCGGGGCTGGCCGACGCGGTCGATGCGTTCTGCGAAGGCATCGGCTTCACGCCTGAGCAGACCGAACGCGTCTTCGCCGCCGCCGCGCGCTTCGCGCTGCCGGTGAAGCTTCATGCCGAGCAACTCTCCAATCTCCACGGCGCGGCGTTGGCGGCGCGGCATGGCGCGCTATCCGCCGATCACCTTGAACATCTCGATGAAGCCGGCGTCGCCGCGATGGCCGCCGCCGGCACCGTCGCCACCCTGCTTCCCGGCGCTTTCTATTTCACCCGCGAGACGAGGCTCCCGCCGATCGCCGCGTTGCGCGCCGCCGGGGTGCCGATCGCGATCGCCACCGATTGCAACCCCGGCACATCGCCGCTCACCTCGCTACTGCTCGCGCTCAACATGGCCGCGACCTGTTTCCGCCTGACGGTGGACGAGGCGTTGCGCGGCGTGACCATCAACGCCGCCCGCGCATTGGGTCGCGCCGATACGATCGGCACGCTCGAACCCGGCAAGCAATGCGACCTCGCGATCTGGGACATCCAGCGCCCGGCGGAGCTTGTCTATCGCATCGGTTTCAATCCGCTTCACACCCGCATTCGGAGAGGCAAGTGATCGTTCTTATTCCCGGCCAGGTTCCTTTGGCCGACTGGCGCGCCATCTATCGCGGCGCGCCCGCGAAGCTCCACGCCAGCGCTGCGCCGCGCATCGCGGAAAGCGCCGCCGCTGTCGCGCGGATCATCGCGCGGCACGAGCCGGTTTACGGCATCAACACCGGCTTCGGAAAGCTCGCCAGCGTCAGGATCGGCGACGCGGATCTCGCCACGCTCCAGCGCAATATCGTGCTGAGCCATGCCGCCGGGGTCGGCGCGCCGTCTCCGGCGGGCGTCGTCCGCCTGATGCTCGCGCTCAAGCTCGCCAGCCTCGGTGTCGGCGCGTCCGGCGTGCGCCCGGAGACTATCGCGCTGCTTGAGGCGATGCTGGCAAACGATCTGCTGCCGGTGATCCCGTGCCAGGGCTCGGTCGGCGCGTCGGGCGATCTCGCCCCGCTCGCGCATATGGCCGCCGCGATGATCGGTGAAGGCGAGATGGCCGCGAACGGGGAAACCCTCCCCGCCGCCGAGGCCCTCGCCCGCGCCGGCCTGTCGCCGCTGGAGCTTGGCCCGAAAGAGGGGCTGGCCTTGCTCAACGGCACGCAATTCTCCACCGCGAACGCGCTCGGCGGCCTGTTCGAGACCGAGCGCGTGTTCCAGGCCGCGCTCATCACCGGCGCGCTGTCGACCGAGGCGGCCAAGGGTTCCGACGCGCCGTTCGACGCGCGCATCCACGTGCTGCGCGGCCATGCCGGGCAAATCGCGGTCGGCGATGCGCTACGCGACCTGATGGCGGGCAGCGCGATCCGCGCCAGCCACCGCGAGAATGATCCGCGCGTACAGGATCCCTATTGCCTGCGCTGCCAGCCGCAGGTGATGGGCGCCGCGCTCGATGTGCTGCGCCAGGCAGCGGCGACGCTCACCACCGAGGCGAATGGGGTGAGCGACAACCCGCTGATCTTCCCCGAAACGGACGAGGCGCTGTCGGGCGGCAATTTCCACGCCGAGCCAGTCGCCTTCGCCGCCGACATGATCGCGCTCGCGATCTGCGAGATCGGCAACATCGCCGAACGCCGCATCGCGATGCTGGTCGATCCGGCATTGTCGGGCCTGCCCGCATTCCTCACCCCGCGCCCCGGCCTCAATTCCGGCTTCATGATCCCGCAGGTGACGGCGGCGGCGCTGGTCAGCGAGAACAAGCAGCGCGCCTATCCCGCCTCGGTCGATTCGATTCCCACCTCGGCCAATCAGGAGGATCATGTCTCGATGGCGGCGCACGGCAGCCGCCGCCTGCTGGCGATGGCCGCGAACGCCGCCAACATCATCGGCATCGAGGCGCTGGCCGCCGCGCAGGGCTGTGATTTCCACACCCCGCTCGCCTCGTCCGCCGCGCTGGAGGCGGCGCGCGCCGCGATCCGCGGCGAGGTGCCGACGCTCGACAACGACCGCCACTTCGCCCCCGATATGGAAAAAGCCACCGCGCTGATATCATCGGGCGCGCTGGTTACGGCAAGCGGCTTCGCATTGCCCGGTGTCGTGGCATGACCGGCTGGCTCCATATCCACCGCGGCACCGCGCCGCTGATCGTCGCGATGCCGCACACCGGCACCGATCTCGCGGGGCTTGAGGCGCATTTCGCGTCGCCATGGCTCGCCCGGCGCGATGCGGACTGGCATATCGAGAAGCTCTATGCCTTCGCCGCCGATCTTGGCGCAACGATCGTGCGCACCACCATCTCGCGCAGCGTGATCGACGCGAACCGCGATCCATCGGGCGCCTCGCTCTATCCGGGGCAGGCGACGACCGAGCTTTGCCCCACCACCACGTTTGACGGTGAGCCGCTCTACAGGAACCCCACGCCCGACGCCGCCGAGGTCGCGCGACGCCGCGCTGCATATTTCGATCCCTATCACGCAGCACTCGCCGCCGAGATCGCCCGGCTGCGCGCCAATCACGCCCGCATCGTGCTCTATGACGCGCATTCGATCCGTAGCCGCATCCCGCGCCTGTTCGACGGCGAACTGCCGCAATTCAACATCGGCACCAACGGCGACACTACCTGCGATCCGGCGCTGACCGCCGCCGTCTCTGCCGCCTGCTCGCGCGATCAGATCGTCAACGGTCGCTTCAAGGGCGGCTGGACGACGCGCCATTACGGCCAGCCCGAAAATGGCGTCCACGCGATCCAGATGGAGCTGGCGATCCGTGGCTATGCCGCCGAACCCGCCTTGCCAGGGGAGGCCAACTGGCCGCCCGCTTTCGACCCCGCCTTCGCCGCGCCGCTTTCAGAAACGCTGCGCCATATCCTCAACGCCTGTCTGGATTTCGCGCAATGACCCGTCTCGATCCCACCCGCGTCATCAAGCCCGCCACCGGCACCGCGCTTTCCGCCAAAAGCTGGCTCACCGAAGCGCCCTTGCGGATGCTGATGAACAACCTCCACCCCGATGTCGCCGAGCGACCGGAGGAACTGGTCGTCTATGGCGGGATCGGTCGCGCCGCGCGTGATTGGGAAAGCTACGACAAGATCGTCGAGACGCTCCGGCGGCTGGAGGACGATCAGACGCTGCTGATCCAGTCCGGCAAGCCGGTCGGCGTGTTCCGCACCCACGCCGACGCGCCGCGCGTGCTGATCGCGAACAGCAATCTCGTGCCGAAATGGGCGACCTGGGAGCATTTCGACGAACTCGATCGCAAGGGCCTGGCAATGTATGGCCAGATGACCGCCGGCTCCTGGATCTACATCGGCACGCAGGGCATCGTGCAGGGCACGTATGAGACATTCGTGGAGATGGGGCGCCAGCATTATGGCGGCGATCTTTCGGGCAAATGGCTGCTCACCGCCGGGCTTGGCGGGATGGGCGGCGCGCAGCCGCTCGCAGCAGTGATGGCGGGCGCGTCGTGCCTGGCGATCGAATGCCAGCAGAGCCGGATCGAGATGCGCCTGCGCACCGGCTATCTCGATCGCGCCACCACCAGCCTTGATGAGGCGCTGGAAATCATCGCCAATGCCACGGCGCCGGTATCGGTCGGCCTGCTCGGCAATGCGGCTGAACTACTGCCCGAGATTTATGCGCGCGGGATCCGCCCCGACCTGCTGACCGATCAGACCAGCGCGCACGATCCGGTGAACGGCTATCTTCCCGCCGGCTGGACGGTCGAGCGCTGGATCGCCGTGCGCGAGCAGGATCCGGCGACCGTCGCCGCCGCCGCCCGCGCGTCGATGGCACGGCATGTCGAGGCGATGCTCGCGTTCCAGGCGACGGGCGTGCCGACGGTCGATTACGGCAACAACATCCGTCAGGTGGCGAAGGACGAAGGCGTGACGAACGCCTTCGCCTTCCCCGGCTTCGTGCCGGCCTATATCCGCCCGCTATTCTGTCGCGGCATCGGCCCGTTCCGCTGGGCCGCCCTCTCCGGCGACCCGGAGGATATCTACCGCACCGATGCCAAGGTGAAGGAGTTGCTGCCCGACAACGCCCACCTCCACCGCTGGCTCGACATGGCGCGGGAGCGCATCCACTTTCAGGGCCTGCCCGCCCGCATCTGCTGGGTCGGGCTGGGCGACCGGCACCGGCTCGGCCTCGCGTTCAACGAAATGGTGGCGAGGGGCGAGTTGAAGGCCCCGGTGGTGATCGGGCGCGATCACCTCGATTCCGGTTCCGTCGCCTCCCCCAACCGCGAGACGGAAGCGATGCGCGACGGCTCGGATGCGGTGTCCGACTGGCCCTTGCTCAACGCGCTGCTCAACACCGCCTCGGGCGCGACATGGGTTTCGCTGCATCATGGCGGCGGGGTCGGCATAGGCTATTCGCAGCACGCCGGCATGGTGATCGTAGCAGACGGCACACCCGAGGCAGCACGAAGGCTTGAGCGCGTGTTGTGGAACGATCCCGCAACCGGCGTGATGCGCCACGCGGATGCCGGCTATGATATCGCACTTGATTGCGCGCGGGACAAACGGCTGGATCTTCCCGCGATTATCACCTGATCGCATTTTAACGACTGTCTTGTTCGCCGCCGCGCGCCAAGCGTGGCGGCGTTTCTTTTTCCGCCGATCGCGGCTGAATGAATCAGCTTGATTGTTCGATCTCAAATATTTCAGCGCGGCAACATTTGTATCATATCGGCGCACCGGATCGCGCGCGATGATAGTGTGCAATACAACAAACCTGTCACCGGCGACAGGTTCGGCGTACTGTCCTGCATTGTTAACGCGATAGGGAAATTCCCCATATCTTCAATTGTCGCACGATGACTCGCCCGATGTGGTTTCGCCGCGCGGAATATCTGTACGGACATGGCTGTTCTTGGCATCTGACAATAGTACTTGCCCGCAATCTCTGGCGAGATATTGACGAATGAATGTTCGCTGCTATTGACAATCCCAGAAACTCGCAGGAGCGCCCCATGTCAGAAGAAGCCATCGACACCAACACGGTAGAGCTTGCCACCGAGTTGACCATCGCGTGGTTGTCCAACCCGAATACCCGTGCATCGGGCGAAGATGTGCCCGCATTCCTGAAGAAGATGCATGAAGCGGTCGCCGGCCTTTCCACGGAGGCCGAGTCGGTCAGCGCGCCGGAAGCAGCGGCGGAATATGTCCCGGCGGTTTCGGTGCGCAAATCGCTTGCGTCCAAGGATTTCATCATCTCGATGATCGACGGCAAACAGTATAAGACTTTGCGCCGTCACCTTGCCGGCCAAGGGCTTACTCCGGCAGAATATCGCCAGCGTTATGGGCTGAAGCCGGATTATCCGATGGTTGCGGAAAGCTATTCGGAAGCGCGCCGCGCGATGGCCAAGAAGATCGGCCTGGGCCGCAAGCCGGGCATGAAGCGCAAGGCCGAAGCGGAAAGCGCGCCCTCGGGTCGCGGTCGCCGCAAGGGCGCCCCGCAGGCCGAAGGCTGAGCGTTACGCCCGCTTTCCCCGGCTCTCGGTCGGGAAAGCGGGCGATATCACCCCAGGCGTGCGCGATGCGCCGCGCCGCAAACTATTCGCGCGACCGCGCCTTTTCCCCGTCAGCGAGGCCATCGGAACCGTTCCGATCGTCGTGCGGCGCATCATCGTTGAGAATGCGCAGCGCGGCGCCATCAATGTCGTCGTACTGGCCCGAACGCACCGCCCAGAAGAAGGCCGCCAGCCCGGAAAGGCCAAGGACGAGCGCGATCGGGATGAGAACGCCAACGCTGTTCACCGCGCCGCGCCCCTGAGCCGCATCGCATTGGCGACGACGATCAGCGACGAGCCTGACATCGCCAGCGCCGCGATCAGCGGGGTGACGAAGCCGGCAACGGCCAGCGGCACCGCGAGCACGTTGTAACCGATCGCCAGCGCGAAATTCTGCGCCACCACCCGCATCGTGCGGCGCGCGGCGGAGACCGCGACCGGCACCGCCATCAACCGCCCGCCGACGAACACGAGATCCGCCGCCATCTGCCCCACGTCGCTGGCGGTCGCCGGCGCCATCGAGACATAGGCCGCCTTGAGCGCCGGCCCGTCGTTGATCCCGTCCCCCACCATCAGCACGCGTCGCCCGTCCGCCTCAGCGGCGCGAACGATGGCATATTTGTCTTGCGGCGTCGCGCGCGCCCGGCCGGGGATGCCGAGCGCAGCGGCCAGCGCATCGACCACAGCCGGGGCGTCGCCCGAAACCATCTCCGGCGCCAGCCCCGCCGCGCCAAGCCGCGCGAGCGCCGCCGCCGCATCATCGCGCGCGCGATCGGCGACGCGGATTTCGTGCGACACGCCGCCACCGATACGAAACACGATCGAGGCATCGTCGCTCGCCGGGCCAGCCCAGCCCGGTCGGCCAAGTCGCACCGCGACGCCGCGCGCCGCGCCGCGCACACCCAGCCCGGCTTCCTCGACGATATCCGTGACCGGCGCGGTCGCTTCGTCGACCAGCGCCGCCGCCGCCGCCATCGCGGCAGGATGGCGGCTGGCGCGCGCCAGCGCGTGAAGAATGGCGCGTTCGTCCGCGGCATCGGGCAGCCCGCCCATCACCACCGGGCGCCCGAGCGTGATCGTCCCCGTCTTGTCGAGCAGCGCCACATCGGCCTTCGCCAGCCGCTCCAGCGCCGAACCGTCCTTCACCAGCACCCCGGCACGCATCAGCGCGCCCGAGGCGACGACCTGCGCCACCGGCACCGCAAGGCCGAGCGCGCACGGGCAGGTTATAATCAGCACCGCCACCGCATTGGTCAGCGCGACATGCCACCCCGCCCCCGCGATCAGCCAGCCGGCGAGCGTCAGCGCGGCAAGGGTGTGCACCGCCGGCGCATAAAGGCGCGAGGCCCGGTCCGCGATCCGCATATAGGCCGATTTGGCCTGGCCCGCGCTTTCCATCAGGCGCGCGATATCGGCAATCGCGGTCGCCTCGCCCGCGCGCGTCACCCTGACGGTAAGCGGCGCGGCGAGGTTGACGGTGCCCGCCAGCACCTCCGCGCCGGGCGCCACCGGCTCGGCGATGCTTTCCCCGGTAACCAGCGAGCGATCGACCGCGCTCTCGCCGTGCTCGACAATGCCGTCCGCCGCGATCCGCTCCCCCGCCGCGACGAGCAGCCGCATTCCCGGCGCCAGTTCGGCGATCGCGCGGCGCTGGTGCCCGCCATCGCGCGCGATCACCGTCGCCTCCGCCGGCAAGCGGCGCAGCAGCGCATCGACCCCACCGCGCGCGCGATCGCGCATCACGCTGTCGAGAAAGCGCCCGCCGAGCAGGAAGAACAGCAGCATGACGACGCCATCGAAATAGGCGTGCGCCCCACCGAGCGCGGTTTCGTAAAGACTCATCGCGAGCGCCACGAGCACCCCGATCGAGATCGGCACATCCATGTTGGTGCGCCCGCGCTTGAGCGCCCCCCACGCGCTCGTGAAGAAGACGCGCCCGGAATAAGCGACCGTCGGCAGCGCGATCAGCGCGGAGAGCCAGTGGAACAATTGCCGCGTCGCGCCGTCCGCGCCGGACCATACCGCCACCGACAACAGCATGATGTTCATCATCGCGAAGCCGGCGACCGCCATCGCGAGCACCAGCCGGCGCGATTCGCGTTTGCCGCTGTCGGTCGCGTCTCCAGCGAAAGCGTGCGCGGTGAAGCCCATCTGGTCGATCGCGCCGATCAGCCTGTCTTCGGCGATTTCGTCAAGATGGTCGATGCGCACCCGGCGATTGGTGAAATTGACCCGCGCGGCGGCCACGCCGGGCAGCGCGGCAAGCCCCTGCTCCAGCTTGGCGATGCAACCCGCACAGCGCATCCCCTCCACCACGAAGGTGGAGGTGGCGAGCGGCTGCGCGGCCACCGGACGGGCCGGTGCGCTCACATCCGCACCTCATCCTCGAAACGCAGCCGCTCGGCCCCACGCGCGCCGATGATCTCGATCAGCCAGCGCCCCGGCGGCAGCGGCTGATCGGCGAGGTAGCGCGCGGCAGCGGCATCCCAGCGCAATGTCAGCTTTTGATCGGGCGCGCGGCCAAGCGGGTGGCGCGCGGTGGCGGTCAGCGCCGCATCGGCCACCGCGTCGCCGCGCCGCGTCAGCGCGATCGCAAGCCGCCCCGCCGCCGCCGCCGGCACCGCGCGCCACCCCGCCTTATCCTGCGCGCGCGCCTCGGCTAGCCAGCGATCGTAATGCTGGCTCGCGACATAGCTGTTCTCCACCACCACGCCGCCAAAGGTGGTGGCGGCGAAGGTCGCCATCGTCACGTTCACCGCGATCACCACGCCGAAGAAAGCGACGAGGATCGCGGCCATGTGCCATCCGGTGAAGCGGCGGATCATGGATTGGCCTCCGGGCGTTCGAAATAGCTGCTGTCGCTGGCGGCGGCTTTCCTGTCGTCAACGGCGGTCGCGGTGAACAGCAATGCGCTGCGCTGCGGCCCTTGCGCGGGGGCGATCACGAACACCTGCGCCTTGCCGACGCGGTCAGCGGGCACGGTGATCGTCACCGTCCTGCCCGCCGTTTCGCGCGATCCGCCATCGGTCCACATCCGCGCGTCGATGCCGGACAGCGTCACCACGAAGTCGCGCGGGCGCCCCTCCATGTTGCGCAGCTTCACGGTATAGGTGTTGCGGATCGCTCCGTCGGACAGCCGCACCCACAACGGATTACGCGTCTGGAGCACGCTCACCCCCATGTGCGTGCGCGTGCCGAGCGCGAACAACATGCCGCAGCCGATGCCGGCCCAGATCATGAAATAGACGATCGTGCGCGGGCGCAGCAGCCGCTTCATCGGCGGCACCGGCATTTCGCCGGCGCGGGCGCGCTTCATATCGGCTTCGGTGGTGTAACCGATCAGGCGCGTCGAGCGATCGACCTTCTCCATGATCTCGTCGCACGCGTCGATGCACAGGCCGCAGGTGATGCAGCCGATCTGCGGGCCTTCGCGAATGTCGATCCCGGTCGGGCAGACCGCGACGCAGGCGTTGCAGTCGATACAGTCTCCGACCTTCTCGCCCTGCGCCATGCGGACGAGCGAGGAGGCGGCCTCCGCCTCATGCGCCTGCGCGCGCTTCAGGCCGTGCGTACGCGGTTCGCCGCGCCAGTCCTTGTAGGTGACGGTGAGCGACTTCTCGTCCATCATCGCGGACTGGATGCGCGGCCACGGGCACATATAGATGCACACCTGCTCGCGCAGGAACCCGCCGAGCGTGAAGGTGGTGCAGGTAAGGATGCCGACCGTCGAATAAGCGACGAACGGCGCGGTGCCGGTCAGGAACTCGCGCGCCAGCGTCGGCGCGTCGGCGAAATAGAAGATCCACGCGCCGCCGGTCGACATGGCGATCAGCAGCCAGATGGCGAATTTCGTGCCGCGTCTGGCGATCTTCTCCACGCCCCAGGGCGCGCGATCCAGCCGGATCTGCGCGTTGCGATCGCCTTCGATCGCGCGCTCGACATGGACGAACAGGTCGGTCCACACCGTCTGCGGGCAGGCATAGCCGCACCATGCGCGCCCCACCGCCGAGGTGACGAGGAACAACCCCACCGCCGCCATGATGAGCAGGCCGACGACATAATAGAATTCGTTCGGCCAGATCTCGATCGAGAACATGTAGAAGCGGCGGTGCGCCAGATCGACCAGCACCGCCTGATCGGGGGCATAGGCCCCGCGATCCCAGCGCAGCCACGGCGTGACGTAATAGATCGCCAGCGTCACCGCCATGATCGCCCATTTCAGGCGGCGGAAGATGCCGTCGACGCGGCGCGGGAAAACCTTGCGCCGCGCCTCGAAAAGCCGTGGCCGCGGATCGAGCGCGATGTCAGCGCTCGGCATTGCCGCCCGCCTGCGCCGGCGCCGGCGCCGGATTGGCCTCGCCGCCGCCCAGCGAATGGACATAGACCGCCAGCATCTTGATCGTCGCCGGATCGAGCCGGTGCCCCCATGCCGGCATGATGCCGTAGCGCGCATTGTTGACCGTGTGGACCAGCGTGTCGCGATCGCCGCCATAGAGCCAGATCGCGTCGGTCAGGTTCGGCGCGCCCATCGCGCGGTCGCCCTTGCCTTGCGCGCCGTGGCAGACCGCGCAATTGTTCGCGAACAGCGCCTTGCCGCGCTTCGCCGCGGCGCTCGCCGTCTCCTGATGCGAGATGTAGCGCACGTAGGACACCACGTCCTCCACCTCGCCGGGATTGAGGATGCCGTCGCGCCCGAACGCGGGCATCTGCGACATGCGGGTGTCGGCGTCGCCCGGCTCGCGGATACCGTGGGTGATCGTCTGCTGGATCGTCTTGAGATCGCCGCCCCACAGCCAGTCGTCGTCGTTGAGGTTGGGATAACCCTTGCCCCCCGCCGCGCCCGAACCATGGCATTGCACGCAATAGACCTTGAACGCGGAGCGCCCGCCCTCCACCGCCGCCGCCAGAAGCTTCGGATCGGACGGAATTCGCTCGATCGGGGTTTTCGCCAGCGCGGCCATGATCGGCGCGCGGCGGGCATTCTCCTGCGCGGTTTCCCGCGCGAGCTGCCCCTGGCTCGTCCAGCCCCAGATGCCCGGCGTCGCGCCGTGGATCAGCGGCCAGGCGGGATAGACGATGCAATAGCCGATCGCGAACACCACCGACGCCCACAGGCCGAACAGCCACCAGCGCGGCATCGGTGTGTCGAGTTCCTCGATCCCGTCCCATTCGTGGCCGACGGTGCTGGTGCCGGTCGCGGTGTCGATGCGCTTGTTGTCAGCCATTTTCGGCCTCGTCGAAGATGCTGTTGGCGGCGCGGCGGTTCGCGGCGCGATTGCGCGGCAGGAAGGCCCAGCCGATCAGCACGGCGAACACGCCGACCATGACGACCAGCCCATAGCCGTCGGCGAGATGGCGCATCGTGTCATAGGTGCTCATTTCGTCGCCTCCCGCGCGCTCGCCGATTTGAAGTCGATCTGCGTGCCCAGCCCCTGAAGATAGGCGACCAGCGCGTCCATTTCGGTGATCCGGCCCGGATCGCCGTCGAAATCGCGCGCCTGCACCCTGGGATAGCGCCTGGCGAGCCCGGCGGTGTCGCCCTCGCCGAAGCCTTGCGTCCGCGCGTCCTCGTCGGCCTTGGCGATATCCTCGTCGGTATAGGGCACGCCGACCTTGCGCAGCGCGGCGAGATCCGCGCCCAGCCGGCTCGTGTCGAGGTTGCGATTCGCGAGGAAGGCGTATTTCGGCATGATCGATTCGGGCACGACCGACTGCGGATTCTTCATGTGCTGGACATGCCATTCATCCGAATAACGCCCGCCGACGCGCGCCAGATCAGGCCCGGTGCGTTCCGATCCCCATTGGAACGGGTGATCGTACATGCTCTCCGCCGCGAGGCTGTAATGGCCGTAACGCTCCACTTCGTCGCGGAACGGGCGGATCATCTGGCTGTGGCAGCCGTAGCAGCCCTCACGAATGTAGATATTCCGCCCCGCCAGTTCGAGCGGGGTATAGGGCCGCACGCCCTCGACATGCTTCACGGTGGATTCGATCCAGAACAAAGGCGCGATCTCGACGATCCCGCCGATCGCGACCACGACCAGCGAAAGCGCGCCCAGCAAGGTGACGTTGCGTTCGATCTTCTTGTGGCGATTTGCCCAGGCAGCCATGTCTCGGCTCCTCCTTATCGAGCTTCGGCGGGGACGAGCGGGCGATCGCGCGCGGGATCATAGGCTGCCGTGGTCATCGGCGCCTCCTCGCGTATCCGCCCGCGGATTGTCATCCACACGTTCCAGACCATGAGGAGGCCGCCGGTGAGGAACAAGCCGCCGCCCAGAGTGCGGATCAGGTAATAGGGGTGGAGCGCCGCCACCACCTCGGCGAACGAATAGACCAGATAGCCGTCGTCACCATATTCGCGCCACATCAGCCCCTGCATGACGCCCGCCACCCACATCGACGAGGCGTAGAGCACGATGCCGAGCGTGGCGCACCAGAAGTGCCAGTTCACCATGCGCAGCGAATAGAGCCGTTCCCGCCCCCACAGGCGCGGCGCGAGATAATAGACCGCCGCGAAGGTTATCATGCCGTTCCAGCCCAAAGCGCCCGAATGGACGTGCCCGATCGTCCAGTTGGTATAATGGCTGAGCGAGTTGACGCTCTTTACCGACATCATCGGCCCCTCGAACGTCGCCATGCCGTAGAAGGCGAGCGCGAACACCATCATGCGGATGATCGGATCGGTGCGGATCTTGTCCCACGCGCCGTTGAGCGTCATCAGGCCGTTTATCATCCCGCCCCAGCTCGGCATCCACAGCACGACCGAAAAGACCATGCCCAGCGTCTGCGCCCAATCGGGCAGCGCGGTGTAATGCAGATGGTGTGGCCCCGCCCAGATGTAGAGGAAGATCAGCGACCAGAAATGCACGATCGACAGGCGATAGCTGTAGATCGGCCGCTCCGCCTGCTTCGGCACGAAGTAATACATCATCGCCAGGAACGGCACGGTGAGGAAGAACGCCACCGCATTGTGCCCGTACCACCATTGCGTCAGCGCATCCTGCACGCCGGAGAAGGCCGAATAGGATTTCGACCCGACGAGGCTGACCGGCATCGACAGGTTGTTCACGATGTGCAGCATCGCGATCGTGATGATGAAGCTCAGGTAGAACCAGTTGGCGACATAGATGTGCGGTTCGGACCGGCGGATCACCGTGCCGCCGAACACGATCAGATAAGCGACCCACACGATCGTCAGCCAGATGTCGACATACCATTCGGGCTCGGCATATTCGCGCGCCTCGGTGATGCCCATGACATAGCCGGTGGCGGCCAGCACGATGAACAACTGATACCCCCAGAACACGAAGTTCGCGAGGTTCGGCCAGAACAGCCGCACGCGGCAGGTGCGCTGCACGACGTAGAAGCTGGTGGCGATCAGCGCATTGCCCCCGAACGCGAACACCACCGCGGAGGTGTGCAGCGGCCGGATACGCCCGAAATTGATGTATTCGCCAAGGTTCAGTTGCGGGAAGGTCAATTGCGCGGCGATCAGCACGCCGACGAGGAAGCCGACGATGCCCCAGAACACCGTGGCGATCACGCCCCAGCGGATCACATCGTCATAATATTGCCCGGCGGTTGCCGGCGAAACGCGCGGCCCCATGCCTTCCCTCGGCTTGGCGCCCAGCCCGCGCACCGCGACGAAGAACGCGGCGGCGGCGGCGATCCCCATGTGCACCGCGAAGCCGCCATCCACCGCGGTCGCCGCGGCGAACACCGCAAGCAGCGCGAGGAACAGCCACCCGGCGGACGCGCTGATATCGTTTGCCATTCGCTTTACCTCGTTGCGCAAGATGCCGGGCCGGTTGGCAATCCGGCCGCTTATCCTCGGGGAATCAGAAAAAGGGTGCCGAACGCTTCCCCCTTGTCAGCGCCCGGCGCGCCGACGTTGCGAGAGGCGGCGGGCGCTTTCATTGATCTGGATCAATTACAGGAAATGTCCCGGCGATGGCGGTGAGCCGTGCGCGATCGGGCACCGTGCACTCGCGCGCGTTGACAAGCGTGATCGCCCCTTCCGCCCGCAAACGGCCAAACTGGCGGCTTACCGTCTCCACGGTGAGGCCCAGGAAATTCGCGACTTCCCGTCGGCGCAAGGGAATCCGCACCGGCTTTCCATCCGCGCGCGAAGCGAAATCGAGGATGAACCCGGCCACCCGTTCCCGCGCGCTGGCGTGAGCGAGCATGTGCAGGCGCCCGCGCGCGCGCTCGAACGCGCCAATCGTGCGCTCCAGCAGCATCCGGCGCATCGCCGGAAAGGCATCCAGCGCATCGGTGAACGGGAGCTGCGAAAACGAACATATCTCCGTCTCGGCCAGCGCGATCGCCGTCACATCCTGCTCGCGCGGGCAAGGCGCGCCGAGGAAGTCTCCGGCGAACAGCAAATCCACGATCTGCTCGCGCCCGTCGTCCGCGCGGATCGACAGCTTGAACGCGCCGGACACGATATTGGCGCGCACGTCGCAATAGTTGTCGAGGCGATCCCCCGCGGGAATTATATGCCGCGATCGACCGGCATGGAGCAGCGCCAGTTCGCGGTCCTCCAACGCCGCGCACAGCGAGGCACCCCGCACCGGGCATGTCCGGCATTGCCGCGCGGGCGCCGCACGCGCCTCATTGGCGCGTTGATACCTGGCGCATCGTTCAGCCGGCGTCGTCGGCATCGCAGCAATTCGCGCGCTTGCGCGGGTTGACCGCATGGCAACCGCAGGCACCATCGTCGCGCCGTGGCTGCTGTCGCGGCGTGTGCGGCAGCCTGATCTCCATGCCGGGCCGACCGCAGATTCCGATCATCGCCGGCGCCGGCTCCGCCGCAGCCTGCAACGGAACGGCGGCAAGGGCGCATATCGCCGCGATGCCGGGCACGGCCAGGCAGCGACTATACCGCACTGCTGAACCGCGTTGCGCTATGCTGGCGATAAGGATCAATCGTCGCGGCGATCGCGCGCGCATAAGGCGTCGCTTCCGGCGTCAGCGCCAGCCGCTCTCCCATCCGGGTGACGAGCCCGCGCGCGACAAAGGGCGCAAGGCGTTCACCGATCGCGGCGAGATCGGGCAAGCCGGTGAGATCGGCGCTGCCCCGGCAGAGCAGTTGCTCGATCGCCCGCGCGCGCCAACGGTCAACCCGGCTGCGCCGGATACCGCGCGCGACCGCGAGGCCACCACCGGCGATGCGCAGGTGATAGCGACCGCTATTCTTTTCGTTCTGGGCCAGCAGGCCGGGGAACATGCTGATCGCAGACGCGCCCAGCCCGATGAGCACGTCGGCGGGGTCGTCAGTGAATCCCTGAAAATTGCGCCGCAGCGTCCCCGCGCGCGCCGCCAGCGCAAGGGGATCGCCAGCCTGCGCGAAATGGTCAAAGCCGATCGGGCGCCAGCCTGCCTCGACCAGCCGCTGGTGGGCCGCCTCCGCCTGCCGGAACCGCGCCTCCGATCCCGGCAGCGCGTCCGCGTCGATCCGGCGCTGGCGCGGGATCAGATGCGGGACATGGGCATAACCGAATACCGCCAGCCGATCCGGTTGCATATCAAGCGCGGTGTCGATCGTGTCGAGCAACAGCCGCGTGTCCTGCCCCGGCAGGCCATACATCAGATCGAAATTGATCGAATTCACCCCCGTCGCGCGCAACCGGGCGGCGACATCGGCGATCATTTCCACCGGCTGGATGCGGCCGATCGCCCGTTGCAGGGCGGGCGAGAAGGTCTGCACGCCGAGGCTGGCGCGCGTCACGCCCGCGCTGGCCAATGCTTCGTCCCAGCCGGGCTCGAACCGGCGCGGATCGAGTTCCACCGACACGATGGCATCGGCGCAATCGAACGCGGCGCGGACTTCGCCCAGCAGCGCGGCGAACTGCGCGGGCGTCAGCGCATTGGGGCTGCCCCCACCGAACGCGATCCGGCCCACGCGGCCACGCCCGCCCAATCGGCGCGCGAGCAGCCGGATTTCGCCGATCAGCCGCTCAAGATAGGCGGCCACGCGCCCGGTGCGGTTCGCCGCGCCGGTGTTGCACCCGCAATACCAGCAGATCTCGTGGCAATAAGGGATGTGCAGATAAAGCGAGACGGGCGTGCCCGCGCCAACGCCGTCCAGCGCCGCTTCCACATGGTGCGCGGCGATATCGCCGAATTCGGCCGCTGTCGGGAAGCTGGTATAACGCGGCACCGGCGTCGCGAGCAGATCGGGGTGATAGGTCCACATACGAATGAATTATGCGGCTCGGTGCCAACTTCATTTGATTTCGATCAATTAGGCGACCGGAAAATTCGTCTCACGGGCAGCTTCCGAAATCTTGCCCGCACGCCGACGATGCCTACGCCCGATGGCACGAGAACTGGAATCGCGCTGGCGGATTTGATTGCTCCCATGGGCCCCGGCTGCTAGCCTTATCGCATGTCAAGCTGCGACCTGTGCGCCATCAGAAACCGCGCGATTTGCTCCGCGCTGGACGCCAGGGAGATGGAGGCACTCAACGCGATCGGGCGCCGCCAGCAACTCGCCGCCGGGGAATCGCTGATCTGGGAAGGCGAGGATTCGCTCCGGGTGGCGAATGTCGTCGAAGGGATGCTCAAGCTTTCCTCCGGCACGCGCGACGGGCGCGAGCAGATCGTCGGCCTGGTCTATCCGGCGGACTTCATCGGGCGCCCGTTCGCCGCCACATCCAGCCACGAAGTGACCGCGCTGACCGACGCGCGCGTCTGCGTTTTCAATCGCCGCGATTTCGATGCCTTCGCGCGCGAACATCCGGCGCTGGAGCACAAGCTGCTCGAATATACGCTCTCATGACTGCCATCTGCGTTACAAGGCGAGTTTACGCGTCCGCTGGCCTTT
>NZ_CALMPA010000001.1 GCF_937871615.1 uncultured Sphingomonas sp. | reverse complement strand
ATCGCCAACTGGATGATCCCCGGCAAGATGATCAAGGGCATGGGCGGCGCGATGGATCTCGTCGCGGGCGTCAAGAAGATCATCGTCGTGATGGAGCATAGCAGCAAGAACGGCGATCCGAAGTTCATCCCCGCCTGCACGCTGCCGCTCACCGGGCGGAACGTGGTCGATATGATCGTCACCGATCTTGCGGTGTTCCAGCGCCACGATCACAATTCGCCGTTCCGGTTGATCGAGCTGGCGCCGGGCGTCACCGCCGATGAGGTCGCGGCCAAGACGACGGCGCATTATGAGGTGGCGCTGGAGGGCTGAGCCGGGGGCACGGGCAATTTCTTTGCGATAAACGCCCGCAAACGGGGTTTCGTGCAGGCCCCGTTTGCGGTTAATGCATAGCTATCATGTTAAGTCGCCCGCTCACGCTCTACGAAAAGGTCTGGAACGCGCATGTCGTCGAACGGCGCGATGACGGCACCTGCCTGATCTATATTGATCGCCACCTCGTCCATGAGGTCACCAGCCCACAGGCGTTCGAGGGGCTTCGCGCCGCCGGGCGCAAGGTGCGTCGCCCCGATCTGACGCTGGCGGTGCCCGATCACAACCTGCCGACCACGCCGCGCGTCGATGCGGCGGGCAACGAACTGCCGATCGCCGATCCCGAAAGCGCAACGCAGCTTTCCGCGCTGCGCCACAATGTCGCGGAATTCGGTGTGCCCTATATCGACGCGCTGGCCGCCGAACAGGGCATCGTCCATGTCGTCGGGCCTGAACAGGGCTTCACCCTGCCGGGAACCACGGTGGTGTGCGGAGACAGCCACACCTCGGCGCACGGCGCGCTGGGCGCGCTGGCGTTCGGCATCGGCACCAGCGAGGTGGAGCATGTGCTCGCCACACAGACGCTGCTGCTGTCGCAATCGAAAACGATGGAAGTGCGCGTCGATGGCACGCTCGGCTTCGGCGTCAGCCCGAAGGACGTGATCCTCGCGATCATCGGCAGGATCGGCGCGGCGGGCGGCACCGGCCATGTCATCGAATATACCGGCGACGTGATCCGCGCCATGTCGCTGGAAGGGCGGCTGACGATCGCCAATATGTCGATCGAGGGCGGCGCGCGCGCCGGGATGATCGCGCCCGACGATGCCACCTTCGCCTATCTGAAGGGGCGCCCGATGGCCCCGGCGGGCGCGGAATGGGACAAGGCGGTCGCCTGGTGGCGCTCGCTCGCCACCGATGCGGGGGCGAGTTACGACAGGCGCGTCGTGCTGGCGGCGAGCGATATCGCGCCGGGCCTGACATGGGGCACCAGCCCGGAAGACGTGGTGCCGATCACCGGCATCGTCCCGGATCCGGAGAGTTTCGCGGACCCTTCCAAACAGGCGGCGGCGCGCAAGTCGCTCGATTACATGGGGCTCACCCCCGGCACGCGGATGGAGGATGTGGCGATCCAGCACGTCTTCATCGGTAGCTGCACCAACAGCCGGATCGAGGATCTGCGCGCGGCAGCGGCGGTCGCCGACGGGCGGCGTGTTGCCGATGGCGTGCGCGCGATGGTCGTCCCCGGCTCGGGCCTGGTCAAGCGGCAGGCGGAGGCCGAGGGGCTCGATCGTATCTTCGCCGCTGCCGGGTTCGAATGGCGTGAGCCGGGGTGCTCGATGTGCCTGGCGATGAACCCGGACAAGGTGCCGCCGGGCGAGCGTTGCGCCTCCACCAGCAACCGCAATTTCGTCGGGCGGCAGGGGCCGGGTGCGCGCACCCATCTCGTCTCGCCCGCGATGGCGGCGGCGGCGGCGGTCAAGGGCCGGCTCACCGACGTGCGCGAACTGATGCGATAATCGGAAGGGAGGGGAGAGGCGATGAAGAAGGTGCTGCTGCTGCTGATCGCCGGATCGTTGTTTGCCGGGGTCGCGGCCTATGCCGCGATCGGAAAGCCCCCGGTTGTGGCGAAGAATAAGATGGCGCGCTGATCCGCGCGTGCGAGGAGTGACAAGATGGAAGCCGTGACGAGCGTTTCCGGCCGCGCCTATCCATGGGGCCAGAAGAACGTCGATACCGATGTGATTATTCCGGCGCACTGGCTGAAGACGATCACCCGCGCCGGGCTTGGCCGTGGCGCGTTTGAAACGGTGCGCGCGGTGCCGGGCAATGTGTTCGACGATCCGGCCTATACTGGCGCCCCGATCCTGATCGCGGGCGACAATTTCGGCTGCGGCTCCAGCCGCGAACATGCCGCCTGGGCGCTCAATGATTTGGGCATCAAGGCGGTGATCGCGCCGAGCTTTTCCGACATCTTCTCCGGCAATGCGTTCAAGAACGGCATCGTCACGGTGGTGTTGCCGCAGGAAGCGATCGACCGGCTGTTGGAGGCGGCGAAGACCGATCCGATCACGGTTGACCTCGAAAGCATGACGGTGACGACGCCTTATCAGGATCGGTTCGCATTCTCGCTCGATCCGTTTCGTCGCGAATGCCTGATGCACGGGCTGGACGAGATCGGCCTGACGATGGAGCGCGATGCCGCGATCTCCCGCTATGAAACGGAAATCGACGCGGCGCGTGGCTGGGTGAGCCGCCGCGCGGCATAGCGCGCAAACCCTCTGGACGCGCCGCGCCGTACGCTCCAAGACGATACCGTCAATTCGAAAACGTCCGCGTGACCTCGTGAGGGGGCGCGTTCGTGCGGAGAGAAGGAGCGGAAATGCGCGCATTATTGTCGACCGCGATCGGCGGACCGGAAACTCTGACGATCGGCGAACTGCCCGATCCCATGCCTGGGCCGGGCGAAGTGCTGGTCGCGGTGAAGGCGTGCGCGATCAACTTCCCCGATGTGCTCGTGATCGAGGACAAATATCAGTTCAAGCCGCCGCGCCCGTTCGCGCCGGGTGGCGAGATTTCGGGCGTGGTCGAAGCGGTTGGCGAGGGCGTGACCACGTTCAGGCCCGGCGATCGCGTGATGGGCAATACCGGCATGGGCGGCCTGAGCGAGAAGGTCGTGATCCGCGAAGCGGGGCTCTATGCGCTGCCGGCGGCGCGCAGCTTCGAGGAGGGCGCCTCGATGCTGCTCACTTATGGCACGACGATCCACGCGCTGATTGATCGCGGGCATATCAAGCCGGGCGAGACCTTGCTCGTGCTCGGTGCCGCCGGGGGCGTCGGGCTGGCTGCGGTGGAACTGGGCAAGGCGTTCGGCGCGCGCGTCGTCGGCGCGGTTTCGTCGGAGGAAAAGGCGCAGGCGGTGCGCGCGGCGGGGGCGGACGACGTGATCGTCTATGGCCGCGCGCCATTCTCCAAGGACGAATCCAAGGCGCTTGCCGATGCGTTCAAGGCGAAGGCGGGGCCGAACGGCTTTGATCTCGTCTATGATGCGGTCGGCGGCGATTATGCCGAGCCGGCGGTGCGCGCGATGGCATGGGAGGGGCGCTATCTGGTGATCGGCTTCCCCGCCGGTATCCCCAAGCTGCCGCTCAACCTGACCCTGCTCAAGAGCTGCGACATCTGCGGCGTGTTCTGGGGCGCGTTCGCGGCGCGCGAGCCGGCGCGCAACCGCGCCAATATCGGGCAGTTGTTCGATCTGTGGGCGGCGGGCAAGATCGCGCCGAAGATCACCGAGGTCTTTCCGCTGGAAAAGGGCGGCGAGGCGATCGCGCGGCTTGGCGGGCGGCAGGCGATCGGCAAGCTGGTGGTGCGCGTCGCCGATTGAGCCTTCGACCGGGGGGCTGATGTCGTGAAATGCGCTTGCCGGCGCATTTCCGGCGCGGCTTTCCCCCGGCGTTGCTTATGGGCTGCTCCCTCTCTATCTCGATGGCTCGGAATTATTGGGAGCAGACATGACCACCTTCAACGATCGCGAGCGCGCTTTCGAGTCCAAGTTCGCGCGCGACGAGGAAATGGCCTTTCGTGTTGTCGCGCGGCGCAATCGCCTTGTCGGCCAGTGGGCGGCGAATTTGATGAAACTGACGCCGGCGGAAGCGGATTCCTATGGCAAGACGGTTATCCACGCCGATCTGGAAGAAGCGGGCGACGATGATGTGGTGCGCAAGCTGCTCGGCGATCTCACCGCCGCGGGGGTCGATATCGACGAAGCCGCCGTGCGCCGCGCGCTTGAGGAGCAATCGGTCGAGGCGCGCCGCCAGTTGATGGAAGCGCAATAACATGCCGATGGCGGCTGACGACATCGCCCAACTGATCCGGGCGGGGATTCCCGATGCGGAGGTGGAGATCACCGATCTCGCCGGCGATGGCGATCATTATGCGGCGCGCGTCGTCAGCGCGTCGTTCACGGGGCTGTCGCGCGTGAAGCAGCATCAGGCGGTCTATACGGCTCTCGGCGACCGCATGGGCGGCGTCCTCCACGCCTTGCAGCTTACCACCGCCGTTCCGAAATAACGGCGAGCGATTTATTGAGGAACCGGCGATGAGCGAAGACGTGCAGGCCCGCATCGATGCGGTGGTGAAGAACAATCCCGTGGTGCTGTTCATGAAGGGCAGCCCGCTTTTCCCGCAATGCGGCTTTTCCAGCCGCGCGGTGGCGATCCTCCAGCATCTCAATGTCGAATTCGAAAGCGTCGACGTGTTGCAGGATCAGGGCATCCGCCAGGGGATCAAGGCCTATTCGGACTGGCCGACCATCCCGCAGCTCTATGTCGGCGGCGAATTCGTCGGCGGCTCGGACATCATGATGGAAATGTACGAGTCGGGCGAACTGGCTGAATTGTTCGAAGGCTCGGCCAAGGCTGAATGACCGGGTGAGGGCGGGGCGTCGCGAGATCGAAAGAAGCGACGCACCCACCCTGCTGAAGCGTTTTGGACTTTAACGCTCGGTGCCCCAATCACGATGCAGCGCGCGTGCCAGCCGCAATGAATCGTAGCAAAATCGGGCTGCGCAATGGTTAACGCGATTTCGCATTGATTGCCGGCTGTAAATTTCCCCGACACTTTTCGCTTCATTTGACCGCGCTATTGACCACAAGTGTAATCGGTGCAATCACATGCGTAGTCAGTGAGAGGATGCCGAATCGTGGCCGAGCGGATCAGCGATGCCGAACATGCCGTGATGGAGGTGCTGTGGGATGAATCCCCGCTCACCGCGCAGGAGGTGGCCGAGCGCGTCGGCCCCGATCGCGGCTGGAGCGTCAACACCGTCAAGACCCTGCTTGGCCGGCTGCTCGCCAAGAGCGCGGTCTCGCATGAGGAGGATGGCCGGCGTTATCTTTATCGCCCCGCCGTCCAGCGCGGCGATTATGTTTCCGGTGAATCGCGCCGGCTGATCGACCGGCTGTTCGGTGGCAAGCTCACCCCGCTGGTCGCGCATCTCGCCGAGCGTGATGAACTTTCCGCACAGGACATCGCCGAGATCGAGGCGCTGCTGAAGGCGCTGAAGCAATGATCGGCTGGGCGGTGGAAGCGTTGATCGCTTCGGCCGTGCTGATCGCGCTGGTGCTGGCGATCCGCATTCCCGTGCGCCGCGCGTTCGGCGCGCCGGTGGCTTATGCGCTGTGGCTGCTGCCGGTGCTGCGGCTGGTGTTGCCGCCGCTCCCCGCGACGTTGCGGGACGGGATGGTGCCGCCGATCGCCGCGCCGCTTGGCGATATGGGGCGGCAGGTGTCGTGGATGATCCTGCCCGCCGCTGGCGTCGATCTGCCCGCCGGGCGCGATTTCGCCGCGCTGATCGGCGGCGCGGCGGTGATCGCCTGGGGGGTGGGGGCGTTTGGCTTCATCGCCTGGCAATGCGCCGCTTATGTCCGTTTCCGCCGCCGGCTGCTGGCCGCCGCGACCCCGCTCGATACGCTCGGCGGCGTCACGATCGTCTCCAGCCCGGCGGCGGCTGGTCCGCTTGCCTTCGGGATCGTGCGGCGTTTCGTCGCCTTCCCGCGCGATTTCGCTGGCCGCTATGACGAAAGCGAGCGCGAACTGGCGCTGGCGCATGAACTCGGCCACCATGCGCGCGGCGATCTGATCGCCAATTGGATCGCGCTGGCGGTGCTCGCGCTGCATTGGTTCAACCCGCTCGCCTGGTTCGCCTTCCGCGCCTATCGCGCCGATCAGGAGATGGCGAACGACGCGCGCGTGCTCGCCGGGCGCAGCGCCGCCGAGCGGCACGCTTACGCTTGCGCCATCGTCAAGGCGGCGCATGGCGGGGCGATTGCCGCCGCCTGCCATCTGCACAATGTCGATGATTTGAAGGGGAGGTTGCGGATGCTTTCGACACCCGCCACCCGCGCCCGCATCCTTGCCGGCACGGTGAGCATCGCCGCGCTGGGCGCCGCCGCGCTCGGCATCACCGCCACGGGCACCGCCACCGCCGCGAAGATGCGCGCTGGCGTGGTGCGCGCCACCGGGGTGGATATCGACGCGATCCGGCCGGCCGACCTGCTGCGTCCCCCGCCGCCATTGCCGGTGCCCGTGCCTGCCGCGCCGGGCGAGCGCGCGCACCGCGTGGTGATCCATCGCGATGGCGAAACGCAGGTTTATGAAGGCGCGGACGCAGACGCCTATATCGCGGACCATCCCGCCCCGATCCCGCCGCAGCCCCCGATCCCGCCGACACCTGACATGATGCGGGCGCCACCCGCACCACCCGCGCCGCCGTCACGCGCGGAGATTGATCGCCGCGTCTCGCGCGCCCTGGCCGCCGCGCCGTCGGTGGTGTCACGTGATTGCGGAGACGGTGGCGGCGATGCGCGGATGACGATGCGCGGCAGCGAGAACGGCCATCCCACCGTGGTGATCTGCACGGACCGTATTCCCCGCGCGGACGCGGAGGGGGAGCGGCGCGCGAGGATCGACGCGCGGATGGCGGCGGTCGATACGGTGGCGATCAGGCATCAGGCGATGGCCGGCGCGATCGCCGGGTTGCGCGCCGCCCGCGCCTCGATCGCGGCGAACCGCAACATGCCCGAAGACGCGCGCCGCGAAACGCTTGCCGAGTTCGATCGGCACATCGCCGAAATGGCGCGGGACGAGCCGGGCAAGGATTGATCGCACCGGGGGAGGAGCCGGTCGGCCGGTCATCACCGCATAAGGTGGGGCCGGCCGTTTTGTGCCGCTTTCCCTTGCCATGCGGGCGTTCAGCCGCCATCTCGCGCGGATGGACGAGCCACCGACCGGCATCGCGATCGCGCTCGAACCGCTCGTTACGCGGGTTCTTGCGCCCAATCCGTCGCCCTATACCTTCACCGGCACGCAGACGCATATCGTCGGCGCCCGCGATCTCGCGGTGATAGACCCCGGCCCGGCGGACGCGGCGCATCACGCGGCGTTGCTTGCGGCGATCGCGGGGCGTCCGGTCTGCGCGATCGTCATCACCCACCATCACCGCGATCATTCGCCCGCGGCGATCCGGCTGAAGGCGGAAACGGGCGCGCCGATCGTCGGGGCGGCGCCCTTCCATGTGTCGAGCGACGTTCCCCGCGCCGATGCGGCGTTCGACGCGGATTACGCCCCCGATCGCGTGCTGGCGGAGGGCGATCGCGTCACGGGTGAAGGCTGGACGCTGGAGACGATCGCGACGCCGGGCCACACATCCAACCATCTCGCCTTCGCGCTGCTGGAAACCAGGGCGTTGTTTTCCGGCGATCATGTGATGGGCTGGTCGACCAGCGTTGTCTCGCCCCCGGATGGGGACATGAGCGCCTATATGGCGAGCCTCGAAAAGCTGATGAAGCGGGACGATCGGGTCTATTATCCCGGCCATGGCGAGGCGGTGGAAAAGCCGCAGCGGCTGGTGCGCGGGCTGCTCGGCCATCGCAAGCAGCGCGAGGGGCAGATCCTGCGGCTGATCGGCGAGGGTACGGGCGCGGTGCCGGCGATGGTCGAGAAAATGTATGTCGGGATCGACCGGCGCCTGGTTGGCGCGGCGGAGCAATCGGTGCTGGCGCATCTCGTCGATCTTGAGCGGCGCGGCGTCATCGCGTCGGAAGCAGGGATATGGCGGAACGTCGCGTAAGGCCGTTCGCGGTCGATTTTCTCGCGGCGCTGGCGATCCTGCTGCTGCTCGCGGGCGGCGGCTGGTGGCTCGCGCAACGCTATGTCGCCGCGCGCCTCACGCCCGATCCGACGACAATCGCCAGCGGGAGTTTGGCGGGGTTGCGCGAGCAGAACAGGCTTTCGGCTTTCGCGGCGCGGTTCGTCGCGGTCGTCACCTCGAAGCAATCGCAATTCGGGTTGAGCGCGGAACGCACGACGATCATGCCCGGCATGGTGCGCTACGAGGTCGATCTCGGTCGCCTCTCGCAGCGCGACGTGGCGTGGGACGCGGCCACGAAGACGCTGTCGGTGCGCCTGCCCGCCGTGGAGGTGACCGCGCCGGCGATCGACCTCGATGCGATCCGCAGTTATGGCTCGGGCGGCGTGCTGATGGCGCTCACTCCGGCGCGCGAGACGCTGGATGCGGCGAACCGGAACGCGGGGCAGGCCGAATTGCTGCGCCAGGCGCGCGCCGCCCCGATGATGAACATGGCGAAGGACGCCACCCGTCGCGCGGTGGAGCGCAGCTTCGCCATGCCGCTCAGGGCCGCCGGGATCGACGCTACCGTGAACGTGCGCTTCGCGGACGATCCGATCCGCAGCGACGAACATTGGGATGTCAGCCGCAGCCTGGAGGAGGTGCTCAGCAACAGGCGTTGAGCGCGCTGCGCGACTGAGATATAAGCCCACGTACAAGATAAAAAAAACGGTCGCGCAGTCTATCGGCTTCTTGGGGGAGGCAAGCGGTGGCGACGAGCGCTTCGGTCCGTTTCGATATCGCCGGGGATCGGCGGTTCTTCTTCTTTCTTGCGGTGGCGATGACGGTGACGCTCATCGCGGGATTCGTGATGCAGTTCGCGATGGTGCGATCGACCTTTGCCGCGCCGCTCATCATCCATGCCCATGCCTTCGTCTTCTTCGGCTGGACGTTCTTCTATCTGCTGCAAAACACGCTGGTGTTCACCGGCAATGTCGCGCTGCATCGCCGGATCGGCTGGATCGGGGTCGGCTGGGCATCGGTGATGGTGGTGCTGGGCATCACCGTCACGCTGCGGCTGGTGCGCGAGGGGCGCGTGCCGCCGTTCTTCCGCCCGCTCTATTTCGTGGTGATGGATTCGCTCACCGTCCTCTGCTTCGCGGGGCTGTTCGCCGCGGGGTTGGCGATGCGCCGCCAGAGTGACTGGCATCGCCGGCTGATGGCGTGCGCGATGGCGGGGCTGACCGCGCCGGCGTTCGGGCGGCTGCTGCCCGGTCCGCTGCTGATCCCATGGGCGGCATGGGCGGTTTTCGCGGGGGTGATGCTGTTCCCGCTCGCCGGGGCGATCCACGATCAGCGCAGCGCCGGGCGCGTTCATCCGGCGTGGTGGTGGGGGATGGGCGTGCTTCTCGCCAACCAGTTGCTGATGGAGGTCGCTGCCACCTCGGCGATGGCGCTGTCGCTCTATGGCGCGCTGGTCGAGGGCACGGTCGGGGCGCAAATTCCGCCGCTGGCATATCCGCCATTCCCTTGATTGCGAGGGCCGGGCGGTCCATCTGACAGGGCATGGAACAGCCCACCAATTTGCGCGGCCTGGATTTGCGCGCCGAGATCGAACGCCTCCGCAAGGAGCGCAACGCCGTCATCCTCGCGCATTATTATCAGAAGCCGGAGATTCAGGATCTCGCCGATTTTGTCGGCGACAGCCTTGATTTGAGCCGCAAGGCGCAGGCGACGGACGCCGATGTCATCGCCTTTTGCGGGGTGCGCTTCATGGCGGAAACGGCGAAGATCCTGTCGCCGGACAAGATCGTCGTGCTGCCCGATATGGATGCCGGGTGCAGCCTTGAGGATAGCTGCCCGCCCGATCAGTTCGCCGCGTTCCGCGCGCAGCACCCGGATGCGATCGCACTGACCTATATCAACTGCTCGGCGGCGGTGAAGGCGCTGTCCGACGTGATCGTCACCTCGTCTTCGGCGGAAAAGATTCTGGCGCAGATCCCCAAGGATCAGAAGGTGATCTTCGGCCCCGATCGCAACCTTGGCGGCTATCTCGCGCGCAAGACGGGGCGCGATCTGATCCTGTGGCCGGGCGTGTGCATCGTCCATGAGGCGTTCAGCGAAACCGAGTTGCTCAAGCTGCGCGCCGAGCATCCCGCCGCGCCGATCGCCGCGCATCCCGAATGCCCGGCGGTGATCCTCGATCATGCCGATTATGTCGGCTCGACCAGCGGCATCCTCGAATATGCCCGGTCGTTCGCGGGCGACACGCTGATCGTCGCGACCGAGCCGCATATCATCCACCAGATGGAAAAGGCGCTGCCGGGCAAGAAGTTCATCGGCGCGCCCGGCGCGGACGGCAACTGCAATTGCAATATCTGCCCGTATATGGCGCTCAACACGATGGAGAAGCTCTACGTCGCGCTGCGCGATCTGGCGCCGCGCATCGAGATGGACGAGGAATTACGGCTCGGCGCGAAAAAGAGCCTCGATGCGATGCTGGCGATGGCGAGCGGCACGGTGGGGCTGGGCGATCTCGGCCCGAAGCGGTAACCGCCGGTAACCGCCTACTTTCCCTTGGCTCCCCTCCCTGATGAAGGGAGGGGCTGGGGGCGGGTGGGTATGAGGCAGGTGCGCCGGTATTCCCGCGGGCCAACCCACCCCCGACCCTTCCCTTGTTCAAGGGAGAGGAGAAGAAGATGAGGGGAGGGGCTTTACAGGGAGGCTGTTACGCCACCAGTTCCAGCAATCCTTCGAACAGGCGACGCCCATCGTCTCCGCCGTGCGCATCCTCGATGCGGCGTTCGGGGTGGGGCATCATGCCCAGCACGTTGCCGGCATCGTTGAGCACGCCCGCGATCGCGCGCGCGCTGCCGTTGGTGTTTTCGGCATAGCGGAACGCGACGCGGCCCTCGCCCTCAAGCCGGTCCAGCGTCGCGGCATCGGCGAAATAATTGCCGTCGTGATGCGCCACCGGGATCACGATGCGCTCGCCGGCGGCATAGCGGCTGGTGAAGGCGGATTGCGCATTCTCCACCGTCAGCGCCACATCGCGGCACACGAAATTCAGCCCGGCGTTGCGCATCAGCGCGCCCGGCAGCAGCCCCGCCTCGGTCAGCACCTGAAAGCCGTTGCAGATGCCGAGCACCGGCATCCCCTTCGCCGCGGCATCGGATATCGCGCGCATGATCGGCGATCGCGCGGCCATCGCGCCCGAACGCAGATAGTCGCCATAGGAAAAGCCGCCGGGCAGCGCCACCAGGCCAATTCCATCGGGCAGTTCGCTGTCACGATGCCACACCATTTCCGGCTTGCGCCCGGTCACCGCTTCCAGCGCGACCGCGATATCGCGATCGCAATTCGATCCCGGAAAGACGATGACCGCGGTTTTCATTTTGCCGGCTCCAGATGCTCGATGCGATAATTTTCGATCACCGTGTTGGCGAGGAGCTGGCGGCACATCGCGTCGATCGCCGAATCGTCGGTCGAATCGGCGACGTCCAGCTCGATCAGCTTGCCGACGCGGGCGTCGTTGATCCCGGAAAAGCCAAGGCCGGCAAGGGCGTGTTCGATCGCCTTGCCCTGCGGATCGAGCACGCCGGGCTTGAGCGTCACATGGATGCGGAGCTTCATGCCCGCGCCTATGCCGTAGCGCGCGCCGCGCCGCAACCTCGCGCTGCCGAACCTGATCGCGTCGCCGGATACGCGGTTACTCAAAATCAACCATGTTCTGCGATGATCGCGCGCGTGGGAGTGAGGATCGTAGTATGATCTCAGGTATCGCCACGGCTTTGTTCATCGCGCTGTTCGCATTCGGCGCGGATTATTTCGGCTGGGAGGATCCGCACGGGCGGGTGAGCCTCGCGCTGCTCGTCGCGTTCGCGTGCGGTGTCGTCATCGGCTATCGCTTCAGGGATTGAACGGTGCGCGGGCGGGCGGCGAGCCGGCTTATCAGCGCGGCGCTGCGCAACGCCTGTCGCGGCAGGCTGGCGAGATCGACCCACTCGCCATCGGCGTGCGAATTGCCGCCCGACGCGCCCAGGCCGCCCATCGTCACCGCGTCCGCCGCGACGAAGCTCGAATCCGCGGCGCCCCGGCGCGAGGGATCATATTCCGGCATTTCCGGGAGCCCCAGATCGCGGTTGACGCGGTTAAGCTCGCCCAGCAGCGCGCGATTGGCGTTGGTCGGCGGCATCGTCGGATAGCCTTCGAAAAAGGCGATCGTCGCCTGGGTTCCCGGCAGATGCTGGCCCACGATTTCCTGCATCCGCCCGCGTATCCGCGCCTCCTGCTCGGGGGTGAGCGCGCGCAGATCGCCGCGTGCCACCGCATCGGATGCGACGATATTCGGCTTGCCGGTGCCCGTCGCGACAAGGCCCGCCGCGTCCATCGCCGCCGGGGTGCCGCCGGCCATCACGCCGACGTTATAGGTGAGGTTCTTTTCGGGCAGCTCGCGGCGGAACGTATCGAGGATGCGCGCCAGTTCGTAGATCGCGCCATAGCCGAGCGTGCTGCCGAACACCCCGCTCGAATGGCCTGTTTTGCCATTTGCGACTATTTCCCACGTCAGCGATCCGCGCCGCGCGACGGTGGCGTAATCCGTGCCGTTCTCGGTCGCGACATTTTCATATTCCAGCGCGACATCGGCCCATTTGCCCGCCTCGATCAGATCGCGTCGCGCGGCATCCTGTGGCGTGCCGGCGCGTTCCTCGTCGCCGGTCAGCACCACCTTGATATCGGCATCCTTCAGCGTGCCCGCCGCCTTCATCGCGCGCAGCGCGGCGACGATCACGACCAGCCCGCCCTTGTCGTCGCCCACGCCCGGCCCGATCGCGCGGCTGCCCTCGCGCCTGAAGCCGGTGAAGGGGCTGGATGGCTCGAACACCGTATCGAGGTGGCCGATCAGCAGGATGCGCCTGCCGCGCCCGTTGCCGATGTGCGTCGCGACGATATGCCCGGCGCGGCCCGTCGCGCGCATGTCGATCCATTTCACGTCAAAGCCCAGCGCGGCAAGCTCGCCGCGCATCATCTCGCCCACCGCCGTCACCCCCGGCAGATTGAGCGTGCCCGAATTCTGCTTCACCAGCCGTTCGAGCAGCGCCTCGTTGCGGGCTGCGTCCACCGTTACCGATGCGCGCATCTTCTGTTCGGCGGGGCTCGTCGCGGCGGTGGCGAGCAACAGCGCGAGCGTGGCAAGCGCGGAACGGATAATCATGTGGCGAACCCCCGAATGTGTCGCGCGCGATCGTGCCGCGTGGCGGCGGCTTTGTCGATCGCCACGCGGCACGATCGCCAACATGGCCCGCCTGTGAGGAATTGTTGCCCCGCCGCGCTATCGGTTGAACGCGCCACCCGGCGCGGCCACTTCGGCGCTGCGAAACGCGGAAACGGAGACTGGGAATGACGTGGTTGCTCGTGGCCGGGCTGTTGCTCGGCGGAAGCGAGGTGATCGAGCTGCATCGCGCGAGCGTCGATCATCGCGGCGGCACGGTGGATGCGATCTATCGCGGCACGATCGAGGTGGAGCGGCGGCAGGCGGGCACGGCGGGCGCGCCCGGCCGGGCGAATACGCTGCGTTGCGACTGGACGGCACGGATCAGCGTCCGGCGCGAGGCGCTGCATCCCGCCGGGCATATGCTGGCGCGCGATATCGCGGTGGATGAAGCCCCGCTGCGTGGCCGTTACGCCGGCTGGTGCGAAGGCGCGGGCAGAGCGATCAAGGGTGAAGTGGCGCGCCGGGCCGATCGGCTGCGCGCGCATATGATTGACGCAGCGGCGCGGGACCGCGAGACTCTGGCCGCCGAACTCAACGACGCCAACGGCGATATCGGGGACTGACATGCGCCACGCCGAATGCCTTGCCGCCGCGCTTTTCGCCTGCGCCGCGCTGCCCGCCGCCGCGCAGGTGTCGGTCGGCGGCTCGGTCGATGTCGCGACGGACGAGCGGCGTCGCGGCATAAGCTGGAGCGAGGGGAAGCTCGCGCCATCGGCCTCGCTGTCGCTCCAACTCCCGTCGGGCTTCGATATCGGCGCGCGCGTCACGGGCCTGCGCGAAAGCCCGCGCGCCGGCGGGGCGGATGCGGTGATCGACGGATCGCTCGGCTATGGCATGGATCTCGGCATGGGCTTTCGCGGCGAGGGCTTCGTGGTGGCGCATCTGTTCACCGGCGCGCGCGGGGGCATGGATTATGTCGAAGGCGGGCTGGGGTTGAGTTATCAGCTCGGCCCGGCGCAGATCGGCGCGGATGCGCGCTACGCCCCGTCACAAAGCGCGATCGGCGGCGACAATCTATACGTTTCCGCGCGCGCGCAATTCGGGCTGCCGGCGACGCCCTATACCTTCAACGCCAGCATCGGCCATTCGTCCGGCTCGGTCGATGATCCGCTGCGCGCGGCGCGGCTGCGGCCCGGCGGCAATTACAGCGACTGGCTGATCGGCGTGCGCCGCATCACCGGCCCGCTGACGCTCGGGCTGGATTATTCGGGCACCGATGTGCGGCGGGCGATGCCGTCGCCCTATGCCGATGCGCGCAACAGCGGAGACCGCCTGACGGCGCGCGCCAGCTTCTCGTTCTGAAGGGGCGGTGCGGCGGGAACCTCTCGTCCGCGCGCGCGGTTGAATCGCATCTCGTCAGGAGGTTTTTTGCGATGCGCATTCTTCCGCTGCTGATCGCGGGGACGACACTCGCCGTCGCCGCGCCGACGATCGCCCAGAACATGCCCGCGCCCGATCTCGACGCGCCGCATACGCCGCTGCCCTATGATCGCGGCTATGACAAGGATAGCGCACGCACCGAGGCGATCGACGCCGCCGGTCGCCCCGGCGTCGTGGCCGCCAACCGCGCCGCGCTCGCCGAGAGTTCGGCGCAGACGGCGGTGCAACAGGTGGATGCGGCGCAATATGCCGCCGATATCCAGGTCTATCGTCAGGCGCGGCGCGCGCGTCATCGCCAGATCGCGCGCAACGATGCGCGTTATGCCCGGCAGGAGCGCGCTTATGCCGATGCGATGACCGATTGGCGGCGGCAGGTCGCTGCGTGTGACCATGGCAACACCGCGGCGTGCAATGCGCCGACGCCCGATCCGGCGCGGTACTGATAGGGCGGGGTAGGGCCGGGGAGCGGGCGCGCCGGTTTGTTTTGTATCGTGCCGAACGGGGTGGGTTCCGTTCGGTGCGATCGGGGGAGCGGTTTTCCCAAACGCAAACGGCGCGGCAAAGCCGCGCCGTCGGTCGTCGCTAGGCGCGACGCCGGCCGTCAGCGGGTCTCCGCTGCGCGGACCGGCGCGAGCGCGGTCGCGCCTTACCCGCTGTAATACATATCATATTCCACCGGGCTCGGGGTCATTTCCCAGCGGGCGACTTCCTCCCACTTCAGCTCGATATAGGATTCGATCTGCTCCTTGCAGAAGACATCGCCCTTGAGCAGGAATTCATGATCCGCCGTCAGCGAATCCAGCGCCTCGCGCAGCGACGCGCAGACCGTCGGCACCTGCGCCAGTTCGGCGGGCGGCAGATCGTAGAGGTTCTTGTCCATCGCGTCGCCGGGATGGATCTTGTTCTGGATGCCGTCGAGCCCGGCCATCATCAGCGCCGCGTAAGCGAGATACGGGTTCGCCAGCGCGTCCGGGAAACGCACCTCGACGCGCTTCGCCTTGGCGCCCGCGCCATAAGGGATGCGGCACGAGGCCGAACGGTTGCGGCTCGAATAAGCGAGCAGCACTGGCGCTTCATAACCCGGCACCAGCCGCTTGTAGCTGTTGGTCGACGGGTTGGTGAAGGCGTTCAGCGCCTTGGCGTGCTTGATGATGCCGCCGATGAAATAGAGGCACATGTCGGAAAGGCCGGCATAGCCGTTGCCCGCGAACAGCGGGTTGCTGCCCTGCCAGATCGAGAAGTGCGTGTGCATCCCCGAGCCGTTATCTTCCTTGATCGGCTTGGGCATGAACGTCGCCGACTTGCCGTAAGCATGGGCGACCTGATGCACGACATATTTGTAGATCTGCATCCGGTCCGCCGTGGTGGTCAGCGTGCCATACATCAGGCCCAGTTCGTGCTGCGCGGCGGCCACCTCATGGTGGTGCTTGTCGCACGGCAGGCCCATTTCGAGCATGGTGGAGACCATCTCGCCACGGATGTCGACCGCCGAATCGACCGGCGCGACGGGGAAATAGCCGCCCTTGGCGCGCGGGCGGTGGCCGAGGTTGCCGCCCTCATATTCGCGGCCGGTGTTGCCCGGCAGCTCGATATCGTCGATCTTGTAATAGCTCGTCGAATAGCTGTTCTCGAAGCGCACGTCGTCGAACATGAAGAATTCGGCTTCGGGGCCGACATAGACGGTGTCCCCGATGCCGAGCGTCTTCAGATAGGATTCGGCGCGCTTCGCGGTGGAGCGCGGATCGCGCGAATAAAGCTCGCCGGTCGCCGGCTCCACGATATCGCAGATCAGGATCAGCATCGGCGTGGCCGAGAAGGGATCGGTGTAGATCGCGTCGAGATCGGGCTTCAGCGTCATGTCGGATTCGTTGATCGCCTTCCACCCGGCGATCGACGAGCCGTCGAACATCAGGCCGTCGGTCAGTTCATCCTCGCCCAGCACGCCGGCGCACATCGTCAGGTGCTGCCACTTGCCCTTGGGATCGGTGAAGCGAAGATCGACCCATTCGATCTCCTCATCCTTGATGCGCTTCAGAACGTCGCTGGCCGTAGTTGCCATGATAGAATGCCCTTCGTCAGTAAATTGCGCCGGCGCTGGCGTGCCGGCGGAGGTTCACAATATGATGCGGCGGATCAGATCGCGTCGTCGTCGCGCTCCCCGGTGCGGATGCGCAGCGCGGTTTCGACCGGGATGACGAATATCTTGCCGTCGCCGATCCGCCCCGTCTGGGCGGCTTGCGCCACCGCCTCCACGACGCGCTCGACAAGGCCGTCCTCGACGACGACCTCAAGCTTCACCTTCGGCAGGAAATCGACGACATATTCGGCGCCGCGATAAAGCTCCGTATGGCCCTTCTGCCGGCCAAAGCCCTTCGCCTCGGTGACGGTGATGCCGGAAACGCCCACTTCGTGGAGCGCCTCCTTCACCTCATCGAGTTTGAACGGCTTGATGATCGCTTCGATCTTCTTCACGCGAAAACGCCCACCCCAATTTCTGAACGGCCACACCGTATGCGAACGGCATTGCATCGAACGTGCCAGTCGGGCGCGCGAAGGGCAAGGCGACGACTCGGGTGCGCCGGGGCAATAGTTTCTGCCTGATTATTGGGCAGAAAGGCAGTGGCTGCCGGTTTCGGAGGCAGCGGCGCGCAGAGGAGGGGGAGCGCGCCGCCGCCTCCGGTCACCTGGCGGGGGCGACCGGGGCCGCCCCGCTGGTGCTCAGGTTTTTTCGTGCCCAATGCGCCTCGTCGATCACATAGAGGCGGATCAATTGCGCCTGATCGGGCGTCAGCACCTTGGCGAAGCTGACCATGCCCCGATCCTTGAGCGCGCCGTCGATCACAATAGACTTCCACCCATCCGCATTGCCAAGCGTGCCGGAGCGTTGCAGGTTGGGCAGCACGCCCCCGCCGCCGGCTGCCGACGCGCCATGGCACACCTGGCAGTATCGACCGAACAGCGCGCGGCCCTGCGCCACCTGCTCGGGCGTGCCGCTCGCCGCCGGCAGCGGCACCGCCGCGCTGTCGGGCGCGGTGGTGGCGGGGAGCGCCACCGTGCCGCCCAGCTTGAACACGATGAGGCGTGGATGGTTGGGCACCTCCGCCGCCTTGCCGATGGCATAGCCGATCGACAGCGGCAGCGCGCCGCCGCGCCCGGCGAGCACCGCGACATATTGCGTGCCCCCGGCCATATAGGTCGCCGCCCCCGCCATGATCCCGGTGCCGACCGGATAGGCGAGCAATTGCTTCCCCGTATCGGCGGCATAAGCGCGGAACTCGCCCAGCGCGGTGCCCTGGAAGACGAGATTGCCCGCCGTGGTCATCGTGCCGCCGTTCCATGGCGCGGGATATTTCACCGTCCATCTCGGCTTGTTCGCCACCGGATCCCACGCCACCAGCAGGCCCGTGGCGCCCGCCGTCGCCGCCTTGATCGTCGCGGCGTCGCGCGGATACATCAGCGCGCCGAGATTCTCGCCGACGTTGAACCCGATCGGCTTGGCCTGATCGAGCGGATCGCTGCTCGCCATATAGCCCGCGCCGACGATCTGCGCCGGGATATAGGCGAGGCCGGCCTTGGGATTGAAGCTCATCGGCTGCCAGTTATGCGCGGCGATCGCTGACGGCACGGCGAGGAACGGCTTGCCCGTCTTGTAATAACGCGCCGCCGGATTCTCGATCGGCCGCCCGGTCTTCATGTCATACCCGCTCGCCCAGTTGACGCCGGGGATGAACTGGCCGGCGTTGATGAGCGTGCCGTTGGTGCGGTCGATAACGTAGAAGAAGCCGTTCTTCGGCGCCTGCATCAGCACCTTGCGCTGCTTGCCGCCGATCGTGAGCGTGGCGAGGTTGATCGGCTGGGTCGCGGTGAAATCCCAGCTTTCGGCGGGCGTTTCCTGATAATGCCACAGATATTCGCCCGTCTCCGGCTTCAGCGCGACGATCGAGGACAGGAACAGATTGTCGCCCTTGCCCTCTGATCTGAGGCCGTGGTTCCAGGGCGAGCCGTTGCCCACGCCGAGATAGAGTTGATCCAGTTCGGGATCATAGACGATCGAATCCCACACCGTGCCGCCGCCGCCGGATTGCTTCCACTGGCCGTTGGCGGACCAGGTGGGCGCCGCTTTCGCCATCGCCGCGTCGGATGCCTCATTGTCCTTCGCGCCGGTGGGATTGGGGACGGTGTAGAAGCGCCATTTCTTCGCGCCCGTCGCGGCATCATAAGCCGTCACATAGCCGCGCACGCCGAATTCCGCGCCGCCATTGCCGATCAGCACCATATCCTTCACCACGCGCGGCGCGCCGGTGATCGTATAGGGCTTGGCCTTGTCGGTGGTCTGGACCGACCAGTCCTCCTTGCCCGTCGCCGCGTCGAGCGCGATCAGCCGCCCGTCGAGCGTGCCGAGATAGAGCCGCCCCTTCCACGCCGCCACGCCGCGATTCACCACATCGCAACACGCCTGCACGCCCTTTTGCGGATCGACCTTGGGATCATAGGTCCACAGCGGCTTGCCGGTCACCGCGTCATAGGCGAACACTTTTGACCATGGGCCGGTGACGAACAATTTGCCGTCGATCACGATCGGCGTGGCTTCCTGCCCGCGCGCGTCCGGCATGTCGGCGAACCATGCGACGCCGAGCTTGCCGACATTATCCGCATTGATCTGGGTGAGCGGGGAGAAGCGCGTTTCCGAATAATTGAACCCGGTCATCGCCCAGTCGCTGCCGTCGCCGCCGGTGGTGAGCAGCGCCCCGTCGACCTTGCCGACCCCCGATGCGCCGCTTTTCGCCGGCTGGTTGTTGCCGCCGCACGATGCGAGCAGCGCCGCGATCGCCGCCAGCGCGAAACCGTTCCGCATAAGCCTCTCCCCCCGCTCCATGGTTTTGTCCGGAGTCGTCGGCGGGGATGGTGGCGCAGGACGAAGGCGAAGGAAAGGGATTTAAGTCGCGTCGTTTAATCGCGCCCCGATTGGCGCAAGGTCATTGCCGTCGCGCGCAAACCGCGCCAGCTTCCAGCGATGCACCGCGCTCCAGCCGAACCGATGCGACCGCGCCGCGCGCGCCGGTTACGCCGCTGGCATTGGGCGACGATCGCCGCGTTCGTGCTTGTCGGGTTGCCGGCGTTGTGGATCGCGCTTGCTTATGGCGGGTTGCCGCGGCTGTGGAGCCATCACGAACACAAATTGATCGGCCGGCGCGATCAGATCATCTCCTATACCGCGCAGGATATCCCCGGCGATCCGATCAACCTGCGTCTGCGCGGGGAGCGTGGCGCGATCGAATGCGCGTTCCGCCGCGCCGGCTGGTCGCTCGCCGATCCGGTCGATCTGCGCTCCGGCCTCGGCATCGCGGCGAGCGTGCTGTTCGCGCGTCCCTATCCGCAGGCGCCGGTCAGCCCGCTCTATTTCGCCGACGCGCCGCAGGAATTCGCGTTCCAGCGCGATGCGGGGAAAAGCGCCGACAAGCGCCACCATATCCGCTTCTGGCGCGTGGCCCCGCGTGACTGGATGGCGGCGGCGACATTCGATCGCGGCGTCGGCCTCAGCCTGTTCACGCTCCAGATCACCCACCACATCGGCCCGCAGGTGGACGACGAACGCGACGCCGCCGGCGCGCTGCTGCGGGCGAGCGGCGCGCAACTGGCGGGCGCATTCCCCTCACGCATCCCGCCCGGCTGGCATCGCAACGGTGGCGGGGACAGATATTTCACCGACGGGATGATCCACGTCTATCGGCTTGATGGGGCAGGGTGCTGAGCGGACGGCGCCGCGCCGCCATCAAGCGTAAGGCGGACGATCCAGCCCCGCGGGCGACAGCGTGAATATCTCGCACCCGTCTTCGGTGATGCCGATCGAATGTTCGAACTGCGCCGAAAGCGAGCGATCGCGCGTCACCGCGGTCCAGCCGTCATCGAGCAGCTTCACGTCGGGGCGGCCGATGTTAATCATCGGTTCGATCGTGAAGATCATGCCGGGGCGCAATTCCGGCCCGGTGCCGGGGCGGCCGACGTGGATCACCTCCGGCGCGTCATGGAACAGCCGGCCCAGCCCATGGCCGCAGAAATCGCGCACCACGCCGTAACGATGCCCTTCGGCATGGCGCTGGATCGCGTTCGCCACGTCGCCCAGGTGGTTGCCGGGGCGCGCCTGCTCGATCCCGAGCATCAGGCATTCATAGGTCACGTCGACCAGCCGCTTCGCCTTCAGCGGCACATCGCCGATCAGGTACATGCGGCTCGAATCGCCGTGCCAGCCATCGAGGATCGGCGTCACGTCCACATTGACGATATCGCCAGATTTCAGCGCCTTGTCACCGGGGATGCCGTGGCACACAACATGATTGATCGAGATGCACGAGCTATGCGTATAGCCGCGATAGCCGAGCGTCGCGGGCACGCCGCCCTTGCTCAGGATGAAATCGTGGATCATCCGGTCGATCTCGCCGGTGGTGACGCCGGGCACCATGTGCGGCACGATCATGTCGAGCGTTTCGGCGGCGAGCCGCCCGGCCTTGTGCATCCCGTCGAACGCATCGCGCCCGTGGAGCTTGATCGCGCCGTCGCGCCCGAGCGGCGCATCGCTGGTTACGGTAACGTATTCGGTCATGCCCCCCGATATAGCGTGACGAACACGGATTGGCGAGGCTATGACCGGCAACGCATGGTTGAGGAACGTATCTGGACCGCCGCGCTCGTCGTCATCGGCGATGAGATTCTTTCCGGTCGCACGCAGGACAAGAATGTCGCGCAGATCGCGCTGTGGCTCAACGTGCAGGGCATCAGGCTGGCCGAGGTGCGCGTGGTTCCCGATCGCGAGGAAGCGATCGTGGAGGCCGTGAACACCTTGCGCGCGCGTAACGATTATCTTTTCACCACCGGCGGCATCGGCCCCACGCATGACGACATCACGGTCGATGCGATCGCCGCCGCGCTTGGTGTAGGCGTGGTCCACCATCCCAAGGCGGTGGCGGTGCTTGAGCGTTATTACACCACGCGCGGCGGGCTGACCGAGGCACGGCGGCGCATGGCGCGCGTGCCCGAAGGCGCCGATCTGATCGAAAATCGCATGTCCGGCGCGCCGGGCATTCGCATCGGCAATGTGTTCATCATGGCCGGCGTGCCGCATATCACGGCGGGTATGCTCGACGCGCTCACCGGCACGCTGGAGGGCGGTCGCCCGGTGGTCAGCGGCACGCTTGGCTGCTGGGTGGCGGAGAGCGAGGTGGCCGATCTGCTCGGCGGGATGGAGCGCGCCCATGCCGGCGTCGCGATCGGCAGCTATCCCTTCTTTCGCGAAGGGCGCACCGGCGCCAATTTCGTCGTCCGCTCGCCCGATGCGGAGCAGGTCGATCGCTGCGTCGCCGATCTCGCGGCGGCGCTGGCGGACGCCGGGCATCCCACCGTCTCCGGCGGGATTTGACAACCCGCGCTCACCCGTTCGCGACCGTCAGCGCCTCCAGCCGGAAGCGGGTGCGCGCCGCATCGCGCTCTATCGCCGCAACGGCGATATCCGCGACGAGATGCCCCGCCACCGGAAGATCCGCCTCGGCCAGTTCGGCCAGCCAGCGATCGAGCCTGGGGCAGGGCGGTGCCTCCGCCATGATCTCGTGCCGCATCCCCGAAAAGGTCGCGCTGTGCCATTCGGTCGCGCGGCTTTCGGTGATCGCGATTCCCGTCCCCGCCGCCTGCGCCGCCGCGATCAGCCGGCGTTCGAGCAGCGCCGCCACGCCCGGCCCGCGCATCATTCCGCCTCCGCGATAAAGGCCTCGACCCGCGCGCAAAGCCGGGGGCGGGGCACGCGCCCGAGCCGCATGTCGCCCACCAGCCGGGGATCGTTCACGGCGCGGCGCCCGAAGGTGGTGGGCGGCATCCCGGTGCGGCGAAGATAGCGATCAATCCTGGTCAGCAGAGACATGCCGGTTCGACTCCCGATTCCTTTTGTTCTTCATTTGTTCTCGCAATAAATCCAACTTGTCCAGGAAATTTCCTGCGCGTAGAATAGGGCCATGTCCGAGACCCCTCGCGAGGCTCTGAAGCGGCTGGCCGAAGCGCGCGGCACGAGCCTTGCGGCGCTCTCCGCGATGCTCGGGCGCAACCTTGCCTATCTCCAGCAATATGTCGGGCGTGGCTCGCCCAGGCGGCTCGCGGAGGACGATCGGCGGATGCTCGCGGCCTTCTTTGGCGTGGATGAGAAGCTGCTCGGCGGAACGGCCTCACGCGAAACATTGATCGAGGTGCCGTGGCTGGCGGTGGAGGCGGCGGCGGGGGCGGGCGCCGATGCCGCGAGCGAGCACCGCCTTCGCCCCCAGCGATTCGCCCCGGAAACGCTGGCGGCGGCGGGGATCGCGGCGCGCACCGCCTCGATCATCACGGCGCGCGGAGACTCCATGATGCCGACGATTCTCGACGGGGACCGGCTGGTGGTCGATTGCGGCGATCGCCGGCTGGATCGCGCCGGCGCGATCGTCGTGCTGCGCCGCGACGGCGATCTGCTCGTCAAGCGCGCCGCGCGATCGGGCGACGACGTGACGATCGCCAGCGACAATTCCGCTTATGCGACGCTCACCGTGCCGGCGTCGGAGGTCGATGTGATCGGGCGGGTGAAGTTGCTGCTGCGCGGGATGGGGTAGGCGCGGATGGGGGGGCAGGCCATTTTTTCGCTACTGCGCGTTTGCTCCCGCAACCGGCCGCTCCGCAACCCAGACAAGACCGCTCCAGTCGCCTCTTGGATAGCGCGCAGTAAAATCACGACGCGGATCCCTTCTCAGGTCCAGGCGACGCATCACATTCTGCGACCGCAAGTTATCCATGGCGGTGTACGAGACGATTTCGGGTACATCGAGGATCGACCAGGCGTGATGCAGCGCCTGCCGCGCGCTTTCGGTCGCCAAGCCCTTGCCCCACGCATCACGACGGAATCTCCATCCGATTTCATGATGGACGCCGAGCGGGTGATCGCGGTCGTGGCGGGCCATTATCCCGGCATAGCCAAGAAAGGCTCCGGCGGAATCGACTACCGCCCATCGTGACACGCCGTCGGTTTTCCAGGCGTTGCGATATAGATCGAATTTCTCTCTGCTGGCATCCCTCGTAAACGGGCCGCCGAGATCAGCCATTACATCGGGATCGCTTTGCATCTCCGCGAAGCCATTCCAGTGCATTTCCGCCCATTGCTGCAACTCAAACATCTTCATGCCTCATGCATCGGAACGATGATGACAGCCTGGTTCATGCGCCGCAATGAGGGCTGCCCTACACCTTGTCGCCCGAATCGCGCCCCGCTCAGAACAGCAGCTTCGCGCCGACCAGCGCAAGCGTCACCGCGAGGATCGGGACCAGCACCTTGTCCGATACGCGCGCCGCGACGAGGCTGCCGATCACGATCCCCGGCACCGATCCCGCCAGCAGCGAGACGAGCAGCGAGAGATCGACCGCGCCCAGCGACAGATGCCCCAGCCCCGCGATCAGCGTGAGCGGCACGGCATGGGCGATATCCGAACCGACCAGCCGCTTCACCTCCAGCCGGGGATAGAGCACCAAGAGCGCCGTCATCCCGAGCGCGCCAGCGCCGACCGAGGTGAGCGAGACGAGCACGCCCAGCACGCCGCCCAGCAGGATCGTCAGCCAGGCGATCCGGCGCTCGTTCACCGCGACGAAGTGCGGCGCGAGCCGCCCCACGATCCGCTCGCGAAACAGGATCGCCACCGCCGTCAGCAGCAGCGCGCCGCCAAGGATGGTGGAAAGCAGATGCCCCGAATCGCCCGATCGGTGCATGATGATGTCGAGCACGAACAATGTCGCGATCGTGGCCGGCAGGCTGCCCGTCGCGAGCCGGCGCACCACCCGCCAGTCCACCGTGCCGCGCCAGCCGTGGACGATGGTGCCGACCGTCTTGGTGGCGGAGGCGTAGAGCAGGTCCGTCCCCACCGCCGTCACGGGATGGAAGCCGAACACGAGCACCAGCAGCGGCGTCATCAGCGATCCGCCGCCAACGCCGGTCAGCCCGACGAGCAGGCCGACCAGCACGCCGGCAAGCGAATAAAAGGGGTTATAGACGATCGACACGATCCGCCGCCCGCTTATCCGAGCGGGCGGGCGGCCGGGCGACCGTCAGCGAAAATGGCCGTCACCCCGCGTTACGCGCAGGCGTGTTCACGCCCATCATCTGGAGGTAACGCTTCACGTTGCGCGCCGCCTGGCGCAATCGTTGCTCGTTCTCGACCATTGCGATGCGCACGTAACCCTCGCCGTTCTCACCATATCCCACCCCTGGCGCAACGGCGACCTTGGCGTGAGTCAGCAATTGTTTGGAGAACTCAAGGCTACCTAGGTGCGCCAGCGCGGGCGGCAGCGGTGCCCAGGCGAACATCGAGGCGCGCGGGGAGGGGATTTCCCACCCGGCGCGCCCGAAGCTTTCCACCATCACGTCGCGGCGCTTGTGATAGAGCCGGCGGTTCTGCTCCACGATGTCCTGCGGTCCGTTGAGTGCGGCGCACGCCGCCGCCTGGATCGGGGTGAAGGCGCCGTAATCGAGATATGATTTAACGCGCGTCATCGCCGCGATCAGCTTCTTGTTGCCCACCGCGAAGCCGATCCGCCAGCCGGCCATCGAATAGGTCTTGGAGAGCGAGGTGAACTCGATCGCCACGTCCTTCGCGCCCTTCACCTGCAGGATCGAGGGCGTCGGATTGCCGTCGTAATACAGTTCCGAATAAGCGAGGTCGGACAGGATCCACACTTTGTTCTCGCGTGCCCATGCCACCAGCCGCTCGTAGAAGGCGAGGTCCACCGTCTCCGCGGTCGGGTTCGACGGGTAATTGACCACCAGCACCGAGGGGCGCGGCACGGTATAGGCCATCGCGCGATCGAGGCTTTCGAAATAATGCTCGTCGGGTGTGGTCGGCACGGCGCGGATCGTGGCGCCGGCGATGATGAAGCCGAAGGTGTGGATCGGATAGGACGGGTTGGGCGCCAGCACCACATCGCCCGGCGCGGTGATCGCGGTGGCGAGGCTCGCCAGCCCCTCCTTCGATCCCATGGTGACGACCACTTCGGTTTCGGGATCGACCTCTACGCCGAAGCGGCGCCCGTAATAATTGGCCTGTGCGCGGCGCAGCCCCGGAATCCCCTTCGACTGGGAATAGCCGTGCGCGCCCGGCTTCTGCGCGACTTCGCACAGCTTTTCGATCACATGCGCCGGGGGCGGCAGATCGGGATTGCCCATGCCAAGGTCGATAATGTCCTCTCCCGCCGCTCGCGCCTGTGCCCGCATCGCGTTGACCTCGGCGATAACGTAGGGCGGCAAGCGCTTCATGCGGTAGAATTCGTCGGACATTGGTACTCCTTTCGCATCCGCATCATATCGCGTCCGCCGCGCGGGCGACAGGTGCCAAGTGCGCCGTGATCGCAAAAACCCGCTATCTCATCCTTGTAACACTGCTAGGCTGTAAGCAGATCACCCGAACGGCAGTGAATATGCCCAGGAGAGGTTGATGACCGAGTTCCAGTCTCCCACGCTCGCCGATCTTCAGCGCTGGACCTGGGTGCTCGGGCGGGCGCAGCAGATGATGCTGGAACAGGGGCTGGCGGCGATGAAGCCCGGCGGCGATGCGGCGGGCGCGCCGGGGATGCCGGCGATCCCCGGCCTCACCGATTCCGCGGCGCTGGAGCGCGCCGGCGATTTCTGGCGTGAAAGCCTCAATCTGTGGCAGCGTTTCCTCGATCCTGCCTCCGGATCGAAGGCGTCCGATGCGCCCGCGCGGCCCGCGGACAAGCGGTTCAAGGCGGAAGCCTGGCGCGCCAATCCGCTGTTCGCATGGATTCGCGAAAGCTATGTGCTGATCGCGGATCATCTGCTGAAAAGCGTCGACGCGATGGAGGGAATCGAGCCGGCGCAGAAAGAGCAACTGCGCTTCGCCGCCCAGGGCTTCGTCGATGCGATGAGCCCGAGCAATTTCGCGCTGACCAACCCCGAGGTGATCGAAAAGACGATCGAGACCGGCGGCGAGAATCTGCTCAAGGGCCTACGCCACATGCTGGCCGATATGGCGCGCGGCCAGCTCACCCATACCGACAGCGAGGCGTTCGAAGTGGGGCGCAACCTCGCCGTCACTCCCGGCAAGGTGGTGAAGCGCACCCCGCTCTACGAACTGATCCAATATACGCCGACGACCGAAAAGGTGCTCGGCATCCCGCTGGTGATCTTTCCGCCGTGGATCAATCGCTATTACATCCTCGATCTGACGCCGGAAAAAAGCTTCATCCGCTGGTGCGTCGATCAGGGCATCACGGTGTTCGTCGTGTCATGGAAATCGGCTGACGCCTCGCTCGCTGATATCATGTGGGACGATTATGTCGCCGCGCAGATCGACGCGATCGACACCGTGCGTGATGTGCTGGAGGTGCCCGCCGTCCACACCATCGGCTATTGCGTTGCCGGCACCACCCTTGCCGCGACGCTGGCGCTGCTCGCCGCGCGCGATGAGGCACACAAGGTAGCGAGCGCCACCTTCTTCACCGCGCAAGTCGATTTCACGCGCGCCGGCGATCTGCTCAATTTCGTCGATGACGATCAGTTCGCGGTGATCCGCCAGCTTTCGCCGCAGGGTTTTCTCGACGGGCGCTATATGGCGATGACGTTCAATCTGCTGCGCGGGCGCGATCTGATCTGGAATTACGTCACCAACAATTATCTGCTCGGCAATGATTATGCGCCGTTCGATCTGCTCCACTGGAACGGCGATACCACCAATCTGCCCGCGAAATGGCATCTGAGCTATCTGGCCGATCTGTATCGCGATAATCTGCTGGTGCAGCCGGGCGCGCTTTCGATCGGCGGCACCCCACTCGATCTCACCAGGATCAAGACGCCGAGCTATATTCAAGCCGGGCGCGAGGATCATATTGCGCCTGCCGAAAGCGTGTGGAAGATGACGCGGATCCTTTCCGGGCCGATGAAATTCGTGCTCGCCGGCTCGGGGCATATCGCGGGCGTGGTCAATCCGCCCGCGCAGCACAAATATCAATATTGGACCAATCCCGCGCCAGCCGAGACGCTCGATGAATTCATCGCCGGGGCGAGCGAGACCAAGGGAAGCTGGTGGCCGGACTGGCTCGGCTGGCTCCACGCGATCGACGCAAACGAGGTTGCACCGCAACGTGGGCGCGTGCCGGGCGAGGGCAGTCTGGCGGCGATCGAGGATGCGCCGGGAAGTTATGTGAAAGCTAAGTAATCTAGGCGTTACAGCATTATAGTGCTACGGCGCGACGCATTGTTGCGCTGCACAAAAAGCTTGCGGAACCGCTCCGGCCCTATTATGTTGCGTCGCAGCATGAAGGAGTCGCGTGGATGACCGACACGAACGCCAAGCCCGAGCCGCAGCCCGTCGCCACGGTGGCGCCCGCTGCTGTCGCCGCGTCCGTCCCGTCCGCCGATATCGTCATCACGAAACAGACGCGGGCGGCGCGCCGTCCCGCCGTCAAGCCGGTCGCCAGGAAGCCGGCAACACGGGCGAAGGCCGCAGCCTCGCCCAAACGCCCGGCCGTTCAGCCGGTGACCAACGCTGCAAAGGAAACCAACATGGCCGATACGTTCAAGAACGTGACCGACAAGACCCAGGCCTATTTCGCCGATGCCAATGAGCGCGCGAAAAGCGCGATGGAAAAGGGCGTGAAGGCGATCGAGGAAGCCAATGCCTTCCACAAGGGCAATATCGAGGCGATCGTCGAATCGTCGAAGATCGCGGTGAAGGCCGCCGAGAAGATCGGTCAGGACGCCGCCGCCTACGCCAAGACCTCGTATGAAAAGGCCAACGAAGCCTTCAAGGCGATGTCGACCGTCAAGTCGCCGACCGATCTGTTCAAGCTGCAGAGCGATTTCTTCCGCTCCTCGTTCGATGCGTTCGTCGCCGAAACCTCGCGCTCGACCGAAGCCGCGCTGAAGCTGGCCGGAGAGATCGCCCAGCCGATCTCGAACCGCTTCGCGCTTGCCGCGGAGAAGGTGAAGGCCGCGGCCTGAGCCTGTGCGCACGGGCGGATTCAAGTCCGCCGATGCGCAGCCGGATGGAAATGAGGGGTGATCGCGCAACCGCGCGGTCGCCCCTTTTTCGTGGCCCCTGTGCGCATGTTTCGCGGCGCGCGCGTTCGCTTGCTCTTGCTCTCGCCGCGATCAATGCCATATTTTGCGGCGAACCATGCAGTGCCAGCCTTCAACCCTTGCGCCGATCGTGATGGCGGAGCGCCGTGATGACGATGCCGACGGCGGAACCGGCATCGGCGTCGCCACCCGCACGCGGACCCGCACCAAGCAGCCCACGCCCTATCGCGTGCTGATGCTCAACGATGATTACACGCCGATGGAATTCGTCGTCCTGTGCCTCCAGCGGTTCTTCCGCATGAACGTGGAGGAGGCGACGCGCGTGATGCTCCATGTCCACCAGAAGGGCGTCGGGGTGTGCGGCGTGTTCAGCTATGAAGTGGCGGAAACCAAGGTGGGGCAGGTGATCGACTTCGCCAGGCAGAACCAGCATCCGCTGCAATGCACGCTGGAAAAGGCGTAAGGGCAACCCGTTCCCGCTGAAGGCACGGCACGCTCCCCTTTACGTCATTCCCGCGCAGGCGGGAATCCATTCCCCCAGCTGCTCGCCGATGGAGCCGAAACGATAACGCATATGGATTCCCGCCTGCGCGGGAATGACGGGCAATTCGGGCCCTACCCCCTTTGCAGCGTGCTCGTGCGCACGATGCCTGCGCCTCCACAACCGAAATGACGGTGATCGCGATCGGGGGTGATCCGTCGCTTCTCGGTGGGCGCGCCCCCGCATCTACGTCCAGCACGATTCCGGGTTATGAGCCCAGCGATGCGATGCCCGCGCCTCAGCACGGGCTGATAGCAAGGATCGGTATCGCGGCCAAGCCCGTGGCATGATCGCCGGATGGTGCGCGTATAATGCCTCTCGCGCCGCCCTGGACGGAGGCGGGCCTGGCCGCGAATCAGCGTGCGCTCGTGCGAACTTTGCTCCACCCCCTTTGCCCACCCCCTTTGCGGCGTGCCCGCGGTTCGATAGACGCGGGCGTATGGACCGTATCCTCATCCGTGGCGGCAATCGCCTTTCCGGCACTCTCCCGATCTCCGGCGCCAAGAACGCCGCGCTGACGCTGCTGCCGTGCGCGCTGCTCACCGATGAGCCGCTGACGCTGCGCAACCTGCCGCGGCTCGCGGATGTCGACAGCTTCGGCCATCTGCTCAACCAGTTGGGTGCATCCACCGCGATCGAAGGCTCGCGACCGGAGGATTTCGGGCGGGTGATGACGATCCGCGCCGGCCAGCTCACCTCGACCGAGGCGCCCTACGATATCGTGCGCAAGATGCGCGCCTCGATCCTCGTGCTCGGCCCGATCCTGGCGCGCGCGGGCGAGGCGCGGGTGTCGCTCCCCGGCGGTTGCGCGATCGGCAACCGCCCGATCGACCTGCACCTGAAGGCGCTGGAGGCGATCGGCGCGGAGCTTGAGATGTCGGCGGGCTATGTCACCGCGCGCGCGCCGGGCGGGCGGCTTTCGGGCGGGCGCTATGCCTTTCCGGTCGTGTCGGTCGGCGCGACCGAGAATGTCGTGATGGCCGCCGTCACCGCGAAGGGCGCGAGCCGGATCGACAATGCCGCGCGCGAGCCCGAGATCGTCGATCTGTGCCGCTGCCTCGTCGCGATGGGCGCGCAGATCGAGGGCATCGGCACCGAAACGCTGGAGATCGAGGGCGTCGATCGGCTCCACGGCGCCACCTATGCCGTGATGCCCGATCGGATCGAGGCGGGCAGCTATGCCTGTGCCGCCGCGATCACCGGCGGCGATATCACGCTCACCAATGTCGATGCGGACGATATGGGCGCGACGCTCGATGCGCTGCGCGATGCGGGCGTGAAGGTCGTCGCGGGCAAGCGTTCGGTGCGCGTTTCCGCCGATGGCAAGCTCGGCCCGCTCACGCTTTCCACCGCGCCGTTCCCCGGCTTCGCCACCGACATGCAGGCGCAGTTCATGGCGATGCTGTGCAAGGCGGATGGCGCGAGCGTGCTGACCGAGACGATCTTCGAAAACCGCTATATGCACGTGCCCGAACTCGCGCGGATGGGCGCGGACATTCAGGTGCGCGGGCGCACGGCGGTGGTGCGCGGGGTCGATCGGCTGGTCGGCGCGCCGGTGATGGCGACCGATCTGCGCGCCTCGATGAGTCTGATCCTCGCGGGGCTGGCGGCAGAGGGCGAAACCGCGGTCAGCCGCGTCTATCACCTCGATCGCGGCTATGAGCGGCTGGAGGAGAAACTGAGCGCGGTCGGCGCGGATATCGAGCGCGCCAGCGACGGCTGAGTCGCCGTCTGCGCCGTCACGCGACGCCGGCCAGCCCCTTCGCCTTGGCGTAATCCGCCTTGCCGTTCGGCGCGCGCAGCGATTGATCGGTCGCGACGAGCAATTTGGGCAGCTTGTAGCCGGCGAGATGCGCGCGCAGGTGATCGCGCGCCGCGCCTTCGGCATAGCCGTCCGCCGCCTGCACCACCGCCGCCACCGCCTGCCCCCATTTCGGATCGGGAACGCCGAACACCAGCGCGTCGGCCACGCCGGGGCACAGTTTCAGCGCCTCCTCCACCTCCTCGGGGAAGATCTTCTCGCCGGCGGAGTTGATGCACGCGGAGCCGCGCCCGAGCAGCACCAGGGTGCCATCCGCCAGCACCTCGGCATAATCGCCGGGGATCGAATAGCGCACCCCGTCGATCGTGCGGAAGGTGCGCGCGGTCTTTTCGGAATCCTTGTGATATTCCACCGGATTGGGCGGTCCGAGCGCGACGATCCCGCGCACCCCCGATCCCGGCACGACATCGCGATCATGCTCGTCGAGCACGCGGCAGCGCGGGCCGACCATGAACTTCGCGGTCTCCACCGTGCCGTCACGCGTGGTGATCGACACGCCCATGCCGATCGCTTCGGACGAGCTGAAATTATCCTGGCACATCGCCTCGGGCATATGGTGGATCAGCCGGTCCTTCACGCCCTGCGTCCACATCACGCCCGACGAGATGATGACCCGCATCGAGGCCACGTTCCAGCGCGCGGGTTCCGCGTCCAGCGCCTCGGCGATCGGGCGAGCGAAGGCATCGCCCACCACCACCAGCCGGTTGGCCCGCCAGCGGTCGATCGCGTCGAGCGCTTCCTCCGCGCGGAAGCTGCGGCTCGGCAGCGTGGCGACCATGCCCCCGCCAAGCAGCGCGCCATAAGCGGAAAGCAGCCCGGTGCCGTGCATGATCGGCGGCCCGATCACCGTTTTGGGATAATCCGGGTTCGCGGCGGCAAAGCTTGCGGCCTGTTCGACATCCTCGGGGATCGGCAGCCCCTGCGCCGCCGCGACCGCGAGGCCGATCGCGTTGAGATCGGCATGGGTCCACACCACGCCCTTCGGCATCCCGGTCGTGCCGCCGGTGTAGATGAAGAAGCGGTCCGCCGGATCGCGCGCGAGATCGAGTGGCGCGCCATCGCCCGCGTCCAGCGCCTCCAGCCGCTCGGCGAAGGCGGGCGTGTCGCCCGGCGCCTCGCCCCATTCCACCCATGTGCGGACGAGCGGCGAGCGATCCGCCACCGCCGCCACCGCGTCGCGCAGCCGCGCGTCATAGAACAGCACGGTCGCGTCGCTGTCGGCCAGGATATAGGCCAGTTCGTCGGCGACATAGCGATAGTTGACGTTGACGTGGGTGCCGCGCGCCTTCCAGCACGCCATCAGCGCCACCATGTAATCGGCGCTGTTATAGGCGTAGAAGGCAACGCGTTCGCCGGGGCGCAGCCCGCGCTCGATCAGCGCGCGCGCCAGATTGTTCGAGCGGTGGCGAAGCTCGCCCCAGTTGACCACCTCGTCGCCATGCGCCAGCGCAACGCGATCGGCGGGGATTTTCCGCTCGATCGCCTCGATCAGGTCGCCGAAGTTGAAGCTCACGCGCTGACGCCTTCGACCAGCGGCTTCTTGCCCCAATATTCGTCGCGCAACAGCCGCTTGTAGAGTTTGCCCGTATCGTGGCGCGGCAGTTCGGCACGGAAATCAATGCGGCGCGGCGTTTTCACATGGCTGAGATGCTCGCGGACGAAGGCGGTCAGTTCCGCCGCCAGCGCGTCGCCGGCCTCCGCCATGTCGCGCGGCTGGACGACCGCGACGACCTCCTCGCCCATTTCCTCATGCGGCGCGCCGATCACCGCGACATCCGCCACCTTCGGATGGGTGACGAGCAGATTCTCGATCTCCGCCGGATAGATGTTCACGCCCCCGGAGATAATCATGAAGCTCTTGCGATCGGTGAGGTAGAGATAGCCTTCCTCGTCCATCCAGCCCACATCGCCCAGCGTCGTCCAGCCGTGGCGGTCGGTGGAATCCGCCGTCTTCTGCGGATCATTGTGATAGGAGAAGGTCGGGCCGCCGGGCGGGGCCTCGAAATAGATCGTGCCCTCGGTGCGCGCTGGCACCTCGTTTCCAGCATCGTCGCAGATATGGGTGATGGTGGTAAGGTTGCGCCCCACCGAGCCCTTGTGCGTCAGCCACTCCGCCGCCTGGATCGCGTGGAAGCCGTTGCTCTCGGTGCCGGCATAATATTCGCCGACGATCGGCCCCCACCAGTCGATCATCGCCTGTTTCACCGGCACCGGGCAGGGCGCGGCGGCGTGCCACACGGCCTTGAGCGACGACATGTCGTATTTCGCGCGCACTTCCGCCGGCAGCTTCAGCATCCGCACGAAATGCGTCGGCACCCATTGCGCCTGCGAAATCCTGTAGCGTTCGATATATTCCAGCGCCTTTTCGGCGTCGAAGCGATCCATGACGACGACGGTGCCGCCGATCTGGTTCACCGCCATCGACCAACGCAGCGGCGCGGCATGGTATAGCGGCGCGGGGCAAAGATAGACGATATCGGGCGTCCAGCCGTACAGCACCTGCCCGAGGCCGACGAGCGCGGACGGGTTCATCCCGAAATCTTCTTCCGGCAAGGGGAAGCGCACGCCCTTGGGCTTGCCCGTGGTGCCGGAGGAATAGAGCATGATCTGCCCCGGCGAGGGATCGGCGATCGGCGTGGCCGGCTGCGCATCGCGCGCCGCCTCATAGCTTTCATAGCCCTCCGCCGTGCCGCCGACCATGAAGCGCCGCAGATCGCCGATGCGCGGCAATATCTGGGCGGCGCAGGCGGCGGTCGCCCGCGATACGATCACCGCGCGGCAATCGCCGTCACGCAGGATATATTCCACCTCGTCGACCAGCAGCTTCGAGGAAAGGCAGGTGACATACACCCCGGTTCGCTCCGCCGCCCACATGATCTCAAGATAGCGCGCGTTATTGTCCATCATCACGGCGATGGCGTCGCCGCGTTTCAGGCCGAGCGTGCGGATCAGTTGCGCGCCCTGATCGGCGCGGCGATCAAGCTCGCCATAAGTCACCACTTCGCCCGTGGCGGCCATGATATAGGCGGCCTTGTCGGGCGTCGCCCGCGCATGAGCGACCGGATGCTGCATTATCTCACTCTCCATATGAGGGCGTGGCGGCGTCGTTTATGCGCCGCTCACGCCGTCATCCTTTTTATCCTTCGACGCGCTCGACGATGATCGCCGGCGCCATGCCGCCTGCCGCGCACATCGTGACGAGGCCGTAGCGTTTGTTCTGCCGCTCCAGCTCGTCCACCACGGTGCCGATCAGGATCGCGCCGGTCGCGCCGATCGGATGGCCGAGCGCGATCGAGCCGCCGTTGACGTTCACCTTGCTGCGATCGAGATCGAGATCGCGGATGAACTTTTCGGCCACCACCGCGAACGCTTCGTTGATCTCCCACAGGTCGATATCGTCCTTGGAGAGGCCGGCCTTGGCCAGCACCTTCTTCGCCGCCGGAACCGGGGCGTTCAGCATCAGCGTGGGATCGTCACCGATATTCGCCATCGCCACGATCCGCGCGCGCGGCTTCAGCCCGTGCTTCTCGGCATAGGCCTTGGATGCGAGCAGCACCGCCGCCGCGCCATCGACCACGCCGGATGAATTGCCCGCATGGTGAAAATGCTCGATCTTCAGATCGGGATATTTGCGGTTGATCTGCTTGCGGAAGGTGTCGCCCTGCTTGTTGTAGGGCATGTCGGCCATCGCCACGAACGAGGGCTTGAGGCTGGCGAGCCCCTCCGCCGTGGTCTGCGGGCGGGGATATTCGTCCTTCGCCAGCACGACATTGCCCGCATCGTCGACGACGGGCACGATCGACTTGTCGAACCGCCCCTCGGCGATCGCCACCGCCGCCTTGCGCTGGCTTTCGAGGCCGAGCGCGTCGAGCGCCTCGCGGCTGATCCCCTCCATGCTGGCGATCGCGTCGCCGCAAATGCCCTGATGGCTCTGCGGATGCGACAGGTTGAGGCGCGGGTTGCCCGATCCCATGCCGAGCATCGGCTTGCCCGCTTCCATATCCTCCTGCGCCATCGCGGCGGTGAGGCTCATCATCTCGGTGCCGCCGGCGATGACGAGATCCTCCATGCCGGACATGATCTGCGCCGCCGCGAAATTCACCGCGGTGATGCCGCCGCCGCAGAAGCGATCGAGCGTCGTGCCCGATGCCTTCACGTCATAACCCGCGTCGAGCGCCGCCATCCGCCCCAGATCGCCGCCCTGCTTGCCGCGCTGCGAGGAGGTGGACCAGATGATGTCGTCCACCTCGGCGGTGTCGAGATTGTTGCGCTCCTTGATCGCTTTCAGCACCGTCGCGGCGAGATGCTGCGGGTGCATGTCGGCGAGCGCGCCCTTCCCCTGCTTGCCGATCCCGCGCGGGGTGCGGACGGCGTCGATGATATAGGCGTCAGGCATTGAAAATCACTCCATACCAGGTGGCGGAGTCGGCTCTTTACCGACGCCGATTTCCAGCATAACCTTCGTTATGGTAGAGGGGATGTCAAGCGTGTCGCCAGCAATTCAGACCAATGCGCGGTCATCCGATCTCACGCCGCGAGACTGGCTGGAGGCCGGTCAGTCCCTGTTGCGGCGTGGGGGCTTGCGCGCGCTCAAGCTGCGCCCGCTCGCGGACGAATTGCGCGTCTCGACGGGCAGCTTCTATCATCACTTCAGGGATTTCGACGAATATCAGGGGCAATTGGCGCATTATTTCGCCGAAACCCAGGTCGGCGATCTGATCGACGCGCTGGAACGCGCCACGCCCGATCCCATCGCCCGCATCCGCCTGCTGGGGCAGACGGTGCGGCGGCGCGGCGCATCGCGGATGGCGATCGCGATGCGCGCCTGGGCGGAGAGCGATCCGCGCGCGCGCGCCGCGGTGGAGCGGCATGATACGTTGCTGCTCGATTTCCTCGCGCGTAACCTCGCCGTGCATGGTTTTACCCGGCATGAGGCGGAAATCCGCGCTTACGGCCTGATTACGCTGGGGCTGGGCAAGATTCACGCGCCGCAACTCGATATGAACACCCTGTTCGATTCGCTGCTCGACATCATGGTCGCGCGTCCCGCCGAGCAATGAAGGCGCTGGTTGTCTCCGCTTTGTCGCCGGACCTCTCCGGTGTCGCGCTGGCCGATGTGCCGGAGCCGGTGCCCGCGCCCGGCAAGGTGCTGGTGCGGGTGAGGGCGGCGTCGCTCAACTATCCCGATCTGCTGATGACGCGCGGCGAATATCAGCTCAAGCCGCCGCTCCCCTTCACGCCGGGCATGGAGGTGGCGGGCGAGGTGATCGCGGGTGACGGCTTCGCGCCCGGCGAGGCGGTGGTGTGCGGCGCGCGGCTCGGCGGCTTTGCGGAGATCGTTGCCGCCGATGCCGCCGGCGTGCGGCGGAAACCGGCGCACCTGTCCTTCGGCGAGGCGGCGAGCGTCGGCACCGCCTATCTCACCGCTTATGTCGCGCTCGTCCGGCTGGGCATGGCGCAGGCGGGCGAATGGGCGCTGATCCATGGCGCGACCGGCGGCGTCGGGCTGGCGGCGGTCGATCTGGCGAAGACGCTCGGCTGCCGGGTGATCGCCTCGTCACGCTCGCCGGAGAAGCTGGCGCTGGTCGCGCGCGATTATGCCCCGGAAGCGACCGTTCCCGCGCCGGGCTTTCGCGAGATGGTGAAGGAGATCACCGGCGGCGGGGCCGATCTGATCTACGATCCGGTCGGCGGCGACGTGTTCGACGAATCGACCCGCTGCATCGCCTTCGGGGGCCGCCTGCTGGTGGTGGGCTTCACCTCTGGCCGTATCGCCAGCGTCTCCACCAATATGCCGCTCATCAAGGGCTTCTCGGTCGTCGGGGTGCGCGCCGGGGAATATGGGCGGCAGTTCCCGGAGAAGGGGCGCGAGAATCTCGATGCGATCTGGCGGCTGGCGGCGGAAGGGCGCATCCGCCCGCGCGTCCACGCCGAATATCCGCTGGCCGAGTGGCGCGCGGCGTTCGAGGCGATGCGAGACAGCACGATGGTGGGGAAGCTCGTCATAGTGCCATAAACAATGACAACATAAGAAGCAGGAGAGATCAGGTGGCAGGCTATGATTACGTCGTCATCGGTGGAGGATCGGCGGGATGCACGCTGGCGGCACGGCTTTCGGAAGACCCGGCGGCCACCGTCTGCCTGCTCGAAGCGGGGGGCGCCAACAAGGATATGCTGGTGCGGATGCCCGCCGGCGTCGGCAGCCTGATTAAATCGAAGAACAAACACAATTGGGGCTTCTGGACCGAGCCGGAACCGCATCTCGACAACCGCCGCTTGTGGTGGCCGCGCGGCAAGGGGCTGGGCGGATCGTCCGCGATCAACGGCATGATCTATATGCGCGGCCACCCGCAGGATTATGACGAATGGCGCCAGACCGGGCTTGCCGGCTGGTCGTGGGATGATGTGCTGCCCTATTTCCGCCGGCTCGAAGGGCATCATCGCGGCGAAAGCGGCGGGCTGCACGGCACGAACGGCCCGCTCACCGTTTCGGGCGGCGAGAACGACAGCCCGTTCCACGACGCGCTGATCGCCGCCGGGGAGCAGGCGGGCTATCCGGTCACCAGCGATTTCAACGGCGCGGTGATGGAGGGCTTTGGCCGTTATGATCTGACCATCGCCAACGGCCAACGCTGGTCGACCGCCGAAGCCTATCTCCGCCCGGTGCAGGCGCGGCCCAACCTGACGGTCATCACCGGCGCGCGCACCACGCGGATCGTGGTGGAGGGCGGGCGCGCCGTGGCGGTGGAATATATCGTCGGCAACAAGCCCGCGCGGGTCGAGGTGGCGGGCGAGGCCCTGCTGTGCGCCGGGGCGGTGCAGAGCCCGCAGATATTGCAGCTTTCGGGCATCGGCGATCCGGCGCGCCTGAAGGATGCCGGCGTCCGCGCGATCCACGATCTGCCCGGCGTGGGCGAGAATCTGCAGGACCATCTCGATATCATCATGCACTGGCGCTGCCACGGGCTGACCACGGCCTATTCCGCGACCAAGGGGCTGCGCCAGCTAAAGGTCGGGCTGGAATATATGTTGCGTGGCACCGGCTATGGCCGGCAGCAGTTCCTCGAATCCGGCGCGTTCGTCTGCTCGCGCCCCGGCCTCGTCCGGCCCGACGTGCAGATTCACGCGGTGCTCGCGATCATGAAGGATCACGGCAAGCAGCAGGTGAAGCAGGATGGCTTCTCCTTCCATCTGTGCCAGCTTCGCCCCGAAAGCCGTGGCCGCGTGACGGTCGCGTCCGCCGACCCGCTGGCCGATCCGCTGATCTTCGCCAATTATCTGAGCCAGCAGGAAGACATCCGCGTGATGCGCGAATGCGTGAAGATCGGGCGCGACGTGGCGGCGCAGGCGGCGCTCGATCCGTATCGCGACGATGAACTGTCACCCGGCGGCGACGTGCGCAGCGATGCGGAGATCGACGCCTGGGTGCGCCGCACCGCGGAGACGATCTATCACCCGGTCGGCACCTGCAAGATGGGGACGGACGGGGATCGCATGGCGGTGGTCGATGCGCGGCTCAAGGTGCGCGGGCTGGAAGGCCTGCGCGTCGTCGATGCGTCGGTGATGCCGACCTTGGTGGGGTCGAACACCAATGCGCCGACGATCATGATCGCGGAAAAAGCCGCCGACATGATCCGGGAAAGGGCGATGGCGCCCGCGTAAAGCCCCAAGGGATCGGGGCAATCAGCCCGCATTGAGCGAGGTTGCCGCGCCTAAAGCCCCTCCCCTTCAGGGGAGGGGGAAGCCTCGGACCGGATCAGCGGGGTCAACGCGCCGCCACTAACCCCTCCCTCTGAAGGGGGGATGCCTGCGTTCAGGGCCGCCGCTCCTCATAGGCGCGCACCCCCGGCCCGAGCCGGTTGGCGCCCAGCGCCAGCCGCTCGCCGCTGACATTGGCGACGAACGCGGGGCTCTTGCTCTGCCCCGGTGCGAGGGTGGCGGCATTGCCGTCCACCCGCAGCCCGGCGGCGGAATATTTGCGCGCCTCGGCGGAGATGACGATGAAGCCGGTCCAGTTTTCCTTGTTCGGCCCTTGCACGAAGGTGTTGCGCAGGATTTCCCCGGTGCCGCCTTCGGGCAGGTCGATCGCGTAATTGGTCTTGCGCCCCGCGCTGTCGTCGAAGCTGTTGTCGTCGATCCGCACATGGGGGCTGCGCAGCTTCACGTAATGCCCGCCGCGCCCGCGCTCGAACCGCGAATTGGTCACCGTGATCTCGCCCGTATTGGCGAGATAAACCGAATGCGCGCAATCGGGCGTCTCGTCGCACTGGCCAAGGCCGGAGAAGGTCGAATGGTCTATGAGGATGCGGGTCGCGTCGCCGGTCGCGCCGAGGATGCCCTCCTGGCTGTCGAGAAACATCGCGTTGCGCACCGTCAGGTCGCCGATCTCGATGCGGATGCCGGCGCCATTGCCGTCGGGCACGCGGATGTTGCGGAAGACGAGGCCGTCGATCGTCGATCCCTTGCCGCGCAGCACCAGCGCCGCCTTGCCCTCGCACGCGCCCTCGAAGATCGCGGTGCCCGGCTCGGCGGCCTTGAAGGTGACGCGGCCCGCCTGCTGGATCGCGCATTCGCGATAGACGCCCGGCGCGATCAGCACGGTGAAATCCCGCCCGCGCCGCGCCATCAGCGCGTCCTGAAGATGCGCGAAGCCTTCGCCCGATTCGGCGATCGTGAACGGGGCGGGGGCGTGAGCAGGGGCAGGGGCGCTTGCTGCCGGCGCGGCGAGCGGAAGGGCGGCAATGATTGCCAGACGGCGCATCGCTTAGGATTCCTTTCGTCGTACCGCTCTTTCCTGGGCGCGGTATGCCGCAAGAGCAAAGGGGCTTTCGCGGGTTGGCGTGCCGCGCGTCCCGTCGTGGCACGGTTTGCGGGCGTCGCGTTTCCTGTTGCAACCTAATCCGCAAGGTCGCATGACCATACCCAAACCCCAAAAACGCCAGTGGAGAGTCTTGCGATGCAAAGCTACCTGAAACACTATATCGACGGTGCATGGGTGGAGAGCGATGGCGGCAAACGCCATGAGGTGATCGACCCCGCGACCGAACAGCCCTGCACCGAAATCACGCTCGGCACCGCCGCCGATGCGGACAAGGCGGTCGCCGCCGCGCGCAAGGCTTTCACCACCTGGTCGCAGACCAGCGTGGAGGAGCGCGCCGCGATCCTCGAACGGATCATCGCGGGCTACAAGGCGCGCATCCCCGATCTCGCCGCCGCCACCAGCCGCGAAATGGGCGCGCCGATCTCGTTCGCCAGCATGGCACAGGCGCCCGCTGGGCTCGGGCATTTCATCGGCACGCTCGCCGCGCTGCGCGAATTCCAGTTCTCCGAACAGGTCGGCGGATCGCGCGTGGTGCATGAGCCGGTTGGCGTCGTCGCGATGATTACGCCGTGGAACTGGCCGCTCAACCAGATTTGCGCCAAGGTCGCGCCCGCGCTTGCCGCCGGCAACACCATGATCCTGAAGCCATCGGAGGAAGCGCCGACCAACGCGATGATCTTCGCCGAAATCCTGCATGAAGCGGGCGTGCCGGCGGGCGTGTTCAATCTCGTCAACGGCGATGGGCCGGGCGTCGGCGCGGCGCTGTCGGCGCATAAGGGCGTCGATATGGTGAGCTTCACCGGATCGACCCGCGCGGGCGTGGCGGTCGCCACCGCCGCCGCCGCGACGGTGAAGCGCGTCCATCAGGAACTGGGCGGCAAGGCGCCGAACCTCGTGCTCGAAGGCGCGAAGCTGGAGGAGGTGTTGCCCCCGACGCTCGCCGGGGTGATCGCCAACACCGGGCAAAGCTGCATCGCGCCCACGCGCCTGCTCGTCCACAAGAGCCAGGCCGCCGCCGCGACCGAGGTGGTGAAGGCGATGATGGATGCCACGCAGGTCGGCAATCCGGAGGATCAGGGCGCGCATATCGGCCCGGTCGTCAACAAGGCGCAGTTCGAGAAAATCCAGGCGCTGATCCAGTCCGCGCTCGATGAAGGCGCGCGGCTCGTCACCGGCGGCACCGGGCGGCCCGACGGGCGCAACGCGGGCTATTTCGTCAAGCCCACCGTGCTGGCGGACGTGACGCCGGAAATGCGCATCTATCGCGAGGAAACCTTCGGCCCCGTCGCGACGATCACCACCTATGACGATCGCGATCAGGCGGTGGAGATGGCGAACGACACCGAATATGGCCTGTCCGCCACGATCTCGGGCGATCCGGCGGAGGCGGCCAAGATCGCGGGCAAGCTGCGCGCCGGCCTGGTGACGATCAATTCCTGGGGGCCGACGCCGGGCACCGCGTTCGGCGGCTACAAGCAATCGGGCAACGGGCGCGAGGGCGGCAAATACGGCCTCACCGATTTCATGGAAGTGAAAACGATCGTCGGCGAGCCCGCCTGAACCTTATCCTCCCCTGGGGCGTCGCTTCGATTGGTGGCGCCCTTCTTTTTGCCCCTAATGGAGAGCATCGAATGATCGTTTCGGTTATCTATCCCAATCGCGAAGGCGCGCGTTTCGACAGCGCATATTATCGCGATCACCATGCCAAACTCGCGGCGGAAATCTGGAGCCCGGATCGCGTCGAGCTGGTCGAGGGGGTGCCGATGGGCGATGCGCCGCCGCCCTTCGCGCTGATCGCGCAATTTCATTTCGCCTCGCCGGAAGCGCTCGGCGCGGCGATGGCCAACCCGCGCCGTGGCGAGCTTCAGGCGGATATCGCCAATTTCACCGATATCGTGCCGCAGGTGATGATCGGTCGAAAGCTCGGCTGACGCGGGCGCGTTGACGAACGGCACGGGCGCGGCAAATCGCGCCCGTGCCGCCTTCTCTCAATAATCCTTCGACACCCGCACGTTGGCGCTCTGCCGCCCAAGGGTGGATATGCTCGACAAGAGCGATAGCCAGCGCGTCACCTGATATTCGATCCGCGTCGCGGAATAGCCCTGCCCGTCGGTGATGATCTCCGCATAGAGTTTGCGGGTCACATATTTGCCCGCCGCGATCGCGGTCTGCTGGCCGGTCTGCACGTCCGCCGGCAGGATGCGCAGCCGATCGAGCCCGGCGGCGCGGCGCACCGCGTTGATCGGGTTCAGTCCGCCGCTGCCGTCCTTCAGCGCCGCCACCGCCGCTGCGAGTTGCAACGCCTCGGGGGCGGAAAGATTGGTGATCGAGGTGCCGAACAGCAATCGCGAGAGCAATTCGTCCTGCGGCAGGGCGGGCGTGCTGGTGAAGGCGATCTCCGGCTTTTGCGCCACCCCGGTGACGCGGATCGCGGCGTTCAGCCCGGTCGAATCCGCATTCGCCTCGATATCGAGCGCGGGGTTGGCGGGCACCTCGCCCGCGAAGCGGATCACCCCGCGCGAAAGCTGGAATTCGCGGCCCGCGAACTCGTAATTGCCGCGCACCAGATCGGCGCGGCCCGTGATCGCGGGATTATCCGGCGTGCCCGCGATCTTCAGGTCCGCCGACCATTCGCTCGACAGGCCAAGCCCGCTGACCATCAGCTGATTCGGCGCGCGGGCGTGGATATCGAGCCGCCATGGCGTGGCGCGCGCCTCCTCCTCCTCGCCGCCGCCGGGCAGGTTGATCTCATGCACCTTGAGTTGCGGCACGGCGGTGGCGGCGCTCGCCTGCCCCAGCCGATAGCGGCTGCGATCGAGCGTCACCTCGCCGGAAACCACCCCGCCCGCGCCGCTGGAGCGGATGCGCAGCGGCCCGGTGACGGTCGCGCCGATATCGTCGCGATTGATGAGCACGGCGCGGGCGGCGTCTAGCGACAGGTCCAGCCCGATCCCCGCCTCGGCGGAGAAATCGAACTGCCCCGTGCCGGTGACGCGCCCGCCTTTTCCCGCATCGGCGGCGAATTGCCGGATCTGGAGCCGCGACCCCTGAAACGTGCCCGCCGCCTCAACGTTGGTCAGCAATGTGCCGGTGGTGGCGCTTTCGATCCGGGCGCCGTTCGCGCGCAACATGCCACGGATCGAGGGATCGGAAACCCGCCCCGTCACGTCCGCGCCGATCGCCACCGGCCCGGAAATCGCCAGCATCTCCAGCCCGCTCAGCCGCCACAAGGTGTCCGCCGGGCCGTTATAGCGCAGTTGCGCGGTGAGGCCGGCGCCCATCAGCCGCTCGGCGATATCGCCTTGCCCGAGCGGGGAGAGCTGCGCCTGCGCCCGCCCGATCGTCTGCCCGCCCGATGCCATCACCGCGCGCACCCCGGCGCGATCGGCGGAAAGCACGCCCGCGATGCCGATGTCGATCGGCGCGGAGGAGGCGAACAGCCCCGAACGGGTCAGCCCGCGCACCGTCATGTCGATGCGGCCCGTCGGTGCCGCGCCGTCGCGCATCGCATAGCTGATATTGCCCGAAGCACTGCCGCCCAGCGCCAGCCCCGGATAACCGATATCGAGCAACGACAGCGGCATCCGCGCCAGCGTCGCTTCGAGCGTGGTCGAATTGTCGGCGAACCGGCCCGATAGCGTCGCCTCGCCGCCCGCGAAGGTCAGCCGCGCTGGTGCGAGGTGCCAGCCATCGCCATCGCGCGTCACCACCGCCGGCTCCACCAGCTTCAGGGCGCGGCGATCGACCGTCCCTTCAGCGGTGACGCGATAGCTGTCGGGTGCAACGGCGATCACGCTCCGGATATCGAAGGCGCGCCCGCGCTGGGCGGCGATCTGCGCGCGAATCTCGCCCACGCCACCGCGCAGCTTCGCGCTGCCGGAAAACCGCCCGATCGAAAGCTTGCCGCGCCGCAGCCCGCCGCCGCTGGCGCTCGCTTCGATCGACGCGCCCGCCGGATCGAGCAGCGCGACCAGATCGAGATGCGCGCGCGCCACCGTCGCGCTGCCGCCGATCCGGGCGCGGCGCGCGTCGATATGCGCCTCGACGCGCTGCACCTCGCCCACCGGGCGGAACAGCAGCTCGCCCGAAAGCCCGCCGCCGGAAAGCGCCAGCGCGCCGGTGAAGCCGCCGGGCACGATATCGAGCGTGCCGGTCGCGCGGGTGCCGCTGGCGTCGATCCGCGCGAAGGCGATCTGTCCCGTGCCGCGCGGCGGCAGCAATATCTCGCCCGCCGCCTCGAACGGGCCGACGCGCGAACCGCCGGCGGCGGTGAAGGCGAAGCCGCGCGGCGTGGGATCGAGATGCGCGCGCACCTGTGACAGCCCCATCGCCGCATTGGGGGCGGCGAGCAGCAGGTCGATCGTCGGATGGTCGATCTGGCCGTCGAGCCTCAGGGTGAGGGGGCCGTAGCTCGCCTGCGTGCCGCGCCCTTCGAAATGGAATGTCCCGTCGCGGCGGCGCAGCCCCGTGCCGGCAAGGCGCAGCGCGGGCGCGGTCAGCACAAGGTTGGTGAAGTGCAGCACCCCGTCGGGCGTCCGCTCCAGCGCGGTGGCGATGCGCGGCAGACCGCCCGCGAGGCTGCGGAAGAAGGCGTTGTCGAGCCGCACCATCCGCGCCTCGCCATGCCCGATCACGCGGGTGCCATGCCCGCCCGGCCCCGGCACGACGCGCAGCGTGGAGGTGAGGTCCACCACGCCAAGGCCGGGGATCAGATAGCGGCCGAGCGCGCCGTTTACGCCCACCTGATATTGCCCGCTCGCCAGATCGAGCAGCAGGTTGATCCGCCCGGTGAGCTTGTCCGATTTCACGCGCAGATCATCGCCGGTGACGATCCGGCTGGTAACGCGCAGCACGCCGTCCACCGAAAGATTGCGCAGGATGCCGCCCGCGACATCGCCCACCCCGGTCACCCGCGCGGCGGTGAAGCGCACCGGCACGCTGATCGGTGCTTTCGAAAGCCGCCCCTTGCCCGCCGCGCGGGCCTGCTCGAACCCGGTATCGTCGAACGCGAAGCGGGTGGCGGTCAGCCGGTAATCGAAGCCGGCGGTGGCGAAGGCGCCGTCGAGCACGGCGCGCAACTCCACGTCGCGCCCGGTCATGTTCGGGAACAGGGCAGCGGGGCGGAGCAGCCGCGCGCGGATGCGGACGTTGCGGAACGCGTTCGCGCCGAGGTCGATCGTCCCGCTGGTATCCACCGCCAGCGCGGCGGAGCGCAGCGCGAGATTGCCCGCCAGCCGCCGCCTGGCGAGCGTCGCGCCGCCGTTCACCGTGATGCGCGGGCCGGTGAGCCGCTGGATCTTGCCGCCCGTGACGAGCGGGGGGACGAGATCGCCGCTCAGCGTGTAATCGCCCGCCCGGTTGCCGAGCGTAAGGTCGATCACCCGTCCGCCCCCGGCGATGGCACGCGCGCGCCCGTCCCACCGCGCCCAGCTTCCTGCGCCATCGACCGCCAGCCGTAATGGCTTTCCGATCCCGGTGAGCCGCGCGAGCACGCCGTTCTTCGCCCCGCTGGCGTGCGCGGCGATATCGAATTTGTCGCGCGCCGGCTCCGCGTCGATCTTCAGCCGCAGCGCGTCGCTTCCTTCCACCACCGCCGCGAGATCGACCAGTGCGCGGCCCGCGCGAATGTCCGCGCGCCCGCGGATGCGGCCGTAACGCGCCACCCCGGTGATGCTTTTGGCGACGATCAGCCGATCGACCGCGAGCCGCCCGATATGGATATCGAAATCGGGCAGCAACGGCCCTTGTTTCGCGGCTGGCCGGGTGCGCGGCCATTTGGCGAAGGTCGCCACCGGCACGTCGAGCGAATTTATGTCGAGCCGGTTGGCAAGCCAGCGGAACGGCGCCCAGTCCAGCCGCGCGACGGGCGCGGCGAGCACCAGCCCGTCTAGATCATAGACGCGCACGTCGCGCAGCACCGCGCGCCCGTAAAGCGATCCGTCGATCCGCCCGATCGTGAAGCGCAGCCCGCTTGGCGTGCGCGCCGCCGCGATGCGATCCGCCACCCAGCGATGGCCGACATCGGTATCGACGATCAGCACCGCCGCGCCGAGGATCGCGAGCGCCGCCGTCGCCAGCCCCGCGATCCATCTGGCCGCGCGCCTCAAAACGCCTGCCCCAGCGAGACATAGACGGCGATGCGCGAATCGCCCTTCTGCGGATTGAGCGGCGTGCCGATATCGAGGCGGATCGGCCCGAAATTGGAATAGTAACGTAACCCAAGCCCCGCGCCGTAACGCAGCGCGGTGAATTGCGGCAGCGGCGAGGTATAGATATTGCCCGCGTCAAGGAACGGCACCACGCCGAAATTGCCGAGCTTCACCCGCGTCTCGATCGAGAATTCGGTCAGGCTGCGCCCGCCGATCGGATCGTTGTTGGGATCGCGCGGCCCGATCGCCTGATAGCCATAGCCGCGCACCGATGCCCCGCCGCCGGCATAGAAGCGCCGCGACGGCGCGATCGCGTCACGCGGCGCGCCAAGGATCGTGCCGAGCCGGATGCGCCCGGCCAGCACGATCCTGTCGCTGAGCGGCGTATAGGCGCTGGCGTCGATCTGCGTGCGGGCATAACCGAACGCCTGCCCCAGCAGCGACAGTTCCGGGCTGAGCCGCCCGCCGAGCCGGAAGCCCTTTGTCGGATTGAGCAGATCGTTCGATCCGTCATAGGTGAGGCTCAAGGGCAGGGCCGCGATATAATAGGTCCGCCGGCGCGGCTGGCCGGTGGCGGCGATCACGTCGCGCTCGTCGGAACTGACCAGTTCGCCGCCCAGCGACCACACCCATGCCTTCTGGAAGAAGATGTTGGTCTGCCGTTCAAGCGAGCCGGAGAGCGAGAAGGTGTCGGCGATATAGGCCAGCCGCTCGGTATGCGAGGCGGAGGCTTGCGCGGTCAGCACGCGATCGCGGCCTTCGAAATTGTTGCGGCGGAAGGTGATCTGGGCAAGCTGCTCCTGCGTGCCGAGCACCCCGCGCAGGATGATCGCGCCCTCCGGCGGGAAGAAGTTGCGGTGCGTCCAGTTCACTTCGGCGCGCGCGCCTTCGCCGGTGCCATAGCCAAGCTCGCCCGCGATCGTGCGCGGCGGCGCTGGCCGGAGCGTTACGTCAACGTCCACCGTATCGGGCGTCGCGCCCGGCACGGGCTTCACCTCGGCGCTGGAGACCAGCCCGGTCTGGATCAGCGCGCGCTTCAGATCCTCCAGATTGGGGGCGTAATATGGCTTGCCCGGCTCGAACCGCGCGATTTCCTGCACGTGTTTGGCGTCGAACACATGGTTGTCAGCGTTGACGCGGATGCGGCCGAATTTGCGCGCGCGGCCCGGATCGACCGCAAGGTCCAGCGTCGCGGTGCGCGCGGCGCGATCCACCGTCACTTCCGGCTCGCCGATCGTGGCGAAGGGAAAGCCCTGCTTGCCGGCCTGTTCGGTCAGCCGCGCCTGCCCGGCGACGATCGCATCGGCGTTTACCGGATCGTCGGGCTTCACCCCGAACGCATCGGTCAGCGCCTTCGCCTTGTCCCCCGCCGCCGCGACTCCGTCGATCGTCACGGCTTTCAGGCGATAGAGTTGCCCCGGTTCGGCGGCGAGCACCACCATCGGCTTGCCGCCGCTCGCATCCACGCTCGTCTGGACGCGCGCGTCATAATAGCCCTCGGCGCGCAGCAGGGTGACGAGCAGTTCGGCATCCTCGCGCGCGCGGCGATCGAGCTGCGCGGCATTGGCCGGCTCGCCATCATGCTGATCCAGCACCGAAAGTTCGGCGAACCGCTGGCGCAACAGCGGCGATGCCACCGCGTCCAGCCCCTCGATGCGATAGCCGTAGCGGGTTTCGCTGGTGGCGCCGGCTTGCCCCGCATCGGGCTCCGCCGGGGCCTTGGCGAGATCGGGCCAGGCCACGCCGATATCGGGCATCGGCGCGAGCGGGGCGTTGGGATCGAGCATCTCGTCCGGCGCCGTTGTCGCTCGCACGGTTGTCGCGGGCGCGGTTGGCTGTTGCTGTGCCACGGCGGGGGGCACGGCGAGGATCGCGACCAGTAATGCGGCGCCTCGCCGGACCATCTGGTGCTGATAGCGCGGGACGGCGCCGGGCGGCAACTCTATCGCGGGTGGCGCTAGTGAACCGTGCCCGGCGCGTGATCGGCGGAGAGCAGTTCGAGCAATCGCTCGATCTGGCGCCAGTGGCAGAAATGGATGTGGTTGCCGATATCGCGGCTGCGATCGGCGCGCGCCGCGGCTTCGTCCGCCGCCGCCGCGCCAAAGGCGAGGAGCAGGGTCTCGGCGTCAGCCAGCGTGGCGCGATCGGCGACATAGGGGAAATGGTCCATGCGGCGCCCCTATTGCGCGCGGCCTGCCTAAAAGTCCGTTCGGAAAATGCCTTTCCAAAGGGTTTCCGCGCGCACGCCGCGCTGGCGTCCGGCCGCGTGGCGTGGCAAGGCGCGCGCGATGCCTGACAAGTCTTCCCGCCCCACCGCCGCCGGCGGTTTCCTGATCGCGATCGGCGTGCTCGGCGGCGCGATCATCGGCTTCGTCCTCGGCCAGCCGACGATCGGCCTGCTGATCGGCCTCACGCTGGCGATCGCGGCCTCGGTCGCGATGTGGCTACGCGATCGCCGGTGAGGGGCGGCGGGCGGCGGATATGGCGTGGTTAGCCACCACTGCTCAGAGCGTCTGGAACATGACCAATGCATCAACGAAGCCCAGCGTCGGATGCTGAAATGCTTGCGGCAGACGACCAACAACCTCAAAGCCTTTGCGTTGCCAAAGGCGGATTGCTCCCTCGTTCGTGCTGACAACAAAGTTGAACTGTATAGCCCGGTATCCTTGCTGCCGAGCATGATCGAACGAGTGTTCACACATTTTGCTGGCGATCCCACGTCCCACAGCAGCGGCGCTGGTCATATAGCCGCAGTTGCACACATGGCTCCCGCCGCCACCTTGGTTCGGGCGCATGTAGTAGGTGCCCACGATCTCGCCGCTATCCACGGCGACGAAGACCTCTTTGTCGGAACCCATCCAGTAGGCCAGAGCTTCGGCCTCGCTCATGGACGGGTCGAGCGAGTAGGTGGCTCCCTCCCTGATGGTTGGCATTATGATGGCAGCGATGGCCTGTGCATCCGCAGGCTCGGCTTTTCGGATCAACATACCCGATAACTTACGACAAGCCGCCTCTGTCAGCTACTGGGGCGAAACCCGCCTTTCTCCCGCGCATCGCGCGCCCCGCCGGTTGACGCGCGCATCGCATCACCGCATCGGTAATGCATGACCCGGCCCGGCTTCGCTTTCTCCACCCGCTTCAAGGTCCGTTATGCTGAGATCGACGGGCAGCGCGTGGTGTTCAACTCGCGCTACCTTGAATATGCCGATGTGGCGGACACCGAATATTGGGAATGGACCGGCATCGCCGAGGTGCTGGGCAAGGCGTGGCTGGAAACCGAATTCCACGTTCGCCGCTGCTCGGTCGATTATCTCCGCCCGCTGGTGTGGGGCGATACGATCGTGGCATCGGTGCGGATCGAGCGGCTCGGCACGTCGAGCATCACCAAGAAATTCGAGCTGGCCAATCAGCGCGGCGAACTGTGCACCGAGGTGGAGATGGTGAGCGTCAACGTCCACCTGCCGACCGGCAAGCCGATCCCGATCGAGGGCGAGGTGCGGCAGTTCCTGGAGGCATTGCTCGCCGCGCAGCCCGATCGGGTGGCGTAGCGCGCGGCCTGGGGGATACGATCCTACCGCCGGAGCAGCCCGCCGAGCACGCTGCGCACCACGCTGCCAAGCAGCCCGCCGGAGGATGAGCGCCGGCTTGACGTGCCGAACACCTGCTTGCCGATCTCGTTCGCCACCTGCCGCCCGATCGACGAGCCGGCAGCGCGTGTGGCGGAGGTGATCGCCTTGTTCCACGGTGAATTGGCCGCCTCGCGCTCGGCTTCCTTCGCCGCGCGCGCCTCCTGTTTCTCCTGAAGTGCCGCCGCCTTGTTCGCGTCATCCTGCGCGCGTGCGGCGGAAGCGGCGGCGGCTGCCGCTGCCGTCTTGGCGGCGAGCAGTTCGTGCGCCGATTCGCGATTGACCGGCGTATCGTATTTCGCGCCGATCGCATCGGTCTGGATCAGCACGCCGCGTTCGACCGGGGTGACCGGCCCGACGCGGCTCGATGGCGGGCGGATCAGCGTGCGTTCCACGGGTGAGGGCGCGCCATCGGCTTGCAGCAGCGACACCAGCGCCTCACCCACTTTCAGTTCGGTGATCGCGGTGGTGACGTCCACGCCGGGATTGGCGCGAAACGTCTGCGCCGCCGCCTTCACCGCCGCCTGATCGCGCGGGGTGAAGGCGCGCAGCGCGTGCTGCACGCGATTGCCCAATTGCCCCGCGATCGTATCGGGCACGTCGATCGGGTTCTGCGTGATGAAATAGACGCCGACGCCCTTGGATCGGATCAGCCGCACGACCTGTTCGATCTTCTCCAGCAGCGCCTTGGGCGCCTCGTCGAACAGCAGATGCGCTTCGTCGAAGAAGAAGCACAATTTCGGCTTGTCGGGATCGCCCACCTCGGGAAGATGCTCGAACAATTCGCTCATCAGCCACAGCAGGAAGGTGGAATAGAGCTTGGGGCTCGCCATCAATTTATCGGCGGCGAGCACGTTGATGATGCCGCGCCCCTTGTCGTCGGTGCGGATGAAATCATCCATCTCCAGCGCGGGTTCGCCGAAGAAATGCTCAGCGCCCTGCGAACGGAGCTGGAGCAGCGAACGCTGGATCGCGCCGATCGACTGTTTGGAAACATTGCCGTAGGTGCTGGTCAGCTCGTCGGCGCGCTCGGCGCAATTGGCGAGCATGGATTGCAGATCGTCGAGATCGAGCAGCAGCAGCCCTTCGGTATCCGCGACGTGGAAGGCGATGGTCAGCACGCCTTCCTGCACGTCGTTCAAGTCCATCAGCCGCGCGAGCAGCAGCGGCCCCATCTCGCTGATCGTGGTGCGGATCGGATGGCCCTGTTCGCCGTAGAGATCCCAGAATTGCACCGGATTGTCGGCATAATGCCAGTCGGCCAGCCCGATTTCGGCGGCGCGCTGGGCGAATGCCTCATGCGTTTTGGCGGCGGGCGATCCGGCCATGGCGATGCCGGAAAGATCGCCCTTCACATCGGCCACGAAACACGGGACGCCGGCGGCGGACAGCCCCTCGATGATCCCCTGGATCGTCACCGTCTTGCCCGTGCCGGTCGCGCCCGCGATCAGCCCGTGGCGGTTGGCGCGCTTTAGTTGCAGGGTCTGCGGGTTGGCGCCGCCGCTGCCCGCGCCGATCATGATGCTGTCGGTCATGCCCCAAGTCCCCCGGAAGAATTTTCGTTGCGGCACAAGCCTAGCGGCGTGCGGCGGGCACGAAAAGGGCGCCGCGCGGATGATCGCGCGACGCCCCGTTTCGCGAGAGAGGCGAGCCTTACTTGATCTTCACCGCGACGAAGCCGCTCTGCCCGCGCGCGCGGTTAATCATCAGCAGCACCTGCGGGCGCCCGGCCGATTTCGCGGCGGCCACCCCGCGCGAAAGATCGGCGGCGGTGCGCACCGGCGTGCCGTTGATCGCGGAGATCACGTCGCCGCGCCGCAGCTTCTGCCCCGCGTCGCTCGACGGATCGACCTGGTTGATGACGACGCCCTGCACCGTCGAATCGACGCCCACCTGCCGCGCGATCGCCGGGGTCAGCGGCTGGACGGTGATGCCGATCGCATTGGTCGGCTGGGTGGCCTGCTCGCCCGCCTGATCGCTGTTGTCGTCGCCCGAGAAATCGTCGCCGCTGCCGGTCGTCGCGGCAAGCTGATCCTCCGGCGGGCGGGTGGCGACATTGGCGGTGATCGACACGGGCTTGCCTTCGCGAACCACGTCGAGCCTTACCGTGGAGCCGGGGCTCACATTGGCGATCAGATAGGACAGGGTGGTATCGGGGGTCACGGCGGTGCCGTTCACCTTCATCACCACGTCGCCCGCGCGCAGCCCCGCTTTCGCCGCCGGGCCGTTCGGCTCGACGCGGCCGATGATCTCGCCCGCGTTCTTGGGCAGGCCGAGCGCGGCGGCGATATCGTCGGTCATCGGCTGGATGCCGATGCCGAGATAGCCGCGCTTCACGCTGCCGCCCTTCATCAGCGTGTCGATGATCGGGCGCGCTTCTTCTGCCGGAATCGCGAAGCCGATGCCGATATTGCCGCCCGATTGCGAGAAGATCTGCGAATTGATGCCGATCACATTGCCGTTCATGTCGAACATCGGGCCGCCGGAATTGCCCTGGTTGATCGACGCGTCGGTCTGGATGAAGCGATCGTTCGCGCCGCCCGCGCCGGTGACGCGGTGGACGGCGGAGATGATGCCGGCGGTAACCGTGCCGCCCAGGCCGAACGGGTTGCCGATCGCGATCACCCAGTCGCCGACGCGGGCATGGGCCGAATCGCCCCATTTCACATAAGGCAGCGGCTTGGGCGCGTTGATCTTGAGCAGCGCGAGATCGGATGCGGCATCGCGCCCGACGAGCTTGGCGACATATTCCTGGCGATCCGGCAGCGTGACGCGGATCGAGGTGACCACCGCGCCGCGCATCCCGGCGGCGACGACATGGTTGTTGGTGACGATATAGCCATCGGGCGAGATGATGAAGCCGGAGCCGAGCGACTGCGCCTCACGCGTCACCGGCGCGCCGCCGCGATTGCCGCCGAACTGGCCGAACAGATCGCCGAACGGCGTGCCGGCGAACGGGTTCGCGGGCTGCTGCACCGTCACTTTCTGATCGGTGGAGATGTTGACCACCGCCGGCTGGAGCTTCGCCACCATGTCGGCAAAGCTCATCGGCGCGCCCGCGCGCGGCGCGGTGGCGTTGATCGTGCCGGGTTCGTTCTGCGCGACCTGCGCCGCGCTGGCGGGGTGTTGCAGCGTCAGCGAGGCGGCGGCACCGCCGAGGAGGAGGGCGCCAGTGAGGGCATAGGCGTAGCGCACGGTCTTCATGTTCCTCTCAATCACCCGATCACTATCGGATGCGTTTCAGTGGGCTTCCGCCGATGAACGACGATTGAATGTGAACGATCCATGGGCCGGGCGTGTCCCCGGCCCATGCGATCATTTTCCGCGACCTTCGAATTCCTTCAGATAGGCATTGTCGCGCGACATCAGGATCGTCGTCGATCCTTCCGGCGCCGGCCCGCCATCCGCGCCGAAGGTGCGGCGGTAGGACTGCATCGCGCGATAGAAATTGTAGAAATCAGGATCCTTGCCGAACGCGTCGGCATAGATTTTCGCGGCGGTGGCATCGGCCTCGGCGCGGACGATCTGCGCCTGTTTCTGGCCCTGCGCGCGGATCGTATTGGCTTCCTGCTGGCGCGCGGTGCGCATTGATTGCAGCGCGCTTTCCAGCGGGCTGCCCTCGGGCAGTTCGGCGTGCTTGATGCGCACGTCCACGATCTGCACGCCATATTGCCGTGCGTTGCGCTGGAGCGAGCTTTGGATCGCGTCCATCACCTTGCCGCGTTCGGGGCTGAGCAGTACCGCGAAGGGCACCTTGCCCAGTTCGTTGCGCAATGCGGTGCCGAGCAGCGGGCGAAGCTGGTCGGCGACGCGTTCCTCGGTGGCGGAGGTCGATCCGGTCGAGGTCACCGCCTTCAGCGGATCGGTGATGCGGAAGCGCGCGAAGGCATCGACGTTGAGCCTGAGCTGATCGGTGGAGAGCACCAATGTGTCGTCGAGATCGGCGTCGAGCACGCGCTTGTCCACCCACACGATCTTGTCGATGAACGGGATGCGCGCGATCAGGCCCGCGCCGGTGTTCACGCCGATCACCTGGCCGGGCTGCCACTGGTTGATCGTCGTCACCGGATTTTCGAACCGCAGGATCACCGCCTGCTTGGTTTCCGGCACGATCGCGAAGGTGGCGGCGCCGACGATCACCACGCCCAAGGCGGCGAATCCGATCGCGACGGGGTTGCGCATGATGCTCATCGTTGCGCCCCCTGCTGCTGCGCGGGCTGGGCCGGTTGGGCCGGCTGGGCCTGCACCTGCACTTCGGCATTGTCGGGCAGCTTGCGCAGCTTGTCGATCGGCACCCATGGGGCGACGCCCGGCGTCTCGACGATCACCTTGTCGGTCCGGCGCAGCACGGCTTCCATCGTTTCATAATACATGCGTCGGCGGGTCACTTCCGGGGCGAGCTTATATTCTTCGTACATCTTGTCGAAGGTCGCGGCCTCGCCCTCGGCCTGCGCGATCACCTGTTGCGAATAGGAGCGCGCGTTGTTGAGATTGGCGACCGCTTCCTGCTGTTTCGCGGTGACGGCGTTGAAATCGTCGATCAGGCTGGCCGGGGCCGATGCCTGTTTGATCGACACACCCTGCACGCGCACGCCGGCCTGATAATCGTCGAGGATTTCCTGCATCGCGCGCGCCACGCGCGCCTCGATCGTGGTGCGCCCGGCGCCGATCGCCTCGTTCAGCGTGGTGGTGGCGACCACCGCGCGCATCGCGCTTTCGGCGGTGGCGCGAACGGTTTCCTCCGGATCCTTGATCTCGAACACGAAATCGCGCGGGTTTTCCACCCGCCAGCGCACCGTATAGGCCAGGTCGATGATGTTGCGATCGCCGGTCAGCACGTTCTCGCCGCCGTCGCGGGGGAAATCGTCGTTGCGCACCTGTTCGACATCGACCTTCTCGACATCGACGATCGGCGCGGGGAGGGTGAGGCGGATGCCCGGCTGCAATATCCCCGAATAGCGCCCGAAATAGGTGACGACGCCGCGCTGCTGCGGCCCGATCTGGTGGACGGAGGTGAAGACGAGCCAGATCGCGACGACGATCGCCGTGCCGATCAGCCACAGGTTGCGCGCGTTCACGCCCGGCGGAAGATGCGGGCCGCCGCCGTTTCCGCTGCGCGCGCGGCGCAGGAATTCGTCGAGCGCGGTGGGCTTCGCGCCGCTCTTGCGCCCGCCGGGGGGCACCGCCCACGGATTGCGCGGGCCGCTTTTGCCGTCGTCGTCGCCCTGGCCCCATGGGCCTTTGGGAGCTTCGGTCATCAGGATGGCGGGGCGCCCGAACCAGCGCGGCAATTTCATCATGCTCCCCTTATAAGAAGCGAATCCGCGAAAAACAGTGCCAAGCGTGCAGATCAATCGTATCGCGGCGGTTATGGACGATAATGAACTGAAGGCGGCGGTGGCCGCGGTGGCCGGCGCGCGCGCCACGGTGAAGGTGGATGGCGCGCGCGTCGGCGTGGTGCTCGACGCGACCGGGCTGGATGCGAAGGCGCGCGATGCGCTGGAGGCGACGGTGAAGATGGCCGCCGCCGCGCCGGGGCGCGAGGTGCGCGTGGTCGTCACCGCCGAACGCCCGCGCCGTCGCGTGATCGCGGTGGCGAGCGGCAAGGGCGGGGTGGGCAAGTCGACCGTTTCGGCCAATCTCGCCATCGCGCTTTCCCGGCTCGGGCGGCGCGTGGGCATGGTCGATGCCGATATCTACGGCCCGTCGCAGCCCCGCCTGCTCGGCGCCGAGGGCACGCGCCCCGAGGCGAAGGACAAGGTGCTGCTCCCGGTCCAGACGCCATATGGCGTGCCGTTCCTGTCGATGGGGCAGCTCGTCGCGCCGGGCAAGGCGATCGCGTGGCGCGGGCCGATGACGGCGGGGGCGCTCGGCCAGTTGATGGATGCCGAATGGGGCGTGGCTGATACATTGGTGGTCGATCTGCCGCCGGGCACGGGCGATGTGCAGCTAACCATGATCCAGAAGCATCGCCCGGCGGGCGCGGTGATCGTGTGCACCCCGCAGGATCTCGCGCTGATCGACGCGGTGCGCGCGATCGATCTGTTCGGGCAGGCGGGCGTGCCGATCATCGGCGTGGTGGAGAATATGGCGGGCTATGCCTGCCCGCATTGCGGCGAAATATCCGATCCGTTCGGCAGCGGCGGGGCGGAAGCCGCGGCGAAGGCGCATGGCGTGCCGTTCCTTGGCCGCGTGCCGCTCGATATCGCGATCCGCCGCGCGTCCGACGCGGGCGAGCCGCCCGCCGCCGACCCCGCCGACCGTACCTTCCGTCCCATTGCGGAACGCGTCATCCACTGGCTGGAAACCGAAGCGCGCTAGGGGAGTTGGTCTGTTACCGATCGTGCCGGTGTGCGTGATGCAGCCGGCACGAGCGGACCAGATTTACAAAGGTATGATCGGTGCCGCTGACTGAACCCGCCGCGATCAAGGCGCTGCTGGAGGAAACCCGCACGATCGCGATGATCGGCGCGTCCGATCGGCCCGATCGCGCTTCGTATCGCGTGATGGCGATGCTTCAGCGGCATGGCTATCGCGTCATCCCGGTCAATCCGCAGATCACCGGGGAGCATCTCCACGGCGAATATGTGTTCCACGATCTGGCGCAGATCGGCGAGCCGATCGACATGGTCGATATCTTCCGCCGATCCGATGCGGCGGGCGTCGCGGTGGACGAGGCGATCGCGTGCGGCGCGCGATCGGTGTGGATGCAGCTTGGCGTGATCGACGATGCAGCCGCCGCGCGCGCCGAGGCCGCCGGGCTGAAGGTGGTGATGGATCGCTGCCCCGCGATCGAGATTCCCCGGCTGGGCGTCGCGCCGATCGGGTGAAGATGGGGATTCCGCCCGCCGCCGCTTGCGCATAAGAAGCGCGCATCGGGTCCGGGAAGGGGATGCAATGGTCGCAATGCCGCAGGATGCGTCGCCGCCCGCGCGACGGCCATTTTATGCCCATCTCTATCTGCAGGTGCTGATCGCGATCGCGCTCGGGGTGACGCTCGGGCATTTCTGGCCCGCCACGGGCGAGGCGATGAAGCCGATCGGCGATGGTTTCATCAAGCTGGTGAAGATGATTATCGCCCCGGTGATCTTCCTCACCATCGTCACCGGCATCGCCGGGATGCGCGATCTGCGCAGCGTGGGGCGGGTCGCGGGCAAGGCGTTCGCTTATTTCCTCACCTTTTCCACCTTCGCGCTGATCGTCGGGCTGATCGTCGCCAATGTCGTGCGGCCGGGGGCGGGGCTGCATATTGATCCCGCCACGCTCGATGCGGGCAAGGTCGCCGATTACGCCGCCAAGGCGCATGAGACGAGCATCACCGGCTTCCTGCTGGCGATCATCCCGGAAAGCTTCCTGTCGGCGCTGACCGAAGGCAATATCCTCCAGACGTTGTTCGTCGCGATCCTGTTCGGCATCGGCCTCGCCACGATCGGCGCGCGGGGCGAGCGGGTGCTGGCGCTGCTGGAGGATGTGTCGGCGGCGGTGTTCCGCGTGGTGGCGATCCTGATGAAGGCGGCGCCGGTCGGCGCGTTCGGGGCGATGGCGTTCACGATCGGCAAATATGGCGTCGGCACGCTCGCCAATCTCGCGGCACTGGTCGGCACTTTCTATCTCACCTCATTATTGTTCGTGCTGCTGGTGCTGGGCGCGGTGGCGCGGGTGTGCGGCTTTTCGATCCTGCGGCTGATCGCCTATCTGAAGGCGGAGCTTCTGCTGGTGCTCGGCACCTCCTCGTCCGAAAGCGCGCTGCCGCTGCTGATCGAGAAGATGGAGCGCGCCGGCTGCCCCAAAT